>CBDBDE010000003.1:0-1742171 GCA_965203675.1 Dehalococcoidia bacterium | reverse complement strand
AGGCGGAGGGCTAGACCAGAACGAAGGTTCGGGGGGGGGGGGGGGGGGTAGGCATGGCCGCTCGAAGCAGGCGGCGCACTCTGCTGCTGTTGCTCCCGGTGTCGAACATTGCTATCGTCCCTCCTGCCTATCGCCAACGGTCTGCTTCATTCGGTCCGGATGAACCCGCCAACCCCGGCGGCGGAGCGGTCGATTCCAAGTCTCCGGCCAGTCCAGGCGGCGGCCAGCGCCCTCCGTGCGAGCGGAGGCGCACAGTCCCAGCAAAACCATACCAGCCTACCCATCGCCTCCACGTGGTTTTTACCCCTTCTTTTATGGATGTTGTTGTGGATGATGGTGTACAATTCCGTGGAGACTTCCAGTGCATCCGGGGCCGGAAACGGCCCCGTCATCCCCAACCCAGGAGGTACGATTCGGTGAGTTCAGACGAGCTGCGCCGGGAGAACAAGGCGCTGCGGGAGCGCCTGTCGCGCCTGAGCGAGGCCAGCCGGCGCATCAACGAGAGCCTGGACTTCGACCAGGTGCTCCAGGGGGCGCTGGACTCGGCCCGCTCCCTGACCGGCGCCCGCCACGGGGTGATGACCCTCCTCGACGACGACGGCGCGCCGCGGGAGTTCCTCTCGTCGGGGCTGAGCGGCGAGGAGTCGGAGCAGGTCTGGCTCATGCCGGAGGGGTTGCGCATCTTCCAGACCCTGACCGGCATCTCCGAGCCGCTGCGCATTCCCGATCTGGCGGCGCACGTCCAGGGCCTGGGGTTCGCCGATTTCACCCCTCCCCCGGCGGTGGGGCCGGTCTACCGCTTCATGGCGGCGCCCATGTTCCACCGGGGCGTCCGGGTGGGCCACGTCTTCGTGGGCGACCGGGAGGACGGGGAGGAGTTCACGAAGGAGGACGAGGAGACCCTGGTGATGTTCGCCTCCCAGGCGGCGCTGGTCATCGCCAACGCCCGCACCCACCGGGAGGAGCGGCAGGCCAGGGCGGACCTGGAGACGCTGGTGAACACCTCGCCGGTGGGCGTCGTGGTCCTCGACGCCCGGGCGGGAGCGCCGGTGTCCTTCAACCGGGAGGCCGCCCGCCTGGTGGAGGGCCTGCTGGACGAGGGCCAGGGGCCGGAGGACATCCTCCACGAGGTGACCTGCGTGCGCTCCGACGGCCGGGAGGTCTCCCTGCTGGAGTTCCCCCTGGCGGAGGTGCTCAGGACCGGGGACACGGTGCGGGCCGAGGAGATCGCGCTCAGGGTCCCCGACGGGCGCAGCGTCAACCTCCTGATCAACGCCTCCCCCATCCACGCCGAGGACGGGCAGGTGGCGTCCTTCGTCATCACCCTGCAGGACATGACGCCCCTGGAGGAGCAGGAGCGGCTGCGGGCGGAGTTCCTGGCCATGGTGAGCCACGAGCTGCGCACGCCCCTGGCCACGGTCAAGGGCTCCACCACCTCCCTGCTCAGCGGCCCCGACATGGACCCCGCCGTGGCCGCCCAGTTCCACCGCATCATGGACCAGCAGGTCGACCACATGCAGTACCTCATCGGCGACCTGCTGGACGTGGCCCGCATCGAGACGGGCGCCCTCCCCGTGGACCCGGAGCCCGCCGACCTGCGCCTGATGGTGGAGGAGGCCGGGGGCCGGTTCGTCACCGGAAGCGGGAGGAACCCCCTGGACGTGGAGCTGGCGGCGGACCTGCCGATGGCGCTGGCCGACAGGCGGCGCATCGTCCAGGTGCTGGGCAACCTGCTCTCCAACGCCGCCGGGTACTCCGCCGAGGGGTCGCCCATCACGGTGAGCGCGGTGCGGGACGGGGTCCACGTCGCGGTCTCCGTCGCCGACCGGGGCAGGGGCATACCGGCGGAGCTTCTGCCGGAGCTGTTCCGCAAGTTCTCGCGGGCGCCCGGCGTGGCGACGGCATCCGGCGTCGAAGGGTCGGGCCTTGGCCTCGCCATCTGCAAGGGCATCGTCGAAGCCCACGGGGGACGCATCTGGGCCGAGAGCGACGGGCCGGGCCTGGGGGCGCGGTTCACGTTCACCCTCCCGGCAGTCGAACAGTCCGCGACTACGGCTCCCGATTCCGCCTCCACCGGCTCGCGGCGCACGTCCAGAATCCGCGTCCTGGCCGTAGACGACAACCCCCAGGACCTGCGGTACGTCCGGGACGTTCTCACCAGGGCGGGCTACGCGCCCATCGCGACGGGCGACCCCGCCGACGTGCCCCGACTCGTATCAGAGGAGAAGCCCCACCTGGTATTGCTGGACCTGGTGCTGCCGGGGAGCGACGGCGTCGAGCTGATGAACGACATACGGAAGACCGCGGACGTGCCGGTCATCTTCCTGTCGGTGTACGGCCAGGACGAGACCGTCGCCCGCGCCCTCGACATGGGGGCGGTGGACTACGTGGTCAAGCCCTTCTCGCCGACGGAGCTGGCGGCGAGGATCAGGGCGGCGCTCAGGTAGCGTCTGGAGCCCTTCCAGGGCGAGCCGTCAGGACCCTACGCAGTCGGAGGGCTGGGCATCGACTACGCCCAGCGCCGGGTGAGGGTGGACGGGGAGCCGGTGGAGCTGACGGCCACGGAGTACGCGCTGCTCTACGAGCTTTCGGTCCACGCCCCCCGCACGCTGACCCACGCCGTGCTGCTCCAGCGAATCTGGGGTCTGGAGAAGGTCGGCGAGCCCTGGCTGGTGCGGGACATGGTGAGGAGGCTCCGCGGCAAGCTGGGCGACGATGGCGCCGACCCCAGGTACATATTCACCGAACCCCGCGTCGGCTATCGGATGAGCGAGGGGGAGACGGCGGCCGTCTAAGAAAGCCTCCAACTCCTCGACGCTGCCGCCCTTCGCTACATGACGCTTTCGTGACTTTCGTAGAGCAGTTGGTTGAGACTGCGTGCTCCACCGGGAAAGGCGTTGATCAGAGGTTCGTCCAGTAGATCAATCAAGGGACCACAGCCCTTGCTACACAACAGAGTAGGAGTCCGCTCACGTGGGTACGTTCCCTTCACGAGTTCTGCCCCGCACTTGGCGCACTCGTCCAGCTTGATGCTGACGGTCTGCTCCTGCCCCCTGTGGTCTGGAAGTTTGTTGAGTGCCGCCTCAATGCCCTTGTAGTTCGTGACGTCGGCAATCGCCGTAAGCCCGGGAGCAAGGCCGATGAGCTTGTTCTCCGTGTCGCGGAAGTTCTCATTAGGGAAGTAGTTGGTGACGACTCCTATGATGCGGGGACCGTCGGAAGTAACGCAGAATGCCGGACCGCCACTGCATCCGTGAACATTGGTTCCGTCAAGAAGATACCGGCCGTGCGGGTCGATCATGCTGATCCTGCCCGAGAAGAAGCAGAGCCCATTGACAGTCCTAAGAGCCGGGAAACCCAGCCATCCCACCTCAGTGCCAACCTTGATGTGGCCTAGTTCAGCAGGACTCGCAGGATCCAAGATGGGAACGGTCGGCTGAGGTAGTTCGTTCGCAACGAAAGCCAGGATGGCCGAGTCCACTCCCTCGGTCGTCTTGTGAACGAACCTACGGTTCAGGCCGCTGCTTCCCAGGGTCAAAACCTGCTGACCGTGCCCAACGTGGATTGGAGACTCGTTGCTGATGGCGGACTCCACAACGTGCTGAGCAGTCGCAATGATCCGCGTTCCCCGCTGGCGGCCATAGCTGACGAAGCCGGTTCCCCGCGTGTCACCACTAGAGATGCGCACCACCTGCTGCGACACGCTTTCGATCGCTCTAGTCCACATGGACATCTGGTCCTCCCATGGCCCCCCTGGACGCTGGCGTAGCTTGTCCTCTGCTGCTGGCAGGCCATTGCTTAGATCAGAACCTCCCAGCGAAAGATTGGCAATTCAGTGCGCCTTGGCCCACTACCGATTCGGCAGATTCCTCAATCTTCTAGAGGTGGCTCGGCAGCCTATCGAGGCATCTGGGACCGTGAACTTGCTACGCCTTCGCCCGTATAACGACCCGCCCGCCGTCCTCTACGTCGATGTTCAGGTTGTGCCTGTCGAGCAACAACATACCCACCAGCGGGGTGGTATCCGCTTCGTCGATCAGTACGACTCTCGGCACGCCTTCCCAGAGCACCGTGGCGTCGTAGGCGTCAAACGACACTCCGCTTCCGTCTGCCAGAGTCCCCTCGCTGGTGCCCTTGAAGACCAATCCCAACTCAGCCACAAGCGAAGGCGGCAGCGTCAGGAATCCGGTGAAGCCGGTGTCTATCACTGCCTCGACCTGCTGCGCCTGACCCGCCGGGCCTTGCAGAGAAAGGGGTATGACGGCTTCGTAGGCGGAGTTCACGACTCCTTCAATCACTCTGCTCTCCGCCAGGGCCTGCCCCCAAAGTGATGCAACGCCCGGTACCCGACCCGAAGCAGGTAGACGTCAACTGCGTCGGGGCGCTGCGTCCACAGACGCTCCGCCGCAGCGAGCACGTCATCGGACATGGCCCAGCCCCCGGTCTCGACATCGACGGCGATGTACTCTCCATGGTGGTCGGCTTCCACCTGCGCCTTGATGTCCCGCTCGTATATTTCCCTGCCGAGCCGGGTAGTTTCCTCCTTGGGCCTACGCTGGCTGGCCGGGGTTTTTGCGTTAGTCATTCTTCCCCCTAAAGGAGTTCTTCTACAGGATCATTTTACGACAACTGGCGATTTCGGGACAATGGCGAAGGCCCCGCGTATGGGGCCTCGAACAGAGGAACGTTGGGAGGACCGCAGACCGGGGATCCCGGTGGTGCGTCGGCTAGACCGGCTCCTCGGCTTGCGCTCCTCCGCCCTGTTGAGCCATACTACCTGAGACCGGGGGCCTATTAGGCTGCGAGCTTTCCCAGCCACATCTCGAAGACGGTGCCATCTACCGTCCCCTCAGGCCCACCAAACTGGATAAAATCAAGAACCTTTCAGATCAGGTTCCAAATCGCGGTGTAATCAGTTATAGGTACACCGTCGCCGAAGTTATGGTTTCCAGGCCCCGTCATGTCTGCGGGGCTTTTCCTTCGGGAGGCGAGGTACCCCACAGAGTGTCGAAAGGCCCTTGATGTAGATGGGGGAGATCGTGGGCAACTGTCCGCGGTTCAGCCTCTGGGCTTCTCCAGGTACTCCGAGAGCTTGATACAGAAGTCGTACAGTTTATCTCCCCTGATTTCATAACTCCATGGCGAACTGTTGGGCGCTCCATTCCCGACCTTAATTGTCACTTCATGCAGGTAGCGGGAATCGGGATTCCCTGAGAAAGTATAGTGGCCGTGGGCGGCGGCGATTCTCAAGTTCCCGACAAGGTCTTTCAGGTTTTCGCTCTCCCTTCCTTTGTCCTTCCCCGTAAAGGTCCAGTTCGGCCATCCCCGATGAAAGAGGTCTTGACTGACACCCGACTCAAAATCCTGTTCGCCTTTTTCTGTATGCCGTTGCCAAGGAACCACAACTATACCTAGGAGAGAATTCACCAGTTGAGTTACAACGTGGAAGTCTTCTTGTGAGTCGAAGGAGGCTTTCGCCAACTCCAAGTTGCGTCGTGTGCGCTCTGCAAACCCAGGGGTTGTTGTTCTGCTGTCTGCCATTCTCGCCTCTCACCATTGACCTGTTCCCAGATTCAGTACCCCCTTTTATTTTTTCCGACCACCTCCTGATCATGCGCATCGTAGATGACGGGCGGAGGCCGCCAGGGGGGAGAAGTCCAGTTTATCCGCCGGCGCCGGGACCCTGCAGGAGTCTCCCTTTCAGGGTCCCGGGGCACAGTCCTGATGCTTACGTGTCAATGGCGGCGGGAAAGTGTTCCAGGCAGGCGGATTGACCAGCTGAAATAGGAACCCCACCCGGAGGAGATGGTGACGCCCATGCGGTGGCACAGCTAGGATGGCCGCGGTGCGCGGTCCATGACCCACTGGCACACCTCGTACATGATGGGCCTCACCGGCTGTTCGACGACGCGCCTCTTGACCAAATCCCACCCGCCCCGTTCCCCGATTTCGCTTAGAAAAGCCGCGCCCTCCGGCGTCACGACATAGCGCGGAGGATCGCCGCCGCGCCCAACCAACCCATAGGCTTCCAACTGGCAGAAATGGACATAAACGGTTTCGGTTCCCCATTCGCGGCACAAGTCATCCAACGGGCAGAAACTTTGCTGCCCATGAAGGTTCAACGGGCAGCCAATGTCGGCGTCCGGGTGCTGCAGCAAGACCATCACGCGGTATCCCAGGTCCAGGTTTTCCATCTCCGGCTCCTTCGAATTTCCAACATTTGAAAAAGGGCTAGGGCCCAGGATAACACCCATCCTGTCCATTATGTGCTGTCATTGCTCTGGGCCAACGCTAGGTTCAACACCCCGCCAGAATTATTGCAAGGTCATCATCGTGGTCGGGGCTGATGGAGTTTGTGCGCTCGTAGGCCCACCAACGGAAATGCCCGTCCCCATTGAACCATGAAAGCGTGACCTCCCATTCGCCCCGCCCAGCGTACTGGGCGTCCCATTGGCTGCCCTGCAACACAAGACCGTGCGCGTATCCGCCGCACGTTCCACCGCCTGGACCTGCCGGAGTTTGTGATAATTGGGTTTGGACGACGGCAATCGCTTCCCGTTTCGACCAATGTGGCCGATCCGGGGCCTGAGTCGGCGTCGGCAAGGTTTCGTGGGAGCGGGACAGCGCCAACCCACTACAGGCGGTCAACACGCCCAGCAACAGGACCGCACCAAAGGTGCAAATGCCGACGATTTGGAAAGTGCGCATCTCGCTAAACCAAGCGCATCCGTTGCGACGCGAGCCTTTCGTCCCTGGCACCTCGGGCTAACGGAGCTTCATGTCGTGTCCATGGCGCCCACAACCATCTCGATATTGGGGTTGCTGCACTGCCCCAGTCTCGTTGACGGGCTTCCGTCGGCGTTGGCGTTCCCATCGATCTGCTTCCCGTTCCTCGTTGATCCGGCTGATCCCGGCACGAACCCCCAGGTCGTCCCTTCGCCGAAGGACGTCGCCGATTTCCAGTTCCGGTCCCCAGCGTTTCACGCTGATGCTCAATTCCCCCTCAGAAATGTCACCAGCATCCCAGGCGTTGCCCCAGGGGTTTCAGCCTCGGCTCTCTCCATGAGCGATTTGATCGGGCCTGCACCCAAGTTACTTGACAGCCAACCCCGGCGCACCATTATCCTTGTCGTAGGAGCCGTCTACGATTTCCAGATCGGTCCTCCTTGTCTTTGGGTGAGTTCGGGCGTCATAGTCAGGCTGACCGGTCTCTTCCATCGCCCACCCTTTGTTGTTAGCAGGCATCCGTATCTAGGTTAAGGCCCTCAACCAAACGGTGGCGGCCTTCAATGTTAGGGCTGGGCGTTATCCTCCAAACCTGGTTGTCGGCGCGGCCTGCGGCCGATGCCTTTTCTTACTCCCGTACCAGTCTGCATAGGAGCCAAGTCGCAACCGGTCCCAATGCTGCCGTGACGCGCGGCACGACGGTGAATCCCATCTCGGAGTCCCAACTGATCCCCAGAGAATGCTCGGGTTCCACCAAGGCCACCATCCAAGCGAAATTCACCAACACCGACACAAGCCCGATGAACGCCCCGAACAACCCCGTCATCGCCGTCTGCACACCCGGAAGGTAGGCGGCGCGCACGGCCCCAACCAATATCGCCAGCCCAACCGGGAGGACAGAGTACAGGATGAGGAACCCGGGGAAGAACCCTTCTTAATACTGGAGGACCGCGAGCGTTACGGTGTGCGTCTGACCTTACCGCGTTGGAAAACCGGCATTCAGCTAGGGGAAGCCCGCCCCTTCTTACACCCTCCGCAACGTCGCCATCGTTTCCACAACCATCAACATGGTGCAGAACACCACCAGCCCGGTCCTCATCGAGCCCAACGCCGTCATTAGCATCGGCCGCGCCCCACCTGGGCGGCGTTATTGCCGCTTTTTCTTGATCGCCTTGATGGCCTTCCAACCCAAGAACGCGGCGGCACCGACTGCCAAGGCAACCACAGGGACGGCTGTTGCTCCGACTCCGATAGCCAACCCCGCTGCTCCTCCCAGATCGGCGGCGGCCGACCCGGTATTGTGTCCCGTGATGGCGGCAGCCACATCCACATCATCCTTGCCGATCTCGTCGTTTTCTCCCCGCTGGCGTCCCATACCGAACCTTAGATCTCATGTAACTAATTGGCGCGGCCCCATAGAACAGGCCGCGCCAACCAGAGGTAGCGTACTATTCCCAGCACACAACTCGTGAATCCTAATGCTTCGGCGCTGGGGCGTCAACGTGAGATTAACGGCAGAGGCAAGTGCAAAACTCCCTCATATTTGTTATGTATAGATGCAGAATTTCAATTTGCGGCTATCAAAACTGAAGGGGATGGAGAATGGAACTGGATATTGATTACGCCCTAGACATATTACAGGCAATGGCTGACCACGAAAAATCTGTGCTCGACTTGGACGATTTGGCAGCATCCGGGTTCGATGTGTCCAAGGAAAAGTTTGGCTACCACTCGTGGTTGTTGTCTGAGGAAGGCTTGATTGAGGTTTGGGATGCGCGAGACCTCAATCATCCTATGGAGTATTACCCCAAATCATTGAATTGGGCAGGGCATGACTTCATTGGAACTTATCGATCCAAGGGCATACGTGAAAGAGCCAAACAGGAGATTGTGTCTAAAGGCTTAGGATTAACCCTGGGTACAATGAAAGCGGCTGTACCACTGATAGTCCAACGGCTATTATCGGGGGATACTCCCCCGGCCTAATCCTCCGGCGGTCGGGTCCCTCTAAACCTCCAAACCAAGAAATCCTTAGCTAACAAAACAGGAAACCAGTCGCCTACCAACAGGGCAATCCCCAGCATCACCCCACATATAAGCAGTACCGCCGATAGGTACGCGCCGGGTTTGTTGCTTGTGGCATCCATGAACCAATACCAAGCGGCAAGAAACGCATTTCCCGACCCGAAGACGCGAATTAGAGCGTCAAAGGTCTTGTCCGGGTCTTGTTCGCCTGCTTCTCCGCGAGCCGGTGGGATAAACAGAAGGCTGGCAGCGATGAGAGCAAACACGGCGGCTCCCATCTGGTCGGAAAAATCGGTAGGGCCGAGAATGTAGTCGAATGCGGTTGCTTCTTCAACTACCGCTTGGGCGGAGTCCCGATGGAATAAGTTAGGTGTGACCCGGAGAAGGGTCACCTGTACCCTTGCCGGAAGGAGGGGTGCCACCTGCAAGAGTCGGGACGGGGCGGCATCCTGTACTGCGATGCCGAGTGCTGGCAGGACCCCAAAGAGAACATCCGCTTGTTCGGGGTTATCCGGCGGGATGGGCCGGAGTGGAAAGCCCTCTACACCAAGCGACAGGCCATTGAGCGGGTGTTCAAGGGTATAAAGGAGTCCCGGCGGCTGGAACGGCATTGCGTCAGGGGATTTCGCGGGATTGCCCTGCACAGCATAATTTCTGCTCTGACCCTTCAGGCAGCCGCTCTGGTAAAGGTGATGTTGGGCCAGATGGAAGATATGTGCTGGATGGTCAGGAAGATAGCGTGACCCTACCGTTCCTTCTGGCAAGTCGGGACGTGACTTTCTTCGTCCCACTCCCTATTCAGCCTCACGGTCAGATTGGACTGGTCGTAATCCTTTTCCTCGGCTTGACGGGCATGGTTCGGCCTAATGGAAATCCGAGTTAAGGGCCTCCGTTCCCAAAATGAAGTATTCGCTAATTTCGTAATCTCGAAGTCATCTCCCATCAGGAAATGTACCGTCAAAATATCGACCCTGTTGGTTGTCCTCTGGTCGAATAGCTAGCGGACAGAATGAGGTGTACCCGCGGGTACACTTCCACTTGGAACATCCCTGGCGCCGTCCATTGGCTCTCTTTCGAATCTGTGGATGGCGGCGGGCGGTCCACTTTTCAACAGTCGTTTTTCAACTGGTCAATCCGCCTGCTTGGTCCAATGTAACTCCGCCCATTCCATTACAGCCAAACTCGGTATGAACCGGCCTGACCCGGCCCGGTTTGGAGGGGCAAAGGAGAAGGTGGCTGGGGGAACTAGGGGCGGAGGCGGAGAAAGGTGTTTCCGTGTTCATCGATAAAGGGCAGGATCATTCGATAGCCGTCATCAGGGATGATGAAGTAATCGAATGTGTCGCTGTTGATTTCGACTATAGCCTGTCGAGCTGAGATCGTTTGCTGAGGTTGGTTGTCCCAACGGCCAGTGATCAGGAGGACGTGACCGTTGCTGTCGATGTCTACTTCGTCAGCTTCACGGAAACGTCTCATCTCTCGGTTGGTACGTTCCTGGAGTTGCTCCGCGGATATGTTGCGCTGGGAAGGGGTGTTCATTGCGCTGTTGATCTCGGTAGCCAGTGCGCCGGCTCTGTTGACGTATCGGGCTACTTGTATTCTGTCTGAATTGTCGAGGTCTTCGTTAGCGAGTAGTGACAGAGCTGAGGTCATTGCCCAGCGGTCAAGTGTGCTGAGGAGTTCTATGAACGTATCTGGCCGCGTTTGGGTTGGGTTCTGCCGGTTGCGGCGGGCTGCAGGCAGGAACCCAAGATCTCGGTTGGGTTGTGGTGTGGACATGCAAATGGGCTCGCAAGATGGAATTTCTGTTCCGTTAACTGGGGCTGACAGTCCAATGCCAACCCTTCTGGCCTGCCATGGGGCTACGCTACCATACCTAGGCACTGCCGGGAATAGTTGGGCAGTAGTTGGGGTTCGATTACTATTGGTAGTTTCACGCGCACGAAAGGGAAAGTGGTTCCGGCGTTGGTGATGCCGGAACCACCCGTTGCTGTGTGGTTAGGTTCTCAGTGTTCCTTCGACCGAAATACCGTGCTTACTAAGGCGGAATGCACTCGCCTCTGGTTTCTGCCTTGCCACGACCATACAATAAGGTGGCGTCTCTAAACCAATCAGGGGATGGAGTTGGTCTCGTGAGGACCGAAGCCTTGCTTATGATGGAAAATTCGTCGTGTGTCCAATGCGGGAGCCAGGTCGGCGAACAAGACAGATTTTGTACTCAATGCGGCAATCCTCTTGATGGTACCGAGAGAATGCTCAGAGCTCTCTCCGCCGCGTGGTTGGGTTTCGCCCAGCGACACCCCAATACCGAATTGGGATTGCTAGATCACAACAAGAACATGGTCCGGGATTTTCTCGAAGGAAACCCCACTGCAGACTGTTTTGCTGACTGCCTTGACAAGGTTCCCGTAGAAACCGTCGGGGTTTTTATGGAAGAATACCAAGAGGTAGACGCTTTCCAAGAGCCTTTCGCCTTGTATATGAGCCAAACGTACAGGGCGTGGAGTCTCAATCCCTTCCATCCTCGCGTAGAGAGGGCGTTCTCCATCCAAGAGAGAGTGGGTTTTTGGAAGGCCGCCTTACATTACGCAATTTTTCCGAACCTTCCGCATCCCTGGGGACCGGATTAGGGGGTTCCTTACCCTCTAAACCTCGTCAGCATCACGTCCGGCACGAGCAGAATACGGCACCAAAGAATCGCCCCCACCGTAGATGGCAAGGGGCAGAGATAGTGAATCGTAACCACAGAGGTAGAGAAGGAAACAGCATTTCTAACCCATCGTGAGATTCTGGCCCCACAACCCGGCTAAGCATTCCCAAACCGTCGCTCCAACGCATGGCGGTGTCGTTCTGTGGGGTCACGAAACTGAGGGGGATCCGGAAATTTGTACACGTGGCTAAGTGGAGAGTCCCGCTCCTAAACTGAGGGCAGCGGTTGCTGTCGTGAAGGAGCAGGGAATGTCGCAAGGACGCAGGAAACACAGCCCAGCTTTCAAGGCCAAGGTGGCGCTGGAGGCGCTGAAGGGTCAGGAGACGGTGGCCCAGCTGGCCGCCAGGCATGAAGTCCACCCCGGACAGATTCAGGCCTGGAAGAAGGCACTCACCGAGGGCGCCTCCGGGGTCTTCAGCAACGGCAATGACCAGCAGTCGAAGAAGGACGCCACCCTGGTCGCGCGCCTGTACCAGGAGATCGGCCGGCTGAAGGTGGAGCGGGATTTCTTGGCGGAGAGGTCCGGTCCATGAGTCCGGCCCGGCGGCGGCAGATGGTGGACCGGCAGCATCCGTCCCTGTCCCTGGTGCGGCAGTGCGCGCTGCTGGGGGTCAGCCGTTCCAGCCTCTACTACCGTCCCCGGGCTGCATCGCCAGAGGACCTGTCCCTGATGGGGGAGATCGACCGGCAGTACCTGGAGACGCCCTTCTTTGGGTCCAGGCGGATGAAGGCCTGGCTGGAGCGGCAGGGGATGCCGGTGAGCCGGAAGCGGGTGCAGCGGCTGATGCGGGCCATGGGGCTGCGGGCCATCTACCGCCGTCCCAGCACCAGCCGGAGGTCGCCGGAGCACCCGGTCTATCCCTACCTGCTGCGGAATGCCAAAATCACCCGGCCCAACCAGAGCCTGCCCCTGCGAAGGCAGGGGTATGGGCCGCGGACATCACCTACCTGCCCATGGCCCGGGGGTTCCTCTACCTGGTGGCGGTGATGGACTGGCACAGCCGGTACGTCGTGTCCTGGCGGTTGTCCAACACCCTGGAGGCCGGCTTCTGCGCCGAGGCGCTGGAAGAGGCTCTGGGCCAGGGCCGGCCCGAGGTGTTCAATACCGATCAGGGGAGCCAGTTCACCAGCCTGGAGTTCACCCAGGTGCTGCAGGACCGGGGCGTGAGGATCAGTATGGACGGCAAGGGAAGGTACCAGGACAACATCTTCGTGGAGCGGCTATGGCGGACGGTGAAGTACGAGGAGGTGTACCTGAAAGCCTACGCCAGCGTACTGGAGGCCCAGCGGGGGCTGGAAGACTATTTCCGGTTCTACAATGGGCTCAGGCCCCATCAGGCCCTGGGCTACCGGACTCCGGCCGAGGTGTTCTATGGGGAGCAGAAAGCCGTGGAAGAGGAGTCTAATCGAAGGAGGTGTTCACCGGAAAAGGGGACCCAATCATTGGCAGGAGCGCCGGGATTCTCACTTAATTCGGCCCTGATCCTGTCCAATGATGGGGTCCACCTCAGTCCGTTACCCCCATGCAATTTCGGCTCTCTACCCTGGCATCTCCGAGTTGAGGTTCACGTTGACTCTCTGATAGGATTGACGACAAGCAAAATTAAGCGGCACAAATCTGCTTGACGTTTATTCCGATGGCCTGCGTCATCGAGAACGTCACCAGCCAGAACAGGGAGCGTCTGACGGTATTGGGGGTAGTTTAGGGCGCACCTCCTCACAGAAGCCAGAGGCAGCTAATCAATTCCGGATGAACAAAATTGTTTGCTAAAGTCATAACTGTGGTTGTCGGACTTTATCTAATCCCTATGGTGGCTTGCAGCAGCGTTGCTGACAACCCGATGGGTACGGTCACACCACCAACGCACATCGCTGATTCTGCTCAGGAAGCAACTCCTACTGAGCGAGGAGATGGTTCCATTGGTGCATCCCAGTTTTCAGATGCCCTTCCTACAGTCAGCATCAATACTCCCAGCGAGCAGCCGGTAAGCGTTCACGACGACCGGGTTGAAGGGTTGGTAACTGAGTGGGAAAACGACCTCACGCCAATAAGGCGGGTATCGGAGTGCGTCGAGCAAGCGTTAGGCTTGGACAGGCCGTTGCGTCCCGAAGACTTCCAACTTCAAGCCAACCAGCCGGCCATTGTGAACTGTTTAAGGGCAGAGGTGGCTGATGAATAGAGCACTTCTTGTACTCGTCTGTCTCGCCATTATTGTGGGTCTTGCATCGGGCAAAAGTGTTAATGCTCAAGACTGTGAAAGGACAATTGAGGGTAATACTCACAGCCCTTGTAAGAAGCTAGACTATCTGGACGGCATTCAGTCCCCAGCCTTCCTAGTTGAACAGTTCACAGACAGCCAAGGACAATATGCTTGTCAGAGCTTCTTGGAGTTTAGATCGAGTACGCCTTTGCAAGAACATTCTCATCTCGCAGTCGCAGGGGGATCTAAGTCCTCCGAGAATAACAACGACCGCCCCTGGTATTTAAGTGCTGACCTTACGAGCAATACTTGGAACGACTATTTGAGCTTTCAAACGGCCGGCTCGTATTACTGGGGGTCTTCCGATCTAGCCTATTTGGCAAACGAAAGCACTGTTCGAGTTAGATTAGGAATGCCACTTGGGTTGGATAGCCCTGTAGTTGGGACTCCTCAAGTCTTTCCTTACCTCGTTGTGGCCGTTCAATTTGGAGAAAGCGGCAACAGGGGAGGCTATGTGGTAGTCTCCGATACATTTAAACGCCCAGACTCAATCAACGATTACCAATTACTGATGAACCAGTGCCTAGCAGGTATCAATAGACAATTGGAGTTAGAGGGAGCCGCAGAAGAGGCGAGAAAGCAAGCTAGCGCCGATAAAGTGAGGGCTGAAACGGCTGCGGAAGATGCCAAGAACCAGGCTGAACTTGCAGCGATAGAGCTTGCTTCTGCCGAAGCAGCCCTGCTGGCAGCCGAAGAGCTTAACGCCGCGAAGCTGCAAGAAACTATCCTTGCCATCAAGCGGGAGGATGCTATTCGCTCGGCTTGGCAGCAGGTCATGTTAGTGCGAATGGCCGGGTTGGAGGAGCGTACCAAGATTTGGAACGAAGCGGTCAACCGTTGGGCAGAGGAAGACCTTCAATTCTCCTCGGCTATGGATGCTCGAATCCAGGAAGTCGAAAGACTTCAGGCCCTCAACGCCGCTTTAGAACAATCTATGGCGGACCAGCGAAGGATACTGATTGCCCAACTGGAGGAACTGGAAAAGGCGGAGCAGGAAGCGTTGCAGAAGAGAGAGCAGGGAAACTGACTGAAGTTGGCAAGAATATGAGCTTCTGATCGAATGATTCCCTCGTTTTGCGTCTCGGCAACCGATCCCTCGTTTGAATGTTGAGGACTGAATAGCTTGCAGCCTGGATAGAACCCGCAGTTAAGGTTAATCGGCTGTCTCGCGCCAATTCTGAACCAAGTCGTCAGGAATTTTCCTGTCGAGATAATAACCCATCGAGATGCGCATAGCATCCCATATATCCCCAGCCGTGGAGTCATCCACAATCGTCACGTGGTCACGCTCCAGGGTCTCATCCATGTGGTCCTTGATATGGCGCAGCACATCCGGGGCAAAACGGCCACCCAATCTCGTACGTTCGTGATGCGCTCCCCTTACGACTGCTTCCAAGATGCTGAGAACCGCAACCGTGGAAAGTTCGACATTACCCGATTCCATCAATGAATGCCACTCCTCATCAAATGCCTTTGCCGAGACTGGAAAACATCCCGTATTGCCTCCCCAATCAAGCGCTCCCGTCGCTTCAATGGCAGATTCTAAAGCATAACGTACTGCCGCTCGGGCGAAGATTCGGATGATTTCTTGATTGTCAGAAGCCGAGGCAGCGACCGGAATCTCGGTCTCTCGAAGGAAATCGGTAATTGGACTGTCAAGGGTAAGAGACCCACGGCGAAATGCCTCCAATCTTGCAGCAAATTCCCGTTTGGCGACGTCCATTCGCACGAAGTCTCTGCCGTATTCCAAGTGTTGATATAGCTTTAGGTCAAAGGGAATCTCGTTTATATCTTGCGTAACGAGAAGAACTGGTCTTCTGAGGGCGTGAGCGATCCCAAGCTCATAATGCACATTAGGGTTACGATGAGTGACGTCTGCGATTACTAGGTCACTGCCATCTATTCCTTCAATAATGGCGCGCAGGATGTTCTGGCGGCTCTCCATGTCGTCGGCACGACTAACGCTGAATCCATTGCTCTTGAGCACCGGGAGGAAGAAATCAGAATATATGTCATCAAAGTCGGAAGAGAAGGGCATTATTACGAATGCCCGCAGATCATTTGCTGGCATTGTGGCCTCCGCCCGTAGTCGTCCATGCTTCAACGGGCAGGGTGATCAATGAAGTGTTCTTGCAGATGTTCACTTCAAGGCCCTCGCGTTCCGGCCAGGAAGTGGTAAAGACCATGATCATTACCCCCACCTTACAGTTCACATCCTGCCGCATTGATTTTCCCAACCGCAGGCATTTCGGCTGTTGCGGTGACGCGGTATCCAATTGGACAACCGGAAATAATAAATCTATGACCACGTCCAAATTAGACGGGCGATCTAACCGACCATCCCCAGATTTCTATGGAGGCCCAGGGTGCACGACAACTAGCCCAAATGGAGCGGCCATGTGAATTGTGTTCGCTGTATCCTGGCAGTCATGGCTGGGTCTGGCCCACCGCACAGGCCGCTCCTGTCAGGAATCACGGCGGCGGAGCAGTTCTTCCAGCTCATGGACACGCGCTTCAGGGTTGTTAGCCTGGCTTTCGGCGGCGATGCGGGCCCCCTGCTCAGTGGTAGCTTGGGCTTCGGCGGTATCTGCGCGGGCCTGTTCGTGGTCGGCCCTAACTCGCTGGTCTTCATAGGTGAGGATGCGCCTCCCTGTGGCCGGGTCGCAGAACACCAGCTCGCCCTGCTCCCACCGCAGGTTCAGGTTCAGCATGGCGCTGTAGCCCTGCAAGCTGCCGCCGGGCAGTTCCTTCAATGGGCAGCGCGACGTTCTCGCCGTCAACCAAGTGGTCCCCGGCCAGCTGCGTCCCGTGGTGCTCTCCGGTGGGGGTGTGCTCGAACCGCCAGTATACCGGTATCCCCAACCCGGCGTATTCCGGTGGCTTCCCCTGCTCCCATACGATATACCCGTTGTTCTCTTTATGCAGCGCTGGGTTCACGCCGAAGGCCACCAGCAGGTCGGGATACCGCGCCACGTCCCGGAAGGTACCGGGTTCAGCGATGATCCAGCGGTCGGCCTCCACCAGGGTGGTTTCGGGGTGGCCCAGGTGGATGGCCATGTGGTGGGAGGTGCCGTGTCTGAACAGCTGGTCGTACTGGGTCGTTTTCTCGTCCGGTTCCCGTCCTGGCGGGTCAGGCAGCCGGAAGGGGCCCGTGGCTTGCGGCGCTGTTGGGGCGGCGTTGAGCGTGGTCATGTCGCACCGGGCAGTCGGCAACGACGCCGTCCCGCTCACCGTCAGGGCGCTGTCGCCGGGGTTTGCCTTTACTCTCAAGGGCGTTATTCCACTGTCGGCATTCTACACCACCGGGCAAGTCTCCGACGGCGACATAGAAACCACTTTCTGCAGGTCCAACCAGAGTTCCAGCATTCCGACCCTCCAGAGCAAGATCCGGTAGATAGGACAGGATACCGGCGCGTCTGCACAGCCCTAAACGCCCTCCGGCTTCGGCTTGTTGAGCATCACGCTGTAGCCCCGCTCGTCCACCAGGTGGGTCACCGACACCTGCCCCCGGCTGTCGTACCCGGCGCGGTAGGCGTACTGCACCTCGGTGCCCCAGGGAACGCGCCCGCCGATGCACACGGTGCCGCCGCCGGGGTTGGCACCGCTGTGCGGCCCGCCGGCACCCTTGACCACCACGCCGTTGCGCCGGCCCTTCTTCCAGGCCAGCACCTTCACCTCGGCGGGAACCACCAGCTCGGCCCTCCTGGGCCTCATCGACCAGTAGCAGAATCCCGGTGTGGGTCTGCCTGTATGCCGCCACCCGTCCTCGGGACACCACCTCCTTGAGTTCCTCCTGCTCCTCCGCACTCAGTCTAACCCGGTCCTTCTTGGCCAGCATCCCCATCCTCCCAACCTCGCCTTGATCTTCAACCTATTCCCAGAAACAGGTAAACCACTTATCCAGCAATGCAAAGCTGTTCTACTACTAGGGGATTCTCACCGCTCACACACGACTCTATCCTGACCGCTGTCGCTGGCACTGGGCGGCATCGCCTTCGAAAATCCCCTTTCCTTCAAAGGCGGCGTTCGTCGCCCTCGGGGTGAGCCCCGGAGCACCACTGGAGCTGTTATGAAGAAGGGAACACGCCCTGCTGCAGGGCGTGCTAGAGTTGCTTTCTGAGGACAAAAGGGCTCACCATGGCGGACATGCGGGACCCTCTGCCGGAAAGTCTGACCGGACCCTGACCTCCCTCCGGCGAAACTCCGGCGAGGGAACCGGCTAGCCCAACTCCCTGGCCCGGCCGTTACCAACAGACATCTTCTTGAAGAAAGGATTTCCCGAAGCCGTACTATGACACGAAACCCGGGCATCATCGGGATCACCCTATTCCTAACACTTGTACTGGTCTTGGCTACGGCCTGCGGCCTTTCCACCATGGGAGATCCGACTCCCAGGCCGACCTATACTCCGTATCCCCCGTACGAGCCAGAGGTTCCAGGGGACAGGACGACTCCGACCAACGACCCTGCCGAATACCGAGAACTCGGCGACAAACAGTGGTTTTTCGGAAGAACACTGGTGGAGATCGAAAAGGCGGACGCCGCCTTTGGCGAGGGGAGATACCAGGATGCGCTCAATGGCTACCAGGAAGCCCAGCGGGTTCACGGCAAGCCGAGTGGCCCCATCCAGAATTGGATAGCCAACAGCTACCAGGCTCTGGGTCAAGATGAACGGGCAGTCCAGCACTATACCAACGCCATAGAGATCAAGGACAACACGGTCGACAGGTTGGGCCGCAGCATGTCCTATCTGACTCTTCATAGGTGCCAAGTGGCCATCGAGGACGCAAAATCAGCCTTGGCCATGGAACCGGCCGCCGAAGAGGGGTTTCACTCCGACGCGGAAGCCAACGTCATACTGGCATCCTGCTACGCCCAGGGAAATGAACACCTGCTCGCTCTTCAGCACATAGAAGCGGCTCTCGAAATCGCAGGGGAAAACGGATACCCAACTGGCGAAATTGAAACTATCCAAGTCACCCGGGATGCAATCAAGGACGTCCTGGATGGGCGAGAATGGCCGGAGGACCTGATCTTCGAGCCTGCCCTCACGCACTTGAACAGGGGCGTGGAACTCATGGATGCAGGGAGGAACCAGCAGGCCATCGAGAGCTTCGAGGCAGCCCAAACTGCCCACCACACCTCTTCCGGCACCATAGAGTTGTTGATCGGCCACGGGTACAGCAACCTTGGCGACTACGAAACCGCCATCCGTCACTACACCAAGGCCATAGAAATCAGAGAAAGTAGCCTCCACAGGGCGGCTAGGGCGGTGGCCTACGTCGAAACCCAGCAGTGCCAGGAAGCTACCACCGACGCCAGGAAAGCCCTGGAAGCAGAGCCATACGTGGAGCCCATGTACCACACCAGTGTCGAAGCCCACTCGGTACTGGGCATCTGTTATCACCAGGTAGGAGACGGGGAAAGTGCCCAGCGTCATCTCAGGGAAGCCGCGAGACTGGCAAGGGTTCACGGATATCTGGAGGACGACATCCGGCTCCTTCGGGAAGCTTCGGCAATCAACTAGGATTGGTTTCCACATATACGGATAAGCGCTGGCCGTAGCTTCGGCGGGGTACGGAATGAACCCTGGTTCTCCATAGTGAAAGCCGGAGTGCCACGGAGCGGATAAAGGCAGGAAGCCACGGACCCGGACCTTAGGCGGCCATGGCCAGCAACGAGGCCACTCTCCGATACTTCGGTGAAGATCCCAGACCACCTCCTCGGCCCGACCCTCTCCTGCACCATTCCCGTCGCGGGGCCCCGGTCCCGGTTCCCGGTCTGGAGGACTCCGGGCACGCGGGAGAAGCGAAACCCCTCTCGGCAGACGCGGGCCCGGTCATGGAACGGGGACTTCGGGGACGGCCAGCACGAGGATGTCCTTCGGAAGTTCCAGTGACCCAGCGCATCTACCGCGAGCCCGGCCGGTTCAGGATGACCTGGTTTGGGAACACCACAGTGCCCTGGGCGAGGAATTCCCCGCTGCCGTCTGGGATTACGCCGCCGCCATCTGGCTGGCGCCCAGGCGACGAGGCGGCCCACTGCAGCCGGGGAGTGTGCCGCGCTGAATTGGGCCAACTGGCCGGGGCAGTGAGCGACTTCGACATCGCCATCCTCCTAGCGCCGGACGAAGCCGCCGCTCACTGCAACTTGGGGGTTGGCCCATGGCGAAATGGGGAACCATCGCTAGGCGGTAGAGGACCTGGGACGGGCCGCTGAGCTGGAGCCGGAGTTCGCCGAGGCGTATTACTCCAGGGGCATGGCCCACCGTGACTTGGGGGAGATGGAGCGGGCCATCCTGGACTTCGACTCTCCGCCCTGGCCCTGGAAGAGAACTACGGCCTGGCCCGCTGCGCCCGGGGCATCACCCACCTCAACCTGGAACGGTTCCAGGAAGCGCTCATAGACCTTGGCGCCGGCCTTGCCCTGGACCCGAACAACGCCGACGCGCTGCGGGGCCGGGGCGTGGCCCTGGGCAGATACGACGAGGCGATGGCGGCATTGAACCGCTCCCTGGAATTGGAACCGGACAGCGCCGATACGCCGGCTTCCGGGGCCTGAACCACGCCAGCATGGAGGAGTACGAACCGGCCATTGAGGACTACACCCGGGTCATCGCCCTGGACCCCGGCGACCTGCGGGCGCTCTACAGCCGGGGGACGTTCCTGATGCGGGTGGGCCGGTACGAGAATGCCATAGAGGACTTGAGCGCCATCATCGAGCTGGACCCGGACAACTTCGGTGGGTACACGGACCGGGGATTTGCCCACACGCTGGTGGGGGATTTCGAGCGGTAGCTGGCGGACTACTCGAAGCTGGTGGAGTTGACCCCGGACGACCCCATGGCCCACCACCTGAGGGGCTGCGTCTACGCGGAATTGGGGGAGCGGGACCTGGCGGTGAGAAACTTCAGCCGGGTCATCGCCCTGGACCCGGAGGACGCGGCGTCGCTGCGCCACCGGGCGGCTATGTGCGGCGAGTTGAGCCAGCCGGAGCAGGCTGTGAGGGACTACGACGGTGTGCGCCGCCCGGAACCCGGCGACCTGTCCCCCAGAGAGGAGAGGCGGCTCGCCGTGGCTGAGGCTGAGGTGCAGGGACACTGAACCAGTCGGGAATGGGAAGCAAGGGGGAGGCCGGCGCCGGCCTCCCCTTTTGCGTGATGGTCCACTGTCCCGGCTAAGCGACATCCGGCTGCCCTTGCTTCAGCATCGCGCCATAGCCCCGCTCGTCCACCAGGTGGGTCACCGACACCTGCCCCCGGCTGTCGTACCCCGCGCGGTAGGCATACTCAACCTCGGCGCCCTCGGGCACCCGGCCACCGGTCCGAATCGTGCCGCCGCCCGGGCCGCCGGCGCCCTGCACCACCACGCCGTTGCGGGAACCCTTCTTCCAGGCCAGCACCTTCACCTCGGCGGGAACCACCAGCTCCGCCGCCGTCGGCTGGAACAGCACCTCGTGCAGCCGCCGGAGCACGTCCCCCGAGGGCGTGCGCTGGCCGTTCATGATCAGGGAGAGATGGCCGGTGCTGATGCCCGCCAGACGCGCCACCTGGTTCTGGGAATAGCCGTGGGCCTCCATCCGGTCCCACAGGGTCTTGGGGTCCACGGTGGGGCACTGGGCCGCTTCCACGGTAACCGGCGCCTCCAGCACCGCCTCCAGCCTGGCCTGGACCCCGGGGCTGAAGTGGCGTTTTCCCCGCGACGCCATCGACATGTAGCTGCGCGACACGCCCACCAGGTCGGCCAGCGCTCCCATGCTCAGGCCAACCTCCCGAGCCCGCTCCCGGATGCACGTGCTCTTGCCCTGGACCACGCCGCCCTGCCGGTAGACCACGCCCTGGCCAGGGACCTCACCCAGGACCGCCAACGCCCTCTCCCGCAGCATGGAAGACCAGGGCCTGCTGCCGGCGGACACCTGCGAGAGGTACCCATAGCTCACGCCCATCTTGTCCGCCAGTTCCTTCAGGGTGAGGCCCTTGCGCCGGGCCGCCGCCCGCAGTTCGCTCTCCGGCTTGCCCTTGCCCTGTTCCTTTGCCCCGTTCTGGTTCCGCCCAGCCGGTCCGGTGTCCAGCAGGCGGGTTTCGCTGCCGTCGAGTCCGGTGGTGGGATGGGCGATGGTCTGTTCCGTGATTTCGATGCTGGTAGTATTCTTCATGTCGCTTCCTCCAAAAGGCAGAAAGCGAGGCCGGTCCGAATGGACCGACCCCGCTCTCTCGTTCAAGATGCAGGTCTCTGGGCGCGGTCCATTCAGCCGCTCTGGTGTCCGCCGGTGGCGAAACACGAAGAGCGGGGCCGCCTCCCCCGCCGTTGGGAGAGACGACCCCGCTCGGTGGCGCCTATTCGATTGTCAGCGGCGGCCCATCGAGCCGCCCTGGTTGCCGCCGCGCCGCCCTTTGGGCAGCGGGCCCTGACTTACCGCCGGCTCACCGGTTGCTCCAACCGGTACGTGATGACCGGGAACTCATGATGATCGTTGTTGCTGTGAATCACCTCCTCGATGTGGTTGTGGTCGTGGTGATCGCCGTGGTCGCTGACCTTCTGCTTGTTGCTTGACCCGGTTGCCGACGGCGGCAACAGCGCCGGTGATTGGTTCGGCTGCCTGTCGCCTTCCCCCGATTCTTGCCACCCGACGCTCAATCCGGCCCCCGGCGCCGAACGCACTGCGCCCAGGGCGGGTTGGCGCAACTCGGAATGACGGATTTGTGGGCTGCCGAAAGACGCAGTCCGCCCAGGGTCTAACTTCCTGGGTAACTGACGTGTGGGGGAATCAGAGAGGAACGCGGTCAGGCCAGCCGCCGTGTTGTCAGCTAACGCGCCTGGGTACCGCGATGAAATGGTGAACGTCCGGCCGTTGTTCTCAGGCGACCCGAGCGTGTGAACCTACGGCCTGGTTGCTTTTGTTCAGCAGCAGAGCCGTAGTGGTGATGGAACGGTCAGAGTTGGCAATCAACCCCAACCGCAATGTGAAGGGAGAGCGAAGCTCGTAACCGCTTCGCCAGGGAAACCAATAGGGAAAGGGACTCCGGGAATGCCTTAATGCTTCCGGTTGCCACCTCCTCGATTCAGTCCGTGGGGCAGGAATACCGCCTGGGATAGAAATACCTGGGTGAAGCGCGCCGGCGCTTCGGGGAATGTCCCTTGCAGACGCCCATCGGGAGAGCGCGATGCTCAATCCCTCGGAGCCAATCTGTCATGGGCGTCCGTTCGGAGAGCGCGATGCTCGATCCTATGCGGCCAATCCCGGGTCCAGGGGCGGGACCCTCCAGTTTTCTCGGCAGGAAGCACTGGCAAAAGCCTGATAACACCATCCAGTATCCGGCACCGGGTGGGCCTTGCCAAGGGCACAAGCCTTCTGCCGCCGAAAGTGTTCGGTTTTGTTTAAGAGAAACCTAAGCGCCCGCCTCGGAGCTTAATCTGCCACCTCCCTTTTCGAGTCCTTGGGGTAAGGGTTCCGCGCCTGGGATCGGGTGTCCGCGTGAAACGCGCCGTGCGCTTCGGGGTTATGGAGTTACCGGCTGCAAGAAAGGGGAAGACTCAACCCTTCCGGCAGCAATTCCCTCGTGGGCGCTCCGGGGAGAAATATCTCGATCCTCGCGGAGCAGGCCTGGGCGAGCAGGGATCACGCCCCCGGGTTTCTATGGCACTGGAAACCCTGGTAAAGCCAGACAACGTATTCAGTATCCGGCCCGGTCAGCCACCGCGCAAGGGTTCTAGGCCCACCTTACCCAGATCGCTTGCATCAATCAGGCGTCAATCACCCATCAATCCGGCAGGAATCAGGCAGGAATGAAAGACTCCCGGCTGCATGGCTTCCCGCACCTCCATCGGCGCCGCCGCACTGGACCTGGGCCGCGCCGGACCACCCCCGGTGCTCAGGATGTTGGCACAACAGGGAGCCGGGGAAAAGAAACGCAACTCGTAAACCCGGCACATCGTGAAGGATCGCCTCGCCATCCACCGCGAGAGCACACCCGTGCCCGACGCCGACGCAATCGCCCACCGCAACGGTCCTGTTGCCAGTGCCGCCACCGCCTGAATCGCCGGCACCGGCCATCTTCACCGCGAGAGCATCGCACCGCTCAATCCCCTTGCCGCGCCGTTGTCCGCCGGTGGGGTGAACTCCCCTCGTTATCGCCGCCCCGGCGCCTGCCCACGCTACCACCAAGTGTCGCCTCGCAGGACCAAAGCGCCGGGTTCGTTTACTTGCGCGTGACGGGGTGATACCATCCCGGCCAAACGAGCCAACCTTTCGAGCGCATAATGGCAAAGCTGCCACAACCCGTGAGATCTACCGCCCCTCTCCCCATGACGAAGCGGAGACAGCCAGGAGCAGCCATAGCCAAATCGCGCTGCCGGACGTGGACGCTCACCGCAGGTTCACATTACGCGGAACCCCCATCAGGAGCACGTGTTGAGCAAAGCCGAATTAGAACATGCCATCATATCTGCACAGAAACACGTAGCCGAGTTTCAACCGAATCCACCAAGAGGCCCAGTGCAGACCAAGGCCCCTGCCAACAACCACGAGACCAGCACCCGCTACATCCTTATTGATCCCATACTGCGGGCTTTGGGCTGGGACCTTTCCAACCCAGCCGAGTGCGTTGTGGAATACGAAGTGGCCCGCAGCGGCAACTATCCGGCAACACGGGTGGACTACGTGCTCAAGTGCGGGACCGGCCAACCGGCCATCGTGATTGAAGCCAAGCGTATCGACGTCGAGTCCGATGATGAGCGGGCACTGGACCAGATGGAGCGCTACTTGCAGGATATCCCAACCGCTATGGTGGCTGTCGTAACCAACGGTCAATACTGGGAGATCGCCAAGCGGGAAGGGAACGGCTGGAAGGCCGTGGCCAACCGCCCGCTGGGAATACACTACGTGAAAACCGACGAGAACGCCCAGCGGCTGTGGGAAGCGCTGTCAAAGGAATCCGTGGAGCAGGAATACGCCAAGCGGAGCAACAACTTCGGAGCAGCCGTCAGGAACCGCAGTCGATACGGGAGAAGAAGGTAGCGAACCCGCACCTTATTCACACGCACCCGCTTGGCATTACACTCACTCATATCGGTGTCAGCATCAGCAGTATCAAGTATCTCGCCCCCTACCCCTGCTCCAGGCAGAGCGCCAGCCCAACCCCGCCGACACTCTCACCTGCAACCAAAGCCATCAGGCACACCAGCCGACGCAAGGGGCCGGCCACGCCACCGCCAGCCCTGGGCCAGCGCCAGCATCCCGGCCAGGACGCCACCGGACCGGCCAACACGGCCAAATCGCCAGGGGTGCAAAATGTACTCTCCAACAGGGCCGATGCACCGCCGCCGGGTCCTTCCAGAGCGCAACAATGCACCGTTCCAATAGGGGCGATGTACCCGCCGGCCGGAACCAGGTCTAACAGAAATTACTTGCTCCAATCGGGCTGAAACAGGCGGAATCCCCGCGTTTCAGCTACGAATTCCCTTGTTTCCACCAATGCCGTCAAAGTCCAGATTCCTGTACACGTCCCCAACGTCCAGGCGGCACCGGAAAATCCCGCGCCCTGAAAGGGGGGGCACGCAAGACCCCCCAGGCGTCCTATCGCCAGTGACATTCGCCGGTCCTCCGCCACCCGGGGCGCGGACACTCCGCTGGCCCTGCCAACGCCAGCGAGTATGGGCACTGTCGCCATCCGCCACTCCCAGACCAGCGCTATTCCGTCCAGGAGGGCAGGCCAGGGCACACGTCATTCACGCCCCAGAGTACAGGACCTGCAATACAATCGGTGCAATAAACCCGACACGGAGCCACGAAAAACTCCGTCTCCGAACACGCCCTCCCAGGCCACGAAATCCACCCGATTCAGCTTTGGAAATGGCCCTGCCGGCACTCCGCGATGCGCTTCGAATCTCCTTACAGCCCACCCACTGTGAACGTCGCCCCGGAGTGATTGCAATCCGGCGCGCCGACGGCGCCAGCGGCCCTGGGCGGCAGTTCAGCTTGGCTCATTTTAAAGTTAGAGATGACACCAGTTCTCGCCCGCGCTCTTCCTCGACGGCTCTCCCGCCGCAAGTTGCGGCGCAACTTGCATTTTCCTGCAACCGGCCCCTTACAGAAAGTGTTCGCCGTTCTTGGCCTGCAGAAGGTGATTTTCCTGAGATTCAGCCTTGAAACAGCCCGGGTCTGCAACTTGCGGCCAAACGGCTTTCATGTACAACCCAATGACGTCGGACCGGCCCCGGGACGTGAGTCCGCGCCGCCCCTAGCGTGGGACAACGCCGTTCCTCCCTGCGCCTCAAGCCGGCATCACGCCCCTTTACCACCCGGGCGGGGATGCGCCGTTCCCGGTGTGGGACGTCCTCAACTGGTTCATGGGCGCCGGGATGATCATCACCGTGACCGCCGCCTACCTGGAGAAGCGGCGGAGCGACGGGGACGCCGGCAACGACCTGAAGCGCTACCTGGAGACCAACGCGGTCTTCTACGGCGCGGTGGCCATCTTCATCGTGTTCTTCTGGAACTGGTTCAGCAGCCTGGACCCGGACAACGTCCCCGACGGGCAGCTGTGGATCGTCATAAACACCCTGATGCCCATCGTGATGGGCGTCGCCGGATGCCGCCTCTGGCGCAACGCCGGAGATCAGAAATAACTTCGGCCTCACACTGGCCTGGGTATGCCTGTACGCCACCCCAGGCGCGCTTTTTCGATATGCGCCTTGTCTTGGCCGCCCTGATGGTCATCCTTGCTGGCGGCTGCCCGGCCACGGAGATACCCGTCGCCCTGGCCCCGACCGGAACACCCACTGAGACCAGCTCCGAGACGCCGTTGATCACCACCGCCGTTGCCACCCCGGGGTGAGCCACCGCCGGGCCAGGTGCAGCATTGCCAGACTGGCGCACCCCCTCTGGAGCTAGGCTGGTTCCCCCCAGCGCTAGGATAACCGGTCCCGGCTCCACTGCGGCACCGTCTCAGGCGGGAAGGGTCAGGCCGAGCTCATCCCCAGACAGCCGGGCCATCGTCCGCAGTTCCCGCCGGTCGCCGCGGCCTGCGGTCCTGACCGGATCGCTTCGGTTGTACGAACCCTCGTCCTTCCCCTGCAAACTTGTCGTTTCCCCCTTGGCGCCGGCAGCCCGGTCCCTCCTGGCACCCGCAAACTTGCTGTTTTCCTGCGTAGGCCTTGCTCTCCCCGATGCAACCGGCCCCTGACAGAAAGTGTTCGCTGATCCGGTCCTGTAGAGGCTGATTTACCGGCAAATCAGCCTTGAAATACCCGCATATGCAAACTTGCGCCCAATGCTCTTTGATGTACAGCCCAATGACATCCAAGCGGTGGCCCGGCAGGTAATCCCCTGGAAGGGATTGAGATTGCATGGATGAAGTCCCTTCCGAGGGATAACGCCGGTCTTCCCGGCCCTCCACACTGGCATGGCCGGAGGAGGGACATGATGCGAGACAGAAAAGTAAAGAACCGCCGCAAAACGGAAGCCGCCCACAAGGCTGGGATCGGGATCCAAGATTGCCCGGCGGCCCAGCGAGAAACCATGCGGCAGGGACTGCGCATTCTGGCAAGAATCATCGCCCGCGCTCACCTGGAGCGGCAGGCTCCATCGGATGAGCCCGGACCCGAACAGTAACAAGGGAGGCTGGCAATCAATGCCCACCAGCACTCATGTATAATCGGCGCAATCCTCAACGGCCTCCCGCTTTTTCGTCGCTTCTGCTCAACGGGTATCACGCAATGGCCGAGACCATAGCCCAAGCGGTTGAACACATCAGGAATACCGTATTCGGGACCAACCCGGATGAGTCCGCCACCAAGCAGAGCGTGGTTCTCCGGCTGCTCAACCTGTGCGGGTGGGACCTGTTCGACCTGTCGCAGGTGGCGCCTGAATACACGGTGGGGAACCGCCGCGTCGACTACGCCCTGATGCCGGGCTCGGCCAACGCCGCGTTCATAGAGGTGAAACGGCTGGGCGAGAACCTGGCCAACCACCAGCAGCAGTTGCTGGAGTATTGCTTTCAGGAAGGGGTGAAGCTGGCCGCGCTGACCAACGGCCAGACCTGGCATCTCTACCTGCCCCTGCAACCGGGAAACTGGGAAGAGAGGCGGTTCTTGACCATCGACCTGGCGTCTCAGGAACCCGCTGCCGTCGAAGAGCGTTTTACGGAGTACCTTTCCCGAGAGAACGTCGGCACCGGCAGGGCGGTCAGCGAAGCGGAGGCCCTGGTTCAGTCGCAACGGCGAGGCGAGATTGCCAACAGGGCCATCGTTGAGGCGTGGAAACAGATCATCGAGACCCCCGACGAACTGCTAGGGATAGTCTGAATAAGGGCCGTTATGGCTTGAATTGTGTACGACAGGGCCGGTAACTGGGCGAACAGCGTAGCGCGGGACTGGCTGTTTGGCGCTCAATTCCTGGCGTTTGGCCGCCTTGGCAGGGCCAAGGGGCTGGCCACAGCCCAGCAGGGCGGTTGGCGCTGCCGTTGGGCGCACTACCCCTTCAGTTGGCCCTCCGCCGTCAGCAGGTTGCTCAGCCCGAACAAAAGCGCCAGCCGTTGCGTGTTCTTCATCAAACCCCGGTAGCGGACTTTCCCGTAGCCGAACAGCCGCTTCACCCGCAGGAAGGGATGCTCAACCTTGGCTCTCACCGACGCCTTGGCCTGCTCCGCCAGCGCCTCAGCGCTGCCAGGTTCCAGCTTCCGCCGCTGGCCAGGACGCATGGCCACCCGCCATTCCACCTCCAGACCCAGGTTCTCCTCCCGCTTGTGTACCCCCTGATATCCAGCGTCGCCCCACACCACCGTCTCGCCCCCGTGCAGCAGATTGTGGGTCTCTGTAATGTCGTGGGCGTTGGCTGCCGTGGCGCTCATGCTGTGGACTATCCCCGTCTCCGCGTCCACTCCGATGTGCGCCTTCATCCCGAAATGCCACTGGTTCCCCTTCTTGGTCTGATGCATCTCCGGGTCCCGCTTCCCAGCCCGGTTCTTGGTGGAGGACGGCGCCTCGATGATGGTGGCGTCCACGATGGTTCCCTCCCGCAGCTTCAGTCCCTGGGACTCCAGGTGGGCGTTGATTTCCTCCAAAAGGCCCGGTCCCAGGCTCTGCTGCTCCAGGAGATGGCGGAAGTTGAGGATGGTGGTCTCGTCGGGCAGGGGGCCGGAGAATTTCAACCCCACGAAACGCCGGGCCGACTCGGCCTCGTAGAGCAGGTCTTCCATGCCCGGGTCGCTGAGGTTGTAGAAAAGCTGCACGCAGTGGACTCGCAGCATTGCTGACAGCGGGTAGGGGTGGCGGCCCCGTCCGGCTTTGGGGTAGAAGGGACGGATGCGGTCCTCCAGGCTCGGCCAGGGTATCAGGCCGTCCATGCGCTCCAGGAACAGTTCCCGGCGGGTCTTGCGCTTCTTGCCCTGGTATTCCAAGTCGGAAAAAGTCGGCTGGTCCATCACCCTTTCACCCCGTTCGTCTCTGATCTCCCGTCAGGGTAATTTTACCCCTCCCTGCCAGACTTGTTCAGAGATTCCCTAGTTGAACTGGTCTTGGAGGCCACCGAGCGCATCTGCGGCTTTGCGCCTGACCCGGAGTTGGTCAAGCGATTCCTGTCCCAGCGCGTTCCGACCGTAGGGGGTGCGCCCGCAGTGAGTCCCCTGCCAATTTCATCGCCAGAAAGACGACGCTCCTTCAACCAGCAGCCAGCCGTTGAAGGGCGGCGAGGTACCCTTCCGATCACCCTTGACCCGCCCAACAGCCAGGACTTCCTGGAGGCCCTGCTACTCGCCAGAGAAGCGTGGATTGAGGAGTTCTACGCCGATGGCCGGAAGGAAGTCCACCGCTGGGACGCTCCGCGCATGAGCCGGTCATCAGGCGTCATCAACAACCTGAGGAGCAGGCCGCGATACCGGCAGGGCAAGTGGCAGGAAATGGGAATTGCCAGCCTGCGGGTGAGCCTTACCAGTCCAAGCGGCTAAAGCGCAATGCGTTGACGGCGGCGACGCGTTGTCCTCGCGCATATGACTCCCGCTGTCGTGTGTTTCCTCAATGCCCCGCTCACCCCAGCGTTCCGCGCCCACCAAGTCCGGCCTTGCCCTGCAACCCAGGTTGTCCCTGCCCACGGGAACAACTCCTGCCGCCCCCCATACACCGGACGGCAGTGACACCTGCCTGGTGACCGGCGGGCCTGCCGTCTGCTACGCTCGATACATGAGCCTCTCCGACCAGGAACTGCTGCACCACCTGGGCCGGATGCCCTTCGCGG
Source organism: Dehalococcoidia bacterium (assembly GCA_965203675.1). Lineage (GTDB taxonomy): Bacteria > Chloroflexota > Dehalococcoidia > Lucifugimonadales > UBA3495 > CATOSK01. The sequence continues at coordinate 1,712,219 of CBDBDE010000003.1, read as the reverse complement.
ACACGGCGGAACTGGCGATGATCCTGGGCGAGGCCCACGTGACCATCCACCGCTGGTTGGGCGACCTGCTGGCCGACGGCATCCTGGTGCGGGTCAACCACGGCACATGCCACCTGCCAGCCAGCCGGCGGTACTACCTAACGGCGAAGGGCATCCGCGGGGCCGCCGAAATCATCGGCTTCGACACCCCCTCGGACTACGTGCGGGCCTACCCGGCGTCCCGGGAGTGGCTCACCCTGCTTATCCGCCGGATGGACGCCGTAGCCTCCGTCTACCGCCTGGCGGCATCCCTGTCCCCGGGAACCGACGGGCAATGTTCCCAGGTGGACTTTCACCGCCGGGGCCGGTTCGACGCGGTGATCACCCGGCACGACGGCCGCAGCTTCGGCGTGGTGCGCCAGGGTCCGGCGCTCAGGCGGCGGTCCCTCTACGACCGGCTGCGGGCCATCGCCGAGTACCACTACTCCCGCCGCCCCGGCACGGTCCTGGTCCTGACCCCCAGCGTCTGGGAGCAGCGGCTGACCACGAGATTCTGCATGGACCTGAACATCGACGACTGCTACGTGGCCGTGGAGTCCCGAGAGGCCCTGGAGGACCGGAACCGCAATTCCTGGCGCTATGCCTCGTCGGTGTTCGGCAGCCTGCCCTACTCCCTGGAGTTCATCAGCACTCGCGGCAGCCCGAACCGGGGGCGCTTCACCGAGCCGCCGGAGCGCAAGCGGGCCTCGCTGCCCGACCCGGAGCAAATGGTGTCGTCGGCGCCCGCCTTCGGCCTGAGTCCGGCGGAGAAGCGGACGCTGGACCTGGTCACCGACCACCCGATGCTTCCCCGGGAGCACCTGGCCCGCTGGCTGGGCGTCTCCGACGGGAGGGTCAGCCAGATGCTGAACGGATTGGTCAAAGCCTGGGGCCTGGTGGAGCGCCGGGGCAAGAAGGGCGACTTCCGCTACACCCTGTCGGAAGAGGGCATCCGCTACATCACCCACCGGGACCGGGCGCAGCTGCCCACCACGCGGGGCATCTGGAGCACGGAGCTAACCACCGACAAGCACGGACGGCCCCGGCCCCTGGGCCACCGCATCGAGACCTGGGCCAGGCAGACCAGGCACGCCGACGGCATCACCTGGTTCCTGTCGGAGCTGGCGGCGGAGGCGCGGGCGACAGGGGACTCCGAGCTAACCTGGTCCATCCCCACGGCCAAGACGGACCGGGCCTTCAACTGGGGGGAGTCGGCCATCGCCCCCGACGCCGTGGGACACCTGCTGGCCGGCGGCCTCCACGTCCCCTTCTACCTGGAGCACGAGCTGCGGGCCCGCCACCCCAGGGGAGTCCTGGCCCGCCTGGATCCCTACACCCGCTACTACTGGTCCAACGCACCCGGGGAGGACATGCCGCCCTTCCCAGTCACCCTGTTCGTGGTGGACAACGAGGAGGTGGAGGAGACCTACGCCAGGACGGCCTCCCGCATGGACCTGATGACCCTGCCCATCCTGGTGTCCTCCGCCGACACCCTGACCCGGCGGGGCCTGCTGGGCCGGTCCTGGCGCCCCCTGTGGGAATCCCGACCCACGAGGCTGGCGCTGTCGGGGCTGAGGGCATACCAGTGGGACTCACTGCGCCACAGGATGCGCCCGGTAGATGCGTCCAATAGGGGGTGATACGTGATGGGTCTGCGATGCAGTCCCATCTGCTCTTAGGGCCCGCTGGGTGTCCGAAACCGGCCCGGCAGGCCCGAATCCGGTGGTCCAGCAGGGTCGAAAAGGCCCCAAATTGGCCGGTTTCAAGCACGAAACGGGGGTTGACCCATCGCCCGACCGGTCAGGGGCAAAACTGAAAAGCGGGGCTAAAATGCCGGGAGTAAAATGTACCGGGTTTGGACAACTTTGCAGGCCCCGACGTATCGGCCTATAGGAAGGTAAGGATGATGGAAGAGTCAGTCCGCTGGGTGTCCAAGTCGGAGGCGGCGGAGGAGTTGGAGGTTTCCATGTCCACCCTGGACCGCAAGATCAGGGTGGGTGAGGTGGAGGTACGCCGGGAGGGACGGCGGGTGTACGTGCGGATGGAGGGGCCGGAGTACCTCAGCGACGAGGAACTGCTGCGCCGGTCCCTAGCCAGGGAGGAGGAGCTTCAGCGGACCGTGGGTGAGTTGGAGCAGAGCCTGTCCCAGTGGCGGCTCAGGGCCTCCGAGTTGGAGCGGGAGCGGGACGAGGCCAGGGAGTCCGCGACCACCGCCAACCAGCCTTACCACGAGCTTGAGAGGGAGCACCGGAAGGAGGTCGCCGCGCACAAGGCTACGAACGGCGCGCTCATCTTCACCCGTGTGACCGCCTTTGTGCTGCTGGTGCTGCTGGTCGCCGGCGTTCTCCTGTGGTGGTTCGTGCTGAGATAGAAACCCACGGGCCGGTTTGCCGCCGGATGGGGAAGGGGTGCAGGCAGTTGCCGAAATTGGCGGACTTGGGTGGATTCTTATCCCATGCAATATGGATTGCGACTGCCCCTCAACGAGGGGATAGCGTGCAACCGAGCTCACTTCGTCGTCGTGATCTTAGTCCATCACCAGCTGTCGGAAATGTGAGTATCTCGTAGTGTCAGAGCACGATCATCGGACTTCCCTCTATTACGGCGTGCCCATCAACGGCAGTATCGCGGGCCCCAATGCACGGGGGGGGGCAGTTTGGGAGGAATGTGGTCGCCCAGTCGGGGAGTTGTATCCGTGGGCCTTTTTTGTCCGCCCGGTTTCCTACTGGGCCCGCATGTCAATTTCCAGGGTTATTAGGCCAGGGATTTTCACGGACATTAGGCCACCCTGGGGCGTAGTGATTAGTTGAATATCAGGTTGTGGTTGGCCCGTCAATCACCTCCTTGCTCACCCGGGCCCAGCAGCTTCCGGTGGGGCGACTGCCTTTCCCGGTAGCTAGAACCCTCGATGACGATCTGGTAGCTGGCGTTGGCCAGGCGGTCGAGGGCACTGTTGCCCAGGATGGGATCGTCGAAGATGCTGAGCCATTCGTCCACCGCCCGGTTGCTGGTGATGACGAAGCTGGAAGCCCGGTGCCGGTTGAGGATCAGCTCGTAGAGGTCGGCTGACTGCTGGGCGGTGAGCCGGTGCAGGCCAAGGTCGTCCAGGATGAGCAGGTCCGGGGTCAGGAAGGACCGGAAGGCACGGTCCAGGGAATTGTCCACCCTCGCCTGGGCCATGGCCCGGAAGAAGCCGTCGGCATGGATGAAGCGGACGGTGTGGCCGGCGCGGACGGCGGAGTAGCCCAGGGCCTGGGCCAGGAAGCTCTTGCCCACGCCGGCGGGTCCCACCAGCAGGACGTGTTCGTGGCGGTCGAGGAACTCCAGGGAGAAGACGGCGTCCAGCAGCCTTCGGTCCACGGTAATTGACGCGGACCAGTCGAAGTCCTCCAGGCGGCAGGTCTCCTCGAAGCCGGCGTTGTGCAGGCGCAGCTCGATCCTCCGGTTCTCCCGCCGGTTCACCTCGTCGCTGAGGATGATCTCCAGGAAGGAGTTGTAGTCCAGCTGTTCCCTTCGGGCCAGGGCGATGCGCTCGGGCAAGGTGGCGGCCATGGTGCCCAGGCGGAGCCGCTTGAGCAGGGGCGTGAGGTCGGTGGAGCGGGTCATGACTGGCCTCCTTCATTGAAGTGGGTATCAGCATGGGCGAATACGGAGCCGGGGCGGGCGAAACGGCCGGCCGGCGCGGGCAGGGGAAGCTGGGGCAGGGTCTCCTCTTCCAGGGCCTGCACCAGGATGCGTTCCAGGCGGCGGACATCGATGAGGTCGACGTCCAAGGCCCTACGGCAGGCGGCATCCAGGCGCTGGGGTGTGTAGCGCTCTCCCAGGCGGAGCAGCTTGTGTCCCTGCCTGATCCGGGACCAGGGCAGCGGGCCGCCCAGGAGGCGCTGGGTGAATTCGTCCACCGCCGGCCCCAGCTTGGCCGCCTCGCTCTTGATGTGGTCCGGCACCCTGGTGGTGTACCGGGAAACCGAGTCGGGATAATCGTCGGCGTCGGTGGATCTTCCGCCCTGGGGCTGGCGCTGGTGGACCTTGATCAGCCGTCCCTTGTGGTAGATGCGCACCAGCTTGCTGTCCAGCCTGACCTCGACCTTTTGCCCTGGCGGGCAGACGGCCGATGGGACCGAGTAGAGGGCCAACTGGCACTGGACGTGGTGGTCCGGATGCACCTTCAGGGTGCGCCAGTCGGCGATCTCGTAGGGCACACCGTCCCAGGGGAGCAGGGCATGACGCTCCTCCTCCTGGAATACCAGGAGGGGCTGCCTGCGGGTGGTGCCGTGGATGCGCCTGCCGGCCACCTGGAGACACCACCTGGGCGCTTCGGCCCGGATGTGGGCCAGCCCGTCGAAGCTGGCGCCCTTGAAGAAGCGTTCCCTGGCGTAGGGCACGCCCCGCTCCACCTTCGGCTTGTCCCTGGGATGTCTCACCCGGGCGGGATCGACGAAGAAGCCCCGGTGCTGGGCGTACTCCAGGAAGCCCCGGCTGAGGCGGGGATCCAGCGGGTCCGGCCCCACCACAGCGGCGGGGAAGTTGTCAACGACCAGGTATCTGGGCATCCCGCCGAAGAAGGCCCAGGCGCTCTCCAGACCGGCGATGACGTCGGGCAGCTTCTGAAAGTGCATGGGCCAGAGGAAGCAGTGGCGGGAATGGCACAGCACGATGAGCATGGCCCACACCACCTTGCGGCGTCCCGTCCCAGGATCCCCAATCAGTCCCAGCCGGCCGAAGTCCGCCTCGGCGACCTCTCCCGGCGGAGTGTCCTCCATCCGCACCGTGGCCTTGCTGGGCTTGCTCCAACTGCGCTTGATGATGAACCGGCGCAGGGACTGGTACGACACCCCGCAGCCGCGCCCCGCCAGCAACTCGTGAATGCGGGTCATCTGCAGCCGGTCGGCCGTGATCCACTGGTAGATCTGGTCCGCCCACGGCTCCAGCAGATCGTCGCTGGGGGTCACCGCCCGATGCGGGCCCACTCGCCCCATAGCCGCCAGCCGGCTCAACTGCTCCTCGCCGGGGGCCGGCCCTTCCTGAGCAATTCCCTCGGCCTGCGCCGCGGCCAGGTACTTGGCCACCGTGTCCCGGGACAGTCCGGTGCTCGCCGCGATCTGTCGCCGGCTGTGTCCCGCCTGCCAGCGGCGGATCACTTCTCCTATTTCCATTCTGGGAACCTCCCGATACGCCATCGCGCCACCTCCTGAAGTGGGGCAATGGTCGCCGCTTTGGCTCCCAGGGTGGCCTAAAGACCCTGTAAATCCACTGGCCTAAAGACTCTGTAAATTTTCGTCCTTTACTGGCCTAAAGTTCCTGAACATTGACACCCGCACTTGGCCTGTCCAGCGCCATTAGGCCCCGCTCGCGCGGTTAGTGCATCGCAGGCATTGCTTGTCGTATGCTGTATGTGTTATAAAGACATACAGCATAAAATCCAACCACGGAGGCGGCAAATGCGTATCGGTATCAACATACCCAAGGAGCTTCATCAACGGCTCCAGCCCTTGAAGGGAACGATGAACATCTCCCAGATCTGTCGCGAGGCGCTGGAAGCCCACGTCGACAAGTACGAAGAGTATACCGGTTGGCTCGACTCGGATGGCGCTCGAGAACTGGCTGCCGAGATTTGCCAGAAGGAGTTGGAGCGCAGGGCGCTGGTGGAGGTCGACTGGGAAACCATCGGTTACCAAGACGCGAAAGACTGGGTGCAAGCGGCTAATCTGGCGGATTGGGATTATTGGAACCGTTGTCGAAACGACCCTCACCATAAGGACACTGTCTGGGCATTTGGCCGGCATGTGCGCGAGGGATTGATGAAAGGGAGTTTTGTGTCTCCGGGAGCGGCCAGGACATTCCACCAGCGGTACCGGGAATACTGGGAGCGGATACATGGACAAGACGACGAGTTCATGGACTGGATGAACGAAGAATACGATGGGCTGGGGCCGGTATATGATCGCGGCGCCGCTGAGCAGGCATACGGACTGGCTTGGATGACTTACACGTCAGCCGTGTGGGACATGATCTGCGGGCTAAGGCCACCATACCAACTGCGACGGCAACGTGAGCAACTGGAATCCCGCCAGGCTCGCCCCACGCCCGAAGTCCCCGAGCACGTCTTGGAGGAAATCCAACGAGGAGGCTGATTCACAGGCTGCGCATGGTGCGGCCCAGACGGCCCAGCCCTAATGGCTCCCTATCCCGCCGCCATTGACAGGCTGGTACATTGAAAACCGTCAGGCAGGTGAAAATGACCAAGCTATATTCATACGTGCTGCGCCAGGACACGGGGTTCGCCCCGAACCCGTATCACGGCTTCTGCACCCTCGCCTGTTGCAAGGGTCCGATTCGTATGCGCGCCGAAATTGGGGACTGGATAATTGGCACCGGGTCGGACGCAAGGGGCAAGTGGCGCGGCAATCACATTTCCTACGCGATGTGGGTCACGGAAGTCCTGACGTTCGACGAGTATTGGAGAGATGGACGCTTTCTGGCCAAGAGACCCAATCCGCATGGGGATCTCACGGAATCCTGCGGAGACAACATTTATCGCTTCGACTACGAAACCGGCTGTTGGTGTCAGGAGATTCCCGCATACCACTGCGAGTCAAGTGAATTGGAGGAAGACACGTCGGTCGACCGGGTGCTGATCAGTGATGACTTCACATACTGGGGTGGAAGCGGCCCGCTTCTCCCTGAATTCCGGGGAGGCACCCTGATCAAGGTCGGGCCCGGCTACAAGGTCATTTTCCCTGAAAGGGTCGTGGAAGAATTCATAGCGTGGATTCGGAGGCTTCAAGCCGGAGGACAAAAGGGTGTTTGCGCCAAGCCCCTGGACTTGAAGCTGAGCGAAGAGTAGCGCCGTGGGGCTCAGCCGCGTCGGCCTTGACCGCACAGCCCACAATTCTTGGGAAATTACGTCTGCTGTTTCGCGTTTCTTCAGGACAACTGCAGAGTTATGCCGTCCGTTGGCGTCCGCTCATCCTTCGCCAAGTTCAGAATGCCCACTAAGGTCACTGTTGGTTCGACGATCTCAGCGTCCTCAGGGTGAGAAAATCGTTGCGATCGAATTGGTTCCGGGAACGGAGTTGTTGACAGGGCTACCATGACGGCGCAGTATCTAGGTAAGACTCGATAATAAGGACCGAATATGCCGAGGACGACCAAGACCATCACCTTCTCGCTACCGCCCGAAATGGCGGAGCGCTTGGAACAGGCCATGCAGGGACAGGGCCGTTCCCGCAGCGAGTTCCTGCGGGACGCCGTGGTCCGCTACATCGAGGAGTGCGAGTGGCGGCAGCTGCTGCGGTACGGCGAGGAGAGGGCCAGGGAGCGGGGCATCGGCCCCGAGGACGTGGCCGGGCTGGTGGAGGAGTACCGGAGCGAGGCGGGTCAGCCCCAGCCGTGAGGGTGGTCATGGACACCAACGTGATCGTCTCGGGCCTGAACTTCCCCGGCAACGAGCGGATGGTATTGGAACTGGCCCTGCGGGGAAGGTTCGAGCTGTTCCTGTCCTGGTTCATCCTCGGCGAGGTCTCCGGAGTGCTGACGGGGAAACTCGGCTGGGACCAGGAACGGGCGGTGCGGGCGATCACCACCCTTCAGAACGCTGCTACCGTCATTGAACCGCCGCGCCTGGAGGAGGTCATCGAAGACGGCCACGCCGACAATCGCGTATTGGAATGCGTAGTGGCCGCCAACGCCGGCTGCCTGGTCACCGGGAACCGCCGCCACCTGCTGCCCCTGGGCGAACACAGGGGCGCCAGCATCGTCAACGCGCCGCGATTCCTGTCGGAATTGGTGAGGGATGATGCGAACGATTCCGTTTGAAAGATGGAGCGAGTGCCCATGCTCGATATTCATGGCCTCTTGATGAGCCTGGCCGAGAACAGGAAGATTTTTCATTCGGAGGCGGACTTCCAGCACGCCCTGGCTTGGATGATCCATCAGGCCATACCGGAAACCCAAGTACGATTGGAAGTCAATCCCTTTCCGAACGGAGACCGGAGGATGTTCCTCGATATCTGGATGCCGGTCGAGGGGATTGCCATTGAGCTAAAATACGTTACTCGGAGGCTGGAATTGGACCAAGACGGCGAGTGGTTTTCATTACGCAACCACAGGGCCCAAGACCAGAGACGCTACGATTTTCTGTCGGATGTTCAGAGGCTAGAGTTTAGCCTCGCGAACCTGGATGGGTGTAAATCAGGGCACGCCTTGCTTCTGACCAACGATCCCCTCCACTGGAACGCCCCTTCTAGGCCAGACACAGTCGATGCTGCCTTTCAGCTTCACGAAGGGAGGTTAGTGTCCGGCGAATTGAACTGGTCCGACAGCGCTAGTGAGGGAACGAGGCGGGGAAGGGAATCACCCATTAACCTAGAAAGCAGGTATCGCCTTCACTGGGAAGACTATTCTCAACTGAATGCGGACCGATACGCAGAATTCCGCTATCTTGCAATTGCAGTGGAATGAGCCACGTGGCAAGCCGCATTTTGAGTACAGTAATCCCGTCTTTGGTGGCTTCTCGTGGCAAGCCTCCGTCCGAGGCCCCATTGATTTTGATGCCCATGCCAGCAATTGGAGAAGCGGGAATCGGAAGATAGACGAACCGCTCAAATTTCAGGAGATGGCCATGCACACCGATATTCTCACTCCCAAAGACCTTTTCCAAAAAGAGGTTCGCTATACAATTCCCCCCTTTCAGCGCCCCTATGTCTGGTCCCAAGACGACCAATGGGAACCGCTGTGGGAAGACGTTCGCAACGTTGCCGAAAACTACCTCGAAGAGCTGGAGCGTTCGGACAACGACGTAATTGTGGCGGAGCAGCGAACGAGCCCTCACTTCCTGGGTGCTGTCGTACTTAAGCAAGTCCCTACCGCAGCCAAAGACATCGACCAACGGGAAGTTATTGATGGTCAGCAGAGAGTGACGACTCTTCAACTCCTCCTGGATGCGATTCAACTGATATGCGAAGAGTCCGATCTCTCTTCCGTCAAGAGCGCGGGAATGCGCTTGTCCAGGCTTGTTAGCAACGATGAGAGATTCATAGCCGAAGAAAAACATCACATCTTCAAGCTCTGGCCCACCAGAAGCGATAGAGAAGCATTCAGACACGCCATGGACAACGGGATGGCTTCTAATGACTTTGAGGAGTCCCTAATAGTCCAAGCCCACGAGTTCTTCCAATTGCAGATTCGGAAATGGCTTGACGATGAAGGAGGGACAATCGAGCACAAGATCGATGCGCTGGAGGCGGCGGCAACCACGATGCTCCAGATGGTTGTGATTGATCTTGGGCCGCAGGACGACCCAAATCTGATATTCGAGACATTGAATGCCCGTGGCACTCCGTTAGAACAGTCGGACCTCATCAAGAACTTCGTCTTGTCCCTTGAACGAGACACAGACGGGGACACTTGGGGGACACTGGATGACAGGTGGTGGAGGACGGAGGTCAGACAAGGCCGCCTCTTCCGGCCACGATTGGACATGCTCCTGAACTACTGGCTGGCAATGAGCACGAGTTCAGAGGTCTCTCCGTCAAGGGTGTTCGACGTGTTCAGAGCCTACGTCAACGACCGAGATCTCACCGTGGTAATGGCGGAAATCGAGCGAGACATGGCGAATTATCGTGACTTCGAGACTACCAACGGCCGCGATGCGGAGGAGAAGGTGTTTTACTACCGCGTGGGCGTCATGCAGGTAGGGGTAATTACCCCGGTGCTCCTGCAACTCCTCTCAACCGAGCCCAGACCACGACAAAGGGCATTTGATGCGTTGGAGAGTTTTCTTGTCCGTAGAATGGTTTGCCGGCAAACCACAAAAGACTACAACAGGTTGACGTTGGAGCTAGCCAGTCGTTTACGAGAAAGTGGATTAGACAACGCAGACAATGTGACGATCGAGTTCTTGAAGGAGCAGACCGCGAACGCCAGGGAATGGCCTAGCAACGGAGACGTGGCGCAGGCATTAGCCACTTCTCCGCTCTATCGCCTTCTGACGAGGGGAAGGCTTCGACTGGTACTCGAAGGTGTGGAGAGTCATTTGCGTTCTTCGGGGAAATCTGAAGACCCAGGTGCGCCGAAGAATCTCACCATAGAGCACCTGATGCCGGTAGGTTGGAGGAATGAAGAGTGGCCTCTGCCGCCTGGCGCCGACGTTGAAGCGGCCGTATATCAACGCAATACGCTTATCCACACCATTGGCAACCTTACCCTTACAACCAACAAGCTCAATTCATCCATGTCCAACGCTTCTTGGGAACACAAGCGAAATGAACTCCAAGGACATACTACTCTCCTGCTCAACAATGAACTCACGTCAACATCATCCTGGAAGGAAGAAAGCATCCAGGACAGGAGCCGCCGATTGGCCGACCTAGTGTCAAGAGTCTGGCCCGGACCCGATTCCGAGGAATGGAGGTAGGCAACTTGGGACCATAGTCTACTTTCCGCCCTCTAGCCATTAAAGTACGCAGATCAATCCCAGGGTCTCCGACTAAGCCTTTGATTAAGATAACCGACGACAAGAGGCGGAAGTGCGTACGAACCGTCACGGTAATACCGGCACAGACGGGACCGTTTACCATAGAGAATCGAAGAACGTCAGAAAAGGCCAGTAATTTCTGTTGTCAGATGATTGAGGAATCCGGCCTCTTAGAGTTTTACTACTTCACCTGTGGGGCTAAGAGCGGGTAGAGGCCGGACCAAAGGCGTAGAAACTCCCGGGATTGGACTCATGGGACGCAGAGGAGATATGCCAAATGACCGTCAAGGGAGTCGAAAACGCTGTCCGAAATGCTCGGCGGGTGATGGATGAGTGGGACCTAGTATTCGCCCAAACTGGGATTGTCAGTTAATACAAAAACCAGAATGGGATGCTACCTTGGAGACAGCCAGGGCAAAGACGAGGGATGTGAGGTGGTGGTCATGGTGCAGGAGAAGTACGGAGTCCGGCTGGCGACGCAGGAGAAGGGACGGCTCAGGAAGATGATCCGGGCTGGGAGGAGTTCCGCCCAGGCGATTACCCGGGCCCGCATCCTGCTCAAGGTAGATGAGGGCTGGACCGCCCCCCAGGTGGCCACGGCGCTGGACGTGTCGGAACGGACGGTGTTCCGGACCAAGCGGCGGTATGCCGAGGAAGGACTGGAGGAGGTGCTGCGGCACCATAACCAGGTCAACCGGCACCGGAAAGTGGATGAGCGGGTGGAGGCCCACCTGATAGCCCTGGCCTGCAGCCCGGTGCCCGATGGTCATGACCACTGGACCATGCGGGCCCTGGCGGGCAAGGTGGTGCAGTTGGGACTGGTGGAGTCTTTGTCTCCCGAGACAGTCCGCCTGCGGTTGAAAAAAACACGCTCAAGCCGTGGCTCAAGAAACAATGGTGCATCCCCAAGGTAGGCGGGGAGTTCGTGGCGGCCATGGAGGACGTGCTGGATCTCTACGCCGAGCCCTGGGATCCGGAGAGGCCGGTGGTCTGCTTTGACGAGACCTCAACCCAGTTGCTGGCCGACGTCAGGGAACCGCTGCCAGTCAAGCCTGGGAGGCCGAGGCGGGAGGACTACGAATACCAGCGGGCCGGGACGCGCAACCTGTTCCTGGCCTGTGAGCCCAAGGCTGGCTGGCGCCATGTGGCGATCACCCAGCGACGCACCATGCAGGACTTCGCTCACCAGATGCGGTGGCTGGTGGATGAGGCCTACCCCGATGCCCCGGTGATCCGCCTGGTGCTGGACAACTTGAACACCCATCGGACGGCGTCGCTGTACGAGGCCTTTCCGCCAGGGGAAGCTCGGCGCATCGCCAAGCGGCTGGAATTCCACCACACTCCCAAGCACGGGAGTTGGCTGAATATGGCGGAGATCGAATTCAGCGTGCTGGCCCGAGCCTGCCTGCGGGGACGCAGCGGAGATGAGGACAGCCTGGAAAGAGCCGTCAGCGCCAGCGTGTCGGAGCGGAACGGGATTGGAGCTGCCATTAACTGGCGCTTCACTGCCCAAGACGCCAGACGCAAACTCTATCGCCTTTATCCCTGCCAATCCTAACTTGGTTCAGTACTAGTTAGCGAGGTCTGTTGGCCGGGCGAGAATTCTTGGAGAGAGGACCAAACTCGTTACGCTTTCGTCGATCCCATTATCAGGGCCCTGGGTTGGGACACTAGCAATCCCAGAGAGTGCCATCCCGAATACCCTCGGCCCTTCGGAGAAGGGAAGCGCGTTGATTATGCGCTGTTCGGCAAAGGTGAATTGGCCGACATCGGCAGCGGTAACGCTATACCAACCATCATTATCGAAGCCAAGTCTGTAGGAACCAACCTTGATGACTTGAGCCAATTGCAGAGATACGTCCGGGCAAGGCCCTCTATGAAAGAGGGGGTAGCAGTCTTGACCAACGGGAGAGAATGGCGCCTCTACAGGGTCGATGGGCGTAAGAACCTGTCGGGTGAACGTGGTAGTACTGTTGACATCCTCTATGGCAACTTGCGGCAAGTCTCCCAAACTCTCAATCTCTGGATCAAGAAGACACAGTAACCGTTAATTCGTCCGCAACAGTTTCGCAAAGAACCCCATCCGCCTTGCGCGGAGGATCATGTTAAAGGTGGGCTACTGAGCACTAAAAGTTCTCAACCCACTACGACTCGCGTTGTGTCTCACCAACCGCTGACTGTTACCCCTTGACAACGGCTGCCCGGATGTCCGATGATAGCTAGTAAGACTCAGTATTTATAGACAAGGCAAGAACGAAGCACATATGAGAAAGCAGTTCCAGCCATTGACCCCGGCGGCCCTCTACGCCCGGGTCTCCAGCGACCGCCAGGACGTGGACCTTTCCGTGGCCGCCCAGCTTCGGGCGCTGCGGGACTACGCCAAGGCGAACGGCTACTCCGTGGCCCGGGAGTACGTGGACGAGGCCGAGAGCGGCAGGATCGCCGACCGGCCCCAGTTCAGGAAGATGATCGACGAGGGCGGCAAGGCTGCGGCACCGTTTGAGGTCATTCTTGTCTGGAAGTTTTCGAGATTCACCCGCAAGCGGGAGCACGCCGTGGCCTTCAAGTCCATGCTCCGGCGCAAGGGCATCCGGGTGGTCTCCATCACCGAGCACGCCGACGACTCCCCCACCGGCAAGCTGATGGAGGCCATCATCGAGTCCGTGGACGAGTTCTACTCGGAAAATTTAGCCACAGAGGTCGTGCGGGGGATGCGGGAAGCGGCTTCCCGTGGTTTCTTCCTCGGCTCCAAGGCCCCCTTCGGCTACACCCGGATCAAGGTCAGCGACGGGGTGAAGGACCGCCCCACCCTGGAAATTGATCCGGTGGCCGCTCCGATAGTCAAGGAGATTTTCGAGAGTTCCAGCCGGGGCTACGGGCTGATGGAAATCTGCAAGGAGCTGAACGGTAGGGGCATCACCCACAAGGGACGGCGCTGGCAGAAGAACGTGGTCCACTACCTTTTGACCAACGAGGCGTATACGGGAACCGCAGTGTGGGGAGTCAAAAGCAAGGACGGGAAAGCGGGTGAACCGGTGCGGGTGGAGAACGCCTGGCCTGCCCTGGTGTCCAGGGAGACCTTCGACGCGGTGCAGCAGGGGCTGCACGAGAGGGCGCCGGCCAGGCAGCGGCCCGGTCGGGTGGGCAGCCAGTACCTGCTGAGCGGGCTACTCCGTTGCGGGGTGTGCGGCAAGCCCTACTCGGCCCAGGGAGCCAAGAGCGGCCAGTTCGCCTACTACGTCTGCTCCAGCCTGTTCCGCGAGGGAGCGGGTGCTTGCAGCAACGGGCGCTACCTGAACGCCGGCAAGGTGGAAGACCTGGTAATCGGGAAGGTCAGGGAGCGGATACTCACCGAGGAGACCATCACCGAGCTGGTGACCCTGGTGGCCGAGGAGATCGACAACATCGCCGGGGAGGTCAACGGCCGACTGACCGCCATCAACAGCGAGCTATCGGACGTGGACAGCCGGTTGGAGAACCTCTACCAGGCTCTAGAGACCAAGCAGTTGCCCCTGGAGGCGCTGTCGCCCCGCATCCTGGCCCTGAAGAGCCGCCAGGACCAGCTAACGGCGGCTAGGGAGGAGGCCGAGGGTCAGCTTGAGCAGCGGCGGGCGGAGTTGCCCACCAGCAAGGAAATCAAGGGCTACGTCGCGGATTTCCGCGCCCTATTCCAGGAAGGCACCTTCCCGGAGCGCAAGGCGCTCATCCGCAACTTCGTGCAGGGCATTGAAATCGTGGACGACCAGGCCGAACTGACGTACACCATCCCCATGCCCCAGGACGGGATTACTTCGGAATCGGCCCCGGTTCTTGATTTCGTCCAGTCCGGCCCACCAGACTTGACGGTAGACAGTACCGGGGAGGCCAAGGCGACCTCCTCGGCGTCCCTTCCCCCTATCGGGCTATCTTCCGGCATGGGGATTGTGTAGCGCACCACGGCGCCGCCGGGCTGCACCACGATCTCCTTGACGAAGGACTCGATGAACGCCCGCCGCTCCGTGAGTTCGCTCTCGTTCAGATACCTGCTCAGGTCCTCGCAGTAGGCGGTAATGGTCTCCACTTCGTCCAGCACGACCCGCCGCTGGGACAGCAACACCCTGGCTTCCTCCGCCGTCGCCACAAGCTTCTCCTGACGTTCCCGGTGCTCCCGGATGCGGGGCTTGAAGTCCTCGATGTCCAGGTCGGTGGTTTCAGCGAGGTTGTAGAGCCGCTCCAGTCTTCGCTTCACGTCGGCCAGTTCCGACTCGGCGGTCTCCAGCCGCTGGCGCTGCTCCCGGGCGATTCCGTCCATCTCCTCGTCCACCAGCTTGACCAGTTCCCTGATGTTGGACTCGGTGAGGACGTTCGCCCGAATCTTCCCCACCACCATCTCCTCGAACCTGCGGGCGTTCAGCCTGGGACAGTCGCAGGCCCCGCTGCCCCTCTTCATCAATGACTGGCAGACGTAGTAGGCGAACTTGCCGCCCTTGGAGTCCTGGCCGGACATGGCCCTATGGCACGCGCGGCACTTGACCAACCCGCTGAGCAGGTAGGAACTGCCCACCCGGCGGGGGTTCCTGACCTTGGGGGCGCGGGAGCGCATCTGCCGGTTTACCTTGCGGAACTGGGTCTTGGTGACGATGGCGGGGAACGCCTTTTCCACCCGCACCGGCTCCCCCTTGTCCCTGGCGCCTCCGCCCCAGAGCAACTTCTCAGTTATTCAATCAACACCAAAAACTCCGGTACTCCTGGGCGGTCGAATTGAACTATTAGGGCTGTGAAAGGCCATATCACTGGCGAATCTGGGTTGAACGAGGGGCAAACCCAATGAGTCTGCCCCAGTTTTGTCGTTGCCAGAATGGCGGCAACGCTCGCCAATATGTCCAGCCTGGCCTGGTGGATGCTTCCTGAATGTGGAGAACTAATGTGCTATTATAGGGTTGCGACACCGGCGTCCAACCGTGGCGGACGCCAGGCCCAGGAGCGGGTATGACAACCAGGATACGGCGCAGGAGGAAACCATGCACCCAAATCACAACAACCAACACGAACGGGACAGCTGCATAGTCTGCGGCATCGTAGAAAGACTGATTCACCGGGTGCCTCAGGAGGAGATAGGGCAGGCCATCAAGAAGCTGGACGCGAAAATTGTCGAGAACCCGGAAGACTCTCCCTCAATGATAGCCAAGGGGCTGCTTCACCGGAGGCTGGGGGAGGATCGGCAGGCCGAGGAGAGCTTTGGGGAGGTCATCTCCCTTGAGCCCGAAAACGTGGAAGCCTACCACAACCGGGCCGAGTGCCGCAGCGAATTGGGTGAGCACCACCTAGCAAAGGAGGATTACGACGCCATCATCGGCCTCAACCCAAAGGACGCCATCGCCCACAACGGCCGGGGGGCCTGCTCCGCCTGGCTGGGCAACCTGGAAGGGGCCATCGCGGACTACGACAAGGCCATCAGCCTGGACCCCACGGACCCGATTCCCTACTTCAACCGGGGCTGCACCCGCACCGAACTTGGGCACCGGGAGTCGGCGATGGAGGATTTCAACCAGGCCATTGCCCTGGACCCCCAGAGATCCATCTTCCACCACAACCGGGGTAGCGTCTACAAGGACGCGGGGGACTTCGAGCGGGCCATCGAGGACTTCGATACCGCCATCGAACTGGAGCCGCTGAACAACCTGTCCCGCCGGGCCAGAGGAGTGGCCAAGATGCTGATGGGGGATGGCGACGGCGCTCTACAGGACCTGGACGCCGTTCTGGACCTGGACCCGGACAACGCTGGGGCTCTGTGCGACCGGGGACTGGCCCTGGGAACCCTGGGCAGACTCGACGAAGCCATCATGGACTATGACCGGTCCCTGCGCTTGGAACCGGACAATCCTGAAACCATCGCCGCCAGGGGGGTGGCCTACGACGGCCTCCAGCAGTATGAAGCGGCGGTCCAGGAATTCACCAGGGCCATCGAACTCGATCCCGGCTCCGCCCAGGTCTTCTACGACCGGGGGATGACCCACGGGAATCTGGGGGCTTGGGAAAGGGCCAGCGACGATTTCGATGCTGCCCTGGCAATCGAATCGGACCTCGGCCCTGCCCTCGTGGGGCGTGGATTCGCCCTGCTGAATCAATGCCGGTACGAAGAGGCGCTCCGGGATTTCAACCAACTCGCAAAGACCTTCCCGTTCCAGTCCGATGTCTATTTCGGGAGGGCCTGCGCCTACGCCAATCTGGACCAGCCCCAACGGGCATTGAAGGACTTCAGCAAGTCCATAAACCTGGACCCGGAACATTCCTACTCCCTGCTGAACAGGGGGGCGACCTACCTCAGCGAGGGCGAGCCCGAGAGGGCCATCCAGGACTTCGACCGGGTTATCAGCCTCGAACCGGACAATCCCGACGCTCACCTGCACCGGGGAAAGGCGCTGGCCCGCCTGGAGCAATACGAAGCTGCCATAAATTATTTCGACCAAGCCATTGTGCTTGACCCGGATGACGCCGCGCCCTACTACGAGAGGGCGGCGGCCCGGGTCGAGATCGGCCAGTACCGGGAGGCTATCGAAGACCTCGACCGGGTGGCCACGCTGGACCCTGGCAACCCCTTCGTCGAAAACGACCGGCAGGTCGCCGTCAACCTGGCTAAGGGGACGGCGCCTGACGGAACTGACCGGAAAGCGACGCCATACCGCCACAGACCAACCGCCACGACCGGCGGTGGGGGCAGCGCAGCACCAGAAAAGCACACAAGAAGCGGAGGAAAGACATGAAGAGGGACGACAATGAGATGGAAGAGCCCGGGTTGACCGAGGTTCACGAGCACTTCCGGCGGGCGGTTGAGCGCCTGACGGCGGACATTGCGTCCGACCCCCTGGACACCGACGCCCGGATCAAGGGGGCCGTGGTGCACCGCGTCCTGGGCGACTTCGACCAGGCGATGCAGGATTACGAAGCGCTCAAAGTTTCCGTTAGCGAAGACCCCACAGTGCGCCACTCGATGGGCATTGCTCTCCTCGGCCGTGGAAACCTTGGGGCGGCGGCCCAGGCCTTCGACTACGCCAACGAGTCCGACCCCTGGGACGTGGAATCCTACTATCGCAGGTTGGAGACCCGTCTGGCCCTCGGCGAAAACCGCCGGGCCATCGAGGTCCTGGACGAGTTCGTCGACACCTATCCCCGAGACGCACTCGCCCCCGGAGAATGGGAGTTGATCCAAGGGCAGAGGGAGAAGAGGGAGTCGAAAGACGCATGAACGCCGGGTTGGCCCGGTCGTCGCCCACCGCCAATGCCGCAACCGAATCGTATCCCCACTACGCCGTCTCGCCGGTGATCACCGTGACCCGACCGGAGTAACCGAGGTACCGGAACCGGACCCAACCAACGGCAGGAACGAGCCGGACAAGACAGTGAACCTTTCGGGAAGCGTCCCAGCGACGGTTGCGGGCAGCGACCCGGCGGAGGACTCGGAGACCGCGGTGGCACTGCCCAGGCTGAGGCGCAAATCAGGCAAGGAGCCGGAATCAATGGGGCGGGTATCAAACCCGCCCCGCACACTGTTGGACGAACACCCCAATCGCATGAATAGTAGCAGACCCGGGGCTCCAACCGCTCTTCGGAGAGTTGCTCAATGCAGCCGGCACCTAGCCGGGTCGCCGGCGCTCAGGGGCAACCTCAGTGACCTACCAGAGTATACTATGATGGCTTGACGGTAGAATGATGTAACCGGTCGGGTGCCCGAGGGGTTAGCCGCGCTGGCGAAGACGGGCCCGCGATAGTGGCGTACAGAAAAAGAGATAGAACCTTGAACGCACGTAAACGGCAAGAGGACCTTCATCCGGAGCCCTTCCCGGAGGATTTCGGCGAGCGGCTGGAGCGGTTTATTGAACTAGCCAGTCTGTCGTGGGAGGAGTTCGCCGAGCGCCTCGGCATCGGCGTTGACCGGGTGATGGAGTGGCGCGAGGGCGAAGTCCCCACCGGCGGGGAGGTATGGCACATCATGCGTCTTTCGTGGTCGGTGCCCGGCGGAATCGAGGTCATGCTGCCAGAGAGCACCGGAGATTACCAGAGGGCGGAGTAGAGGCATGGCCCTCGCCAGTTAGTGGGTCTATTGCGGAGAGCCGTCGCGGTTCGCCCAACTGAGAGAGACCCGACTTCGTCGCAAATTTGCCGGAGTAGCCGACAGTTTCACTAGAATCAACTGAGGTGGACCCGGAATTTCGGACAGGTGGCGAAGTGAGAGTCCCGCTCCTGAACTGAGGGCAGCGGTTGCTGTCGGAAGGAGCAGGAAATGTCGCAAGGACGCAGGAAACACAGCCCAGCTTTCAAGGCCAAGGTGGCGCTGGAGGCGCTGAAGGGCCAGGAGACGGTGGCCCAGCTGGCCGCCAGGTATGAGGTCCACCCCGGACAGATTCAGGCCTGGAAGAAGGCACTCACCGAGGGCGCCTCCGGGGTCTTCAGCAACGGCAATGACCAGCAGTCGAAGAAGGACGCCACCCTGGTCGCGCGCCTGTACCAGGAGATCGGCCGGCTGAAGGTGGAGCGGGATTTCTTGGCGGAGAGGTCCGGTCCATGAGTCCGGCCCGGCGGCGGCAGATGGTGGACCGGGAGCATCCGTCCCTTTCCCTGGTGCGGCAGTGCGCGCTGCTGGGGGTGAGCCGTTCCAGCCTCTACTACCGGCCCCGGGCTGCATGGCAAGAGGACCTGTCCCTGATGGGGGAGATCGACCGGCAATACCTGGAGACGCCCTTCTACGGGTCCAGGCGGATGAAGGCCTGGCTGGAGCGGCAGGGGACGCCGGTGAGCCGGAAGCGGGTGCAGCGGCTGATGCGGGCCATCTACCGGCGGCCCAGCACCAGCCGCAGGTCGCCGGAGCACCCAGTCTATCCCTACCTGCTGCGTAATGTCAGGATCACCCGGCCCAACCAGAGCCTGCCCCTGCGAAGGCGGGGGTATGGGCGGCGGACATCACCTACCTGCCCATGGCCCGGGGCTTCCTCTACCTGGTGGCGGTGATGGACTGGCACAGCCGGTACGTGCTGGCCTGGCGGCTGTCCAACACCCTGGAGGCGGGCTTCTGCGCCGAGGCGCTGGAGGAGGCCCTGGCCAAGGGACGGCCCGAGGTGTTCAATACCGACCAAGGCAGCCAGTTCACCAGCCTGGAGTTCACCCAGGTGCTGCAGGACCGGGGCGTGAGGATCAGCATGGACGGCAAGGGGCGGTACCAGGACAACATCTTCGTGGAGCGGCTGTGGCGGACGGTGAAGTACGAGGAGGTGTACCTGAAAGCCTACGCCAGCGTCCTGGAGGCTCAGCGGGGACTGGAAGACTATTTCCGGTTCTACAATGGGCTCAGGCCCCACCAGGCCCTGGGCTACCGGACTCCGGCCGAGGTGTTCCATGGGGAGCAGAAAGCCGGGGAAGAGGAGTCTAATCGAAGGAGGTGTTCACCGGAAAAGGGAACCCGATCACTGGCAGGAGCGTTGGGATTCTCACTTAACTCGGCCCTCATCCTGTCCAAATAATGGGTTCCACCTCAATGCCCAAAAAGCAGTCTCCAAAGTCCCCTGGCTCTGCTCGTTCCTCTCCACGTCCCGCCTCATCCAGTCGGCCCGCTCCACCTAAAAAGCGTGGCACTGTGGCACGGGGAACCGTTCGGAAGGCGGTCAAAAAGGTCGTTGCCTCTCGCAACCGTTCTCGATAGCAATCGGCAGGTAGTGGGCGACAGTGTCTGCTGTTCCTCCCAAGCCCCAGGTCTTCATCAACTGCCCCTTTGATAGCGAATATCGCCCTCTATTCAGGGCTATGGTTTTTGCGGTCTATAAATGCGGCTTTCTCCCCCGGTGTGCCCAAGAAGCTAGCGACTCCAGCCAAAACCGTCTCGACAAGATTATGGGCATCATCGACGAGTGCAATCTCGGCATCCACGACATTTCGCGAACAGAAATTGACCAACACACTCATCTGCCGCGGTTCAACATGCCCTTTGAATTGGGGGTCTTTCTCGGTGCGAAAAAGTGGGGGAGGGGAGTACACCGGCAGAAGCAATGTTTGGTGTTAGATTGCGAACCCTACCGCTATCGAAAGTTCATCTCAGACATAGCTGGGCAAGACCCCGAGGCGCATCATCAAAAACCACAGACCTTGGTCACAGTGGTGCGAGACTGGTTAAGCCCAATCAAGTCAGGTCTTATGAGCGGTAGTCTGCTTTGGCAAGAGTACGAGGAATTTTCTGATGTGTTGCCCCACCTGTGCTCAGCCATGAACCTTGTTGATGATGAACTCACCTTCTCCGACTATTTGGAAGTGATTTACGGCTGGCTACAGAACACAGAGGCGGTCGGAATCGGGAGGTAGTTATATGGTTGGTAAGCAGACCGTCACATGGGCAGGACAATCTGGCGCTCATTACTCTTACGAAGTGTACGAGCCGTCCGGGAATTGGAACGATGTTCCTGGCAACTACATTTTCGCGCGGTTCGACCAAGGCGTTGGTTGGGTCGCGCTCTACATCGGCGAGACAAGTAGTTTCAGGGATCGGTTCTCCAGCCATGAACGGTGGCCTTGCGCCACAAGACACGGCGCGACGCACGTCCACGCGCACGTAAACAGCACAGTTGGCGCGAGGCGGGCAGAAGAGGCTGACCTGTTAGCACCTAGGAACCCGCCCTGCAATGGATGAGCGCAAATTCAAGCTTCGCAGTTCTGGTTAGCGTCAGGGTGAGATGCAAACGATGTCATGCGGCGGCAAGGTAACAGGGGCATTGGCTAGAATTGGATATAATTCCCATAATTTGGAGGGCGGGAGCTTCGCAATTCTCTCCTCACTAACAGCATTGACAAGCCTGTTCCCTGCGAGTAGCATCCCGTCCCCCGATCAACTGGACCAATGGGGGGAAGGAGGGAATGAAATGCCTGAACCGTTGCAGACTCCTTTCGACGCAGTCCTATTGCCCAATGGAGACATTTGGGCTAGGGACGACACGGGCTATAACCTGGGGAAACTCCTCCACGCCGAAGAAATGACTGGCCCCAACACCCCACTGAGGGCCGAGATTGCGGTCGCCGACCTGAAAGACCCAACCATACCCTTCAGGGATGAGCTTGGCTGGCCGGTGAGGATAGTGTCGGGACAGGGGAAGGAGCCGATTCAGGGGCGCACAGCCGGCATCAGCCTGCGAGTCGTATTACCCTAAGGGGTTGACTGTGAGTAGGCCCTGAACGCCGGTGGGGTTGGCCCCGGCCCCTCCTTGGTATCCGGAGGTTCAGGGCAGGAATTTCTGTTGCCACCGCCGAGAGGCGGTGTCTGGATTGAAGGAAAGAAAGGGGACAGTATGCCTCTGGGAGACAGAGATTACGTTACGGGCAAACATCCGCCAGCCTGCACCTGCGTCCAGTGCGAAACAAGACGAAGAGCCAGGAGGGAGCATCCCCGTGGGTTTGGCTACGGCCCATCCAACCCGCCCACTCCCCGGAGTGCCAGCAATCTTTCCTTCCCGCCGGTGGCGCCTAGGGAGAATGAGCAGGGGTTGCAATCCGACGAAGTACCAACCACCTGCTCCGAACAGGACGAGTGGGTTATTCCCGGCCCAGTGCCCAATCCGACACGCGCGAAGCTCGGCCAGATTCTGGGCATCGTAGGGTTGGTTCTTTTGTTAGTCGTGCTGGCTACCCTGGGATGGCTCGTATTCAGCTAAATGTACCCGAGGGTTGGCGTTGACCGAGGTGAGTGCCTACAACCCCCGGGAGTCCGCGAACGTCGCCCTGTCCTTCAGTTCCCTCGGGGCCAAGGTTTTTGAAGCAAACTTGGTTTTGAGGGAACATCGAAAGTCTGCCGACCTCCGATTTTTGAAGCGGACTTTTGATGCAGAACCGACTTCTGATGCAAAGCCGCCACTGCCTTCAACCTCCAGACCCTCTGGAAAACTTGGTGCTCCAGAAGCTATACCCTCCCCATTTCTCAACGGTGCTTGATTCGGGTTTCCGCAGGGTGGACGGTTGCCTCGCCCCTGGAATCTTGAATGGAACAGGCTGCTCATAACGAAGGTGAACGACTCCTCGACGTCTGAGGTGGACATGTGGATGATGTATTAGATATGCGTTCGCTGGCAACAGGGGGGCTTCCTCACGCCAACATAGTGGTTACCTGTACAAAGAGAAAGCACAGGAGTCCCAAGGAGTCTCTGAGGTTCCGACACATCGCCAAGAAATCGATTGAGGAAGGATTCTCCGACTGGATAGATAACTTAGATAGGACAGAGGACGGCACGTTACCAGCAAGGGAACTCTATGCCGGCGATCATTGGACTGTTGCGTGCTCTCTCGAGCAGGTTGCCGCGTTATCAGGATACAGAGGGGCGATCTGGGTGTGTTCTGCAGGCTACGGTCTGTTACGTATTGATAGCTTAATAAAGCCATACTCGGCTACTTTTTCGTCATCACACCCGGATACGGTCTGTAGGTGGAGCGATGGGAAATTTCGCCGCAATTACAAGCAAGTGTGGTGGGAACTCTTGAGCCACTGGTCTGGACCAGAAACGGCGACACCTCGCTCACTCGCAGGATTGGCGGCGATTTTTCCGACTTACCCTCTGTTGGTGGTGGCGTCGCGAGACTACATGGAAGGGTTACTGGATGATTGTAGGGAAGCACGAGACGCATTGTCCGACCCAGATCTCCTCAGCATAGTGTCGGCAGGATCGAGAGACTTGCCGGGATTGACCCCGAACCTGATTCCATCCGATGTTTCATTGAGATGGCTAGTTGGTGGTAGCGTGAGAGCGTTTAACATTCGGTACACCCGAAAAATCCTGTTGGAGACGGATTACCAAGAACTCCGGGCCCCTGTGCTTCACCGGAGATTCAGCGAAATCGTTGCCCAATCACCCCGACCGCCCGCAATTTCGCGGGCCAAAACCAGCGATGAAGAAGTGTGGAGGTTTATTTGGGCATCTCTGGAGCGACACGGATTGACTGGCCACACGAGATTGCTGCGACGTTTTCGGGATAGCGGAAGGGCATGCAGCCAAAGCCGCTTTTCCAGTATATTTGACAGCGTCGTGGAAGCCTTCTTGAAAAAGTGATCGATGAGCATGGGAGTCATGCAGTGAAGTTCTTCTTCGCCGACAATTTGGACATGGTTGATCCGTCTTTTGACTTTGAGACGGAAAGCAGATCAGAGTCGAGAGTCCGTCAGCGGGATGACTTGTACCCCCACGAAATCCTGAGCGAGACTCCCTATCACGGAGTGCTCGTTTCCAAATCATTGGTGGACGGGTACGGATCAGCCGGAAGCCGGTACTCTCTAGCACAACGCCAGCGTTTCTGGAGGAACGGTGTCAAGTCATTCTTGCGGCTTGACCAATCGAATTTTGGTGACGGTCAAGGTCTTCACTCTCACCAGTTAGAGGCTATGGGAGACTGTGGCGCGTTCTCGTATGTGAGAGAGAAGGTACCACCGGTGTCCACCAGTGAGGTAATCGAATTCTATGACAGGTGCGGCTTTGACTACGGAATCTCTGTTGATCACGTGATCCTGGGATACGAAACTAAAGGGGGATCAACTCTCCCAGGGTTCGATGATACATTCATTGAATGGCGGGAGAGGCAGGCAATCACTTTGGAACTGGCTGACGAATTTCTCGTGGAGACCCGGTCGTCCGGTGTGAGCTTCACCCCCTTAGGAGTGGCCCAAGGTTGGAGCCCGGAATCGTATTCTAGTTCGGTCAGGGAACTACAGGAGATGGGATATCAAAGGATCGCCCTTGGTGGAATGGTGCCGCTCAAGACATCCTCGATCCTTGAATGTCTGGAATCCATCAAGTCGGTCCGGTACCCAACCACCCAACTCCACCTTTTGGGTGTAACTAGATGCGAGCATATTTCTCGCTTCAGAGAATATGGGGTAACAAGCTTTGATAGTACGTCCCCCTTGAGGCAGGCCTTTAAGGACGACAAAGACAACTACTACACCCGCGACAGAAACTTTACGGCGATTCGGGTGCCACAAATCGAAGGCAACCCTAAGCTCCAAGCCCGAATACGTTCGGGCGAATTGTGCCAGGACCGGACACGTGAAATGGAGCAGAGATGCCTCTGGGGTCTGCGGGAATACGACAGAGGTGCCCTCGCTGTGGAGGAAGTGTTAGAGTTCCTGTTGGAGTACGAGCAGATACATCACCCTGCCGAAAGCAGAGAGACCGTCTATCGGGAGGTGCTTACCGAACGGCCCTGGTCAAGGTGCGGTTGCGACATCTGCACAGCAATCGGAATTGAGGTAATCGTGTTCCGGGGCACCGAACGCAATAAACGGCGGGGGTTCCATAATCTGAACGTTTTCTTTCAGAAGCTTGGGGTTGACTCGCAGTCTAGGTCGAATTCTTGATAAGAGAACGTCGACTCTTGTGAACTGGACGGGAGGATCAGGGTTGGCATCAGTGAAAGAACTTTCGGTGTTAGCCTTGGAGCTATGCCAAGGCACTACCCGCAAGCTTTACTCATTTGCGGTGGACGGGAAAATGCTATCGCAGTTTGCGGCCATTTCCAGGGTCCACGAAGATTCGGAGGAGGATATCGCCGGTTACCAGCGCCCTGAAGTCTTCGCACACATAGCGGATATACGGGAGTACCTGGAATCCGAGGACCCAATGCTTCCCACGAGCTTAGTGGTCGCGTTCGACAGTTCAGTCAGTTTCGTGCCAACTGCAATCGATTCTGGCAAATTTGACACCGGGCGATGCGGTATCCTTAGAATCCCCCTTTCGGACCAATCCGGAAATCCCGTAAAAGTCGCCTGGATAGTTGATGGACAACAAAGAGTCGCTGCAATACGTGATGCAACCGTTAGCAGTTTCCCTGTATTCGTCACGGGATTCATTGCTGAATCAGACAAAGACCAACGAGAGCAATTCATCCTAGTCAATTCCCCAAAACCACTGCCCAAAGACCTGATCTACGAACTGCTCCCGGGTACTGAATCACGCCTGCCTGCCCTCCTCCAGAGGAGACGATTTTCGGCAGGGCTTCTCAGGCGTTTGAATAAGGATGTCGATTCCCCTTTCAGGGAAATGGTTCGCACTCCGACTAATCCCAGGGGAGTGATCAAAGATAATTCGATTTTGAGAATGCTAGAGAATAGCCTGAGCGACGGCGCGTTGTATTCCTACAAGAACGGCGGTTTTCCTGAGGCTGATAGTGAAGGAATGTTGACCCTACTGAAAAACTACTGGAGAGCAACGGCAGTGGTGTTTCACGAAGCTTGGGGGCAACCTCCGAAACATTCGCGTCTGATGCATGGTGCAGGAATAATCGGAATGGGCCTCGTTATGGATGCCTTGGCAGAGGGATGTCTGC
This sequence comes from Dehalococcoidia bacterium, assembly GCA_965203675.1. Lineage (GTDB taxonomy): Bacteria > Chloroflexota > Dehalococcoidia > Lucifugimonadales > UBA3495 > CATOSK01. Next base: position 1,686,403 of record CBDBDE010000003.1, on the reverse strand, counting down.
CCGGGGATGAACCTACTGTCCAGGAATTTCAGACCAGCTTGGAACCCCTAAGGGCTGCCTGCCACTGGACCCAAGGTTATTGGGAGTTTCATGACGGGCGAACGAGAAACTGGAACGAAATCCAAAACACTCCCAAGGACATCCAGTTGCTCGCCATGCATTTGCTCAGGGAGTATCAGCGACGAGTTCCTGAGTATCCATAATGAACTATAAATGCGTGTGGGCATTGGGCGGAATCCCCGTTTAATCCCCGCGGCTTCGCCAAAGCCCGCGATATGAGGGGATCTACAAACATGCTACAGCGATTCCAACATGGGAGCTTCGTCTGGACATTTGACCAGTACGGAATTGGTCAAATCTCCTCGGTTGAACGCGACCAATGCAGGGTGAAGTTCTTCAGATCGATTAGCGATGAATTCGAAGAAATTTATGCCACAACAAAACTGGAGTCTGCCTACCTGAGTCCCCAAACCAGGGCCTATCATCGTGATGAGGATGGAATCTGGTCCATAGGTCGAATCATAGACTTTGTTCGGGACAAAGGCCAAATGTTCTACGACGTCCGATTTCCAAACGGCAGGGAATTAAGGGTCTGTGAGGAAGACATCCGAGTCCGCTGCCTACTGCCCGTGGACGACCCTGCCTCCGTATTGGCAGCGGGTGGCATGGAATCCCAGTTTCTGCATGACAGAAGGAGGGCTGCTATTGAGTGTCTAACATCGGGGAGATCAGCGGGCTTCGGGCTAACGGCCCTGCTGTCAGCGTCTGTCGAACTTGCCAATCATCAAGTAGACGTTGTGAGACGGGTGCTGAATGACCCTATCCAGAGGTACCTGCTCGCTGACGAAGTGGGCTTGGGAAAGACCATTGAAGCCTGTGCGATCGTCCGACAGGCTTTGTGCGATAACCCGGGCGAGCATGTGGTAGTAGTTGTACCATCTTCATTGATCGGTCAATGGAAGAGAGAACTTGCCTGGCGTTTCTTCGTAGACCCCTCGGGGGACCAGTTGCGGGTTGTTCCTTATGAAGAGATCACTCTAATTGCTCCATCGGAAGTGGATACCCTCGTTGTGGACGAGGCGCAGAATCTGATTTCCGACAACCACAAATTCAGTACGGAATATGAATCCCTGAAAGAAATCGCGGGCCGCGCTCACCGACTACTGCTCCTTTCCGCGACACCCGTTCTTGGCAACGAAAGGACCCTGTTGGCCCTGCTTCACTTGCTTGATCCAATTTCCTACCGACTCGATGATGAGGTCGCCTTTCGGCAAAAGTTGGCGAAGCGCCAGGACTTCGGTCGCCTTCTGTTGACGATAAGGCCAGACCAGAACCCAGTATTTCTCAGGATGTCGTTGAGATCACTGCGAGAATTAGTTCCCGGAGACGAACTCGCCGAGAGTCTTGTAGCCAGGATAGAGCAGTCCCTAGACGAACAGGACCAGCAAGCGGTTTCCGGAGCCGTGAGAGAGTTCCATCACCACATTTCAGACACTTACAGGCTGCATCAAAGAATGATACGTACTAGGCGGAGAGACCTGTACAACCAGGAATCTCTTGCCAGGCTGGCGCTGGCGCCCGTTCTGGCCGAAGACGAGGATGAACGGACCCCCCTGATGGTGGTGGCTCTTGACCAGTGGAGGTCCCTGTCCCTCGGGGCTTTGGCAACGATGTCCGGGGATTCGGCGGAAGAATTTGAGCGGGATATGGCCCACCGGTATTTGAGGCTCCACGAGGCCCTTGGGACCAACTTGGCGGCCTGTGGCGAGGAGTTGGAATCGCAATTGAGGGCCATAGAGTCGGGGCGGGTCCAATCGTTCCGGGACGAAAGGATGGCGTTGGAACACGCCCTGGATATTCTGGACGAACCGTCCGAATTCACTCGGTCCGGGTTCGCGGTTACGGTGATCGCCCAGGCCCTGCGGAAAATCGCAAGCAAGGCGCCCCTCCCTCGGCTCGTCGTTTTTGGGTCGTCAACTGCATTTGTTGAGAACGTGTCCCACAGGTTGCGAACCGAACGGGTGGCAGATGTATTTGTCGTAACCGGAGATTCCACTGAGGAAGAGACCGTTTCTGCGGTCGACGGTTTCTTCGCTTCCCATGGTCCGACTGTAATCTTCCTTGACCAACGAGGAGAGGAGGGCCTAAATCTTCAGTATGCCCACGGGATAGTCCACCTCGATCTTCCCGTGGCTCCGACGCGAATCGAACAACGCATAGGACGCCTGGACCGGTTCGGGCGGGAGTTACTTCCGGACAGGGCAATACATCACTGGGTGGTGTCCCCATTCGCCGACTACGTTCATCCATGGCAAGCATGGTTCGAACTGCTACGCGATGATTTCCAAGTGTTCGATCAGTCCATTTCCGAAGTGCAGTTTCTCCTCGATGAATTGCAGCAGGAGGTCGTTCTGGCCCTGTACAGGAGTGGAACTGCGGGAATCAGTGCCCTTGGTCCGCGCGTCAGGGAGGCAGTCCGGCAGGAGCGCGAGCGTCTGGACGAACAGTATGCGCTGGACAGTCGGTCTCTTATCTTCCCTGAGGATACGGATGCGTTCCAGGCGATCGTTTCCCTGGACACATATGACCATTACCAATCCCTGCATACGTGGCTGACGGAAGTCCTGCATTTCAGCGACGAGCGGTTGGAAGATTTCCCTGGTGCGAGAGCCTTCAAGCTGCACTGGACTTCCAGGACCCTGATCCCAAAGGATCCCTTACAAGAACTGTTCCCTGAAGAATCCTTGACCACTCCCATGACTTACGAGCGCCAGTCTGCTAGCCGTCGCCGCGGGTTGCGCCTGGTTCGCCCAGGGCTGGAACTAGTAGACAATCTGGAAAAGATGCTGCGATTGGATGATCGCGGTACTGCCTATGCGACTTGGAGGATGGAGCCGGATTGGCCAGGAGAGTCACGGGGGCCATGGTTGGGGTTTCGCCTGGTATTCGTGGTAGAGGCCAGCCTGGAGGCTGCGCAAGACGTACTGGGGAACTCATCCCTACCCGAGACGTTTCCCATCTCTCTGGCCGGGATAAAGCGACGCTTGGATTCTATACTGCCACCCTGGACGGACCAACTTTACATCGACATCCAGGTTCAGCCAGTGTCCGACCCCGTTCTGCTGAGGGTATTGGGCCGGCCATACACGACTCAACTGGACGCATCGGGACGCCGGGATTTCAACTTGGGCAGTCGTAGGGACGCCCTTTATGAGGCAATAGGGTTCGAGGAACTGTTTTCCGCTTGCAACAGGGTCCGCAAAGAGGGCGAGGTCCAGCTACGCGCATCCCAGCAGTTCAATTCTTTGGTCAACGGTAGGGTGCAGAGCGCGCTGGCTGAACTGGATGTAAGCAGACGGGGCTTGGAGCGTCGAGGAAAAGCCATACTTGAAGAAAGTGGCGGAACTGCGTCCGGGCTGGAGGTGGACATCCTGGTCAACTCCGCGGTCGCCGCTGGTATCAAATCGCCTACCATCAGGCTCGACTCGATCGGTCTGGTCATCATCTCTAATCGTCCCCCAAAGGATGATTTGTTGCCGTAATGTGAAGCGGATCACAGCAATCAGCACCGGCCATACAACCAGATTTCTATCGAATATCAAGCAAGCTGAAAAAACAGATGGGGCAGGGGAAATGTCCGAAAACGACGCTTTTTCCGACATATCGGGACAATTGGGTGTGGCAGATACGTCGAGCGGACAAGTTGTCCCCACTTGCCTGCTGCGACTGAGGGGGGTGTTGGCGTCAACCAACGCTGCGGGCCTTGGCAGGCCGTCCAAGCTTGACCTCGCCGTTCTCGTTAGGCAGTGTCTGAGGAACTATGATTCACAGTCCGGTTTCCACACTACCGCACGAATCAGGTTGCCCCAGGGCCGGAACTGGCCCTCTGACCAAGATTGGGAAATGGTGGGCGTAACGGCAGTGTCGACGGAAAACGGCACTACCATTCACGCGAACCCGTGGCTACCAAACTGGCTGCATGACCCGGCATTAGGCGGGGTGGATGGCGCGGCAGTATCCGAAGGCCAACGCAGGAGGACGAATCCGGTTCCAGGAGACCCATTCATGTCCGGGATTCCGGGTCATCAAAATTACCAAAGTCCCGGTCAACGGGCCGCGGTCAGGGCGGCCCTCTGTGCCCCGCCGGGTTCCACCCTTGTAGTTTGCCTCCCGACCGGCGAAGGCAAGAGTTTCGCATTTCAGGCCATCGCCTCCGTCGGTTACGGCGCAACCGACGGCCTGCCCGGTGTTACCCTGGTCGTCACGCCCACGGTCGCATTGGCCCTCGACCACCAGCGAAGAGTCCAGGAAATGGGAATCGCCGACCATCCCGTCGCCTATATCGGCGGTATGCCGGAGAACGAAAAGCAGGCAATCATCGAACGGATACGGAATGGGACGCAGGGCCTCTGCTTCGCGGCTCCTGAGTCGGTTTGCGGAGCACTTTTTTCTCCTTCGAGTTATGCAGCGTCGCAGGGTTATCTGCGAGCATTGGTGGTTGATGAAGCCCACCTCGTTGATGCCTGGGGAGCCAATTTCCGGGCCGAATTCCAGTTGCTGGGTGGAATTCGAACGAAGATCTTGGAGAATGCGCCGTCCGGCGCCCGGCCCCGGACCCTGCTATTGTCAGCCACTTTCACGAGGGCAACGCTTGACACGCTTCAATCCATTTTCCCGGGCGACCCTGCCAGCGGCGGTACCCAACTGGTCAGTTCCACCCAATTGCGGCCGGAAATTGACTACTGGGTTGCAGGGCCCACCGGCCAAGAGGAGCGCAAGAAGCGCGTAACAGAGGCCCTTCTGCACATGCCCAGGCCCGCCATTCTATACGTGACGGAGGTGGAACACGCCGAGGAGTGGCGACGCAGTCTCCGGGATCTGGGGTTCCGGAGGCTGGCAATATTGACCGGCAGAAGCTCGACAGCCGACAGGGGAAGGGTGATTGGTGCCTGGCGAGAGCAGAGACTTGATCTCGTGGTGGGCACGTCCGCTTTCGGCCTGGGGATCGACCATCCGAATGTCAGGACGGTGGTTCACGCCTGCGTGCCGGAAACCCTGGACAGGTTCTACCAGGAAGTGGGGCGGGGTGGCAGAGACGGGAAAGTGGCCGCCTCAATAATCGTACCTGTCCGCGAAGACCACTACAGCGAAAGGGACGACTTTCAAATGGCCAGGTCCCTGAACAGCCGAAGGCTGCTGACCAAAGAGGTCGCCCGTCGACGCTGGGACGCCATGTTCAACCACTCGGAAAAGGTGCACGAAGGGGATGGAGTGTTTCGCCTCCCGGTTGATGTCCCGCCCGGCACCGATCAAAGGCATATCGATATGGAGGGCGAGACCAACACCGGTTGGAATCAGCGTGCCCTGACCCTGATGGCAAATTCCGGAATGTTGGAACTCCTTGGCCCGGTTACGTGGCGGGAGACTGAATCCGGCGATGAACCCGGCGGGGATCACGTTTCCTCCGGCGACGGGACTACCCTAGCGAGACGGCGTGAAATCCACAGGGTGAAGGTTGTCGATCCGCGTCACCAGGAAGATTCGGCATGGACGGAAATGGTGGAGCCCTATAGAAAGCGCATGGAATCAGCCTCAAGGGCAAATCTGGACAAGATGCGCCAGTTTTTACGGGGAAGGGAGTGCGCCGCAGATTTGCTTGCCCCGCTGTACGAATTGGCGTGGAAGTCATCTGACTCCGACCCTGAGAGGACTGTCCCAGTAGCTAGGGCCTGCGCTGGCTGTCCACATTGCAGACGCACTGGAGTTGAGCGGTCCACCGAACTACCGCAGATACCCGGGATCCCGTGGCAATGGACTGCGGGCGTTTCCGCACCGGCTTCAAGGCTGCTGGACGACACAAACCGAGTAGTGGTCTTTTACGATGATGTTCTGGACCGGCAAACTCTTCGACGCTGGCGGCAGGGAATGGCGAAATTGGCCTTCTGCGGGGTCCGAAATCTGATCTCATTGCCTGGGGCGCCGCTACAGGCCGGGGAAGTGCAGGGGGAGTTGCAGAATATGCCCATTTTTTCGTCGTCGGAGTTGGCACCCTTCGACTACCTCCCCAAGGCGCCCGTTGCGGTCATCGTTCCTCCCGGGTACACGATTTCGCAGCTTATCCTACGGCCGAGGCAGTCGGACGAGTCACATTTCATATTTGCGCATCGAGAATCACCGGATCCCGGCATTCCAGGAGCGCTGCTTCGGGACCGCTTCCAGGGACCACAACTGGCCGGTCTTGATCTGTTCTTTTACAGGATGAGCCAATGAGCGTAATAACTTCCCTGACTGCGACCCCTAATCGATTAAAGATAGCTCTCCGTTTCGTCGCCAGTTGCGGATCGGGCGGTGTGATGGAGAACGTACTGCAAGACGCCCTGTTGCCCGGGGAACTGGCAAGAAATCAATCGGGAGACGAAGAGCCACAGGGAGGGAGCGCCATTGGTGACGACGTACTTCGTGAACTGCGTAACCTCGATATGTTGGTTCGGGCAGACGACGGTTGTCTGACAGTGTCTCCGAGCCTTGGAGGTCTGACGGAGGACCGTTTCGTCGGCTACATACAGGGAAAGCTGCTCAACCCTGAGGAAGCATCGACGCATGGACAGGAGGCCTTTCCACCCGCGCTGGCCTGGTTCCTTTGTTTAGATCCGGCAAGCCCGCTTGCTTGGGAGGACAATTACAAGGGTCTCGTTGAACGGGATTGTGGCCTGGAAGGAGGATCATTCGAACTGACCAACAGGGCCAGATGCAATCAATTTGTCTATTGGGCCCGGTGCCTTGGACTTGCCTGGCGGCTCGAAATCGACAGGCGGAATGTGGTTGTCCCCGATCCAACCGAGGCCATTGCTCGAAATCTAGGTCGCTGGGAAGCTAAACAGGACTGGCTACCGGTTGGAGAGTTCCTGTCGAAACTAGCTGTCGACCTGCCCGTGTTGGAACAGGGAACCGCCCGAATTGCTGTAGAGTCCATCATTGCCTCTGAGAGACAGCGTCCCGATGGACACATCTCTCGTTCGACCAGTTTTGCCTTGCGACGACTGGAGCGGAGCGGTCAGATTTGTATGCAGCGACTGGCCGATGCTCCTGCGTTGAACCTCGAGTTTGGAACAGAGTTGAGACCCGTCAGCCACGTCAGGTTGGCTGGAACTCCCGGAGGATAGCCGTGGCATTTCAGAGTTACGTGTGCTGGGACACAGGCGCGGTCCGGCAGGTGCTGAACACCGATGCCGAGTATGCTTCTCGCCATATATTTCTTTCGGTCCACTCGGAATACCCATTGCGGGCGACCAATCCCAGGCCCGAAGAGGGAACCGGCAGAGGCGAAACCAACTGGACTATGCAGCCGAAGGAGTTTCTCCAGGCATTCTTGTCCAAGGACGCTCCACACATGCAGGTTGCGGTTCGGGGTGACTCCGGCTCAGGCAAGTCCCATTTCATCAGTTGGATGAAATACAACCTTCCGGCATCGGCTGACCGGTACAGCATAGCTATCCCTCGGACGGGGGTCAGCCTGCGGGGAGTGCTCGAACTGATCATAGGTGCTCTGCCAGAAACCGAAAGGCAGCCTCATCTCGATGAACTCAACCGTTCCGGAGCTCAACACAGTTCGCCCCAGGACCTACAGGGTCGACTCCTTTCAGAAATCGCCCTCGCAGTTCAGAGTGATCAGGTGAGCGGAAACTCAAACCCGGACCTGGAAAATGCGTTGATTGAGAAGCTTCCCAACTTGTTCCATGATCCGACCCTGAGACGCCACCTCAGCCGCTCTGGAGGGATAGTCGAACAACTGGCAACCCACGTGCTCAGCGCATCCAAGGACTATCTGCCGACGGAGGATCCACGGGAATTCTCCATTGCTGACCTGCCGCTTAGCGGTGTACAAATGTCCGAAATGTCCGCCGACGCTAGGAACACCTGTGAAGTCCTAAATTCGATGCCTGAGACCCAGGTCTTGTCGGTCGACATCATAAACCGGAACCTGAACAAGGCTATTGTCCAGGTTCTCAACTTCTCCGGCGACCGACTGATCCGGTTACTCCAGGAAGTCAGGCGCGAACTGAGAGCGCAGGGCAAGGAACTGGTTCTGCTTGTTGAAGACCTCGCGCGGCTGCAGGGACTCGACCTACCGCTGCTGGAGGCGCTGGTCGAAGTGGGCAACGAGGACAACGGTCTGTGCTGCCTGCGATGGGCGGCGGCCGTGACGTCGGGGTATTACACCCGGTTGCCGAACACCGTGCAGACCCGTATGAACTATGTCTTCCAGATGGACTATCAAACCGAAGGAGAAGACGGCCCTATCGGCAGGGACGGAATAGCCGCCTTCGCGGCAAAGTACTTGAACGCCTCAAGAGCGGACAGCACCGACTTGGTGGCCTGGGCTGATCTGCCGGAGGACCAGCGAGGAGATCCCCCAGCCCCCGCTGGGCCTCCAGGACGCTGGCGTAGCGCAGGGCAACAGAACTGGTACCTGCTCCATGCTGATTGAGCACTTGACCTCCAGGCTGGTGAACTGGCTCGGTCGGTGCAGGGACTCGACCGGCCTCCAGGGTACAGCCGCCAGGACACGACGTACCGGCTGTGCTGCTGGAGGCCATGGGCTGGTCGAAGTGGGCAACATTTCTCAGAGGACAACGGCTCTGTGCCGCCTGCGGCGGTGGGCGGCCCCATGGCCGTCAGCCGCTGCACGTCCGGGTAGCCAGGCCTATCCGCCTGGACCCAAAGGGGCGTGCCGAACACCAGGTCCAGACCCGGGGATGAACTATGACGCTTCCACCAGGGAGATGGACTATCATGGACCGGACCGAAGGAGAAGACGGGTGGCGTCCTTCTTCGATCGGTCATTGCCGTTGCGGACCCCGGATAAGAGCCTTCTTCCAGGCCTTCGCGGCCTCAAGTACCGTCTTGAACGCCACCTTGGCTTGAAAGCTGGGCGGACCTGCGTCCCTTGTGAGCATTTCCGACCTGGTAACCGCTGGGCAGACTCTCACTTAGCCGGAGGAACCTCAGACGAGGGTGGCCTGGGCTGATCCCGGAGGACCAGCGAGGAGATCCGAACCGGTGCGAATCATGTCCTCACAAATCGGTTTGCCATGCCGCCTTTGGTGCCCATGAAGGAGTGGGACTTTATCCCTTCAACGGTAATTCTTTGGTGAATATGCTGAGGCGTCAGGACGACCAATTTGACCGCAGGTTCAATCCCCGGGTGCTGGTCAAGGACGTCATGGCTGAGGTCCTTGGAAACTTCGGCGAGGACCTGAAGGACGGACGGTTCCCTCCAAACCTGTTGCTGAATCAGATGCGGGGCGCCCATCTGCCTCCAGTAGTGCAGGACCGCCTGCGACAGCGAAATCCGCAAGAAGCCGACAGGCAACTCGCTATCCTCGAACTCTGGGGCGACGGCGGTTCGCAACCGGCAGACCTTGTCGAGGAGTTGTACACAGCCTTTGGCACCACCAAGCCTCTGACCCAACATGCGCAGCAACAGCAGGGTCCCGAATCCGACGAGGTCCCCGAGCCACCGGTTCGCGTCCAGTCGGTCCCTGTTGATCCGGTGCTTAACCCTCCTGAGGCCGTCGACCCAGTGGTGGCGGCAATCCGAGCCTGGGGAAACGGCGCGGAAATGGACCAACCAGTTGCCATACTCAGGCCAATGGTATTTGACTCGATAGTTGGCCATATCGATTGGGACTCAGAAGGCCTGGTCCAGAGTTATTTCGCGGGAAGCGCCCATCGTATCTTCGACAAGTCATATAGCGTGGGCTTCGCTCGACAGATGACCCAGCGGCAACCGCGTCCTGTGACCCTGACCATCCCGACGGGCGATGGACCAGAGGAACTGACGGAGGCCGCTATGGCCCTGGAAGGTCTGTACTTGTTCAGCCGGAACGGTGACTGGGAGTTTGACGGCGGGCGTGACCTTCTTGCCGTCTATGCCAACTGTCTCGAACGATGGTCGACGGATGTCCTGAAACAGATCGAGTCTTTCAGGAAAATGCAGGGCCGTTGGGACGTACCCACGGCGGCAGTGGAAATGCTCACCGTCGGCGCGACTCTGGCGGGAAAGGCACCTAGAAAGAGGAATGATGATGTCGGATGGTTAAATGCACTTTTTACTGAATGGCCCACCCAACTTACCGACAGGACCAAGGAGTGGCAGAGCTTGTACGCTGCCTATGCCAGGGAATTGACGCCGTTGAGAGATGCTATACGTGCCAGTGCCAGCGGCACTAAGGGAGGGCAGCGTGGCCAATTTATCGACCCGATGGCCCTGATTCCAACCATCAGGCGTGTGCGCCGGAACTGGACCCTGTTGAGTCTGCCCCCTGAGGATGCTCAAGCTGACCAGGGCCACTTTGGCGGGTTCGTCAGGCTACACCGTAGGATCCAATCGGAACTGGCGTCCGTCGCCACCGTCGAGTGGCATGAGGAGACCGACTGGGCCAAGAAATGGCACGACAGCTTTGGAGCAGACATATCGGGCCGGGAGGCGATAGGGGAAATTGGGGAACTCGTTTCCCTCGCCCTGAGCGCTGGTATGGCATTCAACCCCACCCTCAAGCCCTCGATTGAATCTGCGCTTGCCGAACTGGAGTCAGCTCAACTCGACGAGTCTCTGAGGCGATCGATTAAACTTCTGGAGGTCGGCGACCCGCTTAAACTGTTCCCAGTCCTAGCTAAGGGTCCGGGAAACCACGTCAGCCTCGCAGCCAAAAGGCTGCTTCCTGCCGTAGTGCAACTTCTGAACCAACTCGAAACCTCAGTTGACAACAGGGCGTCCAGCTCAGGAATCATCGAAAGTGAGCTCCGGGATAACCAGACAAAGATCGAAGCAGCTTTGAGACAACTGGTCTCCGGGTTGGAGGTGATGGAGGCTACCTATGGCCAGCCTGATTAGTCGCGTGCGGGAGATTTCCAAGCGCATAAAGGACCTCGAAGGGCTCAGGGCAACTGAGGACGAGGCAAACCAATTCAAGACTCGAGCCGATGAACTTTCCACTCTATCCGGACACGTCCAGCTACAGGCCAGTAAGATCGAGTTATTCCGTACAAATGGCATCGCCGTGGAAACGTCGAATTCTCAAGCCCACCATTTGAGGCTGGAACTTGAGGCAATGCGGCAAGCCTATGCCGCGGACAGGAAGAGCATCATTGCAGCCAACAGTGAATGGAGGTTCTCCACGAAAAGGGGACTGGAGGGCATAGCCAGAAGCTCCTATCAGCAGTTGCAGGAGGCGTGGAACAGACATCTGTCCGAACTCAAACCCACCACCGACAGAGGCCTGTTGCGGCTGCTGGCTAGGTCGACGGCCTATCAGGAACGGTCGCGCAGAATTGAGGAACTCGGCGACCAGATCGATCAGCTAACCAACCGGCCGCCTAATACTGTGGAGGACCTGGAGAGGCCGCTCAGGCTGACTGAGGAACTGCAAGGTCTGATTAGTGAGCTTCCTGACGACATCCCTGGTCCGGTCCGCTTGTTGTTTCAAGCCATTAACGAGCGTAGAGCCACCGCAGAACACTTGACCCAGGAGACGATACAGTGGTTGCTGGATAACGAAATGCTCTCGGACCTACGAGTGTCCTGGAGGTCTGACTAAGTTGGAACCCATGCCGGAATTGCTAGACGCCCTGCTAGACGAGGTGGAGCAACTCGAACTCCTGTCGTTGACGTGGGGATATGTGGATGGAAGCCTTTCCCAAGACGAAATACTCGCCATGGCTTCCAGAGTCATTTCGAAGTTCGGAGCCGCACTGCCTCCTGCAGACCTAGTAGAGGCGCTGATCGAAAGGTCGCTCCTATTTGAATTCCAGAAAGACGGAAGATACAGGTTCCGCTCACGGTTTGCGGAGGGCGTTAGGCTGCTCACGCGTCTCAAGCAATTGCTTCCTGGCCGCCCATGGCTGTCATCGCCGGACCTAGTATCGGACTATCGGATAGACGCCCGACCCCGTGGCCTGCCCCGACGGGACATCTCTCTGGCCCAGGCACTGGCAGACTTAGAGGACCTGACTGTCTTTGACAGCCTTCGTCGCACTCTTGTGGAGGCGTTCGTCGGCTCCAAGCAACTCTCCGGATTCCAAGTCGGGGCGGCCAAGGCCATCATGCGACGGGCTCCACGCGACAGCGGAACCGTCCTCACTTCCGGCACCGGCAGCGGAAAGACCCTGGCCTTCTACCTTCCGCTGGCTGCCGAACTAGGGCCACTGAACGAACCGGGAACCTTTTGGACCAAGGCCGTTGCGGTCTTTCCTCGCGTCGAGTTGCTCAAGGACCAATTCACCCAGGCACATACCCTGCTGGCACCACTGGCAGCCACATTGACCCGGTTGGGATACCGGCCCTTTCAACTGGGGACGTTCTTCGGAGACACCCCGTACAACGCAAGTCGTGATGCGATGCGAGAAGCGAAGTGGTCGAGGTCCAGTTCGGGGTTCATTTGTCCTTTCCTGACGTGCCAAGTTTGCAGCGGGGAAATGGTCTGGTTGGACAGCGATCTCGATGCGAAACGGGAGGTCCTGAACTGTGAAGGAGGTTGTGGGGCAAGGATTGACGAAACCCAAATTGTTTTGACCCAACTGAAGGCCCAGTTGCAACCACCAGATATCCTTTTCACCACTGCCGAATCGCTCAATCGGCGCCTGTCCGATACCTACAATCGGGAAGTATTCGGCATTCACCACGAACGGTCAAAACGTGCCAGATTTCTTCTGCTTGACGAGATTCACACCTACGGAGGCACCAGCGGAGCCCAGACGGCAATGGTATTGAGGAGATGGCGACACGCCAGGGGTGAAGGGGAACCGGTCCGCTACGTGGGTCTGTCGGCTACCCTAGAGGAAGCCACCAGATTCTTTGCCACCCTCACCGGCCTGCCGGCGCAGTCGGTCACCGAAGTCGCGCCCCTCGTAGAGGATATGGAATTCAGGGCAAAGGAATATCAACTGGTGCTCCGGGGAGATGTGAGTTCGCGGACTCAACTCCTGTCGACCACGATCCAGACCTGTTTCCTCCTCTCCAGGCTGCTCGACCCGCTTGGTTTAAATCCCGAGCCTTCAGCCAACAGATACGGCTCCCGGGTCTTCGCGTTCACCGATGACCTGGACGCCACCAACCGACTGTTCGATTTCCTTCGAGACGCCGAGGGTATGGACATCTTCGGAAGACCGATCCGTGAGCGGGAACCCCTTGCCGCCCTGCGCGGACCGGGCCACCCTGACCGACCATTGCGAGCGGAACTGGGTCAGGACTGGACACAGTTGGAGGGGATGCGCCGCCCTTTGACCCGTAAGTTGACTATCGGCCGCACTTCGTCCCAGGACCGGGGAGTTGCCGCCGAGGCCGATGTGATCGTCGCCACGGCGGCACTCGAGGTGGGTTTCAACGACCCTCTGGTGGGAGCAGTCGTGCAGCACAAAGCTCCCCATCAGTTGGCCAACTTCGTACAACGAAAGGGGCGTGCGGGCAGGTCCCCGGAAATGCGTCCCTGGACGGTCACCATACTGTCCGACTTTGGCCGGGACCGGTTGATGTACCAGTCCTACGATCGCTTGTTCGACCCAGTCTTGAGGCCATTCACGCTTCCCGTCAGCAACCGATACATCCTCCGAATGCAGGCAGGGTTCGCAACGATGGATTGGCTGGCCCAAATCAACGACCGGGGAGGGCTGAAGGGATCGTGGTGGACGGCTCTCAGTGGACCGTTTCGCGAGGGTAACGACAATGATGACTGGGCAAAGAAACTCAAGCATGAAAGAACAGTCCAGGTATTGAATGAGGTACTGGAGACAAACGGACAATTGAGAAACAGCCTGATCAGTTACGTGCGGCGGGCACTGCGGCTGGATTCTGATGACGATGCCAACGAGATAATCTGGGGATCCCCACGCTCGTTGCTGCTCGAACTACTGCCGACTCTGGCCAGACGGCTGGAGACAAACTGGAAATTGCATCCCGCCTTGAGTGGCACCGTATCCGAGGACATCAAGTCAGAAGGGTATCCGCATCCACTCCCGGACTTCCTGCCACCGAATCTCTTCAGCGACCTCAACCTGCCTGAAGTAGCCGTGGAACTGCCGCCGCCTGTGCAGGGAGCCGAAGGGAGAATCGAATCCATGCCTGTCGCCGACGCCATCCGTCAACTCGTCCCAGGCAGGGGTTACCAGGAGATTCGCACCGGAAAGGGGCAAGCTAAAATCATTGGGTTTCCGCTCCACTTCAGAGCGGAGTATACAAAATGGAAATAGATAATTATGCCAAGGACAACGAGCGGGTAGCCTTGATACCCACTAAACTGGGACGGCGAGGTTAAGGATATCGTCTGCTATCGCCCTTGGACGGTCAGTCTGAAGATAGCGGCGGACGCCCAGGTTAGCTCGACCTCCAACGGAAACCACATTTGGTTGAACCACTTCGTGGCGGAGAAACAGCCCATCAGTATGTCAACGGCCAATGATCCCCGCTGGGGACAGGCCGTAGTTTCCTTTGACTTTTATCTGCATGCGGCTAGCTCAAATGTGGTGGTTCGACGGTTCACTCTCGAGGCCAATTCGACTGTGAAAAGGGGTGGGCGCCAATAACGAAGTGTTTGATGTTAACACCAAGTATGTTGACTCTGAAGGCAATCCGGCTGCAATTGGTTTCGAGGCAAGAAGTCGACGCTATCCGGGTGTCTGTAAACCCTGCCGGACACCGACGTCCTGGCGGAACTTGCCGCTGCTTCGGACAATCTGCCGGAGTGGAGGAGTGCCTATTTCAGGGACCTTGTGATGGAGGATCCCGAACTGTCCACCGTTGCCAACTGGTTTCAAAGGGACAGGCTTCATAGGGCCGCGCTGCTCGCCTTGACAAGGGCAGCGGTGATCGGGCGGGCGGACATCTCATCGATCCTGGACGACCTTTCGGCCTCAGGTTTTGCGGACATCCTGTCCAAGGCCGCATCAATGGCCCTGCCCAATGACCCAGGCAACGCCAGTCCGAATCCGGAGGAGGCGCCGACGGAACTGGAGGAGGATATCCGTGGTGGGGCGGTCGATCCGGTATGGGAGGAACTGCTCGAGTCGGGCGCAACTCAACGACGACTCCTCGCTCTCGCCCGGGAAATGTGCGCTCCATTACCTAAGCGGTGGGGGCACTGGTTGCGGGATAGAATTCACGAAACTTTAGGCCAAGCGCTCCTTGCCGCCTCGCATTCAGCTGTCCCCGAGCACATTGCGGAGGGATCGTTGCTTCTTGACCTTGACAGAGGCGATCCCCATTGCGATTTGGGTGATTCGGCTGAGGTTTGGCTCACTGAGAGCGCGATTGGCGGGTCGGGAGCTGCGGAGGCGCTGGCCCGCAAGGCTTCAGACACGCCTAGGATACTGATAGAAACCCTCGAGGCGGCGATGTCTGTCGATTTACAACATCATTGACCCAGGGATTTACAGAGTCATTGACCCACCCTGGGAGCGTGGTGAAACGAGTAATATCAGGTTTTGGACATAGGGTCAATCGCCTCCCCTGTCGCCCAGCAGCTTGCGGTGGGGTGACAGTTTCTCCCGGTAGCTGGATCCTTCAATGACGACCTGGTAGCTGGCGTTGGCCAGGCGATCCAAGGCGCTGTTCCCCAGGATGGGGTCGTCGAATAGGCTGAGCCACTCCTCCACAGCCCGGTTGCTGGTGATGATAAAGCTGGAAGCCCGGTGACGGCCGATGATCAACTCGTAGAGGTCGGTGGACTGCTGGGCGGAGAGGCGGTGGAGCCCCAGGTCGTCCAGGATGAGCAGATCCGGGGAGAGGAAGGACCTGATAGTCCGCTCCAGGGAGTTGTCCACCCGGGCCTGGGCCATGGCCCTGAAGAAGTTGTCGGCGTGGAGGAAGCGGACGGTGTGGCCGGCCCGGACGGCGGTGTAGCCCAGGGCCTGGGCCAGGAAGGTCTTGCCGACGCCGGCGGGCCCCACCAGCAGGACGTGTTCGTGTTTGGCCAAGAATTCCAGGGAGAAGACGGCGTCCAGGAGCCTTCGGTCCAGGGTGATGGCGGCGGTCCAGTCGAAGTCCTCCAGGCGGCAGGTCTCCTCGAAGCCGGCGGCCCTGATGCGCAGCTCCATGCGGCGGTGAGCCCGACGGTTGACCTCATCGCTGAGGATGATTTCCAGGAAGGAGGCATAGTCCAGTTGCTCCCGGCGGGCCAGGGCGATGCGCTCGGTCAGGGTGTCAGCCATGGCGCCCAGTTTGAGTTGCTTGAGCAGGGGTGTGAGATCGGTGGTCATGGTCATGTCGGTCTCCTTAAGCCCGTACGGCGGTGTTGGTTGGTCTGGGCAAAGACGGATCCTGGGCGGGCGAAGCGGCCCTGGGTCAGCGGCAGGGGTGCCTGGGCCGTGGGCTCCTCTTCCAGGGCCTGGACCAGGATGCGTTCCAGGCGTCTGACGTCGATGAGGTCCACCTCCAGGGCCCGGCGGCAGGCGGCATCCAGCCGCCGGGGCGTGTAGCGTTCTCCTAGGCGCAGCAGCTTGTGGCCCTGCCTGACCCTGGCCCAGGGCAGGGGACCAGCGAAGAGACGCTCGGCGAACTCGGCCACGGCGGGCCCCAGGTCCTTGGCGCTGGCCTTGATGCCGTCGGGAGCCCTGGTGGTGTAGGCGGAAAGCTCGGCGGGGTAGTCGGCGGTGTCGGTGGACCGGCCGCCCCTGGGCTGACGGAGGTGGGTCTTGATCAACTGGCCCCGGTGGTAGATGCGCACCAGCTTGCTGTCCACCCGAACTTCCACCCTCTGGCCTGGGGGACACAGGGAGGAAGGCACTGAGTAGAGGGCCTGCAGGCACTGGATGTGATGGTCCTGGTGGACCTTGGCCTCGCGCCAGTCGGCGATCTCGTAGGCCTCGCCGTCCCAGGGAAGCAGGGTCTGGCGTTCCTCGTCCTGGAAGACCTGCAGGGGCTTCCGGCGAGTGGTGCCGTGGATACGCAGCCCGGCCACCTGGGAGCACCAGCGCTGGGCCTGGAAGCGAACGTCGGCCAGGTCTGTGAAATCACCGCCCTTGAAGAAGCGTTCCCTGGCGTAGGGGACGCCCCGCTCCACCTTGGGCTTGTCCTTGGGATGGCGGGCCCGGGCCGCGTCGGCGATGAAGCCTCGGCGCTGGGAGTATTCCAGGAAGCCCCGGGTGAAGACGGGATGCAGGGGGTCCGCCGTGGCCACCGCCGGTGGGAAGTTGTCGATGACCAGGTACTTGGGGATGCCGCCGAAGAAGCCCCAGGCCGATTCCAGGCCGGCAATCACGTCAGGAAGCTTCTGATTGCAGGTGGGCCACAGGAAGCTGTGCCGGGAGTAGCCCAGCACCACGATCAGGGCCCACACTACGCGGCGGCGGCCGGTCTCGGGGTCATGGATCAGGCCCAGGCGGCCGAAATCCATCTCCGCCACTTCCCCGGGCGGCGTATCCTCCATGCGCACCGTGATCCTGCGGGGCCTTCGCCAGTTCCGCGTCAGAATGAAACGACGCACCGACTGGTAGGTCACCGGGCAGCCCCGGGCCAGCAGCAACTCGTGAATGCGGGTCATCTGCAGCCGGTCGCCGGTGAGCCACCGGTGGATCTGGTCGGCCCACGGAGCCAGCAATTCCTCGCTGGGTGTCTCCGCCTGCCGGGGCCCCGACTGGCCCAGGGCCGCCAGCCGGCTCAGCTGGTCGGCGGTGGGAGCGGGGCCGTCTCGGGCAATGCCCCCGGCCTTGGCCGCGGTGAGGTACTTGCGCACCGTGTTCCGCGATGCGCCGGTCCCCGATGAAATCTGGCGGTATCCCTCACCCGACTGCCAGCGCCGGATGATTTCCTGTATCTCCACTCTGGTGACCTCCCGGTACGCCATCGCCACACCTCATTCCTGAAGTGGGGCAATGGTCGCCGATTGGCTCCCAGGGTGGGTCAATGACTCTGTAAATCAGGGGGTCAATAGGGGGTCAATGACCTTGTCAATTTTCCCCGTTTACCGGGTCAATGATTCTGTACATTTACAGCGATGTCCCCGGAAGGAGACGAATTGACCAGCGGTGGCCTGGACAATCTAGTTGAAGCATTTGTCGCAGAACCGCACATCACTGATGCCGTCTGGAAGGTTCGAAGCCAGTTGGGTCATGCCGAGCGGGTTGGCGCCTTGCAGGAACTCTACAGTATTCTAGCCACACAGGGGATGTACGTAGAAACCAACCTGAAGGTCGCAATGAACCATCGAATTCTCCGGGCCGGCACCAGTTCGGCGAGCGACGCGCTGATATGGGACCTGGTGCAGGCTTGGCGCAACTGGGAGCGCGAACTGCAGGTGGGGATTGACCTGCACACTTTCTGTGCCATCGTTTCATCGCATCCGGACTTTGCCGAGCGAGTGCGAGAGTTATTGGCCCCGCGTCAATCCGGCGGACGTGGCAACGATGACGTGGATGGCGTCCTATATGGTCTCTTGTGGCCGCGCCAGTGGGAGGTACGGGCCAGAGCCCTCCATTCCTACCAACCCTTCCGCACCGAGGGATTCACCGATCCTGCCCTGATTCGCGAACTCCTGCTGGACTCTGGCCCGGACCCGGTTGAGTTCGGCCTGGATGACTGGGAAGAACGGTTCGCGAAATCATTGGCTTCTGTAGGCGTGGTCAGGCTGAGAATCACTCCAGAAAGGGAAGAAGATTTCAGCGGGGTTATATTTCAACTGCTCGGCACTCCGGTGGAGGTGGATTACCTGCAGTTATATCCGATAATTTCCAGGCACCAAGTCGGCGAAGGCACGATTTTGACCTTCATTCTAAGGGAGATGTTCTAAGACTTGGCCTCTACCAGAGAAGTTTACTCCCAGCGGTCTGCTGACCTTCCTTCGGATTTGCTCCAGTCGCTCTTTCTCGCCGAATTGCTGTACCCCAGTTCTAGACTGTGGATCTCGTCACCGTGGATAACCGACTTTGATCTGATCGACAACAAATCTCGCCAGTTCGGGGCTCTGGTGCCCCGTTGGCCGTCCACACCAATACGCTTTTCCGAAGTGCTCGCAGAGTTGGCAGAACGCGGCTCGGAGTTAGTCGTAATCACCAGCCACGACCCCAAGAATGACGACTTCCTCTCCCGGATATACGACCTGCGGCCACTGCATCCGGACCGTGTTCACATATTCAGAGAAAATCAAGTGCATGAAAAAGGCATCCTGACTGACCATTTCACCTTAGACGGGTCAATGAATTTCACTTACTGGGGCGTCAACCACAACCAAGAGCACGTGTCCTACCGCTGCCAGCCCGAGGTGGTCCATGAGAGGCGCCTGGTACTGGAAAGCCACTGGAGGGACCGGCTATGAGCTTGAAGGGCGATGATGGTTCTTCCCTGTTGCCACTCGTCCGGCCTCTTCTGGGCTGGGAGGTGATTCCAACAGAACAGCGTGCCCGGGTGTTGGGGAATATGGAAGACATCCTCGGCACGTTGGAGGACGACCTGTTCCCTGGAGCCATCATTCCGAGGGTGATGGATCGGCAGATGCACTACTATGCCGTCGCACCCACATACGCCCAGAAGCAACGATTGTTGGCCCTGCTTCGCGCTTCGGTGGGCCGCACGATCACGGATTTCTCGGGACAGTCGGTCTCCTTCAATGAATGGGATGACCTGGAAGCGCTCCTCGTGAACAAGGGATATCCATCAGGATTCCGTTTCAGTAATGGGCACGATGCAAAACGAGGACAATACGCGCTATCAGTTCTAGCACGGCTGCGGAAACTGGTGAACCAGGCCGGTTCGGTAACAACTAGCCAGCCAAGGACAACGCAACATGAACTTCAGCAGTTCGAAATGTCGTTGGCCGCATATGATCGGAGGGGTGCTGAACAGGCAATCCAGTTCCTTCGAAGCAACATGCGATTGGACGCGGTAAATCTTGGCGCCATGACGGTACGATTACATTCGAGGTTCCATGAATGGGAACAGATTTGCCAACTGGATATTTTTCCATCCCTTTGCCAGGCACGGCGCGCAGGAAAGATTACCGATCTTTTGTCGGAGGCGGTCTACAGGACATACATCCTCGACTCGGAAAGAGAGGAAGACCCGGATCTGGTGATCTCCAGATTCCGCGACAGGGTACTCCCCATAACAGGGTACCTGTTCGGTATGTGCCCGGAGTATGTTTCTCCTGTCGCCGGCAGGGCTTTTGTTCTGGCCGCAGGTGTGTCTGATCCCCCCGACACACAACTTGCCGACAAGCTGCGAACTATCTCGGTTCATTGGCCGGAAGAGGACCGCAAAGTATTTGAGGTCCTAAGACAACAATTGTTTCAGGACAGTCCCGGAACGGAAGCCGGTGTCACCTCACCCGAAGTCGAATTCCAGCGTCAGATAAATATGCTCCAGTCCAGAGAATCGCCTCCTGACCTTGAGAGGGCTCGGGCCGGCGTATTCGCGGCCACGCAGTTGGATACGATTGATGCTTTCCGTGTCTTGGTCGCCTATATTGATAGTCTTGCAGAGGGCGACAGGCATACGCTCCTTTCCAACTCGTTCAATCGACTTGCTTACCAAAGGATGGCGGACCAGTGTGATAGGACACTTGTGCCGGAAAACTGGGTGGAATGGATTGAGGTATTGGAGAGGGAGGATATCTCCGTACCGCAGGACTTTCTGCTAACAGCGCTCGAACGCTGGAGGGTCGGTGAGCACCTCGGAGACGGGCGCCGCGTCTCGGAACTCGTCGATGCCATAGAAAACGCCGCACCTGTGCCGGAAGACCGACTCTTCAATCTACTTCCCTCACTGGTGCAGTGGCTACAATCGGACCCGGTGTGGCCAAATTTGTCACTGCGGGAACTGTATAGTGCGGTCTATGAGCACATTCTCTTGCACCTGGCTTTGCGGTGGTCGAAGGAGCCCGCCATCGTTGCCAACGAATTGCTGGAGGCAATGCTTGAACTTGGAGCGGAACGGAAGGATTACGCTAAACTCTTGGGTGATATGGGGGACGTTCTGCCCGAGGGGTCGGGAAGGACCGACGCGCGCGTTCTTCTCGAGTTAGCAGAAACTGTCGTAGACTACGCTTCTCCGGACCCTGAGAGCCGGGAAAATCTATGGATGAGGATCGTGGCAGGACTGCGTTCGGCTGGTCCCCGCCTGTCGGCCGAAGACGTCGTTCTGGCCAACGACATAGGCCAGGTATTCGGTTTCGAAGAGGTGGTTCCTGTCGCCGCGGCATCAGTTGAAACGAAAGGTGTTTCAGTTGATCTTGCAGGAAAGACGGTGGCGGTCTACACTCTGACCGATTCCGTTGCCCAGAGAACTGGTCGCCTGCTGCAAACTTTGTACCCTGGCGTCCGGGTCGAGTTGACCAATGAGTCCGTGGGAAGCCGGCGCCTCGAGGAACTGGCCAGAAGGGCGGATATATTTATCGTGTGCTGGAGGTCTGCCTCCCACGCTGCGACGGAGTTTATCAAGCGGTACCGTCCAGCCGGAATGGATCTGCTCTATCCTGCCGGAAAGGGTTCTTCGAGCATATTGAGGGCCCTCCAGGATAGCTTCTCCGTGTGACAGAGTGTCGGATAGACAATTGCGAGCGTTATAGTTTCGACGCACTGGCCAGAATCACGGAAGCTGAATCCCAGGAACGCGAAGCCAAAGTAACGGAGTGCGACATGCCAGAGTACGGCTTAACCCTCCTGTCGGGCGGTCTCGACTCCACGACCGTAACCGCCTATGCCAAGAACCGGGTCGACTTCCTCTCAGCAATCACGTTTCACTACGGTCAGGCCCATTCTAAGGAAGTGGAATGCGCGGGCGAGATCTCGTGCATCCTTGGGGTCGAGCACGAGTTGCTCGACATTTCTTTTCTCTCGCAGATCGCCTGGTACTCCGCCCTGACTAACCCTGACCGCTTCCCGGTGCCGGAGGAACGGTCCGCCGAGCAGATTGGCTTTGGCGTTCCGATAACCTATGTTCCGCTACGCAATACTATCTTTCTGTCTCTCGCCGCGGCCAGCCTCGAAAGCCGGGTGCTGCATGCCATTGAGATGGAAGGAGTCGACCCCGCCAGCATGTCCGCGTCCGTGTATATGGCCCCTAATGCCTTGGACTACAGCGGGTATCCCGACTGCCGCCCGGAGTTCTACGAGGCGATGAGGAATGTGCTGGCTCTCGGCAGCAAGCTCTGGACCGAATACGGGGTCCCGATCAAGGTCAAAACGCCAATAATCGATCTGACAAAAGCGGAAGTCGTTGCCCTCGGAATGAGCCTCGGGGCACCGTTGGAATGTACCTGGAGTTGCTACGAGGGCGAGGAGACCCCCTGTGGGACTTGCGACAGTTGTATCCTGCGGGCAAAAGGATTCAAAGAGGCAGGCCTGCCTGATCCTTTGCTAGAACGCCTTGGTCGAACTTGACCCCCATCAATGAGCAACATAGCAGGCATCCTGGATTAATAGTGGCAGTTGAGACTCTATGCGACTTGCGGGGTTGCAGCTAGATTTGTGCTAATTTTCTAGATTCGTTTGCCTATAGGTGTTGGCACCTGAAATCGTTCGGTATACGAAAGCAATGTATGAGGGGCATGTAACTTTGGGTTATGCTCATCCCTTTAGGCGATCAAACCCTTCTGGCCATTCATCCCGGGTGGTACAGTTTTACTCCGCCACTGTGGCCCACTTTCCCGCCGCCATTGACAGTCCGGTAGGGAATTGGCTGTTTTCGCACAGGCAGTGGGCCTAAACGCCGTCCGGCTTCTCTTGTTTCAACAACACGCCGTAGTCCCGCTCGTCGACTATGTGGTTCACTGACACCCGGCCCCGCCTGTCGTAACCGCTGGTGTGAGCTTACTCCGCCTCGGCCCTCCAGAGCGGCCCCCGATGCGAACGGTCCCGCTGCCCGGATTCCTGCCGCTGTGCGGCCCACCGGCGACCCTGACCACCAACCCCTTGCGCCCGCCCTTCTTCCAGGCCTACACCTTCAACTCTACCGGAGCCACCAGTTCCGCCGGGGTCGGCCGGAACACCAGCGAGCTCGACGTGAGCGGGCCGGCCAGTAAGTGGGTGGACCGGCCGGCAACCGCAGGGGCCAGCGCTGTCCCAGTGCCGTCTCCGTTTATTCACCGCGTCAACCGGGGTGTGGAGAACACGACGGCCGGGGCATCGCAATGGCTTGGCAGCAACCACATTTCTGATAGTCAACGCGCTGTCACGTCCCCCGACCGGTCAGCAATTGTATCTCTGCAACCGTGGGAGACCTCGCCAGAGGGTGGCGGAGAGCGGCCACGTTGACGAATCAGCAAGGATTGGCGTAAAAAGGTTCGTCGCTCCCAGGGCAACCTGCTCCTGGTGGCAAAGCAGACCGCGATGCCGCTGGGAAAACCCTTGCTCCGGCCGGCGCGAAACCCACCTCACCAAAGGAGTGAAAATCATGGAATGGCCCCTGCAAGCCTACTCGGTCAAGCTCAAGCGGAAGGTCGACATCGCTGAGGACTCCATGGAATTGATCACGATGAAGAACGGCCGCCCCGCCCTCAGGGGGGTAGCGGTCGAAGACCGGAGTATCAATGTGTTCCGCATCCTCGGCAACGCCGAAGTTGACGAAGTACGGGAGAAATTGGGCGGCAAGTAAGGCACAGCGCTCAGCCTATATGGACCGGCCCTGGCGACGGCTAACGGCTCAACCACCGCAGCACGCGCCCGGTAAGTCCCCGTATCAGGCTCCCGAGGTATGCGTCCCAACCGATTTGCCGGTTGCCCGTAGCCGGTGATGGGTAGGTCTGCATCACCCGCGCCACCTCGCCCATCTTCAAGCTGCGTGCTCTTGCGATTGCCCAGCCCGGCAACGCCTTGGCGGCTGGCGTCCCACTGCCGCCGCGCCCCAGCATGGTCCCGTTGGCGGTGTTGAGACCCGCACCTGGCCGCCGAAACGCTGCCGGGCCTGTTCCTGAACATTGACACCTGTTCCCCCGGCGGGGAAATGGTGCATGTCCATGCCCCTGACCAGTTGGACTGGATGGTACGCCGGGTAACCACGCAGCCGTTGCTGAAATGCCGTCAGATCGCCCTGTCGCCGCCTGACTTGGCAGCCGGGCGGCTGAACGCGCGCATCTGGGTACGCCCGGACCGTATGATGACCATGAACGAGTGGATTTTCGGGAACGCCGTCGCCCGCCTGACTGACGCCAAGACTGCCGAAGTTCTGGCCGCGATCCGGTCCTTCTTTTAGCCGGTTGTCGGCCTCAGCTTCCCCGGTGGACCACTCCAAGCCCCGAGTCAGTTGCCTGAGGTTTGTTCAGCATAACGGCGTAGCCCCGCTCATCGATCAGGTGAGTCACCGACACCTGGCCCGTGCTGTCGTAACCAGCGCGGTAGGCGTACTCAACCTCGGCGCCCCAGGGGACACGGCCCCCGGTGCGGATAGTACCTCCCCCGGGGCCGCCGGCGCCCTGCACCACCACGCCGTTGCGCCCGCCCTTCTTCCAGGCCAGCACCTTCACCTCGGCGGGAACCACCAGCTCCGCCGCCGTCGGCTGGAACAGGACTCCATGCAGGTCTCTGAGCACCCGCCCCGACGGGGTGCGCTTGCCGTTGATGACCTGGGACAGCAGGGAGGAACTGATGCCCGCCCGGCGGGCTGTCTCGTTCTGACTCCAACCGTGGGCTTCCATCCGGTCCCACAGGGCACGGCAATCGACCTTGGGCTTCTGGGCGGGCCCAGCCTGGGCCGGAGCCTGCAATAGAGCCTCCACGCGCTGTTGCACCTTCACCCCCATGTTCCGGCGGCCCCGGGCGACCTCGGACATGAAGCTCCTGGACACCCCCGCCTTCTCCGCCAGTTCCCCCATGCTCATTCCCATCTCCCGGGCCCGCTCCCGGATGCAGGTGGTCTCGCCGCTGACGTAGCCGCCCTGGCGGTAGACCACGCCCTGGCCCGGGACCTCGCCCAGGACTTCCATGACCTTTTCCTTCATGGCCGGGGACCAGGGCCTCTTGCCGGTGGAGAGTTGGGACAGGTAGCGGTAGGAGATGCCCATCTTGTCCGCCAGTTCCCCCAAGGTGAGGCCGTGGCGCCGGGCGGCGGCGCGGAGTTCGCTCTCCGGCTTGCCCCTGCCAGGCGCCTGCTCCGCCGAGCCGTTCTGTATCTCTGAGATCTGCTCCGCAGAGTTCGCGGGGTTGTCGGTGCCGTTGACCGCTGCCTTGTTGTCAATGCTGGTAGTCGCCTTCATGTCGCTTCCTCCGAAACGCAGAAAGCGGAGGCCGGTCTCTTTCGAGATCGACCCCCGCTTTGCTGTAAGCTGTGGAATTTAAGTTGTCAGGAGCGGCTCACCTTGGCCGCCGGTTTGTTTGCGCCGCCTCGCTCAAGACGGATACTGGCCTTGGGGTTTCTGCTAATTCACCCCTTCCTCCACCATTCCGGTGGTGGAGTGAGAAGCCGGGTCAATGTTCGTGTGGTTCACCTCCTGGTCGTAGTTGTCGTTGCTGTCTTGGTAGTCGATTTGCCGCCCGTTGCTGTTGCTGCCGTGGCCGTGGTTGCAGCCGGTTGCAGCGGCGCCGGCTGGCCGTTTTGACCCGGCATCGGACGCACTACCCCTGGGCTGGGATAGCAACAGAGAATGCCGGAGTGGGGCTGACGCAGGGCGCAGTTCGCCCAGGGTGGTAAGGATGAACGGCGCAATCCAACGCCCCGGCGCAAGACGCACTGTGCCCAGGGTCGGGCAGCGCAACAGAGAAAGCCGGATGGGGGTTGGCGAAGAGCGCAGCTCCCCCAAGGCGTCGTTCGGGAGAACGCGAACCCCGAGAGCTGCAATTCAGAGGGAGATAAGAGGGAGGAACGCAGTCCGGCCAGCGGCTACTTGGGGCGCCACCGGCTCAAGGGGAACTGCGTTCCAATGGCAAGCGTCCGGCCAGCCAGCGATGAATCGCCGGGACCGGAGCGAGTGGAACCTGCGGCGCCGTTGCTGATGTTCAACAGCTACGCCTCAGGCGTGAGGAAGCGACCGGAGCTTGTATCCTTCCGCTCCAGCCGCTGGGTGAAGATTGCGAAGCAGGTTGGACCGCTCCGCCAGGTGGACCCGATGGGTGGGGAAACCCGGGTTGCCGTGCTGTTTCTCTAGGCTACCTCCTGACAATTGTGATGCGCCTGGGACAGGGGTTCCGCGCCGTGGGTTGGGATGCCGTTAGTTCCGGTTGCCACCTCCATGTATCAGTCCGTAGGGCAGGTCTTCCGCGCCGTGGGTTGGGATGCCTGGTGAAGCGCGCCGGCGCTTCGATGGGTTGGGTAACCGGCTTCGGCGAAAGCGTCAACGACACCAGCGCCGCAGCGATGTCCCTCGGGGACGCCCATCGGGAGAGCAACGCTCAATCCCTCCGGTCAATCCAACGCGGGCGGCCGTTCGGAGAGCAGGGCTCGATCCTAGGCGGCCGGTCCCGGGTCCAGGGACGGGACCCTCCAGGTTTCTAGGGCGGGAAACGCTGGAAAAAGCCTGACAACGCAATCAAGTATCCGGCCTTGATTAACGCGCTGGCAATGCTTCCGCCGCCGCGGCGCGCAAAGTGTTGCCTTTTGTTGACCCGAACTCTAAGCGCAGGCCCCGCGCCGCCTTACGCAGCCGCCAACGCCCTCACCGTCGCCGCTCTCTACCGCCACCGGCCCAGGGTCAACACCCGCCGCGCCCCGTGCAGCAGTTCTAGCCTGGCCCGCCGCCGCCGGACCCGCTCCAGTTCCCGCTCCCGCCAGGACCACTGCTCCCGCCGGTCCAGGCCTATCATGGGCGCCGTCTCCGGCGGCAGGGTCAGCCCGTGCTCGTCCAGCATGGCGATCTCCAGCTCCAGGATTCTTTCCCGCCGCGCCGTCCAGTCCAGCCCCCTGCCCTGGGGCGGATGCCTCGACCACAACTCCCGCCACTCTTCCACCAGGGGCCACGCCGCGCCGTAGACCTGCTCGTCATCATCGACAGGCTCCCGGGTAACCACGTCGGCGTGGCGCCGCTGGGACCCGGCCCGACCAGCACCGGCTGCTCCCGTCACGGCATCAACCGTGCCGCTTCCGACGTCCGGCCTGCCCAGCCGCCGCTCCAGCTGCTGAAGCCCCTGGGCGAACTCCTGCCGCAGAGCATCGATCACCGCGTTGTCCCCCTGTGCGCCGTTGCTGACGCCGTCGTTCACCGCCCCTACCACCGCCGCCAACTGCCGCTCCAGCTCACCAACCCTCTCCTCCAACGCTCCGACCCTTTGCCTATCATCCTCCATCGCTCCCACCGCCCGCTCCAGCAGCATCCGCTCCAGCGCGTCGGCCAGCCGGGGGGTCATTTGCCCATGCCCCCGGCTGCGCCACAGGGTCTTGCGGTCAACTCCCAGGCCCTCCGCAGCCTTCACCGGCCCCATGTCGTTCACCAGGTCGTTGAGCAAAGCCCTCAGGCGCAGCTCCCGCAAGCTCTCCACGCTGGGGGTGCCATCCCCCGGCCCGCCAAGCGCCGTCATTCAAGCCACCTCAGTCCTCATGTTCCAAGAGGAACATTTCCTGTAGGGGAGTGGAACATCGCCATCGAATTCGCCATGTTCCAAAAGGAACATTTCGTAGCTGACCCTGCCCCATGCCCCTGGAACCGGCCCTTCCCGGAAAGTGTTGCCCGATTTGCCCCGCAAACCCCTGATTTTCCCCATTTTCAGCTACGAACAGGACCATCTGCGGCCCCTGCCCCCAAACTCCAATCCCTGTACACGTCTATGACATCACAGGGGGGCGGTCCGGCGTCAGGTCCTATAGGGTGGTTCACCCATGAACCATGGTTCATCCGTGAACCACCCTATAGGGGGTTGGAAGAAACAGGAGGGGTCTCCACACTGGCTTGGCGAACATCAGTTCGCGTACCAAGCGAGAGGAGGCCATCATGTTCCAGCGATTCGCAACCGGGCCTGGCAAGGCTTGCCCCGTACTTGATGCGGGGACCCGCCGCCTGATCTTCCTGGCGGTTGCCTTGCCCCTGGCGGCGCTGGCCGCCATCCCCATGAGCGGCGTCGCTTTCGCCCAATCCCCTCCCCCCACCGACAACCTGGCCCTGGTCAACCGGGACCGGCAGATGGTGGAGCGGAAGAAGGAGGGCGAATTCGTCGCCCGCCCCGTCTTCAGCCGCCAAGTCAGCTTCCTCCACTACGCCCTGAGACATCCCGACACCGGCGAGTGGGTCACCAACACCTACCGGGTGCGGGGCGGCGAGAAGGAGCTGTCCGAGGGCTGGGAGTACACCTTCGAGTACCCGGTCCTGGACTCCCAGCCGGAACTCCACCCCGAGCAGGCGTTCCTGCTGGTGATGTCGGTGCCCAGGCAGGGCGGCGGCGAGCACCACGTCTTCCACGCCCTGGTCCCCGTCCACCAGCCCAAGGGGCTGTGGGACAAGGTGCTGGGCGCCCTGGACCCGGACCGCTGGGCCCGGGCCGCCGCCAGGTGGGTGATCCAGGGCGTCCACGGGACGCTGTGCGGCGTGGTGGAGAAGATCGCCGGGACCGGCCTGGCCGAGTGCGGGGGGTAGCGGCATGGGCGACATCCTCACCGGAACACCCCCCGGCCTGACCTACGACAACGAGATCGTCCGGCAGATCTGGCTGCTGACCTGGGCCATCGCCTCGGGAATGCTGGCGATCATCCTGGGCTGGATGGGGCTCAGCTTCATCGTCCAGGAGCACCTGGGCCACCACCAGTCGGGCTGGCGGGAGATGGTGCCCCGCCTGGTGCTGGGGTTGACCGCCGCCGCGTCCTCGCTGTGGTGGTGCGCCCTGGTCATCGACGTGGCCCACGCCACATCCCAGTTCATCGCCGTCTCCCTGGGCGTCACCCCCGGCGACCTGCTCAGGGCGCCGTTGGACCCCCTGTTGAACGCAGTGGAAGCGGCCAGCACCGGGCTGGCGGTGTTCATCGCCCTGCTCTACCTGGTCTTCGGCTTCTTCATCCTCTACCTGCTGGTGCAGATGATCCTGCGCCTGGCCCTCATCGACGTTCTGCTGTGTTTGGCCCCCATCGCGCTGGGGCTGTGGATTCTGCCCCACACGGCGGGCTGGGGCCGGCACTGGCTCAGGCTGTTCATGACCACGGTGTTCCAGCAGGCGGTGCAGCTCATCGCCATCGCCCTGGCCTTCGCCTTCCTGGATGACTTCGCCGCCATCGGCGGCGGGGAGGCGGCCCGGGACCTGGTGTGGAAGCTGCTGATGGCCATCGCCTTCATGTACCTGGCGGGACGGGTCCCCTCCATGCTGGGCAACCAGGGCACCTTCGACGCCTGGCTGCACACCCTCTACTTCGGCATGTCCCTGCCCGGCTCCATGGTCCGGTCGGGCCGCGCCCTAGGGATGCTGGCCGGGGGAGCCGCCGGTGGACCCGTCGGAGTCGCCGCCGCCGCAACGGCGGCCAATGTCGCCACAGGCGCCGCCACGGGCGCGGTGAACTCGGCGGCCCAGAGCTCCACGCCGGCAGGCCAGAGCGGCCCCACCCCCAGGAGCCAGGGGCCCTAGCCACACGGCAACCACAACGACAACAACCGGCGCAGCAGACGCCCGCGCCGTCAACCGCCCAGGAGGTGGAGCCATGTGCCAGTAAGTGCCCGGGGACCAACGCGCCAACCGCGCAATCAAAAACAGAGACACATCCAACCGACAAGGAGAGAAACCCTATGGAGGACCTGACACAGACCGTATCGAACCTGGTGGCCATCCTGCTGGGCCTGGTGGGCGTGGTGGGCGTGGCCTACTTCATCTACGGAGCCTACCTCTACCTCACCGCCTCGGGCGCCCCCAACCAGATGGAAAGGGGCAAGAGCGCCATGATGACCGCCCTGGCTGGCGTGGTGCTGGCACTGGTGGCCTACGGCGTGGTGGAGCTGGTGATGAACGCCGTGGTCGGCAACCCGGTGGACCCCACCGTGCCCGATCCCACCCCACCGCCCACCAAGACGTCCTAGCGGGAAAGGAGAAGCCATGAGAGAGCATGAAGTTCCGACCCACGTGCAGGCCGAGGACAAGGTCCTGCTGTGGTTCACCTTTCCCCAGATTGTGGCGGTGGTGGCGACCTGCGCCCTGGCCTACGGCGCCTACCGCTACTTCCCCGTGGGCCCCTCCGGATTCCGGCTGGGCATTGCCATCCTGCTGGGCATCACGGGCATAGCCCTGACGGTGGGGAAGGTGGGAGGCCGGGGGCTGCCCCTGGTGGCCGCCGACCTGCTCAAGTTCAAGCTGGGGGCCAGGCGCTACGCCGGAGTCCCCACCCAACTGGCGCGCAGCGAGGCCCCGCCCCAGCCCGAGGCCAAGCCCGACCCGCTGCGCCTGCTGGCCAAGAAGGCGGCGGGAGGAATCGGCAGGACGGTGAAGGCGGCGCGAAAGAAGGGGCGGGCTCCCTTCCGGCCCCACGGCTGGTTCGGCAAGCGGCGGACCGGAGGTGGGGACATCGCCAGGGGGAACCGGACTCCCGTCAATGAACCCGGCGGCCAGCAGTCCCCGCGGCAGCGGCGAGGCAAGCCCTGGTACAAGCTTCTGGCCGTGGCGGGACTGCTGGTCCTGACCATCGTTGCCCTGCCGTCTTCGGCCCTAGCCGAGGACGACGAAGGTCCAGGCTGGCGGCTGGGAGAAATCTACTTCGAGCCGCCGGACCCGGTGCCGGGCCGCCGCATCTTCATCGAGAAGCTGGGCGTCACCGGCGACACCGCCGCCGTCACTCTCCGAGCCGCCCACGGCCTGGACCTGAAGGTGCGGGTCTTCGGCGGCAGGACGGGCCGGACCCTGAAGATGGGGGCCAACACCAGTCTCACCGCCGGACAGAGCAAGAGCTACAACCTGTCCCTCAACGGCCCCTCGCCGTCCTTCACCTTCTCCTGGTCGGACGCCCTGGGCTTCGCCGGGGCGGTGTCCCTGAAGAGCCGCCAGATTCCCTACCCGCTGCCGGAATACCGGGGAGAGCTGTGCCGCCTGGAAGTCGCGTCGTTGACCTGGACCCCTGGCAGCATCGAGGGCGCCATCGCCTCGGAGTGCATCACCGAGACCCGGCAGGAGGTGGAACTGCCGGTCTACGGAGGCCATTTCAGCCAGTCGGTGCCCGCCCTGCTGGACGCCGGAGTCACTGGCATCACCGGAACGGTGACGGTGGCTACCGGTTCCCACAGCACCACGGCGGCCTTCGTCAACGGCGGGGAGACCGGCTTCACGCTGGCCGTCCCCGACGCGAAGGCGGATCACGACCTGGCAATCACGGCGGAGCTGACCGCCGCCCTGGACGTGCCCCGTCCGCCCATGTTGCAGACCACCCACCATCCGGCCAGGACGGACACGTACACCCGGCGGGTGACCTGCCGCTGCGGCGAGAACAGCACCACCAAGACAGTGCGCATCCGCGTCCACCACCCGGAGCATGTCCGCGCCGTGCAGGTGGAGCGCGGCTCAGTCACTCCCACGAGACCGGAGATCCTCCCGGTAACGGATGGCCTGGGCGTGGGCGCCGACAAGCCCTTTGCCTTCCTCACCGTCCCAGCGTCGACGCCTCCGCCGCCGAAAGCGGAGCAGACCGACGAGGGCACCTGGAGCTGGCCGTGGTAGGGCGCTGGACGGGGATCCTGACCGCTTCCGGCGCGGCCCTGGCCGCTGTCGCCGCCGACACGCCGGAGGCCAAGAAGCAGGTAATGCTCGACGCCATCAACCAGGTGCTGACCGGCATGGCCTACGCCGGGGTGGGCCTGTGCCTGTTCGCCATCGTCTGGGCCGGGTTCGTCCTGATGGCCGAGGGCGCCGAGGGCGAGGGACGCCGGGGCAAAGCCAGGAACGCGGTGGTCATGGCCGTCGTCGGCCTGGTGGTGGTGCTGCTGGCCAAGGCCATCGCCCATCTGATCAGCGGCGGCATCGCGCCCATCCTGCCCGGCGCTTAGAACGGAAAAGGAGACGACCCATATGAAAGCAACCTTGCCAAACATCAAGACGCTGACGGCCCGGGTCAGGAAAGACCGGGCCGAAGGAACCGAAGAAATGGAGACAGCGGAGGCGGTGCCGGCACCGCCCAAGCCCCCGCCGGACCTGGCCCTGTTCTTCATGCTGTCCCACTTGGAAAACGACGGCCCGGTGCGCCTTGATGGGGTGAAGCTGGCGGTCAGCGAGGTGATGGGACTGGAGCTGGACGAGCCCAAGCTGGGGGCCTTCGCCGGTTCCCTGAACGCCCTGGACTTCCCGGTGCAACTGCTGGTGCGCCAGCACCCGCCGGTGCTAGGGGGCTTGAGGGAGAAGCTGGCCGAGGCCCAGCCCGACGACCTGCCGCAGCAGACCAAAGATGCCGCGGACAGCCTGGGGCGGCTTTTGACCACGATGGAAACCCGGGAGGGAATTCTCGACCGGCGCTTCTACGCCGTCTGCGAGCACAGCCGCATGGACGAGCTCCACGGGCTCCTGGCCCGGGGCGGGCTCGGTGTCTTTCCATTAAAGGGAGAGGCGCTGCGCCTGCTCTGGCTCTCCGCAGCCCTGGGCGGCTCGCCAGTGGAGAGAGATGAGACCCAGGAACTTCACGTCGAGGTCAACCGCCGCGACATCCGCATCGGCAACCGCCTGGCCCGCTCGCTGCACCTGGGCAAGTGGCCCCGGTCCCTGGCCCCCGGCTTCCTGCAAGGGCTGATGGCCGCCGGCGCCCCCATGGACCTGTCCATTCACCTGGGGGCCATCCCCGCCGAGCAGGCGGCCCGCACCCTGGAGTGGCAGAAGGTGAGGTTCGAGTCGGCCCAGAGCCTGTCCCTGCGGCGGGGGCGAACCATGTCCCCCGAAGCGGAGATCGCCCTGGAGGACGTGAGCAGGCTCAGGGACGAGGTACAGCGGGGCCGGGAGCGCCTGTTCCACGCCTCCCTGTCGGTCACGCTGCACGGCGACGATGCCGACACCCTGAAGGACCTGACCCAGAAGGCCAAGGCCCACTTCGCCGCCACCCTGGGCAAGCTGGACAACCTTTCCTTCCGGCAGCGGGAGGGGCTCTTGTCCACCCTGCCGTTAGCCCTCAACGCCGTGGCGGTGTGGCGGACCCTGGACACCTCCTCGTTGGCGAGACTCTTTCCCTTCTCGCCGCCGGACTTGGATACCCGCAGCGGCACCCTCTACGGCATCGACCTGCGGGCCTGCGCTCCCATCGTCTACGACCCCTTCGACGGCACCCACCTCAACGCCAACACCGCGGTCCTGGCCAGGTCCGGCAGCGGCAAGAGTTTCGCCACCAAGCTGGGGGTGCTGCGGGGGCTGTGCCGTGGCGTGCGGGCCTACGTCATCGACCCCGAGGGCGAGTACGCCGACATGGCCCGCGCCGCCGGAGGAAGGGTGCTCTCCCCGGGGGTTCCAGGTCAAGGGATGAACCCCTTTGTCATCGACCGGGGCGACAGCGAGGAACTCTTGCAGCGCATCGGCAGCCTGCGCCGGTTAATCGAGGTGATGGTGGGGGAAAGGCTGTCCGCCGAGCGCCGGTCGTCTTTGGACCACGCCCTGGCCTCCTACTACGCCCAGCGCCGGGAGCGCACCGGCTTTAGGGACTTCTACGGCTACCTGGAAGGCGAAACCCCGGAGATCGCCCATCTCTTGCGCCCCTTCGCCACCGGCAGCCTGCGGGACCTGCTTTCCGACGAGGGCGACGACCTGCTGGCCCGCGAGGCCCTGGTGACGGTGTTCGACCTGCACCTGCTGGAACCGGAACTGAGACCGGCGGCGGCGATGGTCTGCACCGAGACGGTGTGGGCCGCCGCCGCCCAGGACCCCCGTCCCCGCCTCCTGGTGGTGGACGAGGTGTGGAGCATCATGCAGCACCCCGAAGGCGCCGCTTTCATGGTCAGCATGGCCAAGCGGGCCAGGAAGCACCGGCTGGGACTCCAGTTCATCACCCAGGACGTGCAGGACCTCCTCTCCGAGGACAGTTCCCGGGCCATCACCGGACACAGCGGTCGCGCCCTGTTGCAGAACGCCGCCTTCAAGCTGCTGCTCCAGCAGGACGCCGCCGCCGTGTCTACCGTGGGCGAAGCCTTCGACCTGCCCGTGGAGCTGCAACGCTGGCTCCTGTCCTGCCCCCGGGGCGACGGGCTGCTCCTGGCGAGGGGCAACCGCTTCCCCATCCGCATCGAGGCCACGCCGGAAGAGACCGAGGTAATCGAGTGGCGGCCAGGACCCAGGCACTGAACTGAATCGAATCCATTCCAATATAGGGAGGCAACCCGTATGAATATCAACGTAAGACACATCCTCTTGGGCGAGAAGCAGACCAGGAAGCCCCCGGCCCTGGTGTCGGTCACCCCCCACCGCACCGGCGAGCGCACCCTGCTGGGCGTGGAGAACTTCCTCCAGTCCATCGCCGTCCCCGAACCCTTCTCCCTGGAGCTGGCCGCCGACATGGACGGCGTGGGACTGCTGGCCCGCTGCCAGGACGACCGGGTGGTGAGGCAGCAGCTGGCCGCCCACTACCCCCAGGCCCGGGTCCGCGAGGTGGCCCCAGAGGACGATCCCATGCGCCGCCGCCAGGGCGAGCTGGCCTGGGGTCTGACCCTGCGGGCCGGAGGGCCGGAGTACGTCCCCCTGCGCACCTTCCGGGACGACGACCTGCTGGACCCCGGCTCCGATCCCCTGCTGGCGGTCGTCGGCGCCCTGTCCGCCCTGCGGCCCGGCGAGCGCATCGTGGCCCGCCTGCTGCTGCGCTCCCTGGGTCCCGAGTGGTCCCAGGGCCACCAGGCGAGGGCCCACCAGCGGGCCGTCCCCGACAACCGGGAGCCCTCCTACACCTACCAGACCGGGCCCCTG
This sequence comes from Dehalococcoidia bacterium, assembly GCA_965203675.1. Classification (GTDB taxonomy): domain Bacteria; phylum Chloroflexota; class Dehalococcoidia; order Lucifugimonadales; family UBA3495; genus CATOSK01. The sequence goes on along the minus strand of CBDBDE010000003.1, from coordinate 1,651,672 downwards.
AAGCTGGACGGGGTGACCATGGCCGTGCTGGGCGCGGGGGCGCTGGCTGCCCTCCGAGGCTACCTGTGGGTCCAGGACGGGGAGATCCTCAAGGCGTCTCTCCTGGGCGCCGGTTCCGTTCTAGGCCTCACCGTGGCCGGCTGGGCCTGGTGGCGCTGGAAGAAGGCTCGCAACCGGATCTACGACCCGCTGCTGATCCGGGAGAAGGTCTCCCGCATCGCCTTCGACGCCGAGCTCCAGGTCACCGCCTTCCTGCCCTCCGACGCCTCCACCGAGCGGGCCTGCGACCTGCTGGAGAGCGTGGCCGCCGCCTACCGCCACTACGACCACCCCGCCGGGGCCAGGTTCAGGGTGAGCCAGGCCAAGCCGGTGTTCGTCTCAGGCGACGTGCACCAAGCCAGCCTCCACCCCGCCGGTCCGGGACTGTTCGGCAAGCGCAGCGTCCTCGGCGTGCGGGAGGCGGCCGCCCTGTGGCACCCGCCGGGTGAGGGCGACGAGACGCCCCTGGTGGAACGGTCTTCCTCCCGGGCGCTGGCGCCCCAGCCCCGGGGCGTCAGGACCGGGGCCCCGGTGGGCGACGCCACCGGCGGCGCGCCCCGCGAGGTCAACTTCACCGACGACCTGCTGCGGCGACACCACCTCTACGTGGCCCGCACCCGCATGGGCAAGTCCACCCTGATGCACCACGTGGTGGCCCACAAGCTCCGGGAGAAGGCGGCGGGCCGCGACAATGACGCCATCATCGTGGTCGACCCCCACGCCGACCTGGTGGCCGGCCTGCTGGAGCAGGTGCCCGAGTCCCTGGTTGACAAGGTGAGGCTCATCGACCTGGCCGACGACCAGGGAGCGCCCGGCGTCAACCTGCTGGACACCCGCATCTTCGCCGACCGGGACCGCACCGCGGACTCGGTGGTGCGGGTGGCCAAGGGGCTGTGGGACCAGTGGGGTCCCCGGATGCAGTCCATCCTGGAGCACACCGTCAAGACCCTGCACGAGGCCAACGAGCGAAGGGACGAGGACCGGCAGTACACCATCCTGGACGGGATGCGGCTCATATCCGACGGCAAGTTCCGCACCGAGGTGCTGGGACAGGTCAAGGACTCCTACCTGCTGGACTGGTGGGTGCGGGACTTCGACGGCTGGCACCGCCAGTACCGCTCCGAGGCCATCGCCCCGGTGCAGACCCGCCTGGCCTACTACGCATCGTCCAAGAAGGCCCGGGCCATCCTGGGCCAGTCCCGCTCCACCATCGACATCCGGCAGACCATCCTGGACGGCGGCGTTCTCTTCGTGTCCACCGCCCAGGGCTCGGTGGGCCGGGACGTGGCCGCCCTGGTGGGCGCGTCCCTGCTCAACCTGGTGGACTCGGTGATCCGGGAGCAGGAGAGCCTGCCCATCAACCGGCGGCGGGGCGCCCTGGTGGTGGTGGACGAGATGCAGTCCATGCCCGGCGTCGACTACGAGTCCATGCTCAGCGAGCTGGGCAAGTACGGGGCCAGCTTCATCCTGGCCACCCAGAGCCTGGCCAAGCTGGACGATCTCTCCCGCACCATGCAGGACACCATCCTGGCCAACGTGGGCTGCTTGGCCGTGTTCCAGGTATCGGGCGGCGACGCCCGCCGGCTGGTGTGGGAGCTGGGCAAGGACCGGGTCAGCGAGGACGACATCACATCCCTGCCGGTGCACCACTGCTACATACGGGCCACCGTGGGCGCCGACCGGATGCCCGCCTACTCCATGATGGTCAGGAAGCCGGAGCCCGGCGACCCCTACGTCGCCGCCGCCATCCGGGCCGGGGCCCGGGACTACACCACCAGGGCCGGGGAGATCGCCCTGGGCGGCGCGGAGGGGGAGAAGAAGATCGGCGAGTACCACCGCCTGCTGTTGGAGCAGCAGAACGGCAACCAGCCCCAACCACCACAACAGCCGGATCAGAACTCCGGCCCCAACCGCAACAAGCAGCGCAGCCGGCACAACCAGGTGGACGGGGAGCCTGGCGGTGAAGGCGAGGGGGAGGTGGAGGAATGACCATGACCGGCTGCGAGACCGGCCTGCTGCGCCGGTTGGCGGAGACGCCCTTCGCCGACCGGCTGGACCTGGCGGCCCTGTCCGGCTGGTCCCGGGGCGCGGTGTACGCCGGTATGGATAGGCTCACGGAATGGGGGATGGCTCAGGCCATTCCCCACGCCACGCCCCTGCTGCCGCCCACCCGCCGGTACTGCGTCACCGCCCACGGGCTGGAGCGGCTGGCGGAGTTGGAGAACGTTTCCCCGGACGGCCTGCTGAACAATCGCCCCGTTTCCTCCCGCTGGCAGCGGCTGCTAATGGAGCGGCTGGACGCCATCGGCGTCATTTACCGGCTGGCCGCCGCCGTCTCCAACGCCGAGTTCCCCATCGGCTTCCGCTGGTACCGGGCCTCGCCGGTGGACGCCGGAATCATCCTCCCCGGGGGCCGCACCGTGGCCGTGGTCCGGCAGGGGGCCACCGCCGACCGCACCGGTTTTTCCAAGCGCCTGTGGCGGCTGCGGGAGGGGCCGCCGCCCGGGGCCTTCCTGGCGCTGGCCCCCGACGAGGTGCGGCTGCGCCAGGCCCGGAGGATGCTGGCCGGCGCCAGGTTCCCCGTCTTCCTGGCCCTGGAACGTGACGCCGTCCTGGCCGGCCCGGACGCCCCGGTGTGGCGTCCCCCATCCATCACCGCCGCTCTGACCCTTCGTTACGTGCTGGCCCACCTGGACCGGCGCGGCGGGTTGCCGGTGGAGGCGGAGCCCGCGCGGGCGGCTCCCCCGGAGGACATCGACCTGGAGGAGCCTGCCCCGGACTGGCTGCTGCCCGCGTTGCTGGGTCCCGCCGAAAAACGCGCCCTGGACCTGCTATCCGACTGGCCCTGGGCCTCCAGGCGGGACCTGGCGGGGCTGATGGGCGTTTCGGAGCGAAGAGCGTCCCAGGTGGTGGCGGGGCTGGAATGCCACGGTCTGGCGAGCCATGCCGACGCAGGGCGCTACGAAAGGCTGGCCCTCACCGACCGGGGGCTGGGGCTCCTGGCCCGCCGGGACCGCACCTCCGTCGGCGCGGCCCGACGGCGGTGGAGCGTCACCCCGTTGGACCCGGAGGAGCCGCTGACCTGGCGCAACGTCTCCGGCTCCCGCAGCCGCCAGTTGCTGCGCAACGTCGAGCACACCGGCGCCGTGCACTGGTTCCTCGTCGCCCTGGCCGGACAGGCCCGCGCCGCCGGTTGGGACAATGTGCAGCTGGACCCGCCCCGGCGGGCCTCCCGCTACTTCCGCTACGAGGGACGGCTGCACTCGGTGCTGCCCGACGCCTTCGGCGTCCTGCGCCGGGGCCAGGAGACCGTTCCCTTCTTCCTGGAGTGGGAGCGGCGGGCGGTGCGGCCCGTCACCATGGCGGCTCGGCTGGCCCCCTACCTGCGCTACTACTCGACGCGCCGTCCCCTGGACGACCACGGCGTGTTGCCCGCAGTCCTGGTGGTCTTCGATGACGAGTTGGCCGCCACACATTTCCTGCGGGTGGCAAGGCAGGAGATGGATCGGGCAGGGGTGGAGGTTCCCCTGCGGGTGTCTCATAAACTTGTCCTGGAACGACCGGGACCGCTCGGACGGGTTTGGCTGGAACCTGGCGGTTGGGAGCCAGTCCACGCCTTCCAGGAATGAAGCAAGCCTTCCTGTCAGCGGAACGACTCCAGCTCGTAGCCCCCGGTTGATAGTCCATCTCCCCGTATCTGGCGGCGTCGAACTCCAGAGGACTACTGCCGGAGAAGCTGACGGTTTCGGGTTCTCCCCAAGCGTGGCAGCAGGGTTCCGGCGTGCTTTCTAGATCGGGAGGCGGCAGGCTGCCTGTCCATACCCGCCAGGCCTTCCGCTCCCTGGCCTCCCGCACCGCCCGTCGTTTACCCAATAACCACCGTAGCCTGGCCCGAGTCATGTCCTCAGCTCCTTGTGGCCCCCACAGTCCAACCCTTTGTTCCTCCGCTCCCTTTGCATCTTCCACTCTCGGTTGAGACCGGTTTGGATGCACTGCTGCTAGTCCGCATCGTTGGTCAAGACTGCCGGAGCGATTTCCCCACCATCGAGCGGCAGGTCTGGGCAAGCCGATTACACCTGATTGAGGGACGGTAGCATCGACAGCGCTCCCCGGCATTCTTCTATCAGGCTATCCCCGTAGGGTGTCGCTACTGGTTTTGGCGTAGCCCAGAACGAAGTTTTCCATCTTTATGTGCACTACTGAACACCCCACCTAACGAGGCTGGAAAACAGGGTTTGACATGACCGAAGCGTAGTCTTACTCTGAATTTGTTGCCGTGAAGCAAGAATTCTTGACTCCTTCTCCTTCCCCTAGGGCGCTGCTACCGGAGTCGTTGCTGCAACCCTCATTTCACGCAGACAGTTTCCCCAATTGCGGGTCAATCGGATAGATCAGGAGTCACGCTATGAGCCTGGAAGTTATCAGGGGTACGACAAGGAAACCTGTATCCAGCAAGGAGTTGGCGGACATCCTGAGCAATGCTACCGATTTGGATGGTCTGCTGTTTATCGGGTACCCCATAGTCCGCACCGACTCTGGCCCATTCCCTATAGACGCTCTCCTAATATCCGAGCGTATAGGCATCATTGCATTTGACGTGATTGAGGGCACGGACACATCCGACTGTGAAGCTCGACAAGACGAAATTGGCAACAAGCTCGACTCCATGCTCCGGACCCATTCAGAATTAACAGCACGGCGGGAACTCAGGGTCCTGATTCATACGATCTCATTTGCACCGGGGGTTACCAGTCCAAGCAAGATTGGTAGGGAATACCCACTCACGAATAGCCAGACGGTTGTAGAGGCCATTCAAAACCTTGAGCGAAAGGAACTTGGTGATGAGCTCTACCGACAGACTCTCTCAGCCTTGGAAAGCATTTCGACAATACGCCAAAGTAGAACTAGGAGGACAATTCAGCAACCCGATTCCCTAGGCGCGAGGCTCAGGGAATTGGAAGCATCCATTTCCACCTTGGACCATAAGCAAAACGTAGCGGTCCTTGAAACGGTGGATGGCATCCAACGGATTCGCGGTCTGGCCGGTTCAGGGAAGACAGTTGCGCTTGCCCTGAAGGCTTCATACCTGCATGTCATTCATCCGGATTGGCGCATCGCGGTTACTTTCAACACGAGGTCCTTGAGGGGCTTTTTCCAATCTCTAATCCAACGATTCACATACAACAGGGCGGGAGATGACCCAGATTGGGAACGTCTAAGGGTCATCGGGGCATGGGGAGCGTCTGGGGGTTCTGACCAGGATGGCATCTATCGCGAGTTTTGTCGCGCGCACGGTCAGCATTTCTTCGACTTCGGAACGGCTAGCCAGCAATTTGGCTCTGCGAATGCGTTTCGAAGGGTTTGTGAAATAGCGGAAGGCCAAGTCCAGGAAAATAGGGAGTTATACGACGCCATCCTGGTTGATGAAGCCCAAGACCTTTCTCCCGCTTTTCTGCGCATCTGCCACTCGTTACTACGGGATCCCAAAAGGCTCGTGTACGCCTACGATGAGTTACAAAGTCTCTCGGGGGAATCTCTCCCCTCGCCGCAGGAGATTTTTGGCGACAAATTGCGCGATTGGGGAAGTGGCGATACAAGCAATGGTTCCCGACAGGACATTATCCTGGAGAATTGTTACCGTAACTCCCGGCCCGTCTTGGTAACTGCTCACGCTCTCGGCTTCGGGATATATCGACGCCCTCCGGAGCAAAGCGAAACGGGGCTCATTCAAATGTTTGACAATCCACAGCTTTGGGAAGAGGTCGGGTATCATGTGGATAGCGGCAGCCTTCTGGAAGGACATAGGGTTGTTCTCAAGAGAACAGAGGATACCAGCCCACCGTTCCTGGATAAACACTCCCACATAAATGAGTTGATCAAGTTCATCAAGTTTGATACTGAGGAAGATCAGGCAGAGTGCTTAGGGGAAGCCATCGCCAGGAATCTCGACGAAGATGAGATTCGTCACGACGACATCATCGTCATTAATCCCGACCCAATTTCTACACGCAGAAAAGTCGGCTACGCCCGGCGTATCCTACACGACAGAAACATACACACACATTTGGCCGGAGTGGATACCGACCCGAATACTTTCTACAGAACTAGTACGCCATCGATTACCTTCACAGGAATTCATCGGGCCAAGGGCAACGAGGCAGGGATGGTATATGTGATGAATGCCCAGGACTGCCACTCTACGGCAAGGAATCTCGCCACTCTTCGCAACCGGCTCTTCACCGCCATCACGAGGAGCAAGTCCTGGATCCGTGTGCTTGGCGTAGGCCAGGGCATGGAAGCTATCATGGAGGAATTCAAGGCTCTCAAAGAGTCTGGCTTCGTCTTGGATTTCACTTATCCGACTGCCGACCAAAGGGAACAGTTGCGCATCATTCATCGTGATGCGAGACAAGCAACCATTCAAGGTATGGAGGACTGGCGACCGGGAGTGGAACAATTGATGGCAGCCCTCGAATCGGGTCAGGTGCATCCAGACGACTTGGGGCCGGACACCCTGGCGAAACTCAGGGAATTCCTAGGTTAGGGCTTATGCCAACCCCCAACGATGTCAAGCGGCAGATCGACGACATCGTTCGATATGCCATCGAGAGAAGTTTGGCCGATGACCAAACTTTTGCTTATCTCAATGGAGACATCAGAAACTCCGCCGAGGTTACTTTCCCAGGGGCTGAGTTGATTGGCGTCGCCTTGAAAAACGTCCCCTATGAGGAGATTTACCTGGAATTGGCCGAAAACCGCGTCTTCAACATCAAGATGCTGGACGGTGCTCTAATCCAGATGATGTACCAATTCTCTCAAGGAACATTGTTCAGCCACCGACTGGCGTTTTTTCCTTCTCCATTTCTCGAACAGTTCCAGAATTACCCGGACATCTACCTTGATGACGAAGTGTACGCAGATATTGTTGCCAAGAATATCGTCCACGTGCCTATACGGTTCGATTACGATGCGCGGGATTCCCGCCACGTAGAGTTATCGCACCCCAAGTCCCACTTTACACTGGGACAGCATGAGAACTGTAGAATACCGGTATCGGCTCCACTGACGCCCATCCAGTTTTTTGACTTTCTGATTCGCAATTTTTACGACACAGCCCACAACAAGTATATTGATGAACTCCCCACTTTCTCCGGTAGGTTCGCTGTTTCGATATCTTCAGGAGAGCAGGGAGTAGTTCATATTGTTATTCCATCCTAGGTTGCTAAGAGTTCTAATTTGAGAATTCCCCTATTCGATTACTGTTGGGTGAGGTGGAGCCCATTATTTGGACAGGATCAGGGCTGAATTAAGTGAGAATCCCAACGCTCCTGCCAATGCTTGGATCCCCTTTTCCGGTGAATACCTCCTTGCACTAGAGTCCCCTTCTACGGCTTCCTGCTCCCCATGGAACACCTCGGCGGGAGTCCGGTAGCCCAGGGCCTGATGGGGCCTGAGCCCATTGTAGAACCTGAAATAGTCTTCCAGCCCCCGCTGGGCCTCCAGGACGCTGGCGTAGGCTTTCAGGTACACCTCTTCGTACTTCACCGTCCGCCACAGCCGCTCCACGAAGATGTTGTCTTGGTACCGCCCCTTGCCGTCCATGCTGATCCTCACGCCCCGGTCCTGCAGCACTTGGGTGAACTCCAGGCTGGTGAACTGGCTCCCCTGGTCGGTATTGAACACCTCGGGCTGGCCCTTGGTCAGAGCCTCCTCCAGCGCCGCGGCGCAGAAGCCGGCCTCCAGGGTGTTGGACAGCCGCCAGGACACGACGTACCGGCTGTGCCAGTCCATCACCGCCACCAGGTACAGGAAGCCCCGGGCCATGGGCAGGTAGGTGATGTCCGCGGCCCACACCTGGTTGGGCCGGGTGACCCTGACATTTCTCAGCAGGTAGGGATAGACTCGTTGCTCCGGCGCTGGCCGGCTGGTGCTGGGACGGCGGTAGATGGCCCGCAGCCCCATGGCCCGCATCAGCCGCTGCACCCGCTTCCGGCTCACCGGCATCCCCTGCCGCTCCAGCCAGGCCTTCATCCGCCTGGACCCAAAGAAGGGCGTCTCCAGGTACTGCCGGTCGATCTCTCCCATCAGGGACAGGTCCTCTGGCGATGCAGCCCGGGGACGGTAGTAGATGCTGGAACGGCTGACGCCTAACAAAGCGCACTGGCGCACCAGGGACAGGGAGGGATGCTCCCGGTCCACCATCTGCCGCCGCCGGGCCGGACTCATGGACCGGACCTCTCCGCCAAGAAATCCCGCTCCACCTTCAGCCGGCCGATCTCCTGGTACAGGCGCGCGACCAGGGTGGCGTCCTTCTTCGACTGCTGGTCATTGCCGTTGCTGAAGACCCCGGAGGCGCCCTCCGCAAGAGCCTTCTTCCAGGCCTGAATCTGTCCGGGGTGGACCTCATACCTGGCGGCCAGCTGGGCCACCGTCTCCTGGCCCTTCAGCGCCTCCAACGCCACCTTGGCCTTGAAAGCTGGGCTGTGTTTCCTGCGTCCTTGTGACATTTCCTGCTCCTTCCGACAGCAACCGCTGCCCTCAGTTTAGGAGCGGGACTCTCACTTAGCCACCTGTCCGAAATTCCGGGTCCACCTCAGGGAAGCCGCGGCGATGTGGAATAAAGAATCGCTGCTACACGGAAGAGTATGTCGCAACAGTGGTTACAGAGAACCAGATGGCAACGGTTCGAGCAGGACCCGCTGATTTTCAAGCGCCAGCACTATGAGCGCTCCCTTGGCTCGGGTCATACTTACGTACTTTCGACACGCATCCGCTTCCCTGAGCCCTTCCCCGACAGGTACAGGCAAATAAATGACTACGTCGCTCTCCATCCCGGCGAAGGCGACAGTCTCGTACGCGATGACCCAGTCTCCGGTTCCTTCAGGTGGTAGGCCGTTAGTTAATGAATATCTCCACAATCCCCAAGGGCCTAGCCTTGCACGGGCAGGCAGATTCCCATCATACACAATCGCAACCTGCTGGGGTCTTACCCCCGCTTCGCGGAGACGCCGAAATTCACCGGCCAACAGTCGGTCAGCCTCCCCTCGTTCACGACAGTAGTGAAAGACCACCTCCGGCCCCCCGACTTGGGAAGGACGCACTGGGGGCGCGTCTTGTCCGACAACGCGCGCTGCGGCTTGCGCTATAGCGCGCGTATTTCGGCAGTTAATCTTCAGAGGTCTAGCCTCAAACCAGCCCTTGCCGTCGTTTGCGGTGGGGCAAAACTCGCGGAGGTACTCTTTCGCGTCTACCGCATCGACCAGGCCACTCCCACCTTCTTCCGAATCCGTTCCGTCGCTCTCCAACACCCAATTCTGAAAGGTGAAATCTCCGAACATAGCCCATCGGCCATTCTTCAGCCCGTCTTTGAGGCAGTAATCCAACGATGCCAGTATTACTTTGTGGTTGTAATATTGCAATTCATCAACGATCAGATAATCCCACTGCAAGTCCTTGTTCACCAACTCCAACGCCGCTTCCTCACAGAAGCGCTCGCCAACTTCAAGCAACTCTTCGTTGGTGTCGGCACCATCAATTTTGTCCTCGTACTGACGTAGAAAGTCATCGGAAACTTGAGCTCCCTGGAACAACGCCCTCACCGGCTGACCCACCGCAGCGATGCCTGGCAACTGTCCCTTGAGCCAGCCGCCAAGTAGTGGGCTGTGGCAGACCACCGCCACCCGGTCACCGGCTTTTTGGCGCAACCGGGCCAACTGTAGAGCCAGCATGGTCTTGCCTGTGCCTGCGGCGCCTTCAATGAGGACTCGTTCATTGCGGATTCTGCCCTTGTCGTCCTGAATATCCTCCAACGCCTCGTACTGCTCCACGGTAAGTGATAACAGGCGTTTGTCTATATCAGCCAAGTCTGGGCCAGAAGTAAGGAAGAACTGCGTGGCGAAATCGGGCCGTAGCGTCTCTATGATGAATTGCATTGTTTGCCCATCCAGAGGCAATTTTCTGCCGCCTGGAAGATCATTGGCAAAATCGCCCAGTTGCTTGCACAGCGCTTCCTGACTCTGGGCCACCGAGCTATCACAAACCAAGATGCCAGGCGGAACTGGTACACCGCTCGGCCACTTCATTGCCGTGAATGCTAGGGCGTACCAGATCGGCAGATCGTGGATTAGTCCTTTACTGTTATTCGGTGCTTTTCTCTTCAAGTAGGAATGCAGTGCATCCATTGCAGTTTCCGCCTGCTTGTCAGGTGACTCCGGTTCCGCTTTTCCGTCACCGTGGTCGCGATACCATTTCCCATCTGTGCCCACGGTGTAGGAATCTCCTTTAACTTCCAAGCAAACGATTCCTCCACCGGGTACCATTATCAAGAAGTCAATTTCGCGGGGGTGGCTCCTTTCGCGTTTTCCTGGGACCTTCACTGAGTGCAGGACGTTCCAATCGCTGGTGTTCGGTCCTGTCTTCAGCTTGTCAAATATTCGTCGTTCCGCATTTGAGATTTCGGAGTCCGACACTGCGGCGAGAGAGTCCGGTATCATCTTAGCCATGTGGCAAGCTCCCTTCCCGACGACTTATGCCGCTTAAGAAATTCCTACGATTGCAGAGTCTTGCCTACCGACGCACACTGTTGGCTTTCGTCTTCCCAAGCGTGAGCTCAATTTCTCATGCGAGATTCTACACCGCTAATCACCAGCTTATCTTACCAAAGGAACCAGTCTCCAACACCAGCGGCACCTGAACTCGGACGAACTCCTCCGGAACCCCGAAATAGTCCGCCACCTCCAATGAACAGGTCAGTCCCTCTCCTATTGCCTCCCGGTCGTCGGTGAGCAGAGTATGGGCGAAATCGTTAGCCTCCCTTTCGAGCTTCCAGCCGAGCATGGTGCGCTTGTAAACCCATAGGTGATTGCCGGGGTGCAACGTCTTGTGTCCCAGGGCATGGGCGATGTACCAGCGGCTCTCCTCCGGCCCCAGCCGCTCAGCGATGCAGATGTACCCGGCGACCTCCAGCTCCTTCTGCTTCTCCAGTGGCAGACGCTTCACCGGATACCCGTGCAGGTTGGCCACAGCCTCGGCGTCCACCCGGCCGGTCAACCCCAGCTTTCGCCGCAAGGCCGCGCCCTTCCGTTCGGCCCGGGTCATTCACCGGCCCCGGTCCGCCGCCGCCGTTCCTGGCGGACGAAGTTGATGAAGTTCTGGATGGTCTCGATATCCTCCAGGGGCAGTCCCTCCACGGCGTCGTAGAAGGAGACGCTGGCCTCCCGGAGCAAATCGGCCTCCAGCACGTCCCGGCCCAGGAGCCAGGTCGTGCTCACCTCGCAGCGGAAGGCCAGTTCCTCCAGATGCTCATGCTTCGGCCTCACCCGGCCCGCCTCCCAGGACCAGATGGTCTGGGAGCTGACCCCCACCTGCCGAGCCAGCTGCGCCTGGGTCAACCCCAGCTTGGTCCGGGCCTCCCGGATGCGGTCCCCGACGTTCTTCCACGGGTATTCCCTGGCTTCAGGCATCAGGCGCGTTCCTCCCGGCGCAGGCTGGGATCAATTTCCGCCATTGTAGCACATGAGTTCGCTTTTCTATTGACAGCCCGCTTTGCCGCCGCCTAGAATGACTCTAACCACAGTTAGAGTGTGGTTAGATTAACCCAGGACCGGCAATTCCGCAATGACGCGCCGACACCGACCCGTGGTCAGGCTCAGGCCCCAGGCCCTCTGGGACCGCCTCGCCCTGATGCACCGCTCCCAGAACTGGCTGGCCGACGAGCTGGGCATCAGCCGCAGCCACCTGTCCCGGCTGGTCAACCGGGAGCGGGCCGCGTCGGGCAGGTTGCGCCGCCGGATGCAGCGGGTCCTGGGAGTGGAGGATTTCCATGAGTTGTTCTTCATCGAGCACCCCGGCGACCGGGAGTAGCTCTTCCCTCGTTACCAAACGCGGCGGGCCCCAACTCATCATCGCGGGAAGACCCTTCCTCTACGGCTCCGGCGTGTTGCCCGAGGACTTCCCGCAGCGCCTGCGCCGCCTGCGGCGGGCCACCCATCTCACCCGGAACGGCTTTGCCGACGCCCTGGGGGTGGACCCCAAGCAGGCGCTGCGCTGGGACGATGGCACCGAACCCTGCGGCGGGGCCATGCTCTCCGTCGTGCGCCTGGCCGGGGTGGTGCCTGGCGGCCTGGACATGATCGTGGAGGACGGTTTCCTAGCGTCCCTGTGGAGGCCGTAAGTCCATGCCCCGCCGGAAGATGCGCCACCGAAGAGGGCGGTACGAGTTCCCCGACGACTTCCCCGAGTGCCTACGACGTGTCAAGGAGGCCATAGGTCCATGCCCCGCCAGAAGACGCCCCACCGGAGAGGGCGCTACGAGTTCCCCGACGCCTTCCCCGAGTGCCTACGACGTTTCAAGGAGGCCAGCGGGCTTTCCTGGAGCGAGCTAGCCCGCCGCCTGGGCACCAGGCCGCTGACCATCCGGCGCTGGCTCAACGGCGTCCAGCCGTCGGCCCACTACCTGCTGGCCCTCCAGGACCTGGCCGAAGAGTTGGGCCTCTCTCACCTGCTGCCCAGGGCCAGGGCGCTGCACCGGGAGTAGGCGGGCCGGGCAACACCCCGGCCCGCCCTGCTCCATCTCCATTCTCTCCCTGCCGTCTCCTCCGTTCCCGCAGCCTCCGTGGCGGTACGTCCCACCTACCGCGCCCGGCGGGTTTCCGTCCGGGCGCTTTCCCTGGATCATGGGTGAACCACCCTATAAGCGGTTCCAACCGTCGCTCCCACCGTCCACAATTGATGTGGAACGGACGTTCTATACCGGAAGAACGCCGCCAGGACCCAACGGAGCGACGACGTGGCAGGAACCAGGGACCAGCGCAAGCCGAAGACTCCCAGGTACGCCGGGCCGGAGCCGTGCATCGGCCGGGTTGAATTCAATCCGGCTCCCGATGCTGAGGACCGCCTGCGCCGCCTCTTCACCCTGCTGGCCCGCCACTTGCACAGCGGCGATGCGGCTGAAACGGAGCGGGAAGCTGTCGCCCAGACCCTGCCTGTGAAAAATCAAGGGAGGCCCAGGGGTGATGGAGGCTAGGTCATCCCGGGCGGGCCGGGCTGCGCCGGTGCGCTGCCGGCTACGCTACCTCCTTTGACTCCGCCCCCTCCCTTCCGGTATCATCATCGCAACAGGTTGGCCCGGCGGCGCTGCGAACGCCCCGGGCCATGGCGCCACCTGCGGGGGCAGGTGATGCGGTGGTATTGTACTACTTGCAGACCCGCTCCCGGCAGGAGCGGGTCTTTTCATTTTCAGCGAACGTCAAAAGGAGGAACACATGGCGAAGAGCACACCCAAGCGCCAGGAACAGGGTGCCGGAAAGAGGGCGGCCATCTACGCCCGGGTCTCGGACAAGAGCCAGGACACCGAGGACAAGACCTCCATTTCCGAGCAGATCAACGACATGGAAGCCTATTGCAAGGACAGGGGGCTGACTGTCACCGCCCGCTACCAGGAGGTGGGCCGGGGCTGGTCCAAGAAACGGCCCGAATTCCAGAGGATGCTGGCCGATGCCAAGCTGGGACGCTTCGACACCATCGTCTGCTGGAAGTCCGACCGCCTCAGCCGGGGCATGTATCCCGCCGCCGCCGTGATGGAGGTGGTGGAAGCCCACCAGATCGGCCTGGAAGCCGTGATGGACACCATCGACATGAAGACCTTCGGCCTGATGGCCGCCATCGGCAAGATCGAGCTGGACAACTTCCGGGAGCGGGCCTCCATGGGCAAGCGGGGCGCCGCCAAGCAGGGGCGGATACCCACCAGCCAGGTCCCCTACGGATACTGCATCGACGACAACGGGGCGCCCGGGGTCGATGAAGCCTGCGCCGACGTGGTGCGGCGCATCTTCCGGCAGTACGTCCACGAGGGAATGGGAGGCCCGGCCATAGCGCGGCAACTGATGGCCGAAGGAGTTCCTGCCGGCAGGTCCACGGGCCGCTGGCACGACACCCAGATCAACCGCATCCTGCGGAACGAGACCTACAAGGGCACCTGGTGGTACGGCAAGGCCCGCCATGTTTCCACGGAAGACGGCACCAGGGTCTATCCCCAGTCCCGGGATACCTGGATCGGAATCCGGTTCCCGCAACTGGTGGACGAAGAGACCTGGGACCAAGCCCAGTACCAGCGCGACCAGCGGCGCAGTCGGTCCAAGCGGAACACCAAGGTGTTCCACCTGTTGCAGCACCTGGTTCGCTGCTCCGAATGCGGGATGCTCATGGGCTGTATCGCCACCAGGCGCCAAACGGTGAAGTACAAGGGCAAGACCTACAAGTACGAAATGGACCCTCCCCGCCGCTACTACAAGTGCTACGGGATGCAGACGCACCGCCTGGGGTGCCGGGAACACTCGATGATCCGGGCGGAGAGGCTGGAGAACCTGGTCTGGGACGAGGTCAAGAGGGTGCTGGAAGACCCGTCCGTCATTGTCGCCGGCATCGAGTCCCTGGGGGATGGAGAGGACGCCACGGTGAGCGGGGAACTCGCCAGGGCCGAGCGCGAGTTGTCCAACGTGCAGCTGGAAGAGGACCGCGCCATCCGCCTGTACGTGTCGGGCAAGATAACCGAAAAGCAGTTGGACCTTCAACGAAAGTTCATTACCGAGCGGCTGGAGAGCCTGCGGGAGAAGGTGAAGGACTGCCGAGCCAGGGAGTCGGCCCAAGCCGGGCGCCGGGAACTGGCAGAGCGGGTGATGGAGTGGGCCGAGCGGATGGGCAATGGGCTGGACGACCTGCCCCAGGAAAAGCGGCGGGAGGTGTTGTTGCTGCTGCTTGATGAGGCCACCATTGACCGGGAGAACAAGGTCAGTCTCTCACTCGCGATTCCGACGGGAAACTTGGAGTCGATTGAGCAACCCGTATCAAAGTGCCGGTGTAAGCCTCGTTTTTCAGGATGATGTGGACGCCGTTCTTGGACCAGGGCCTGCCGGTGGGGTTGGCGATGCCCTCGCCGTTCAGGGTGCGGGTGATGTCCAGGATGCCGTGCCCGGCCTCGGCCATATCGAAGATGCGTTTGACCACCGGGGAGGTGTCCGGGTTGGGTTCCAGGGTGGGGCGCTTCTTGGCCCCGTCCTGGACCATCAGCTTGCGATAGCCGTAGGGCACCCGGCTGGCGACCCAGAAGCCCCGGGAAGCGGCCTCACGCATCCCTCTCCGAACTTCTTCCGCAAGCTTATCCGTTATCCAATCAACACCAAAAACTCCGGTACTCCTGGGCGGTGGACCTTGACCCGGTGGGAGGGGGTAATAGCTGACGGGACTGCGTTCGAAACTCTCCAAGCGGGCTTGAGTGCACGGTAGGTGGAACCGTCTTCGAGATGTGGCTAGGGGCTCTGTGAGCCCCCCTCTATCCAGCTTTTTCTAACTTCGCTAGGACTGAGAACCACCATTACTCAACCGCGAGATCGAATAACCGCTCTCTATTCGATCGGGATTATCAACTTTAGCTGTTTCGCACTTTGTGGAGAACAAAGGCAGCGAAGGCAATTCGGTCCCTTCGGCTGACTGCCTCGAATTGGGCAATGGCCGTCCTGGTTTCTTCAATGAGCTGAACAACCGTGGAACGTGAAAATCTCTCCAGAGGGTCGTAGTCCGCAGCGTGGCGCAGCCGCTGCATCTTAACGAACTGACTGGTGAAGTCTTGGAGTCCTTGGGGAAACCTCTTTAGAATCCTTTTGTATGGATTTTGACTATGCCGTTTCTTAACCTCTCCATGGTCAAGTGAGCGGTATAATTGTCGCCATGCCTCGTTGCTTCTGCTCCTGCTGGTTGACCCAACCATCAGGTCGGCACTGTGTTTGGCGAGGGTGTGGAACATCGCGTAGTACGCGGTGCTGATCGCCCTTCCGAGTTCCGCCTGCTTGGGTCTTCCTTGCCGGTTGCCCCTTGTACCGGATGCTAGACGTTCTGCGATGTCCAAGAGGTCCTTGGAATTCATGGCAATATTTTTTCCAAGGACCTCCACTCGGATTTCTTGACAAATAGCTGGATCGGATATCCTGGATAACCGAGTCTCTCTGATTCACTCCATAGTGCGTCAGAAAGTCTGATGGTCCAGATTGGGTCTAACTTTGTCTGATCTCCTTCGAAAACGATATACGTCTGCAGGTAATCCTCTCCATCCAGGTCAACACGAGGTTCCACTCGGATCGGCCCGAAAACGAACTCGTTCTCGAAACGTTCTTCCAACAGTCCTATGATCTTTTCACCCATGGCTGTGTTGATTTCGTTATCTACCATACAGGCACCCTCGGTTCATTCTGGATGGAAGCATTCGTCGATGATTAGGCTACAGAGCTGCAATGATTCTAACACATTGGTTTGTAGTGCTCTTCTTGGCTTCATGTGGCTATTACTCACTACCCCGAACATCCATCCATTGCTCCAGCAGAGAGTTCTTCCTGGGTTGTGTCCTATCTTCTGCCCACCGAGACGAAGCGTCTAGCTAAAGCTGGTTGGACTCGTGCAAACTCGATCTATCCCGGGCGACTGCTCCACCTCCTATGCTAGTCCGACCAGCACCGGGACCGAATCTGATGTCAAGGAATTTTCTGGTGATGGTCGCTGGTAACTCAGGGAATTGAGGGGACTGACGCGGTCATAGTTTTGCCTATTATACTCGGCCAGCAACCGGACATCTAGGGGTATTTAGAACAGTTGAGCTTATTACCGAGAGTCGGTCCGGGATTTTGGTTTGGGGGCCATTGATCTTGGCCGTGAATGGCATAACTTAGGGCCTCAGCACTAGGTTTGCTCCCTTGTCGCCATACATTCGCATTTCAAGGAAGTCTTCAAACCGATGTACCCTAAACCGGATTGTAACTTGCCAAGCCCAGGCTAGGGTCATACCGTTTTCTTTCGAGAACTGATCGATGACCGCTTTCGGAGCAGTCAAAACCCATCCGCTGGCGGGCTTCAGGTCGGCTACAGCGAGAGCGGACATCCCTCGGGTCCAATCACTCCATGTAGCGACGTGACCTTCCTCAGTTTCGTAGTTGAGCGATTCTGAAGTGCATGTCGCCTTGATGCCACTTTCAACTATCAGTGGAAAGGGACATTGAATACCCCGTATTCCTCGCCATCCCTGCCATATGAACGTTGATATCGGATTTACGGGCACGGAACCGGGAATAACAATCCAGTCCTCAAATCGGCGAGCACCCGGAGATGATGTTACCAATCCTTCGAATCTAATCGGTGACACCTGATTGACGTCTGATGCATCGAGCGCACACAACGCATCGACCAATTCCTGACTTGTAGGCCTGTTCGGACCCTCGGTCCGCTGGAAAAAAGAGCGCACCTCCAAATCGTAGTGTCTGAGATTGGTGTGAGACACGCATCCACTTGCAGCCAACACAACGTCCGGTCCCGTACCCCAGGCATCAGCAGCGCCCTCGATTTGCTTCAGGATGACCCCAGTCTCCGGTTCGATTTTTCCTTGGTTCTGGCTGAATGACCCCAGGTCAATCCACCAGCTAGGCGGGGCTGCCGGTTGCACCTTCCATAATCCTAGGTCTATTGGAGAAATGGCGGCGGCAGCAGCCAAGACTAGATAATTGGGAGCCAAACGTTGTGATAACGCCCAGGAAAGTGTCCGCAAATATGCGGACGTGCTCACTTCGTTTGATAATGGGCGCCACCAAGGATGATAGCCGTGATCCCGACTTCCCGCCTCCTGAAAAGCCTGCCATGGGGACTCACCGTTGGCCTCTTGCAGTACGAACTTCTCGTAGTCGTACTGCCTCACCCAAGTGGATTGGTCATTCTCCGCCAAGCTTATCAGGCGTCGTAGGAGAAGCCTCTCAAAAGATGATGCAGGACTCTCGGAGAGGTTCGTAGGTGCCTGCCATCCTATAGGAGGCGCTCCAGAGTGGCGACCAGGCTCTGGAATGCTCTTATAGGCAGAACTGAGGTGGCTAATGTAGATATCAGATAACGGGGATTTTGCTTCGCAGGCGGACACTATCGAATCTATCGTGTCTTGGTCAAGCGAGTTCCTTTCGGATGCATATAAGAAGGGAAGGACACCGACCGCAGCAAGGCTTTCCAGGTTCTGATCGCTTATCCAGGATACAAGAGCACTGGCAGCAGTTTGGTCACCCTCGGAGATTAACTTGCCTAGCTGAGAGGCGGCGCGCTCTCTGACTAAGGCGGCTGGCCAACGCAGTCTGTCTGTTAGTAGGTCGATCACTCGCCCTTATCCTCGATGTTGACCCAATCGGGCATTGGAAGTCTTTGGCCAGACACCAGTTTCCTGATAACACCCACCAACTCGAATGCTACAGCGCCTGCCTCGTCTATACGGCCAAATAAAATCAGGTACTTCACTAATCGTTCCAGAGTATTGCCACAGTGCGGAGAGAGCCATTCAGGGGGTCGAATCGAATCTGCCAGGAAGTGATGCCAACAGTCCGGGAAATCCCGCTGTACTGTGTGCCAACGCTCCTCTGCCTCTTCGAAGTTCGCCCAATATTCAAGCCACCCATGGTTGGTCTGTTGCGCTCGTACCAGCCAATCGTAACTCCGTGTTCGACCAGCAATCCTCTTCACTGTTCGTACGGCCAAATTGGACACCTGAAGTCTGCTATCCTCCTTGAAATAGGATTCGACGACCTCCAATGCCTCCGTGGCTCGGTCTGATTCAGACCACCGGTCCAACCACGACCAAAGTTTATCGGAACGCCGAGATTGGCTGAGGAACAAGTCATCCGTCAGGATCTCACTCAAACGATCCGGAGGAATCTCCAGGTACTCGTCCGACTTTTCCGTTTCACGCTCAACCTCGGACGAATCAACGGATGAGCTAGAGCCTGTTCCTTTTTCCAATGGGTCATCAGAAAACCTGGGGTTGAGCTCGAGAATTTCTTTTGCGAGTAAATCTCCCGCCGCCACCCGTTCATCAAGTATCCGCAAGGACGGAGGGTCTATGAGAGTGCTGACCAGAGCAAAGGAGACAGGGTCGGAGAGGTCCGCTGTCCTTACCAAGTACTGTAAAATGTCTTCAACTTCCCTATATTGTTCCAAGTCCATGAGGGAGGTGACGTATCCAATCCCCAAGCCAAGGTCCAACTGCAATAACAGTTTCCCGAGACGGGCGATTAAGTGAGCAGTTTCATCACCATCCGTGTATTCACAGACGGCGGCTATCGCTGGTGCTAGCGCCAACCAGATAGATTGCCGATCATCGATATATGGTCCAATGGCCTCCACAATGTTCAGGGTTGTGTTAAGTAGCAGGTCTTTGTGGTAACCATAAGCGACCAGGTTCTTGGAGGCGTGTTGCAGGAACTCATCCGCTCTTGCCGTATCCCCGTACCGGGCACATGCCAATGCGAGTTGTGAGTAAGATTCAACTCTTTCCCCAAATGGCTCGATGGTCGCTTCTAGTTGCTCAACAACGGAAGAACAGAAATCCTCTATGACCCTGCTTTCGATATCGATCGTTCGACCGGCGACCCGCTCGAGAACTTGCCTAGGGCCTAATAAACCATGGGACGCGATCAGTTCCAATTCGTCCCGACGCAATTTCCCACTCCCGCCAAGTCCACGCCTCCATATCAGAAAGTCCTCCGTAATGTCATGGATTGCCCGCTGGAACCCGGCTGCACTGCGGCGGTCCTCCCCGCCGTCGCTCCATGTGGGTAACACAATTGACGACGTTGATTTGTAAACCCCAGAAACCAAAATAACACCCTCGTCCCTCCACGCTGAAGCGACATCGGAGGCAGCCGCGGGGAGTCTTCCCAAGGCAGATGCCAACCACTGTGTGAGGGAGCTGGGGGGAGTCCAAGAATTCACCGCCCCCTTTGACCTAAGTTCTTGAGCAACCAAGAATAGAAATACATCGTAAACATAGCGACTGACGACTCTTTCATACTCTTCATAAGAATAGTTTGTCCAAGAGTCGGGAGGTTCGGGTTCGTCCGGAAGGATGCCTTCTGGTCCCTTTCGTCGGAAGCCTAGATAAAGATGCTGGTAGAGAGGCGTCACCAAATTCAAGGTGTTGTTCGGAATTTCCAGCCCCTCACCGATAGCGGACACAAGAATATGACGAGATAAGCACCTTCGAACAGCTACAGAGATTGACTCCGCTAAAGCCAAATTCGCCGGGTGAACTTCCTTGCGGCGGCGCAATCCTGATAGCCAACTTTCAGCCAAGGACGCTTGGAAGTCCTCTGATTCAAAATTGGCCAAGAAAGCTGTGAGACTCTCTGGTCTTATCAGGGCCATTCCCGCTAGTTCCGCAACTATTTCGTACCTGCGTCTCCAATCAAATGACGCACCGTTAACATCCGTCTCCCGGGCCAGGCGCCTATTCATTTCACTGAAACAACTCTCAACACCCTCACGATTAGCTTGGCCGTCAAGGAACAAGGCCAACTCGAACACCTGGGTGTCATTAAGTTCGCTGAGGCCGGCCATTGATCGGGCCTCAAGGTACTCATCCGTGCACTGCAATAGTTGGGCAGCAAACATCCAACGGAGAGGGTCCTCCTGGTACGAAGCGCCATCCACCGCGTCAGCGACCACCCCTCGGTCGACATACTTCGAAAAGTCCGTCTGGTCAAGCGCTTCGAATGCGGCTGTTCGTAGTATTCTGACGACATCTGCAAGAGGGTGGCCAGCTGCAACGGCTTCGAGCACCCATTGGTGGTCTGAACCCGACAACAATGGACCCGCATCTCCTGCCTCCAATTGCAATAGCCATAAGTACGACCTTTTCCAGAACTGCGGAGCATTGTTGTCAAGCCAGCTGACAATAGCCTTGCGTAGATCGTCCCGTCGGTCCGTAAGTTCCGGCTGATTGCCTACGAACAACAAAAGGCTGCCGTGAAACGGGCGCCACCCCAACCTGTCGTTCTTTAGCAAATGCTGAACCGCGTTGAATCCGGTAAGGGAACTAGCGCGCTCATAGCCTACAGCTCGAAGACACTGCAACAAACCAGGTTGGGGCCAAGGAAACTTGGCTACTGAGAAAAACAGCATGATGTCTCTGGCTTCAGGAGAGAGCCCGACCCAAAGCTTTCGGTAGTAATCCTCTACCGATTGAGAAGGAAACTGAGGGATTTCGTCCACTGTTTCCCTCGTGAGGTGCTTACCCTCATCCGCAATTCTCTGTAGGGTGTATCGAATAAGAAGGGGATGACCTCCTGTTCTGATTGACAATGATGAAGCTACCTCGGAACGGAACCATTCTTTATTTGATTCATTTATTCCCGGCGGCATAAGATTCGAGAAGTTGAGAAGCCATTCATAGATGGCTTTCTTGTCAAGGAGAGGCAACTTGACCCAATTGCTCCTCGGGGCGTGCTCAAGTAAGGATTGAGGCAGTTGGCCATCTTCCACAGGCTGAGTGCCAACAACCAGGACCACTCCTGGTGGCACGGGAAGTAGGTGGCCGAAGAGCTTTCTGAGCTCTTCGCGTGATTGATTTGTCCTCCAAACGTGATCCAGGCCATCGACAACAACAACTAGTCGTGTACCTTCTTCGTTGAGTTGTCTTCCGACCTCAATCAACCACAAACTTAGGGAGGCCGGGTCGGGGTTCCGTATGTCAATGTCCCCGAGATAAGAAGGGACCTCGATCCTGATTTCTGCCATTAGCGACTCAGCTATGAGGCTTGAATCGAGACGCTCTAGGCTACGTTCGTCATCAGGCCCCAACGAGTAATGGTGCCTGATCACAGGTTGTCCAGATTTACGTAGTTCTTGGACTAGGAAGCTCAAGTATGTGCTCTTACCCACGCCTGGTTCTGCTACGAGAACTACGGGTTGAGCGGCTGCATTTTCGATACTTCTGAGGAATTCATCGTGGAATTCTGGAAAGGGGAGTGTGTAGTCATTGGGAACTGCGAGGTCTTGCCTAAATGCTGTAAGCTGCCGCCATCCGCAAGCAAGTCGGATGTCATTGAGTTTAATCTGGCCATTTTCAGGCGAGTCTTGGCCCCGGACCCACGACCTGATGGTGTCTTTGAGCGACAGCCAACCAGTTAGAGAAACACCGAGTTCTTGAAAGTCAAGCTGAAGCCTCTCATCAAGGTCATCTAAGTCCTCCTGGTCCACCTGGAAGCGAAAACGTTCGAGGAAGTCGTCGGTTTTCTCGCCCAACTGGCATCGAATACATTCAAGAACCTCTGACGGCAACTTGGCAAGATTTACTTTGCCGCCATCCGACAGCACCAAATCATCGCTAGCGATTCGGTTCGATGCAAGTCGGGGCTCGACCCGATCGTATAACTCCTCCAGTGCGTCGACTGAGCCATGCCAATCCTGAATGAGGGACTTCTTTCCTGCTGGTTGCTCAAGAAGTTTCTTCCAGGTCCACGGATCTCCGGGGCGCAAAGCATTCGTGGAATACTTGACCTGTGTGGCCTCGACTGTACCATCGCTCCGAAGAACCAGAACGTCGTCCAGCTTCCCGGCTTCTTTGGCCTCCAACTTAACCCAGGCATACCTTGAAGGGTGTTTCAAGACGCGCAGGAAGGCTTCTGCGGCTACCAAGTCTTGATAGTCGTCCCCAGACCTCCTGGCACCTGATGCTGTCCGATACCCTACCATCGCTTCCCTATGAAAGATTCCGTTGACTCCCTTGTATTGTCGCTCATGACGTTTGGTCGACGAACCTTGCTATTCCTTTAATCTTGAGATGGCCAGAGTGATTGGCCCTCCTCCTTGGCCGGTATTCCTTAGTTTAGAAGTCGCTAAACGAGATGGACGTTGAAGCGCGCCCTTCACGGATTGTTTCAGATGTGTTCTGCCTAATGGTCAGAGCTAGGACGAGACATTATGACCTGCACCCGGAAGCCTGATACAGCCGAAATGCGAATTTCGTCGGATGTGGAACTGCCCGTACCTTCGCGTAAAGCCATTCTAGAATCGCATCAGGAAGTCCGATGTGTAGACTCTCCTGTTCCCAATTTCATTGGCCGTCGAGGGACCCCATACCGGTTGCCTATTTTCGCCATGCTTGAGCGATTGGTCGAGACGGTCGTAGACCTCTGAGGTGATCTGCGTAACAGGACCCGACCTTGCCGAGAGCTTGGCAGCATGGTTCGCCGCCCGCCCTACCCATACCAGATCGTTGGCTCTACGTATCCCGGTTCTCGTAACCAAAAGCTCACTCGCGTCTATTCCTACCGATTGCTTTACCTTATACCTGGAATCACCATGGAGTTCAGCGAGCGCTGGGTTGATTATTTCCGTGACAGCGAAATTTATCTTGAGGGCGCTCCGGACCGCCTTGTTGTGTCTATTCTTACCAGTGTAGACCGCCATAATGCGGTCTCCATCATAAGCTGTGATAGTTCCCTCATCTGATTCAATGATCCTGGCGGCGCATACCAAGTAAGTCTTGTATATTTCCGCTGCGAACTGAGGCTTCTTGGTGTCTACCAACTCCGTCGATTCGTCGAGGTCGGCGTACAGGACGGCGCCATGCACTTTAATGGCGTCGTTTCGGAGTTCCAGGTCAACCGATTCCGGGACTGCTCCTCTTGAGGCTGTGGTCCACCTTTCCTGGAAGATTTTTCTTACCTCCGATCTCAAGTCGTCTGCGAGCGCCATTTCCATCAACTCCTTCAATCAGGTCAGCAAGGGCCTGCCGCCAGGATTGTTGCTCGCATTTCTTCGCAGGCGGACGCCACCGCCACCGAGTCCAGCACATCCGGGCCTGTCCGGTATGTCAAGGGCGTGAAACCAGAAAGGTCCGTTGGGATTTTGATGTCCGAACCGCGCGGGTGAAGCAGGAACGTGCGGGAATGCCCCAATGCTCCCATGCACAGTCCCAGCTCAAACACAAGGTTGTCCCTGGGCGCTGGCGCCTCGGAATCCCGGCTGATTACCGTGTCGTCCGGGGACAGCACCAGCGCGGCGAAGTCAGCCTTGGCCAACTCCCGCTCCAGGGACTCTACCGGAAACTGGGATGGCTTGAACGTGTCATCGGTCCAGACCCTGACCACAATTGGGTCGTGTTCCAGCGCGGATTGGATGGCCCGGCCTATGGACAGGGCTTCGGTTGAACACCCCACGAACAATACCGGACGCGGGTTCGCGGACGCCACGAACCTGTTGCGCTGCCGCAGACGCTCCGCCAGCACGCGGGCGACGTTCCGCCACAGCCTGGGGTTCGCGTCAGCCAAGGCCGCGAAGGCAGACGCCGAAATGCGGGCGGCCACCACCTCTCCGTCGGCCACCACCGACGCCGAGCGCGGCTGCCCGGGATTGAGGAGCGCCATCTCGCCGACGTGCTGGCCTGCCGTCCTGACCGCTATCTCCCGGCCCGAAACGCGGATGGAGACCACGCCCGCCAGGATGAAGTACAGGTCATTGTCGGGCGCCGATTCCTCTATAATGCTGGAACCCGGCTTGAACGGCGCCACCTCAACGCAGCCGGAGATTGCGCTTGCAATGGCGGCATCCCCGCCTGCGATTGGCTGAATCTCCAGCGCCTCGACCAAGTGGATGTGTCCGTCCGGCCCGCTGAATCTCTGAAGCATATTCGGCAATTCCGCCCCTCTGGACTTTTCCCCGCGATCGATGACCTGACTAACGACGGGCGCCTCTGTAAGGTGGAGCGCGGCTACGATTCTTCCCCTTCTTCCTCCAACAGCTTGCCCTGCCAAACCAGTCGCTCGCTGGTCTCAGCATCAAAGACGCCTTCCAAGTTGGGGGGATTATCTGGGTCGCTACGGGCTTCGTCCAATTGCGCTTGCGTCAGGCCCTTTGCTGAAATCCTATGGTCACCCATGACCGCGATTCTGCTAAATGACGCGCCAGTTAGGTTAGCATCTAATAGGATCGCACCAGCTAGGTCCGCGCCACTGAGATCCGCACCAGACAAGTCAGCGTAAATGAGAATTGCATCAGACAAATTGGCACCACTGAGGTGGAGCCCATTATTTGGACAGGATCAGGGCTGAATTAAGTGAGAATCCCAACGCTCCTGCCAATGCTTGGATCCCCTTTTCCGGTGAATACCTCCTTGCACTAGAGTCCCCTTCTACGGCTTCCTGCTCCCCATGGAACACCTCGGCGGGAGTCCGGTAGCCCAGGGCCTGATGGGGCCTGAGCCCATTGTAGAACCTGAAATAGTCTTCCAGCCCCCGCTGGGCCTCCAGGACGCTGGCGTAGGCTTTCAGGTACACCTCTTCGTACTTCACCGTCCGCCACAGCCGCTCCACGAAGATGTTGTCTTGGTACCGCCCCTTGCCGTCCATGCTGATCCTCACGCCCCGGTCCTGCAGCACTTGGGTGAACTCCAGGCTGGTGAACTGGCTCCCCTGGTCGGTATTGAACACCTCGGGCTGGCCCTTGGTCAGAGCCTCCTCCAGCGCCGCGGCGCAGAAGCCGGCCTCCAGGGTGTTGGACAGCCGCCAGGACACGACGTACCGGCTGTGCCAGTCCATCACCGCCACCAGGTACAGGAAGCCCCGGGGCCATGGGCAGGTAGGTGATGTCCGCGGCCCACACCTGGTTGGGCCGGGTGACCCTGACATTTCTCAGCAGGTAGGGATAGACTCGTTGCTCCGGCGCTGGCCGGCTGGTGCTGGGACGGCGGTAGATGGCCCGCAGCCCCATGGCCCGCATCAGCCGCTGCACCCGCGAGCATCACCGGCATCCCCTGCCGCTCCAGAGGCCACGTCTCCAGGTGAGATCCGCACCAGACAAGACCGGTGTTGAGCCTACTCCGCAACGCAGCCTTGGGTCTGAATCTGCCGGGGAATGCGACCTTACCTGGCGGCAACAGTCAGCGTAAAGCTGGGCTGTGTTTCCTGCGTCCTTGTGAGACATTGCATCAGACAAATTGGCACCACTGAGGTCGGCGTCAGACAAGTCTGCGTTAAGAAGTGAGGCGCTAGACAGGTCTGCACTTATGAACCATGCGTCACTCAGGTCGGCACCTTCGAGGACTGCGCCAGATAAGTTGGCACCACCGAAGGAAATGTCAGATAGGTTCATACCTGCTAGATGGGCGTGTTGGAGTTTGACGCCCTGTAAACCCACATGGAAGTTTTCACTGGCTTCTTCGAGAGAAATACTTGCGTCTGTACGTCTGTCAATAGCATTCATAACCGCCTGAACATCCTCTCGTTGCCCCGGGACAGGATCGCCATTTTCATAATGACCCAAGATCGTGAATTCCGCTTCCCCTGTCGGGCTCCTAACGAACGCGCAAAACAACTGCATTATCTCTACGTGGTACTGCTGCGGATGCTCCTCGGCGAGACGCTGGAGGGCATAGATGCCGCCCAATCGCACCGAGAGAACCTCGCTACCCAACATTTCCGCCCCTTTTTGGTAGCGTTCGTTCAGCAGCCCTTGTTGCGATGTTTCAGACTGACGCTGTGCTGTTTCAGCTTGGCGTTGCGCCAGTACCCCACGCCATACGGCGAATACCAGAGCTAGCACACCGGCGACTATAAAGCCGATATTTCGTACTGTAGTGCTGTTGGATTCCCTGGGGCCGCTGGATTCCGCCGCGCTCGTGGATTCCGTTGTGTCGCGCGATTGCCCTTCGCTTGCCCCGGAGCGTAGCCATTCCCATCTTGCGGCTGGCAACCCAATGCTGCACACCAGCACGATAGCCACTAACGCAAGCCAGAATATGGTTGAGCTTGGGAGATTTCTTATCCACCCCATAACCGATCATCCATCTCCGCCAGCCGCAATATCGCCCCGATCCGCCGTGCCGTGTCGGTGAAGTGCTGCACCTCCTCAGGCAGCAGGGGACGGCCCAGCACCTTGCTTTCGCGGTATGACAGCCATTTCTTGAGGACCTGGTAGCCGCCCAGCTTGTAGTTCCAGACGGCGACGGGGACGTTGCTCCAGCGGGCGTTGTCGTTCAGGTGGACGTCAACCGTGGTATCCCCAAGCGCGGCAACCGCGTCGCTCAGCGCCTCCCGCTCGGCGGCGGTGTAGTCGCGCTCCACGGCGCGGCCCTGGCCCGGCATCACGGCATCGCCCGTTCCGAAGTGGCCCCAGCCGACGGTCAGTGCGAAGTCGCCGCCGCTCATGTTGCGTCCGTCGGCGGTGGATGGGACGGCGATGGCCGCCAGCTCCGGGCGCAGCGTTCCGGCTGTGACTCCCGCCACGGGCGTCTACGGGTCCAGCAGCGCGGCCAGCTCCCGGCCACGGGCGGCAGAGGCTCGCAGCTCGGCGGCGGCATCGGGCGCGTCGCCGTCGGGCCAGCCGGGCAGCGGGATGCGCGGCCACTCCATCCGCAGGGCCCCGGCGTTGGCCTCGCGATAGGCCGGGTCGTGCAGCACCGCCAGCGCTTGGTGGAATAGGTCCTCCACCCCCAGCCCAAGCCGGTCCAGGTAGAGTTGCGCCGCCGCCGACAGGTTGGGACGACGCTTCGCTCCGCCGCCATCCAACATCGGTTGCTGTCCATCCGCCTGTTCATCGCGTAGGTATGCGGGGAAGAAATTGATTCCCCAGTTCCCCAGCTTCCAATTGCCTATATGTCTAATTGAGGCCCCATGCGAAAATTGTTCGTCTATTTCCCGCTTGCTTGCCCCAAGCCATAGATTGCCCTCGAACACGTGCGGTATATAGTCTGGGCTAGGCCGCGCAACGAGTCCCGAATCCGATTCAAGGTATAACCACCTATTGTCGAAGGGGCGGAAGGCACAGCGAACAAAAGAAGATTCCTCCGGGGCACCCCGTGACACTCGCACATCACGGACACCACGGGCATCAAGGCTTACGGATGAAGTATCTTTCATTGCCACTGGATATCGGCGGGCTATCTCTTCATGGCTGAGATCCGGGCTGAAGTATTCAGAGATTCGCCCTTTCAGTCGGTCAATATCAATGTCTAAAAGAAAAGAATCGCGATTGGTTTTTACTCCGGGAAACGATTTCGGAAACAAATCGGGCAACGCAGGCCAATCTGTCCAATTCTCGTTGACTGCCACCTCCGCGAAGGGCAAACCCAACGGCAGCGGAGGTTCAACGGAGTCGTACAGTGCTGCCGGTTCCGTTTCAGCCGATTCGTTCAGTTCCGTCAGCTTGGCCTGCCCCCACAGGTGGCGGAAGCCGACGGATTCGGCGGGTGCGTGTTCCGCCTTCCTGACCAGTGTGGCGATGGCGGTGCCTACCTGAATGCCTACAGGGTCGCCCGACGTGGAGAAGATGCTGGGGTCTGGGCGCCCGTCGGGCGTGGTCTTGCCAGTCTTGTACTTGTCGCCGTTGAGGCAGTCAACGCGGATGGCGTCGAAGGCTTCCAGGTAGCGCTCGCGCATTCCGGTGAAGGACAGCCCGTCCAGCCACGAGTAGTTGGAGATGAAACAGACCACGCCCTGCCCGGTCTTCTCCGCGATGCGCCGCTCCGCCATGCGGAAGAAGCGCACGTACAGGTCGTTCAGCCCTTGCCCCTCGGGTTTCCGCACCTCACTGACGGTACGGTAGGCTTCGGACAGCTCCCGCTCCTCGTCCACCGCCATGCCTGCGAACCCGTTGTAGGGCGGGTTGCCCAGGATGACCAGCACCGGCGTGTCCTGCTTGACCCGCTCGGCCCGGTCCCGCTCCTCCTCCAGCTCCGGGAAGGGTAGCGGCTTCTGCGTCCTCGGCTCCCAGCCGGTCAGCGCGTTGGTCAGGAACACACTGGCGCGCTCGTTGCCATCGTCGGACAGCGGCGCGTCCAGGGCCTGCATGGTCAGGCCGACCTGGAGATGGGCCACCACGAAGGGCGCCGGCATTATCTCGAAGCCGAACACCCGCTGCGTCGCCGCCTGCTTCACCCGCGCCCCGGTGAGAGCGCCCAGGCCCTTGCCCTGCAGGTTGGCGGCGATGCGTTTCAGCGTCTCGGCCAAGTAGGCCCCGGTGCCGCAGCAGGGGTCGAGGACGTAGACGTTCTCGGCGGCCAGCCCGTCCTCGATGCCCAGGTCGTCCTTAAGGGCGCGGTCCACGCGGGCCACCATGTAGCGCACCACCTCGGCCGGCGTGTACCAGACGCCCAGCTGCTTGCGCAGGGCTGGGTCGAAAGCCTCCAGGAATGGCTCGTAGAAGTAAGGCACTACCTCGCCTTCGTTGAAGCGGGCGAAGAAGGCGTCCCGGCCCACCCGGTCCAAGGCCGATGCCGTCCAGTCCAGGACCTCCACCAGGTCCAGCGACTGCAACTGTCCGGGGCTGGTCACCTGTTGAAACAGGGCCTGCATTATGGGAGCGCGTAGGTGCCAGACGGAGGTGCGCCAGTCGAAGGGGCCTGCCGGAGCCGGATCTTGTCTCGCCCACAATACCCAAGCCGAGAAGACACCATAGAAGAGGGTCTGCACCAGCGTCGAACGGAAGAAGGCCGCGCCCCGGTCCCCCTCGAACTTCACGCCCAGAGCTTCCTCCAGCGCCGACCGCACGGCGTTCAGCGAAGATGTGTCGCCCGACGCTTCGACCCGCGCCAAGCCGTCACGGGCGTAGGAAGCCAGCAGCCGGGCCAGATCGCGGGGTTCGGCCAGCGTGGCCCGGTGGGAAAGAGCGCGGCCCAAGTACTCCGCCAGAGCCGGCCCGACACTGTTGGCGAAAGCGCGGGGGTGTTGCAGCTTAGTCTCGAAGTCTGCGGCGGAGTCGGCTAGCCGGAAGGTCTCCAGCTTGGCGGGATTGCCTTGCGCATCCTCGCCCAGCAGCACGAAGTCGCGGGTGTTGGTGACCAGCGCGAGACTGTAGCGCTCCCAATAACGGCTGACCTGGGCGCTGTTGGCGGTGAGCCAGGCGTCATCGCCGACGGGCTTGACTTCCACCACGCCGCCATCGGGGAGTTGCCCCTGCTTGGGCTGGCCCTTCGACACCTGCTTGGCAGCAAAAAGGCCCAAGTCAGGGTGTCCCGCGCCCTGCTGTCCCAGTTCAATGACGCTGAACATCTTGGGGCGCATTGTGTCGCCTACCGAGTTCAGCAGGTCACGCAACGCCGGATAGTAGGAGCGTTCCTCCGTCCCTGCGCCCGTCGCCCGGATTCGGCGCAACTCCGTGAGGTACTCCTCAATCGCCGCCTTAAGGTTTCTTCCAGTCGCAGCCACTACTCTGTCTCCGTTGCCTGGCTACCGGGGCAGGAACTCTGGCTCCACCACCAGGTCCGGTATCTCTATGCCTAAAGCCTCGGCGACTGCTTTCAGAGTCTTGAACCTGGGAGACTGCTCTCAGTTTTCCAGCCTCACCAGCGTAACCTCCCTAAATCCGCAGCTCAAGCCAAGCCTCTTGAGTCAAACCAGCCAAGTCCCTGTATGGCCGGGCCTGAATGCCAAGTAGATGGAACCGTATTCGGTATACGCCATGGAGTCTTGTGAGCCTGATCCTGGTCGCGGCGGCCCTGGGTATCCGTAGGTGTTGGCCGGAGAACACAGAACTGCAAGCTTTTCTGTGGCAGCCAAGGTTTCAGGGAACCCGTCGGCTCCGTTACACTCGCCGAGAGCCTATGGCCGCTCTCCGGCTACTCCCTTGCCTGTATGAGGACCCGGCCCCCGCTCACGACTTCAATATTCAAGCTGTGCCCATGGAGCAGAAGCATACCCACAAGAGGGGTGCTGCCAGTCGCATCGGCCTCGATGTCTCTGGGTTGGCCGTCCCAAAGTACGGTGACATAGTGAACGTCGAAATCCACCTCAGCGTCATTAGCCAGCAATGCCTGGCCCATGTAGGCGAAGGGCAGCCGCAACTCATCAACCAACCCCGGAGGCAGGGTCAGAAAGCCGCTGTAGCCGGTGTCCACCACCGCCTCGACATCAAGCGTCCGCCCTTCCGTGTCCTGAAGGGGAAGGGTCACTACGGCTTCGTAGGCGGCGTTGACCTCACCTTGGATCACCCGGTCCTCCGCAGGGAGCCAGCCCCGAAGCTGCGGAGCGCCCGGTAGCCGACCCGCTCGCACAAGACGTCCACCGCGTCCGGGTGCTGCTCCCGTAGCCGTTCCACTGCGACGCGGGTGGTGTCAGCGACAGCCCAGTTCCCCGTCTCAACGTCAATGGCGACGTATTCGCCGAAGTGTCCTGCTTCGACCTGGGGTAGGATGTCCCGCTGGTATATCTCTTTGCCCAGGCGGACCGCCTCCTTGCGGGGCCTGCGTTGGCGGGCCGGTGTGCCTATTTCTCTCATTCGTCCCCCCATTCCCAAGCAAACCTTTAAGAGTTTTATCTTACTGTTTCGCGGCGGTTGCCAGCAATAGAACAACGCCGCACCGCAGCGGAGAGTGCAGGGCTAAGAGTTCGGAGGCATTGAATCCTTGGTCCCGCCCTTTTCCTGCATTCTATCTCCCGTCTCCCTACGGCCATCCGGTACCCCTTCCTCGGCTCGGTGGCGATGTAACTGGGGCCGGCGGCATCATCCCCCAGCTTGCAGCGCAGACGCTTCACCACGTCACGCAGCAGCCAGACCTAGCCCACCCGTTTCGGACCCCAGACCCGCAGGATCAGCACGCTGTGGTTCAGCACCCGGGGAGCGCGTATCGCCAACTCGTAGGACACCGCGTAGCCCGTGGTCATCAGTGAACTCCGGCGTGTCTGATTTGCCGGCATTGGTCAGAGTTGTGATGCGGTCAAGAGTCACTGCTTCTCCCATGATCAACCCACTCTGCAAGGGGCCCGAGGCGTTCTCTCAGGTTTCTTGTTAGGTCCGCATCGTCTATGACACGCGCTACGACCATACGCTCGTAGTCTGCCTGACTCCTGCATCTCAGAGTTGCCGCGATTCTCTCAAAAACGCTGCTCTCCCTAATCTGATAGCGGGCCATGAGCCCATCCAGGTCTCCCGATTCAACCAGACCCTTGAAGCGGTTCAATTCGCCTTGGTAGGGATTCTCTATCGGCTCACTGATTGTCAGTTGTTCACCGCCTGCCCTGATCTCTCTCCAATCTGGCAGGTGGCTCGTGAAGCGGTAGTGCACCAGTCTCTCGCTACGCCTTGCGGCCATTCTCTCGGGGAGGTCGTGGTCTGCCCCAATTGCTTCCAAAGCACTTTCTTTCGCTGCTTCAAGCATCCCCTTCGGGTCGCATCCCAAGGACTCTGCTTGCCTGCAAGCCACGGCTTCGATGGCGTCCGAACAGTAGTACAGCGATTCTACTGAGCACACGTCCAGAGCAAATACGTTGTCTTGAGCAAGTTCGTTCACCTGATCCTGGGTACGGTCGTCTCTGTCGATCAGCCCAACTGCCTCCACATGGTGATTCTCGTAGGAGCCGCGAAGGCCCTTCGCGGCCCTGATAACCTCCTCACAGCTCCCTTTGGGAATCACCGATAGTCCCGGGAACATGGCTCCGTACAGCGGCAGGTCGCGGCTGTTAGCCGTACCCTCCACGAAAAGGATTCCCCGTCTTGCCCCCAAGATGTCCCGCCTAAGATCCTCCGGCAATTCCTCGCCGGAATCCAGGACTTCGGCGTCCCACGCCTTGGGGCTGTCGCCATCCCATTCACACGCTTGAACCTTCAGAACGCGCGCATCCCGGTGAGCACCAGGTAAAGTAATCGCATATGTCACTACGATGAATGTGCAATCCCGCCTTTTTTCGAACAGCGACGAGATAAATGGTTCAATTATTGATCGATGCAGATGCTTATCAGGCTCATCAATCACGATAATCGTGTCAGGCTCCACTGTCAGGACTTCCGCAGCCAAAATCATCGCGTTCCGTTCACCATCCGACATTCTCGCTATGCTGTACGTACAATCCGTACCCCACCGCGCTACGAGTTTCTCGTGCTCTCCTATCTCGATTGAAACTTTGAGACCTGCTTGTTTCAGCACGTCGTTGAGCTGCGTGAGAACAGATTCTTCAACTCCCTCAAGTGAAACACTGGTGCCACTTTGTCCGGCAAGTGAGGAAATCAACCTGGCACGTCTATTCTCCTTTGCGACTAGCTCGAACAAGATCTGAGATAGTTTTTCTTCGGATCGATTTTCTTGCCAACGAAAATCCACAAGAAACTCATCCTGATAGGCGGCTTCGTCAAGGACATTTATTCCGCCTTCTGAGGAATCAGCCGCCATGATTTCGTAGGCACGGAACTCCATGCCTTCCAGCTTCTGGGACGCGAGTGCGACCTGTCTAAAGGCGGATGACTTTCGGACTTGTTTGCCTCGCATTTGGCTCAGGAGATATTGGAGCAACGCGGTTTTGCCTGACCCATTCGCCCCGACTACGAATAGTCGCTCACCTGCCTCAATAGGTATCACCAGTGGATCACCCGATATCTTGGGGATAGAAATTTCCATTCAATTCTCCCTGATTGCCGAAATGTCAAGCTCCCCCACCTGTATCTCCCCCGTCATGAGCCTGTGCGGCAGTGCCTTGAACAGCGCCTGCAGCACGGGGCGCCTGCGCCGGTCCAGGTCTGTCTTCCGGTTAATGGCGTCGAGGAGGGTGACGATATTCTGTCCTTCGTCTATAGCGGGCAGCGCGAGCAGAACCCTTCGGGGCTTGCTCGCGTTGACATTAGCTTGATTCCCCACCGTCCAGGACACACCCTGCGTCGTATTCCCCGAAGGCGAACCAGATGGTATTGCACCACGGCTGGAACTCCGCAACCCGCCCCCCGCTCACGGAAACCTCGTAGCTGCCGTCGTCGTTGCGGGACACCTGAAGGCGAACGCCGCCTATTTCGCGGGTCTCACCGTCCTGTACGACCGAGAAGTCGTCCCGGCCCCAGTTCACATCGTCGGCGGCATCAGGGTTGCGCTGGTCGTACAGGGCGGGGCCGAAGCGGGCGTTTGTACCCGTGCCGGTGGACTGGTCGTACCGGCTCACCAGCACCCCGTCGTAGCGAAAGGGACGCTCGCCAGACGGCGTGTACACCACGGGATACCCGTCCACGTAGACGGGATTGCGCTCGTCCAACACCTCGACCGTGGTGAAGGCGTACTGTCTCCCGGACGAGATCACCAGGAACTGGTAGCCCTTCTGGCGCGGCGGTTGCAGCGTGTACGTCCCGGCATCGGCCAGGTGCAGAGCGACCTCCGCCGGGTCGATCCACCCCGCCGCGTATCGGTTCACCGCCAGGGTCGAGGGCATGTCCTGGCGCCAGCCCAGCGCAGGATTCAGCGATAGCGCCGACATGAAGTCCAGCATGTTGCTGTACGGATTGGGGATTCCGTCTTCCTCCTCGGGCCACCGGACCTCGGCATGGGAGTGAGGCCAGCCCATCCAGGCATGGCCCATCTCGTGCACCAGCGCTTCCATGTTGGCCTCGCGCAGGCTCACCAGGCCCATGCGCACACTGCCGTTGAAGGCGTCGCCGCCCCGGTCGGTGGTCACGTCAGTCAGCAGGAGACGGTTCAGGCCGCCGGGAGCGCCCAGATCGCAGGGGTAGCTGTCCGCCGCCTGGCCCCGGCAGTCCATCACTCCGGCCAGCCGCAGCTGCTGGCCATGCACGTCATCGGGAGAACCTTCTCCCTCCAGCGCGAAGTCGTTCCCCGCGTGGAAGCGCATCCTGAGCCTGCCCTCGGAGATCTTCCCGAAGTAGGCGGCGATGTGGGTGTTCAGGATGTTCACCGCCTCAGCCATTCCCATGGTCTCCCGCGCCCCGTCGTCCTCGAACCATCCGGGCGCGTCCGGGGGCACGCGGGCAATGTCAACCGCAATGTCCAGGTCGCCCAGCGAGTAATAGGTTGGGTCGACCGGCGGGTCCAGGTAGGTACGGTCCGGGTATTTCCCCATCGGCGTACACCCCTCGAAGCCCATGAAGCCGTAGCGCAGGTAGCTGCCGTTGCCGAAGAAGCGGATGAGCGACAGGGGGTCGGAGCCGCCCAGGTCGGTCATGCCCGCCTCCATCCAGGGGGATGTCTCTTTCTCGGAGGACAGGCAGGAGTACGGCTCCGACTCCCTCCACCAGGGCTGCGGCTCCAGGCCGTTCCACCTCGCGAAGGGGTCGGCAACCATCGGCCTCGGCACACCGGGAGGCACGACCGTGGACAGGGGCGTGGGGCTCTCTATGACCGTGGGCAAAGGCGTAGGGTTCGCCATGACCGTGGGTGTAGAGGTACGGTCCGAAGCTGTCCCCAGGTCAGCCGGAGTCCCGTCCGGCTGTCCATTGCAGGCCGCCAGTCCGAGCAGAAGCAGCGCCGCGCCGATGACAAGCCAGGGGCCGGACCTCCAAGCGTCATTCCTGTCCCTATGCCCTGGCATCGGGCCGCTCCATCCGGTAGCCGACCCGCGGCTCGGCGAAGATGTAGGTGGGGTTGTCGGCGTCCTCTCCCAGCTTGCGCCGCAGCCGGTTCAGGTGGGTGCGGATCACCTGGGGGGTTGCGGTCTGGGTCTTTCCCCAGACCCGTTGCAGCAGGTGCTGGTGGGTCAGCACCCGCCCGGCGTGAATGGAGAGCTCCCGCAGCAGGTCGTACTCGATGGCCGTGAGGCGCACTGGCTGGCCGGCCACGCTCACCATACGCTGCACGTAGTCGATGGTAAGATCACCCCGCACGTAGAGTTCCGAGGGCGCCATCCGGGCCGGACCGGTGCGCAGCCGCCTTCCGCTCCCGGGGATGATCGCCGCTCACGATTGTACCAAAGCCTGGGTGGGCAGGGAGCGCTGACGCGATCACGGAAAACACACTAGCTGGCGGGCCAGTCATGCATTTCTGGCGGACCGGCGCAGACCTCCCTGGCCGGAAGAGTCCAGTCGTTGGCCCTGGCATCCACGGGCGCCGGGCGTTCAATCCCACAGCAATCGTTTTCCCGACCCTCCGTCCGTTTCGCCCCACTTGCCGTCATGAGCCGGAACCCTGCCCCAGCGCCCGTTCTCCAATTCCACGCGTTGGCAACGGTGCAACCTGCCAATGGACCGTTTCAGGCCGTTGGGCGACGAAATAACCAGTGTGCGGTCCCGTCTCGGACGTGTATCAAGTATCATGTCTGCGAATGCCTCCCTCCCAACGCCGTCGCCGGAACACCCGTCAGGCATCCGTAGGGGTTGGACGCAGGCGAAAACAGGGCTGACCGGCAGAAAGCGCGCCACGGGGACGGGCATGAATGCAGGAGGGACGGCGATGGCTTCCCGGCGATCACTGAACGGCCAGCAGCAAAGCCTGCTGAAAATCACCGCGCGGATGCCCCTGGCCAGCGCGGGCAACCTGGCCTCCGTGCTGGACATGACCGAGGACCGGGCCAGGGACCTGCTGGGACGCCTGCACCGGGACGGCTGGGTGGAATCGGTGGTGCGGGGCATGACCGAGCGGCGGCAGCGCCGCTTCTTCCTGACCGGCCAGGCCGTTGACCTGCTCTACACCACCGCCCACCGGCATCCGACCCCCAGGGAGCTGGCCCGGGCCGCCGGGCTGGCCGCCCTTCACCCCGGAGGCGAACTGCCCCGGGTCTTCCAGGAGCGTTTCGCCCTGGACCACGACCATCCCGTGCACCTGGACGATCAGGACGGCTCTCCCTTCGCCGCCCCAGGACCGGCAGAGGATGAGTCCGGCGACGGCGACGGACACGAGCACCCGCCCTGGACCGCCACGTCCCGCGGGGTGCAGGTGTCCCTGCGCCGGCTGGCCATGCTGGAGCCGGTCTACCGCCTGGCCCCGGACCTGGTGAGAAGCGGCCGGGTCAGCCTTCCTCCCGGTGAGGATGCAGATTCCAGGGACGGCAGGATGACCGGCTTCCGCCTGCTCCGCCACGGCGGCTTCTACCACGCCGTGGCCCGCTACGGCCGGGACCTCTGGACTCCCTTCACCTACGCCGGCCTCCACGCCACCGAAAGGGTGCTGCGGCGCAAGGAGGAGCACCGCTTCTGGGGCGTGGACTGCTACTCCCACGGCGAGGACCGCTACCTGAGAATCGGCAACCGCACCTTCTATGAGGACCCGGACCAGGAGGTGGAGCCCTCGGCCCAGGTGGTGGTGGCCGTGGACGCCTGGGCCCGGGATCTGGCCCGCCGGACCCTGGACCACGACACACCCACCCTGTTCTGCACCCCGGACGGCAACTGCACTCCGGCGGTGCAACTGCGTCCCTCCCGGGACCTGGTGTCCGATCCCGCCGGGCATCCCAGAGTGGGAAGGCCCGAGGACGTGAACCTGTGGCTCCGGCAGAACCCGGACATGGCGGCCATCGACGGCGGGCTGGCCCACCGGCTGTTCCTGGCCGTCTGCCAGTTCCCCGCCATGCGCGCCTCCTGGCTGGCCGAGGTTGCCAGAGGTTCCCCCGCCGAGGCGTGCTGCCACCTGCGGCTTTTCGTGGCCACCGGGCTGGTGGCGGTGTTCGACGGCAGGCACTACCTGTCTGAGCTGGGGATGAAACGGGCGGCCAACATGAGCCGGGTCCTGCCCTCGGTGATCCGCAGCCGCCACGGGGCCTACCTGGAACCCTGGTACCGGCGGCACGAGGAACACCACAACGACGGGGTGAACCGGCTGGTGGTGCGCTTCGCCCGGGAGGGGGTGTCCGTCGCGGCCGGATGGCGGGGCGAGGTCAACGTCCTGGGACTGACCCAGGTGCGGCCCGACCTGCTGGTGCAGGCCGTCGGGGGAACCCTGGGGGCCGGGACCCACTGCATCGAGTTCGAGCGGAGCGCGGTGGTCCCCTACGACGTGGAGCGCAAGCTGGGACCCTACCGCCGGATGGCGGCGTCGGGCCGCCCATTGCCCCTGCTGGTGGTCTGCGAGAGCGCCCTGGGCCTGCGGAACTTCCGGGCCGCCGCCGGGGCGCTGCCCCTGCTGACCGCCACCCAGGAGCGGGCGCTGGCCGGGCCGCTCACCGGCCCGGTGACGGTGTGGAGCCGGGACGGGGCGCCGGCGGCGCTCCATTGTGAGCGGTGACGGGCGGGGGAGCGGGGGAACCCGGAGCGGGACGTTTCGTTTCTCCCATTCCGTCCTGCCCGGTCAGGAACCCTGGCGGACTGCACCCGGCGCCGCTAGTCCCCGCCGCTGCCGGCGGAGCCGGGCCCGGCCATGCGGTAGCCGGACCCGCGGTCGGTGACAATGTAAACAGGACTCCCCCGGTCGTCGCCCAGCTTGCGCCGCAGGTTCTTCACCACCCCCCGGATCAGGACCCGCCCTCCCTCCGGGCTGGCCTTCTGCCACACCCTTCTCAGTATCTGGTCGTGGGTCAGCGCCCGCCCATCGTTGGCCGAGAGCTCCCGCAGCAGGTTGTACTCCGTGCCGGTGAGGTCAACGGGCCGGCCGGCCACCTCCACCTCCCGGAGGTCGTAGTTGATGGTCAGCTCGCCCAGCTGGAACCTTCCGGCGGGGTCGGTGCGGGGAGGCTCCACCCCCCGCCGCAGCGCCGCCCGCACCCGGGCCACCAGCTCGACGGGCGAGAAGGGTTTCACCAGGTAGTCCGAGGCCCCCAGCTCGAAGGCCCGGGCGATGACCTGTTCCCGCCCGTACTCGGAGATCAGGACCACGGGCACGTAGGCGGCGGCCCGGACCTGCTCCAGCATCGCCACCCCGTCGACGCCGGCCACCGCCAGGTCCAGCAGCACCAGGCCGGGCCGCTCCGTTTCCAGAAGACGCAGCGCCTCACCGGGGTCGGTGGCCGCCACCGGACGGTATCCCGCCCCGGACAGGGCGTCCCTGACGTAGCGCAGGGTCGACAGGTCGTCCTCCAGCACCAGGACCGCCGTCCGGCCCCGCTCCGCCGCCGCCCGGCCCCGGGCCGTCCGCGCTTTCCCGGGGCCTGTGGCCAGCGGGCCCTCCGCCGCCGGCAGGGTGAACACGTAACGGGAGCCCAGCCCCGGCCCCTGGCCGTCGGCCCATAGCCGTCCCCCGTGGGCCTCCACGATACCCCGGCAGACCGCCAGGCTCAGGCCCGTGCCGCCGGGCGCCCATCCCCCGGGCGGCTCCGACGGGGCCGGTAGCAGGGAGAGCTCGGGCGGCGGCTCGCCCTCGGGTTCCAGGCCGGCCCCGGCCACGGCGACCGCCACGTGGGGGTCCCGGTTCTCGGCGGACACCCTTATGACGGCGGACTCCGGCGAGAACCGGGCCGCGTTGCCCAGCAGGTGGGCCAGCGCCTGGGCCACCCGTCTCCGGTCCGCCATCACCGGCGGCAGGTCCGGCGGCAGGTCGATGCTGACATCGTGGGGCCCGGTACCGGCGGCGAACCGCCGCATCGCCTCCTCGGCCAGCTCCGCCAGTTCCACCGGCTCCGGCGTCATGCTCAGGTCGCCCGTGGCCAGGCGGGCCACGTCCAGCAGGTCTCCCACCAGCCCGCGCATGTGATTGGCCTGGTCGCGGATGATGCGGAAGAACTGCTGCGTCTCGGCCGGGTCCAGGTCGTACTCCGGTTCCAGCAGGGTGTCGATGGATCCCTTGATAGAGGTCAGGGGCGCCCTCAGCTCCCGGCTCACCATCCCCAGGAACTCGGCCCGGGACCGGCCCAGCTCTCCCAGGGACGCCAGATCCTGCAGGGTGACCACCGCCGAGGCCACGCCCCCCTCCTCCGACCGGATGGGCGTGGCGTTGACCAGGATGGCCACGCTGCGCCCGTCGGGGACCAGCAGCACGATCTCCTCGGCCCGCAGCGTTTCCCCGGTCCTCAGAAGTTGGGCCACCGGGAACTCCTGCAGGGAGAACTCTCTCCCGTCGGCCCGCCGGAAGGTCAGCGACTCCAGCAACTGCTCCGGGTCCTGGTCCGGGCTGCGCAGCCCGTCCACGATCCGCAGCGCCTCCCGGTTGATGGAAGAGAGGGACCCGGTGGCGGCGTCGAAGACCACCACGCCCACCGGCGCGGTGTTGACCAGGGTCTCCAGTCCGGCCCGGGCCCGCCGCTCCTCCCGGTGGCGGCGGGCGTTGGAGATGGCCAGCGCCGCCTGGGCGGCGAACAGCGCCAGCGTCTCCTCGTCGTCCTGGGTGAATTCCTCTCCCCCGGTCTTGTCCGACAGGTAGATGGTGCCCAGTTGCCGGGACCGGAGCCGGATGGGGGTCTGCAGGAAGCTGCCCACCGGCCCCAGGGGCGGCCCGATCTCCGGCAGCCCCAGCCCCCGGGTGTGGGCGGAGAAGTCGGCCACCCGCAGGGGCATGGCCAGCTGGCCCAGGTAGATGAAGAACTCCATCCCGCCGGGCAGCTCCAGGAGCAGGCGGTGTTCCTCCGCGCTCAGGCCGGAGGTGATGAAGTTCTCCAGTTGTCCCTGTTCGTCCAGGGCGGTGAGGCCGCCCAGCCGGGCGCCGGTCAGGGAGCGGGCGCCGTCAACCACCCCCTGGAGCACGGTGTCCAGGTCCAGGTCCTCGGTGATGCGCAGGCTGGCCTGGCCGAGGCGGGACAGGCGTTCCCGCAGGGCCTCGTTCTCCCGCCGCAGTTCCTCGTACCGGTTCAACGTCCGCTCCCGGGGGTGATCATCGCCCGCGATTGTACCAAAGCCGGCGCGGGCCGGGAGAGGAGGCGCGATCACTGAAAACACACAGAGAGGCGGCCTCGACACTCTATTCCATGAACGGGTGCGCCACGAGTTGCCGGTGCAACGGCGGTTGCTCAATGCCAGCAGAAACCGGGGCCGCAGCGCAAATCCACGTACTGGGGGTATTCATTCTTCTATGGTGTGTGTCCCATCCAATGGGGTTTGGCGATGGCAAAGATGCCTGGAAAGCTGCTATACACGTATATCAGATGAATTCCTGCTTGACAGACTGATGAGTATGCACTAATCTGTTCATCCGCCAAGTTTCTGAGACATAGGCTCACCGGTCCGTCGACTGCAAGGTGGTCGCTCAGTGGCTTTCATTGATACGTTGTATCATCCAAAGGGGGAACCTGAGGCTTGGCGCAGCTCCGGTCAGAGCAGGAGGCAATCCCGAAGGGATGAAGCCCAGGGCGAGACACCAAAGCCGAACTTAACAGCAGATCCGGTGCCGGAGCGGATCGGCAGCCGTTGCCAGTGGCGCGACCGTGTCGCTGTGCATAGGCGCAAAATCCATTCCCATATTGTGTGCGTTGCCCTCCTTCAACCGGGCATGGCAATGGGCGGACTCTGTGGAGCGTTTGCCGACACTATATCTAAGTGATTATATGCTTGACAGTGTGAAGTGTATGCACTAATCTCTCTCTGTCGTTTGCACGACATCCCAGTTGGCGAGCCGCCCGGCAACGCCAGGCGATACTACTTGAAGGCAATCGAGAGCCGAAGATAAGGCCCGAGAGACGATCTCCTGGACCTTGCGAGGAAGCCCGCACGATGAAGAAACCGGTCCACCGCGCCCTGCCCCTGGCCTCCGCTGACGGTGCCGGTTTCGCCGCCGGGCGGGCCCGGATGAACCCATCATCCCTCTCGCCAGTCCGTACCCCCCCCCCCCCCGACTTTTCGTAGTGCAAAACCACGTCTAAGTAGCCTACTCCCTTTCCGGCACGTCGGATTCCGCGCTTCAGCGGCCCTGCAGGAGCATGACCTTCATGCTCTTGATTGGGCCGCTTTTTCGTGTCTGCCCGCCGCTGCCCGCCGTGATGTCCTTCACCGCCGGTGGGTCCGCTCCGTTGGCGGGGGCGGGCCGGCAACGGCACATATTCCCGCAAGGGGGACTGACCAATATGGGAGCGCCAGACGCGCCGCCCACTGGGCGACGCCGAGGCCGCGCAACCGAAGACAAACATAGCTTGAAGCCGACGCCGGGCCTCCCAGGAATCCTACCCCGGCGCGGAAGGAGGCAAGAATGCCAATGACCAACAACCACCCAGGGGATGAACCAGTGTAGAAACACCAACCGCGCCAACGGCGCGATACCCAAGCGACAAACCGGGAAAATAACGTACAGGAGAGACAAAGAAAACAAGATGGACACCATTATCAATGTTCCAAGGCACATCAAACTGGCCGGGGCAATGCTGGCCATGGCCGCCCTGGTAATCACCCTGCTGGTGGTGAACTTCGCCGCCGGCCCGGCCCAGGCCCAGGAATCCACGACCCCGCCCAAGCCCTGCGGCCCCGGCGCGAACTCCGTCCCCGATTCTCCGGACCCGGAGATAAGCGACGGCCACCACGCGGTATTCGACGCCTACTGGTGGCCATTGAAAGAAGGCGTTGACGGATCGGGAACCCTGAACAACAACCTATGTCCGCCCCGTGTCACCCATACGAAGACGACGGACCCGGAAACAAGGAAAACCACCACGACCCACCACCTGTACGCCAGCAACATCGACATCGGGACCACGGTGTTCCGTGTTCCTGACGTTGCCAAGAGGTCTCTGACCGACGCCCTCTTGGAGAAATACCCCGCCCTGGAGAAAGGCCTAACGGCAAGTGATTACCAGGACGGGGTAGTAGACAATGGCCGGTTGAAGACCGGCGATGACGCCCCCCGGGTGTGGTGGCTCCAGCCGGACACGCCTGGGCAGCCGATTATCGGTTTCTCCGCTTACCGGTTCGACGGTGACCACTGGCACCTGGAGGGCTCGGACACGCCGATCCAGTACGAGTTCGAGGCGGTGCGCGAACCCGGTATCCCGCCGACAGAATACGGCCACTTCTTCGTGTTCGACGACGAAGACGAGATACCCGCGGGCACGGTGGACGTGGAGGCCATCTGGGACAGCTACGATACCGACACCAACGAGTTGAAATTGGAGCCCGGGGACGTTGAGCATTTCCAGTGGGTATTCACCAAGCCCGGCTACTACGTGCTATCGGTGCATATGAAAGCCCACGTCCGGGAGACCTGCCCAGACCCAGATGACCAAGCCAAGTGCGCCGCCTGGCAGCGCCTCACCGAAGACGAGGTCGTCACCAGCGAGGTGAAGCAGTACACCTTCTACGTTGGCGACAAAACCCCCAATCATCCCCCCAGGTTCCAGATGCGCCGTTCGGTCCCGGAGAATTCCCCCGCCGGAACAGCGGTGGGGAAGCCGGTGACAGTGGCGCAGGGCGACGACGATCCTTTGACTTATACCTTGTCCGGCCCTGGCCACAGCATCTTCTCAGTGGAAACGACCAGTGACGGCGACGCCCAGATCAAGACCGGCGCCGACAGCCACCGCCACCTGGACTACGAGTTGAGGAGCGCCTACGATCTGGTGCTCGGCGTCAGCGACTGCAAGGACGTGAATGGCAAGAAGGAGACCCCTTGCCAGGTGGACGCTACCCAGTCCATCCAGGTCCGAGTGGCCGACGTGAAGGAGGCACCGGGAGTAACCATCGAAGCCAGCCAGACCACCATTAAAATGGGCGAAACCCTGTACATATACGCCTCCCTGGGAGACCCTCCGGCAGGCGCCAGCTTCACGGGATTCGAATTTCAGCAACTGAATCCTGGGTACGCCTATTGGAAGGGGACCAATACCGGTTGGACCGCCGTAAAGGCTTTCCGGCACGGAGTTGGCCGTGAAACCGGCAACCGCCGGTACCAGGTTTGGGCGTACTATAATCCCCCCACGAGTTCGGTCCTGTCCGACTTCTTGACCGTAAACTGGGTCAACCCCTGACCCGTCTGCTGAAGTCTCGGGGCCGCTGGCGTCCCAGCGGCCCAACCGTCCCGTTTCTTCAACCTCACCAACCGGCGGCGCGGTCAGCAGATTGTGCCGCCGCACCCACCATAAATAAATGCTGCATTGTCAAAAAGATTTCGCAACGCTCAGCAGGACGCGGCTGCTCACCCTGATTGTGGCGGTCGCGGTCTTGGTGAGCGGCATCGTCGGGGCTGAAGGGGTCCAAGCGCAGCAACCACTCTCCGATCTAGCTGTTGATATCGAAGTCCCTCGCCCTGGTGTTGGTTGGATAATTACCGCCACCAATAACGGGCCTGGGGAAGTGCTCGGCGTCTTAGTGGACATTGAGCTCGTTGATCACCCCTTGACTTATGTCGCCCCCTTACCCCCGGACCGCGTCTGGCGAATCGGAAGTTTGGCGGCTGGTGAGTCGGCCACTTTAGCCTTTTCGGGGAAAAGAGTTAGACCCCATATGAATTGGGGCCGGACACTGCCCGGGCGTGCAACCATCAGGAGCGACGTCCCGGGCTGGCGCGATGCCTTCCCGTACAACAACGAAGCCGAAGCATGGGCACACTTTCACGCCAGAGGCGGTTACCATCCTGCCAAAGCACATTTGGGTATAGCTATGGCTCATGGGGTAGAGCAAGATCTGGGTTCCAAGCTCGGCGAGACAGCCTATATCAGATTCTCGGCGGCTAACAGAAGCATCAGGAGCAAAATAAACACTCAAGACGATCTGTTTGCGGTACGGGTGCGGTTCGATCCGACCCCTGGGCTGCGGCTGGCGGCATCAAACCCGCCGGCCGGGACGAGCGTCACCGC
Organism: Dehalococcoidia bacterium; assembly: GCA_965203675.1. Classification (GTDB taxonomy): domain Bacteria; phylum Chloroflexota; class Dehalococcoidia; order Lucifugimonadales; family UBA3495; genus CATOSK01. The sequence goes on along the minus strand of CBDBDE010000003.1, from coordinate 1,607,507 downwards.
CCAAGGAACCGCGTTGCTTTGGGATGTGGGAACCCTGTATGCAGATCCTCGTGATGGCAATACAGCGCAATACATAACGATCGAGGTTACCCCCACATTACCTGGCGTCGAGCAGTGCGTGGACGTTGAAATGACCTCGGATGCGCCCCTGGCCCGCCACACGGAGCGGTTCTGCCTGGGCGATCATCCTATCCTGTTCCGCGATGGGCGCGTTGCCCCCCTCACCGTATATCCTTGCGTCAACACGGACCTTTACCCATGCCACGCCGAGGACACGGTGGAGGTCGCTGCATTTTTGGAAAAGGTCATTGCCAGCTCGGTTCTCGGAATAAGAGCTTATCGTTCCACCCCGGACAACCCCACGGTTGTAATCCAGGTCAGCGACCCCCTGGGGCGCGTGATAGACTCGCACTCCCATAGCGTCACCAGCGGCGGCGCCCCCTCGTGGCACACGGCGAGGGACGATGATCACAACCCCATCAAGGTGGATGGTGTCCAAGTCGGCTACCGCAGAGTGCCGTTCAATGACCAGCTTGCGGTTTGGGGCACACTCACCCCCTCCGTAACGGTGGCCGGCCTGAACGGGAATCCGGCGCCGGGGCGCGTGAAAATTCGCTATCCAGACAACGGAGAGACATGGTTCGACCCCAATCCTTCCGATCCAGGTTATACGTTTGCTCTCACTAGCCGATCGTCGAGAACGATCAACTTTTTTGCCGAATTCAGCAAGTTGGGCACCTACGTTGTAGATTTCACCGCGGCGGCGCTGCACAACGGCGGGACCGCCGCTACAAGCGACGACAAAACTTACACCGGCACCGGCCGCACCATCTTCCATGTCGGGCCCATCGCCGAGTTGGAGGCGAATGCCGCTTGGACTGGATCCGGGGCATTCACCATAACGGCGCGGAACAACGGGCCGGATGATGCCCCGGCGGCCCGCGTGAAGGTGAGCCTGCCCCAGGGGATGCGGTTCATCCGGGCAGAGGCAAGCGAGGGCAGCTACAACCCCAACAGCGGCGTGTGGAACATCGGCCGTCTTGCTCTCCCCGGCTACCGCGCGGCAGCAAGCTTACCCGAGGACGCGACTCTGACCGTCTATACCGAGCCGACGGGCGAGGCCGTAACCCAGCCCGTAACGGCAACCATCGCCAACCACCAGGACTACACGGTTACCATCAACGGCACGACGCACTCCACCAACTACTACGACTACATACCCGGCAACAACAAGGTCAGTCTTGCCGCGCCCTCGACCGCCCCCGCAGGCGCCGGCGACAGCGCCACCATCCACGTAACCGGAATCTCCGCAACCTCCTCCCCGGACGCTGCGAAGGGCTACTACCTGCCCGGGCAGGACCTGGAGGTCGAGGCCACCTTCAGCGACACCGTGACCGCCGACGCGAGCGCGAAGCTCCTGCTGCAGGTCGGCCAGTCGTTGAGGGAGGCAGCGGCGATCCCATCCACCGGCGAGGCAATCCGCTTCCGCTACCGGGTTCAGTGGGCCGACCGCACCGACCCGGCGAAGCCGCTCCGCGTTACTGCCAACCCCTTCGCGGGGCCTGAGGCAGCCATCCAGGCGGCCGGGGACGGAACGCTTTCGCTGCGCTTCCCGGGACAGGACCTGGGCCTGCGCCACGCCATTGGGCCGCAGCCGGACTGGGTGGCGGACACCAACGTCCCGATGTGGAGCGAACCGGTGTTTCTCACCATCGGGCAGGAGGGCGCCCGCTACCGGTACATTGACGGGATGCGCCACTACTACGCTTACGACTCCCTGACCCGGAGATGGGAGTATGAATTCCGCCTCGCCGACGCCGACCCTGGGCTGAGCGACGACGACCTGGACCTCGTCCTGTGGCTGACCCTGCGGGCCAGCGGCTATTACGGGACTTTCAACCCCCACCCTTATGAGGACGACGCGCACCCGGTCCCCGGGAGGCCCTACCTGGGCCGCTGGGACGGCGGCTCGCACTACCGCCACCAGACCTGCTGGGGACTGGAAGCGGACTTCAGCCCTGGCAAGACCAGGGAGCAGCGGTTGAGGGAGTTGGGAAGAGTTCTGGTGCAACGGATTAGCTGGGGCAGGGTCGATTGGGAGATCTCGGGTGGCCAATGGGTGTCGAGCATGCTGGACTACGCGCATGCCATCACCCCGGAAACGTGTCCCGATGTTCCCGAAGAGAGGCTGAATCCGCCGGGGCAGGCGTCCCCGCCGCCCGGGGGCGCATCCATCGTCGGATTGGAGATGAACAGCGTGGGGCCCTACAAGGCCGGAGACGCCATCGAGGTGGCGGTCATCTTCGACCGCGATGTGAAAGTCACGGGAGGGCCGCAGCTCGCCATCGAGGTGGGCGGAAGCTCCCGCACGGCGAAGTACAGCGCCGGCCCGAGCAAACCCAGGTCAATGGTCTTCCGCTACACGGTGCTGAATGATGACAGGGACTCCGACGGGGTGGGCGTCTATCCGGGCAGCATCGTCCTGCCTGCGGGCGCGTCCATCCGGGACGCCCAGAGGACCGACGCGCTGCTGGGGCACGAGGGCCTTGCGGCGCAGCGGGGCCACACGGTGGGTCCGGTCAAGAGCGGACAGACGAGGGGAACGCCGGGAGCCGTCGCGCCGCCCGCCGTCGTCACCGGGCTGGCGATGCGCGGCAGCGGTCCCTACGGCGAGGGCGACGCCGTCTCCGTGGCGGCGACCTTCGACTGGGATGTTACCGTGGCGGGAACGCCGGAGCTGAACATCGAGGTTGGCGGAAGCTCCCGCGCCGCGCTGTACCAGCCGTCCCTCAGCGACACCGCCGTCAAGGTCTTCAGTTACACGGTGCAGCCGGACGACCGGGACGCCGACGGGGTGAGTGTGTACCCGGGCAGCATCACGCTGCCCCAGGGCGCGTCCGTCCGGGACGACCAGGGCACGGACGCCGATCTGACGATTACCGGCCTGCCCCCGCAGCTGGGCCACACCGTGGACGGCTCCCAGGAAGGAGCGCCCGACGAGGATGAGCAACAGCAGCAGGCGTCAGGCAGCGAGCCGCAGACCGTTGCGGCGGACTGGCCGCTGATTCCCGAGGGCATCGGCCCCGGCGACAGCTTCCGGCTGGTGTTTGTAACCTCCGTGACCAGGGACGCGTCGTCTTCCGACATCGCCGACTACAACGCCTTCGTCCAGGCGGCCGCCAACGGCAACGATAACCTCAAGCCTTTCAGCGGCGAGTTCCGCGCGCTCATATCAACCGCAGCCGTGGACGCCAAGACCAACACCGGCACCACCGGCGAGGGCGTCATCATCCACTGGCTGGGCGGAGCGCAGGTCGCCGACGACTACGCCGACCTCTACGACGGCGATTGGGACTCCGCTAACGGAAGGACCGAGAGCGGCAGCGGCTACACCGGCCTGGTGTGGACCGGCGGCAACAAGTCGGGCGAGAAATCGGGACAGCGACACGCCGGTGCCGGCGAGGTGCGGTTGGGCGACCTGGGCGACTCCACCCTGGCCCTGTCATCGCCCACTACCAGGGCCGCATCTGAATCGTATCCCCTATACGCCCTTTCCCCGGTCATCACCGTGGCCGCCCGGCAACAGCAGCAGGCGGCCAACAACGAGCCGGAGTTTGCCTTGGACAGCGACACCCGCGGCGTTGCCGAGAACGCCGCCACCGGGTCAAACGTGGGAGACCCGGTGACGGCCAGCGACGCCGACAGCGACGAGCTGACCTACGCCCTCACCGGATCCGGCGCCTTCGCCATAGACCCAAGCACCGGGCAGATAACGGTGGCCGGCCCGCTGGACCACGAGACGCAATCCAGCTACGCGCTGACGGTGAGCGTCAGCGACGGCAAGAACGCCTCGGGCGGGGCCGATAGCGGGGTGGACGACACCATCGCCATCACTATCAACGTGGGCAACGCGGACGAGGCAGGAACGGTGTCCTTCAACGCCGGCCCGCCCCGGGCGGGCAGCCCGCTGACCGCCAGCCTGAACGACCCCGACGGCGGCGTGAACGGCCTGACCTGGAGTTGGGAGAGTTCCGCCGACGGGACCAACTGGACCGCCATTGGCGGCGAAAGCGGGGCGTCCTACACGCCCTCCGACGACGACGTGGGCAGCTACCTGCGGGCCACGGCCGGGTACGCCGACAGACACGGTTCCGGCAAAAGCGCAGTGGCTACCACGGCCAGCGCGGTGGCAGCCGCGCCTGCCCCCACGCCAACACCGGAGCCGGAACCGGCCGTCACCGCCGGCCCGGCCATCGTCAGCAGTCCGAAGAGCGGGGACACCTACGGCGAGGGCGAGGCCATCGTCGTGGCCGTGACCTTCAGCGAGGCGGTGACGGCCAGCGGCGACGTCCGGGTGCGCCTGACCGTGGGCGAGCGCCAGCGATGGGCCCGGTACGACCATTCCCGCGAGGACGGGACGGTCCTGGCCTTCGCCTACCAGGTCAAGAAGGTGGACGCCGACCCGGATGGCGTCAGCATCGGGGCGAACCAGCTGCAGCTCAGGGGCGGAACCGTTACTGATGGCGACGGCAACGCCGCCAACCTGGAACATTCGGCCGTCCCGGACCAGAGCGGTCACAAGGTGGACGGCTCCCTGGAGCAACAGCCCGCCCAGCAACAGCAGGCGGCGGCCAACAACGAGCCGGAGTTCGCCTTGGACAGCGACGCCCGCAGCGTTGCCGAGAACGCCGCCGTTGGATCGAACGTCGGAGACCCGGTGACCGCCACCGACGCCGACGGCGACGAGCTGACCTACGCTCTCACCGGCTCCGGCGCCTTCGCCATCGACGCAGGCACCGGGCAGATAACGGTGGCCGGCGCGCTGGACTACGAGACGCAATCCAGCTACGGGCTGACCGTAGCCGTCAGCGACGGCAAGAACGCCTCCGGCAGGGCCGACTCCAGCGCGGACGACACCATCGCCATCACCGTCAGCGTGGGCAACGTGGACGAGGCGGGAAGGGTGACCTTGAGCGCCGACCCGCCCCAGGCGGGCAGCCCGCTGACCGCCACCCTGAACGACCCCGACGGCGGGGTGAACGGCCTGACCTGGACCTGGGAGAGTTCCGCCGACGGTACCAACTGGGCCGCCATCGACGGCGCCAGCGAGGCGTCCTACACGCCCTCCGATGACGACGCGGGCAGCTACCTGCGGGCCACGGCCAGCTACGGCGACGGACACGGTTCCGGCAAGAGCGCCCTGGCGGACACGGCCAGCGCGGTGGCAGCCGCGCCGGCCGCCCAGCAACAGCAGGCCCCTACCGTTCCGGCGGACTCGCCCCTGGTCCCCACGGGCCTGGGGCCCGGCGACAGCTTCCGGCTGCTGTTCGTCACCTCCACGAGCACGAAGGCGGAGTCCGCCGACATCGCCGACTACAACAAGTTTGTGCAGACCCGGGCGGCAGCCAATACCAACCTGGCGGACTTCAGCGGTCAGTTCACGGCGTACATCTCCACCGCCACGGTGGACGCCAGGGACAACACCGGCACCACCGGAACGGGCGTCTCCATCCACTGGCTGGGCGGGGAGAAGGTATCCGATGACTACGCCGATCTCTACGACGGGGACTGGGATTCCGTCAGCGGCAAAACCGAGGGCGGCAGTTCCTACACCGGCCTGGTCTGGACCGGCGGCAACAAGCAGGGTGGTAAGTCGGGGCAGCGGCACGCCGGGGCCGCCGAGGTGCGCATGGGAGACCTGGGCGCCGCCACGCTGCCCCTGTCGTCGCCCGCGGCCAGGGCCGCCACCGAATCGCATCCCCTCTACGCCCTCTCGCCGGTCATCACCGTGGCCCAGCCGGAGTAGACCCAAGAGCCGGGACCGGAGGCAAACAACGGCAGAAACCAGCCGGACAGGAGAATGACCCTTTCGGGACCGTCCCGGAGGGTTCCGGTAGAGGACGCCAGCAATGCCGAGGAGGCGCATACCCTACAGCAGAATCGCCCGCGTCTTCCCCGCAGACTTCCCGCAGCGGCTGAAGCGGTTCCAGGCGGAGTCGAATCTGCCCTGGGCGGAGATCGCCCGGCGGGTGGGCGCCGACATCGAGACCGTGAGGCGCTGGAGGAAGGGCCTGGCGCGGCCCAACGCGGCGCACCTGCTGGCCCTGGAGGGCTTGGCCGAATCCCTGGGCTTGGGCCACCTGTTCCGGGACTGAAACGAAAAATGGCGGCATACACAGGGATTCAGGACTCAACCCGCTAGCGGCAACCGGCCGGAGCCTTTCCCCGACAGGCCCAAGGTTCCCGTCGAAATATAGAAGTAGAGACGGACGATGCGCCCACAGCCGGGAACCCGCCCGGTAGCGGGCAGCGGAGGAAAATGGAGGTAGACCATGGCCGGGGAAGACGAGGACGCGCACCAGGGAAACCCGCCGGAGGAACCGGGTGAGCTTCTCCGTATGGTGGACTCCCTGGACCCCGAGGGCCTGGGGCGGATGATCGGGCGCCTGACGGAGAAGATCGACGAGAACCCCCATGACGCCGGGTCCCTGCGCCTGCGGGCCCTGCTGTACGGCCAGATGGGGGAGCACGCCCTGGCGCTGGAGGACTACGACGAAGCCGTCCGGCTGGAACCCGGCGACTCGGCGGCTCATTGCGACCGGGGAGCGTGCCGGGCCCGGCTGGGCGACCTGGCCGGGGCGATGGGCGACTTCGACCTGGCAATCCGGCTGGCCCCGGAGTACGCCGAGGCCTACTACAACCGGGGGCTGACCCGCGGCGAGATGGGAGAGCTTGGCAAAGCGGTGGAGGACCTGGGCCGGGCCATCGAGCTGCATCCCGAGTTGCCCGGGGCCCGCTACTCCCGGGGCATGGCCCACCGCGACCTGGGGAAGTACGAGCAGGCCCTGGAAGATTTCGACGCCGCCCTGGCGTTGGAGGAGAACCATGGCCCGGCCCGGTACGCCCGGGGCTTGACCAGACTCAACCTGGAGCGGTTCCAGGAGGCCCTTGACGACTTCAACGCCGCCCTGGAGCTGGACCCGGACAACGCCGACGCCCTGCTGGGCAGAGGAGTGGCCCTGGGCAGCCTGGGACGCAACGAGGAGGCCATCGGGGACCTGGACCGTTCCCTGGCCCTGGCGCCGGACGACGGCGAGACCCTGTCGGCCCGGGGGCTGGCCCGCGCCGGCCTGGAGGAGTACGAGCTGGCGATAGCGGACTACACCCGGGTCATCGAGCTGGACCCCGGGGACATCCGGGTGCTCCACAGCCGGGGAACGTCCCGGATGTGCCTGGGGCGGCACGATGAGGCCATCGAGGACTTCAGCGCCATCATCGAGCTGGACCCGGAGGACGTGGGGGCCTACCTGTCCCGGGGATTCGCCCACATGCTGATGGGGGAGTTCGAGAGGTCGCTGGCGGACTACGCCAGGCTGGTGGAACTGACCCCGGAGGACGCGATGGCCTACTACCTGAGGGGCCGGGTCCACGCGGAGCTGGCGGAGCCGCGACTGGCGGCGGCGGACTACGGACGGGCCATTGCCCTGGACCCGGAGGACGTGGAGTCGCTGCGCCGCCGGGCGGCTTTGTACCGGGAGCTGGGCCAGCCGGAGCGGGCGGTGCGGGACTACGACGAGGTGCTCCGCCTGGAACCCGGCAACCCGTCCGTTGGAGAGGAGAGGCGTCAGGCCGTGATGGAGGCTGAGGCCCAGGGACGCTGAACCGGCAAGAGCGGGAAGCCGGGGGAGACCGGTAATGCGCCCAAGTCTCCCCTTTTCCGTGATGGTGCACTGTCCAAGCTAAGCAACATCCGGATCTGGCCGCTTCAGCATGGCGCCGTAGCCCCGCTCGTCGACGATGTGGTTCACCGAAAGCTGGCCCCGGCTGTCATAGCCGGTCGTGTAGGCGAATTCGACCTCGGCGCCCCAGGGAACCCGCCCGCCGATGCGGACAGTGCCGCCGCCCGGATTCCGGCCGCTGTGCGGCCCGCCGGCGCCCCTGACCACCACGCCCTTGCGGTCGTCCTTCTTCCAGCCCAGCACCTTGAGTTCCACCGGTGCCACCAGTTCCGCCTGGGTCGGCGCGAACAGGACCTCGTGCAGCCGCCGGAGCACGTCCCCCGAGGGAGTGCGCTGGCCGTTCATGATCAGGGAGAGATGGCCGGTGCTGATGCCCGCCAGCCGGGCGACAAGGTTCTGGGAAAACCCGTGCGCGTCCATGCGGTCCCAGAGGGCGCGCGGGTCCACGGTGGGGCATTGCGCCGCTTCCACCCTGGCCGGGGCCTCCAGCACCGCCTCCACCTTGGCCTGGACACCGGGGCTGAAGTGACGCTTTCCGCGCGACGCCATCGACAGGTAGCTTCGGGACACGCCCACCAGGTCGGCCAGGGCACCCATGCTCAGGCCCACCTCCCTGGCCCGCTCCCGGATGCAGGTGCTTTCACCCTGGACTACGCCGCCCTGGCGGTAGACCACGCCCTGGCCGGGGACCTCGCCCAGGACGGCTATGGCCCGTTCCCCCAGCATGGGAGTCCAGGGCCTGCTGCCGGCGGACACCTGCGAGAGGTACCCGTAGCTCACGCCCATCTTCTCGGCCAGTTCCTTGAGGGTGAGCCCCTTGCGCCGGGCGGCGGCGCGGAGTTCGCTCTCCGGCTTGCCCCTGCCCTGTTCCTTTGCGCCGTTCTGGTTCGGCCCAGCCTGTCCGGTCTCCGGTACGCGGGTTTCGCTGCCGTCGAATCCGGTAGTGGGATGGGTGATGGTCTGTGCCGTGTTGTCAATGCCGGTAATCGCCTTCATGTCGCTTCCTCCGAAACGCAGAAAGCGGGGGCCGGTTCCCTTTCCTTTCGAAAGGAGACCGACCCCCGCTTTGCTGTAAGCTGTTTGTTTTTTCGGTTGTCAGTGGCGGCTTCGCGTGGCCGCCATTCGGTTGCCATCGCCTCCCTCGCCGGAGAGAGGCGGGACTGGAGCTATCGCTGGTTCACTCCCTCCTCAAACCTTCCGGTGACGATGGGAGAAACCGGGTCAATGTTCGTGTCGTCCACCTCCTGGTCGTAGTTGTCGTCGCTGTCTTGGCCGTAGATTTGCCGGCCGTTGATGTTGATACCGTGGCCCTGGTTGCCGCCGGGACCTCCGTTGTCGCCCCGTATCGGACGCACCACTCCCTTGGTCGGGCAATGCCACGGAGAACGCCGGGCAGGGCTGGCGAAAGGCGCAGTTCGCCCGGGTCAGGTCGAGCGGCGCAATGCATGGCCCAGGCGCAAGACGCACTGCGACCAGGGCCGGGCAGCGCAACGGGAAAAGCCGGATGGGGGTTGGCGAAGGGCGCAGCTCGCCCAGAACGTCATTCCGGGGCTGCTACTACGCGGGGGAGCTGGGGAGAAGGGTAACGCAGTGCAGCCAGCGGCCCGCTTTTCAGCTACCGCCCGATGGCAACCGCGTTGCAACGTCAGGCGTCCGGCCCGCCGCTGTTATCAACGGACTGCCGGAGCGTGGGGAACCTGCGGCGCTGCTGCTGATGTTCAACAGTCTTGCCGCAGGTGAGAAGAAGCAGCCGGAGCTTGTTGGCGTCTCCAGCCGCAGGATGAAGAGTGCGAAGCAGGTTGGACCGCTCCGCCAGGTGGACCCGATGGGTGTGGGAATCAGGGATGCCGTGCTGTTTCTCTAAGCTGCCTCCTTGACGATGCTGAAGTTCCCCAGAGCCGTGTCGTTGCTGTCTGCCACCTCCGTTGCAATTGTGATGCGCCGCTTGGTGGAGATTCCACCGTGGGTTGGGTTCCTGGTGAAACGCATCGCGCGTTTCGTGGGTATGGTTTCCGGCTGGGGCGCCGCAAGGGAAACTCGCGGACGCCTCAGCATTGGTGGGGACTCAGCGCCGCTAAACGCTCCGCCCCCGACGCCTGGCAGAGGAGGCGATCAACCTCCGCCACCTGGCGGGTGCCCAGCGACCGGAGGGATCAGCTCCGAGCCGCTGAACGGTGTCCGGGGAAGAAGGACTTAAACACTCCAGCCGCCGGACTGGCCGGGAACGAGGGACTTGAACACCCCGTGGCCCGGCCCGCGCGCTGCTTGCAGAGAGCTACGTCAAATCCGCAGCGGCAGCGCTTCCCTCGTGGGCCCACCTTGCGGTGAAGACCCGGGCAATGGTGAGGGATGCCCCCAGATTTCTAGGGCGGGAAACCTGGAAAAGCCTGACAACACAGATATTGTCGCCCCTGCCAACCGCCCTGGGTAGCCCCTGCGCGCCCCACCTCCAAATTGTTAACGGGGGAACCGGCCCTTACGCGCGGCTACCTGAAACAGCGGCCTCCGGTCAGTATCCGCAGCGGCCAGCGGAGCCGTTCCAGCCTCTTTCGGGCGCGCCTGGCGTCCTCCAGGGCCGTCCGGCGCCACCTGGTCTGGTCGCCCCGGTCCAGGCCCTTGAGCGGGTAGGTCTGCGGGGGCAGGGTCAGCCCGTGGTCGTCAAGCAGCGCCAGCTCCACCGACATGAGCCGTTCCTCCTGGCGCAGCCACTCCAGGCCCTTCCCTTTGTCGGGGTGGGTGTTCCTGAGTTCCCGCCACTCCTGGATCAACGGCCAGGCATCGCCGAACACGTCCTGATCATCCTCGGCGGGTTCCATGGTCGCCAGCTCGGGGAAATCCCGCCTGGGCAGTGAACGAGTTGTTGCAGGCTTACCCGGCGCCGACCCGACGGAACCGCTGCCGTCCTTTCCCCCTTCCACCTGGGCCAGCCGGGAATCGACGCGCTGGAGGTCGCGGGCGTGGTCGTTCCTCAGCGCCTGGACCTCCCCCTCGACGGCCTGGGCGGCGGCCACGCCCTGGCCGGAGTCCTCGGCCACGACTTTCACCTGCTCCTCCAACTGCTCCACCCGCCCCTCCAGTTCATCGTTGCGCTGCCGCTGCTCCCGGGCCGGCGACCCGCCGCCCTCCAGCAGGGCATTCTCCAGCGCGCCTCGCATCCGCCGGGACAGCCTGCCGCTCTCCAGGGCATTGGCGAGGGTGCGGTAGTTCACTTCCAACTCCCTGGCCGCCCGCATCACTCCCTTGTCCTGGACCATCTCGTCCAGCAGCGACATCAGCCGCAGGTGGTGGAGGTCCTCGATGTTCCTGCTCCGGTCCATGCCCGGACCCGTGCCCGGCTGCCTGGCTTTCATCCCTGGCGTCTCCTTTGCCCCCGGTTGCAGAAATGCAACTCTCCAACGGGGCCGGTGCAACTGCCTCGGGACCCTGCCACTTGCAGAACTGCAACTTTCAGCTACGGCCAGTGCAACCCGACGTTGGAACGGGGACTTACGAAAAGTGTTAACCGGAAATCTCCGGTAGGGGGCCGATTTCCCCCGATTTCAGCTACGAACCGGCCCGACTTGCATTTCTGCAACTGAAGCCAACTCCTGTACACCCCAATGACATCACAGGAGGGGCCGTTTGCGTAAGGCCCTGCGCGCCCCCGCAGGAATGCGGTCCCCTGGACGCCCCCGCACGACTGCGGCCCCCTGGGCGCCCCCGCACGGGTGCGGGTGCCTGCGGGAGGTTATGCGGAGGGGTTTCTTTGTTCACACTCTGCGGCGGCGCTGGCGAAACGCCCGGCGCCGACAAACCGCAGGGAGGTGAACGAGTTGACCCTGAAATCGAAACCCTTAGCCCCCAGACGGCTGGTCCCCCTGGCCACGGCGCTGCTGCTGGCGGCCCTCATCACTGTACCGACGTGCGGCACCGCCCTGGCCCAGTCCCCTCCCCCCGGCACCGACAACCTGTCCCTGGTCAACCGCGACCGGCAGATGGTGGAGCGCAAGAAGAACGGCGAGTTCATCGCCCGCCCCGTCTTCAGCCGCAAGATCGACTTCCTCCACTATGCCCTGCGCCATCCCGACACCGGCGAGTGGGTCACCAACACCTACCGGGTGCGGGGCGGCGAGAAGCAACTCTCCGAGGGCTGGGAGTATACCTTCGAGTACCCGGTCCTGAAGAGCCAACCCCAGCTCCACCCCGAGCAAGCATTTCTCATGGTGCTGTCCATCCCCCGACAGGGCGGCGGCGACAACCATCTGTTCCACGCCCTGGTCCCCGTCCACCAGCCCAAGGGGTTGTGGGACAAGGTGCTGGGCGCTCTCGACCCCGACCGCTGGGCCCGGGCCGGGGCCAGGTGGGTGATCCAGGGAGCCCATGGAACTTTGTGCGGCGTGGTGGAGAAGATCGCCGGGACCAACCTGGCCGAGTGCGGAGGGTAGCGGTATGGGAGACATTCTCACCGGAACTCCCCCCGACCTCACCTACCTGAATCCCGTGGTCCAAGCCGCCTGGATGGCGGTCTGGGCCGTTGCCTCGGGAATGCTGGTGATCATCCTGGGCTGGATGGGGTTGAGCTTCATCGTCCAGGAGCACCTGGGCCACCACCAGTCGGGCTGGCGGGAGATGGTGCCCCGGCTGGTGCTGGGCCTCACCGCCGCCGCCTCGTCCCTGTGGTGGTGCGCCCTGGTCATCGACGTGGCCCACGCCGTGTCCCAGTTCATCGCAGCCTCCCTGAACGTCACCCCCGGCGACCTGCTGCGGGCTCCCCTGGACCCGCTGCTGAACGCGGTCATGGCCGCCAGCACCGGCCTGGCGGTGTTCATCGCCCTGCTCTACCTGGTCTTCGGCTTCTTCATTCTCTACCTGCTGGTGCAGATGGTCCTGCGCCTGGCCCTCATCGACATCCTGCTGTGTTTGGCGCCCGTCGCGCTGGGGCTGTGGATCCTGCCCCACACGGCGGGATGGGGAAAGCACTGGCTGCGGCTGTTCATGACCGCCGTGTTCCAGCAGGCGATCCAGCTCATCGCCATCGCCCTGGCCTTCGGGTTTCTCGACCAGTTCGCGGACATCAGCGGGGGCGAGGCGGCCCAGGACCTGGTGTGGAAGCTGCTGATGGCCATCGCCTTCATGTACCTGGCGGGGAGAGTCCCCTCGATGCTGGGACACCACGGCACCTTCGACGCCTGGCTTCACACCCTCTACTTCGGGATGTCCCTGCCCGGCTCCATGGTCCGGTCGGGCCGCGCCCTGGGGCTGCTGGCGGGCGGAGCCACTGGAGGACCGGCGGGAGCGGCGGCAGCGGCTGCTGCAACGAATACCGCGACCAGCGCCGCCACGGGGGCGGTGAACTCGGCGGCCCAGAACTCCACGCCCGCAGGCCAGAGCGGTCCCACGCCCAGGAGCCAGGGGCCATAGCCGGATGACAACCAGAACGACAAACAGCGGCGCGGAAACCATTCGCGCCGGCCGCAACCCAGGAGGTGCAGAGATGTGCCAGTAGCGAGATGGGACTGAGACAGACCAACAGCAACCGGACCAATCAATTCACAGGAGAAAAGAAATGTCGGACCTGACCCAGACCGTATCGAACCTGGTGGGCATCCTGCTGGGCCTGGTGGGCGTGGTGGGCGTTGGTTATTTCATCTACGGCGCCTACCTCTACCTGACCGCCTCCGGGGCGCCCAACCAGATGGAACGGGGCAAGAGCGCCATGATGACCGCCCTGGCCGGCGTCGTGCTGGCTCTGGTGGCCTACGGCGTGGTGGAGCTGGTGATCAACGCCGTGGTGGGCAACCCGGTGGACCCCGGCGTCCCCAACCCGACCCCGGCGCCCACCAAGAAGCCATAAGAAAAGGGAGAAATCATGAGAGAACACGAGGTACCGACCCACGTGCAGGCCGAGGACAAGGTGCTGCTGGGGTTCACCTTCCCCCAGATCGTGGCGGTGGTGGCGGTGTGCGCCGTGAGCTACGGCGCTTATAGCTACTTCCCCTTCGGCCCGTCGGAGTTCCGGCTGGGAGTAGCCATCGTCTTAGGGGTCGTGGGCATCGCCGCCGTGGTGGTGAAGGTGGGAGGCCGGGGGCTGCCGCTGGTGGCCGCCGACCTCTTGAAGTTCAACCTGGGGGCCAGGCGCTATGCCGGAGTCCCGGCACAACTGGCCCGCAGCGAACCGCCGCCCGTACCCGAAGCGAAACCCGACCCGCTGCGGCTGCTAGCGAGGAAAGCGGCCGGTGGAATCGGCAAGGCGGTGAGAGCGGCCAAGCGCAAGGGGTGTCATCCCTTCCGGCCCCACAGCTGGTTCGGCAAGCGGAGACCCAGGGGGGCGGAGCGCGCCAACGGCGGCAACGCCGCCAAGCCCAACATTAGAGAGACCCAGGAGAGAAAGCCCCCGCATCAAGTGCGGGGCAGGCCCTGGTACAAGCTGCTGGCGGTGGCGGGCTTGCTGGTGCTGACCGTCATCGCCGTTCCCGGCTCGGCTCTGGCCGACGACCCCGACGATCCTCCCTACGGCGACGCCTGGCGGCTGGACGAAATCTACTTCGAGCCGCCGGACCCGGTGCCGGGGCGCCGCATCTTCATCGAGGGGCTGGCCGTCAACGGCAACACGGCAACCGTCAGCCTGCGGGCGGCCCACGACCTGGACCTGAAGGCGCGGGTCTTCGGCGGCAGAACCGGCAAAACCCTGAAGATGGGCGCCAACGCCATAGTCCACTCCGGGGAGACCAAGACCTACAACCTGACCCTGGACGGCCCGTCGCCGTCGTTCACCTTCTCCTGGACGGACTCCCTGGGCTTCTCCGGGGCGGTGTCCCTGAAGAGGGGCCAGATTCCCTATCCCCTGCCCGGCTACGACGGGGAGCTGTGCGACCTGGAAATGACATCCCTGGAGTGGACGCCGGGGCAAATCAGCGGCGTCATCGCATCGGAGTGCATCAGCGATACCAGGCAGGAGATTGACCTGCCGGTCTACGGCGGCCACTTCAGCCAGAGCGTTCCGGCATTGCTGGACGCCAGCGTCACCGGCATCGCGGGGACGGTGAACATCGAGGCCGGGACGCACACGACCAGCGCCGTCTTCACTCCCAACGGCGAGACCCGGTTCCGTCTGCCGGTCCCCGACCGCAAGGCCACCCACGACCTGGAAATCGCGGCGCAATTGGCGGCCACCCTGAACGTGCCGCTGCCGCCCATGTTGCAGACCACCCACCACCCGGCCCGCACCGACGTGTACACCCGCCGGGTGACCTGCCGTTGCGGCGAGAGCACGACGGTCAAGACGGTGCGCATCTACGTTCACCACCCGGAGCACGTGCGCGCCGTGGAGGTGGAGAGGGCCCCGGTCACCCACACCCGCCCGGAGACCCTGCCCCTGGCGGCAGAACTGGGCCTGGGGGCCGACAACCCCTTCCGGTACCTCACCGTGCCGCCGCCCAAGCCACCGCCGCCGAAGGCGGAGCAGACCGAGGCGGGCGATTCCTCCTGGTGGAGTTGGTGGCCGTGGTAGGGCGCATCGCACACATCCTGCTGGCCTCGGCTGTGGCCCTCCTGTCCGTCGCCGCCGACGCGCCAGAGGGCAAGAAGGAACTGCTGCTTGAAGCGATTGACGACGTGCTGACGGGCATGGCCTACGGCGGGGTGGGCCTGTGCCTCTTCGCCATCGTCTGGGCCGGATTCGTGCTGATGGCCGAGGGATCGGAAGGGGATGGACGCCGGGGCCGGGCCAGGAACGCCGTGCTCATGGCCGTCGTCGGCCTGGTGGTGGTTCTGCTGGCCAAGGCCATCGCTGCGGTCATCAGGAGCGGCATCGTTCCCATCATGCCCGGCGCGTAGGTGGTTGCCATCCGATAGGAAAAGGAGGAAAGGGAAATGAAAGCGACATTGCCGAACATCAAGAACCTGGCCCTCCGCGCCAGGAGAGGCCGGTACAACGAATCCGCAGACGACACCGGCGACATCACGAATGCGGCGGCCAACACAGAACCCAAGCCGCCGCCGGACCTGAACCTGTTCTTCATGCTGTCCCACCTGGAAGAGGACGGGCCGGTACGGCTGGACGGGGTGAAGCTGGCGGTCAGCGAGGTGATGGGGCTGGAGCTGGACGAGCCCAAGCTGGGGGCCTTCGCTGGTTCCCTGAACGCCCTGGACTTTCCGGTGCAACTGCTGGTGCGTCAGCACCCGCCGGTGCTGGCAACCCTCCGAAACACCCTGGAGGCGACCCAACCCGGGGACCTGCCCCGCCAGACCCGCGAAGCCGCCGAAAGCCTGGGGCGTCTGCTAGGGAACCTGGAGACCCGGGAGGGAATCCTGGACCGGCGCTTCTATGCCGTCTGCGAGCACAGCCGCATGGACGAACTCCACGGGCTGCTGGCCAGAGGAGGGCTTGGTGTCTTTCCCCTGACGGGTGAATCCCTGCGCCTGCTGTGGCTGTCCGCCGCATTGGGAGGCTCTCCTATAGAGAGAGACGAGGAGGCCGAGCTGGAGGTGGAGGTCAACCGCCGCGACATCCGAGTCGGGGAACGGTTGACCCGCTCCCTGCACCTGGGCAAGTGGCCTCGCAGCCTGGCCCCGGGCTTCCTGCAGGGGCTGATGGCCACGGGCGCGCCCATGGACCTGTCGGTGCATTTGGGCGCGATACCGGCGGAGCAGGCGGCCCGCACCCTGGAGTGGCAGAAGGTCCGGTTCGAGTCGGCGCAGTCCCTGTCCTTCAAGCGTGGCCGTTCCATGTCGCCGGAGGCGGAGATCGCGCTGGAGGACGTGTCGCGGCTCAGAGACGAGGTGCAGCGGGGCCGGGAGAGGCTGTTCCACGCCTCCCTGTCGGTGACGCTCCATGTTGACAATGCCGACACCCTGAAGGACTTGACCCAGAAGGCCCGGGCCCACTTCGCCGCCACCCTGGGCAAGCTGGACAACCTGGCCTTCCGCCAGCGCGAGGGATTGCTTTCGACATTGCCCCTGGGCCTGAACGCCGTGGCGGTGTGGCGGACGCTGGACACCTCCAGCTTGGCGAGACTGTTTCCCTTCTCGCCGCCGGACATGGACACCAGGAGCGGCACCCTCTACGGCATCGACCTCAGGGCCTGCGCCCCGGTGGTCTACGACCCCTTCGACGGCACCCACCTGAACGCCAACACCGCCGTGCTGGCCCGTTCCGGCAGCGGCAAGAGTTTCGCCACCAAGCTGGGCGTGTTGAGGGGATTGTGTCGCGGCGTCCGGGCCTACGTCATCGATCCCGAGGGCGAGTACGCCGACATGGCCCGCGCCGCTGGTGGACGCGTCCTGTCGCCTGGAGTCCCAGGCCAGGGTATGAACCCCTTTGTCATCGACCGGGGCGATTCCGAGGAACTGCTACAGCGCATCGGCAGCCTGCGGCGCTTGATTGAGGTGATGGTGGGGGAAAGGCTCTCCGCCGAGCGCCGGTCCTCACTGGACCACGCCCTGGCCTCCTACTACTCCGAGAGGCGGGAGCGCACCGGATTCCGCGATTTCTATTCCTTCCTCGAAACCGAGGCCGGCGACATCGCCCACCTGCTCAGGCCCTTCGCCACCGGCAGCCTGCGGCATCTGCTCTCCGACGAGGGCGACGACCTGCTGGCCCGCGAGGCCCTGGTCACCGTCTTCGACCTGCATCTGCTGGAACCGGAGCTTCGGCCCGCCGCCGCAATGGTCTGCACCGAGACGGTGTGGGCCGCCGCCGCCCAGGACCCCAGGCCAAGACTGCTGGTGGTGGACGAGGTGTGGAGCATCATGCAGCACCCCGAGGGCGCCGCCTTCATGGTCTCGATGGCCAAGCGCGCCCGCAAGCACCGGCTCGGTCTCCAGTTCATCACCCAGGACGTGCAGGACCTGCTCTCCGAGGACAGTTCCCGCACCATCACCGGCCACTCCGGAAGGGCGCTGCTCCAGAACGCCGCGTTCAAGCTGCTGCTCCAGCAGGACGCCGCCGCCGTCTCCACCGTGGGCGAAGCCTTCGACCTGCCGGTGGAGCCTGCAGCGCTGGCTGCTGTCCTGTCCCCGGGGCGACGGCCTGCTTTTGGCGAGGGGCAACCGCTTCCCCATCCGCATCGAGGCCACACCCGAGGAGACCGAGGTCATCGAGTGGCGGCCCGGCCCGCGTAGCTGAACCCCAGCAATCCAATAGAGAAAGCGAGGCAACCTTTATGAATATCAGCGTCAAGAACATCCTGCTGGGCAACCGCCAGGCGAAGAAGCCCCCGGTGCTGCTGGCGGTGACGCCGCCCCGCACCGGCGAGCGCACCCTGCTGGGTGTGGAGAACCTGCTCCAGTCCATCGCCGTTCCCGAGCCCTTCTCCCTGGAACTGGCCGGAGACAGCAACGGCGTAGCCCTGATGGTCCGCTGCCAGGACGGCCAGGTGGTGCGCAGCCAGGTCTCCGCCCACTACCCCCAGGCCCGCATCCGGGAGGTGCCAACCGAGGAAGACCCGCTGGTGGTGAGGGAGGACGAGCAGGCCGGAACCATCGCCATGCGGGTGGACGGACCGGAGTACGTGCCCCTGCGCACCTTCCGTGACGACGACCTGCTGGACCCCGGCTCCGATCCGCTGCTGGCCGTCATCGGCGCCCTGTCCCAACTGCGGGACGGGGAGCGCATCGTGGCCCGCCTGCTGCTGCGCTCCCTGGGTCCCGACTGGTCCCAGCGCCACCAGGCCCGCGCCCACCGGCCGGCCGTACCCGACAACCGGGAACCCTCCTACACCTACCAGACCAAACCCCTGCAACTGGACGGCGTGACCATGGCCGTGCTGGGCGTGGGAGCGCTGGCGGCCCTCCGGGGCTACCTGTGGGTGCAGGACGGCGAGGTCTGGAAGGCCGCCCTGCTGGGCCTTGGCTCCGTTCTCGGCCTGACCCTCGCCGGCTGGGGCTGGTGGCGCTGGAAGCAGGCCAGGAGCCGGGTCTACGATCCCATGCTGATCAGGGAGAAGGTCTCCCGCGTGGCCTTCGACGCCGAGCTGCAGCTGACCGCCGTCATCCCCGGAGGGGAGCGGCTGCCCAGGATAGGGGAACTGCTGACCCCGCTGGTGGCCGCCTACCGCCACTACGAGCATCCCGCCGGGGCGGGATTCAGGGTGGGCGACATCCAGGACCCGCCGCCCGTCGTCAGCCTGCAGCCCGCCGGGCCGGGGATGTTCGGCCGGCGCAGCGTCCTGGGAGTGCGAGAGGCCGCCTGCCTGTGGCACCCGCCCGGCGAGGGCGACGAGACGCCATTGATGGAACGCTCCGGCTCAAGGGCGCTGCTGCCCGCCGCCCGCAGCGTCAGCGGCGGGGCCCTGGTGGGGGACACCACGGCGGGAACCCAGCAGCCCATCCGCTTTCCCGAGGACCTGCTGCGCCGCCACCACCTCTACGTAGCCCGCACCCGCATGGGCAAGTCCACCCTGATGCACCACGTGGTCAGCCACAAGCTCAGGGAGAAGGCCGAGGGCCGGGACGGTGACGCCATCGTGGTGGTGGACCCCCACGCCGACCTGGTGGCCGGAATCCTGGAGCAGGTGCCTGGGTCCCTCATCGACAGGGTGCGCCTGATAGACCTGGCTGACGAGAGCCGCGTTCCCGGCGTCAACCTGCTGGACACCCGCGTCTTCGCCGACCGGGACCGCACCGCCGATTCCGTCGTCAGGGTGGCCAAGGGGCTGTGGGAGCAGTGGGGTCCCCGGATGCAGTCCATCCTGGAGCAGACGGTCAAGACCCTGCACGAGGCCAACGCGCAGGTGGAGGCGGACCGGCAGCACACCATCCTGGACGGATTGCGGCTGCTGTCCGACGAAGCCTTCCGCAACTCCGTGCTGGCGAGGGTGAGCGATCCCTACCTGCTGGAGTGGTGGGCCAGGGACTTCGGCAACTGGCACCGCCAGTACCGGGCCGAGGCCCTGGCTCCGGTGCAGACCCGCCTCTCCTACTACGCATCGTCCAAAAGAGCCCGTGCCATCCTGGGGCAGCCCCGCTCCACCATCGACCTTCGGGAGACGATTCTCGACGGCGGCATCCTGCTGGTGTCCACCGCCCAGGGGGTGGTTGGTAGGGACGTGGCCGCCCTGGTGGGGGCGTCGTTGCTCAACCTGGTGGACTCGGTGATCCGGGAGCAGGGCGGGTTGGCCTTCTCGAAGAGACGCGGCGCATTGGTGGTGGTGGACGAGATGCAGTCCATGCCCGGCGTCGATTACGAGTCCATGCTCAGCGAGCTGGGCAAGTTCGGCGCGTCATTCATCCTGGCCACCCAGAGCCTGGCCAAGCTGGAGGACCTGTCCCGGACCATGCGGGACACCCTGCTGGCCAACGTGGGCTGCCTGGCGGTGTTCCAGGTGGCGGGAAACGACGCCCGTCAACTGGTGTGGGAGTTGGGCAAGGACCGGGTGAGCGAGGACGACATCGTATCCCTGGACGTGCACCACTGCTACGTGCGGGCCACCGTGGGCAAGGAACGGATGCCCGCCTTCTCCATGATGGTCAGGAAGCCCGAGGACGGCGACCCCGCCATTGCCGAGCGCATCCGCGCCGCCAGCACCGCCTACACCCTGCCGTCTCACGGCCTGTCCGGCCTGATGGAGGGAGAGGCCGACGGCAACGAGAAGGTGAGCGAGTACCGGCGGCTGCTGGCGGAGATGCAGCAGGGCAACGGCGACGAAGGCGATGACTCCGGCAACGGGCAGGCGGGCGAGTACCGCCGGTTGCTGTCCGAAGGGCAGAACGGTGAGAACCCGGCCGCGGAGAAACCGGACCGGCGGCGCCAGCGCAGCCGGCGCGGTGATGCCCAGGCGGAGTCCGCCGGCCAGGATGCCAATGAGGAGGGCGGCGAATGAGGCCATCCCCATTGGAAAGGGAACTGCTGCGGAGGCTGGCGGAGATGCCCTTCCTGGACCGACTGGAGCTGGCCGCCGTCACCGGCTGGTCCCGGGGCGCGGTCTACCGGGGCGTGGGCAGGCTGGAGCGCGAAGGCTGCGCCGCCTACGTCTCCCACGCCACCGGACTGCTTGCCCCGACCCACCGCTGCCATCTCACTGCCGCCGGGCTGTGCCGTCTCGCGGAACGGGAGGGCCTGTCTCCGGACGCACTGCTCCGCCGGTATCCTGTCTCGGACCGCTGGCGGCGCATCCTGCTGGAGCGGCTGGACGGGGTGGCCGCCATCTACCGGCTGGCGGCCGCGGTGTCCGACCTGGCCCATCCCATCCGGTTCAGCTGGTACCGGGCGGCGCCGCTGGACGCCGGAATGACCCTGCCCGGCGGGCGCACCCTGGGCATTCTCCGGCAGGGACGCACCGCTGACCGCACCGGCTTCGCCAAGCGGGTCTGGCGGCTGGGCCAGGGACCGCTGCCCGGACTGGCGCTGGTTCTAGTCCCCGACGAGGTGCGCCTCAGGCACGCCCGCAGGCTGCTGGCCCGCACTCCGGTCAACGCCCTGCTGGCCCTGGAAGCCGACGTCGCATCGGCGGGTCCGGCCCGCCGCATCTGGCGTCCCCCCGGCGGAAACGCGGCCCTGGACCTGCGCTACGCGCTGGAACGGTTACCACTCGGTGGTGAGCTTCCTTTGGAAGAGCCGCTTTCCATGCCGTCTCTGCCCGGTGAGGCCCGGGAAGCGGAACGCACCCTGTCCGCCATGCTGTTGCCCGCCGAGAAGCGCGCCCTGGACCTGCTGTCCGACTGGCCTTGGCTGTCCCGGGGGGAGTTGGCCGCCCTGTTGGACGTGTCGGAACCCCGCGTGTCCCAGCTCTCCGTCTCCCTGGAGAGCCACGGGCTGGCGGTCAGGCCCAGGGGCGCGGGCGGAAGGATGGCCCCTTCCGATACGGGGCTGGCGCTGCTGGCCCGCCGCGACCGGGCCTCGGTGGGAGCCGCCAGGAAGCGCTGGAGCGTCGCCCTGGTGGACAAATCTGCACCCCTACACTGGCGCAACGTCTCCGGCGGCAGGAGCCGGCAACTGCTGAGAAATATCGACCACACCGCCGCCGTCCACGGCTTCATCGCCGACCTGGCGGAGCAGGCCCGCGCCCTGGGCTGGGAGACGGCGCAGTTGGACCCGCCCCACCGGGCCTCGCGGCACTTCCCCCACCAGGGCGGCCAGCGCTCCATCCACCCCGACGCCTTCGGCGTGCTGCGCCGAGGACGGGAAGCCTGGGCTTTCTTCCTGGAGTGGGAGCGCCGCGCCGTCCGGCCCGCCACCATGGCCCAGCGACTGGCCCCCTACCTGCGCTACTACTCCACTCCAAGGCCCACCGACGACCACGGTGTCCGCCCCGACGTCCTGGTGGTCTTCGACGACGACATCGCCGCAGGCCATTTCCTCCGGCTGGCGGAGCGGGAGATGAAACGTCCCGACATGGCCATCCCCCTGCGGGTCTCTCACCGGAACGCCATCAACGCCCTGGGGCCGCTGGGACGGGCCTGGCGCACTCCGTGCCAGGAGGAGACCGCCTATCTGCTGCCAGCGCCGGGAGAAACGCGCCTTCCAGGCCCCAGGAACCGGGCAGCGAAGAAATTGGCGGGACTACGTTCCCTGCCCGGTAGGAGCGCAGCGGCCACGCCCTCGCAACATATCAAGCGGCCGGGAGGCCCCCGGGGGCGCGGGGGACGGGCCGTGGTCCGGCTGGACGCGGCGGCTTTCTGGGACCGGCTGGCCCTGCTGGACCGTTCCCAGAACTGGCTCGCCAGAGAAATCGGTGTCAGCCACGCCTACGTCTCATTGCTGGTCAACGGAGGTCGGGCGCCCTCGGAAGGCATCCAGGTACGGATGCTGAAGGCCCTCGGCCTGAACCGGTTTCAGCAGCTATTCACTCTGGAGGTGACCGATGACCAGCATTGACCACGAGTTCCCCTTCGATGGGGACGACTTCCCCCTGGACATAGAGGCCCTGCTCCGGGACTTCCCGGAGCGGCTGAACCGCCTCAAGAAGCTCAGCGGCCTCAGCTGGAGCGGCCTGTCCCGCGTCCTCGGGGTGGACCGCAAGCGGTGCCGCCGCTGGGCCGACGGCACCGAACCCTCCGGCGGTTCCGTGCTCGCCGTCTTCCACTTCGCCAGCCGGATCCCCGGCGGCCTAGACATCCTCCTGGGCCTGCTCACCCAGCCGGACCTCCCCGACGATGAGGAGGACGAAGAGGAGGGTCAGGACCAGGAACACGACCAGGAGGACGACGTAGCCTAGACCCTGGCCAATCCCACGCCGGCGCCCGTTCCCCCCGACCGCGCCGGTGGACCGTTCAGCGGCGAACAGCCACAAAGCGGCGACCTATTCCAGATGCCGCACCGTCTGCACGATATGAAAGAGACCAGCGGACAGGACCAACCGAAAAGGCGAGGCAGGCCGCCCAGCGACGGCCCGGAGCTGAGGGTGGTCGGGGTCAACGTCAACCCCGCCCCCGACGCCCAGGACCGGCTGCGCCGCCTGTTCACCATCCTGGCCGGGGTGATCAATGACAAACCGGCCCCTGCGGAGACGAAGCAGCCTCCAGAGGACGGATGCGGGGATTAGGAGAAATGATGGAACTTCTGCCAGGGGCAGGATTCATGGACTCAATTCTACTCACTCAACATCCGGTACACGTTCCTGCCTTGCATCACCTGTCCACCGGGAAAGATTCGCCAGACGGTGTCTGGCAAATCTCAAACCGCCGGAGCCACAAGCGGTTGCGACAGGGAGTCCACAGAGGTTGAAGGACCCGAGGACGAAGGGTCTCCATGACTGCCAGTTGGCCGAAAAGCCGTTATATGCTTCACCGCGCCGGGCATCCTGTATACTGAAATTCACTCAATCCGCGATGTTGTTCAAGTCGAAAGCGCGGTGCATGAGCGGCTAGAGACGGCCCAGGAATGCGAAAGAGTCTGCAATAACCGGGAGCAGGTACAGGCCGGATGCCGATACCATTCGAGTTTGTCATAGGCGGTCCCCCGGTGTCCCAACAGGCCCGCCGCAGAAGGCGCGTCGAGGAGTGGACGCAGAGGGTGCAGATGGTCGCCGAAAGCCGTTGGGACAGCGAGCCCCCCTTTGCCGGGGAGGTGGTGGTCGTCATCACCTACTTCTTCGAAGGCGCTTCCCTGGACGTTGATAATATACCCAAGCCAATCCTGGACGCATTGAAGGGGCTGGTCTATTCTGACGACTCCCAGGTCTCCGACCTGCTCTGCCGCAAGAGGGACCTGAATGGCGATCTGCGCATTTCGAATCCCTCTACCGTTTTGCTGGAAACCCACCGCGATTCCCAACAGTTTCTGCACATCACCGTGGCCAACGCGCTGACCCAGGAGGTAGCGGCATGGTAGGACCCGCGACGGACTCCGAATATCTCCTCGCACGGAAGACTGCTGAAGAGTACCGCAGCAACGGCTACGAGGTGCAGTTGGAGGCTCCCCTGGACTTCTTCCCCGGCTTCCGGGCCGACCTGCTTGTCCGCAAGGGCGATGAGGTGAAGGTGATTCAAGTGAAGTCCCGGCCTTCGCTGGCCGCCGACCCCAGGATAAGCGAGTTGGCGCAACTGATTGAGTCGAAGCCCGGATGGAGTTTCGAGTTGGTCCTGGTGGGCGAACCGGAGAGGGTGGATTCTCCCGAAGGCGCGCTTCCGTTCGAGGGCCAGGGCATCCTGCGGAGGTTGGAGCAGGCCGAGATGTCCCTCGGAGCGGGAATACCGGAGGCTGCCTTCCTGTTGGCCTGGTCCGCAGGGGAAGCGGCCCTCAGGGAGTTGATTGCAGCAGAGGGAGTGTCCGACAGGCGCATCACGTCCCCGCTTTTCGTCCTTGACCAGGCGGTCTTCCGTGGCGTCATCTCCAGAGATGAATACGACAGCCTGGCCGGTATGCTCAAGTACAGGAACGCCATCGTTCATGGTTTCAGCGCGGATGGCCTGAGCGACGCCCTGGTAGCCGAACTCATCGGGACCATCAGGAGTATCGCAGCCACTCCCGCCAACGAGGACGCTCCCGAAGATACATCAGCTCCCTGACGGGATTCCTGCGTCCAAGACGTCATTGCCCCCCGACGATGGATGCTCTCTAGGTTAGCTCGTTAGGTCCAGACACTGTTGTGATGCTAACTTTTCTCTTGTCGCATTGGGGAAGGGGTGGGCCGTAGGTAAAGCTGGGTTTTCGGATGGGACAAATGAATCCCGCTCAATTGTCCCGTTCCATTGTCTGCCAGTCTCTGCTGGGGTGACAGTTCAAAGCCAGAATTGAATCATCGACTTTGGGGCTTTCGATATGCCGGTAAAATGCCCATACCTAACTCGATTAGGCAGTTCCTACTTGCCAGAGTTGCCGCCCCGGAAAAGGGTCCACAGAGTAGCGATAACCAGGGCTGATGCGGAAGCGAGTGCAATCAAGCTAGCCATGTCTCCAAGGAATCCACTATCCAGTGGCTTTGCACCAATGAAGTACGCTAAACCGCAGTAGGCACCGATACCTACTACGGCTGTGCTGAGGGCCGAAAGTTTGTTGCCTCCCCCCGTTGCTGCTATTAGGGACAGGGCCGAACCGGCAAGCGTAATCAACATGCCATGAAAGCCGACTTGGTTACCTGCAAACGCCAACCCGGCAGCCGCTCCGGCAATGATTAGACAAGTGGCGATGCCCCACCGTTTCAGAAATAGCAGGAGGCATCCCGAAAATGCCATTAGCTTCGGCTTGGCATTTGAACCGAACTGACGGATTTGCTGAATCGCCGAATTGCTTTTTGAGGGACGTTGGCTGCGTTTTCGATCAGGCAACATAAACCTCAGTAAAGTGGTTGATCAGGTGCCCCCGTTCTTGGAGGAGAGGGACGTTGCCGAATCTACCAGGAGTTATGTAACCGCCTTCGCGCCAATGACGTGGCGGAGGGACGAAGTTGAGAACGCGGCCAAGATAATGGTCAATGCCGCGAGGCATGATGTATGGAATCATCTGTCGGAGGAGTTTTGACGCCAGCCCAGCAACAGGAGTATCATGGCTTGGAAAGAGGCCCAGCGGTGTTGGTAGCACCCCGGGCCGTGGCGCCACCTGCCAGAACAGGTGATGCGGTGGTATTGTACTACTTGCAGACCCGCTCCCGGCAGGAGGCGGGTCTGTTTTATTTTCAGCAAGCAAGAACCAATGGGAGGCGACCATGCCAGGAACCAAGGTGCAAAAGCAGAAATCAGAAGGCAACCGCGCCGCCATCTATGCCCGGGTCTCCGACAAGAGCCAGGACGGCGAGGACAAGACCTCCATCGCCGAGCAGACCAGCGAGATGGAAGCCTACTGCGAGCGAAGGGGCCTGACCATCGTCGCCCGCTACCAGGAGGTGGGACAGGGCTGGTCCAAGAAGCGCAACCAGTTCCAGAAGATGCTCAACGACGCCAAGCTGGGCCGGTTCGACACCATCGTCTGCTGGAAGTCCGACCGGCTCAGCCGGGGGATGTACCCCGCCGCCGCCCTGATGGAAGTGGTGGAAGCCAGCCACATCAGGCTGGAGGCGGTGATGGACTCCATCGACATGAAGACCTTCGGCCTGATGGCCGCCATCGGCAAGATCGAGCTGGACAACTTCCGGGAGCGGGCCTCCATGGGCAAGCGGGGCGCCGCCAAGATGGGGCGCATCCCGGTCAGCAACGTCCCCTACGGCTACCGCGTGAACGACGACGGCAGGCCGGAGATCGTGGATGAAGAGGCCGAGGTGGTGCGCCGC
Organism: Dehalococcoidia bacterium; assembly: GCA_965203675.1. Classification (GTDB taxonomy): domain Bacteria; phylum Chloroflexota; class Dehalococcoidia; order Lucifugimonadales; family UBA3495; genus CATOSK01. The sequence continues at coordinate 1,581,145 of CBDBDE010000003.1, read as the reverse complement.
ATCTACCGCTGGTGCGTTGACGAGGGCCTGGGGGCCAGAGTCATCAACCAGCGTCTCACCGCAGAGGGCGTACCCCTGGGACGGACGGGCAAGCGGTGGTGGGACGGGCAGATTCACCGCCTCCTGACCAACGAGACCTACAAGGGCACCTGGTGGTACGGACGCGCCCGCTACGTCTCCACCGAGGACGGCATCAAGGTCTACGACCAGGACCCGGAGAACTGGATCGGCGTGCCCTTCCCGGCCATCATCGACGCGGAAACCTGGGACCGCTGCCAGGAGATGAGGACCAAGCGCAAGACCTACTCCGGGCGCAACACCAAGATATTCTACCTGTTGCAGCACCTGGTACGCTGCACCGAGTGCGGGATGCTGATGGGCTGCATGGCCACCAGGAAGCGGACGGTCAAGCACGGAGACAAGACCTACAAGTACGAGATGGAAATCCCCCGCCGCTACTACAAGTGCTACGGGGTGCAGCACTTCCAGACCGGCTGCCGGGAGCACACCATGATCCGGGCGGAGCGATTGGAGGAATTGGTCTGGGAGGAGGTCAAGAAGGTGCTGTCCAATCCCGCCCTTATCGTGGCCGGCATCGAGTCCCTGGGAGAGAAGGAAGAGGGCGGGCTGAGCGAGGAGGTGGTCAGGGCGGAGCGGGAGTTGGAGAAGGTGCAGTTGGAGGAGGACCGGGCCATCCGGCTCTACGTGTCGGGCAAGATCACCGAGGCCCAGTTGGACCACCAGCGGAAGTTCATCACGGAAAGGTTGGAGAGCGCCCGCCGAAGGCTGAACGACTGCCGGGCCAGGGAGTCGGTCCAGGCGGGTCAGAAGGAAATGGCGCAGCGGGTATTGGAGTGGGCGGAGTTGATGGGCGACGGGCTGGACGACCTGCCCGATGACAAGCGGAGAGAGGTGCTGCGGCTGCTGCTGGAGGAGGTGACCATCAACCGGGAGAACAACCTCACTTTCACGCTGGCGATACCAACGGAAGATTTGGAGTCGATTGCACCTCCGGTATCAGATTTTCCGAGTAAAATTCGTCCACGGACTCGATGATGGCCTCCATCAGCTTGCCGGTGGGGGAGTCGTCGGCGTGCTCGGTGATGGAGACCACGCGGACGCCCTTGCGCCGGAGCATGGACTTGAATGCCACGGCGTGCTCCCGCTTGCGGGTGAAGCGACTGAATTTCCAGACAAGAATTTCGCTAAAAGGCGCCTCCGGTTTGCTGGCCTCGTCCAGCATCCGGCGGAACTGGGGCCTATCGGCGATTCTGCCGCTCTCGGCCTCGTCCACGTACTCGCGAGCCACAGAGTAGCCGTTGCGCTCGGCGTAGTCCCGCAATGCCCGCATCTGCGCGGCCACGGACAGGTCCACGTCCTGGCGATCACTGGAAACCCGGGCGTAGAGGGCCGCCGGTATCAGGTCAATTCCATTACTCATTGATTTCACCTCGATCATTCTCTCCGGGTTCGGCCTGGCGTGATCGCAGCCGCTCAAGACGCTGCTCACGGCGCAGTTCTCGATCTTCCATGTAGAGCCGCAGAGCTTCGCGCACCAACTCGCTCATGTCGCGGCCCTCTTCCTCCTTCACCCGCTGAACCTCCTCGAACATCTCCGGCGGCAGCGAGAAGGTGATGGTCCTGGAAATGCGGCGTGGCGGCATGGTCTCTCGCGTTGGCTGTTGATTTATGGGATTGTCTTACTATTATTATCCTTCATCCTCTCCACACCGTCAATTGCGCCCGGTCAGTCGGGGCGGCGTTCCCGCCGTTACGCGGAACCACATCGCTGGGGCCTGTGAACATTCAGGCTTCCTTACTTAAGGACTTTAAGCTTGGTAACATGGTCTTGCCGGGGTAGCAGAAATGGCTAAACGTGGCGGAGCACAGCTCCGTGGGCTTAACCGCCCGTGCAGGTTCGAGTCCTGTCCCCGGCATCCGCAATGCCCTGAATGTCCACTGGCCCTACGTGATCAGCCACCACGCCACCAGGACGGTGACGGCCAGCAGGAACAACAGCACGGCGACGGCGATGCCCAGCCGGGCGGCCCAGCGTCTGGCCTTCTGGTGGCCATCCTGCTCCCGCAGCAACACTTCTTCCAGCTTGCGGTACTCGTCTATGGCGGTGTCCGTCTCCGCCCGGGCCCGATCCCTCTCCTGTTCCAGCCGGTCGGCGATGCCGGCCACCTCCCCCACCCTGCGCTCCAGTTGTTCCACCCTGGTCCTGGCCTGCCGCAACAGCTCCCGGTCGCTTGGATACCGAGGTCCCGACAGCTTAACGTAGACCCGCCGGCCCTCCCTCGCCACCTCCACCTCCCCTTTGCGGATCATCCGGTCCAACGTGGACAGCGAGACCTCCAGCTCCCGCGCCGCCTCCCCCTTGTCCACCCAGTGGACCTGGTCTTTGACCTTATCTGACATGTAAATCACCTCGTCACCGGTGATAAGTCAGGCGATTGCACCTGGCCCCGAATCGCCCTCGTTGTTTTAGCGTGGTTTCTCACAGTTCCCAAAATACAATTCCTGATTGGTCAAAGGACTGGACAGCCCTTTTTCCTACGTGGAATCCGGGAAAATGACACAGCGCGGTATCCCGGCCAGTCCCCGAAATCACCCCCGGAATGCACGTTTGCCCCCCCGGACAACAGAACGGGCAGAAGAAGCCGTGTCAGCATGATTAACGTGTCTCCTCTCGACGCATCCGCCGGCGCAATGTGTCCCACCCGTAATCGCCCAGCTCGGACAGCGCCAGGGGCGGGCTTTCCCCGTTCCACAGGGGACGCCAGGACTTGCTCAGCACCCCTCTACAGGAAAGAACCTCCCTGCTGGACACCAGGATGGGCAGCGCCATGGCGGTCATCCGGGAGGCAGTGCGGGCGTAGGTCTCCGCCACCTCCTCGGTGTCCACCATGAACAGCGTGGTCGGGAAGGGCGGCTGGTCCTCCCGGGGCGCGTCGGAGCGGTAGTAGCGGAGGTAGGGCCTCAGGCGGGCCAGCACTCCCCTGGGGTGTCTGGCCCGCAGCTCGTGCTCGAAGTAGAAGGGCACGTGCAGGCCATTGGTCAGCAGGTGCCCCACAGCGTCGGGGGCGATGGCGTCCTCTCCCCGGTTGAAGGCCCGGTCGGACCGGGCGGTGGGGATGGACCACTGGAGTTCGCTGGCGCCGTCTTCCCGGGCTTCGGCGGCCAGCTCCGACAGGAACCAGGTGATGCCGTCGGTGTGGCTGGTCTGGCGCTCCCAGGTGAGGATGCGGTGTCCCAGGGGACGGGGGCGGCCGTGGTTGTCGATGGTGTCCTCGGTGCTCCAGGCGGCCATGGTGGTGGACAGCTGGGCCCGGTCCCGGCGGGTTACGTAACCGATGCCCCGCTCCGACAGGGTGTAGCGCCCGCCGCTCCGCTTGCCGTGCTGTTCCACCAGGCCCCAGGTCTGCGTTAGGCTGCGGGTCATCTGGCTGATGCGGCCGTCGGAGACTCCCAGCCAGCGGGCCAGGTGCTCCCGGGGGATCATCGGGTGGTCGGTGATCAGGTCCAGGGCGCGTTTTTCCGACGGGCTGACGCCAAAGGCCGGGGCGGACCGGACCATCCGCTCCGGGTCGGGCAGAGTTGCCCGCTTGCGCTCCGGCGTTTCCCAGGGGAACCTGCCGCCGGGGTCGGCCTGGGAGACCACCTGCTCCAGGGTCCGGTACCTCCTGCCGATTGCCCAGTTGGAGGATATCCAGACCGGGCGCTCCCACTCCTCAAGGGTCTTGCGCCGCTCCACGCCCACGTAGCAGTCCCTGAGTTCGGCGTTCCGGCAGAACTCGTCGGTGAGCCGCTGCTCCCAGGGGCTGGGCGTCAGGACCAGCACCACGCTGGGGCGGTGGGCAGGACGGTACTCGGCGATGGCCCGCAGGCGGTCGTAGAGGGAGCGGCGCCTGAGCGCCAGGCCCTGGCGCACCACACCGAAGCTGCGCCCGTTGTGGAGGGTGATCACCGCGTCGAAGCGGCCCCGGCGCTGGAACTCCACCCGGGATTCCAGGCCGTCCACACCGGGGGACAGGGTTGCCGCCAGGCGGTACACCGAGGCCGCGGCGTCCATGCGGCGGATGAGCAATGTCAGCCACTGCCGGGACAAGGGATAGGCCCGCACGAACTCCGAGGGGGCGTCGTAGCCGAGGGCGTCGGCGGCTTGGGCGATGCCCTTTTTCGTGAGGTAGTAGCGGTGGCTGGATGGCAGGATAGCGGTCCCATGGCTCACCCGTCCGGCGGCGCCGTCCTTCAGCAGGCCGGACAGGGCGCGGTGCACCGTCGCCAGCGGCTCGCCCAGGATCAGGGCCAGTTCCCCCGCGTCGATGAAGGGCAGCCGTGCCAGGGCGTCCAGGATGCGCTCTCGTGAGAATGCCATGTCGTCAGCGTATCAGCCGGAGACCGCCGCCGTAAGCGGGCAACTGTCAGTAATGGTGCAGCGCGTAGCGACCACGCGCGTCTTCCGGGGTCTCTGCCAATGCTTGTTTCCGGACGGCGGCTCGTCACCGGATTTGGCGGCTGGCGGTCATGGCCCGAGCAGCCGCTACTACGGTGTCGGGGGCGTCGACTACGGCCTTGGTCACCGCCCCAAGCAGGGAGTGGCCCAGGTGCCCCTGTTCCAGGCAGCGCCGCAAAGTGTGGCGGGAGAAGCCGAAGCGCCGGGCCGGCTTGGGACGGCCGTGCCACAGGGCGTAGGCCCGCACGTAGTTGCGGATGACGCCGTTGAGGGCGTGGTTTTCCGCCGCCGTGTTCTGGGTCGCCTCCGGCAAGGCCGGCTGCTTCGTTTGCATTCGCTTTCCTCCCAGGGCTATGGTTCAACGTTTCATTTTCCAGGAGAAATTCGCCTGACATAAGGCCTTGGAAGCCCTTACATTCGGGCCGGTTCCGTGGTATGGAGCGGGGTCGCCTCAGCGGTCCTGGACCTGCCCGAGGCCGGGCCGGGACCGGGGAATCCGAACCGGTTCCTTGGGAGTCTCAGCCACCGGGATAACCGTCCGGTGGCGGTGCCGGCCCGCCCCGTGACGCCTCCCGCCGCAGGTGGGCGCGGGCGATGATCCTGGCCAGGATGCGCAGCCCGTCGCGCATGGTCTTCCGGTGTTCCGCCGTGCAGGCCGGCGGCACGGTCCCGGCGTTGATGCCCGTGCGGGCCTTCCGCCGGTTGTTGCGGTTGTTGTTTCGCATCGTATCCCTCCTCCGGCGACCGGTTGCCGCCGGAACGTTCCCTGCCGTCCAGTGTGATGAGCGGCAGCACCGGAGGTAACCCCTTATAGGGGGATTCACCCGTGAACCCGGAATCATGCATGAACCCCCCTATAAGACCTGACGCCGGACCTCCCTCCTGTGGTGTCATGGACGTGTACAGCAATCTGAGTTTGGGGACCGGGGCTCGGGTGGTCCGGTTCGTAGCTGAATACGGGGAAAATCAGGGGTTTGCGGGGCAAATCGGGCAACACTTTCCGGGAAGGGCCGGTTCCAGGGGCATGGGGCAGGGCCAGCTACGAAATGTTCCTTTTGGAACATGGCGGATTCGGTGGCGATGTTCCACTCCCCTACAGGAAATGTTCCTTTTGGAACACGAGCGCGGAGGTGATACGGATGATGCGACCGGGATGGCCGGGGGATGGCGCCCCCAGCATCGAAAACCTGCGGGAGCTGCGCCTGCGGGCCTTGCTCAACGACCTGGTTGCCGGCCTGGGGCCGGTGAAGGCTGCGGAGGGACTGGGAGTTGACCGCAAGACCCTGTGGCGCAGCCAGGGGCATGGGCAAATGACCCCCCGGCTGGCCGACGCCCTGGAGCGGATGCTGCTGGAGCGGGCGGTGGCGGCGCTGGCTGTGGCGAACGACGGCGCAGCAACCGCGCCCAGGGGAACAACGCGATGATCGAGGCGCTGCGGCAGGAGTTCGCCCAGGAGCTTCAGCAGATGGAACGGCGGCTGGGTGTGCCGTCACCGGCGCAGGGCGCAGGCAATGCCCCCGGCGGCGGTTCCCGGACCTCGCGGGCCGGATCCCAGCGGCGCAATGCCGGCGTGGTTGCCCGGGAGCCTGCCGATGATGACGAGCGGGTCTACGGCGCGGCGTGGCCCCTGGTGGAGGAGTGGCGGGAGCTGTGGTCGAGGCAGCCGCCCCAGGGCAGGGGACTGGCCTGGACGGCACGGCGGGAGCGGATCCTGGAGCTGGAGATCGCCATGCTGTACGACCACCGGCTGACCCTGCCGCCGGAGACGGCGCCCATGACAGGCCTGGACCGGCGGGAGCAATGGTCCTGGCGGGAGCGGGAACTGGCGCGGGTCCGGCGGCGGCGGGCCAGGCTGGGACTGCTGCACGGGGCGCGGCGGGTGTTGACCCTGGGCCGGTGGCGGTAGGGAGCGGCGACGGTGAGGGTGCAGGCGTTGGCGGCGGCGCTTAGAGTTTGGGTCAACAAAAGGCAACACTTGGGGCGCCGGGGGGTGAAAGCATTGCCAGCGGGTCAATCAAGGCCGGATACTTGATTGCGTTGTCAGGCTTTTTCCAGCGTTTCCCGCCCTAGAAACCTGGAGGGTCCCGTCCCTGGACCCGGGACCGGCTGCCTAGGATTGAGCGCTGCTCTCCGAACGGCCGCCCGCGACGGATTGACCGGAGGGATTGAGCCCTGCTCTCCCGATGGCGTCCCCGAGGGACATCGCTGCGGCGCTGGTGTCGTTGACGCTTTCGCTCCAGCCGGTTACCCAGCCCATCGAAGCGCCGGTGCGCTTTATCAGAACCCAACCCACGGCGCGGACTCCCTATCCCGGGCGCAGCACAATTGTCAGGAGGCAGCCTAGAGAAACAGCACGGCACCCCGGCTTACCTCACCCACCGGGTCCACCTGGCGGAGCGGTCCAACCTGCTTCGCAACCTTCACCCAGCGGCCGGAGCCGGCAACATGGCTCTGGCTGCCCCCCACGGCTGCGGCAAGGCTGCCAGGTAACGGCAGCGGCGCCGCAGGTTCCACATGCTCCGGCATTCCGTCGGCAACGGCGGCAGGCCGGACGCTTGACGTTGCAGCCCAATCCCCCTTGGCCGGGCGGCTTGCCGCGTAGCCGCCGGCCCGGCTGCGTTCCTCCCATTTCCCCCACGTAGCGGCAGATCCCAAATGACACCCTGGGCGGACTGCGCCAATTCCCCATCCGGCTTTCCCTGTTGCGCCGACCGGCCCTGGGCGCAGTGCGTCTCGCGCCGGGGCCTTGGATTGCGCCGCTCAGCCTTACCCTGGGCCGACTGCGCCCTGCGTCAGCCCACAACCGGCGTTCTCCGTGGCATTGCCCGGCCCAGGGAGTGGTGCGTCCGGTACGGGCGACAACGGGGGTTGCCGGCGCCAGCGGCGGTTATCTGGGCCACGGTAACAACAGCAACGGGCAGCAAATCGACGACCAGGACAGCGACCACAACCACGACCAGGAGGTGAACGACACGAACACCGACCCGGTTTCTCCCATCGCCACCGGAAGGTTGGAGGAAGGGGTGAACCGGCGATAATCCCGGGCCGTCTCTCCGGCGAGGGAGGCGATGGCGACCAAATGGCGGCCAAGGTAAGCCGCGACTGAAAACCTAAAAGACACACAGCTCACGGCAAAGCGGGGGCCGGTTCCCTATCGAAAGGGACCGGCCCCCGCTTTCTGCGTTTCGGAGGAAGCGACATGAAGGCGAATTCCAACACCAGCATCGACACCAAGGCAACGGTCAACGGCAACCCCGTGAACATTGCGGAGCAGGCCCCCAGCAAGGGCAAGCCGGAGAGCGAACTCCGCGCTGCCGCTAGGCGCAAGGGCCTCACCCTCAAGGAACTGGCCGACAGGATGGGCGTCAACTACGGCTACCTGTCCTCGGTCAGCAGCGGCAGCAGGCCCTGGTCTCCCATGCTGCGGGAGAGGGCCATGGCGGTCCTGGGCGAGGTCCCGGGGCAGGGCGTGGTCTACCGCCAGAGCGGCGTGGTGGACGGTGGGCGGAGCACATACATCAGGGAGAAGGCCCGGGAGGTTGACCTGAGCCTGGGGGAACTGGCCGACCGGGTGGGTGTGTCCCCCAGCTACCTCAGCCAGGCGTCCCGGGGCAAGCGGAACCTGGGACCGTCGGTTCAGGCGCGGGTGGAGGCGGTGCTGGAGGCTCCGGTTACCGTGGAAGCGGCCCAGTGTCCTACCGTTGACCCCAGGACTCTGTGGGACCGGATGGATGCCCACGGGTATTCGCAGAACCAGGTGGCCCGGCTGGCGGGCATCAGCACCGGCCATCTCTCCCTGATCATGAACGGCCAGCGGACCCCGTCGGGGGACTTGCTCTGGAGGCTGCACGAGGTGCTGTTCGCGCCGACCCAGGCGGAACTGGTGGCGCCGGTGGAGCTGAGGGTCATGGGCTGGAAGAAGGACGACCGTCAGGGCGTGGTGGTCAAGGGCGCGGGCGGGCCGCACAGCGGCAGCAACCCCGGCGGCGGCACGGTGCGCTTCGGCGGGCGTGTTCCCTGGGGCGCCGAGGTCGAATACGCCTACACGAGCGGATACGACAGCCGGGGGCAGGTGTCGGTGAACCACATCGTGGACGAGCGGGGCTACGGCATGATGCTGAAGCAGGGGCAGCCGAATGTCGCTTAGCCGGGAAAGTGGACCATCACGCAAAAGGGGAGGCCGGCACCGGTCTCCCCTTGCTTCCCATTTCCTCCGGTCCAGCGTCCCTGCGCCTTCCTCCACCACGGGGAGCGGCCCTTCCTCCCTAACGGACGGGTTGCCGGGTTCCAGGCGCAGGATGTCGTCTTAGTCCCTCACCCGCGTCTCCGGCTGGCCCAACTCCCGGTACTAAGCCGGCCGATGGCGCAGCGAGTCCATGTCGCCCGGATCCAGGGATATGGCCCGCCAGAAATCCTCCAGCGCCCCATGCAGATGGTCAAGCTGGAAGCGGGCGCACCCCCTGGGGTGGGAGGCAAACCCGTCGCCAGGGACATCCCCGCACCTGCGGGGCAACCAGGCTGCTGCCGTCGGAGTCGGCATCGTCGAGGCAGTCGCCCCTGGCGAGGGCGAAGGCCACCGGGGTCATCAGTCTGTCGCCAGTGTTGGCCCGACCCGGAGCGCAGCTCAGATCCAAACACCGGTCAGCCAGTTGGGGCGGACCGAGACGCCGGGCCGGGGTGGCGGGAAACACCAACCCGGCGTTGGACACCAGGCGGTGGTCGCCGAAGGAGAAAATTCCGAAACTCTGGCTAAGGGTGAGTGGAAACTGTTAGCGTAGGGTTAGCGACGTAATTCGTAAGTGGGATCGTGAAGCGGTTAAGACCCCGGGACTATCATCCCGGGGCCTTTTGCTGGATGAGTGGGAATGGTGTTGGGTTTGGGCAGGTTAGAAGTCGTCACTATCATCATCACAGAAATTGATGGTGCAATCTGAGGGGTACCGAAATGTAAAGATGGTTCCCCCGTTTTGGTTGGTTATGGCAAAGTCGCCTTGGCTGATGATGTCCATGCCTATGAGGACGTCAACTTCTTTTAATTCGCCTAGTGATACTCGAACTGATGAAAATTCGACTAGATTTGGGAGGTGTATGTTGACGAGGTAGAGGGGGGTATCTGATGTGCCTTGGACGTGGGAGATGCGGACTATTCCGGTGGGGATTAGTCCGCAGGCGTCTACGACTGCCTGCGAGATCGTGCTCATGGTGGCTCCGGTGTCCCACAGGGCAGTGAAATTTCTTAAGGTGGGTTGAGGGGTAGTTGATTCAGGTTCCCATGCTTGCGATATGCGACATTCGGTGGTGATTTCCTTTAGAGTTTCCGGGCTAGTGGAAGTGAAGGCGGCGGACATATTGGGGAGCATTCTCATAGCTAAGGGAACCTTGCTCTCGAATGGAAGGTTTGGGTGTAGGCTTCGGAGCCTTCGCTTACTCGCTGAACGAGGAATGTACCGAGTTCGTGGTCCTTCTGAGTTTCAGAGACGGCTTGTCCTTCGGTATCGTAAGTTCCGATGACGGAGTGGCTCTTGAGGACGATTACGCGGCCATCGTATTTCTTAACGAAGTCTTCCTGGTTGTCGAGGTAGAATTGGAACTCCTCTTTGAGGATTTCTTCGGCAGGTTGGGTCATGGCGCATTACTCCTAGAGGCTTATGGAGAGTATTGGGTAATGTGATATTTTATATGTCAATGGTAGCATAAAGGGGTTGTGTTGGCTGTGGGAGCCGAGTGCAGAGGCGAGTGCATTTGGTGCATTTAAGCAGGACCTCGCCGTGGTTAAATAACCTGGTGGGGATATTACTACCTGTGGCTCCCTGGTTTACAGCTAGAAAGCCGGAATATCGTGGGCTGGATGGCACTAGGGGAGTGGTGGTGGCGGGTGTCGTCGCGCTGATAGCACTTGCCCTCGTCGCTCTCGTGGACGTCGTAGTCCAGATGCTAGCGGCTGTGGCCCTGCTTGCGGATGGAGCCTCGGGCCATGGAAAAAGAACTCCTTTAGTGGCTTCCGGGATAGCTCAACGATTCTCGTTTAGAGCTTGTGTGTTCCAATAGTCGAGGCATTCCGAGTATTCCCTAACTTCCCTGTCGATCCCTTCTTCTGATAGCAGCCCAACCTCGTACCGGGCTGAGATCGTAGCCCCTACACCTTGGCACCACTCGTCAGACCCTCTCTCCATGTCGGATAACGATTTCTGGGGGTCTTCCTTGTCCGATTGACTCCCAAGTGCGACGGCTATTGCCAAGATCACTGTCAATACTGCGAAAACCCCGAGGCAGGGCAATCGCGTCTTAACCGAGGAGTACTTTGAGGAGGTAGTCTTCCTTCCAGCCGGCCTGCAGGCGTTTGCCCTGGATGCCCACCTTCAGGCTGGTTTCCTGTTTCAGCAAGTTGTGGGAAATCTGCCTCAGGGTGGCCATGTTCTGGGGGCCGTGGTCCTTGCGCACCCGGCAATGATCCTCCCGGAAGGTTACGTCCATACTCCAGTGCAGCGAGTTCTCGATACTCCAGTGGGCCCGCACTGCCGCAAGCTGGCGCTCAGCCGACGCCTCCAGGCTGCTGATGTAGTACCGGGCCTGCACCGTGGTCCCGGTGGCTGTCTCCCGCCGGGACTCCACCTTCACCACCGAGCGCAGCCCCGGCCAGTCTCCAGCTGTGCTCAGGTATTCCAGGCAGGCCGGGTCGTCTATGGCCCAGCATTCCCTCCGTTCGATGCGCCCGTGTCCCTTGTTCAGGGTGGTGGCGTAATCGTGAGGCAGGCCCGCCAAGCCCGGTCCATCCCCTGCCTCGAACAGGTCTCTAACGTCCTGGTAAAGCAGCCCCTGATTCTCCTTGACCGCCAGCAGGTAGTCCGCTCCCCGGTCCACAATGGTCCGGGCGATCTCCTTCTGGCAGCCCATGGCGTCGATGGTCACGATGCAGCCGCTCAGTTCCAGCATTTCCAGCAACTGGGGTATGGCCGTGATCTCGTTGGATTTCTCCTCCGTCTTCACCTACCCCAGGGTCAGGGTATTGGCCGAAGCCCAGGCGCTGACCAGGTGAATCGCCTGCTTGCCGGTAGCTTTGTCGTGGGAACGGCGCACCGTCTTGCCGTCGATGGCCACCACCTCGCCGGGCAAAAGGGCCGCCACCGACTGGGTCCACTCCATGAAACAGCGCTGGAACTGCTCCGGGTCCAGCCGGGAGAAAACATCCCCGAAAGTGTCGTGGGAGGGAATGCTGTTGGGCAGGTCCAGGAAGGTGCGGAACCACTCCTCCTTTCTCTTGCCGAACATCTCCACGTAGACCCAGGAATCAGCGCCACAGATCACGGCGCAGATGGCAATGGCCACGATATCCAGCAACTGATGCCGCTTGCTCCGCTCTATCCGAGGGTCCTCCAAATCCCGAAAATGGTCCATGATCGACGCACCCTGCCCATCCACCATAACTCCCCCTCCCATCACCACATTTCTCAATCCACCCCAGAGTCTCCTACTCTATCATTAAGACGCGATTGCCCTGGGTCCCAAGACCCAGACGCGGTAGAGTCCCATATCGTACTCACTGGTTCTGTCTTATAATGGTGCGGCATCATGAAAGCACGGACACGCATTGAAGGACAATATCAGAATTTCCCGCCATACAGGGAGTCTGACGATGGTTGACTCCCTCCCCGACAGCATCCAAACCGCCAACCAAGGCGTGAACCTGCTTCACAAGATGCTCGGCCCCTTCATGACCCGGCGGCAGGCGGACGCCGACTCGCGGGCTGACTTGCAGTATGCGATGACGGGGCAATTGCTGGACCACATCGAGCGAAACCCGCGCGATCCGGCGACCTTGGATTTGCTGGCCTCTTGCGGCGGCAAGTTCGGCCTCGACAACATCATCCGCATCTTAAAGGTGGCGGCGTCTCAACTCAACGCCGATGCCCGGCCCGACCTCATCGGCGACGATTGGGCGGCCAACTTCCGCGAGAAGGCCCGCACCCATTCGGACCCCGATATGGCGGCCTTGTGGGCACAACTGCTGGTCGGGGAGGCCAACCAGCGGGGCTCTTTCTCGCGCAAGACCGTCAACACCTTAGCCGACATGGAGCCACGGGATGCTCAACTGTTCCGGGAGTTGTGCAAGTTCAGGCTGATACCCCTCAACTTGGCGCAGAATCCCGAGGAACCCGACACATTCAAACGGGCACCCGCCCCGGCCAGATTAGCGGTGTTGGAGGAGAGGTTTCCCGTCTTCGCGAATCAAGGAATAGATTTCGATTCGCTCGCGCGGTTGGATTGGCTGGGGTTGATCCGGTATTCCTCAGCCGGTTACGTGATGAGCGTGAGCAAGGACAAATTCAGCGCCTACCAACACGGCAACGGCTGTATATTCATCTCCAGCGACAAGCCTGTGAATTTTGGCAAGTCCGAGTTCCTGCCCGCAGGTGAGGAATTGTCGGAACTCTGTGTGCCACTAGAGGCCCCGATTGAATTTGATAGCTTCTTGGCCCAGATTTGGCGACAACGGGGGGTGCGGGTTGCTCGCTCATTGGAGGAAATCGCAAAGATGGATTGGGTTCCGCCGAAGCCTTAGCCTGCTGGACACTGCCTTAGTCTTGACGCTGTTGTTGGGTATGTCGTGCGGTGAATTGCCATCAGCCCGTTCCCCCGAAGCCCCGCCAACGCCAACGCCGGACCAACCCCAATGGTCGGAACGGGAGGCGATTGCCGTAGTCCAAACCCAATTGTCACGGACTCCGGCAGGTCCAGGCGGCGGTTCATGCGGCGGATACGCGCACGCTTTCGTGTTGCAGGGTAGCGAATGGGATGCTCATTATGCGGGGTGGGGTGAGTGGGAGACCACGCTTTCGTGGCCCTATGGGGACGGGCATTTCCGGTGGTGGGCCTACGAGGGTACCAACTCCATCAGCTCTGACCACGACGATAACATTGCGTTATTTATGGCGGGGTGCTGAATCGCTTCATAAGCCGCCGGAAGCACATCCAATGAACGCAACTCTGTTGCCGACCGCTACGCCCCCGGAAGGCTGCCGGGACGGGGGAAGGGGCTAGGCGTGAGTAATTCCCCTATCTCAGGTCGAACCAAACTCTCGTGCCGCCCAGCCCTAACCAGTCATCCAACAACAACAGCAAGGTATCGGCGTCCGCAGACGGGATCTGCCAGCACGTCCACCCTTTGACTGCTCCGCCGGTGAACAACTCGGTCAGAATCGGCAACCCGTCGTCAATTGCCCCGCAGGAGTTTAGATAGGTGGTGAAGACAACGGCGGACTGCCCCACCGCTTTAAGCTCGAAGCTGAAAAGAAAATCAGCCGACTCTGGGCCCAGGTACTTCGCCTCCACGTAGGCCATGAAGAACTGGTTGCCAGGCTCCGGCGGATCGTTGAACTGGTTGGTAGCCAACACCCGCTGGGTGGCGTTGGGTTCCGTATCCGATACCGTAATGGCCCAATGCGGTTCCTCGCCCCTCAGGATTTCCACCACCTGCCCCAAAGGTACAGGGTTCGCGCGACTACCCAACAGGGGAGGCGGTGCGGGGGTGTTGGTGGGAGTAGGTTGGGGCGTATTGGTAGGAACGGGCGTCGCCGTGGGTTCTGGCGTACTGGTTGGATTCGGGGTTGCGGTTGGTTCAGGAAGCGCCTCGACAGGTTCGGGTGGGCTCGTGGGTTCTGGGGTATTGACCGGCGGTTGGGCCACGACCTGGGGAACGACGGTTGCGACCAGTCGAGCGGTCGGTTGCGGCGTCGTAAGGGTTGGATTTGGTACGCTGGGCGTCGCCACCTCGGAATCAATGCAGGCCAGCACCGCCAACGCGGCCAATAACGACAACGCGAACCACGGCAATTTGCCCATCGGAAACCCCTTGATTCTGGGACACCGGAAGGAAATCAGCGTCCGCATTGTGGCACAGGACTCAATCGGCGTCAAAGACGGGGTCGCCGCCTGCAGGGCAATCGCGTCTTAATTCGTAACGAGCGAAACCCTGCAATCTCCGGCATATTAACAAGGCTCCGAACCGTTGAAGGCTTGTATTTTCGGTTGTACTGTGGGAGATCTGAGTAATTTTTGCATCATGGAAGGACGACGAGATGGGCTTCGAGTGGCATGAAACGCGCCTTTATTGCCCTCTCCGATAGCTATTATTGACAGAAGCTTAAGACGCGATTGCCCTGTCGCCGCCTGTCAATTCTTGGCGCGGTTTATGCCGAGGTTGTACACTAGTGGTTGTAGGGGGGTGCGGTCGAAGTGCTTAAATTAACACATTTGCCGAGAAGCGCCCGGCAGGTGACGAGTCCCAATTCTAGATTCGGGTTAGCGGCCGCGAGACCCTGACTCACCCGAGGTACGAGGGTGACGCTCGCAAGAGCGCGGAGGGGCCGATGGCACGGCTCCAAATCCGGCGGATGGGCCGGAAGGGCACAAGCCACGGGGCAAGGTCATCGCCGTTGAAGATGAACAGGAGGGGTGCGGCTAGGACGGCGAGGGCCGCCATTAACATGACGATAAGGGGGATAAGCATCAGGGGTGTCCTCCTATCTAGGAATTCGGAGTTGAGTCCTCCGGGTTCTGCCAAAGTCCCTACGGGGCGGCAACCCCGTAGGGACATTTTAGCACTAACCCCTTCCGTTCAGTCAGTCCCCCCTACTCGAAACACGTCAACCCGCCCTCGCTCATTACCTCTCCCAACTTTGTAGTATAGTAATCTCGCGTCAGGTGCGAGTCGTCCGGCACCCCCGGACGCATCAGACCCTCACGAAGTGTTGATTCCAAGGGGTTTGGAGGAGTTGCCTAATCCTCGGGATAATGGCGTCGCGGTGTCGTTCTTGTATAACAACGAAGAAACATCGGGCCGTGCCGCGCCGGAACAGCAGTCGCTTCGGCGGGCGCTCCAATCCCAAACCCTCAACAAGGAAGTCGGTGTATTCTTGTACTTGCTCGGCGGCTGCGGCGTTACGACCGATGTGATGGTAGATGACGAGGCTTTGACCCCGATCCCAAAGCGTCCTCAAGTGGTCTAGGTAGACATATTTGGGTCCCTGCTGCCGGAATCTCTGGTTGTCGTTGCGGGCGATCCCATTGTCGGGATCAACATAGACCAACTCAGCGGCACGGACGGCACGAGCCGCGTTCCCAAACCAATGGTGATGAACGGCTTGCCTCACGTCCGGCGGTGCGTCGGGGGTGCAAAGCATTCGGCCGTAATAGAGGGTGTCGGGGGGCAGGATTTCGGCCAATTCAACACTACGGACGCACCGGGCGTTGTGGCCTACCAAGTGGCCGAGCCGTGCCCAAAGGTCGCGGTCGCACCGTCCGTACCGGCGGATGTTGGATTCGGTCGGTTCCAAGAATCCGATATGACGGCCATCCGCGTTGTGGTGTTCGTCTGGCACCAAATACCAGATCACACCCAGCCGCAGACGCTCCAAGTCGTCCTGCGCCGTCTCGCCGCTAAGAAACCGCAACAGCCCGAACTTGCCGAAGTCACCAACGTCGCCAACATATCTATTCTGCATTGGGGCCTCCCACCACTTCGCAATCTCGGAACCTCGGCGTTCCCTGCGGGCGCTTGGGCTGGTCGTAGTCGGGGCCGAATCCCGCGATGGTGCATTCGGCTTCGATGGAGTCGCCGGTGTTGAGCGTCAGCATCCAGTCCATCCACGCCTCCTTGCGCTGCAAGTTCCCTTCCCAGATTCGTTCTTGTTCCTCATAGTCCCTCACATTCCGCGACTCCTGCCTGCCGGTGTACGGGATGGAGAAGCTCGCGTCGTCGCCGAGCGCGGCGTGGATGGTGCCGTACTGGTTGAATCCCTGAACGGTGCCGCGCAGGCACAAACGTTCCAGCGAATAAGTCCGTTGCGCCCGCATGTGGTTGGCCGCCCACTCGGCCTGGACTTCGCGGACGAAGTCAGCGCCACGGCAATCCGAGGTCCCGGGGGGCGCTTGCTGGACGGCGTCGGGGGCGGGGGGATCAGTGCCGGAGGGGGAAGGGGTCGCGACGACGGCGCAACCCGTCAGAAGGGGAACGATGAGGAGAACGAGAAATCGGCGGTTCAGCAAATGGTGCCCCCTTGCAAGCGAGGGTGAGGCGATTTGCTGAATCTGCCGACCCGTTGAGCAGCCCGCAAGGGAGCGCGCGGACGCCTCCCTCACGGGGTTGCTCGTGGGCTGTGGCGGGGCCAACAGTCACGGCAGATTCAGCGGGATGTGTAAAATACACTAGATTCCTGTTCAGCGCCCCACGGAGTCCGCTGTGAGAGACGTTCCCCGTGGGGCTGGTTGTGGTGCCGAGTCGGCCGCCGAGATTAGTCGCTCGGGGAGCGGCCTGGGGACGACTTCCGGCACTCTCCTATTAAAACACGGCCCGAAATGGTCGCGCAATGGTCAAGGTTGCCCCTGCCGTGGCCGGAATTCCCCGCACCTTTCATCCCCCGGCACTTCGGGCCATCTGACCTCGACGCCTCGCTGGTAAGCCCGTCCCATCGGCAGGCCCAGGTTCGGAGACTCGTGGCTGTACCGCACGACATACCCTGGCGGATACCGGCGGCACAGGACCAGATCACTATCCGGTTCCAGCGCCTTCGAGTGGTCGCAATTCTCGCATTTTCGTTCCATCGCTTCTCCTCCCGTTTGTGCCCTGCTATTCGCCGTACCCATCGGACGGCTGGATTTTGTGGAAGATTGAATATTGGGAAACCGGAATTTCCTGGCCGTTCACCGGAGCCCACACCATGATCGAGTAAACGCCCGGGCCGTGTTGTTTGAGAACGGACGCGATGTTGGCCGCGACGGCAAATCCACCCCCCGACGTGTGCAGCTTGGATGCCGTGATCCAAGGCACGGTGATGGTGCGCGGCGGCGGGTAAACCGGAAGCGGCCGGGGGACCGAAAACGGTCGGTATGAAGGTGCCGGAGCGTCGGCCGCGACTTCATAAGGATCGGTGGAAGGGCCTCGATGTTCGATGGTGAATGAGTCCTTGGGCCACGTCCAGCCTGCCCCCAACGGCTCCCGAAGGGAAGCGACCAGCAACCCGAAGCCGTAGCTGTAAGTCGGGGCCAACTGTCCACGGGTCAAAGGTCGCGGCGGCGGGTCGTAGTAAATCTGGATGCTCAAATCCCGGGGGCGACTCGCCCCGGCACCGTTGACTAAGGTTCCATTGAACGTCAAATGCTCGTTCTCAATGGCGGGCAATTTCGCGTATCTAACGTGATCGCCCTCGAAATGCTGATAGAACCGGACGTTGTAATCGTCCCACGCCAGCCCCAGGCTCACCTTTCGATAGTTGGGATCAAGCATCGTCCGGCGATGCCCGGAGCTTCCCATCCATGACTCGATTGCGTCCCGAATCTCCGTCTGGATTGGGTCAAGTCTCGTGACGTAGTGATGCGACCCGACGCAATAGTCGTTCCCGAGCCCGTTTTCCCCGTTGCGTTGGTATCCACCGGCCAAGCTGTACCGCATATAAGGCTTTAGGCCATCGACTCCCCAATGGCTACTGAAGCATTCTCTGAGGGCGTTGTCGGCGTGAACCTGTGGGGCGCGGTTGTCACCCAAGACCACCGGGCCGACGCCTGCCTTCCGGCGCTCCTCGTTGATAAGCTCCACCATGAATTGCTTCTGGGCGAGATGTGCCTGTTCGGGCGCTGGCGTCACTGTCGGGTGCGGTGTCGTGGTCGGAGTTGCCGGAGTTGCCGATGCGGGCGTCGGGGTGGGGTCGGATGACTTCCCAACCACGCCCTGGGCGGCGCATTCACCCAACAGACGCGCCGCTTCTTCCTTGCTAATCTTGCCCGCGTCCAGCTTCGTCATCACCGAATGGGTACACAACGCGGGAGGAATCGTTGGCTCCGGTGTCTTGGTGGGCGTAGGCTCCGGCGTTGGCGTTGGGATGGGCGCGGGAGTAGGCGTAGGCGTTGGTTCTGGTGCCAAGTCCGGAGGCGGCACAACTGGAACAGCGACAATCGGCGCGGGCTCTTCCGGCTGTGGTTCGGGCTCGGGAGTAGCGGTAGGCGTGGGTGGCAAAGGCGGCGGAACAGCCGCCGCAACCACCGGAGGACCGGCTGCCGGTTGGTTGTGTGGGTTGTATTCGTACCACCATAACGCTATTACGCTCACCACGAGCGCCGACACCAGAACACCGAGTAGCCAACCCCACGCGTTGCCGCCGCCGCCTTGGTTAGCTTGGGCGACCGGCCGCGCGGGCTGACGCGCTTGTGCTGGTTGCTTTGGGAATGGTTGGACGGTTGGTTGTTCCGGTTTGGTTCGGCTTCGTTCCTGGGCTTCTTGTCGCCTTAAATATTCGTAATGATGGCGGCGGCACCGGGGGTTCTCGGTCGATATGGCGCGAGCGTCGCATTCAATGCAACGACTCGGTCTGGCGGGGTCGGGACCGGGAGTCTTCGGCTTGCTTTGAAGTCGCTCCCTGTCGCACTTTACGCAGGTGCAGGCTGGGGGATGATCCCCGTACAACCATTCGGATCTGGGCATGTCGTCTCCATCATCCGGCGAGCGCGGACTCCAAAGCTGCGACATTCGTTGGCAGTCTTGGCACTCGCAATCGGCGGGATGGCCCGCAAGCCTGATCGGGAGTTCCCCGGGCGCTTTGTCGGCTTTATCGTCTCGGCGTCGGAATGCGTCGCGTCCCCGCCTTGATGCGTTGCTGCGGGGTCCACGAACAGGCGGAGCGCACAGGGAACATCGACAGCCCGGAAGGTGCCCAGGTGTCCTGCCTTCTGATCGTCCTGGCATGGTGCCCCCTGCCGTGCCGATTGAGGTCAGTTGCTAGGCCAACCCACCGGGACCAGACAGAGGGCATGGGCTGATCCCAATGCCACATCTAAAAGTCCCGGAATATCGGGTTCGGGTTGGCCTAGCATCATCATTCTAGCACGCGCAATTACGAGCAATCAATCCCGAAATTTGCGGAATTCGTCGCAGACGGAGCGATTGCCGTCTGACCGGCTCGGCGGCGGGCAAAAGAAAACCCCGACCGATGAGGCCACGCACCGGCCGGGGCACCCTATGGATACCACGGGCCACCCACCCAAAGCGACCCGCAGCATCTTAACGGCAAAGGCGGCTGTGCCGGTCAACGGCGTGAGTTGACCGCTCCAGGGTTGGCGTGCTATCTTGTGTACAGAAGAAGAGGTGCCGTCGCTTCGCGACGACAATTGAACATCGGTCTCGGAACACCCAACGGGTGGGGTCTGTGTTCAGTTGTCAGCGAGGCGGCGACACCTTTTTCTTTTGGTGGGAGACAAAGTTGAAGCCAGGGGATACCGGCCCCTGGCCTCGGCAGACCCTCCCCCGAATACGACAAAGAAAGGAGGCGGAAAAAATGAGGTGACAAGCCTCTCCTGTCTGCTGACGAGATGGTAAACCCCGGAGCCGCAGCGACACAAGTATCAAACGCCAAAGAGTGACAGACGCACAGTTTGTGTGATAAAATTTAACTAGGGAAAGGACATGAATATAACGATTGAATACGATAACGATGGCAACATCATAGACCCGATGGACGGGACCATCGACGCCTTGATGAACCAGCCGACGACGCTTATCGCGCCGCCCGGAGCTACGGGCGGTTACGATAAGCCGGAAGACCTGAAGATCGGGCTCCACACCTTCTATTCCCGCATTCCCAACGAGGCGGCCGCCGTGGAGTTCTTCGAGGAAAAGCGGTGGAAGGGCGTCCCGTGGTGCCCGCACTGCTACTCCAGCAACGTCTACCGCGTGAAGTCCGAGAAGCCGCTACGCTGGCGTTGCCGCACCGGCAAACACTACTTCAGCGTCCGCATCGGCACCATCTTCGAAGAGTCCAAGACACCGCTCCAAAAGTGGGCGCTCGCCATCCACCTGCTGCACACCGCCCGTAAGAGCGTGTCGGCCAAGCAACTCGATAAGATGCTGGAGGTTTCCTACCCGACCGCCTGGACGATGGCGCACCGTATCAGGCGCGCCCAATAAGTCCGGGTCGGGATGCTTAGCGGCATCATCCAGATCGACGAGACCTGGACCGGCGGCAAGGCCGAGAACATCCACGCCTCCAAGAAGGCCGAGACCGACTACAAGTGGTCCGACAACAAGATGATGGTGATGTGCATGAAGGAGAAAGGTCGGGGCGGGCGACTGATCGCGAAGGTGATTCGTAAGCCCAGCAAGGCCGCCATCGAGTCCATCATCCTGCGGAACATCGCCCCGGGCTCCACCATCTGGACCGACGAGTCGCCGTTCTACGCCGACCTCAACCAACTCGGTTACATCCACCGAACCGTCAATCACAGCAAGGGCCAGTACGTGAAGGGTGGCGGCATCACAACCAACGAAGCCGAAGCCATGTGGGCGCTCCTCAAACGCGCCTACATCGGCACCTTCCACTGGTTCAGCTTCAAGCACCTTGAACGCTACGTCGAGGAGTTCCAGTACCGGCTGAACGCTGGGCCGGGCAACGGGTTTGGGGTCATCGGCAAGGTGACTCCAGCATACACCGCGCGCCCCTCGACGGGTGATCCAAACTCCTCTGATGCGGCTGCGCCAGAGGCTGAGCGAGAACGGCGAAAACACCACCTAAATTTTGGCGAGCTGAGGGTGGGATAACGGATGGCGAAGTCTAGGACACCCGGACTATTGGAATACTGAGGGCAATGAACAAAACGTGCCGGCGATGACCATTAGACCGGGTTCTTCGTAGGCTTCTCCACCAGCCGCCGTGAAAATGTCGGATAAGCCTCATCTACATGTTGGATAACTTCATCCACGAGCATTGCGGCATCATCCACAGTGTCTGGCAGGGGCACTCTTTGGGGATGGCGATGGAGTCGGTGGAGCGGGTTTCCACATATTTGATAGCAGGACTCACGGATGGGCCCCCACATACCATGCGAATACCCGGAAGTCCAGGAATAGAACTGGTCGTAAGTGCCTTTCAGGTCGACGCCTTCGCTGACCCTGCGCAAATCGAGTCCATTCCAGCTAGCAAGATTCACGCTAAGGAATTCCTCTTGCTTATCCTCGGATGCGATCTGCTCAATGCTCGCAATGTCAATATACTTGGGTGGGGCTATGGACTCATCAAATTTCAGAGCATTAAGCTTGGCTTGACCGGCACCATATTCACGCCATTTTTTCCAAAGGTCGGCGTCATCTTCAGACAGCAAATATTTGAGGTTGATCCTCACTTCGAGGATGGTCCTCAATCCAAATCGCCCCAAGACACTATTCCATATACCGATACCCATCATCTCTTCCAGAATCCGCAGGCAGTAAAAAGCCATCCCGAAGACGGCATCGTGTTTGGGGTCGATTGCGGTAGTTGAATACGTAATCTGCCAGTGTTCTTCAAGACTGGCGCGAAGCTCTAATATAGCCTGCCGGGTTATGGTCCCGTCGATTGAAGGCTGGCTTTGCCGTTGCGGGGCCTTGATACAGGCTGTCTTCATCTTTGATTCATTCCAGAAGGCCGTCGGCCAAGTAGGGTCGGGTTCCTCAAGGGAACTCATGGCTCCCTCCATAGCTCGAATGGTTGGCCGCACCTGATGTTGGTCGTATTTGCTCGGATAGCTGAACAATTCATCGGCCAAGTAGGCTTTGTCGGGAGGCAAGAACATCTTGCCTGCTGCGAACTTCGCCATCAACCGAAGCCACCGGCAGTCAGTTGCCTCTTGTGAATGGTGAGTGAGGGCGGCACCTACTGCCGTGAAAAGTCGGTCAAGGTCAGGTTCAACCCGAGGCAAATGACTTGCCCAGCATTCCCTACCGGGCAGGGCATCATAAAACAGTAGAGAGGACAACGCGTAGGAAACTTCGGGGGGCTTGACTATGAGGCTTATAAGTTCTGTACGCAGCGTGTCATCAAGGTCCGCAATGCCCGTGAGCGTAAGGTCATGTATCTGTTCTTTCTGTTCGTGCTCACCAATGAAGCTAATTATGCGACGGAAGTGAGAGAGTGCATCTGCACGGTCAACCGAGGAAAGAACCAACGTAGCCCATAACAACTCTGGCAAACGGTCGTTTATCCAAGAAGCAAACTCGATTGGCAGGTCCAACAGAGGGGACGACAGTTGACTGCCGACCCGTCTGTGTTCACTAAGCGAACTCCTATTCCGGCCAGACTTCGAAGCCCTCCGATTCTGCCTGTTTTGCTTATTTTTGTTTCCCTTAGCGATGTTATCTTTCTCCTGAGAATCTATGAACCTGTCCCTCTGGTAAACGCCAATGTGATCCGGCACACTCCGGGCCCAGTTATTTCAGCAGGTCACGCAGTTGTCCTACGACTTTTCGATGCTTGAATTCCCACAATGTCGCTTGAAAAGGCGAGGGAGAATGCATCGTAGATTGGAAGAACAACGGTTATGAGATTGTTTCCCGGGAATAGTCAACGTCAAATTCTTCAACCCATGATGCCTGGTCCTGTTGCATCTTTTCTTCCACCCACCTTTTTAGGTCCTCTGCCTTGCGCTGTGCGTCTCGGGCATCTCGGGCGTTGATGTCCACATGGACAAACAAAGTTACTCTGACGTTTGCCACAATGCACCTCTCTTACCCTTGGAATTGCATTTCAGCCACGCGCTCCAGCCTAGGGCCACCTGGGCTTTCTCCATTTCTTGCCATCGACACCGCCGCCCTGTGGACGCACTGACGCCATCTCGTATAGTCTCGCTGGGTCTTTGCACGCCAATTTGCTTGAATCAAGATTTCCGCGATACGTTCGGTTACCATTTCCAGCCTGGCACCCCTTCAGGTTTCTCCAGACTCAAACAATGCCGCTTCTGCGATATCGCGGGCATCGCTCAACATTCGGTTGCTGCTGACCATAGAAACGAGCCTCCACCACAACGAATGAGCCTTGCTCTTCGACCACAGGCATACCCACGTTCTACTCTATCACCGCCATCAGCTGCGACAAAGGGGCAATTGTCAGTAAATGGGTATGTGCACTTCGTGCTATTCGACTAGGTGAATCACTACTTCGACCTAGGCTAACTCGTGGAGGATATTCTGGCAGTTGACCGAAGTATTGTGACCCCTAATCAGTTAGTCCTGGCAACTTCCGCCGCAATATGGCCGGCAAAAGTTGCCACGAATCTCCTTACTCCGGCCAAGCCGCCAGCGTCGGCATATTCCCCGGTATCTTGCGCGGAACGCGGAGAAAAGATTACCGACGCAGCAGTATAAAGCTGTTCTTGAACGAGTTTCCGACAAAGAATCCCGTACCTGTCGGCGTAAGATGCGCCCGCGAACTCTGGAAAGACGGCAAAATGAGGCTCGGGGTTATTAACCGGAGTTCGAGAACCCTCGGCGTCCTCAACCAGCATGAACCATCCCAGAAACGGCCTTGGTGCATCTTGGCCGAACGCACCCTCACGGTATGCCAACCAAAGGTCGTGAGCGGTGCCAATTGCTTCCTCGGCCCGATTGTTGAAATTGTTTCCAAATGAGGGGCCGACCTGCGATTTGAACTCCAAAGCAGCAACTAGCTCTCCATTGTTCAACACCAACATGTCCCACTGCTTCGTAGGGCGAAAAAACCCAGGGAGGGTTAGGACATTCCTTTGGAACAGGATGCTTGCGTTGGTCAACCCGTTGTCTCGGGCAATATCCAAGGCCAGGTCGCGAAACCCGTTCATATTCCCGCCGGCGGTAACGCCTGCGCGCTCCCCCTGGTCTCTCCTGCCGGCTTGGGCCTGAATCCGAGCGGCGGCCTCCCGGTTATCCCAGAAGGCCCGCACCGCCTGTGTGACCTTTTCTTCGTAGTTTGAGAGGTTCAGAGTCATTGTGGAGAAGCCCCGCTTTGCTCGATGATCTTCCGCTCTTCCGAGGAGAGGTTGTACAACTCGCTGACCACCCGATGGCATTCCGCTAAATCCTCTGACTCAGCGGCGGCGGCGAGAGCAGTTCTTAGAGCCAAAGGAATGTCTTCCCAGTGTGGTAAACGAATCCTCCGCAGGTACTGGGCCTGGTAGCGCAGATACCCTCCCCTCATCTTGGTCGAGTAAGTAGAAACGAACAAGCGGGCTATGCCGGACATTAAGACGCCCCGAAGTGCTTGCAAGTCCCATTCGTCAGAAATGATGAAGTACAGGTTGTGGTGGGGATAGAGCTGCCCGTCTTCGTAGACAATCTGGGAAGTGCCATTAATGTCCGGTATCAGCAACTTTGGCCTTGCCGCTAGGTCAGGATAAATGCGGTCTATGGTTCTGTACCAGGCCGCCGGGTTACTCTTGCCTACGTGTCGTCTGCGGAGAACCTCCCCGTGATTCCCGAGATAGGTTGCCAGTTTGGGATAGTGGTCGAGGTTCACCAGATTTCCGGCGAAATCGAAGGGGTTTATGACACCGAAACCCTGCCAATGCACTTTGCCATCCTTGATGTCTTTGGTCCTCGCCAGGGCCAATTTCCTGTCCTCCTCTACGTCAAGGTCCTCAAAGTTGCCAATAAACACCGAGTCAGCTCCGGTCGCGACTCCGATCCCGACCTTGCACCCAGCCTGTTCGATCAGCGGGAACTCTGCCTCCAGCCGACGTACCAGCTTCAAGCTGTCGAAGTCCTCTAATACCCAAGGATCGGAGTTGGATACGATGCCGCTGACTTCTATGACGTTGGAATCGTGGCCGGAGTTACGAAGTGCCTGAGCTAATCCGCTCAATGAAGATGCGTCGACTGGGGGTCTATGGGCCAGCCTTGTGGGACCAGGTTCCTCATTGGATATGACTGTAACTGCGGGATATGCTGTCACTTCCGAAAGGAAAGCAGGGGTGTCCGTCATATCCACGTAGCATTTGAGATGGAATCGCTCGGCAACGAGCTTTCTAAGGGGTCCACCATATCGATTTTTCGTCCAACGGTCGGCGCAGATGAAGCCCAACGTTCCCTTGGGAGCCAGTAGCAGCAACGACTTCTCGATGAACGGTACATACAAGTCGGCGCGGTCGTAGATCGTACTAAAGTGTCTGCGGTACTCCCGAATGAGTACGTCGGGTATAAGTTCCTGCCGAACGTACGGAGGGTTGCCAACGACATAATCAAATGAGGCGGACAAGCTCTCTAACAGGAAATCGCCATGTACGAGCCAACGGTCTACAATGAAATGAACGTCTGATAAAGCCAACCCGGCGTCAAGCAAGGTTGTTTTCAAACGCTCCCTGGTGTCTTCAAAGGCGGCTTCGGTCAGTTCCACCGCCCGCACACAATCTCCTAGATACTCTCCGGCTCGGTGTCGATGGTTGGGGCGGCATGTGTAACAGCTAATAAGCCTTCGGGTTATGGGGATAAGAAATTCGCCGTCGCCGAAGGATGGTTCGAGGATTTTTCGTTGGTCGAGAGGCTCGTTTTCAGTATAGCCCACAAGGTCCAGTATGAAGTCCACTACTTCTGGACGGGTAAATACAGCCCCCTTTTCCTCCATACCCGAGGCGCCGAGATGCTTAACGGCATCCCCAATCGGGTCGATTCCAGGCATTGGGAACTGTCGGTGTGAGGAACTCGGAATCACTTACCTTTACCCCTTTGCCGATGATATGGCCCGGGATAGGAGGGCAAAATATCTCGTCAGCGTACTAAAGCCTGTAGGTTTCGTTCACCGTTAACTCGGACTTCGGGGTGTGAACACGGGACCATTCACCCACTGTCGGGAGTTGCACAGACTCAAGTGGCTTCACTCGCCGCAGGGTGCCATTTAGGAGCGGCTCGAAACCTTGGCATTGTCGCTAGTCTAGCCACTCCATTATAGCCTCCGGGAGGATGCCGCTGGTAGGCCGACGAGGGAGACGCAGTCGCTTCCAATTCTCCTCTCGGGGACGAACGATAACAGCGTTCGCATCACCCAGAGCCTCCATTGGTCCCATCCCACCAAATCAGCGGGACTATCTGCCCTATAATTTCGCCGATGCCCATGGTATACTCCGCTTCGGTTTGCCTATAGCAGGTAGTCGCTTGGCCAGAGGGGGAGTTGTCCATGCACGCGGGTATACAGACTTTGTCCGACCTGTTTAGCTCTCCAATTTCATATCGAATACCTGTCTTCCAGCGTCCTTACGCTTGGACGAAAGAACGCCAGTGGCAGCCCCTTTGGGGTGATGCTAAACGAATCTCGGAGAAGCTTCTGGCTGCGATGCCAGACGAAAAAATCCCTCCCCACTTCATGGGCGCCATTGTTCTCCAATTGCAAAGTGCTAAGTCTGGTCGAGTTGTTAAACGCATCGTCGTCGACGGTCAACAGCGGCTGACGACCCTGCAGCTATTGATGCGGGCAGCACAGGAATCGTTCCAAAACCTAGATGACACGCAAAGATCTGATCGAATGTCCCAACTTACCTTGAACGAAAACGGAGACCAAGGCGGCGATTTTGACGACGACACCAAAGTTCGCCAATCTAATGTCAGTGACCTACAGTCTTTTCAAGATGTCATTAGGGGATTTAGTAACGGCAATACGCCTCTACGGTCCATTGGCGAAGCCTATCGATATTTCGTCAAAGAAATCACTGAATGGCTAAACGAACAGCCTGCAAACAGAGATGCCAGAGCAGACGCCTTGGAAACCACTCTCACCAAGTATCTACAAATTGCAACTGTTGATCTTGATGAAGGGGAGAAGCCGCACTTTATATTTTCAGTGTTGAATGCCAGGGCTGAGCCGCTGAAGGAGTCAGACCATATCAAAAACACGGTAATGTATGAGGCCAACGTGGTTGACGATTCTCGTAAGGCCACTGAGCTTTGGGGCCTCTTTGACCGGAATGAGTGGTGGCGTAGCAGCACCAATGAAGGGAGATTGAGCCGTATTCACCTGGACCGCTTCTTGAATTATTGGGTTGTCATGAGGATTGGCCAAGACGTCAATGCTGATAGTGTCTCTACTGAATTCAATAAACATTTGGAGTCCAGCGGTCTACCAATAGAGGAAATCGCCACAGCCATTAGAAGTGCGGGTCAGGTTTATCAAGACTTGGAGGAGGCGCGGATTCCGGGGATCGAAACATTTTTGCGCCGTATGAAAACCATGGAAATCGGTGTCGTAATGCCGCTTCTGTTGTGGATCTATACGACAGAGATTCCTGATGACGCACGGAGGCGAAGCATTCGTGTATTGGAGAGCTACTTAATACGGCGAATGCTATGCGGTGTCACCTCTCAAGGACTAAACAGGCTTTTTGTGGAACTCTTGGCGAAGCTGAAGGGTAGCGAACACCGAATTGCTGATCAAGTTATTGCCGATCATTTGAGTGGCCAAACTGTCGACAACCGTATATGGCCTACTGATTCTATGTTATATGACAATCTGGTCGGAACACCATTGAAGGGTAATGTCGGTAGGCAAACAATGGTGTTGGAAGCCATAGAGTTACAACTAAGGACTGACAAGACGGAAGTGATGGGGAAAGCGACTTTAACCCGCGAACACATAATGCCAGAGTCTTGGCAGAGAAACTGGCCTCTACCTGAAGGCACGGGAACCGACGAGGCTATAATTGCCCGCGACCAGACCGTCAAGGAGATCGGCAATCTTACTTTAGTGACCGGGAAGCTCAACACCTCGCTGTCCAATAGCGCGTGGCATCAGAAGAAAGAAACCTTGCGCCAACACACTACCTTACGTCTCAACTGGGAACTGCTTGACCATGCACCTGAGATATGGGATGAGGGAACCATTCGTGAGCGAAGCAAGCAACTTGCAATGATTATCAATGAAATCTGGCCGTTCGGAAACGGTAACCTCCCTCACTAGAACTGATTCGAGATGAATGCAGTGTCCTAGACAAATGGCCTGACGCCACTATTACTACCGGTTTGACGTCGCCTCCAATTAGCCCGGTTGAGCAATCGAGCCACCCATTCAGTGAACCTGAAGGTTAAGTTCGAACTCAAAGATGGTACTGTCTACCGTCAAGTCAGGCCCACCAAACTGGATAAAATCAAGAACCTTTCGGATCAGGTTCAATCTAGCCGTATAGAACCCCAGAGCTTCCCTTGCAGAAACGGGAGATGCGTAGTGCAAGGGGAGCTTTCCTTTTGTAACATGTCCTCTCACGCAGTTCCGGCCCTGTGGCCAGAATTGAGGCACGAGCTTAAGCTGCGACTTAACGACGGTGCCCAGCCCTGAGGGTTGGGATTGAGACGGGAGAGGCCGCGGGTTGAACATTCTGATTACAGGTTGTGCGGGGTTCGTCGGCTCCAACGTCGCCCGTGAGTTGTTGGCACTGGGCCATTCGGTGCATGGTGTTGATAATTTCACGAATTCCAACCTGCTTCCTCTCCAACAGTGGCGACTGAAAGACCTCGTCCAGAACCCGCGATTTGCCCTGAGCATCGCAGATATTTTCGTCGAAGAAAGCCTGCGCCCCATATTTCGTGACGCTGGTGAGAAGGGGCCAATCGAGGCTGTCGTCAACCTGGCGGCCCAGGCCGGGGTGAGAGAAAGCGCAGAAAGGCCCCGGGCTTACTACCAAGTCAACGTAATGGGAACCCTGAATCTCCTTGAGTTCTGCCGGGAGTTCGGCGTGAGCCGGTTCATCCTGGCTTCAACGTCCAGCGTGTACGGCTCCCAGGTGAGTGGCCCGGTTGCAGAAGACTCTCCTGTCGTCAGGCCCTTGTCGCCCTATGCCGCTTCCAAGGTCGCTGCAGAGACCCTGCTGCATTCATACCACCAGCTTCACGGAATAGAGGCCACCGCCCTCCGGTTCTTCACCGTGTACGGACCTGCCGGACGTCCGGATATGGCCGTTTTCAAGTTCATCCGCGCCATTGCCGAAGGGGAACCCATCACGGTATACGGGGACGGCAACCAACGGCGGGACTTTACCTATGTGGACGACGTGGCTGGGGGAGTGGCGGCGTCCCTCCCACTCAAGGGATACGAGGCAATCAATTTGGGCAGCGACCATCCTGTTCCATTGAACAACATCATACGCTTGATAGAAAACGCAGCGCGGCTGCCCGCCCGCATTCGACACCAAGGGCGGCACCAGGCGGACCCGTTGGTAACCTGGGCTGACATCGGACGCGCCCGAGAACTGTTGGGGTGGTCTCCAGAAGTAGGAATCGAGGAAGGCATTCGCCGGAGCGTCGCATGGTATCTGGAAAACCGGGAGTGGGCGCAGGAGTTGACGTAGCCGCCCTGGGGGACCTATTGCAAGTAGGAGTAGGGCTGCTTGTCCAGTATGCGGGCTATCACCGCGTCCCTTTCACGCCTGCTCTCATCGTCCTTGGGAACTGCCGGCTCATACAAATACAACGTCTCAGGGATGTACCTCGGGCTGGCCGCCATCTCGATAATTGGGACCATGAAGGCCCAATCGGTAGCCGGGTCAATCCACTCGCCGTCGATCTGCAGGTCTTCGACGTTTATGGAGTCGAAGAGACGCTTCCTGAACGTGCGCAGATGCTGCCAGACGTTGCTGTCCCACCACCTTGGATTGTCGAAGTTGACGGGATAGGAGGCTTCCTTGTCCAGCCGCAGCATGGAACCCACCGTTACGTCGGCTCCGTCATCATATTCTGACTGCACCCGGTCCAGAACGTCACCGCCTATTAGCGCATCGTCCGCGTCCAGGGTGATGATCACTGTTTCGGGGTCAGTGCAGAACCTGTTGACTGCGTTCCAGGTGTTGTGGAGAGTGCCCCGCCGGGTCTCATTGCGGATCAGGGTAATCCGGTGGGAATCGTTCGCCGCAAGCATCGCGGCGTAGTCTCCGAACCCGTTTGTAGAAGCGTCGTCCACTATCACCGCTCCCCAGTCTTCCCGGTGCTGGGCAACTAGGGACTGGAAACAGCGCTTGAACCGGCCGGGATCAACGTTGCGTCCGCATACGACAAAGACGAAGGGCTCGTTACGCTTGGGGCCAGCCCAATCTGCCGGGGTGCCGGTCAGCTCTACACTCTCCATCTGGGCCGCCGGGACATGACCCCGCTCCACGGCGCCAAGAACATCGAGCCATCCATCCATATCAACCTTCCGGTCGTTCGGAACGTGGATGAAAGCCGTCTTCGGGTCGCCGCCGCGATAGGAACGGTAGCCGCTGGAAGCGACGAAGCGGTCGAAGGCGCGGTGCCAGGGCAGCGTGAACCGGCCCTCTTCCAGATCATTGGGTATAGGCAGGACGGACTGGACCCTTCGCCTGTCGAAGAGGCATCCCCGCACTTCCACTCTCCAGTCCCCGTTAGGCCCCTGGGAAGTATAGTCCTTTGGCTCGGAACGGCAGATGCTCAAAGGCACGAAAAGAGCCTTGTCATCCCGGCGAAGGACATCCGTCATCTCAGCCAGGTAGTTGTGGTCTTCATCAGTCCTGGCGATGAGCAGGTCGCTGTCCAGTTGCAGCACGTAATCGCCAGTGCAGGAGTCGAAGCCGAACAGGGTGGCGAACAGCTGTTGCCCGTTCGCCGAGTGGGTTTCGACGGATTCCTCGCCAAACCACTTCTGGTAGGTCCGCCTGATTGAATCCTCGTCTTGAGGGGCATAGAGGACCCGGTCCACCACGCCGTCCTTGAGCAACCGTTGCGTCGCCGTCCGGTGTGCCTCCGGGTTGGGCTGCCGGTATTGACGCGGAAAAGGTCCCTCCCAGGTGTCCACCACCAGGACTTTCTCAGCAAACTTCACCGGACCTTCCAGTTGCTCGACCTGGTGCCTGACCAACCTTTCGATCACGGGCCACTCCATAAAGCAGGTCTTGATGAGCAGGGACACCCGCAAATCGTTGGCGGGCAGGGGCCGCAGGCGAAATACCAGGTGGTCGGAGGCCGGCAACAGCGATCCGGTATCCGTGCCGTCTAACTCATGCGATTGCTCCACGCGGAACCCGGCCTTTCTGAAGGCCCGGCGGTAGGCGCCGTAACTCCGGTGCACCTCGGTGCGCCGGTTGCCGTTGACCGACACGGTCTTGGCGTAGGAAAACGTGTCCTCGTAGCCCGCTTCTGCCGGCAGGTGCTTCTCAGCCAGTTCGGTCGAAGGGGTATGGAGATAGAAGGGGTTGCACACCGAAACAAAGGCCGCCCCGGAATCCGCCACCAGGCGACGCAGATTCCGCAGAATCACCTCCAATTCCGCATCATCGCCAATGGTGCATAGCACCCGGCCGCATGCTACGACGTCATAGCGGGCAGACTCTGCCAGGAGCCGATCCAATAGGTCCCGACCGCCATATTCAACTCGGCTGTCGTATTCCAGGCACCTTGCAATGTTGGTTTCGTCGGGGTCGTATCCGGTGACTTTGCTTCCTTGCTGAGACAGGACTTCGGACAGCCGGCCGTCCCCGCAACCGTAATCCAGGACGGAGTCAGGTTTGAGAGCGGCGACCAATTGCGCCATCGGCCGGTAGTAGAGGGTGTCCAATCCCCGGGGATCTACAGCGTATCTGAACTGCTCCAGCCCGGTTAGTTCGGGCAGGCTGGCGTCGGTCAAGGCGCGGGTCATCAGGAGCTTGAGGTCCGACCGAAAGGGGAAACGGTAGGTGAGAAACGCCCGGCGGCACATCTGCTCGAATTCGGCGTCGTTGAAGGGAACGATGTCGGCTCCGTAATCTATGAACTTCAGCCCTTGTGCTGTGGCGAGGAGGTTGTCCGGGTGGATGTTGCGGCAGGCAATCCCGCCACGCCGGCATTCTCGGAGCAATGTCAGCAGGCCCTGCAAATCTGGTTTCTCGTATTTAGCCCCGCTCTCGAAGGGGTAAACGGCAACCACTCGGTCGCCGTCCCGCCGCACCTGCTGTAGGGCGGGCAACGTCTTGTAGTCACCCAATTTTCCGGCCAACGATTGCAGAAAGGCGATTCGGCTCTCCCTACCCCGGGGATTCCAGTAGTGGAAGTATTTATAGACCAAGCGCCCGTCGGTGAGCGCCACCCCTTCCTCACCGATACCGAGCAGGGTCAGAGGTCCTGTACCGAATTCTGACGTGACATACGATTCGGCGACCCGGCGCAGTTCTTCTTCTGGCAAGGGCGTGCCGGTTCGATGCCGCGCCGCTGCCTGGGGAAGTTCTCGAAGGAACCGCTCGAAGACTCCGGGGTCAATTCCGGCGATTCGTTCCCTGAAACTCTCCAAACTTGCGTCTGAATAGACGGTCTGCAATTTCTCAACAAACTCCCGCAACCTGCCTGCGGAGGCGGCGTAATCCGGCGAGTCAAGCCACCAGGGGGCCGAGGCGTCATTCGAGTCCCGGTAGAGGAAGGGACGCAGCGCCTCCAGCAACCCCATCGTCCTGATGAAACCCAATTCGAAAGCGTTGACCCTTTCCCGGGCGTAGTCCTGCCATAGACAAACCGCCAGGTCGATGTCATCGCCGTTGAGGGGGAGAATCTCCCGACCATATGCGCGCTTTCCGTTCTCCGGGCGGCCTTGAGCCTTTCGCACGAATACGTCCCGGAGGGATGAGTAGAGCGCGTGCCCCCAGATGTCCTGGGCCAGGGTATCAAACTCGGGCACGGGGTCCGGAACCGCACTCCGTACCTGGCGGACCGGCAGCGGAGACGCCAACACATCGCGGCCACCCACGAATCTGTTGAGCAGGCTCCACACCATGTCGCTCCGCCTCGTGTCGGCGCCTCCCACGACAGGAACGGCGTTGGGAAAATCGCGCAACGCCTGAATGTCGAAGACCAACGTGGCCGGGCCGCGATTTACCGACGGATGCGTATCGGTTACAGGTTTGTCGAACTCGGCCAGCAGCAGGGGCCGGAACACCTGGACACCGCTGAGAATGCCCGGCAGGCGGGAAACCATTTCATCAAATGCCTGCCCGGCACTCAAGTCAGTTCCGGTTGGTTCATACCAGAACGGCCTCTCCAGGTGTCCGGCATCGGTGGCGGAAAGGTCATAGTAGTAGTCGGGCCAGTTGACCCTGGATAGCCGGTTTTCATCCTGGAGCTTGGGGAAGGGGTCTCCGAAACGGAGGCGGCTCAAGAGGTGGAGATTGTGATATAGGTCAACCAACTGGGTGCGGATGCAGCTGAGAAATGGCACGGGCGGGTCGCCCGTCACCTGGCAGAAAACCACGCTGGCGCCGCAGGTTTTCAAGCGCTTTATGCCCGAAACATAATCCACGCTCCGGGATTGGATCGTGCCGTCCGGTCCCTGGCTCAGGCCCTCCAGGACGAGATCGTCGTCAAGTATCCAGACGACCGCCCCGGGGAGAGGCTTGGCTTCCAGGAACAGGTAGTGCTGGAGCATGGTGCGGCTCATGGCGATGCTCTTCCGGCCGTGAAGCTGCGTGTCTACGCCCGAGAACACACCGGCAGCCGCATCAGCCGCCTGTTGTTCCAGGGTTACCAGGTTGACGTCGAGGCCCAGGCCGGAAGCGTGGGTTACCGCGCTTCGCAGGGCATCCCTGGCAGCAGCTTCATGCTCGCCGTTCTCCAGGAGGACGACCTTCAGCGCCACGTCGTCGCGCCCGCCCAGCTCGCTAACCAAGGACGCCATCAACCTGGAGACCAGTGAAACGGCGGGTGACGTGATTGACCCGGCCACCAAGTTCAAGCCGCCGTCCGGCACTTCAACAATCGGAACGTACGCATCGTGCGGCAACGGCAGGTCATTCGTAGTTGGGTCGCAATCGAACAGCCGCCGGCTCCGCTGGATGAACGCATCCCGCTGAGAGGAGGACATCCGGCTCCGATGCTTTCTGTAGAAGTACCTCAGCCCCGACTGCTTCTTGTCCCCGCCGGGAGTTGAGAGGCGGGGCCGGTCGTTGTCCGCGTGGTGGTGTACCAGATGCTCCGCCACCGTGCCGAACCTGACCGTGCCCAGGTCGGCGAGCCTGATGCAGAGGTCCCGGTCGGTGGTGCTTGCCAGGGCCTCGTCGAATCCGCCGGCCTCCAGCAACTTGCGCAACCCGACAAACAGGTTGGAGCCCTGGATATGTGTGTTTCGCACCAGCAGTTGGTCGGCATCCAACCCTGGGGGAGGGTCCAGCGGCCGCCCGCCGGAGGCGCCCGATTCGTGGTAGATCAAGCCAGCGGCCACCATGTCCAAGTCCTGGTCCGACACGGCCCTTTCGCATTGCTCCAGATACGACGGTTCCCAGGCGTCGTCATCGTCCAGTATGGCGACGAAGGTTGCCGGGTCGGTGGCCTGCAAATGGGCTAATGCGGTATTCCACGCGCCGGAGGCGCCGCGCGTCCGGCAGTTCTCCATGTAGCGAGTCTCCACGCTTCCAGCCTTGAAATCCGCAACTATGCGGGCGTTGGTGGGCCTGATGTCTCCATCGGAGTCGTCCACTACAATCAGATAGTCGGGAGGACGAGTCTGCCGGGCGATGGACGACAGGGCCCGGCCGGCAAGCAGTTCGGGGCGGTTATGCGTTGCTACAACAGCGGCTATCGAAAGCATGGCGAAAATTGCGGGGCGGAATTGAGACTAGCCGAAGACGGCCCGGCCACAGTGGCCCACGGCATTTCGGGGATGGGATCGCGCTGAACAAATTGCGAAAATAGTGAGTGATGACGGAAACTTCCTTCCGGAACCCTCACCGTACTGGATGCCAATGAGAATAAGCTTTTCTGCCACCAAACAAACCGGGCAAAATTTAGCACATTCGCGATTACATTCACTCTGGTACTGTAAGCTGACTCACGCTCGTTCCGGTTGCGGACGTGGTTCCAGAACAGCCCTCGTCTTCCCGGCGAGGGCTGTTGCTTGTAGCGGATCATCGCTTGATATGGTCACTGGCAGGAGAGCCGGGATTCTCACTTAATTCAGCCCTGATCCTGTCCAAATAATGGGCTCTCCCGCACTTTTGGTGATGATTCCGAAAAAGCTCGCCATTTAAGCGAAAATAGGGACGGAACCGATTGGTCACATGCCCGTCAGCCTTTAATGCTCTTGCCACCCGCGCCTAATTTCGGTGGCCTTCACCAAAATTGCGGGAGAGCCAATTAATGGGTTCCACCTCAGGTTGAACAACGGGACAATCCAAGCGTTACACGACCAACGCTGATACTACGCCACTTGGCAAATTGAACGCACGGACCTGAGAAGGATTGTTTAACCCGCTCTTCCTCATTCTCAACGAATTATTCAAAAGCCCTCCATATTCCCGTACCGCGATGTAATCCTGCTTGGGCAGAAACCTTTCAAGTTCAACAAGAAAATAATCGATCATAGGCCCGGAGAGTTGGTTTCTTCTGATGGTCACCATGACTCTCGCGAAAATCTCGGGAGATTGCTGGGCCATCTCTTGCATCTCGCCGATTACCTCCTCTGCTGTTTGGTTTCCCCAGGATTCCTGCCGCAACTTCACCAACAAAGCGTCGGCCCTGAGACGAGCGCTGTCGAGTTGGTCTTTGTCCGGGAAATTCAGATGCTCCCCCGCCAAATATCCCGACTCTGCAATTGCTCCAACAATGGGAAGCAAGGCGGTTTTGTCAGGTAAGGTATTGAACGCCTCAACTAAACGCCGGATCCCTTTTGTTGTGGCATCATCTGAACTAGAATAGTCTGAAACTCGATCCCTCGGCGGTTGATGCCTGAGAAGAATCTTGATATCTCCTCGGCAGAATACTCTGCGAGGATAGCCACGATTCCGGACGAAACAAGACCGCCGGAAGGAATGTCATCGTACACATCTAGGAGGCTCTTTAGTGTCATCGCGCCAGTAACACTTGGGGCATATGTGGAACCCCTGCGCAAGATTGGATACAAATAGCGATCAATTGCCCGCGCAATAAATGAACGAGCCAAACTCTTTGGCATCTGGCTGTGGAGAGTTACCAATTCTCGGAATCCTGAATCATCCGGAAGGTAGAATCTGGGATACCCAGTGGGAAGTCCGATGGGAAGTCCGATAGGGAACCCGGACGTTCCAATGTTGGCGTCGAATGGCAGTCTCTCATCAGACATCGAAACAACGTCATTAGAGGTAATTCCTTTTTCTGCCCAACGACGTTCTGCTGCCTCCCAATCCTCCTTACCTCCTAGCGCTCCAGAATCGGCTTTACTCGCTAGGTTCAACATCTCAGCCTGGTTCGAACATATTTCGAGGCAAGCCGCCAAGGGCCAGGGGATTCGCGCTGACAATGTCCATTCATCGGCTTGTAACTCACTCCCCAACAGGGGAGCCAATGCCCGAAGTTCCCGTGCGAGGCATTCTTTGGTCGGTTCGTCAATGAACCTGGCTGCGGACTTATAGATGCCCCAACTTGGATGCCAATCTTCTAGACGAGCCAGAGATTCAATTAGATTCTTGTCCCTCTCTCTCACCATAAAGGCCGGAAAGTACGTTAATCGCCCTCCCATGAATTTGATTCCGGGCCCTCCGATGCCTCTGGACACTCGGAGTATGTAGGCGTGCGCCTGTTGGAATGGATGTGAGTCTTGCAGAAACTTGAAGGGGACTAAGCGACCAAGTTCTGGAGCCTTGGTTACTGGCGAACGCCGCATGGCTTCGAAAACCTTGTTTGCAGTCCATCGGTTGCTCCTGACACGCGGGATCTGGCTAAGAAGAGCCACTTCATCCCCGGGGTCTGAAGGCCAATGTCCGTCTGCTATTTCCTGTGCCCATAGGACCCCGCAACCAACGAGGTCCAGCAAACAACTCCAAGCGTTAACCCGAATGAAATCTCGAGGGTCGTATAGTCTCCGAGTTACTTCCTCCAAATATATTTGCTCCAATTGAGGCTCATAAATTGATGTTAACTGTCTACGGAATTGGGTATTGGGACTATCGAGAGCCCTTATGGCGAGGCGTGCGAAACTCTCTTCGTATTTCGGCTGGTGTCTGGACAACCCATCCTCAAGCAATTCGATAGCGAGACCTGAGCCGCTCAAATGGATACCAGCAATTTGATCTTCGTGCCTCTCGTTCATTAGGGTGCAAATGGCCAAGACCGTATCCCGCAAATGCTGACGGTCAGCAAAACATTTGCCCGATGCGAACAGAAATACATTCCTCCAATTGGCGATTGGTGCGATTTCTCTTAAACGAACCCTGACATCTTCATCCCCTCCCTCCATGAGGCTCTCGGCTGCCATGAATTCTTGCAAGGAACGAATTTCAAACCCCACCTGGTCTGATTCCAAGCCTACTAAGAAAACCAGACGTTCCACGGCAGCTGTGACTATTGAGGTGGACCCGGAATTTCGGACAGGTGGCTAAGTGAGAGTCCCGCTCCTAAACTGAGGGCAGCGGTTGCTGTCGGAAGGAGCAGGAAATGTCACAAGGACGCAGGAAACACAGCCCAGCTTTCAAGGCCAAGGTGGCGTTGGAGGCGCTGAAGGGCCAGGAGACGGTGGCCCAGCTGGCCGCCAGGTATGAGGTCCACCCCGGACAGATTCAGGCCTGGAAGAAGGCTCTTGCGGAGGGCGCCTCCGGGGTCTTCAGCAACGG
The DNA here is from genome assembly GCA_965203675.1 of Dehalococcoidia bacterium. GTDB lineage: Bacteria > Chloroflexota > Dehalococcoidia > Lucifugimonadales > UBA3495 > CATOSK01. The sequence continues at coordinate 1,543,389 of CBDBDE010000003.1, read as the reverse complement.
CAATGACCAGCAGTCGAAGAAGGACGCCACCCTGGTCGCGCGCCTGTACCAGGAGATCGGCCGGCTGAAGGTGGAGCGGGATTTCTTGGCGGAGAGGTCCGGTCCATGAGTCCGGCCCGGCGGCGGCAGATGGTGGACCGGGAGCATCCCTCCCTGTCCCTGGTGCGCCAGTGCGCTTTGTTAGGCGTCAGCCGTTCCAGCATCTACTACCGTCCCCGGGCTGCATCGCCAGAGGACCTGTCCCTGATGGGAGAGATCGACCGGCAGTACCTGGAGACGCCCTTCTTTGGGTCCAGGCGGATGAAGGCCTGGCTGGAGCGGCAGGGGATGCCGGTGAGCCGGAAGCGGGTGCAGCGGCTGATGCGGGCCATGGGGCTGCGGGCCATCTACCGCCGTCCCAGCACCAGCCGGCCAGCGCCGGAGCAACGAGTCTATCCCTACCTGCTGAGAAATGTCAGGGTCACCCGGCCCAACCAGGTGTGGGCCGCGGACATCACCTACCTGCCCATGGCCCGGGGCTTCCTGTACCTGGTGGCGGTGATGGACTGGCACAGCCGGTACGTCGTGTCCTGGCGGCTGTCCAACACCCTGGAGGCCGGCTTCTGCGCCGCGGCGCTGGAGGAGGCTCTGACCAAGGGCCAGCCCGAGGTGTTCAATACCGACCAGGGGAGCCAGTTCACCAGCCTGGAGTTCACCCAAGTGCTGCAGGACCGGGGCGTGAGGATCAGCATGGACGGCAAGGGGCGGTACCAAGACAACATCTTCGTGGAGCGGCTGTGGCGGACGGTGAAGTACGAAGAGGTGTACCTGAAAGCCTACGCCAGCGTCCTGGAGGCCCAGCGGGGGCTGGAAGACTATTTCAGGTTCTACAATGGGCTCAGGCCCCATCAGGCCCTGGGCTACCGGACTCCCGCCGAGGTGTTCCATGGGGAGCAGGAAGCCGTAGAAGGGGACTCTAGTGCAAGGAGGTATTCACCGGAAAAGGGGATCCAAGCATTGGCAGGAGCGTTGGGATTCTCACTTAATTCAGCCCTGATCCTGTCCAAATAATGGGCTCCACCTCATATTTCTCGCTTTAGGTTCTCCAGAAGTTCACCGTTGTGGCCTTCTCCCTTCAACCTTTCATCTACTAGCCCGATAAACCGTTGCGACGAGAGCTTGGCATCCGTAAGTCCAGTTCGTTCAGAGTCGATCTGCAGTAACAAGGCCACCTGATTGTGAATGGCGTCAATGTCCGGCTTATATGAACGCAACAACTGGGAAGCCGGTATATTCCTTTCAACCTCCCGTTGGTAGATGACGTCGTAATATGCTTTGAATAAATTCCACCGTGCTTCCGGCGGTTGCCCCATCCGGTCAACTAAAGCAGCCATTATTGTGACTTGCAGAGGAGTTCCCATGAGATGAGATGTCGACTCGCTGTCGAACGCCCTTTCGAGTCGACCAAGCACTACCCTCTTACGGTCGGCGTCAGTACCGTACCTCGCATCGACAAGGCGTTCCGCGAAATGGTGACCTAGTTCTTCATCCAGATAGACCAGTGCTTGATGTTCGTAGAACGCGGGAGAAAAGTCTTCGTTGTAACCTTGTGGCCGGCTCGTAGCAATAGCTAACACGTCTGCGTTGAGGATGTCTGCGTCTACCCAAAACTCCCGAATTGATTCCAAAACTTGATCACGATTGCTGGACGATGGTACTTCGTCTAGGCCGTCGAAGATAACCAGGCTCGGATAGTGAGCTAACCATTGCTTGATGTCTTCTGCCGAGACTTCCCGCTCGGTCCGTGCATGGATCTGTTGGGCCAGGTACGAATAAACGGAGTTAACGGGTCGTGGAGAAGTCCCAGATAGAGCGGACGCGAACTCGTTGAGTACGATTCTGAACGGAAAGCGAGGGACTAGAGAGCTGTCTATGCCTTCATCTTCGCAATGGGATTGGATGAGTTTCAGCGCGGCCTTTGTCTCGGCAGACAACGTTTCAGGCGGTCTTTGCGATATGATAGAGGCCCTAAAAATTTGGCAAACGAACTGTCCGACGGTTGTCTTCCCCTGCCCTGGCCCTCCGATTAACACGAACCTCCCTTTCGATAACTGGTTCTCTCCAGTTTCGGGGTATTGGCCCAAAGGTTGGTCAGCCAATGATCGAGGGTCGAGACGTTCAGCCGAAACCGAGAGAATTTGCTTGATGAAACCCGCGTGTTCAGGTTCAAACCCATCATCCCCATAACCATATTCATCGCCGAGGTCCCCATCTTGTGCACCACCGCCTGAAACTTCCCTCCGTGTGTGGAGGTCTACGAAAACCCGGGCTAGTGGTATGCGGTCATCAGAGCTGTAACCCGCCTGTCCCAAACGGACAAATTCGTCGCTAAGCAACTCCTTTTGCAGGAAATTGCAGAGTGTCTCCCCGAAGTCCGGAGTCGGCAGGTTCAACCTGTCGATTATTTGGGATAGGACATCGCCAGCTGTGATGAAGGCGGCGTACCCCCGCCTGACATCCTCATTGTTGTCTAGGAGTACCCTAATCTTGTCGTAGTCCCACAGGTCGTACCCTTGCAGCGAATGCTTTTGGCTGAAATCCTTCAGTCGGGCGAGCACCTTGTCTTTGGACCCCGCATCTTTGACCGCCGTTAGGACAACGTTGGTGGCAAAAACGAAATAGTCGGGGATTCTCAGTTCTGACTTGGGCTCAGAGTACTTTGCTAATTCTCTGTTCAGTTGATCGATGGCCCAGTCTCCATCTTCCTTGCTCCCACGAGAACGGGTCAAGAACTTCGCTTGGAACACGCCGTAACCATCCCACGGCTTCCCATCGGTGGAGTATGGAACCTTGCCATCAAAGGTCGCTTCCCTGCCCCCATCAGGCCCATCTCCAAACACGACAATTCCAGGGCCTATCAATTTGGCAGCCAAGGATTGAACCAGGTGTTCAAACGAGCGGCTGTTAAGTCTAGACAGATCATAGTCGACCATAGGATCAACCTCGCGTTCAGTCCTCGGGTCTCTTGGCAATGGACAATGCCGTTTCGGTGGCTTGCATCAAAAGGTTGATTAACCGCTAGGTTTGTGGTTGCACCAATCGAACTGTAGAGGAATTTTGGCGGGAACTCATCTGACAGTCAACTTCATCTGGTCCCGTTTTCAAACACCTGACACCTCCCGCCATGCCTCGACACGGAAGTCAGTTTCCAGAGCCTGCTACAATCCTGATCAGGGGGGTCGGACGACCGCCAGGTCGCCAGATGCCGGCTGGGCCAGTCCATCACCGCCACCAGGTAGAGGAACCCACGCTTCATGGGGAGGTGGGTGATGTCTGAGGTGGACCCGGAAATTCGTACAGGTGGCGAAGTGAGAGTCCCGCTCCTAAACTGAGGGCAGCGGTTGCTGTCGTGAAGGAGCAGGAAATGTCGCAAGGACGCAGGAAACACAGCCTAGCTTTCAAGGCCAAGGTGGCGTTGGAGGCGCTAAAGGGACAGGAGACGGTGGCCCAGCCGGCCGCCAGGCATGAAGTCCATCCCGGGCAGAACCAGGCCTGGAAGAAGGCTCTTGCGGAGGGCGCCTCCGGGGTCTTCAGCAACGGCAATGACCAGCAGTCGAAGAAGGACGCCACCCTGGTCGCGCGCCCGTACCAGGAGATCGGCCGGCTGAAGGTGGAGCGGGATTTCTTGGCGGAGAGGTCCGGTCCATGAGTCCGTCCAGGCGGCTATGGAGCGCCCAAGGAGCCTTGGACAAGTAACCTATCCTGGCGACGGAGGGCGCGACCCTTAGAACGATGGTGGACCGGGAGCACCCCTCCCTGTCTCTGGTGCGGCAGTGCGCGCTGCTGGGGGTCAGCCGTTCCAGCCTCTACTACCGTCCCCGGGCGGCATCGCCAGAGGACCTGTCCCTGATGGGGGAGATCGACCGGCAGTACCTGGAGACGCCCTTCTACGGGTCCAGGCGGATGAAGGCCTGGCTGGAGCGGCAGGGGATGCCGGTGAGCCGGAAGCGGGTGCAGCGGCTGATGCGCGCCATGGGGCTGAGGGCCATCTACCGCCGTCCCAGCACCAGCCGCCGGTCGCCGGAGCACCCGGTCTATCCCTACCTGCTGAGAAGTGTGAGAATCACCCGGCCCAACCAGAGCCTGCCCCCGCGTAGGCGGGGGTGTGGGCCGCGGACATCACCTACCTCCCCATGGCCCGTGGGTTCCTCTACCTGGTGGCGGTGATGGACTGGCACAGCCGCTACGTGCTGGCCTGACGGCTGTCCAACACTCTGGAAGCCGGCTTCTGCGCCGAGGCACTGGAGGAGGCTCTGGGCCAGGGCCGGCCCGAGGTGTTCAATACTGACCAGGGCAGCCAGTTCACCAGCCTGGAGTTCACCCAGGTGCTGCAGGACCGGGGCGTGAGGATCAGCATGGACCGCAAGGGGCGGTACCAGGACAACATCTTCGTGGAGCGGCTGTGGCGGACGGTGAAGTACGAGGAGGTGTACCTGAAAGCCTACGCCAGCGTCCTGGAGGCCCAGCGGGGGCTGGAAGACTATTTCCGGTTCTACAATGGGCTCAGGCCCCATCAGGCCCTGGGCTACCGGACTCCGGCCGAGGTGTTCTATGGGGAGCAGAAAGCCGTGGAAGAGGAGTCTAATCGAAGGAGGTATTCACCGGAAAAGGGGATCCAAGCATTGGCAGGAGCGTTGGGACTGTCACTTGACTCGGCCTTGATTCTGTCCAAATAATGGGTTCCACCTTAGGGCGACCATTACCTTAACAACCTGCCCCGAAAGGGACTCACCTAAACCGTAACTGGAACCGGAGGAGCGACCGCATGGTTGATATGGAGGAATCCAGGGATAGCCTCTCGCAATCAGATCCCCAGGCGGATGAGTCCGAAGCTGAACGTCCCGGCGACCTACGCTCTGACTTGACGAACCGACTTTCCCGTGCAGCAGGAACGATCCAAAAGCTGACTGAACAATCCAATGAGGTGGTTGCCAAAGCCTCCGGGGCGGGGCGGCAATATTCTCAAGAGGCCGCTTCATCAATTTCAAAGGCCGGGGAAGTTGTAAAAGAGCGCACAGTCGCCGCAGGTGAAGCGGTTACTGACGCGGGAAAGGAAACCGTCCAAGGAGCCCGCCGCGCCGGAGAAGTTTTTTCCGGAGCCGACATTCGCAATCTGGATGATTTCACTGAAGCGGTAGCACGTGTATTAGTCGGCCTCCACCGGGACAATCTGGCATTGAAAGAGCAGGTAACAGCCCTGGCGCGGGAACTTGAAGCTGCCACCACATTACAGGCGGAACTCTCCGAAAGATTGGCAACGCTGGAGGAAAAGGCAAACAGCGGTTTCGGCCGGGCGTCAGGGTGATGGTCCTATGGCAACTCACGAACTTTTCGCCATTGGCGAGCAGTACCCACCCGCCGTTCGGGACGATGTTCTGAAGTTGGCAGCGTTTTACCGACGCCGCAACGAACGGGAGGTGTTGGAGTTGACAGCGTCGGCCGCCGACCTGTCGACTGACCAGATGGTTTCCCTGGGTCTGAATCCAGACCCAGACCCGCAACTGTTGGAGGCCTTCCAGGGGCAGTACCCCAACGTGGACGTTGAGTCGCTGGCAGGGCGAAGCGGCGAGGAATTGCAGGGTTTCGTCAACGGGGTAAAGGGCAAATACTTCGAGGTGCTGGTGCGGGACCGTCTGAACTCCGGCGAATCTCTGGGTGGATTAGCCCTGGAGCCTGGCCAGGTGGCGCGTCTGGCCGAGGCGCCCACCCAGGCCGGTTGGGACCTGGAAATTGTGGACCAACAGGGTGAATCAATAGAGCAAATCCAACTCAAGGCCACCGACTCCCTGTCCTACGTGAAGGATGCTCTGGTTCGCTACCCAGACATCAGGGTGGCAGTACCCGAGGACATCGACAGCTACTCTGACGCCGTCATTGGCACTGACATATCCCACGACGTGCTGGAACAGGCCACACAGGAACAGCTGGCTGAGCTTTCGGAGGGCGCCATCACCAACGCGCTGGAAACGGCCGCCGAAATGGCCGTGGACATCGTACCCGTCACTTCGGCGCTGTTGATCGGTGTGACCGAGGGACGGAAGTATCTGATGGGGCAGGCAACCCTACTGCAGGCGACGAAAGTCGGCGGACGGAAGTTAGCCCGAGCCGGCATTTACAACGCCTTGGGCGCCGCTCTGAGCGCTGCCGGTCTGGGTCCCTTTGGCATTCCCATAGTCTTGGCGGTAAGGGTCGGCGAAACCAGATTATCCGGACAAGTTAACCTGGGAGATAACCTGGCCACTCGTGCGGGGGAACTGAATGGGCTGGCGCTTTCTATCCAGGAAGCCGCCGAGTGAGGCGTACCCGTTTGCCAGGAGAATCGTCACTTCCACACTCAGGAAGTTCTGGATAGGCGAACATTCTTGACCGGATCCTACGGTTTCCCGGAACGAAACCCCTCACGGAAAAGCGTGATGGAGTCCGCGCTCTACCCCGAGACGGTCCACCTCAGCCAAAATAGGTTCCTCCTATCAGCATTCTCCATCGTTAAATGTGGCTCTGAGGTGGAGCCCATTATTTGGACAGGATCAGGGCTGAATTAAGTGAGAATCCCAACGCTCCTGCCAATGCTTGGATCCCCTTTTCCGGTGAATACCTCCTTGCACTAGAGTCCCCTTCTACGGCTTCCTGCTCCCCATGGAACACCTCGGCGGGAGTCCGGTAGCCCAGGGCCTGATGGGGCCTGAGCCCATTGTAGAACCTGAAATAGTCTTCCAGCCCCCGCTGGGCCTCCAGGACGCTGGCGTAGGCTTTCAGGTACACCTCTTCGTACTTCACCGTCCGCCACAGCCGCTCCACGAAGATGTTGTCTTGGTACCGCCCCTTGCCGTCCATGCTGATCCTCACGCCCCGGTCCTGCAGCACTTGGGTGAACTCCAGGCTGGTGAACTGGCTCCCCTGGTCGGTATTGAACACCTCGGGCTGGCCCTTGGTCAGAGCCTCCTCCAGCGCCGCGGCGCAGAAGCCGGCCTCCAGGGTGTTGGACAGCCGCCAGGACACGACGTACCGGCTGTGCCAGTCCATCACCGCCACCAGGTACAGGAAGCCCCGGGCCATGGGCAGGTAGGTGATGTCCGCGGCCCACACCTGGTTGGGCCGGGTGACCCTGACATTTCTCAGCAGGTAGGGATAGACTCGTTGCTCCGGCGCTGGCCGGCTGGTGCTGGGACGGCGGTAGATGGCCCGCAGCCCCATGGCCCGCATCAGCCGCTGCACCCGCTTCCGGCTCACCGGCATCCCCTGCCGCTCCAGCCAGGCCTTCATCCGCCTGGACCCAAAGAAGGGCGTCTCCAGGTACTGCCGGTCGATCTCTCCCATCAGGGACAGGTCCTCTGGCGATGCAGCCCGGGGACGGTAGTAGATGCTGGAACGGCTGACGCCTAACAAAGCGCACTGGCGCACCAGGGACAGGGAGGGATGCTCCCGGTCCACCATCTGCCGCCGCCGGGCCGGACTCATGGACCGGACCTCTCCGCCAAGAAATCCCGCTCCACCTTCAGCCGGCCGATCTCCTGGTACAGGCGCGCGACCAGGGTGGCGTCCTTCTTCGACTGCTGGTCATTGCCGTTGCTGAAGACCCCGGAGGCGCCCTCCGCAAGAGCCTTCTTCCAGGCCTGAATCTGTCCGGGGTGGACCTCATACCTGGCGGCCAGCTGGGCCACCGTCTCCTGGCCCTTCAGCGCCTCCAACGCCACCTTGGCCTTGAAAGCTGGGCTGTGTTTCCTGCGTCCTTGTGACATTTCCTGCTCCTTCCGACAGCAACCGCTGCCCTCAGTTTAGGAGCGGGACTCTCACTTAGCCACCTGTCCGAAATTCCGGGTCCACCTCACTCGGTCAGAGCGATTACTTCTGGTCAAGATACCGAGCAAATGTCCAGACTCATTAAACACCGGAGAACCGGAATCCCCTTCTACGGCATGGGCTGCCACGGTAACTGTATTCGACCAGATGCTTTCCACTATACCTGCTTCCATGCGAGAACTTCCCTTTCCAAGGCCCCAGAAATACACCAGCTGATCCACTTGGGCGGGGGCGGAGGCACGATATAGCCCTTGGTCGGGCAGGTGCCTCAATCCCTCTTGGGACACACGCAGGTGAGCTATATCTATTGAGGCGCAGTGTTTGTCCACAGTGGCGGCAGCCTGGATTTTACTTCCCGGAAGCTGGACTTCTATCCTGCTGCATTCGTTGTTTTCCTCCACGATGTGATGGGCGGTTAAGACTGTTCCGTTTCTTCCATCAGTAACGACCCCTGTGCCTTGGTACCTGTCGGCGCCCAAAAACTGGTACAGGGTTGAATCTTCCCGAATGCAAAACACTTGCACCAGGTTGAAACGTACCTGGTGGGGTTGGAAGGATGGGTTGGCATCCTCCAGATGCACCTCCCGAATATCGCACAGGTACATCTCGATATTGCCGTAGCTTTCACCCCTGACGCGACCCGTCACAGTAACTGGCTGCCCCTTCTTCAAATGAAGGGCCTCTCGGATATCCGAGTAGTAGCATTCGACTACGTCATAGTTTCTGTCGGAACTTGGCCCTATGCTGACGTAAAGTTCTTCAATGTCCTCTACAAATCCAGAGACGGTTATAGGGTGTCCGCCGTTCTGGAGGAAGCGGTATTGGGTATTTGCAAACACCTTGTTGGTTTCGTACTCCTCTAGAAGGGCAGACGGTTCAAAATTGAGTGCCCTGGGCGTAGGCCTGGGTGTTGGGGTAGGCGTAGGAGTAGGTGTAACTGTGGGAGTCGGAGTCAGAGTTGGTGTTGGGGTAACCGTTGGAGTCGGCGTTGGACTTGGCTTAGTTGTTGGACTTGGCGCGGATGTAAGCGTGGGCCCAACGGTAATCGCTGGAATCGGACTGGGCGGTGATGTCGATGTCGGCACGGGTTCAGGGGTGGCGGCTGGCGCGAGTGTCGGGGCCGCCACCTGTGCGGCGGGTTGCGCCGCATCGGGTGCGTCGCATCCCAATGCAATCAGCATCAACAGGCCGAACAAGGTCAGTAATCGCAAGTGAACCTCTTTGGCGTAAACCTGAGTGTAGAGGTTGGCTCGCCCGGTGCCTGGGTCGCCGTATTCCAGCAGTGGAACCCTCGACTACTCCCCCGCCTGGATAACGACTTGCCCGCCGTCTCGGACCTGGATGCTCAGGTCGTGCCCGTCCAAGAGGAGCATCTCCACCAGTGGGGTGCTGCCCGTGGCGGCGGCCCTGACCCGTCTCGACTGGCCATCCCACAAGACCGTAAGGTCGTATACTTCGAACTCCACCTCTTCGTCGTTAGCCAGGCACGCCCGGCCGACGTAAGCGAAAGGCAGCCCCAACTCGGCTACCGACGCAGGCGGCAGGGTCAGGAATCCCGTGAAGCCGGTGTCCACCACCGCCTCGATGTCCTGGGTCCGTCCTTCAGCGCCCTGCAGGGAGCGGGATACCACCGCTTCATACGCGGCGTTCACCACGCCTTCAATCACCCGGCCCTCCGCAGGGAACCGGCCCCGAAGCTGTGCAAAGCGCGGTATCCGACCCGTTCCATCAACACGTCGACTGCGCCGGGGCGTTGTGACCGCAGCCGCTCCAACGCTTCCCTGTCGTTGCTGGCGATGGCCCAGTTTCCAGTCTCAACGTCAATGGCGACGTACTCGCCAACGTGGCAATCCTCGACCTTTGGCCGGATGTCGCGTTGGTAGATTTCCTTTCCCAGGCGGGCGATCTCTTCTGTGGGACGGGTTGGCGCGTTCATCGTAATGACCCCGGTGTAGGCATTCTTCCCAACTCACATTGTACACGGCCGGGCGATTTTCGTTCATGAAGAAGTGGCATTTCCTTCCGCTGCGCCGGCGTTGACACTTGCCTGACGACGGGCGGGCGTTCCGTATGCTACGCTCGTTGCATGAACGTCTCCGAGCAGGAACTGCTGCACCAGCTGGGCCGGATGCCCTTCGCAGACACGGCGGAACTGGCGATGATCACTGGGGAAGCCCATGTGACGGGTGCCAGGCCCTGGCCTTGCTCAAGAACCCCATCCGTTCGCCCGCATCCGACTCCTTATTTCCGATAGGCAACGTACTGTCACTTCCCCTCACCGGCCAGAAACTGCATCTTTGTAACCGTGGGAAACCCCGCCAGAGCGTGGCCGAGAGCAGCCACGTTGACGAATCGGCAAAGATTGGCGTACAAAGGTTTGCCGATCCCAGTGCAACCTGCTCCGGCGGCAGAGCAGACCGCGATGCCGCTGGCAAAACCCCTGCTCCGGCCGGCGCGAAACCCATCTCACCAAAGGAGTGAAAATTATGGAATGGCCCCTGCAAGCCTACTCGGTCAAGCTCAAGCGGAAGGTCGACATCGCCGAGGACTCCATGGAGTTGGTCACGATGAAGAACGGCCGCCCCGCCCTCAGGGGCGTGGCCGCCGAAGACCGGAGCATCAATGTCTTCCGCATTCTCGGCGCCGCCGAAGTTGACGAAGTACGGGCGAAATTGGGCGGCAAGTAAGGCAGCGCTCAGCCAATATGGCCCGGCCTTGGCGACGGCTAATGGCTCAACCAACGCAGCACGCGCTCGGCAAGGCCCCGCGTCAGGCTCCCGAGGTATGCGTCCCAACCGATTTGCTGATTGCCCGCAGCCAGTGATGGGCATGCCTGCATCACCTGCGCCACGCCGCCCATCTTCAAGCTGCGCGCTGTTGCGATTGACCAGCCCTGCTAGGCTTCGCTGGCTCGACGTCCCACCACCGCCGCGCCCCAGCACGGTTCCATTGGCGGTGTTGAGACCGGTACCTGGTCGCCGAAACGCTGCTGGGCCTGTTCCTCAGGCAGGGAAATGACGCATGTCCCTGATCAATTGGACTGGATGGGATGCCAGGTAACCGCGCGGCCGTTGCCGGATAGCCCCTGCGCCGCCTGACCTTTCGGCCGGGCGGCTGAACGAGCGTGGTCAGGCGCGTCCGGCCCTTGTTGCTGTGAATCACCTCCGCGATGTCGTTGTGGCCTTTATCTCCGACGTATTACCCGTTGTTCACCCGGTTGCCGCCGTCGGCAACGGTGCCGGTGATTGGCAGGACAAACCGTCGATTTCCCCCGATTCCTCCCACTCCCCACGCCGCCCAGAAGACTACGCCGCTGTCCGTGCCGTTGCTTCCGAGCTTGCCGAAGGACGCTTTGGGAGAATACGGTGATGGTTTGACAGGCTCACCACCTGGGGATTCCCCCTGAATTCGCCATCGTCCGAGAAAATTGCGAAACTTCTGACCGGGAAATCCCGGTGGGCGAATCCGCCATAATCGCGGCGGAGAGCGGAACGGCATAAATCGGGCCAGCCGACACATTGACCGACGATTCCGGTGGATTGGGGCTAATACTCTCCAGTAGCCTCCGTAGTCATCAGTGCAATGATGTCGTTGGCGGTGATCGCGCCCAGAAACTTCTCTGAATCTCTTTCCAAAACAGGAATTGCTGAAAGGGAATTTTCGGTCATCCGATGCAGCACGTCTTCGACGTTCTCATCGGGCCAAGCCAATGGGATTGGTTGGCTGCGCAGCACGTCGCCGAGCGGGATTCGGGCATATGTGTTCTTGTGCCGGTAGCGCAGCATTCCCAGGGACACTATGCCCACCAACACTCCCTCATCCGCTACGACATAGTCGTGCTGGTGCGGCACGGTCCATCGTTCAATGAACTCGCGCACGCTAATCGAAGACCCCGGATGCTGGCGTGTGCGGTCCAGAATATCGGCAACCTCGATGTCCTCCAGGTCGAAGCGCCTGGTGAGAGCGGCCCCCAGCGGAATGTCATCCAGCTGCTCGGGCAGGCCGGGCCTGCGGCTGGCTCGATTGACCGCGAAGCTGATGACCGGCGGCATGAACAGGATGTAGCAGAACATGACCAGGACCAGGAAGGAGAACACCACCTCGTCGATGATTCCCGAATCCCATAGGACCAGCAGCAGGGCAATCTCGGCCACTCCCTTGCCCATCAAACCGGTCGCCACGGCGTAGGGAACGGTCAGGCGCGACGCGTAGGCGCCGATGAAGGCTCCCGTAAAGTTCCCGAACAGCGGGATCAGCGCCAATCCCACCATCGTCCACGGCGGCAGGGTGACGAAGGCAAAACTGAAGCTCAAACCCGCGGAGGCGAAGAACAGCGGCGTAAACAGTCCCTCCGCTATGCTGCGGACCCCAGGAATGATCTCCCGCCGCACCTGGTGGGACAGGCCGGAAAGCGACGCCCCAAAGAGCAGCGCTCCCAGTGAACCATGCAGCCCGATGGCCTCCGCGCCATACACTGTCAGGAACAGGCCGCCAAGGAGCAGACCAAACGATAATTGCGGGACACGGAGCACACGCTGCAACAGGGCAAACAGAGGAGGCAGAACCCGCGATGAAAGAACCCAGCACACCACCGCAAATCCCGCTACTTTTCCCAGCAGAAGCAGTATTCCGAGCGGGGTTATATTCTGAGCCTGTTCGCCGATATTGAACCCGATTATCAGCAGGGCAATCAACTCGACGATGATCACGACCGTGAAAATCTGCAACCCGATTGGCTGTGTCAGATGCCCGTCGTCGGACAGCACTTTGGCCACGATGCCCAGGCTGGTCATGGACAGGACGCCCGCCAACGCCAGGGACTCCGTCAAGACCAGGGACAGACCGAAATCGAAAACGACGTCGGTGGTCACCAGCAGCGAGATCCCCAACGAGATAGCCACGCAAAGTACAGCCGCGAAGAAGTAGTGTCCCCTCAGCGAGGCCATGAAGCTGGATATATCGACCTCGTCAAAGCCAATCAGGAAAAAGAATATGAACACGCCCAGCGTCAGTATCAACTCCAGGTAGAGCGTTGACTCGATCCACCACACTCCGGTCAACTCCATTACCGGACCCAGCAGGATTCCGGTCATCGCGTAGGCGACGATGGCGTTCAACCGCAACCGGCGAAAGACCCCTTCGGCCACCTTGCAGACGATGATCAGCGCTGCCAGGGCCACCAGCGATTGACGCAGCGCCAAGGCGCTCCCGGAAAATCTGAACAGTTCCCCCAGACCGTCAGACGAGAGCACTTCTACGGGCATATTGAGGATTCTCCGTTGCTCGGGAATGGCGTAACGCGGGACTCGCGCCTCAGGGCGTGCCCCCAAGTTCATCGACCTGACGGTACTCTCCGTCGGCGCCGATCATGGTCAGGAACACCGCATCGGACCCCTGGTTGTCGCCGGGACCGTACCTCAGCCGTATGCCGTCGATGTCTATGCTCGCGGAATCGTACAAGGCGTTGAGGAAGCACTCGCGGCTGAGGTCAGAGCCACAGGCATGGAGACCGGCAATGGCCAGGCGTCCCGCCAGGTATCCTTCCAAGGATACGAACCCGGGTTCCGCAGTGGGATCGTACGCCGACAGCGCGGCGTGATACCTGGCGACCACGGGATTGCTCGTGTCCCCGGGCAGGGGGACCACTTGCGTCACGTACACTCCCGCTCCGGCGTCGCCCAGCTCAGCCGCCAGAGCGTTGCTGCCCACGAAAGACACGGCCATGAGGACCGGGTCCGCTTCACGACGCACCAACTCCACAGCCCGAGCCACCGGGGCGAAGGACCCAATCATGATTACGGCTTCCGGTTCCGCGGCGATGATTTGTGACACCGCCGATTTGACGGCGCTGGTATTGCGCTCGTAATGCCCGGAAGCCGCCGGCTCCAGTTCCCGCCGCTCCAGGGCCAGCCGAGCCCCCTCAAGCCCGTTCCGTCCGTATGAATCGTTCTGATAGAGCACGGCCACGCGGGTGATGTTCAGGTCCCCGGTGAGGCGGGCAACCATCTCCTCGGTTTCCTGGTAGTACGAGGCGCGCAGGTTGAGGACGTTACCCAGTTCGGGAGTGCGCAGGAACTCGGCGCCGGTGAAGGGAGCGATGAAAGGCGTCCCTGCGGCGTGGGCCAGCGGGGACGAAGCCCTGGCGGTGGGCGTTCCCACCGTTCCAATGAGCGCGAACACCCCCTCGTTCTCAATCAGCCGCTGGGTGTTGGAAGCGGCAAATGCCGGTTCGTAGGCATCGTTCAACGACTCGAGCTTCAGTAGCCGGCCGTGGACGCCTCCTGCTCGGCCGGCTTCGTGAAATGCCGCCTCAATTCCCCGGCGCATCTCCTTGCCCAATTCCTGGGCCGGCCCGGTGAACGCCGCCGATTGTCCGAAAAGCACATGCTCATCGGAAAACCCCGGGTCCTTGGGCCCTGTTTCTCGTGCGCTCACAGTGGGCGGCGCGTTCACGCCTCCGCTGGCGTCATCCAACTCAGGAGCGACCGGCCCGCCCCGGCAGGCCGTGGCGAGGGTTGCCAGCAGCAGCCCCGCTGCCACCGCCAGCCGCATCAAGCCGGGAACCGAAAGGCGCTTCAACTGGGCTATCCCGATTTTCATACTCAGACCTGACGTTCCAGACTGGGGTTGAACCAGAAGTTGGGCACCTTAACCTAAACTCTGGTTCAAACGCCACTTTTGGCGCTAAGCCCGAGTCCACCGAAGGTATCAGTGTCGGGGAGGTTTGCAGGGGTAAAAAGGCGCTCCTCTGAATCTGGGACAGTGGTGTTTGATTGGAAAACCGGCGCCGGAAAAGGAGCGCATCTAAGATGCTACCACGTATTCACCCCGGTCGGACCGGAATCGACTTCGGCGACCACCGCCTGTTGTCCAACGCCGGGCTGGTGCTTCCCGCCACCCTGGCCCGGCGTCTCGGTCTGCCCCAACTGCCTGACCGTTGTTTGGATCTGGGCTGCGCGGCGGGTCGGGCCAACACTGGCGACAGACTGATGACCCGGTGGCCTTCGCCCTGGCCACGGGTGACTGCGCCTCGACGATGCCGACTCCGGCGACAGCATCCTGGCTGCCCCGCGGGTGTAGGGGAACCCCCCATGCGGCCCAACCTGCTGATCCTGGGGGGCTGGCTGCCCCGCGTGTGTAGGGGAACCCCATACAGACCATAACCATACCGGCGAGTACGCGGTCTATCCCCCGTGTGCGGGGGAACCTGGTGCGAAGGCTTTTCCGCCTTATCAACCTTCGGTCTATCCCCGCGTGTGCGGCGTGTCGTACCTGCTGCGAAGATGCGGGTCGTCATCCCTTCTGGTTCTCAGGGAGGCCCTTCTCAGGGGAGTGCTTCGGGGGGGATGGCGCCACCGCCCCCTATCTTCCGTCCGGCCATTATTCCCCTCCACTGCCCGACAAACCAGAGCCGTTCCTCTGGGTTCAGGTCCGCGTATCGGATTCCTAGCAGGATCCGGTGTGTTCCGGATCCGCCGAGCTCTTCCGTGATGGCTTGGGCCCATCTCTCGAGGAACCGGTCGATCCCTCCGGACACTGCCCTGTTGGGGAATCCCCTCCGTTCCTCCAGTTCCAGGATCCCGTCCAGCACCTGCCATAGCCTTGTTCCCTCCCCGGAGCTCCGGACCTCAGCGTGCCTTTCGTACCCTGCCTGATCGAGCCAGTCATCGAGGTCGAGACCCGTGTTTCGGCAAGCGTGCAGCACTATCTCGGCCGCCACCCTGGCATCATCCACCGCCTCGTGGTGCTGGAAGGAGATGCCGAGGTCCTCTGCTATCTTCTTCAGGTTCCAGCCGTCCCTCCCGTATCTGTCCGGCCATGCAGCCTGGGCTATCCTGCCGCTGTCCAGCCACCTGACTCGGGGCATCTGGAGGCCGTACTTCTGGATGGCCCGCTCCAGGGCCTGTCGGTCGAATGAGGAATGGCTGACCATGATGGTCCCATCGGTCAGCTCGCTGAACTTGGGATGGATGAGGGGCATCGTCAGGGCACCCTGGACGGTCCGCGACTCGATCCCGTGGATGTTGGTGTTGATCGGCTCGAAGTCCTCCTCCGGGTTGACTAGGATCGACATGGCATCGCTTATCGTTCCGTCCCGCACGATGATCAGTCCGATCTGGCAGATGCTGGCCCGGGTCCGGTTCGCGGTCTCCACATCAATGGCGTTGAATGTCAGGTTGGCCATTGGCCTTCTTCGTGACCTGCTTGGGTCCGGTCGTCATGGTTCTTTCCCACGGCTTCCTGGGCTAGGTGATGGGCTTCAGGGTTATGCCGTTCTCCGAACTCTCCTGGGTGATCGGTCAGTCTCGACCTGGTGTCAATGTCTCCGTAGACCCGTCATCCCAGAGTCGACTACTGAGTATCGACAGTCTGAGGATCGGTTGTTTCTACAACTCGCCCATCGTGTCCAATGTTGAATTGGCGTCCTTCGAAAACTTCTTTGACTATTAGCCGGATCACCTCATCTCCGTCAATAATGATCTCCCTCTCATGGACATGATATCTGACCTTGAAGCGCACCGCTTCTATCATTGCGCTTTTATCGAAACCCACGACGTGCATTGTTGTCCCTGCGAGGAATCTAACCTCAAGAATTTGATCTTCTTCAGACTCAGAGGTGAGGGCGGCGTTCACTATATGGTTGAGAGTCTTGGTCTCTTTTCCAGGCTCCTTGATCGTTATGTCTTGCCCCGAGGCCGTGCCCTGGACGCTGGCTCCAACCTGCTGCGGAGGCTGTACGAACTCCATGTCGTAGAACTCGGGCCACGTCGAATGCAACATGATGTGGATGGTCTTGATTTTCCCTTCCCAGTCAGCATCGTTGGGTTCTCGCATCTCGACCAAACTGATGTTTTTCTGCTTCGCTAGTGCTATTGCGCCAGATGTGAAGCCTTCTCTTGAGACGATTACCCCCTTTTCGATGTTGGTGTCTTCGATGGTGGTGATCAAGTTACTCACCACATTTCGGGTTACCCTCCTTTGCCAGTATTTGCACTCGATAGCTGTCCTGACGGTTTGCAACCCGTTGGACTGCTTAGTTAGCACGTCGATTTGATACCAACTGCCTGACCTTCCTTTAACACGGCAACTTGACCCGAAGCATTCGATTGTGATCCCTGAGCTTTCTCCCATTACTTGGTACAGAGCCGCGGTCGCTGCCTCGTATTCTTTGTCGTCCATTCTCACATGCCTATCTGCAGGAAATTTTGCCGTTCCGATTCCCCTTGGCCTGCTGTGGCCTGTTTGGTTGCCAGTTGTGGTATCCAGGGTTCACCCGAAGGGCCACCACCGGCGTTTCGGACGGGGAAGATTCAATTCCGTGAAGTGCTTCCCTACCTTCGTGTTGCGATTCACTCCAAGTGTAATTCCGGTTAGTTCACATTCTTGTATCCCTGACGCTGGACGCCACCGGCGGGCGCAGGTCGATACGGAGATCTTCAATCTCCTCAGGGCGACTAGCAATGCCGCGACGTTGCAGTGCGGCCAGCATATCCTCCTGTCTTGGCTGACCGAACGCCAGCCGATAGAGCGCGAGCGAATCCTGCAACTGGTCCCACCGGTCCTGATCGCGACTCAACGGAAGCGTCATGATTCTCCGTTGTATCCGGGCATCACCAGGATAAATCCAGAAAGGGGAGAGGCCGTCCAACGCCCGGTCATCTTCCGCTGCTGCGGCTTCAAAAACAGCAGCCCAGGGGTCTCTGATGGCGGGAACCAATGCCGCCGCCCGGTGGGCGGCGGCCACGTTTTTGCGGATCGCGTGTCCCTTGTAGCGATCCACCCTGCCCTCACGCTGCTCGAAGTCGACGGGATTCCCGGGAAGGTTCCAATGCACTATGGAGTGGCACCACCAGTGGAAATCGATCCCTTCCTGCCCGATGGAGGTCGTTGCGAGAACGAACGGCCAGAACGGCGAGTTGAACGCTGCCCTGACCTCGGGAAGCCTGGCTTCCTCGTGGCTGCGCTGCGTGCTACCGAACCGGAGGGCATACCGGCTGGGGAACGCAATCCCCTGGTCATCGAAGTGATCGATGTCGGTAGCTCGGTACACCGACTCCCTCAGGGTGATGGCGCGCCGTGCGGTTAAGGCAAGAGAGATCAGCCCTTCATCGGTTGTATGGTCGGACCCCGAGTCTCCGGCAAGATGGTGAATGTACTCGTCGAGAACAGCCTGGAGCCCGCCGTCAAGGCAGTACCGGGCGACTTTCCGCCAGTATGCACCAGTGCCCTCCGTGTCTCGGCGCGAGCCACCATAGATGCCGTCCAAGAGCAGCACAGCCTCGGGCCGGGCGAATAAGCTACGCAAGCCGGATGCGAGGAGGGCGGCAGCCCTCCACCTGCCAAGCTCGGTTACCCGGTCATCCGCTCGCCTCAATCGGCTCAACGCTCGCCACGCGATGTTGCCAGGAGCACCCAAGCCCAGAAGAGCAAGTGTTTCCTGCAGGTCTGCCGGACGTTCCGCGTCCGGCGCATAGTCGTCCAAGGCGCTGAGCATCTGGCCGACGTGGGAGTCCAACGCGCGGTGTCCATCGTCCGCTTCGTGATCTTCCGATATGCCCGCCAACGCATCGACCACGGTGTTCCTCGGCGCGCTGGCAAGTTCGGACCCGAGAGCGCTGTTCCGCTCGCCATGCACAGATGCAAACCAGTACCATGGTGCGCTGATGGTGGACCTGGTGTCACCGTTTGGACCGACCAGGTGCTCCACGCGTTCTTGTGCCCATTGGATTAGGCGATTCACACTGGGCAGCTCCGGGTCGTCGCAGTGTTCGCGGGCAGCATCCAACGGATCAGTTTGCGATGCCAGGGTGGGCTGCGGCCAGAACAGCGCCAGCGCGGACATCGAGGAAGGGCGGTTGTTAGTCATACGGTAGTCGAGGCGGCTGGAGATGGACGCTCGGTCAGCGGCCGTATTCCCAGTGTGCCCGGCTTGCGTGAAGATTTGTCGTTCAACCTCGTAGCTCAAGAGCGAGGCGATGGCCGACGGCACCGCCACCCAGCTGGAGAAGATGAGACTCTTGGTGATGGCGGCGGGGTCGAGGGACGCGTACGGACCGGCGAGGGCATGGTAGGGAAGGGACGGGGGCATCCACAGCAATCGCCACCAACCCTGATCGAGGGTCTCCGCAGCCAGGGAGCGCATGCGGGCATTTCCCCATTCCAGCGGTTGGAACCGCTCAACGTCGAGCCTGGAGATCCGCTGTGCTCCATGGAACAGCGGCATCAGCTCAGTCCGGCGATGCGGATCCTTCATGTCTTCACGCAAATGCTCACCGACGCGATAGCCTCTGAGGAAATTGAGGAAGTAGGGAGATGACTTCCAGTACTCGACGGTAAGTGGAGCCCGCACCGCATCTGCAACATTGCGCAGGGCGACGAAACCGTTAAAATCCTCGGCTGTGACTCGGAGATGATCCGTGTTGCCGTGGACAGTGATTGCGCCGTCGTTGCCGGATGGCCGTTCCGTACGGGCGATCCATTTCCTCAGTCGGGATTGCACGCGATCCCGCACGTCGACGGTCGGCTCGCCTGAAAGAGCCGCCTGCCGCAGTTCGTCAAGATCAGTGCGCACCGATTCCACGGCCGCATCGGAAGCGGCCAGGAAATCCAGCGTCTTCAGAAAGTCCGTGTAGTGACCGCCGTCGGGTCCGGTTTCCTCTGCGCACGTGAACGGCTTGTAAGGAGTGGCTGAAAGTAGCAGAACATGGGCGTCGGGATGATTGAAAAGATCGTCCGCTAGTTCGGCGGCCTCCCCGCCGGTTTTGACGTCGAGTAGGTCCCGGAAGCGCTGGAACTCGTCAAGGATCACGAGGTCAGGTTCGAGCGCTTGCAACGCTGATCGTGAAAGCATCCGGCGCAGTATACCGACAATGGTGCGTGCAGCACCCTGCTGGCTTTCGCTCAATGACCTGCGTCCCTCCACCTCATCGATCAGTGAAACCAATGACTTGCGTTCCCGACTTTGGTCGAACTCCTTCAGGAATGTCCGGCGGATTTCGGGCTCGAGAGGTCGTCCATCAACGCCAGC
This sequence comes from Dehalococcoidia bacterium, assembly GCA_965203675.1. Lineage (GTDB taxonomy): Bacteria > Chloroflexota > Dehalococcoidia > Lucifugimonadales > UBA3495 > CATOSK01. Next base: position 1,523,522 of record CBDBDE010000003.1, on the reverse strand, counting down.
GACGTTCCAGTCGCGAAATTTCTGCCATGTGCTGACGCCTCCTTGGAAGATGCGCAGCGCCGCAGTGGCTCGCGATCCCCGGACTCCCAGATGATCGCGCAGCAGCGCGTAGAGCACGGCGCGCTCCTCCTTCCTCCCCATCTGGTGTCCAAGCTGGAACGACGTACCGGGCGTAAATGCCACAAGGTTGATCGGCTTGCTCCCCACGCGAGCCGTGGGTTTCAGCATCTCAGGCATTGTGATCAGCAGGCTCAGCCGAGTCGCGAAGGTTGGGCTCTCCGAGCCAGTGATATTGAGCTTGCGGATGTTCTGAGCGGCGATATCCGCGTTGGAGCACACGTATACGATGTCGATGCGGTTCACATGGTCGGCTCCCTGGAGGTGTTCGATAGTTTGGGCGATGACTTCCCTGGCAACATGCGTCTTGCCCAATCCCGTCTCATCTGCCACGAGAAAGCGTCGGGTCGAATCGGAGTCGCCGTACAGGCGCTGGAATGCGTATTCGGCTGTCGCCCGCTGAAAATTGCTCAGCGGCGAACCTTGTCTGTCTTTGATCCCTCGCGTCATGAACCCGCCTCCGCCATCGCACGCCGCGCCTCAAGGGCAGGGACCCATAAGTCATCCCAACCAGGCGGGAGTACGGCCATCCCACTCGCCGACGCGCGCAGATGCTCTACGATTGTAGCCAGGTGGTCAATTGACTCAGGGTTCTCGGAGAGGGCGCGGGCCAGCAACTCCAGGACACCTTGGCCAGTGCCCGTCGACCAACTCCCGGCCGAGCCGCCTGCCCCGCCTTCTCTGGCAACGCCGTTTCCAGTAGCGAAACCCATGAGGAGGGCCAACAACCGCATGAACTTTTCGGGCGTGTCGATCTGCCTTGCGAAGATCTCGTGATAACGGTCGTCCGGCTCACCGTCGAGCTGCGAGCAGATTACAGTCGAGCGCTCTATGATTGTCCCCTCATGCCTTTGGCTTGCGGTCAGTTGAAGGAACGGAGTGATATCTGCAATCCCGCGCGGCGACAGATCAACTTCGATGGGCTCTCCAGGATGGAGTTCGTAGGTTTCGGCCGGACGATTGTGGGCAGCGATCGTCACGCTGGCGCTAACCGGGATTTGAGGGAACTCAGAGGTCGCCGTTATGCGCGGAATCCAACCGTCAGGTTGCCTGTTAACTGTGGTACAGAATCCTACCTGCCCGGCGATGTCGATGAGCAACCCTTCAAGGGCCAGTCCCACAGCACCCGTTTGATCGACCTCTGCCCTCTCGGGTGCAATGTAAGGTGTCAGCATGGAACGCAAAGGCGCATCATTTCCCACGAGCGCATCCACACCCAACTTCGCGACCTGTCCAACTATTTCGCAAAGGAACTCTACGTTGCCGCTAAAAGCTCCCTCGGTGGCGTTCGCCGAGCCGACGAAGAGATGTGCCAGCCTGGCCCTCTCGATTACGAAGACCTTCGCGTGCAAATTGGTGAGGAATGCCCGGTTCTTTTCCTCCCCGTCTTCATCCACAGAGAGCTGCGATGCAGGGTCAAGCTCGTAGATGTCCAAGTCTTCTAGTGTGTCTGGCTGGAGTGTGCCCAACTCCTCGCTCCGGGAAATCAGCGCCGACTTCTGACCGGGCCTCGGCGTGAGCACCCGCCGGATCAAGCCGTCGCGGACAAAGGGAGAGATCACCAGCTTTCGATACCCGCTGAAGTGTTCTCCTAACGGAAAGGAACGCGAACCAGGTATCCCGATAGGGTGAAAGTGGACTTCGCGAGCGCCTTGCGGTAGTTCCCAGTGAACCCGCCGCAGATCCTCTGCCAGCTGCCCAAGAGCGTCGCGACGCTCTTGGGGCAGATCCCCGACGGTGAAGCCGGGCAGTGCCGCAATCAACCTTCCAAGAGGTGCGTTGTTCGCATTGGGCCGTCGTCCTTGCGGCTGCCCGTCGAGCCATAGGATAGTATCCCAACTACGGGAGGCAGTGAGATTCCGTGAAAGCACTATGAGTCGGAAGGAGGGGTTCCCCGCTGGGTCCAAGAGCCGGAGCGCCCAGACCTTCGGATGAAATATACGATTTGGCCGTGGGCGTCTGACTTCGTGGATGGATTTCTCGAGCAGGGCCACCAGATCGGACGGCCACCTGGCAGCACTGATTGCGCCAGCCTGGCAATAAATGTCCAAGCGCTCGCTCATCCGGCGCAGTGACTCCATGATCTCGATCGGGTCTGGATTCTCGTCGAATCGAAAGCCCGCGAAGGCCAGGGGCACCATCAAGGCTGTCTCAAGATCCAGCGTGAACGTCGTGGCGACGGCACGATCCAAGTCGTGGCCAGGGGGAGGTCGTAGCGCGTCCAGCAGCAGCGCGCGATCGTCGGGGGCGAGCATGGTTCTATTTCCTACCGTCCGCGATGTCATTCAAGAGGCGGGCCACCACCGGCCAACGGAAATTGAGGCGGCCAGACCCGGAGGCTCCTCCCCACTGGCGCATAAGCCTGTCGTTGGTAAGACGTGCCTGAGCGCGCTTCTGATGGATCTCCCGCTCTCGGATCAAGTTTTGGGCGGCTTGATCGTCTGCTAATCCCTGTAAACTCGGACCGCGTACTAGGCTGACCCATTGGGTCACGAACGTACGCGTAAGCGGTGAGACTGGCCTCCCTTGCCGTGCAACCAGAGCCCACAACTGGTCCAGGTTCCAATCTCTCACGCCGTGTTCTTCGACTTCGTCGCGCCACCGAGCAAGTAAATCGGTGAAATGGTCCCGTCGTCCCTCGTACTGTGAGAGCCCAAGTTTCTCGGCCCGCTCGGCGAGAAGCGCGTTGTAGTGCAGTGCGGCTCCGTGCATCGCGACAGCGAACCGTCGCGCCTCGTTGACAGCATCACGGACCTGTCCAAAAGCCGCATTGACCTCGCTATCTTCCCAAGCGAACTGGGCGACGTCTGGGCGTCGGTTGCCTTTCCCGACCAAGAACTCCAGCAGCGTGTCGGGCGCGGCTTGACTTATGCGTTCGGAAAGCCAGGTCGCTTCGTCGCGCGTCAGGGCAAAATCGCAACTGGTGAGCGCAAAGAAGTTCTCCGGAGGCCCCGGCATTGAAGGGTCCCAGACTGCATCAGAGCGTTCAACGAACTCGGTCGCGTCATCCAATAGTCGTGAGACTTGACGCACCCCAGCGACCTGTGCGGGAGTCCCATCATGCCTCAAGATGCCGAAACGACGAAGGCTGTTCCAATATATGGTGGAGGGCAGGTTTTGGACCCGCTCGCCTACGACGCCACCAATCAGCCCGGCCGAATCTCCCCCTCTGCGCAGCGCACCAATCAGAAGCCGCTCCTGCGTATCCACCCACGAGGAGAGTTGTGAGCCCTGGCGTCCCCGACGCGCGCCTTCACGGTAAAGCCAGGGCACGAATAGCAGGTAGCGTGCACGGGTTAGCAGGACCGAAGTTCCCGGGAACAGGGTGTCGCTGAGAGCATCGCGAATCTGGCCGAGTCCCAACTCGTCGCGGCTCTCAGCCTGGGAGAACATCGCAACGATGTCCCGAGCGCGACGTTGGTCAGCCTCGGAGTAATCGAGCCACCCGAGAACTGCAGGCGGCATACACGGTTCCTTTACGAGCTTGCGTCCGAAGTGGTTCGTCGAAGGTTGGTCCGATACAAAACGAGTTCCGGTGCCCCAATCTTACCACCTGCACTACCAAGCTGGATAAACTCAAGAATTTTTCACATTCAGGTCCCCGGTCGCGGTGCATTCGGCCGTTCACCGGCCAATTTTCCTGAGTTGTGGAGCCCCAGCTGACAGGGCGGAGGGTGAGGTGGCCCAGGAATCTCGTACAGGTGACAAAGTGAGAGTCCCGCTCCTAAACTGTGGGCAGCGGTTGCCGTCGGAAGGAGCAGGAAATGTCACAAGGGCACAGGAAATACAGCCCGGCTTTTAGGGCCAAGGTAGCGTTGGAGCCGCTGAAGGGCCAGGAAACGGTGGCCCAGCTGGCCGCCAGGTATGAAGTCCACCCGGGCCAGATTCAGACCTGGATGAAAGCACTCACCGAAGGCGCCTCCGGGGCCTTCGGCAACGGCAAGGAGCAGAATCCAGGAACGAGGCTGCCCCCGTCGGCCGCCTGTACCAGGAGATCGGCCAGCTGAAGGTGGAGCGGGATTTCTTGGCCGAGAGGTCCGGTCCATGAGTCCGGCCCGGCGGCGGCTGATGGTTGATCGGGAACATCCGTCCCTGTCCCTGATGGGCGAGGCTCAGTAACGTGAGCATTGCTCTATGCGTGGCGAGCACGACGGGATCGTAGCCCAGTCGGCCTGGGGAAGCGGCACGTCTCCGGAAGGCGTCCAGCGTGCTACCATGCCCCACCTCAGGCCGCTATAATTTCGCTCAACCAGCCGGCCTGCGCTAGCGCAGTCAGCCGTCTGAGTGGCGGGATGACCACACCCGCCGGCGCAACTCAATACAGTGCCAAGGCGGCACCGGAGCAACGCTGAGAATGACAGCCACCTTCGCAGAGCAGCCGATACTGAATTCCCCCTACGAATACCCGGGCCGTCACTGGCAACTCGAAAACGGTATTCCCACAGACCGCGTCGTAGAGCAGCGCCGCCCCTCTGCCCATATCGTCCCGGTGCCACCAGCCCGCCGACAAAGCCTGCAAGTTGCTATGACGCTGGGAGTGTCCGAACTCTCCGATGAGCGGCAGGAATACGATCCCACGCCCATTATCAACGATATTCGCCGCCGGGTGGACGCCTGGCGGGGAATCCCCAGCCCAAACGACTGGGGCGTAACCCCGGAGACAGCTCGCCTTCTCCAGCACTGGCGCAGCTACAATTTCCCCAACGTGCGCCCCTTCTTCTGCCAAATCGAGGCGGTTGAAACGGTGATCTGGCTGGCCGAAGTCGCCGGTCTGTTGTACACGGGGAGAAGCCGTCGGCGCCGGGAATACGAAGGCATACGCGCCCATATCACGGGGGCCAACGAACAGGCCAACCCGGACTTGTTCCGAATCGCCCTCAAACTCGCCACCGGCGCCGGCAAGACCACGGTAATGGCGATGCTGATTGCTTGGCAGACTGTCAACGCAGTTCGCTACCCAAACCGTCAACTGTTCACGAAAGGCTTCCTGATAACAACGCCTGGCATAGTCATCCGGGACCGCCTGCGGGCACTACTTCCCAACGATCCAGAGAACTACTACGAGCATCGGGATCTGGTGCCCAAGGATATGCTTAGTACCGTTAAGCAAGCCCAAGTGGTTATCACCAACTTCCACGCCTTCGGGCTGCGGGAACGCGAGTCAATCCCGGCCAACACCCGCCGTCTCCTGCAAGGCAGGGGCGGACAGGAAATCGACACCAGGGAAACCGAAGGTCAGATGCTCCGCCGGGTAATTCCCGAACTGATGCGGATGAAAAATGTGCTGGTGCTCAACGACGAAGGCCACCACTGCTACCGCCAGCGCCCCCGGGAAGAATCAAATGAGCGTAGCCTGGAAGCTGACGAACAAGAGGAAGCTAAGAGGAACAATGATTACGCTCGACTCTGGATATCCGGCATCGAAGCGGTGAAACGCCACATCGGAACCGTGGCTGTCTTCGACCTGTCGGCCACGCCCTTCTTCCTGCGCGGGTCGGGCTACGAGGAAGGCACGCTGTTCCCGTGGACGGTCTGCGACTTCTCGCTGATGGATGCCATAGAGTCAGGGATCGTGAAGATTCCGAGAGTCCCAGTGGACGACAACGCGCTCTTGGAAAGTCGCCCCATGTTCCGCGAGTTGTGGAAACACGTCGGCGGCGAACTGCCAAGGGCTGGCCGCCGCCGTGCCAATGTCGTCCAAGGCCCGCGCGATTTGCCGTCGCCGCTGGTGTCAGCCCTGGAAGCCCTCTACAACAGCTACGAAAGAACTTTCGCGGACTGGCGGGAAGCCGGAATCGAGTCACCGCCGGTGTTTATCGTAGTATGTCAGAACACCGCCATCTCCAAACTGATATACGAGTACATCGCCGGGTTTGAGCGCTCTGAGGAGGATGGGAGGGAGGTACAGAAGTTCCTGGGTACCTTCGACCTGTTCCGCAACTATGACGACAACGGGAACCGTCTAGCGACGCCACGCACCCTGCTCGTTGACAGCGAACAAATTGGCGCCGCCGACAATCTTCCCCCAGGCTTCCACGCAGCGGCGGCCCCAGCCATTGAGCGGTTCCGGCGGGAGCGGATGCAGCGCGACGGCGACCGAAGCGCCGCCGACAGCATTTCCGTCGAGGACATCCTGCGGGAGATGATGAACACCGTAGGCAAGCCCGGGCGCCTCGGCGCCGGCATCCGTTGCGTGGTGTCGGTATCCATGCTCACTGAGGGCTGGGACGCCAACACCGTCACCCACATCCTCGGCGTCCGCGCCTTTGGCACCCAACTGCTGTGCGAGCAGGTGGTCGGGCGTGCCCTGCGCCGCCAGTCCTACGACCTGAACGAGGACGGCCTCTTTGACGTCGAGTACGCCGACGTGCTGGGCGTCCCCTTCGACTTCACCGACGGCGACAGACCCGCCCCGCCACCAACGCCGCCGGCCCAAACGGTTCGCGTTTTCGCCGTAAGCCCGGAGCGCGACCACCTGGAAATCACCTTCCCCAACGTGACCGCCTACCGGGTGGAACTGCCGGACGAACACCTGAACGCCCTCTTCGATGAGGACTCGGTGCTCCGTCTATCCACCGAACTGGTCGGTCCGACGCGCACGGAGAATCAAGGCATCATCGGCGAGGGAACTGAGCTTACTGTAGAGCGGCTGCGCGAAACCAGGCGCGGAAGGATCGTGTTTGAGCTTACGGCCCACATCCTCCAGAACCATCTGCGCGAACCGGGCGAAGCGCCCAAGATGCACCTGTTCTCGCAGCTCGGCGCCATCGTCGGCCTCTGGCTGGACGGGTACCTGCAATGCGACAGCGAGACCTACCCAGCCCAGGTGCTGTACCGGGAAATCGCCGACCGCGCCGGACAACTCATCAAACGGGCCATCGCCAACGCTGTCCAAGTTGAGCAACCCGACGCCGCTCAGCGCATCAAGGCCGTCGTCGCCCCCTACAATCCCACTGGCTCAACGCGGCACGTCAACTTCGCCACGACTGCGCGCCCAAGACAGGCCTCCGACCGTTTCAGGAGACAAATCCTGGAAACTACCCCGGACAAATGCCACGTCAACCGGGCAGTTTGCGACTCCCAATGGGAAGCCGCTTTTCTCCGGGTAGTTGAGGAACACCCCAAAGTCCTTTCCTACGTCAAGAACTATGGCCTCGGCCTGGAAGTTCCATACCGTATCGGCCCAGCAACCAAAATCTACGAACCCGACTTCATCGTGCAAATGGACGATGGGCAAGGGACAGATGACCCACTCAACCTGATCGTCGAGGTCAAGGGCTACCGAGGAGAGGACGCAGCAGCCAAAGCCGACACGATGAAAGCCTACTGGATTACCGGGGTCAACAATCTTGGCAGCTACGGCCGCTGGGCCTTCCACGAGATCACCTCAGCCTACGACATGGCCGGTGAATTCGACCGTCTGCTGGAACGTCTCGCCGCTGACGCCGCAGCCCGCCGCCTTGCCGAGATGGGCGGCAGCCAGCCAGACATGGAGTACATCCCGCGCCGACGGACTGAGGTATCCGCGTGATACTGCCGGACACCTCAGTATGGGTGGATCACCTACGCCATGGCGATGCAACACTGATTCAAGCCCTTCACGATGGCAATGTAATCATGCACATCATGGTAATCGGTGAACTCGCCTGCGGCAATCTGGCAAACAGAGCGAGTCAGTTGATGGGTTGGAGAGCCCTGCCCAGAATGCGAGACGGCAGCCACGAGGATGTCCTGACCTTCATAGAATCCGGTCGTCTGATGGGGCGCGGCATCGGCTGGGTTGATGCTCACCTCCTTTTCTCTGTGTCCAACCACCAAGGATCGCAACTCTGGACCAAGGACAATTCCTTGAGAACACTGGCAGAGGAACTCGGCATCGCTTACCATTCAGGCGCATAATCGGCTCTTTCAACGGACCAAGCATCTCCAGCAGGCCGGCGCCAACAGGAGTCACCGCCATGCCACGACCACGCCGACGCGCCGAGCGTACTCCCAAAGAGGTCATCTCCCTCACCCACGCCGGCGACGCTCGGCGCAACATCCCCACCGCCGAGATGGAGCCGGTGCTCCCCGAAGAGCAGCGCCAGCCCATTCACCTTGCCTATGAGCGGCGCAACCGCGACCTGGACCCGCAGCTTGTCTGGCGCGGCAAGGACGAGCAGGACGCCGCCGGTATCCTCACCGTCGCTGCGCCGCCGCTGTTCACCCAGGAAAAGGTGCATCCCAAGGTCCTGGTGGACGACCTTAGGCACCTCTCCCGCAAGGGCGAGCCCGCCCTCCAACCCGCCCTTGACCTGTTCGCCGACTTCAACGGCCTGCACGACCCCAACGCTCGTACCGAGTTCTACCAGCACGACCAGAACTGGGCCAACCGCATGATTCTCGGCGACAGCCTGCAAGTCATGGCCTCTTTGGCTGAGCGCGAGGGGATGCGGGGCAAGGTGCAGTGCATCTACATCGACCCGCCCTACGGCATCCGCTTCAACTCCAACTTCCAGTGGTCAACCACCAGCCGCGACGTGCGCGACGGCAACGCCGCCCACATCACCCGAGAGCCTGAGCAGGTCAAAGCCTTCCGCGATACCTGGAGCGATGGCATCCACTCCTACCTCGCCTACCTGCGCGACCGCCTCACCGTCGCCCGCGACCTGCTGGCCGACTCCGGCAGCGTCTTCGTCCAGATTGGCGATGAGAACGTCCACCGTGTGCGGGTTGTAATGGACGAGGTATTTGGAGAGGGTAATTTTGTAAGTCAAATTCTTTACCGACGAGGCGGCTTTCAGACCGGAAGGTCTATCGCAAATACATTCGACTACATTCTGTGGTTCGCAAAACGAAACGACGCGATGAAAGTTCGGCCAACCTACGTTCGAATTCAGAAGGATGATTGGTATCCGAATGCAGACCACTGGGTCGAATTCGCTGACGGGAAAAGCGCCATTTGGGACACGAACAAAGAGATCCCGGTTGGGACCAGACTACACAGTGATCGATCTTGCTTCTCAGCAACCGGCGGAGAATCTAGTTCGTTCTCAGTAGAAATCAACGGCAAGCTCGTTGGCCCGCCCCCTGGTAGGGGGTGGTCTACTAACCGACAAGGCATCGACCGGTTGCTCGCAGCGAATCGAATTATGCTGAAAGGCAACCGTCCCCGGTACAAGCCTTACTACGACGATTTTCCCGTAAGAAGGATTACGAACGGTTGGATGGATACAGTCAGAGGCGGATTTACGGGAAGCGGTGAGGACTCTAAGGTCTACGTCGTTCAAACTGGGACAAGGATCATCCAACGCTGCATCCTGATGACCACCGACCCCGGCGATCTGGTACTGGATCCTACCTGCGGCAGCGGCACCACGGCCTACGTGGCGGAGCAGTGGGGACGGCGGTGGATAACCATAGACACCAGCCGCGTCGCCCTGGCCTTGGCGCGCGCTCGCATTATGGGCGCCCGCTATCCCTACTACATGCTGGCCGACAGTACTATGGGGCAGCAAAAGGAGGCGGACATTTGCCGACGCGAAGCCCCCGAGGCTCCCACCTACGGCAACCTGCGGCAGGGGTTCGTCTATGAGCGGGTGGCCCACACCACCTTGCGCGACATTGCCAACAACGCCGAAATTGACGTCATCTATGACGGCTTCCAGGAAACGCTGGAGCTGCTACGGAATGCCCTGAACGCCGCCTTAGGCCAGGCATGGCAGGAATGGGAGATGCCCCGCGAGGCGCATGACCCTTGGCCCGAATCGGCAGCAGCAGCTTGGATTGTTCTGAAAGACCCACAGAACACGAACGCAAACAAATCACAGGCATTGGGGATTATCAACAGGGAGCTTGGTCGAGAGTATTCGATGGACGATGTTCCCGAACATCCCTACGACCCCTGGGAACCGGAAGCGGCGGAACTGCACCGGCAATGGTGGGAAGGCCGCATCGCCCGCCAGCAGGAGATTGACGCCTCCATCGCAGCCAACGCCAACTTCGAGTACCTCTACGATAGGCCATACGAAGACCTCAACAAGACGCGGGTGGCCGGCCCCTTCACCGTGGAGAGCATCTCACCCCACCGGATGATGGCGTCGGGCGACGGCCAGCGGCCCACCGCCGAAGCGGGCGACGGCTACCGCCACAACGGTGACCTGCCGGAGCGCGACTTCGGCGCGATGATCCTTGAAAATCTCCGGACCTCCGGCGTGCAACAGTCCAGCAAGGAGGACAAGATCAACTTTACCGCCCTGACCGGCTGGCCCGGCCACTACGTCTGCGCCGACGGACGGTTTACCGAGGGCGAGGATGAATCCCCAACGGAACGGCGGGCGGCCATCTTCATCGGGCCGCAGTTCGGCACGGTGCAACGCGCCGACCTCGCCGGCGCCGCCCGCGAAGCTGCCGAGGCCGGGTTCGACCTTCTCATCGCCTGCGCCTTCAGCTACGACGCCCACGCCACCGAGTTGACCGCCATCGGAGCCCTCCCTGTGCTAAAGGCCCGGATGAACACCGACCTGCACATGGCGGACACCCTCAAGAATGACAGCAGGGGCAACCTGTTCGTCATCTTCGGAGAGCCCGACATAGAGACGCTGGATGCCGGGACCGACTCCGAGGGCCGGGGGCAGGTCAGGGTGAAAGTCAACGGCGTGGACATCTTCGACCCGTCAACCGGCCAGGTCCGCAGCGACGACACCGACGGGATAGCCTGCTGGTTCGTGGACACCGACTACAACGAGGAGAGTTTCTTCGTCCGCCAAGCCTATTTCCTTGGCGCCAGCAGCGACCCGTACAAAGCCTTGAAAACCACCCTGAAAACTGAGATAGACGAAGACGCCTGGGCCACCCTCCGCAGTGACACGTCCCGCCCCTTCCCTAAGCCCGAATCGGGCCGAATCGCCGTAAAAGTGATCAACCACCTTGGCGACGAGGCGATGAAGGTCCTCCGCGTCTAACCTCCGTACCCTGATTCCGCAAGCGAACCCGTCACCTCTGCGTACTCACGCAAGGGCTCCCAGCTCCCACCAGACTGGATAAAGTCAAAGACCTTTTCGATTTGCTTCACCCTGACTTTCAAAACTAAATAGCCAACGAAAAATCCGGCATTCCAGGCCAGTCAACAACCCTACACCTTCGCCCCACCACAACCAGAACCGTCACGACGATATAGGCCAGGAACTCTACCGGTACTGCCACCGTCATCCACGGATTCTCATTCCCATCCATAGCTTCGCTTCCCCTTCACCCCACCAAACCAAGAAACCTCCAATTCCGCCCAAAATTCTCCTAGAAGGCCGGGCATCACCTTCTCTAACATCCCCACCCGCCATCTCAGGCTCCGCTCCAGTCACTTCCCTCCAGTAATTCACGGGTAATACTCCGAAGCTATAAGAAGTTCCATTCCTGATCATCGCCCCCAAGGTCATCTAGGACCGATCCATGCACCCCTCACCTCCGGCTCCTCTATGGGGCCTACAACTCCCTTAAGGACAACCGCCCACAGGATTGCCTGGTGGCCCGGGTGGCGGAGGTGCTGGGGTAGAGAGAGCTTATGTCATCGCAGCCTGAAATGCATCGCCTGGCCGATGAATGCCTGATTTGGCGTGGCCTTCCAGCCCGGAGGGTCTTGGAAGATACCTCAAAGGGAGAGTACTTCGTGGAAAACTCCCCGAGAGCAGGAGGAGACTACTCGATAGGATATAACGCCTTACAGATCCTTAACCATGACGTAACCGATGATGGCCATAAGGCGAGAATCACAACGTGGCTAGTAGACCAACGGCGACTAGGCAACAGAAGACCAATGGTAACACCCGCAGCGATTGAGGCGGCGGATTCATCCCGCCCTCTCAGCGTTCACGAAAGGGCGGACCGAATGCTGCGGCTTCTTTCAGAAGAGACAAAAATCCTCGGGGACGGCGTTCATTTGTATCGACCCGACCTCAGCGCCCAAAACAGGTTTAGACTGAATGAATGGGCAGCCATGGCGGTTACGGAGTCCACCGCCCCCAGTGAAGTAAGTTTTTTGCTTAGCTACCTAGATGGTAGGCAGTGGATCTACAAATATTTGAGGCGGTCGGACGAGTTAGCGGAGTGCGTAGTTACTGCTGACGGCTATGAGAGAATTGCTGATCTCGATGTCAGCCCAAGTTCGGCTCAAGGATTCGTTGCCATGTGGTTTGACCCCCACATGGCTGAAGTCCGTGATAGAGGCATCAAGCCCGGCGTAGAAGATGCTGGCTATGAGCCCCTCGTAATCGACGAGAAGAACTTCCTGGGCAAGATTGACGACCAGATCATTGCCGAGATTCGTCGTTCCCGGTTTTTAGTGGCCGATTTCACCCACGGGGATAAGGGAATTCGAGGCGCGGTCTGTTACGAAGCTGGATTCGCCCACGGATTGAATATCCCCGTGATATTCACCTGCAAGAACGAACAAGTCGAGGGACTCCCCTTCGATACCCGTCAATACCCCCACATACTGTGGAAAGATCCTGACGACTTGCGGGAACAACTCACCAACAGAATCAGGGCCATACTTGGTGACGGTCCAGAAATGGCCCATGACCGACCACCCCCAAACCCTCCGGGGATGGACGCCTAAGCGGGAACGGCAACTAGTCCTCACTTGTAACAAGAAAGACCCGGGGTTACACTGCCGTGCCTATTCCTTGCCTAAACGCCTTTACAATTTCCGTAACCCACTCCGCTTTCAGAAAAGGGAGTTTCGCAGGATTCTCAACTCCAGAGATGAATCAAGAAGCCGAAACCATCTACGGCCACCTGAAAAGGGTAGCCAAAAACAGACAAACGATCTTCTACGGCGACCTCCTCACCCTTATCCAAAAACCCCTCAACTCACCTTTCTATAGGCTGCTGGACTCCATCAGCCACCCCGAACACAGCCAAGGCAGGCCGCTACTCTCCGCAGTGGTCGTCCGTAAAAGGTACACCGGCCCAGGCAGGCGTTTCTTCGTCGTCGCAAGAGAACTCGGGAAACTACCCAACTTCTACACCCACGCATCCATCACAACCCAGTTCTGGAAACAGGAACTCAACAGAGTTTCGGATTACTGGAGCGCGCCACCCGCTTGACTTAAAGACGGGGGATCCCGTTACACTCCGGGCAGCGGTTGGGAAACACTACTCGGCTGCCACTGGCCTACAAGACCAGATTTCCCAAGCAGCCGACACTCACATACTGCGGTGCAGTTTTCGACTAACGCTAGGCCCTGGAGCGTTCATGAGCCGACCTCCTTACCGTTATTCAGGACACAGCTGTTGATTCCACCTGCCCTGAACGACATACCGGCCTCATCCTTCCGCCTAGCGGTTCCGGCCGGGAATCGCAACCAGCCGGGGGCAGTTTGACCTTCGCTATTCCCGTCAATCGGGAGAACTGCCAGCCGCCATCTTTCATCCAATTTCTCCACCAGAGGCAACCCGGTCGCTTCGTCGACCAGATGCACTTGCCTCTACCTGGTGACCGCCCGGTCTCCCGTCTGCTACGCCCGATAGAGGAGCGTTTCCGACCAGCAACTGCTGCACGACCTGAGCCGGATGCCCTTCGTGCGCACGGCGGAACTAGCGATGATCCTGGGAGAGCGCCACGTTGCCGTTCACTGTGGCCTGGCCAGGCTGCTGTCCGAAGGCATCGTGGGGCGGGTGAGCCATGGCAACGCTCACCTACCATACAGCAGTAGGTAGTATAGATGGCTAAGGACTTCGGAAAGGCAGCTCGCCGTGGTGGAGGAAGGCGCAGGGACGCTGAACCGGCTGAAATGGGAAGCTAGGGGAGGCCGGCGCCGGGGCAGCCCCGGCCTACCTCCCCGCACGAACTTACAGCATCCTGGCTAAACGCCACCCGGCTCCGGCTTCGTCAACATGACGGCGTAACCCCGCTGGTCCACCAGGTGGGTCACCGACACCTGCCCCCGGCTGTCGTAGCCGGCGCGGTAGGCATACTCAACCTCGGCGCCCTCGGGCACCCGGCCGCCGGTCCGAATCGTGCCGCCGCCCGGGCCGCCGGCGCCTTGCACCACCAAGCCGTTGCGCCGGCCCTTCTTCCAGGCCATGACCTTCACCTCGGCGGGAACCACCAGCTCCGCCGCCGACGGGCGGAATAGCACTCCATGCAGCTTCTTCAGCACCGGCCCCGACGGGGTGCGCTGGCCGTTCATGATCAGGGAGAGATGGGCGGTGCTGATGCCCGCCAGCCGGGCCACCTGGTTCTGGGAAAAGCCGTGGGCATCCATCCGGTCCCATAGGGCGCGGGTGTCCACGGTGGGACACTGGGCGCCCTCCACCTTTGCCGGAGCCTCCAGCACCGCCTCCACCCTTGCCTGGACCCCGGGGCTGAAGTGCCGCTTGCCGCGCGACGCCATCGACATGTAGCTGCGGGACACGCCCACCAGGTCGGCCAGCGCCCCCATGCTCAGGCCCACCTCGCGGGCCCGCTCCCGGATGCAGGTGGTCTCGGCGGTTACCACACCACCCTGGCGGTAGACCACGCCTGGGCCCGGTACCTCGCCCAGGACCGCCATGGCCCGTTCCCGCAGCATGGAGGACCAGGGCCTGCTGCCGCTGCTGACCTGTGAGAGGTAGCCGTAGCTGACGCCCATCTTATCGGCCAGTTCTTTCAAGGTGAGGCCCTTGCACCGAGCCGCCGCCCTGAGTTCACTCTCGGGCTTGCCCCTGCCCTGTTCCTTCGCCCCGCTCTGATTCGGCCCAGCCTGTCCGGTATCCGGTACGCGAGTTTCGCTGCCGTCGAGACCGATAGTGGGATGGGTGATGGTCTGTTCCGTGATTTCGATGCTGGTGGTCGCCTTCATGTCGCTTCCTCCGAAAGGCAGAAAGCGGGGCCGGTCCGAATGGACCGACCCCGCTCTCCGGTTCAAGATGCAGGTCTTTGGGTGCGGTCCATTCAGCCGCTCTGGTGTCCGCCGGTGGCGAAACACGAAGAGCGGGGCCGCCTCCCCGCCGTTGGGAGAGACGGCCCCGCTCGTTGGCGCCTATTCGATTGTCGGGGGCGGCTTACACAGCCGCTCCGGTTGCCGCCGGGCTGCCAGGAAAGGCGGCGGGTTTTTGTCAGTTACTGCCGGTTCACCGGTTGCTCCAATCGGCCCGTGATGACCGGGAACTCGCGATGATCGTTGTTGCTGTGAATCACCTCCTCGATGTGGTTGTGGTTATCGCCGTGGGCGCTGACGTTCCGTTTGTTACCGACCCGGTTTCCGGCGTCGGCAACGGCGCCGGAGATTGGCACGGTGGCCTGTCGCTTGACCCCGATTACTGCCGTCCGCTGCGTCCCAGAAGGGACGGCTCCCTTGCTCCCCACAACCTGCCCGCACCTCAGTCGGCCAGCGCCATCCCGCGCAAGACGCACTGCGCCAGAGGCATGCAGCACGACAGGAAGTGCCGGTTGGGGTTTGGCGCAAGGCGGACCTCCCGGGCCAGAGGTCAGCCCCTCAATCTGACCCGCCTGCGCCGGACGGACTACGCCCAGAGCAGGCTGGAGCAACTCAGAATGACGGATTTAGGGGCTGCCGAAAGACGCAGTTTTTCCCAGGGTCAAACTTGCTGGGTAACTGGGGCGAGGGGGAATGCGTGAGGGGAATGGGAGAGACGCAGTGGGGCCAGAGGCCACGCCGTCAGATAGCGCGCCAGTGGGAACTGCGTCACATTGGCAAGCGTCCGGCCATTGTTCTCAGGCGACCGGAGCATGTTGAAACTGCGGCCTGCTTGCTGCCGTTCAGCAGCTACACCGCAGTCGTGGTGAAACAATCAGGGCTGCCAATCAACCCCAACCGCAATGTGAAGGGAGAGCGAAGCTTGTAGCCGCTCCGCCGGGGAAACCGATAGGGAAAGGGACTCCGGGAATGCCATAATGCTTCCGGTTGCCACCTCCGTGATTCAGTCCATGGCGCAGGTATCTCGCCTTGGATGGGAATACCTGGGTGAAGCGCGCCGGCGCTTCGGGGAATGTCCCTTGCAGACGCCCATCGGGAGAGCGCGATGCTCAATCCCTCGGAGCCAATCTGTCATGGGTGTCCGTTCGGAGAGCGCGATGCTCAATCCTATGCGGCCAATCCCGGGTCCAGGGGTGGGACCCTCCAGTTTTCTCGGCAGGAAGCACTGGCAAAAGCCTGAATACGTAATCCAGTATCCGGCACCGCTATGCCAGTGGCAAGGGGATTGACGTCATCGCGCCCAAAGTGTTCGCAAAACCCTAAGCGCAGGCTTGGAACACCGCCGCCCACGACCGCGAAGGCCACCGGTGCACCCTGAACGGCTATGCAAGCCCGTTCCAATGCCGGCCCCGAGGTGAGCCACCGCCGGGCCCCGGCGCAGCCTTTCCGGCGCAAACTTGCACCCTAATCGCTCCCCGGTACAGCCCCTGACGTGAGACCATGCCACGGCGGCCAGGCTCCCGGAGCCGTTTCATCCGTGAGCTAAGGGCGGCCCGATGATTGGCAACCGTGAATAGCCAGGAACCGCCGCCAGCTCGGACCCTACCCTCTCCCGGCGCTGCGGCGGCCGTCCTCCTCGTCGGCGGCCAGGGTTCCGGCCCCGACGTCCACCCAGCGCAGCACGACCCCGCCCGCAACGATCAGCACCATGATGGCCAGCACCCCAACCCGCGTGTCCAGCACCCCGGTGACCACCACGTACAGGATGGGCCCCAACACCGAGGACACCCGGCCCATGAACCCGAAGAAGGAGAAGAACTCGCCGCTGCGGGAATGGGGGGTGATCTGGGCGAAGAGACTGCGGGCCAGCGCCTGGCTGCCTCCCATGACCAGCCCCACCCCCACTCCCAGGAGCAGCCACTGGTAGCCGGCCTCCAGTCCCAGGGGACTCCAGACCGCGCCCCGAACCCGCTCAGGCCACCAGTCCAGGGGCCCGTCCCCCAGGGTTGACGGATGCAGCGAGCCCACGGCGGACTCCCCGTCCAGCGGTCCGCCGGCCAGGGAAATCCCGTGGGCCGCATGTTCCGACGCACGCACCCGTTCCAGCAGCAGCCTGGCTCCATCCTCCTCCATCAGTCCCCGCAGCGGCAACTCCCCGGCCGAGACGGGTTCACCGTCATCTGTTGTCGCGGCTATGTGCCCTATCTCCTCACGCCAGGCCCGGTCCTGCTGGGAATCGCCCAGTTCCGGCGCCGCCTCCACCACGTAGCCCGCCGCCTGGGAACGGTATGCCAGACGGTAGTCGAAGTCCTGGTGGTCCCTGGGAGCCAGCGGGGCCACCGCCACCCCGAAGATCACCACCAGGGACCAGCCCGCCAGGGTCAGGGAGAGCGCTCCCTTGGTGCCGATGCGGGAGGCCAGCCAGGAAAAGGCCATGGCGCCCAGGGCCGCCACGAACTGGATCACCAGTATGGTGGCCATGTTGAAGGCCAGGGGGATCCCTATGGTGTCGGCGCCGAAGGCTCCGGCCACGGTGATCACCGTCTGGATCCCGTCGTTGAACAGCAGGTAGGCGGCCAGGTAGATGACGATCACCCGGAACTGCCTGAGCTGCCTGAAGGTGTTGGCCAGCTCCCGGCGGGCCAGGTCGAAGGCCCGCCAGGGACTCAGCCCGCGCACTGGACTGGCAACGGGAGGCTCCGGCACCATCCTGAAGGTCCACAGCGCCCAGCCGAACCACCAAACCCCGATGGACGAGATGGCTATGCGGGTCGCCAGGTCGGCCCACTGGGTGTCCTGGGCCGCCAGTACCATGACCAGGTGCACCGCCAGCAGCAGGCCGCCGCCCACGTAGCCGTAGGCGAACCCCCGGCTGCTCACGTCGTCCAGCAGTTCCCGGGGCGCGATGTGGGGCAGCAGGGCGTTGTAGAAGACCAGGCAGCCGGCGAAGCCCACGTTGGCGAGGACGAACATCGCCAGGAACCACAGCCAGGGCTGGCCGGTGTGGGCCGAGAAGAACATCAGGACGGTGAACAGCGCACCGGCGATGGTGTAGGCCCAGAGCAGGGCCTTCTTGATCGGCACCCGGTCCGCGATCACGCCGAGAAAGGGGCTGGAGATGGCGACCAGGGCGGTGGCGAAGGCGATGGCCAGGCTCCAGGTGGAGCTGCCCGTGAGGGTGATGCCGGGGAGGGACACCGACTCTCCCAGGGCGGCTTTGAACAGCAGCACGAAGTAGACGGGAAAGATGGCGGCTACGCCAGAGGTGGCGTAGGCGGAGTTGGCCCAGTCGTACATGCACCAGGCTCGTATGATCCGGCGCTGCGGCGCCGCCAGGTCCCTCAACCGGCCGGTGGACAGGGGGTATCCTCCATTGCGCACTCCCGATGCAGCTTGGGCGGGGCTATGATACCAGCTACGGCCCCTGATGGAGTCTCCCGGGCCAGGTCAAACGCCCGCATGTCCAGTGCTGTCGCCATCGCCGTCGCCGGCCTCCCGTGCCCGCATCATCCAATCCATTCTGATCTCCCCATGCCGGAAGCTCCGGTGGCGGGACACCCGCCGGGACCCGCCGCTGGCCATCGCGCTGCGGCGGTCCGCACCGGAAAGCGGCTGGGAGTTGCAATCCATCACTGCCGGCCGGGGAGCAGGTCAGGTCCGATCAGGTCAGGTCCGATAGAGGAGAGTACCCGGCCGGTTCCCGCCGGCGGCATCCCACCCAGGGAGAGCGTGGTCGGTCGGACTTGGCCGTCTCACCGTCTCCCACAATGCAAACACTGCAATACCATCGGTGCCAACGCATTGACACAGAGCCGCGAAAAACTCCGTCTCCGAACACGCCCTCCCAAGCCCCGAAATCCACCCGATTCAGCTTTGGAAAGGGCCCCGGTGGCACTCCGCGACACCTTTCAGATTCCCTTACAGCCCACCCACTGTGAACGTCGTCCCGGAGCGATTGCAGTCCGGCGCGTCGGTGGCCCCGGCGGTCCTGTTCGGCTGTTCCAGCCTGGCTTGCCACCGCCGCTTTATTTCCAGTTCCCGTCCGCGCTCTTCCTCCATGGCTCTCCCGCTGTTTGCGCCCCTTTCATCGGTTTCCACCCCTGGATTCTCCCGCTGCAAGTTGCGGCGCAACTTGCATTTTCCTGCAACTGGCCCCTTACAGAAGGTGTTCGCCGTTTTTGGACCTGCAGGAGGTGATTTTCGTGAGATTCAGCCTTGAAACGGCCCGGGTCTGCAACTTGCGGCCAAACGGCTTTCCTGTACAGCCCCCTGACGTCGGACCGGCCCCGGGACGTGAGCCCGCTCCGCCCCTGCCGAGGGACAACGCCGTTCCTCCCGGCGCCTCAAGCTAGCATCACGCCAGCAGCGCCCCCTGGCGGGAGAAGTTGATAACAGGGCTGCCCATCCTGGCCGGGGTCATCGCCCTCTCCCACCTGCATGGGCTGTCAGGCAGCCGCTACAGACCGGCGGATGAGCCGACCCTGGGTCCCACTGCCGATGGTCACCCGGCTAGGAAACACATGCCGGTCAACGCCCCCCGAAGATGCCGTTACCCGTATCCCCGGCTGTGGTTTGAGAGCAACCGCCGTGATACATTGGGATTGCCCGCAGGGAGGCCGCTTTCGGCTTTTCACTCCGGCCCGGGGAGGGAATCATGTCCATGCTGATGCGCCTGGTTGCGGCCTACCTCGTGCTGGTTGCGGTGGCTGTTGCCGTCCATTTCATCATCACGCCCCTCTACCACTCGGGCGGGGACGCCCCCTTCCCGGTGTGGGATGTCCTCAACTGGTTCATGGGCGCCGGAATGATCATCACCGTGATCGCCGCCTACCTGGAGAAGCGGCGCACCGACGGGGACGCCGGCGCCGACCTGAAGCGCTACCTGGAAACCAACGCGGTCTTCTACGGCGCGGTGGCCATCTTCATCGTGTTCTTCTGGAACTGGTTCAGCAGCCTGGACCCGGACAATGTCCCCGACGGGCAGCTGTGGATCGTGATAGACACGATGATGCCCATCGTGATGGGCGTCGCCGGATGCCGCCTCTGGCGCAACGCCGGCGCTTAGGGGTAGCTTCGGTCTCATCCTGACCCGGGGCCTGTACGCCACGACGGGCACGATTTCCCAATACACGCCTTTTCCTGGCCGCCCCGCTGGTCTACCTGCTTGCGGCGGCCCAGCCGTCGAATACCCGCCGACTTGGCCCCGACCGGAACATCCACTGAGACCGGCCCCGAGACGCAGTTGATCACCACCGCCATTGCCACCGGCGTGTCGTCGTCATCCCCATCGCAGCCAACCGCTGCCGCCGCTACAGCCCCGAGGTCTGCCACCGCCGTACCCCGGTGCAGCATTGCCGGACTGGCGCGCCTGCTCGGGAGCTAGGCCGGTTGCCCCAAGCGGCAGGACCACTGCTCCCGTCGGTCCAGGCCTCCCAGGGGCGCCGTCTGCGGGGCTAAGGGTCAAGCTGCGCTCGTGACCAGGCAGCCGGGCCATCGGCCGCAGGTCCGGCCGGTCGCCACGGCCTGCGGTCCTGACCGGACCGCTTCGGTTGTGCGACCTCCCATCCTTCCCCTGCAAACTTGTTGATTTAGGCCCGGTTCCTGCCGACCGGGGCGCTCCGCCGGCTGCAAGCTTGTCGTTTCCCTGCGTGGGCCTTGCTACCCCCTGTGCAACCGGCCCCTGACAGAAAGTGTTCGCTGATCCGGTCCTGTAGGGGGTGATTTACCGGCGATTCAGCTTTGAAATACCCGCATCTGCAAACTTGCGCCCAAACCGCTTTGATGTACAGCCCCCTGACGTCGGATAGCGCCAGGCGGGGAGCTCCCGAAAACCATCTCATTCATGAAATCCCTTCCGAGGGATAACGCCGGTCTTCCCGCCCCTCCACACTGGCATGGCCGGAGGAGGGACATGATGCGAGACGAGACGGGAGACAACCGCTGGAAGACGGAAGCCGCCCACAGCGCTGGGACCGGGATCCAGGATTGCACAGCGGCCCAGCGAGAGACCCTGCAGCAGGGACTGCGTATCCTGGCAAGAATCATCGCCAGCGCCCACCTGCGTCAGAAGGCTCGCTCGGATGCGCCAGGACCCGAACCGTAACACGGCAGACCGGCAATCAACGTCCAGCAGCGGTCATGTATAATCGGCGCAATCCTCAACGGACTCCCGCCTTTTCGTCGCTTCTGCTCAACGGGTATCACGCAATGGCCGAGACCATAGCCCAAGCGGTTGAACACATCAGGAACACCGTATTAGGGACCAACCCGGATGAGTCCGCCACCAAGCAGGGCGTGGTTCTCCGGCTGCTCAATCTGTGCGGGTGGGACCTGTTCGACCTTTCACAGGTGGCGCCCGAATACACGGTGGGGAACCGCCGCGTCGACTACGCCCTGATGCCGGGTTCGGCCAACGCCGCGTTCATAGAGGTGAAGCGCCTGGGCGAGAACCTGGCCAACCACCAGCAGCAGTTGCTGGAGTATTGCTTCCAGGAAGGGGTGAAGCTGGCCTCGCTGACCAACGGCCAGACCTGGCATCTCTACCTGCCCCTGCAACCGGGAAACTGGGAAGAGAGACGGTTCTTGACCATCGACCTGGCGTCCCAGGAACCCGCTGCCGTTGAAGAGCGTTTTACGGAGTACCTTTCCCGGCAGAACGTCGGCAGCGGCAGAGCGGTCGGCCATGCGGAGGCCCTGATTCAGTCGCAACGGCGCGGCGAGATTGCCAACAGGGCCATCGTTGAGGCGTGGCAACAGATCATCGAGACCCCCGACGAACTCCTGGTGGACCTGCTGTCCGAGGCCACCGAGCGCATCTGCGGCTTTGCGCCTGACCCGGAGTTGGTCAAGCGATTCCTGTCCCAGCGCGTTCCGGCCGTAGGGGGTTCGCCCGCAGTGAGTCCCCTGCCGATTTCATCGCCAGAAGGGCGACGTTCCTCCAATCAGCAGCCAGCCGTTGATAGGCGGGGAGGCACCCTTCCGATCACCCTTGACCCGCCCAACAGCCGGGACTTCCTGGAGGCCCTGCTAGTCGCCAGAGAAGCGTGGATTGAAGAGTTCTACACCGATGGCCGGAAGGAAGTTCACCGCTGGGATGCCCCGCGCATGAGCCGGTCATCCAATGTGCTCGGCAACCTGAGGAGCAGGCCGCGATACCGTCAGGGCAACTGGCAGACTATTGGGATCGCCAGCCTGCGAGTGAGCCTTACCCGTCCAAGCAGCTGAAGCGCAAGGCATTGACGGCGGCGACGCGCTGTTCCCGCTCATTTTGACCCCCCGGTCCGTGTTTCCCAGATGCCCTGGTGGCCCAAGCCTTCCCCGCGCAACAGGTCCGGCTGCCCTGCAACCCAGGGTGCCCCTGCCCAGGAGAACCGCGCCTGCCGCCCTCCCATACCCCGGACGGCACTGACACTTGCCTGGTGACCGCAGAGCCTCCCGTCTGCTACGCTCGATACATGAGCGTCTCCGACCGGGAACTGCTGCACCACCTGGTCCGGATGCCCCTCGCGGACACGGCGGAACTGGCTATGATCACCGGCGAGGCCCACGTGACCATCCAGCGCTGGTTGAGCGACCTGCTGGCCGACGGCATCCTGGGGAGGGTCAACCACGGCACGTCCCTCCTGCCAGCCAGCAGGCGGTACTACCTGACTGCCCAAGGCACCGTGAGGCCGCCGAAATACTCGGCTTCGACACCCCCTCGGACTACGTGCGGGCCTATCCCGTGTCCCGGGAGTGGCTCACCCTGCTTATCCGCCGGATGGACGCGGTGGCCCCGGTGTACCGCCTGGCGGCGTCCCTGTCCCCTGGGACCGACGGGCAATGTTCCCAGGTGGACTTTCACCCCCGGGGCCGGTTCGACGCCGTCATCACCCGGCACGACGGCCTCAGCTTCGGCGTGGGGCGCCAGGGACTGGCTGGCCCTGCGGAGGCGTTCCCTCTACGACCGGCTGCGGGCCATCGCGGAGTACGGCCCTGCGCACCTCCTCCAATCTGTTGTTCCGCCGCATTGAGGCCCAGGCTTCTTCAGCGGCAGCGTCTCCGGCTACTTCATCCGCCACCACAACCGGGCAGTACACGCATTGATCAACCGGTCAAGACAGCGCACCCAGAACCACAGAGCCCAGGCCAACAACTCCCAGGCTCCAATTGGCCTGGAAACAGGGGCCAGAGCCCCAATACTGCCCGGCAGAATCCTCCTGAATCAACCAACTGCCTTCTCGAAGACGGCACGTCCCAACTGAAACAGGATGAACGCCGCCACCACCCCGACAATAAACGCGGCAGCAGGCGCTACGAACCTCACACCCCAGGCATGGTCCTTCTCCTCCATCTTGACGGTGAAGTACGCTGCCGCAGCGCTTCCGAAAAAGGCCCCTAGAACAGCGCCCACCATTGCCCATCCGAGGATCCAGTCCATCTTGGAACCCCCTGGTTAACGACAATCAGATCTGCCGGCTTGTTGCCTCACTGCTCCTTCCCGGTATCTCAGGGTGCCTACCTCGACCACAGGCCGAAGCTGAGCATCCGCCGCATAGACCCGGCCCGCTCCGCCCTGGCCAACTCCCGGCGGGCCTCCGCCAAGGCTCCCCGCCGCCAACGCACTTGCTCCGCCCTCCTCGCGTCGTCCAGGGGATTGGTATCCGGCGGCAGGGTCAGGCGGAACTCTGCCAGCATCTCGGCTTCCAATTCCCAACGCCGCACCGCCGCCGCGGCACGGTCAATCCGGCTCCCCGACTCCTGGCCGGCCGCCCACAACTCCCGCCACTCCACCACCAGGGGCGCCGCCGGTCCGAAGGCGTGTTCCTCGTCGGGCTGCTCCTCCAACGTCACCACCCCCGCTTCGGGCAACCCGGGACCGCGCCGGGGCGGCCGCCATTCTGCGCCCTGTTCATCACCACGGTCATCCGCGGCGTCCGCCGATTCGGCATCATCATCCTGTTGATTCGTCTCTTCCAGCCTGGCCACACGACTCACCAATGTCCCCAACTGCTCCGCCTGTCCTTCCGCCAACTGCCGCAACGCCCGGTTCTCCTCCTCCAACCCCGCCACCCGCTGCTCCAGGGATTCACCCTGGCCCTCTTTCACTCCCTCGCCGTCGTCAACCTGCACCCCGGGGTCAACATCACTGCCGGTTTCAACGGTGACGGCAGCATCCCGGAACTCCTCCAACACCTGCCGCATCCGCCGGGTGACCCTACGGGACTCGTAGCAGTTCATCACGGTGCGGTAGTTCACACCCAGGGCCCGGGCAGCGGCGGTCCGGCCCCGGTCGTTCACCAGGGCGTCCAGCAGGTCCAATAGGGGAGAGTCATCCCCGTCATTCACCGGACTCACATCACTCACCATCAGGTCCTCCTCGCGGCAACGTTACAACTCCGGCAATACAAACCCTACAATACCCTGGGTATAGACCCGCAGTAAAATCTTCGGCTCCCACACCCGCCGAACCCCTCGGAATTCCCTTCGTTTACCCACGGATTTTCCCAGGTTTGCATCATGCAATGACTTTCTTTTCCTCTTACAGGGCCGCCACTATGGGAAACCGCCCGGGGCGTTGCAGTCAGGCCATTCAACCACGTCAGGCCGGTCCCGGCGTCCCCATCCTGGGACCTGTTCCGAAAAGCCCCGGCCGGACTCCCTCAACCGTTGTCCAGGGCCCTCCCGCCGTCTCCGGTGCTCACCGAGGCCCTGGGTCTTTTCATTTTGCGAATCGAGTCATCGAGCAATGGTGAAGCAGTCTGGAGGTGGGGCTGATGAGGCTACCAGAGGCATTGAATCGAATAGAGTGCCGGACCACCCGGGCAGGCAGGGGCGGAGACACCCTTTGGGAGCGGTGCTGAACCAGGCCGTCTGCGCCATGCTTTGCGGTGCCCGCAGCCTGTACGCCATCGGCCAATGGGGCCGGGACCACGGAGCCGCCGCCGGAGAGGCGCTCGGTTTCCCGCTGGGAAAAACACCATGCGTCGCCACCCTGCGCCGGGTGTTCCAACACCTGGATGTGGCGGACTTCGAGGCTGTGTTGGGGCGATGGGTGAAAGACAGCGGGGTGGACCTGGGGTCAGTGGTGCATCTGGTGTCGGCGTCTGCCGTTGCCGGCGGGGCGGCCCTGGCCCGGGAGGCCCCTCTTGTAGGTTCGGCGCTAAATGATAGTCCGCGACTTGAAGGTCATGGCCTTGAAGGAGTCCTTGAACGGCGACTCGCCTATCTTCCTGATCCGGCCCTTCCCCAGCTTGAAGCGGTAGCGGTTGGTGATCGGGTCCGGCACCCGGTGCACCAGGCTGTTGGACTCGGTCTCGGGCCAGCCCGGCGAGTAGAGGAAGTTGGTGTACAGGACGCCGGGCCGGACGTCGGCGGACACGATGGCCACCGCCCGGCAGCTGCCCCGCCCCCGCCGGATCAGGCCCTGCTCGTCCAGCTTGCTGAACAGGAACCCGTCGCCTTCCACCGGATGAAACCCGCCGGTCTGGACCAGGACGTCGTCGTTCTCCATCAGGACGTCGTCACCGCTTTCGATTCCCCGGGGACCGGCATCGTCGGGATGGATCTCGACATAGGTGTCGGGCCAGCGCTGGTGGATGTAGGGCTTCCGCAGGTCGTCGAAGGCCGACTGCCACAGCTCGTTGATGCGGCCGTTGGTCACCCACAGCTCGTCCCCGGTGGGCGTGACCCGCTCGTAGAAGTCGCTGAACCATTCCCACGGCGACTTGTTGAGGACGGCCTTCCCGGAATGGGTGCCGAAGCTGGTGAGCCATTTCCGGTGGATGGTCGGCCCCTGGGGCGGCCCCAGCTCCAGGGTGGAGTCGTGCAGCCGCTGGGTGCCCACCAGCTCTCCGTCCACCAGGCGGATGGGGGTCTGGATGCCGGTGGTTCCCAGGTCGCGGAGCAGGTCATGGGCCCGGCGCCCCTGCTCCCGGGCCTGGACCACCAGGGCATGGTAGTCCAGCACCCCGCCCCGGCTGGCCCGCGAGGACTCCTCGAACACCTCATTGGAGTCCTGCCATTCGTAGCCCGGGAACCCCATCTTCTGGGCGAACTGCCCGATGATCCACCAGTCCGGGCGGGAGTCGCCAGGCGGGTCGTTGAACTTCGAGTACAGCCTCAGGCGGCGCTCGCCGTTGCAGCGCGTGAAGTCGTGCTCTCCCCAGGTGGCGGCGGGCAGCACTATGTCCGCCAGTTCGTCGCCGATGGGTGACTGGAGGTAGATGTCCTGGTCGACGATGACCATGCCCCCGCTGTCGGCCCGCCGGATCAGGGCCGCCGCCGCTTCCTCCACGTTGCTGGAGGATACCTGGTGTTCGCTGCCGGTGGTCATCCTGACGAAGGTTTCATGAAGTTCCTGGGATGCGGCCATGGCGTTGATCCAGGTGGTGCCGATGACCCAGGCGAACCTGACTTCCCCCGCCTCCACCCAGCGGTCCAGGTCGATTTCCTGCCGCCGCCGTCCTGGAAGCTGGTGGGGCGACTTGTCGATGGGGTAGGGGGCCGCGCCCATCCAGCCCCGCTGGTGGCCTCCCAGCCGGGACACGACCTGCCCGGGCCGGTTGCCCGCGCCGCAGATCAGGGCGAGGGCGGCGAAGGATGCGGTGTTGCCGTAGTTGTTGGACCAGTAGTTCCCCTTTTCCAGCCCAAATGACGTCTTCGGTCGGCGGCCGTCCACCGGGCGGGCCAGCATCTCCGCCGCTTGGATGATCTGCTCCCGTGGGACCCCGGTGATCCGCTCCGCCTGGTCCAGCTCGGCGTGGGGCTGCTGGAACAGCCACTCCCGGTATCCCTCGAAGTCGGTGCCCAGGCGGCCCCAGGTGGTCCGCCACTGCCAGGGCGTGTTTCTCGTTCCCCGGCCCATGCCGGCGTCGATTTCCCAGGAGTTGGCGACCCATTGCTGGATGAACTCGGTGTCCTCCCAGCCGTTCTCCAGGATGACCCGGGCGATGGCCAGGTGCAGGACGGTGTCGCTGCCCGGTATCAGCTGGAGCAGCATCCCCCCGTTCTGCTCGGCCCAGGCCACGCCGGTGGTGCGCCGCGGCAGGGCAAAGATGAGCTTCTTGCTGGGTCCGGTCATCATCCACTCGGTGAAGACGATGGTCTTGCTCTCGAAGGGGTCAGTCCCCGACAGGAAGATTACTTCGGCGTCGGACCAGTCCTGGTATGACGCGCTGAACGGGTTGATTCCCGAGTCGTCCAGCCCGGCGGTGTCCGCCCCGGGCCCAGGCTTGTCGTGGGGAGAGTAGGCCGGGGTGCCGATGGAGCGGAAGGCCAGCTTGGAGATGGCGTAGGTGTTCTCGAAATACTGATAGGAGAAGGTCTTCATCGCCCACGCCGCCTCGCCGTAGTTGTCCAGGACGTGGCGGGATACCCGGGCCATGATCTCGAAGGCGTCGTCCCAGGATACCGGCGTCAGTTGCCCATTTACCCGCAGCAGGGGCGTCTTGAGCCTGTCCCGGGTGGGCCCGTCCGGGTTGTGGACCTTCAGGGCCAGGGTGCCGCCCCGGATGCTGTGGTTGCCGGCCCGGTTGACCACCGTGGCGTTGGGGTCGGGCTGGACCACCACATGGTGACGCTGCCCGTCGATGATGGCCATGTTGTGCTGGTTCGGGCTGACCCATCCCTGGAGCAGGCGGGTGGGGAAGTCCAGGCCCAGGGCGTTCTCGTGGGCCCTGGGGCCGCCCTCCCGGCCTTCCGGCCAGGTGAACACCCGGTAGCCGCAGGCGACGATGCAGTAATCGCAGGCCGTGGTGTGGACGGCGGCATCCGGCGGAGGAAGGGGGACCCTGTCCTGCGGAACGTATTCTTCGGGCATCTCTTCTCCCCCTGTCTAGGCCTGGGCCGGGTCCGCTTCGTTGTCCGAGAAACCGTAGATGAGGGCCATCACTCCCACGGCGTAGATGTCGTCCCCCCGGGATTCCAGCAGGATCTGCGGCAGGCCCTGGGTGGCGTGTCCCGCGACGATCATCCCGTGCCGGGTCAGGTCGTAGGTGCTCAGGTGCAGCGGGCAGGGGCCCAGCACCTGGGAGTCGGGATGGAACTGCCCGACCAGGGGCATTCCCATGTGGGGGCATAGGGTGTTGAAAGCCACCACGTCCTGGTCCGGCCCCACGCCCCCACCGGCGGGGACGCCCAGCTTCACCAGGTAGTTGACGCAGTTGGGATCGTCCCAGGGGTATCGGAACTCCTGGGGCTGTCCCACCCGCAGACCGCTGAGACTGCCGATCCTGGCGCCCTCGTAGCTGGCCACTTCCGCCTGGAACAGAGAACCAGGCAGCACCTGCGAGAGGGTGACCGTGCTGACCGCCGCGGCGGACAGGAACAGGAAGCGCCTCCGGGTGATCTGCGTTTCCAGCAGGCCAGCCGGGCCTGGCGTTTCGGCCCTTGCCGGATTGTCGGGAGGATGTTTCTCGTTCACGGCAAGACCTCGTATTCGGGAAGGTCGGGGGGTTCCACGATAATCGCATCCCCGGTGAGACTGAGCAGGAACTCCACGATGTCGTCCTTTTCCTGCTGGCTCAGACTCAGGGGACGCAGCAGCGGGTCCTTGCCCGGGTCGTCGCCCCCTCCCCGGTCGTAGAAGTCGACCACCTCGGGAAGGGTCTTGAACACCCCGTTGTGCATGTAGGGCCCGGTCTGTCCCACCTCCCGCACCGTGGGGGTGCGGAACTTCCCCTTGTCCACTTCCTGCTTGGTTGTGTAGTAGAGGCCCAGGTCCCGGTCGGCGCTCCGGTAGACCTCCTCCGGCACGCCCCGGGCCCGGTGCTGGTAGCGCAGGGTGATCTGGCGCAGCACGCTGGTCTCGAACTCCGCGTTCGGCGGCACGCCGGTGTTGTGGAAGCTCTGGTCGGTGAACAGCGGCCCGCCGTGGCATTCGACGCATCCCGCCTTGCCCACGAACAGTCCCAGGCCCCGCAACGCCGGTTCGGACATGGCCGAATCGTCCCCATCCATGTAGCGGTCGAAGGGAACATTGTGGGAGACAATCGTCGCCTCGAAGGCCGCCACGGCCCGCAGGGCATCGTCGAAGGACGGGGAGTCCGCCCCGAACACCTCGTTGAACCGCCCCACGTATTCCGGCATCTGCCGGAGGCGCTCCTCGGCCATCACCGGGTCCAGGTTGCCGGCCACGTTGCCGGTGAAGGCGGACTTGGCCTGGGCCTCCAGGCTCTTCGACTCCCCCGCCCAGAAGAGCTTGGGGTGGTACGCGCTGTTGATGATGGTTTGGGAGTTCCTCCAGTGCAGCGTACCAGGATAGCCCAGGGACAAGGCGTTCCCGTCTCCCCATCCCAGCGTCGCCCCGTGACAGGTGGCGCAGCTCACCGCCCCGTCCCCCGACATGCGCGGATCGAAGAAGAGCAGCTTCCCCAGCTCAACCTTGGCTTCCGACGTCGGATTGTCCGCCGGCATGGACACCGGCGGCAGCGGCCCCAGGCCCATCGCCCGCAACTCGTCCCGGGATGGTATCGCCGCTGGAGCATCTGCCGGGGCTTCCCCTGTGGGAGCTGCACGCCGAACCGTCTCATCCCGGACGCCGATTCCCGCGACGGCGAACAGGGCCACGAAGCCGGCCACGGCTACGACCATGATGATGGTGAAGGCGAAGAAGTTGCGGTCGAAGATGGTCATCAGTTGCTGCCCAGCGTCCGCAGCTCGTATGGCGGCATTTCCGGCGGGGCGGCGGGTTCCTCCTCGCTGCCCAGCGCCGACAGGAAGGCCACCAGGGACGCTATCTCGGCCTCGGTAAGGCCCAGGGGTTTCAACTCTGGAGCAATGTTGTCACCGCTCCCGCCTCCGTCGTTGTAGAAGCGGACTACTTCCTCCAGGCCGGCGAAGACCCCGTTGTGCATGTAGGGAGCGGTTCGGCTGGCTTCCAGCAGGGACGGCGTGCGGAACCTGCCCCGGTCCGCCTCGTCGTTGGTCACGGCGTACAGCCCCGGGTCGGACCGCAGGGCGACGTACTCCGGCACTCCCTGGAGCCGCATGAAACGCCGGAAGGTGATGTGCCGAAGGGGATCGCTGAATATCTCCGGGTTGTCCGGCGCCCCGATGGCATGCATCCCGCCGTCTGACAGCAGTTCCCCGCTGTGGCAGGCGGCGCACCCCGCCTTCCCCTGGAAAAGCTCCAGTCCCGCTTGTTCCTGGGAGTCCAGGTCGGTCTCGTCGCCCTCAAGGTAGCGCAGGTAGGGGTGGTTGGCGGAGTTCTTGGAGGACACGAAGGCCGACAGGGCGTTCAGCACCTTGCCGTAGGACACCTCGCTGCCGTAGAGCCGCTGGAAGGCTTCCTCGTAGAACGGCACCTGCTTCATCCGCTCCACCAGCAGGCGCCCGTCAATGTTCATGAAGTGGGCCTCGGCGACGTGGTCCCGCACCAGGCTGTCCATGTCCCCGGCGGCAAAACGCCCATCCCAGTCCAGCCGCTCCATCCGCCCGGCATTCAGGATGGTCGGCGTGTTGCGGAAGTGGAGCGTCCCCCGGTATCCGGCGGACAGCGCCTGCCCGTCCGTCCACGCCGTTTCCGGAGCATGGCACGAGGCGCAGGATACCGAGGCGTCGCCGGAAAGCCGCGTGTCAAAGAAAAGGACGTGGCCCAGATCTTCGGGTGTCGCGGGGACGGCGGCCGCGGCGACTGATGGTTCCCCGGGGGGCTCGGGCGAGTTCCAGCCGCCGGCTACGACGTTGGCCGACAGCACTGCGGCGGAGGCCGTCAGGGCCGCAATCAGGAGAAGGAGGGCGAGTCGATGTCTCCTGCCCATAATCCCGGATTATAACAACACCCCAAAGAGGTTGAACAGAGAACCAGATGAGTCATTTCCCTTGGTCCAACCGGATTGGCCACACCATCGAAGTGGCCGGGGTCCTTTATGGGAATGCTGAGGCTGAGCGGGACTATTTCGTCAGTAGGCCGAACCGCGTTGGAAATGCGGCTGGGGACCCTGTGACCATCGCCCGTGATCCATGTCGGAGTCATTCATGAGTCAGGGGTGCTACTTCTGCAAACGAACAGCTGAAAAAACCCGACACAGAGTCACGAAAAATCCGGCCGATTCAAGCACGAAACAGCCCCCCGTTTGCACGCGCCCCGCCATCCAAATTCCCTAACAGGGCTGCCACTGTGAATGCCGTCCCGGAGGGATTGCAGTTTCTGATTTTCATGCGTCAGCCATCCGGCACATCCCAGCGCGGCGGCCAGCCCGAGCGGGACCGGATGGCATCCCTTTCCGCCCAAAATCAGGCAGGGCTGCTCCGTCTCATCCACGCAGACACCCTTCTGAGACCTTTTCAAGAATGAAATCCCCTCCGAGGGATTACCCTCGACTCTCCAAGCCCACAGACTGGCGGACAAATACCGGTTGTCCGGCGGCGACTGCGGCGGGTTCAGCCTGTCGTCCCGCCGCGCCGTGCCCGGAGGAATGGGATGAGAAAGGTCGCTCGAAAGAGAACATCAACGCGCAACCCCAATAAGCCGCAAAAGCCGTCGGAGCCGTATACCCCCCAACAGAGGGAGCAACTGCAACGGGGGCTGCGCATCCTGGCCCGCATGATCGTGCGCGCCCACCTGCGGCGGGTGGCGTCCCCGGGCCCGGCGGCGCCACCGGACCGATTTCCAGGCGGCTGAGAGCCTCATTGAACCCTTCAAGAGAACCCTCCAAGAGTCCCCGGGACCAACCCGGACCCGCCCGGGTCCGGGAGCGCCGCCGCAGGCCCGGCTCAATACCACAAAACCGGCCTGAATGTATTGCCCTGCAAGGCCTTATGTCCGGCGAATTCCTCCCGGACAATGGAATGTCAGCCCACTGCCAGAGGGGGAACGCCAATGCAAGCAAAGACGCCGGCAACTCCGGCGCCAACCAGGAACAAGGGGACAGCAGGCCCGGACCTGGACGGCGCCATCCGCCGCTACGTGCGCGCCCACCAGCGGCGGCACGGGCAGAAGCGGACCGCCGAGACCCTGGGCGTGTCCCGCCACACCCTGTGGCGCTTCCTGGAGCGGGGCCACCCCGGGCGCGCCGTGCCCGCCGCCGTCCTGAACTCCGTGGGCGATAGCATCAAGGAAATCGAGGCGGCCACCCTGGAGATGGCCACCGGCCTGGAGGGGCCCCGTCCCGACCCGGCCCGGCGTCCCCTGCCCCCGGGCCTGGAGGAGACCCTGCTGCTGCTGTGCGCCGCGCCCCTGGCCACGGTGGACGAGCTGGCCCGCTTCGGGCGCGTTCCCGCCTCCACGCTGCGGGAACGGCTGGACCGGCTGGCGGAGCGGGGGCTGGCGGACTCCCTGTCCCACCACCTGTCCGCCCTGGGGTCCCGCCCCCAGCGCCGCCACTTTCCCACGGAGAAGGGCGTCACCGCCGGGGGCATGGCCACCCAGGGCCTCCAGCACATGCTGGAGATCTACCCGCTGTCCAAGCAGTGGTTCCGGCTGCTGGCCGAGCGGCTCGACGCCGTGGCCGTCCTCTACCGCGTCGCCGCCATGATCGCCGGCGCCGACCCGCGCCGGGACCCGGTGCGGGTGGACCACCACCGCCACGGCCCCTACGACCTGCTGCTCACTATGTCCGGGGGACGCAGCGTGGGCTTGATCCGCCAGGGACCGGCGCTGCCCGGCGCCAACCTGCGCTACCGCCTCCGCAGCATCGGGCATCTCCCCAGGGGCGGGAGGCCCTTCATTACCCTGGTGCTGACCCACGCCGACCAGGCCACCCGCCGGGCCATACGCTCGCTGGGCGACCCCAGGGAGCACCGCCGGACCTTCGTGGCCACCGAGGGGGAGCTGCTGGCCGGAGACCATACCGGCGTGGTCTGGCAGCAGTGCGCCGGCGGCCTGGGCAACAACCCGCCCGCATTGATCGAGCCCGACACCAGCCTGGCAAGCATACTGTCGTGGGCCGAGGGCCTGCTGGAGTCGTCCCACCGGTCCCGGCGCGACAACCCCGGCCCCGACCCCGACGCGCTCTATTCCCCCGGCGTGCGGGCCGCCATGCCGGAGCCCGCCAAGCAACTGGCGTCGGTCCCGGCAACCCAACTGACCCGGGGCGGGAAGGACGCCCTGGACCTGCTGGGGGCCTGGCCCCGGTGCACCCGGGAGCAGCTGGCCGGCCTGATGGGCGGGGTCACCCTGCGCCGGGTCAACCAGGTGCTCCGCGCCCTCCGTGAACAGGAACTGGTACAGGAGGACGGCTGCCGGCTGATGCTCAGCGACCGGGGGCTGACCTGCCTGGCCCGCCGGGACCGGGCCGCCGTGGGTCTCACCCTGGACCGCTGGACCGCCCAACCCAGCATCAACAACCCTCACGTCTACGCCGGCACCGCCCTGCGGGCCCTGGCCGCCCAGCCGCGCCACCAGGATGGGGTAACCGGGTTCGCCGCATCCCTGTCCGCCGAGGCGGCCCGCTCCCCGGACCACGACCTCTACGACCTGCTGCCCACCCACCGGGCCAGCATCGGCTACCGCTGCCGGGGGACCAACTACATGATCCACCCCGACGCCTCCTTCACCCTGGAGTACCGGGGCCGGTGGCTGCCCCTCCTGCTGGAGTTCGAGCGAAGGGCCACCACCCCCAGGCGCATCCCCC
The DNA here is from genome assembly GCA_965203675.1 of Dehalococcoidia bacterium. Lineage (GTDB taxonomy): Bacteria > Chloroflexota > Dehalococcoidia > Lucifugimonadales > UBA3495 > CATOSK01. The sequence continues at coordinate 1,489,954 of CBDBDE010000003.1, read as the reverse complement.
AGCGCCTGGAGTCCTACCAGCGCTACTTCTCCTCCGGCTGGGCCCGGCGGGACCACGGGGGACACCTGCCCGGGGTGCTGTTCGTCTTCGAGACCCCACAGAGCGAGGCCGCCTTCCTGGAGATTGCCGACGCTACGGAGGGGCTGGACGTGAGCTGCTCCAACGCGGAGGCGCTGGCAGAGCACGGCATCCTGGGCAAGGCGTGGATACTGCCGCCGCCCCACTCCCTCGCCCGGCAGCCGCTGGCCGGACTGTACCCGGTTGCATAAATGCAAATCGCCGCGCCGGGGAGTTCCTGTAGGGGGGCCAGAGAGACCGCGCCAACGCAAACTTGCAGCAACTTGCGGCCATTCCGTACCGTTCACCCGCGCCGCCGCAATACGTAGCAGGGCCGATGCGTCAGGCCGCCGCCAGGAACATCCCCAACGCCCCCCGCCAGGCACAGCATCCAGGCACGATTCCCGGCGTCAGCCGCCTCGCCAGGCAGGATGTCCAACCGTCAACTGGCCCCGACAAACATGTCCGGAGGGCTGCGCGGAGCCGTTCCCCGGGCTTCCCGGGATGGACAAAAGGGAACCCTCTACAGATCCCATGTCTGCGCCCAACAGGTCGAAACGCATGAAATGTTGCAGGTCATGGACCCGTCGGACCCTGCCCCTCTTCGCCGCCGGCGCCGGGCGAAAGGCCGGTGGCGAGGCGGTGGACAGTAAGACAATATGGTACAAGCGTGGTATAATGGGATGACGCAAGGAGGGATCATGGCCCCTGGAACATCCCGAAACACCGAGACCATCGCTTTCTCCCTGCACCCCGAGCAGGCCCGGCGCCTGCGGGAGGAGGAGCGGGAGACGCGCGCCAGGGAGCGGATGCAGCGGCGTTACCGCCAGTCGAGCACCGACGAGACGGAGCAAGGGAGGACGAATGGAAAAGGGTAGACAGATACAGCCCCTGACCCCGGCGGCCCTCTACGCTCGGGTCTCCAGCGACCGCCAGGACGTGGACCTGTCCGTATCCGCCCAGCTTCGGGCCTTGCGGGACTACGCCAAGGCCAACGGCTACTCCGTTGCCCGCGAGTACGTGGACGAGGCCGAGAGCGGCAGGATCGCCGACCGGCCCCAGTTCAGGAAGATGATCGATGAGGGAAGCCAGCCGAAGGCCCCCTTCAGCGTCATTCTCATTCGACGGACGCAATAGCAACGGAAATCTTAGGTATTCGTGGACGGTTGTCTTGGGAAGATTCAAGCCTTATAGCAGGGCTTAAGGTTCGAACCCAGGCGTGGGGGCCTGAGTGCACGGTAGGTGGAACCGTCTTCGAGATGTGGCTGGGGGCTCTTGAACCTACCGAGGCCGCCGATGCCAGCAGTATGGTATTACCGGCGGAGAAACGCAAGGGAGTCGAGGTTTGCCGATGACCGCCTCGGAGCAATACAATGTCGGTCGTAATAGTGGGCCATTGAAAGGAGGCTGGATGGCGAACCCAAAGACCCCAGCACGGCAGCGCAAGCCTCGCGAAGAGACGGTCCGGCTCGGCAAGGAGATATACGAGCGGGATATACGGCAAAAGGTAGAGGACTCCCGCCACGGGGAGATCATCTCCATAGACGTGGAGAGCGGGGACTGGGCCATTGGCGACAGCGTGATCGCCGCCACGGATAGCCTGTGGGCGCAGCACCCGGATGCCGTGGACATCTATTCCTTGCGGATAGGGTACGGAGTGCTTCGTCACTTCGGCGGCAGGCCGTTGCGGAGAACCCAGTGATAGAAGGCGTGGTGAATGCCTCCTACGAGCCGGTGGTAACCCTTGCCGTTCAAGGTCCCGCCGGGCAAGCAAACGAAATAGAAGCCGTGATAGACACGGGCTACAACGGTCTTCTAACTCTGCCCCCACCAGTGATCACGGAGTTGGGTCTCCCCCACCGAGGCTATGGTGAGGCGAGTTTAGCCGACGGAAGTGTAGTAGAGTTCGACGTTTACGGCGTGACGGTGCTCTGGGACGGCCTGCCGAGACATATCGAGGTTGACGAAGCGGACAGCACCTCCCTCGTGGGTATGCGTCTGCTGGACGGCCACGACTTGAACATCGAAGTCAGGGACGGCGGCAGCGTCGTCATCCAGGCCACAGAGTAGCGTCGGCGTTCCCTGACCAACGAGTCCGCTTCATGGCTCCTCCGCCCCCTCTGCCTCCCCGTCCCCCGCCGCCATCCAATACCCCACCCGTGGCTCGGTGACGATGTGCCTGGGGCCGGCGGCATCGTCCCCCCGCTTGCGGCGCAACCGCTTCACTGCGTCCCGCAGCAGCCAGCCCTCGCCCACCCGCTCCGGCCCCCACACCCGCTGGAGCAGCAGGCTTTGGTTCAGCACCCGGGGCGCGTGGACCGCCAGTTCGTACAGCACCGCGCACTCCGTGGCCGTCAGCACCACCGGCTCCCCGGCCAGCGTCGCCTGCCGCCGGGCGCAGCCGACGCCCTGCCCTCCCGAAGTGCGGGGGGTGGAGGGCTCATCTCTCGAACACGAGCACCCGCCCGTCGGCGCTCTCGATGGTCAACCGCGAAGCGCCGGAGGAATATCGCCGCGCGCCGGCCAGGATGTCCGTCATAGCCGAGTCCTGCTCGAACAGCCCGGGAGCCGGGCAGCCGGCTTCGGTCCAGGACAACTCGGCGACGGTGAACGATTCCCCGTCCGCCCTGTAACTGCCACTATAGGAGTTGCACCCGGTGGAACCCGTGATCCGGCGCCCGTCCCCGGAGAATGTGAGGGTTGCCGCATGGCCCTCCAGCGCGGGTTGGGGGGCGGAAGCGGGACCCATCGCCGCCAGGGTCCACGAGGTACCCGGCAGGGACTGGTCCGTGCCGGCGCAGGCGATGACCAGGGCCAGCACGCCAAGGGCCAGCATTCCGGTTAGACGCATTCCGACTCCTCCCCCTCCCCCTCGGGCATCCAGTACCCCACCCTGGGCTCGGCGAAGATGTACCGGGGATTCCCGCCGTCCTCGCCCAGCTTGCGGCGCAGCCGCATCAGGTGGGTGCGCAGCACCCGCATGTTGCCCGGCTTGCCCGGGCTCCAAACCCGGCGCAGCAGCCGGTCGTGGGGCACCACCCGCCCGGCCTCCGCCGCCAGCTCCGCCAGCAGGTCGTACTCGGTGGGCGTCAACTCCACCGGCTCCCCCGAGAGGGTCACCCGCCGCCTTTCGTAGTCGATGGCCAACTCTCCCAGCCGGAAGGGCGCCGCCTCCCCGCCCCGGGGTTCCTCGAAGCGCCGCAGGGCCGCCCGCACCCGGGCCACCAACTCGGTGGGCGAGAAGGGCTTGACGATGTAGTCGGTGGCCCCCTCCTCCAGGGCCCGGGCGATCACCTCGTCCCGCCCGTACACCGACAGGAACACCACCGGCACACGGGACACGGCCAGCAGGTCCCCCATCAGCTCCACCCCGTCGCACTCGGGCAGCACCAGGTCCAGCAGCACCAGGCCGGGGCGCTCCTCGGCCATCAGCAGCGGCGCCTCCTGGGGGTCGGCGGTCACCACCGGGCGGAACCCGGCGTTGGAGAGGGTGTCCCGCACCGAGCGCAGCATCCGGGGGTCATCGTCCACCACCAGCACCGTGCCCCCGGAGGGACGGTCCTCCCGGCTCCGGGAGCTGTGGGCGGGCTGGGCCTCGCCCACCGCCGGCAGGGTGAACTTGAACCGCGCCCCCAGGCCGAGGCCGTCGCTCTCGGCCCAGATGCGCCCCCCGTGGGCCTCCACTATCCCCCGGCAGATGGCCAGCCCCAGGCCGGTGTCGCCGCCGGAACCGGAGCCGGAACCCGAACCTTCCCCCTCGCCGCCGGTGAATCTCCTGAACAGCCGCGGCAGGTCCTCGGCGGGTATCCCCCGCCCCTGGTCGGCCACCGAGACCTCCACTTCGTCGCCCCGGCGCACGGCGGACACCCGTATGACGGAAGACTCCGGGGAGTGGCGGGCCGCGTTGGTCAGCAGGTTGCCGATGACCTGGACGATGCGCCGCCGGTCGGCCAGCGCCAGGGGCAAATCGGGCTCTATCTCCATTGCCAGGGGGTTCCGGCCCCCGGCGCCGGTGAAAGCGTTGCGCGCCCGGTCCACCAGCGCCGCCACCTCGGCCGGCTCCGGGTCCACCGGCAGCGTCCCCGTCTCGATGCGGGCCACGTCCAGCAGGTCGCCGATGAGCTCCCGCATCCGGTCGGACTGGTCCACTATGATGCGCTGGAACTGGCGCATCTCCGCCGGGTCCAGGTCCGCCGCCGCCTCCAGCACGGCGGTGGCCGCCCCCCGGATGGAGCTCAGGGGCATCCGCAGCTCGTGGCTCACCTGGCCCAGGAACTCGGCCCGCAGCCGCTCCTGCTCCTCCAGCAGGGTCAGGTCCTGCATGGTGACCACCACCGACTCCACCTCGCCCTGGCCGGAGACGATGGGCGTGGCGTTGAGCAGCACGGTCACGCTCCGTCCGCCGGGGACGGCCATGACGATCTCCTCGGCCCGCACCGTATCGCTGGAGCCCAGCACCCGGGCCAGAGGGAACTCCTTCAGGGAGAACTCGCTCCCGTCGGCGCGGCGCACGGTCATCAATCCCAGCAGGTCCACCGGCGTCTGGCCCTCCTCCCGCAGCCCGTCCACGATGCGCGCCGCCTCCCGGTTGAAGGACACCGGCGCTCCCGTCCGCGCGTCCAGCACCACCACCCCCACCGGCGAGGTGTCGATCAGCGTCTCCAGGCCGGCCCGGGCCCGCTGCTCCTCCCGGTGCCGGCGCGCGTTGGCGATGACCAGGGCCGCCTGGGAGGCGAACATCACCAGGGTCTCCTGGTCCTCCTGGCTGAACTCCCGCCCCGGCTCGTCGCTGCCCACGTACAGGTTCCCCGAGCGCGCCCCCTGGTACAGGATCGGGGCCGCCATGAAGGCGGTGAGCTTTACCGGCGAGCGGAACTCCCCCAGGCCGATGGAGGCGGTGAACTCCTCCAGGCGGCCGACCCTGAGCGGATGCGGCAGGGCGTTCAGGTACTCGAAGAACACCTGCCCCTGGGGAGCCTGCCACAGCCGCTCCACGTCTCCGGGCTCAAAGCCCAGGACCAGGTGGTCCTCCACTTCGCCCGAGGCGTCCAGGGTGATGATGGCGGCGTAGGGCGCGCGGCTCAGGGAGCGGGCGTTTTCCATCACGGCCTGGAGCGCCGTGTCCACGTCCAGGCTCTCGTTGATGCGCAGGCTCGCCTGGCTCAGGCGGGTGAGGCGCTCTCCCGGAAGTTCCCCGCCCCGGGCCGGCGGGCTGTCATTCTCCAACTTCCCGACCTCCTGGGAGCGGGCCCGTCAGGGCATCCGTGGGCCTATTTTAGCAAATTGGCCCCGGAAGTTACCACTGCGTTATAAAACTGGAAATAGCGTTTACCCACAAGTTATTCGCAAATCCCTATAATTTCCCTTCAATACCGGCGGGTCCCGTCCGGCCTCCCTGGCTGGCCCCGGGACGGCGGCGTACCCGGCCGGAAAACCATCAAAGCCGTGCCGCCGCAGGCCCGCCCCATTGGGACCTGGCCGGGCGGGCGGAGCAGCGTTTGGCAAGGAGGCCGCAGGATCATGTTCGACGAAGGCAGCAACGGCAGCCGGGTGCGCCGCCTGATGAGGGTCGGCGCGTCCGTTTCTAATCTCAAGCCCCCCCCCCCGACTTTCCGCCTCTGAACACCCCCGGAGGCCCACAATGATGCGGGCCTCCAGCTTCCTCCAACGCTTCCCCCTGCTCCTCCTGGCCGCCCTGCTGGTGGCCCTGGGGGTCTTCCTGGCCCACGACACGCCGCCGGCCGCCCAGGCCCAGGCCTCCACCAACGCCAACCTGGCCAGCCTGACGGCCAGCGGCGGCGGCAGCGCCGGCGGAGCCTTCACCGGGTTGGACCTGACCGTGCCGACCGACGTCTGGTCGGCGACGCTGACCGCGAAGGAGCTCACCATCGGGGGCTCCTCCGACGGCTTCGGCTGCGACAATACCGAAACAGGCAAGGAGTGCTCGTCGACTTCGGCCCTGACGGACGACGACTTCTCGCTGGGGGGTAAGGATTACAGCTTCGAGCTCCTCCATGACGTTCCTGACAACTCGTTCATCGTGGACCTGACCATGCCAGCCGGCGGCGTGGGCGATGATTTGAAGGCCCTCAACTTCTGCGTCGGCAAGCGGGCGTTCGCCTTGTCGGGCCTCAGTGATGACCGGAACCGCGCCAGTTTCAGTGACACCGACGTGGGCTGGGCCGCGGACGAAGAGGTGCAGCTCAGCATCGGCGCCTCCTGCGACCCCACCGAGTACGCCGCCACGGTGGACAACAGCGTAACCTACGCCAAGCTGACCCCCACGGTGGACGACACCGGCAAGGCCACGGTTCAGGTGGGACCCCAGGGCGGGACCCTGAACACCGTGACCGACGGGCAGCCCAGCGCCGCCCTGGCCCTGAACGTGGGGGCCAACCCCTTCACCGTGCGGGTCACCGCCGAGGACGCCACCACCAAGGACTACACCGTCACCATCACCCGGCAGGCGCCGGGGCCGGTCACCCTGGTGAGCAACCACGGGCAGACCCAGGGCGGCTACCACAGCACCACCGGGTTCGTCAACGCCCAGGCCTTCACCACCGGCAGCCACGCCCTGGGCTACGTGCTGTCCGCCGTTGAGGCGGTGGTCGAGTTCGCGCCCAACAGCTCCCAGCTGGCGACCATCCGGGCCGAGCTGTGGTCGGCCGCCTCGGGCGGCGCGCCGGGCTTGAAGATCGCGGACCTGACCGTGCCGTCGAGCATCAGCGTCGGAACGGTCTCCTTCGCGGCCCCGGAGAACACCGTGTTGCAGTCGGGCAGGTCCTATTTCTTCCTGCTGTACACCACCGGCGACTTCGACCCGAGAATCGACCACGTGACCACCGGCGACGAGGACTCCGGGGCTGCTACCGGCTGGAGCATCGCGGACGACCGGTACTTCAAGAGAAGCCAGCTGCCGGGCGACAGCGCCACATGGGAAAACGCCAGCAGCAATCCCCTGAGGATCACCGTCAAGGGCAACGAGCAGGTGCCGATGGCCCCGGTCTGGTCGGCGGTGCTCACGGTGCAGGATCTAGGAAGCGGTCAATTTGGCTGCGAACCCGCGAGTGCCTGCGCAACGCGGCTCACCGACAACGACTTCACGTTGAATAGCAACGACTATCAGTTTGGCATTATCGTACAATCCAATTCCGGGGCTACCTTCAATTTCATTTTCCTCAGTACCCATAGCGCCCAGATCGGCACGGATCTGCAAGCCCTGAATATGTGCGTCGGGTCTACCGCGTTGGGGTTTTCAGCGGCAGCCCTGACACAATCAAACACCTCGGCCACTTGGACCAGCCTCAGCCTTCCTCAGTGGGCCGCCGGCGACAAGGTCCACCTCAGCATCGGGAACACCTGCCCGCCCGGCCAGCCCACGGGGCTGGGCGCCACGGCGGGGGCCGCCAGCCTGGCCCTGGCCTGGACGGCGCCCACGGCGGGGACGCCCACCGGCTACGACGTGCACTACACCTCGGCCCCCAGCACCGGCAGCGGCGCGGTGGGCGACGACGATGCCGCATCGGGCAACGACCCCAGCGCCGCCTGGGTGGCGGTGGACCGGGGAACCGAGAGCGACCCGCCGGCGGCCTCCCAGTCCATCACCGGCCTGACCCCGGGGGATACCTACCGGGTGCGGGTGCGGGCCACCAACATCGGCGGCAGCGTCGGCTGGGTGCGCACCACCGGCACGCCGCCCTCCACCGGCTCCGACAACGCCGACCTGGCCAGCCTGACGGCCAGCGGCGGCGCCAGCGCCGGCGGCGCCTTCACGGCCTTCGACCTGACCGGCCCGACCCCCTCGACCGCCCCGGTCTGGTCGGCCACGCTGAACGTGAAGGCGCTCACCGTCTCCACCATTGCGCTTGGCCGCGGCTGCGACTCAAGAGCGGGTTTTGATGATGCGACCGCCACGTGCGAGTTGACTTCGACCCTGACGGAGGACGAGTTCTCGATCGGTAACGATAGTTACACCATCACTCAGCTCAGTGACAAAGACGACACCTTCTTCGTTAAATTCAGCCCAGCCTCCGTCAGCTCCGGTCTCAAGGCCCTCAACTTCTGCGTCGGCGGGCGGACGCTCTCCCTGTCGGGCATCGATTCAAGTGGCGTCGCCACCTTTACGAGCACCGACGTGGGCTGGTCCGTGGGCGACACGGTGCAGCTCAGCATCGGGGCCACCTGCGACCTCACCGAGTACGCCGCCACGGTGGCCAACAGCGTCACCCACGCCAAGCTGACCCCCACGGTGGATGGCCCGGTCGACGCCACCACGGTGGCGGTGGGACCCCAGGGCGGGACCCTGACCACGGTGGTCAGCGGCAGCGCCAGCCCGGCCCTGGCCCTGAGCGTGGGGGCCAACGCCTTCACCGTGCAGGTCACCGCCGAGAACGGCACCACCAAGGACCACACCGTCACCATCACCCGGCAGCCGGCGCCGCCGCCGGCGCCGCCCACGGTGCGCCTCTCCGCCTCCCCCAACCCGGTGGACGAGGGTTCCAGCGTCACCATCACCGCCACCCTGTCGGCGGCCCGGACCGGCGCCGTGACCGTCCCCATTACCGTCACCCGCAACACGGCCGAGTCCGGCGACCACGGGACGCTGGCGTCCATCGCCATCGCCGCCAATATGACCACCGGCTCGGGGACCATCACCACGGCCCAGGACGCCGACACCCACCACGAGACCTTCACCGTGGCCCTGGGAACGCCGCTGCCCACGGGCATCACGGCGGGCAGCCCCTCCTCGGTGCAGATCACCATCCGGGACGATGACGCCACGGTCCCCGCCGCGGTGACGGGCCTGAGCGTCGGACCGGGCTACGGCAGTCTGACCCTGTCCTGGACGGCCCCGCTGGAGGACGTGACCGGCTACGAGGTGCACTACACCACCTCCATGACCGTCGGCGCCGACGCGGATGTAGTCCCGGGACACTACGGGCTGTATCCCGAAACTGAATGGGTGCTGGACCCCCGGCACTCCGGCGCCCTTGGCTTGCGGCCCACGCAGACCATCAACGACCTGGAGCCCGAACCCCACCGGGTGCGGGTGCGGGCGCTGAACGACCTCGGCTGGGGCCCCTGGGTCGAGGGCCGGGGCACGCCCATGCACAGGAAGATCGCCGTGCACCTGTCGGCCTCGCCCAACCCCCTGGTGGAGGGCGGGGACGTGACGGTGACCGCCACGCTGAAGATCGGCGACCTGCCCACCATCCTCCAGTACGACTTCTTCATCCCCCTGCAGGTGACCCGGATCGACTCGGAGGAGGGCGACCACGGGACGACGCACGGCGTCACCATCAGGAAGCTCCAGCGGTCGGCCTCGGTGGTCATTCCCACCCACCGGGACGGGGACGGCGACGACGAGTTCTTCACCGTGTCGGTGGGGAACGTCACCGAGCCGGTGCGGGCGCATGATACGGAAGGTTCGGTGCGCATCCGCATCGCCGAGCGGGAGCCGCCCCGGGTGAGCCTGGAGGCGTCGCCCAGCCGGGTGCACGAGGGCAACACGGTGACGGTGACGGCCCGGCTGTCCCAGGCCATGTCCACGGACCTGACGCTGCCGGTTACGGTGACCCGGATCGACTCGGAACACGACGACCACTGGACGCTGAGCAGCATCACCGTACCCCGGGGGCGGACCACGGGAACGGGGACCATTGCCACCCGGGTGGACGACGACACCGACGACGAGCGGTTCCGGGTGGCGCTGGGCAGCGTGCCCCTGCCGGCCACGGCGGGCAGTCCCACGTCGCTGGAGGTGACCATCGCCGACCAGACGGAGCCCGAGCCGGAGGTGCCGACGGCTACCTATGGTCTCCTGTCGGTCTCGCCCAGCCCGGCCCAGGAGGGCGACACGGTGACCTTGACGGCGACCCTGGAGAACCCGGCGCCGTCCGGGGGCGTCACGGCGACGTTCTGGATCTACAAGGAGAGTGGCAGCAGCCCGGCCGGGGCCGACGACTACACCCTGTCGCCCTCCACCGGGCAGTCGACCACCTTCTTCCAGGACAGCACCCCCGGCATCAGGATCCCCCAGGGACAGCGGACCGCCACGGCCACGCTGAACATCACGGCGGACGGTACCACCGAGGGGGACGAGACCCTCAAGGTGCACCTCTCCGTTGCTTACCCCGACGTGCAGAGGGAGTACTACCTCACGCTGACCATCAAGGACCCGGATGCCCAGTCCGGCGGGCAGAACGACCCGCCCTGCGACAACTGCGGGACCGGCGGCGACACGGGCGCCGTGGCCCAGGGGCAGGGGAAGTACGCCGACCTCATCGCCCAGATGAAGGAGTGGCGCAACGACCCGGAGTGGTCGCATCAGAAGGCCCACACCGACCGCTGGGACCGGGCCCTGCTGGCCTTCGGCGAGACGGTGGACGACGCCACGCTGACGCCCATGACGGCGGCGGAGGCCCAGGGGTTCGCCGATAGGGGCTGGGAACGCTGGGTGCCGGTGGCGGCGGCCCTGCGGGAGATGGAGAACCGGGCGCCCACGGTGTCCGCATCCATCGCCGACGCGACCATCGTCAACGAGAGCGGGAGCCATGAGGTCTCTCTGGCCGGGGTGTTCGACGACCCCGACGGCGACGCGCTGACCATCACCGCCGCATCCTCGGATGAAGCCGTGGCCACGGTGTCGGTATCGTCCGACGGGTCCAGCCTGACGGTAACGGCAAAGGCCCGGGGCACGGCCACCGTCACGGTCACCGCCGCCGACGGCAAGGGGGGCACGGCGGAGGACAGCTTCACCGTGACGGTCAAGGCCGCGCCGGTGGTGGCCTCGGCCATCGCCGACGTGTCCGGCCTGGAGGCCGGGTCCACGCAGGACGTGTCCCTGTCCGGCGTCTTCAGCGACGCCGACGGCGACGCCCTGACCATCACCGCATCATCCTCGGATGAAGCCAAGGCCACCGTGTCCGTTGCTTCCGACGGGTCCACGCTGACCCTGGGCGGCGTGGCCGAGGGCACGGCGACCGTCACGGTCACGGCCCAGGACAGCGACGGCAACCGGGCCAGCGACGCCTTCGAGGCGCCGGTGGGCAAGTACGCCGCGCTCATCGCGCAGATGTACCAGTGGCGGGAAGACCCCCAGTGGCGGCACCAAAAGAGCCACACCGACCGCTGGGACCGGGCATTGCTGGCCTTCGGCGAGACGGTGGCCGATAGCAGCCTGACGCCCATGACGGCGGCGGAGGCCCAGTCATGGGCCGACTCCGGTCTGCCTCGCTGGGTGCCGGTAGCAGCGGCCCTGTGGGAGATCGAGGGCGGCGGGCAGCAGGAAACGCCCAATGCGGCACCCACGGTGTCGGCGGCCATCGCCGACGCCACCATCGTTAACCAGACCGGAACGCAGACGGTGTCCCTCAGCGGAGTGTTCGACGACGCCGACGGCGACAGCCTGACCATCACCGCATCGTCCGGCGACGAAGCCGTGGCGACCGTCTCCGTTGCCGCCGACCAGTCCGGCCTCACCGTAACGGCAAAGGCCCGTGGCACGGCCACCGTCACGGTGACCGCCGCCGACGGCAACGGCGGCACGGCGGAGGACGCCTTCACCGTCACGGTCAAGGCCGCGCCCGGCGTGGCCTCGGACATCGCCGACGTGAGCGGCCTGGAAGCGGGATCAACGCAGGAGGTGTCCCTGTCCGGCGTGTTCACCGACGCCGACGGCGACGCCCTGAGCGTCACCGCGTCGTCCTCGGATGAAGGCAAGGCCACGGTGTCCGTTTCTTCCGATGGGTCCACGCTGACCCTGACCGGGGTGGCCGAGGGAACGGCCACCGTCACCGTCATCGCCCAGGACAGCGACGGCAACCCGGCGATGGACGACTTCGCCGTAACGGTGGTTGCCCAGCAACAGCAGCCGCCGCAGGCCCCACCCAACCGGGCGCCCACGGTGGCGGCGGCCATCAGCGACGCCACCATCGTCAGCGAGAGCGGTACGCAAACCGTCTCCCTCAGCGGGGTGTTCGACGACCCTGACGGCGACAGTCTGACCATCACCGCCGCGTCCGACGACGAGGCCACCGCCACGGTGTCGGTGGCGGGGGACTACTCCAGCCTCACGGTGAATGCCCAGGCACGGGGTACGGCCACCATCACGGTCACCGCTGATGACGGCAACGGCGGCACGGTCTCAGACGCCTTCACCGTGACGGTGAAGGCCGCCCCGGCGGTAGCCTCGGCTATCGCCGACATGGACCTGAAGGCAGGAGCCACGCAGGATGAGGGAGGGGTGCGGGACGTGACCCTGTCCGCCGTGTTCAGCGACGCCGACGGCGACAGCCTCACCTTCACCGCCGACACCTCGGACTTTGCGATAGCGGAGGCTCTCCTGTTCCAGGGCATCCTGACGGTGGTGGGCCTGGCCGACGGGTCGGCGACCATCACGGTGACGGCCCAGGACGCCGACGGCAACACCGTCAGCGATACCTTTGACGTGAAGGTGGTAGGGCCGCCCACGCCGGCTTCCAACCTGAGTTGCGTGGCCCAGACCGGCCGGGTGCTGTTCAGTTGGGACGCGCCGCAGTGGTCCGGCGCCGAGCTGTACGCCTACGACTACGACCTGACCCTGCCCGACGGCAGGAGGGAGCAGTCCCGGCTCCAGGGCTACCCTGCGGTGAGCGGCAGGGGCGAGTACCAGGCGGGCCAGCAGGCCAGCATCAGCGTCAAGGCGGTGTACGAGCTGGCCGACGGCAGCGAGGTGAGCAGCGAGGCGGTGTCGCTGAGCTGCACCGTCGCGGAGTAGCCGTCTACGGCAAAACCCGCCCCGTCGCCCGGGCCGGGGCGGGACGGCGGGAGCGGGAGGTTGGGCAATCCCGGGCACATAGCGAGCGGGGGACAGGCTCCAGCGGTCTGGACGCCTGTTCCCCGCTCTCCGTTAGAGGAAGCCAGCGATGCCAAGACATCGCACCCACAACAGCAGGATGGTCTACGTCTTTCCCGACGACTTCCCCGAGCGCCTGGAGCGGTTCAAGGAGGAGTCGGGCCTGTCGTGGGCGGAGATAGCCCGGCGGGTGGGAACGTCGGACCTCAACCTGAGACGCTGGAGGAACGGGGTGCGGCCCCACTGGCGGCACCTGTCGGCGCTGCTGGAGCTGGCCGAAGACCTGGGCCTGGCCCACCTGTTCACCGACTGGACACTCGCGGAGGAACCGGGGGCTGAGACCCCCTCCCCGGGGGTGCCATCAGTCCGCCGCAGCCCGGAGAGAAAACCGGCCACCCGGCGGAGCGCCTGAGAGCGGCGGCGCCGGAACGCAAAAAGAGTCCCATACATCCGGGTGGCACCCCAAAGACATCCCCCTCGCCACGCGAGGGGGATTGTTCTGTTCAACCTTCCCCGGCAGGCCAAGACATGGGGCAGCGTGCAGACTGACAGAAGGGCATTGCCTAACGGCGGCGGCTGCACCATCATAGAGTCCAGGAAGGACGTATCGCCCCGCGAGGGGGAACCCGCCGGCGGGGAGACGCCGCGACCAGGAGGAAAGCAATGGCAGGGGAACAGGACGGAATGGAGCAGGATGAGCCTGGCATGGACTACCAGGAGTTCCTGCGGGCGATGGAGGCCCTGGGCCCCGAGGGCCTGGGCCGGATCATCGAGCACCTGACGGGCCTGATCGAGGCGGACCCGGAGGACGCCGATTCCCTGTCCATCCGGGGACTGGCCTACGAACAGGTGGGGGAACACCGCCGGGCCGCCGAGGACTACGGCCGCGTCATCGACCTGGACCCCGGCAACGCGGAGGCCCATCTCAGCCGGGCCCGGGTCTACGGCCAACTGGACGAGCTGCGCCTGGCGGTGGCGGACTATGACGCCGCCATCGGGTTGGCCCCGGGCAACGCCGCGGCCCACCTGGCCCGGGGCGGCTGCAAGGCGGAGCTGGGCAACCTTGCCGGGGCGGTCGGCGACTTCGACGTGGCCATCCTGCTGGACCCGGACAACGCCGGCGGCTACTACAACCGGGGGTTGGCCTATGCCGAGATGGGCAATCCCCTGCGGGCGTTGGAGGACCTGGACCGGGCCATAGAGCTGGACCCCGGGGAGCCCACCGCCCGCTACGAACGGGGGATGGTGCAGCGCGACCTGAACGAGCTGGTCCTGGCTATCAGGGACTTCGACGCCGCCGTCCGGCTGGAACCGGGCTTCGGCCTGGCCTTCTACGCCCGGGGCATTACCTGTGTCAACCTGGGGGCCTGCGATGAGGCGCTGCGGGACTTCGACGCCGTGCTGGGGCTGGACCCGGACAACGCTCCGGCGCTGCGGGGCCGGGGCGTGGCCCTGGGCAACCTGGACCGCTGCCAGGAGGCGGTGGAGAGCTTCGACCGCGCCCTGGAACTGGAACCCGGCAACGCCGACGCCCTGGCCGGCCGGGGCCTGGCCCGCGCCACCCTGGGGCATTACGAGCTGGCCGTGGCGGACTACGTCCTGGTAATCGAGCAGGACCCGGACAACGCGGACGTGCGGTACAACCGGGGAACGGCCCTGATGAGCCTGGGCCGGTACGAGGAGGCCCTGGATGACTTCACCGCCATCATCGAGCTTCACCCGGACAATGTTGTGTTCCTGGGCCAACGGGCGACGCTGTACCGCCGCCTGGGACAGCCGGAACGGGCGGTGCGGGACTACGACGAGATCATCCGCCTGGAACCGGACGACCCCTCGGTACGCCAGCAGAGACAGGCCGCCCTAGAGCAGGCGGAGGAAGAGGAGAGAGCCTGAACCGGCAGGGGACGGGGCGCCGCCCCATAGAAAGGGAAACCAGGGAGACCGTAGGCGCGGCGGCCACGGTCTTCCCTTTTGCGTGACGGCGCAGCATTGCCGCTAGGCGCCAGCGGAATCCGGCCTGTTCAGCATCACGCCGTAGCCCCGCTCGTCAACGATGTGGTTCACCGACAACCGGCCCCGGCTGTCGTATCCGCTCGTGTAGGCAAACTCGACCTCGGCGCCCCAGGGGACCCGCCCGCCGATGCGCACCGTGCCGCCGCCCGGACTATTCCCACCAGGCCCAGGCCCGCCCGCGCCCTTGACCACCACGCCCTTGCGGTCGTCCTTCTTCCAGCCCATGACCTTCAACTCCACCGGGGCCACCAGTTCCGCTTGGGTCGGCGCGAACAGCACCTCGTGCAGCCTGCGCAGCACGTCCCCCGATGGTGTGCGCTGGCCGTTCATGATCAGGGAGAGATGGCCGGTGCTGATGCCCGCCAGCCGGGCCACCTGGTTCTGGGAAAAGCCGTGGGCGTCCATCCGGTCCCACAGGGCGCGCGGGTCAACGGTGGGGCATTGCGCAGCTTCCACCGTCGCCGGAGCCTCCAGCACCGCCTCCACCTTGGCCTGGACCCCGGGGCTGAAATGGCGCTTTCCCCGCGACGCCATCGACAGGTAGCTGCGGGACACGCCGACCAAGTCGGCCAGCGCTCCCATGCTCAGGCCGACTTCCCGGGCCCGCTCCCGGATGCAGGTGCTCTCAGCGCCATTGACCAGGCCGCCCTGGCGGTAGACCACGCCCTGGCCGGGGATCTCGCCCAGGACGGCCATGGCCCGTTCCCGCAGCATGGGAGACCAGGGCCTGCTGCCGCTGGACACCTGCGAGACGTAGCCATAGCTGACGCCCATCTTGTCGGCCAACTCCTTGAGGGTGAGGCCCTTGCGCCGGGCGGCGGCGCGGAGTTCGCTCTCTTGCTTGCCGCTGCCCTGCCCGTTTTCCTTAGCGTTCGCGGGGTTGTCATTGCCGGTGGTCATGGCCTTGGTGTCGATGCTGGTATTCGCCTTCATGTCGCTTCCTCCGAAACGCAGAAAGCGGGGGCCGGTCCCTTTCCTTTCGAAAGAGGACCGACCCCCGCTTCGCTGTAAGCTGTCTGTTTTTTCGGTTGTCAGAGACGGCGCAACCCGCCGCCTTGTGGTTTGTACCGCCTCACTCACTTGAGAGAGACCGGGCCGGGCTTATCGCTGCTTCACCCCTTCTCCAACCTTCTGGTGGCGAAGGGAGAAACCGGGTCAATGTTCCTGTCGTTCACCTCCTGATTTTGGTTGTCGTGGTTGAAATTGCGCCCGTTGCTGTAGATGCCGTGGCCCTGGTTGCTGACGCTGACACTGGCAACCCCGCTGCCATCCCGCGACGGACGCACCACTCCCTGGGTAGGACAACGCAACGGAGAACGCCGGAGTGGGGCTGACGGAGGGCGCAGTCCGCCCAGGGTCGGGTTGAACGGCGCAATGCAATTCCCCGCGCTGGACGCACTACGCCCAGGGCGGGGCAGAGCAACGGGAAAAGCCGGATGGGGGTTGGCGCAGGACGCAGATCGCCCAGGGTGTCGTTCAGGAGAACGCGAACCCCGGGGGCTGCGATGAGAGGTAGATAGGAGAGAGGAACGCGGTCCGGCCAGCGGCCAGGTTTTCAGCTACCGGCCTGTTGGCAACCGCGCTGCAACGTCAAGCGTCCGGCCTGCCGCCGTTGCCGACGGACTGCCGGAGCGTGTGGAACCTGCGGCGCCGTTGGTGGTGTTCAACAGCTACGCCGCAGGCTTGAAGGAGCAGCCGGAGCTATGTGCTCGCCCCAGCCGCAGTATGAAGATTGCGAAGCGTTTCAACCGCTCCGCCAGGTGGACCCGATGGGTGAGGGAATCCGGGATGCCGTGCTGTTTCTCTAGGCCACCTCCCTGACAATTGTGATGCGCCGTTGGATAGGGATTCCGCGCCTTGGAACGGGTTGCCTGCTGAAACGCACCGCGCGTCTCCTGGGTAAGTGTTTCCGGCTGGGGCGCCGCGAGGGAAACCCGCAGACGCCTCAGCCAGGGTGGGAACGAGGCGCGGCCAAACGCTCCCGTCCCCTCCGCCCGGTGGCAGGAGCGACCAACCCCAACCTTCGGACGGGTGCCCAGCAGCCGGAGCGGTCAAACTCCAAACTGTCGGACGGGTGCCCAGCGACCGGAGTAGTCAGCTCCGAGCCGCTGGACGGTGTCCGGGGAAGAAGGGCTTAACACTCCAGCCACCGGACTGGCCGGGAACGAGGGACTTAACACCCCGTCAATCCGGCCCGTGCTGCCTGCGAGGGACTTGCACACCCCGCAGCGGCAGCGTTCCCTCTTGGGCTGACCTTTCGGTACAGACCCGGGCAATGGTGAGGGATGCCCCCAGGTTTCTAGGGCGGGAAACGCTGGAAAGCCTGACAACGCAGTTATTATCAGCCCGCCCGGCGACGGAAATAAAGGGTCTGGCGGCCCCGGCGCCCAAAGTGTTCAGTCTATTTCACTAAAGTTCACAAAAGTTAACCGAAGCCCTGGCCAGCACCCGTTCCTGCTACTTCCGCCACATCCACGGGCTAAACAGCCGCCGCACCCGGTGCAGCATTTCCCGCTTTTTCCTGGCCCTTTGGGTGTCCTCCAGCGCCTTCTGCCGCCAGTTGACCTGGGCGCCCCGGTCCAGGCCCCTGAGCGGGTAGGTCTCCGGCGGCAGGGTCAGCCCGTGGTCTTCCAACAAGGCCAGCTCCACCGCGAGCAGCCGTTCCTCCTCCCGCAGCCAGTCCAGGCCCCGGCCCCGGCTGGCGTGGCTCTCCTTCAGCTTCCGCCATTCCTGGACCAGCGCCCAGGCGTTGCCGAACACGTCCTCGTCGTCATCGGCGGGTTCCAGCGTCGCCAGCTCGGGAAACTCCCGCCGCAGCCGGGGCCGGACCGCAGGTTGTCCGCCGGCGCCGGACTCGCCATCCCCATCTCCCTCTTCCTCTTTGCTTTCCCCGCTTCCCTCCATCCCGGCCAGCCTTGATTCAACGCGCTGCAAGTCGCGGGCGTAGTCGTTCCTGAGCGCCATGAGCTCGTCCCGCACGGCGTCCAAGCCCTGGTCAGCGTTCTCACCCACCGCCTTCACCTGCGCCTCCACTGTTTCCACCCGTTCCGCCAGTTCGTCGTTCCGCGCCCGCTGCTGCGCCGCCGGCGAGCCGCCGCCCTCCAGGAGCGCTTTCTCCAGCGCGCCCCGCATCCGCCGGGACAGGTGCCCATTCTGAAGCGCGACGTTCAGCGTCCGCCGGTCCACGTTCAGGTCGCCGGCCGCCCGCATCACCCCCTTGTTCCGCACCATCTCGTCCAGCAGCGTCAGCAGCTGCAGACGCTCCACGTCCTCCACCCGGCGGCTCTTCCCGATGCCCGGTTGCCTTGAATTCATCCCCGGTTCCTCCTCTGCGCCCACCGACAAAAATGCCGATTTCCAAGCTGAAAGATGTCGCTCGACCTGGATTCTGCCAGCGGCAAAAATGTCGCTCCCAGCTACGGACTTTGCCACTCCGGTCTGGAAAATACCCGCAAGTCCAGGTGTTCACTCCCGGGGTCCTATAGGGGGCGATCTCGCCCTGTTTCAGCTACGAAACCGCTACGAAAACACCCCACCGGCAAAAATGTCGCTGGCCTCCGATTCCTGTACACCCCAATGACATCACAGGAGGGGCCTCCGGCATAAGGGCCTGTAGGCCCCCTCATATGAACGCCCCTACAGGCGGTTATGCGGGGGGCCTGGGTTGTTCACACTCTCTGGCGGCGCCGGGGAAACGGCCCGGCGCCGCCAAACCCGCAGGGAGGTGAACGAGTTGACCCTGAAACCGAACCCCCGGCTCATACGCAGGGCGACGCTGCTGGCGGCGGCGCTGCTGCTTTCGGCCATCGTGGCCGTACCCGCCAGCGGCGTGGCCCTGGCCCAGTCCCCGCCCCCGGACGGCGACAACCTCAGCCTCGTCAACCAAGACCGGCAGATGGTGGAGCGCAAGAAGGACGGCGAATTCATCGCCCGTCCCGTCTTCAGCCGGAAGATCGACGTGCTCCACTACGCCCTGCGCCACCCCGACACCGGCGAATGGGTCACGAACACCTACCGGGTGCGGGGCGGCGAGAAGGAGCTATCCGAGGGCTGGGAGTACACCTTCGAGTACCCGGTGCTGGACGGCCAGCCGGAACTGCACCCCGAACAGGCTTTCCTGATGGTGATGTCCGTGCCCCGCCGAGGTGGGGGCGACGACCACCTGTTTCACGCATTGGTTCCCGTCCACCAGCCCAAGGGGTTGTGGGACCGGGTGCTGGGCGCCCTGGACCCGGACCGCTGGGCCAGAGCCGGGGCCAGGTGGGTGATCCAGGGCGTCCACGGGACGTTGTGCGGCGTGGTGGAGAAAGCAGCCGACACCGACATCGCCGAGTGCGGGGAGGGGTAGCCCATGCCTGACATCCTCACCGGTACACCCCCTGAACTCACCTACCTGCATCCCGTCGTCCGCGAGGCCTGGATGGCTGTCTGGGCCGTGGCCTCGGGAATGCTGGTGATCATCCTGGGCTGGATGGGCTTGAGCTTCATCGTCCAGGAGCACCTGGGACACCACCAGTCAGGCTGGCGGGAGATGGTGCCCCGGCTGGTGCTGGGACTCACCGCCGCCGCGTCTTCCCTCTGGTGGTGCGCCCTGGTCATCGACGTGGCCCACGCCGTTTCCCAGTTCATCGCCGCCTCCCTGAAGGTCACCCCCGGCGACCTGCTGCGGGCTCCCCTGGACCCGCTGCTGAACGCGGTGATGGCCGCCAGCACCGGGCTGGCGGTGTTCATCGCAGTGCTCTACCTGGTCTTCGGCTTCTTCATCCTCTACCTGCTGGTGCAGATGGTCCTGCGCCTGGCCCTCATCGACATCCTGCTGTGTCTGGCGCCCATCGCGTTGGGGCTGTGGATTCTGCCCCACACGGCGGGTTGGGGCAAGCACTGGCTGCGGCTGTTCATGACCGCCGTGTTCCAGCAGGCCATCCAGCTCATCGCCATCGCCCTGGCCTTCGGGTTCCTGGAGGAGTTCGCCGACATCACCGGCGGCGAGGGAGGACAGGAACTGGTGTGGGAGTTGCTGATGGCCATCGCCTTCATGTACCTGGCGGGGCGCATCCCGTCGATGCTGGGGCATCACGGCACTTTCGACGCCTGGCTGCACACCCTGTATTTCGGCATGTCGTTGCCGGGCTCGATGGTCCGGTCGGGGCGCGCCCTGGGGCTGCTGGCGGGGGGAGCCGCCGGTGGACCGGCGGGAGCGGCCGCCGCTGCGGCGGCGACTAACACCGCTGGCAACGCGGTGAACTCGGCGGCCCAAAACTCCACGCCAGCCGGCCAGAGCGGCCCCACGCCCCGGAGCCAGGGACCGTAGCCGCATGGCAACCGGAACGACGACTACCGGCGCGGATGCTTCTGCGCCGACCGCCGCCCAGGAGGTGGAGCCATGTGCCAGTAGGCGAGAGGGAAGAACCCGCAAACCGCGCAACCGAGACAACGGGAATTTCAAGCAACAAGGAGAGCGATTTATGGGAGACCTGACACAGACCATATCGAACCTGGTGGGCATCCTGCTGGGCCTCGTCGGCGTGGTGGGGGTGGGCTATTTCATATACGGAGCCTACCTCTACCTGACCGCCTCCGGCGCGCCCAACCAGATGGAGCGGGGCAAGAGCGCCATGATGACCGCCCTGGCCGGCATCGTGCTGGCCCTCGTCGCCTACGGGGTAGTCGAGTTGGTGATCGACGCCGTTGTGGGGTCGCCGGTGGAACTGGACGTGCCTGAACCCGGCGACGGCGACGACGGCTAGGAGGAGGTGAACATGAGAGAGCACGAGGTTCCAACTCACGTGCAGGCCGAGGACAAGGTGCTGCTGTGGTTCACCTTCCCCCAGATCGTGGCGGTGGTGGCGGTGTGCGCCGTGAGCTACGGCGTCTATCGCTACTTTCCCTTCGGCCCCTCCGAGTTCCGGCTGGGCATCGCCATTGTCTTTGGCATCGCGGGCATCGCCCTGACGGTGGGCAAGGTGGGAGGCCGGGGGCTGCCCCTGGTGGCCGCCGACCTCCTGAAATTCAACCTGGGGGCCAGGCGCTACGCCGGTTCCCCCAACCAACTGGCCCGCAGCGCGGCCCCGCCCGTACCGGAAGCGAAACCCGACCCGTTGCGCCTGCTGGCAAAGAAGGCCGCCGGCGGCATCGGCAAGGCGGTGAGAGCGGCCCGCCGCAAGGGGCGTCCGCCCTTCCGGCCCCACAGTTGGTTCGGCAAGCGGCGGCCCAGGGGAGCCGAAAACGCCAACGGCGGCAACGCCGCCAAGCCGAACAATCGAGAAACCCAGGAACGTAAGCCCTGGTACCGGCTGCTGGCGGTGGCGGGTGTGCTGGTCCTGACCGTCATCGCCATTCCCGGCTCGGCCCTGGCCGACGACCCCGACGAGCCTCCCTACGGCGACGCCTGGCGGCTGGGAGAAATCTACTTCGAGCCGCCCGACCCGGTGCCCGGACGCCGCATCTTCATCGAGGGGCTGGCCGTCACCGGCGACACCGCCCGGGTGTCGCTGCGGGCGGCCCACGACCTGGACCTGAAGGTGCGGGTCTTCGGCGGCAGGACCGGCAAAACCCTCAAGATGGGCGCCAACTCAACCTTTCACGCCGGGGAGACCAGGACCTACAACCTGACCCTGAACGGCCCGTCGCCGTCCTTCACCTTCTCCTGGACGGACTCCCTGGGATTCTCCGGGGCGGTGTCGCTGAAGAGCGGCCAGAT
Source organism: Dehalococcoidia bacterium (assembly GCA_965203675.1). Taxonomy (GTDB): domain Bacteria; phylum Chloroflexota; class Dehalococcoidia; order Lucifugimonadales; family UBA3495; genus CATOSK01. Next base: position 1,468,349 of record CBDBDE010000003.1, on the reverse strand, counting down.
TCCCTACCCGTTGCCCAGCTACGACGGGGAGCTTTGCGACCTGGACGTGGTGTCCTTGGAATGGACGCCGGGGAGCATCAAGGGCGTCGTCGCCTCGGAGTGCATCGCCGAAACCCGGCAGGAGATTGACCTGCCGGTCTACGGCGGCCACTTCAGCCAGTCCGTGCCCGCCTTGCTGGACGCCAGCGTCACCGGCATTACCGGAACGGTGAACGTCGCCGCCGGTTCCCACGCGACCACCGTGGCCTTCACTCCCAACGGCGAGACCCGGTTCAACCTGGCCGTCCCCGACCGGAAGGCCACCCACGGCCTGGAAATCACGGCGGAGCTGACGGCCACGCTGAACGTGCCCCTGCCGCCGATGTTGGAGACGGTCCACCACCCGGCCCGCACCGACGTTTACACCCGCCGGGTCACCTGCCGCTGCGGCGAGAGCACGACAGTCAAGACGGTCACCATCCGCGTCCACCACCCGGAGCACGTCCGGGCCGTGGAGAACCAGCGCGCGGCGGTGACCCGCACCCGCCCCGAATCACTGCCCCTGGCTGACGGCCTGGGCGTGGGAGCCGACAAGCCCTTTGAGTACCTCCACGTTCCGCCGCCAAAGCCGCCGCCGCCCAGGGCGGAACAGACGGAGGTGGGCGATTCCTCCTGGTGGAGTTGGTGGCCGTGGTAGGGCGCGTTACCAGCATCCTCCTGGCCACGGTGGCGGCACTCCTGTCCGTCGCCGCCGAGACGCCGGAGGACAAGAGGCAGGCGATGCTGGACGCCATCGACAAGGTGCTCAGTGGCATGGCCTACGCCGGGGCGGGCCTGTGCCTCTTCGCCATCGTCTGGGCCGGTTTCGTGCTGATGGCCGAGGGAGCAGAGGGCGAGGGACGCCGGGGCAAAGCCAGGAACGCCGTGGTGATGGCAATCGTCGGCCTGGTGGTGGTGCTGCTGGCCAAGGCCATCGCCCTGCTGGTCAGCGGCGGGCTCAGTCCCATCCTGCCCGGCGCGTAGGCAAACACCATCCATTAGGAGGAAACGGAAATGAAAGCTACATTGCCAAACATCAAGAATCTGGCCCTCCGCGCCAGAGGAGGCCGGCGCGACGAATCCGCAGACGACACCGGCGACATTACGAATGTGGCGGCCAACGGAGAACCCAAGCCGCCGCCGGACCTGAACCTGTTCTTCATGCTGTCCCACCTGGAAGACGACGGACCGGTGCGGCTGGACGGGGTGAAGCTGGCGGTCAGCGAGGTGATGGGGCTGGAGCTGGACGAGCCCAAGCTGGGCGCCTTCGCCGGTTCCCTGAACGCCCTGGACTTCCCGGTGCAACTGCTGGTGCGCCAGCACCCGCCGGTGCTTCAAGGCTTGCGGCAGAAACTGGACGATGCCCAGCCCGACGACCTGCCCGACCAGACGAGGCAGGCCGCCGATTCCCTGGGGCGCCTGCTGACCACCTTAGAAAACCGGGAGGGAATCCTGGACCGGCGGTTCTACGCCGTCTGCGAACACGCCCGGATGGACGAGCTGCACGGCCTGCTGGCCCGGGGTGGGCTGGGCGTGTTCCCTCTGGTGGGGGAGCCGCTGCGCCAGTTCTGGCTGTCGGCAACCCTGGGCGGTTCGCCAATAGAAAGGGACGAGGAGGCCGAACTGGACGTGGAGGTCAACCGGCGCGACATCCGCATCGGCGAGGGCCTGGTCCACACGCTGCACCTGGGCAAGTGGCCTCGCAGTCTGGCCCCCGGCTTCCTGCAAGGGCTGATGGCCACCGGCGCACCCATGGACCTGGCCGTTCACCTGGGCGCGATACCGGCGGAACAGGCGGCCCGCACCCTGGAGTGGCAGAAGGTCCGCTTCGAGTCGGCGCAATCGCTTTCCTTCAAGCGGGGCCGCAGCCTGTCCCCCGAAGCGGAGATCGCCCTGGAAGACGTGAGCCGCCTGCGAGATGAAGTCCAGAGGGGTAGAGAGCGGCTGTTCCATGCCTCCCTGTCGGTGACACTGCACGCCGACAATGCCGACACGCTGAAGGACCTTACGCAAAAAGCCCGCGCCCACTTCGCCGCCACGCTGGGCAAGCTGGACAACCTGGCCTTCCGCCAGCGCGAGGGCCTGCTGTCCACCCTGCCCCTGGCGCTCAATGCCGTGGCGGTGTGGCGGACCCTGGACACCTCCAGCCTGGCAAGACTGTTCCCCTTCTCGCCGCCGGACCTGGACACCCGTTCCGGCACCCTCTACGGCATCGACCTGCGGGCCTGCGCCCCGGTGGTCTACGACCCCTTCGACGGAACGCACCTGAATGCCAACACCGCCGTCCTGGCCCGTTCCGGCTCCGGCAAGTCCTTCGCCACCAAGCTGGGAGTGCTGCGAGGGCTGTGTCGCGGGGTACGGGCTTACGTCATCGACCCCGAGGGCGAGTACGCCGACATGGCACGGGCGGCAGGCGGCAGGGTCTTGTCCCCCGGCGTCCCCGGCCAGGGCATGAATCCCTTTGTCATCGACCGGGGCGACAGCGAGGAACTGCTCCAGCGTATCGGCAGCCTGCGAAGGTTGATTGAGGTGATGGTGGGGGAGAGGCTGTCCGCCGAGCGGCGGTCCAGCCTGGACGCGGCGTTGGCCGCCTACTACTCCGAAAAGCGGGAACGCACCGGATTCAGGGATTTCTATTCCTTCCTCGAATCCGAGGCTGGCGACATCGCCCACCTGCTGCGCCCCTTCGCCACCGGCAGCCTGCGCCACCTGCTCTCCGACGAGGGCGACGACCTGCTGGCCCACGAGGCCCTGGTCACCGTCTTCGACCTGCATTTGCTGGAACCGGAACTGCGTCCCGCCGCCGCCATGGTCTGTACCGAGACGGTGTGGGCCGCCGCCGCCCAGGACCCCAGGCCCCGCCTGCTGGTGGTGGACGAGGTGTGGAGCATCATGCAGCACCCCGAGGGCGCCGCCTTCATGGTCTCGATGGCGAAACGCGCCCGCAAGCACCGCCTGGGGTTGCAGTTCATCACCCAGGACGTGCAGGACCTGCTCTCCGAGGACAGTTCCCGCACCATCACCGGCCATTCCGGTCGGGCGCTCTTGCAGAACGCCGCCTTCAAGCTGCTGCTCCAGCAGGACGCCGCCGCCGTGTCCACCGTGGGCGAAGCCTTCGACCTGCCGGTGGAACTTCAACGCTGGTTGCTGTCCTGTCCCCGGGGCGACGGGCTGCTGCTGGCGAGGGGCAACCGCTTTCCCATCCGCATCGAGGCCACCCCCGAGGAGACCGAGGTCATCGAATGGCGGCCCGGGCCAAGGCACTGAACCAATTCCATTCCAATAGAAAGAGGCAACCCATATGAATACCAACGTCAAGCAATTGCTTTTCGGCGACCGTCGCAGCCAACGCCCCCCTGCGCTGCTGGCGGTGACGCCGCCGCGCACCGGCGAACGCACCCTGTTGGGGGTGGAGAACCTGCTCCAGTCCATCGCCGTCCCCGAACCCTTCTCCCTGGAACTGGCCGGAGACAGCAACGGCGTGAGCCTGCTGGCCCGCTGCCAGGACGACCGGGTGGTGCGCGGTCAGTTGGCCGCCCACTACCCCCAGGCCCGCATCCGGCAGGTGCCGGTGGACGAGGACCCCATCTTCGTCCACCAAGGCGAGCAGGCCTGGGGCCTGACCCTGCGGACTGACGGACCGGAGTACGTGCCCCTTCGCACCTTCCGCGACGACGACCTGCTGGACCCGGGCTCCGACCCCCTGCTGGCGGTCATCGGCGCCCTGTCGTCCTTGCGCCCCGGCGAGCGGGTGCTGACCCGCCTGCTGCTGCGCTCCCTGGGTCCCGACTGGTCCCAGGCCCACCAGCAAAAAGCCTTCAACAACCCCGGCCACCAGCGGCCCGACCCCTCCTATACCTACCAGACCAGGCCCCTGCAATTGGACGGCGTGACCATGGCCGTGCTGGGCGCGGGCGCGCTGGCCGCCCTCCGGGGCTACCTGTGGGTCCAGGACGGGGAATACCTCAAGGCGGCGCTGCTGGCCGCCGGTTCCGTATCCGGCGCCATCATCGCCGGCTGGGGCTGGTGGCGCTGGAAGCAGGCCCGCAGCCGGGTCTACGACCCGCTGCTGATCAAGGAGAAGGTGGGCCGCGTCGCCTTCGACGCCGAGCTCCAGGTCATCGCCGTCCTGCCCGAGAGCGCCAGTGAGCAGCGGGCCCGGGAAGTCCTGGAGCCGGTGGCCGCCGCCTACCGCCACTACGACCACCCCGCCGGGGCCAGGTTCAAGGTGAGCAGGGTATGGCCCATCGTCCCAATTATGAACCTCCATCCCACCGGCCCCGGCCTCTTTGGGAAACGCAGCGTCCTGGGAGTGCGCGAAGCGGCCGCCCTGTGGCACCCGCCGGGCGAAAGGGACGAGACGCCATTGGTGGAACGTTCCGGCTCAAGGGCGCTGCTGCCCACCACCCGCAGCGTCAGCGGCGGAGCATTGGTGGGCGACGCCACCACGGGCGCGAACCAGCCCATACGCTTCCCCGAGGACCTGCTGCGCCGCCACCACCTCTACGTGGCCCGCACCCGCATGGGCAAGTCCACCCTGATGCACCACGTCGTCAGCCACAAGCTCAACGAGAAGTCCGAGGGAAGGGACGGCGACGCCATCATCGTGCTGGACCCCCACGCCGACCTGGTGGCCGGAATCCTGGAGCAGGTGCCGAAGTCGTTGATCGACAAAGTAAGGCTGATCGACCTGGCCGACGAGAGCCGCGTTCCCGGCGTCAACCTGCTGGACACCCGCGTCTTCGCCGACCGGGACCGCACCGCCGACTCGGTGGTGAGGGTGGCCAAGGGGTTGTGGGAGCAGTGGGGTCCCCGGATGCAGTCCATCCTGGAACAGACGGTCAAGACCCTCCACGAGGCCAACGAGCAGGTGGAGGGGGACCGGCAGCACACCATCCTGGACGGGCTGAAGCTGCTCTCCGACGAAGCCTTCCGCAGCTCGGTGCTGGCCAAGGTCAGCGACCCCTACCTGCTGGAGTGGTGGGCCAGAGACTTCGGCAACTGGCACCGCCAGTACCGGGCCGAGGCCCTGGCCCCGGTGCAGACCCGCCTCTCCTACTACGCATCCTCCAAGCGGGCGCGGGCCATCCTGGGCCAGCCCCGCTCCACCATCGACCTGCGCGAGACCGTTCTGGAGGGAGGCATCCTGCTGGTGTCCACCGCCCAGGGCGTGGTGGGCCGGGACGTGGCCGCATTGGTGGGCGCGTCGTTGCTCAACCTGGTGGACTCGGTGATCCGGGAGCAGGGCGGATTGGCGCTCTCGCAACGAAGGGGAGCTTTGGTGGTGGTGGACGAGATGCAGTCCATGCCCGGCGTGGACTACGAAAGCATGTTGTCGGAACTGGGCAAGTTCGGGGCCAGTTTCATCCTGGCGACCCAGAGCCTGGCCAAGCTGGAGGACCTGTCCCGCACCATGCGGGACACATTATTGGCAAACGTGGGCTGCCTAGCCGTGTTCCAAGTGGCGGGCAACGACGCCCGGCAACTGGTGTGGGAACTGGGCAAGGACCGGGTGAGCGAGGACGACATCGTTTCCCTGGACGTGCATCACTGCTACGTGCGGGCCATCGTGGGGAAGGAGCGGATGCCCGCCTTCTCCATGATGGTCAGGAAGCCGGAGGACGGCGACCCCGCCATTGCCGAGCGCATCCGGGCCGCCGCCACCGCCTACACCCTGCCGTCCAACGGCCTGTCCGGCCTGATGGAGGGAGAAGCCGACGGACACGAGAAGGTGAGTGAGTACCGCCGGCTGCTGGCGGAGATGCAGAACGGCGCGGCGCAGCACGGGGAGGGTGAGTAATGACCCTCGCTTCCCGCGAAATCGAACTGTTGCGGATGCTGGCGCAGGCGCCCTTCCTCGACCGGCTGGAACTGGCCGCCATCACCGGCCGGTCCCCCAGCGCGGTCTATGAGGGCGTGGAGCGATTGGAGCAGGGCGGGCTGGTGGATTCCATATCCCACGCAGCGGAACTCACACCTCCCGCCCGGCGCTACTGCCCCACCGCCGAAGGTGTGGAAACGCTGGCCGAGGTGAGTGGCGAGACCGTGGACGGCCTGCTGCGCCGGTATTCCGTCTCGGCCCAATGGCGGCGCGTCCTGCTGGAGCGGCTGGACGCCATCGCATCCCTCTACCGGCTGGCTGCCGCCGTCGCCGGCATGGACCGGCCCACCGGCCTGCGGCTGTACCGAGCCGCTCCCCTGGACGCCGCGCTGCTGCTGCCCGGCGGCAGGACCATCGGCATGGTCCGCCAGGGACCCGCCGCCGACCGCACCGCCTTCGCCAAGCGCCTGTGGCGGCTGGCCCAGGGGCCGCTGCCCGGGGCCGTGCTGGTGCTCGCTTCCGACGAGGCTCGGCTCAGGCACGCCCGCAGCCTGCTGTCCCGCAGCCCGGTCAACGCCCTGTTGGCCCTGGAGCGCGACACGGCGCTGGCCGGACCGGACCGCCGCATCTGGCGTCCCCCCGCCGGAAACGCTGCACTGGACCTGCGCTACGCGCTGGAACGGCTGCGGCCCGGCGGCGAGCTTCCCGATGAGGAGCCGCCGTCCAGGGCGAACCTCCCCGGCGACCTGGCCGCCGACGCCGCCCGCGCCCTGTCCGTCCTGCTGAAACCGGCGGAGAAGCGCGTGCTCGATATGCTGGCCGGCTGGCCCTGGACGTTGCAGAAAGACCTGGCGGGCCTGCTGGGAGTATCGGAGTCCCGTGTATCCAGGCTGGTGACCCCCCTGGAAGGGTTGGGGCTGGCGGTCCGATCCCCCTCCGCCAGGGGCCGCCTGAGCCTTACCGATACGGGACTGGCGTTCCTGGCCCGCCGCGACCGCGCCTCGGTTGGCCTGGCCCGCCGCCGGTGGAGCGTCAGCCCCGTTGACCCTGCCGGGCCAGCGGACTGGCGCAACGTCTCCGGCGGCAGGAGCCGGCAGTTGCTCCGCAACCTGGACCACACCGCCGCCGTCCACGGTTTCCTGGCATCCCTGGCCCGCCAGGCCCGCGCCCGGGGCTGGGAGATAGGCCAGCTGGACCCGCCCCACCGGGCCTCCCGCCACTTCCGGCACGGCGGCGCCTTGCGCGCCGTCAACCCAGACGCCTTCGGCGTCCTGCGCCGCGGCCCCGCAGCCTGGGCCTTCTTCCTGGAGTGGGAGCGGCGCGCCGTGCGTCCGGTCACGATGGCGGCCCGGCTCGCACCCTACCTGCGCTACTACGCCTCCCACCGGCCCACCGACGACCACGGCACACGGCCCGCCGTCCTGGTGGTCTTCGACGAAGACATCGCCGCCACCCACTTCCTGATGCTGGCGGACAGGGAGATGGGACGGGCTGGAGTCATGGTCCCCCTGTGGGTCTCCCACCGCCAGGCCATCGACAGCCTGGGTCCGTTGGGCCTGGCCTGGCTCACTCCCGGTTCCTGGCAGCCGGCCCGCCTGCCACCGGCGCAACAAAACACCCATACGCCAAGAGGAGAAGGCAGTAATTCGTAAGACCCCGCTTCCTTCCCGGTAGGAGATGAAAGGCCATGCGCTCGCAACATATCAACCACGACCGGGGCCCCCGGAGGAGCCGGGGACGGAGAGTCGTCCGGCTCGACACGGCGGCCCTCTGGGAGCGCCTGGCCCTGCTGGGCCGTTCCCAGAACTGGCTCGCCCGGGAGATCGGGGTCAGCCCCAGCTACGTCTCCATGCTGGTCAACGAGGAGCGCGCGCCCTCGGGATGCATCCGCCAGCGGATGCTCAAGGCCCTCGGCGTCGACGACTTTCACCAACTTTTCACACTGGAGGTAATCGATGACGAAGCGCAATCCTGAATCCCTTTTCATCGGGCGCTCGCTCCGGATCAAGGTCGGCGGCCGCCTGCTGCCCGTGGAGACCGCCGTGTTCCCCGAGGACTTCCCGGACCGGCTGCGCCGGCTCAAGGAGGCCAGCGGCCTCACCTGGACCGGCTTCTCCTGGGCCATCGGCGTGGACCTCAAGCAACTGCGCCGCTGGCTCACCAAGGGCGTGGAACCCTCCGGGGGGCCATTGATCGCCCTGTTCCGCTTCGCGGCCCTCATTGACGACGGCGGCGAAATCCTCCTGGGCGAAGGGTACCAGTTGACCTTCTGCGGCACGGAGGAGGAAGAGGAGGGCTAGTCCCAACCACACCAGGCCCCGGCGCCCGTCCCCACCGCCCGCGCCGGCGGCCTGTTCACAGACAACCTGCGACACGACGGAAGTTCAGGAGAGACACGCCCGTCTGAGACATATGAAAGACAAGGACAGGAAGGAACAGAAACGAAAACGGAAGCCCGCCGGTGATGCCCCGGAGATCGGCGTGGTCCGGGTCTTTTCCAACCCCGGACCCGACGCCGAGGACCGGCTGCGCCGCCTCTTGTCCCTGATGGTCCGTTACGCCACCCAGGACGGGCAGAGCGAGTCGGAGGAGGACTCCGCACCGGAGGATGTCAGCGAGGATGGGAAGTGAAGCCGCCCCCTCGTATCGTCCGGCCAAGAGACGCGGCGGCGACCGGCTGACGGGTCGGCCTTTGACCGTAACCCCGCCGGTCGGGTATGATGTCTCCAACAAATTGGCCCGGCGGTGCTGTCAACACCCCGGGCCGAGGCGCCACCTGCGCGAACAGGTGATGCGGTGGTATTGTACTACTTGCAGACCCGTTCCCGGCAGGGGGCGGGTCTCTTTTATTTTCTGCGGGTATCACCGATAGGAGGAAATCATGGCGAAGAAAGCACCGGAGCGCCAGCGGCAGGAATACGGCCAGAGGGCGGCCATCTACGCCCGCGTGTCCGATAAGAGCCAGGACACCGAGGACAAGACCTCCATCTCCGAGCAGGTCGGCGAGATGGAAGCCTACTGCGAACAGAAGGGCCTGACCATCACCGCCCGCTACCAGGAGGTGGGCCGGGGCTGGTCCAAGAAGCGCCCCGAGTTCCAGCGGATGCTGGCCGACGCCAGGCAGGGACGCTTCGACACCATCGTCTGCTGGAAGTCGGACCGCCTTAGCCGGGGCATGTATCCCGCCGCCGCCCTGATGGAAGTCGTCGAGGCCCACCAGATTCGGCTGGAAGCCGTCATGGACGCCATCGACATGAAGACCTTCGGTCTCATGGCCGCCATCGGCAAGATCGAGCTGGACAACTTCCGGGAGCGGTCCACTATGGGCAAGCGCGGCACCGCCAAGCAGGGCCGGGTGCCCACCGGGGGACTCCCCTACGGGTACCGCAACGGAGAGAACGGCAGGCCCGAGGTGGTGGAGGAGCAGGCCGAGGTCGTCCGGCGCATCTTCCGTATGTACCTTGACGAGGGGATGGGGTCCCCTTCCATCGCCATTCGGCTGACCGACGAGGGAATACCCACCCAGACCGGCAAGCCGCTCTGGCGCCAGTCCTACATCCATTACGTTCTGGCCAATGCCACCTACACGGGAACCTGGGTCTACGGCAAGGAACGACACATCTCCACCGAGGACGGGACCAAATCCTACCAGCAGCCCAGGGACACCTGGATAGAGGTGCCGGTGCCGCAGATCATCGACGACGAGACCTGGGAGCGGGCGCAGGCGCTGAAGGAGCAGCGGAGCAGGAAGGCCAGAAGGAACACGAAGGAGCTCTATCTCTTGCAGCACCTTCTCAGGTGCGGCGAGTGCGGCCACAACTTCCACGCGAAAGCTTATTGGAAAACTTCCAGCGTCCGCCAGGGCAAGAGATACCGCTATGACCTGGCCGCCCCTCGCCGTTACTACAAGTGCAACGGGATGCAGAGTATGCGCCTGGACTGTCGAGAACGCCAATACATCAGGGCGGAACGTCTGGAGGAGCCCGTATGGGACGAGGTGAAGCGGGTAATCCAGAATCCCGACCTGATCGTCGCCGGCATCGACATGCTGAACTCTCAGGACAACGGCGGTTTGGAGGAGGAGATCGCCCAGGCGGAGCGGGACCTGCGGAGCATCCAGATCGAAGAGGACCGGGCCATCCGGCTGTTCGTGTCGGGCAAGATCACCGAGGCCCAGCTGGACCACCAACGCCGGTTCATCACCGAGCGGTTGGAGAGCGCACGAGCCAGGCTGGACAACTACCGAGCGCGGGAGGCTGGCGGGACCGAGAAGCGGCGTCTGATGGAGGCCGTCGTCGCATGGGCCAGGGAAGTCGGCAAGGGCCTGGACGACCTGACCGACGAGCAGCGCAAGGAGATTCTCCAAATGGTCGTGGAGCGGGTCGTTATAGACCGGAATAACAACGTGGACATCACTCTCGCCATACCCATTGACGATGATCCCTTCGGGCCTGGCTCTTACGCCCCCGATTCCATTGAACCTGAGTCCGTTGCAATTGCGTCTGACAAATCCTCGTTTGGAAGTTTTCGAGATTCACCCGCAAGCGGGAGCACGCCGTCGCCTTCAAGTCCATGCTCCGCAGGAAGGGCATCCGCGTGGTCTCCATCACCGAGCACGCTGACGACTCCCCCACCGGCAAGCTGATGGAGGCCATCATCGAGTCCGTGGACGAGTTCTACTCAGAAAATCTTGCCACCGAGGTCGTGCGGGGAATGCGGGAAGCGGCGTCCCGTGGTTTCTTCCTCGGCTCCAAGGCTCCCTTCGGCTACACCCGCATCAAGGTCAGCGACGGGTTGAAGGACCGTCCCACGTTGGAAGTTGACCCGGTGGCCGCTCCCATAGTGAAGGAGATATTCGAGAGCTCCCGCAGGGGCTACGGGCTGATGGAAATCTGCAAGGAGCTGAACGGGCGGGGCATCACCCACAAGGGAAAGCGCTGGCAGAAGAACGTGGTCCACTACCTGCTGACCAACGAGGCATATACGGGAACAGCGGTGTGGGGAGTGAAAAGCAAGGACGAGAAGGCGGGTGAGCCGGTGCGGGTCGACAACGCCTGGCCCGCCCTGGTGTCCAGGGAGACCTTCGACGCCGTGCAGCAGGGGCTGCACGAGAGGGCGCCGAAGGTGGCGCGGCCCGGGCGGGTGGGCAGCCAGTACCTGCTGAGCGGGTTGCTCCGCTGCGGGGTGTGCGGCAAGCCCTACTCCGCCCAGGGAGCCAAGAGCGGCCAGTTCGCCTACTACGTCTGCTCCAGCCTGTTCCGCGAGGGAGCGGGGGCGTGCAGCAACGGGCGATACCTGAACGCCAGTAAGGTGGAAGACCTGGTGATCGAGAAGATCAGGGAGCGGATTCTCACCGAGGAGACCATCACCGAGCTGGTGACGTTGGTGGCCGAGGAGATCGACAACATCGCCGGGGAGATGAACGGGCGGCTGACCGCCATCAACAGCGAGCTATCCGACGTGGACAGCCGGTTGGAGAACCTCTACCAGGCCCTTGAGACCAAGCAGTTGCCCCTGGAGGTGTTGTCGCCCCGCATCCTGGCCCTGAAGAGCCGCCAAGACCAGTTGGTAGCCGCCCGTGAGGAAGCTGAGTCCCAGTTGGAGCAGCGGCGGGCGGAGTTGCCCACCAGCAAGGAGATCAGGGGGTACGTGGCCGACTTCCGCGCCCTGTTCCAGGACGGCACCTTCCCGGAGTGCAAAGCCCTCATCCGCAACTTCGTGCAGGGCATCGAGATCGTTGAGGACGAGGCGGTTCTGACGTACACCATACCCATGCCCCAGGACGGGGTGACTTCGGAATCGGCCCCGGTTCTTGATTTCGTCCAGTCCGGCCCACCAGACTTGACGGTAGACAGTACCGGGGAGGCCAAGGCGACCTCCTCGGCGTCCCTTCCCTCTATCGGGCTATCCTCGGGCATCGGGATTGCGTAGCGCAGCAGCGCCCCGCCGGGCTGCACCACGATCTCCTTGACGAAGGACTCGATGAACGCCCTCCGCTCGGTCAACTCGCTCTCGTTCAGATACTTGCTCAGGTCCTGGGCGTAGGCGGTGATGGTCTCCACGTCGTCCAGCACCACCCGACGCTGGGACAACATCGCCTGGGCTTCCGCAGCAGTGGACTCTAACCTCTCCTGCCGCTCCCGGTGGTCCTTGATGCGGGGCTTGAAGTCCTCGATGTCCAGGTCCGTGGTCTCCGCCAGGTTGTAGAGCCGGTCCAGCCTCCGCTTCACATCGGCAAGCTCAGATTCAGCGGTCTCCAGCCGCTGGCGCTGCTCCCGGGCGATGCCGTCCATCTCCTCGTCCACCAGCCTGACCAACTCCCTGATGTTGGACTCGGTGAGCACGTTCTCCCGGATCTTCCCCACCACCATCTCCTCGAAGCGCCGTGCGTTGAGCCTCGGGCAGTCGCAGGCTCCGCTGCCCCGCTTCATCAGGGACTGGCAGACGTAGTAGGCGAACTTCCCTCCCTTGGAGTCCTGGCCGGACATGGCCCGGCGGCAGGCCCGGCACTTGACCAGGCCGCTGAGCAGGTAGGAGCTTCCCACCCGGCGGGGATGGGCCTTCCGGGGAGCGCGGGAGCGCAGTTGCTTGTTCACCTTGCGGAACTGGGTCTTCGTTACGATGGCGGGAAAGGCTTTCTCCACCCTGACCGGCTCGCCATTGTCCTTGGCGCCCTCGCCCCACACAAGAGTGCCGGTGTAAGCCTCGTTGCGGAGGATGATGTGGACGCCGTTCTTGGCCCACAACCTGCCGGTGGGGTTGGCGATGCCCTCGCCGTTCAGGGTGCGGGTGATGTCCAGGATGCCCCTGCCGGATTCGGCCATATCGAAGATGCGCTGGACTACGGGAGCCGTGTCCGGGTCCGGTTCCAGGGTGGGCCGCTTCTTGGCCCCGTCCTGGACGTAGACCTTTCTGAAGCCGTAGGGCACCCGGCTGGCGACCCAGAAGCCCCGGGACGCCGCCTCCCGCATTCCCCGCAAAACCTCGGTGGCAAGATTTTCGCTATAGAACTCGTCCACGGACTCGATGATGGCCTCCATCAGCTTGCCGGTGGGGGAGTCGTCGGCGTGTTCCGTTATGGAGACCACGCGGATGCCCTTGCGCCGCAGCATGGACTTGAAGGCCACGGCGTGCTCCCGCTTGCGGGTGAATCTCGAAAATTTCCAGACGAGGATCTCGCGGAAAGGTGCTTCCTGTTTGGCGGCCTCGTCCAGCATCTTCCTGAACTGGGGCCTGTCGGCGATGCGGCCACTCTCGGCCTCGTCCACGTACTCGCGGGCCACGGAGTAGCCATTCTTCTCGGCGTAGTGTCGCAGAGCGCGGAGCTGGGCAGCCACGGAGAGGTCCACGTCCTGGCGGTCGCTGGACACCCGGGCGTACAGGGCTGCCGGGGTAAGCGCCTGTATATCATTGTCCATGTTGTTCACCTCATTGACTTGACTGCAATCTGGCATCGCAATGCGACAAACCAACCGGGGGAAGGAGCAACTGGTCATGCAACCAGTGAATACGGCTCCCTAATTTCCTCCGGTTCTAGTTGGCGCGGGCGCGAATGTCCGGCAGGGAGTTGGCGGGTAGTGCATTCGGTTGGCCCAGTGTCTCCAATAGCCGGTCCCATGGCACGATTTCGATATGCTGTTGATCATACTTTTGGCTCCGGTACGTGTTACCCCACCTGCCGAATAGCTCTCTGCGGCCTATGACAATTCGGTATCTGATGTGCATCCATTGGTGGGTTCCCTCCGAGAGTTGGTAGAACTTGGGCTCCGCATCCCAGGCACCACGCTCCTTGAGCAAATTCAAAGCTTTGGAAACAAAGAAAGTGTCCCGGTTTATCTCCATCCATGTCTGCCACTTGAATATCTGGTTCTCCGCATCTCTGAGCCGTCCTGTTGGTTGGTCTTTCTTGTTGAACAACGGCTTGTCAAGAACCGAGGGCTCGATCTCGATTAGGTCAACGGTCCACACCCAACTGGAGCGATGTCCTATCATCACAAAATCCGGTATGAACTCTCCCGCCAAGCTGAATTTTGGGAATACAGTTGGAAAATATGACCCGCCGTTAAAAGCACGCTTCAAGATGCTTGGGTTCGCTTCCAAGAACTTTTGCAGCGGGGTCTCCTGTCTTCCATCTCGTATCAGGGACCTGAACTCATCGTACAGTACCGTCATGATCTACCTCTTCAGCCTCAACTCTTACTTCATAATCCGGGTGATTCGCGTCTTGGGTGCCTTGCCAATGTTGGCGGCCCAAATGCTCCTCAAGCTTCCGGGCGAAAAACCCGGGATCATCCCGCTCCAGGTCTGCCTTAACGGGATCAATGTCACGCAGGCGATGTGTGTCCCCAAGAAAATAAAGCAGCCATTCACGTCCGTTGGTGAAAACGGCAAGGCCATCGTCCATTCCGGGCCCTGCGTCTATGTAGTCCTGGAGTTGCTGGATGTCACCTTCCCAAATCGCCTGGCCGTGTTCCCCCATGGGCTGGTCTGTCCGGTACAGCGATTTGGCCTCAATGACGATGGCGGGGACCGCTACCCCGTCGACCAGGTCCTGGACACCGCTGCGTGGGAACAGCGCGTAGTCAACGCGCCGGTTCTTGATGCGCCATTCGGGGTAGCACACCTTGGGATCCGCGGTGTCCCAACCCAAAGCGCGGAGTATGGGGTCGATCAAGGCGTAGCGGGTCTGGGTTTCGCCCAACGATGGTTGACCGGGCCGAAACCACTCCTGGTAGGTATCGTAAGCCTTTTCCACTGCGGCTCTTACCCTCGCGGCGGTTGCTTCCATAGCCGTAATCTCCAACTAAGCGTGATCTCCCTGTTCTTCGATGGGAATGGCCTGAAGCCGGAACCCCAGGGCGCGGAGCACCCGGAGGACTGTGTTGAACTCCGGGTTGGCCCCGGCGCGCATGGACTTGTACAGGCTCTTCTCGCCCAGCCCGGTCTCCCGGGCCACTCTCCTCATCCGGTGGGCGCGGGCCATCTCTCCCATGACACCCATGATCCGGTTGAGGTCCCCCTCGCTCAGGGCGGCGTTGAGGACGCCGGTCATTTCGGCGGACATGGCCGGATATTGAGTTTCTTCCCTTCTGTCTCGCATCGCCGCTCCCTCGCCTTGGCGGGCCCTGACCGCATTCCACTATGGTATCGCAAAGGATACCTTCGTGCAAGGGGCGACTGTCAGCAAGGCCGCCGGGGGCCCGGCCTCCAGGAAGGCGAATGCCTCACCGGAAGGCACAGCTAGGCTCCAGCACCTCCGGGCTGCGCCACGCCCTGCCCAAGGGCCCTTCTTTTTCCAGCAGCCCGGTGTGGGAAATCCAGAGGGGCACATCCACCCCGGCCCGCTCCATCTCCCGGCGGGCCACGCCCAGGAAGTTCCCCTCGGCCAGGTAATCGTCGAAGACCACCAGCACCAGGGGCCGGTGGCCGTGGTCGTCCAGGGGCCGGCTGGAAGAGTAGTAGCGCAGGTAGGGGGCCAGGCGGGCGGCCATGGTGGAGGGATGCACGGCGCGGCGCTCCCACTCCAGGAAGAAGGGGAGAGTCTCGCCGTTCATCCGCACCACGCCGAAGGCGTCGGGATGAACGGAGCGGAGGTTGCCCCGGTGCCGGAAATAGCGGGTGGAGTGATGGGGCGGCGACACCTGGACCACCCGGCAGCGGGGGATCTCCCCGGCCTGCCGGAGCAGGGCGCCCAGGAAGCGGTGCACCCCCTGGGTATGGCCGATGGTCCGGGCCAGGGGGCGGCTGCGGGCGCCGGAGACCTCCCGCCAGTGGGCGGCGGGCTCTCCGTCCGGGTCCTGGACGCTCCACCGGCTCAGGGCGGTGGTCACCGAGGCCCGGTCCCGGCGGGCCAGCAGCGTCAGGCCGCGCCGTCCCAGGGCCAACCTGCGTTTCCCGCCCAGGAGGGACCTGGCGACCAGGCCCAGGGATTCCAGCCTGGCGGCCCGCCGCCAGACGCGGGAATCGGACAGTTCGAGGAAGCCGCACAGGTCATCCACCGTGGCCCAGGGCCAGTCGGCCAGGCAGTCCAGCATCCGCTTGTCGGCGGGCTTGAGCAGGACGGGCAGCAGGTGGTTGGGGACGTTTTCGCCAGGTTCACCGGCGCCGGCGCTCTCGGGCCTGGAGGCCCTGGCCAGGGGCGGCTCCGCAGGCAGGCCGCCGCCAGGTCTCAGGTTCCCCAGGGCCTCTTCCAGTGAAAGTGGAGCGGAGACCGCCGGTATGCGCCAGACGGCGTCGCCAGCCACCGAACGGGCCACGTCCCGCTCCAGGGCCAGGTGGACCGGCCCGGGGTAGCGGGCCAGCAGGCGGCGGGCCTGGCGCAGGCGAATTTCATCGGGGAAGAGGGCCAGCAGGCCCCGGGGCAGGTCCCGTCCGGCGCCCACCAGCCAGTTCACCCGCTCGGCGAAGGCGGTGCGGTCGGAGGTGGCCCCCTGGCGGAGGACGCCGGCGGTCCTGCCGCCGGACAGGCTGATGGCGGCGTCCAGGGGATGGGCCCGGTACCAGCGGAACCGGAAGGAGTCTGCCAAGGAGTCTTCCGCTGAGGCCGCCGCCGCGGCCAGCCGGTGGATCACGGCAACGGCGTCCAGGCGGGCCAGCAGGAGCCGCTGCCAGTGGGCCGAGACCGGCCGGGTGCGAAGGAGACGTTCCACGCCCTGGCCTTCCGCCGCCGCCAGGCGTTCCAGTCCCGGGGGGGTGAGCCGCCAGCGCCGGGTGGCGGCGGTCAGCGGCGACGCGTGGCGCAGGCACTGCACCAGGCCGTCAACACGCAGGCGCCGCAGCATCCGGCAGGCGGTGGCCTCGGGAAGTCCGGACACGGCGGCCAGCTCCAGTGAGTCCATGAAGGGCATGGCCGCCAGTGTCCGCAGGGCCAGATCGTCCCGCTCCCCGGCCCTCACGCGGCCTCGGCCTCCGGCTCCTGGCCGGGACCACCCTCTCCCCTGCGCCGGTTCCGCGAGCGATTGTCTTTGCCCCCGCCCCTATTGGCATTGGGCTTCCCGCCGGTCCCGGGCCCTCCCGGTTGAGACGGCCTGTTGCCCGAGGTCGTCCCGCCGTCCTCCTCGTCGTCCTCCCGTTCCAGCCATTCCCGGTAGTCCTTCACCCGCAGGTCCGCCTCGGCCTCCAGCCGGGCCAGGGCCTCCGCCGGCGTGGTGTAGGCGGAGGCAGCCTCCCGAATACGCTCCGCCATCTCCGGGTCTCCCGGCTCGGGCGGGCGCAGCTCCATGTAGTAGGTGGGTTCCCGGATTCCGCCCGCCGTTGCCCGCACGTAGCAGTGGTGGGACGGCAGCGACGCCAGGTCCTCCTCCCCCACCCGCTCCCGGTCAAGTTCCCCCACCAGTTCCCGTGCGTTGGCCGCCGACACCTGGAAGGCCACCAGGCAGCCCACGTTGGCCAGCAGGGTATCCCGCATGGTGGGGGAGATGTCGTCCAGCTTGGCCAGGCTCTGGGTGGCCAGGATGAAGGACGCGCCGAACTTCCCCAGCTCCGACAGCATGCCCTCGTAATCGACGCCGGGCAGGGCCTGCATCTCGTCCACCACCACCAGCGCTCCCCGGCGGTCCTCCGGCGCCACCGCGCCCTGGCTCCGTATGGCCGAGTCCACCAGCCCCAGGAGGGAGGCTCCCACCAGGGCCGAGACCTCCGGGCCCGCCGCGCCCTGGGCGGTGGACACCAGCAGCACCCCGCCCTCGGCGATGACCTTCCCCAGGTCCAGGGTGGAGCGGCGCTGGCCCAGGATGGCCCGGGCCTTCTTCGAGGAGGCGTAGTAGGCCAGGCGGGTCTGCACCGGGGCGATGGAGTCCGCCTGCAGGGTGCGGGTCCAGGCGGAGTAGGTATGGACCCACCACTCGACGATGAAGGAGTCCTTCACCCTCCGCAGGACCGTCCGGCGGAACTTCCGGTCCGACATCAGCCGGGAGCCGTCCAGGATGGTCAGCTGCTCATCCTCGCCGGTGTCCGGGTGGGAGTTGTACTCGTGGAGGGTCTTGACCACGTGCTCCAGGATGGACTGCATCCGGGGTCCCCACTGCTCCCACACTCCCCGGGCCGCCCGCACCACCGAGTCGGTGGCCCGGTCCCGGTCTGGGAACACCTTCACGTCCAGCAGGTTGATTCCCGGGGCGCGGTTCTCATCGGCCAGGTCGATGAGGTAGACCTGGTCGAGAATCTCCTCGGGAACCTGCTTCAGCAGGTGGTTCACCAGGTCGGCGTGGGGGTCGATGACGATGATGGCGTCGGGGTTGCGGCCCGCCGCATTCTCCGCCATCTGGTAAGCCACCTGGTGGCCCATCAGGGTGGACTTGCCCATGCGGGTGCGGGCCAGGTAGAGATGGTGGCAGCCCATGACCTGGGAGCTGAAGCGCACCGGGCGGGGCCGCCCGCCCACGGTGTTGCCCACGTGGGCGCCGCCGCCGTCGCCCTGGGCCGAGGGGTACAGCACCCGGGGCCCGGAGCGGTGCACCGAGGCCAGGGGGTTGCCGGCGCCCAATGGGTGCCACAGGGCCGCCAGTTCCCGCACCCCCAGGACGTTGCGTCCCCGGAACATCCCCACCGCCGGGGCCGCCGGTTCGGTGCCGGGAATCACGGGCCGGACCTTCCCCGCCTTGAACCTGGCCCCGGCCGGGTTGTGATAGCCCTGGTAGCCCTGGGCCGCATGGCGCAGCAGGTCCCTGGCCCGGGCCTCGCCGCCGTGTTCGGGTAGGACGGCGATCAGCTCCAGCCGGGCCTGGAAGGCCAGGCGGGAGAGCTTGTCCCTGATCTGGAGGGGGTCGTGAAGCCGGTTGCCGGAAAGGGCCTTCTTGATGCGCCACCAGGCCCAGCCGGCCACAACCAGCGCCGCCGCCACGCCCAGTCCCAGCAGCACCGCCTTCCACTCCTCGCCCCGCTGTACCCACAGGTAGCCCTGGAGCAGGGGCACCGCCAGCAGGGCCATGAGGATGAACAACACCCCCTTCCTGGTCTCAGCCTGGTAATCACCGGTCTGGGCCGACGGGGCCCTTTCGGCCTGCTCCTTGCGGTGCAGCTTGTCCTGGTGGGGGCGGGACCACTCCGGCCCCAGGGAGACCAGGTTTAGGCGGGACACCACCCTTTCCCCGGGCTCCAGGCCGGAGAGGGAACCGATGACGGAGATCAGCGGGTCCGAGCCCGGCTCCCGCAGGTCGTCGTCTCCGAAGGTCCAGAGGGGCAGGTACTCCGGCCCCTGGACTTCCAGGGTGGAGGACCAGGCCCGCTCCCCCTCGGCCAGGAGCAGGGGATCGTCCTCCGGGGAGACCTCGCTGACCTGGGCGTGGCGGTGGTGGGCCCCCAGCTGCTGCTTCACCAGGGAACCCTCCCGGCAGCGGGTCAGGAGGGAAACGCCGGCGGCGTCGGCGGCGATCTCCAGGGAGAAGGGTTCGGGGGCCCCGATGGACTTGAGAAAGTTCTCCACGCCGGACAGGGTGCGCTCCTCGGTGCGTGACGCGGTGACGGAGAGCACCCTGACCTCCGGCGGGGGCTTGCCCTTGAATGCTTTGCTCAGGAGTTCGGTAAGCATGGATGAAGTCCTCCTTCTGTCTTTTTTCACCGGGTCGCCACGCCGGCGCAACCTGGCCCGGCGTGGCGGATGATGAACTTTGGTAGTTGTTAGGAACATAAGTTCTACGCATTATGGCGGCGGCCAGTCCCAGGCGCAAGGCCCACCGGGTCATTGATTTCCCGCCCGAATGCCTGCCGGCGGTGCAGGCTCGGGCCTCTTCAGGGATGGTCCGGCGGGTCTGGCGGGAGCCGGGCGGCGGCCTGGCGAAACCCGTGCCGCAGGCCCTGGTGCGTCAGACTGCAATCCTCCAAGGCGGTTTCCCCCAGTGGGCGCCCTGAAAGGAGAAAAGGAAGGGATTGCAGAACGCAATCCAGGGGAGTTTTCTGCGGGAGCAGGGGTGTGTTTAACGCCGGCGGGGGGATTTCCGGCCGGGGAATTTACTGCGGGTCTATAATCACTTCATTGCAGGGATTGCAGCGCGGTGATTGCAGTGCTGAACGGGGGTGATGCCCGTGAACGGCCAGGATGAGCCGGCTTTCGGCGCGGACCATGACCCCGGCGTCGAGCCTGATGGCCCCCTATCGGACGAGGCCCTATTGGACCTGCTGGACGCCCTGGTGAACGACCGGGGCCGGGTGCCCGCCGCCCGGACCCTGGGGGTGAACTACCGCACCCTGGCCAACTGCTGCGACTCCCGGCAGGTGTCCCGCCGGATGCGGCAGGCGCTGGGGGATTTCAGAAAGGCCGGTGACTTCGGGGACGCTGGAACCCGGGTGCCCGGCCATGCCGTCGGCCAGGACGACCGGGTGAGCGATCAGGACGACAACCGCCAGTTTCTGGAAGGGAGGGTGGCTGAACTGGAGGAGGAAAACCGCCGGCTGCGCGAGACGGTGGCCGAGCAGGCCCATCGGCTGGAGGAGCTTGAGCTTGCGGCACCGGACGCCGTCGTGGAACCGGGAGGCGACACCGGCGCGGTTGAGGTCGGGGATGTGCCGGGTGATGTGCCGGCCGATGACTTTGGTCCCGACTGGCGCCCGCCCCGGCGCAGGCCGGGGATGCCCGGCCCCGGGGTGGTCACCCTGGAGGAGCAGCCCGAAGAGGAGCACGCCTTCGGGCCTGGGGCGCCCCTGGTGGCGGAGTGGCGGCAGTTGCGAAACAGGGATGGTCAGGCGCTCAGCCGGGTTGAGCGGGCCGCCGTCAGGGTGCGCCGGTGGGAACTGGAGGCGCGGCTGCTGGGGGAGTTCCACCTGACCCTGCCGCCGGAAGCTTTTCCGTTGGACGATGGCCATAGACGCGACCACGTGCGCTGGAGACGGGACGCCCTGGCCGAGGCGCAAAGGGAGTTGCGCAGGGCAAAGTGGGCAATGTGGCTAAAGCGGGCGCTGACGTTCGGATTGTGGCGGCGGTAATCTCCCAACGGATACGGGGATGTTCGAGAATAGCAGGACACGACAGCAAGTGCCCCGGTTACTTCCCGGCCAGCAACCTGCCCACGGTGGTCTCGACGTCCCTGCCTTCCGCAGACGTGGGTAGCCACTTGCGCAACTCCCGGCGGGCAATGGCGACGGTCGGTTCGTCGCATCATTGCTCTAGTAGATACTCCAATTGCGCCGCCGATCCGGTCGCTGCCGCTGCTCCTGCTTGCGCGATTTCAATGTGCAGGTCATTGCCCGGATCGAATTGCGGTATAGGCAGTTTCCACAAATGCTTGTGCAGGCGGCGTGCTCGAAGTAGAAGGGCATGTGCAGGCCATTCGTCAGCAGGTGTCCCACGGCGTCGGGCGCGATGGCGTCCTCGCCCCGGTTGAAGGCCCGGTCGGAGCGGGCGGTGGGTATGGACCACTGGAGTTCGCTGGCGCCGTTGGCCCTCGCCTCGGCAGCCAGCTCCGACAGGAACCAGGTGATGCCGTCGGTGTGGCTGGTCTGGCGTTCCCAGGTGAGGATGCGGTGTCTCAGGGGACGGGGCCGTCCGTGGTTGTCAGCAGCGGCCTCGGTGCTCCAGGCGGCCATCGAGGTGGACAGCTGGGCCCGGTCCCGGCGGGTGATGTACCCGATGCCCCGCTCCGACAGGGTGTAGCGGACGCCGTTGCGCTTGCCGTGCTGCTCCACCAGGGCCCAATTGCTCACCAGGCTGCGGGTGATCTGGCTGATGCGGCCGTCGGAGACGCTCAGCCATCGGGCCAAGTGCTCCCGGAGGATCATCGGGTGGTCGGTGATCAGGTCCAGGGCGCGCTTTTCAGCAGGGCTGACGCCGAAGTCCGGGGCGGACCGGACCATCCGATCCGAGTCGGGCAGCGATGCCCGCTTGCGCTCCGGCGTTTCCCAGGGGAACCTGCCGCCGCGGCCGGCCTGGGAGACCACCTGCTCCAGCGCGCGGTGCGTCCTGCCCACCACCCAGTTGGAGGATATCCAGGTCCGGCGCTCCCACTCTTCCAGCGTTTCCCTGCGCTCCACGGCTACGTAGCAGTCCCGGAGTTCGGCGTTCAGGCAGAACTCATCGGTGAGCCGCTGCTCCCAGGGGCTGGGAACCAGGACAAGCAGGGCGCTGGGGCGGTTGGCAGGACGGTACTCGGCGATGGCCCGCAGGCGGTCGTAGAGGGAGGCAGGTGCGAAATAGATAGAACGGGAGCCGAATTGAAGGTTAATCAGGATTGCCCGACGTATCCTCCATATCCGCCGTATGGAGCAGACTGATATTGGTCGTTAACGTTTAGTCGAATGTCGAACCTGGACTGATGTTCGTTAATGCTGTCTAGTGTCCAAGTAATCTCTCTGACTGCTATTTCGATGGTTTTCTTGACCTCACAGTCGGCTTGAGTTATGTAATTGTACTCTTCGACTTTGTGACCAGGAAAATGAACTGAAACATCAACCCACTGATACCACCCGCCATCATAGTCTCGGTCTTGTCGGTCTGTAGCCTTTATTTCGCAAATCGCGGTCAGTGCTGTTGCTATCTCTTGGTGCCCTCTCAACCACAGGAGCTTGCAAAGCTCTGTCCTCCCCCACACATAGCTATCCCCGTTGAAATCTAGGTCACCGTTAACACTTATTCTGCTTCCGGAATCAGAGACTGATTCCGCCGATTCTAAGGAATCCGAACTCTCTTTCATTTCCTTGGTGTCAGAATTGCCCGATAGTGACAATGACAATTGGTGGGTAATCCCTGCATCAGCGATTTCCCTTGTCCATTTCAAAGCTGCGGCCAAGTTGATGGGATGGTCTGAATCTTTTACCCTGTTCTTTTGCCTGAGACCTCCTAACGTCAAAGCGTACCCCTTTGTTGTGTTGCAATTGCTACAGAGCAACGCCCGGTTGTCTATCGTATCCGCTCCGCCGTCATGTTGGGGTATGATGTGGTCTAAAAATAGGTTCGCAAGGTTATTGGGCGTCTCCAAACATCCCCAGCACATCTTGCCGAATCGATTGGTGAGCATTTCTTTGATTTGGTGTTCTTCTGGACTCATGCCCTCAATCCCCCAATGAAGAGTCAAGAAAATCCTCGTCTCCGCAAATCTGTTGCGTCAACCCGCCTTGTATTTCGTGAGGAGGGCCGGGAATAATACACACAGCATTCCCAAAAGCTCTCAAAATTAACCATTTTGGGGCCATTTTCATTCCCAAGCATCCCCCCTACGGGTACAGTTGGAAACCATCGTATTTCGGCGAAATCCGGTTATGCTGGTATTATATCACCACCATATCGGGCTGCAATCTGGTAGAAAATCATTGTTAGAGGTGGAGATGGAGGTTGACTTCGGGGAAGTGAAGGCTGAGGAAATTTGGAGATGAACTTGACAAGAATGCCGAAGTCGGATCGGCCTTGACGAAAATGCCACGTTGGGTCCCCCAGTAACTTATGAACGTTGCAAGGGAGGTTTTACAATGGAATCATGGGAGGTAGAGCAGCTATATGGTCAGGTGCAATTCCACAGAGAGGTTCTTTCTTTCCTGATAGACATACTGAAAGCCGACGGACATATTTCAGAAGTATCTATGGATGATTTACGCCATGACCTGCAAATTGTGGAAAAGGATTTGGACGGACATATCCGAGCAGGTTTTGCTAATGAACTAAACCAAATGATTGACAGGAAGATGAACACTCGATAATCGCCAACGTTTATTTTGCACCTGCCTCGTAGAGGGAGCGGCGCCGCAGGGCCATCCCCTGGCGCACCACCCCGAAGCTGCGGCCGTTGTGGAGGGTGATCACGGCGTCGAAGCGGCCCCGGCGCTGGAACTCCACCCTGGAGCACAGACCGTCCACCCCGGGGGACAGGTTTGCCGCCAGGCGGTACACCGAGGCCGCCGCGTCCATGCGGCGTAGCAGCAGCGCCAGCAACTGCCGCGACGCAGGGTAGGCCCGCACCAACTCCGAGGGAGCATCATAACCCAGGACGTCGGCGGCTTCGCTGATGCCTTTGCCGGTGAGATAGTAACGGTGGCTGGAATGCAGTTGGGCCGTGCCGTGGCTGACCCGCTGCGCCAAGCCGTCCTTCAGCAAGGCGGTGAGGGCGCGGTGCACCGTCGCCAGCGGCTCACCCAGGATCAGGGCCAGTTCCCCCGCGTCGACGAAGGGCAGCAGGGCCAGGGCGTCCAGGATGCGCTCTCGTGAGAATGCCATGCCTCCAGCGTATCAGCCGGAAGCCGTCGCCGTCAGTGGGCAACTCAGCCTGTCTCAAAAGTCGAACCCCACTACGATAAACGTACCCAATTAAGAATTACTAAGTTGGAAGGTGCTATATGTGGCCTATTATCGTAACATAATGCGCCACAGATACGATATTCGTCTGACAAAATACTTCTGAGACGGGCTGAACTGTCAGTAGAGTGCCTACCCTCCAGCCAGCAATCGGCTTACAGCGGTTTCCACGGCTCGGCCCTCCGGGGAAACGCGCAACCACGTCCGTAATTCCCTGCGGGCGACAGTCACTGTCGGCTTGTCATCCTCCTGCCGGCGCAACTCTGCCAGCTTCTTGGCCGCCGCTGCTGCTGCCGTTGCCCCGGCCTCGGCTATGGTTGCGTGCAACTCCTGCGCCGGGTCGAACTCCGGGATGGGCAGTTTCCACAGGTGCTTGTGAAGGTCGCGAGTGTTTCCGGCCCAATTTGGCGTAGTGAACTGATTTGCGGCTGTCGCAAGGGTTTCGCTGTTGATGATGGCCAGCAGGTAGTGGGCTTCGTCCTTGGTCTTGCAACTGATCCAGTAAAGCCTTTCGGTAACGAAATCAGATTGATCGAGCAGTGCGGCTGTCGGCTGGCCTGCTGTCGTGTACATCAGGCGTACCGGTCTATCACCTGGATTCGCTCGCCACTCGAGCTGAGACGACAGTTTCCTCATATAGTCCAATTGGCCGAGCAGGTTTAACTTGTTCGCAGGGGCTTTGTTCTCTTGCCACAGCTCGCTGACCGTCTGCCAGCGCTCCCGCATTCGCCTGTCCAGTCCTCCCAGCCGCACACCGCTGGGGCCGTCGGGGTCTGTAGGTATTTCGAACCCTCCCCGTTTCAACGGCAGCAGGGCTTTCAGAGGTTCTAACGTGGCGTAAGGCACGACGGTCTCGCCTAGATGCACGTCAAACAGATGGCTGCGCTCCACGGTCTTGCTGGTGATGGCGGTGAGGTCCAAGTCCTTCCAAGGAGCTTTATCTAAGCTGCCCCGGCGGGGATTGACGGTTACGGTTTGCGCAGCCTGAACAATGGCGGTGTTATCCGTCTCATTGACGAAAAACAGGCAGCGGGGGACGATGGTCGCGCCTTGCCGGGAGTAACGGGCATAAGGGGATTCTCCCCCTATGCCGGTGTCGGTGATTGTCGTTGTCGCTCCTCTTTGGGCCCCCTCCCCCGGTGAGCCAGTCCAGCGTTCCGCAGACCCAGCTAGAGGGGTAGCCAACCCACTTCGCCCCATGTTTCTGGCGAAGACCACACAGGAATCATTGGGAAAGAAGTCCTTTGGCCGCAGTGGCTCCAAGTCCCATGCTGTCTTGTGGCTGAAGTCCACGGAGACACTGTAAGCGGGTGCGCGACTGCGGCCCCGGCCCACGGGAGCTGATTCCCACCTGCCGCTGCGCCACTTGGAGTACTGCCCGGCTTGCAAGGCGCTGTGGGGCATCACGAAACCGATGATGCCGCCGTCCTTGAGATACAGGTCAACGCTGCGGGCAAAGAACAGGCCGGCCGCGTCTTGGTGGGTGGCGTAGCGTCCCCCGGCCCAGATGCCGTAGCGGTTCCGGCTCAGATTCTGCAACTCGTCGCGCAGGATGTCGGCCGTCTGGTTGTAGTTGATCCAAGGCGGGTTGCCGATGACCACGTCCACCCGGGCCCGCGACAGGGCCACCGGGCGCACCATGTTGCGGGTGTAATAGGCCCAGATGTGGTCGCGGCCCTCCGCATGGAGTCGCCGCATGGTCTCGATGGTCTTCTCTATCGTCTGCCGCTCGGCGGGGTCGTTGACGTGGTTGTCGTCCAGAGCAAGGAAGGGGTCGTCGCCCTGTTCTATGTGGGCTGAAATGTCGCCCATCAAGGCATCAAAGTCCTCGGCCCGCTCCACTAGGCTGACGGGAAAGATCAGCTCGGTGTTCTCATCGTCGCTGGTCTGGATGGTAATCTCGTTCTCGGCGAACATGTCGCCGGTGCGGAAGCGCAGTTGCAGGGAGTCGCCCAAGTAGACCGGGATAGACAGGGATGTGTCGTACCCGGAGGCGCCGGCGGCGTTGATGGCGGGGCGGGCGGCTAGGGTCCAAGCGGCCCTGGCCAAGTGCACCGCCACCGGGTGAACGTCGATGCCGGTGATGGACACACGCAGGCGGTTGAGGACTTCCCTTGGTTCCCAATTGGTATCGCTGGCGGCGGCGATGAAGTGGGACACCGCCTCGGCGACGAAGGTGCCGGAGCCGCAGGCCGGGTCCAGGACGCGCTGGTTCAGAGAGTCGTCCACCAGTTCCTGCACCATTATGCGGGCCAGCCAGGCGGGTGTGTAGTACTCGCCCAACTGCCGCCGCTCCCCCGGTGGGATGACGGATTCGTACAATGTGGCGGCGGTGTCCGGTGGGGCCTCAGTCCAGTTGAACCGGGCCACCCGCCGGGCCAGCGTTTGCAGTAGCGGGGCGCCGCCCACTTCAATGGGCCAGGCGAAGAAGTCCGACTCCAAGACTCCTTGCAACCCCGTGGCGCGGTACAACTCCCGGCCCTGGAGCAGGTCGGCAGGATCGGTCTCGGCCAAGCGGCGAATGTCGATGCCGAAGGAAGCCTGCACCACCATTCCGATAACGGCGCCCAGGTAGGTGTGGCGCACGAAAAGGTCGTCCATCTCCTCGTCGCCGACCCCGACAGCAGCCAGTCGAGCTTGCGCCTCCTCACTCATTCCCTCAGTGGTGTAGGCGACTTCACCCAAGGCGGTGCGCAACAGGTCGTACCACAACCGCCGCTTGACCCGGATGGTCTCCAAGCCCGCACTGTCCTGGTATAGGGCTTTCAGCGCGGCGATGTCCCGCTGGTAGGATGGGCTGCCGGGGCCGAAGTGCTCCGCGATGCTCTCCCCATCGGGGCTGACTTCCTCCAGGGACACCAGCGCCGTATCCTGCAGCCACTCGTACAGGGGAAACCACCCGTCCGGGTCTTCCAGGGTGAAGGCGTAGGGGCGGATAAGACGGACTTCGCCTGCTCCGGGCCAGCGCAGCAGCCAACGCTTGCCATCGGTGAGAATGCCCATGCGGATCCTTCCCTGCTCCGCTGATTGGGCCAGATAGGCGTCCAGTTGCCGCACATTCTCCGGGTCGGGTTCGCCGCCGGTGGTGGTGCCAATCCGCCGTTTGAACTCGATGAAGGTGTCCAGGGCGGTCAGGTCAACAGCCCGCCGGGAGGCGTCCGAGGGCGGGTTTTCCTCGACAATTTCCTCGCTATGGGCCAAGCCGGTGAGGATGAGGAAGTCCCGGACCGCGCTGGTGATGTTGGCTTCGGGCTGAAAGTTATCATGCCGTAGCAGGATCTGCGCCGCTGCGTCACGATACCTGGTGTCGGCTATGTCTATGTGAATGGCCATGTCCGCTTCTGTTCCTCTTCGTTAACGATTGTCGCCGCCAGAGTTTTCGTCGGCAGTCAGGATAGCACTCTGCCACTCTCCAATGCGGGCCGGGTCCAGCCTGTCGATGCCTTCCAAGCGGTCAAAGTCGGTGTCCGCCGAGATTATGCGATCAACTCCCAGCCGCTGCATCACCGACGCGTGGACCAGATCTCGGGCGTTAAGCCCCGGATAGCGGTCGGCCAACTCCGTCGCCAAGGTAATGTCTTCCGCGTGGACAGATTCTATATGCCCATGCATGGCCTCGGCGAATGCCTGCACTACCTCACGGCCCAGGGTCCATCGCCTGGATACCAGGTAGCGGTGCATAATTTCCTGGAGGACTTCCGAGTTGGTAACGAAATACTGCGGGGCATCCGCCAACACACGAAGAATCCGGGCGCACGGCTCTTTATAGGGATGGTCCCTGCCGGCGGCGTAGATGGGAACGTTGGCGTCAATGAAGACCACCGGGTTCATGGGCGTCCTCCAATTCGCGGGAGAGAGTGTCCGGTTCCGGTGGGTCTTCCACGTTCAACCCTATCAACCGCTCAATCGCCTGCTTGCGGCGCGCGCGCACGACATCCTCGTAGGCGCCGTCAATGAGGCGCCGCACGACTTCGGAGATGGGCAGTCCGTTTTCCCCGGCCAACTCCTCCAACCGTCGCCGGTGCTCAGAGTCCAGCCGTACATCCAACCTATTCATCATGAGGCGTTTCCTGTACGGAATATCGAGTATGGCATCAATTATCCTTGACGCTCTGTTTGTGGTCAACGTTTGTGAGACTTCCTACCGGGCGGGGACTTAATTGGACTCCCTGCCCTTCAAGCCCGGAAGACTAACATTGAAGGTGTGAATGTTGCCAGGCAAGTAGCCCGTTGCAATGGGGCCGCCGCCTTTCGGCGAAACGAAAATAGCCAAGTTCACGGAGAATTCCATGTCCGGGGCGAATTAGTAGATGTCTTCAGGCGGGCGACCGGCAACGATTATGAATTGGGCGATTACCGATTGACGAAGTTGCCGAAATCCGCCGAACGCCGGTGATTTCGCTCCGACTTGGTAACCATTCCTTGCTGTGGTACGCTCTCAGAGGTGAATATCACGGACCTACGGCCCATGGATGGCTAGTTCCGCCTGTCCTCCCAGGGGCGGACAGCGGGTCCTAGTTCAAATTCAAGCGGTGTGGTCGGTATTGGGCATTTCCAAGGGGATTGATCTAACATTCAGCAGTCCTGTAAGAGGGTGTCTAAAAAGAGGGAAGGTGGGCCAACCGGCGCAGCATGAGCCCGGTCATGGAGATATACAGCCAGGTTTCGGTGGTTTCGCATAATGCCTCGTAGTCTTTGCTCAATCGCCGCTGCAGGTTCAGCCAGCCGAAGGTGCGTTCCACGATCCATCGCCGGGGCAGCACCTGAAAGGTCCGCTGTTGGACCGGTCGGCGCACCAGTTCCAGGCTCCAACCGCCGATCTTTTGGGCCCAGGCCACCAGTTTGCCGCCGTAAGCTCCGTCGGCCCAGATCAGTTGTAGCCGAGGGAAACGGCCCACCAAACGTTGTAATACCAGCCGTGCGCCGTCCCGGTCCTGAATGTCGGCCGGATGCACCACCACCGCCAGCAGCAGCCCCAAGGTATCCACCACGATATGGCGTTTGCGTCCGTTCACCTTTTTACCCGCATCGTAGCCTCTGGGTCCCCTTTTTCCGTGGTCTTTACCGACTGGCTGTCGATGATGGCCGCGCTGGGGGTGGCCTGCCGCCCCTGAGCCTGCCGCAGTATCGCATGCAGCGTATCGTGGGCCCGCTGCCAACTTCCGTCCCGGCGCCAGGTTCGAAAATAATGGAATACTATGCGCCAGGGCGGCAGATCGTGGGGCAGCATCCGCCAGGAGCAACCGGTGCGAAGTACGTAGCGGATGGCGTTGACTATCTCTCGCCGAGGGTAGGTTATCGGTCGGCCGCCCGGCTTGGGCTGCGGCAGCAGGGGTTCCAACAATTGCCATTCTCGGTCCCTGAGGTCGCTGGGATAAGCTGCTCGGTCCATCTCCCCACACTACATCCCACTTTCCAGTCTCTGCTCTCATGCCAACATACCAATTATGACCTTTTTAGACACCCTCTAAGACCTGCCAGACTTGCCAAAAACAAGAACCCTTCCAATTGAAGCTCAGCTGGGAGTGGTAGGCTCGCCTGGACGGTACGGGAGGTGGCCCGAATGCACGATGAAGCCCGCCGTCGTCAAGATGACGAGCGGTACAGACGCTTCTTTATGAAGGTAACAGATCGGTTGGAGGGTCAAGGATTCGATGACCCGTGGTTTTCCACATTACGACGTCGATTAGAATTCCGTGCCACCTACCCGTGGGTACACTATCAGGCTGCATTCCTCCCGCGCCTGACTGAAGCAAGGCAGCTTATGTTCAGCGGGGAGGACGGCGAGCCATTTTTCTGGGGGCCTGAAGCAAGAGTTGCGGTTGTGATTCGCAACCACGACGCAGCGAGGAATCATAGGCTGTTCGATTTCATCCTCGAGGACAAATCGAACATTGAATCCAAGCTTGGGGAATTGATTTGGGAGCGAGAATGCAACGGAGAGTCCCGTATATCAGTGCGACTTCCGAACCGTACCATTGATGACAGTCCCATGGCCCTGAAGGAGGTAGAGGATTGGTTCGTCCAGACGCTAAAGGACTTTGCTGGAGTGTTCTGGCGACAGCTTCCCACAAAGCCAGCCTGGTCTTTTTTCCGCAACTGGTCACACAAGTTCTGGTCCTACAAGCCGGACTGTACAATCTCGGCGGAGATCAGTTTGCGAGAATGGTGGGAACCTCACCAAGACAGGGTCGGAGTGGGAATATGGATTCAGACTGTATATGGGGGGTGCTATGAAGGCACAGACACAGAACGGGAAGCCCGCGCCCTAGCGACACGCCAAGAAGTCTTGGCTGCTCTGACACAGCACCGGGTGTCTATTGAGTCGGAGTTAGGGCCGTTGCATTGGGGCCTCCCATACACCGACCAGTCGTATCGGATATGTGCGTTCCTATCCGATCGTACCTGCTTTGACGAAGATGCCGTGATAGCCGAGACTCGGCGTTGGATCGATAACGCAATCGAAAAGTTCAAGCGAGTTTTCGAGCAGGTCGCTGAGACGATAGAACTACACGAACGGTAAAGCGCTACCCCGGGCAGTTCATCATAGCCCCGTAGGAGATCTCAGCACATGACCACCGTCCTGAGGTGGACCCCATTGGTTGGACAGGGTCAGGACCGAGTTAAGTGAGAATCACGGGCTCCAGACAAACCTACACGAGCACAGGACGCAAAGTTTCATAGGAGCATCGATGCGTCGCTAATATTGCAAGCACGGATATATGAACGCGAATGGCAAGACTGCGCAACTATCAGCAGAAACTCCTTGAGCGGACAGTGTCCTGCTCGGAACCCGCCAAGGCACGGGTGATGCTCCAGTTGCCCACAGGCGGAGGCAAAACCCACATCGCAGGGGCGTTGTTACAGGGCCGGCTACATAACGGGTGCAAGGCAGTCTGGCTCACCCACCGAAGGGAACTGGCCGAACAAACCCGCCGAATGCTGACGGAGGCTGGAATATCAGCCATCGACCTGACTTGGCCCCTGGGCGAAGATGCCCCGTTCATATCGAACGGCGTCGTCATTTTGATGGCCCAGACCGTCGGAAGACGCACCAACCGGATGCAAATATGGGGTGAATACAATAGTGGAGACCTCCTAGTAATAGATGAGGCGCATCACGCCACAGCCGCTGGCTGGGAGCGCGCGATAGGGCAGTGGCCGGGCCGGGTTGTCGGCCTGACCGCTACCCCCTGGCGACTGTCCAGGGTCGAGGGCTTTTCCCATCTGTTCAAGGAGTTGCTGTGCGGCCCACAGGTTGGTGAACTTCAAGCCGATGGCTGGCTGTGCCGAACCCGTGTGCTTGTTCCCCGGCCGGAGGAGGTAATTCTCGGCGGAGTCATCAATTCTGTCGGGGAATACTCAGAAGGGGGCATTGAGCAGGCCAACCGGGACCGCCCCGACGTTATGACCGCGGGCGCACTGCGGTATTGGAAACTCCACGCGAATGAACGCCAGACTATCGTTTACGCTGTGTCCCAAGACCACGCCCGCAACCTGGCAGACCTGTTCAACGATGCGGGTATCCCCGCCCGTGTCATGCTGGGCGACACCCCTGCCCAGGAACGGGCGAGTGTTATCGAAGCCTTTGGTAACGGCACTCTTCGCGTCTTGGTCAATGTGGCAGTCGCCACCGAGGGGTTCGACTTGCCCGACGCTTCCTGCGTTGCAATCACCAGGCCCACCAAGAGCCTGGCGCTGTACCTGCAAATGGTTGGGCGAGGCATGAGGCCCAAAGCCAACGGGGAAGAATGTCTGATCTTGGACCTCGCGGGTAATTCTGAAAATCACGGACTGCCCGAGGACGACCGGCGTTGGACGCTGTCGGCTCGTGATAACGACGTGGGCGGTAAAGGTCCAGTTGTGCGTTGTGAGAAATGCGACGCAGTTTCGCCTTCGGCCAGCCACATGTGCGTCTTCTGCAATTATCCGTTCGGAAAGGACTGCCTTAGGTGCGGCACATGGAGGGCATGGGAACGCTGGCAATACGAACAACAATGCGGGAGTCAGCACGACTTAGTCTGCGACCTCTGCCACTATGACGCTCACATCCAATCGGAATTGCCCGTCACTGGAAACCTGAGGAGACTAAGCATGACAGAGCTCAACCTGGAGACGGTCCTGCAGAATCTGCTGGAAGAGGAAGCGCTGAGAGCAGGGAACGCCGACAAAGAACGCACGACCGAATTGCGTTCCCTTATCGCCACCGCAGAGGAAACGCTAATCGACAAGGAAAGCCTGCTCCAGTCCTTCGAGAATCACACGGCTTCCTTGCCGGAGGAAGACAGGCCGGAAAGCAAGGTGGATGAATACCGCCTATTCCATGAGTGGGAAGAAGGCCTCAAACAGAAACTGGCAGGCTGGGAAGAAGAGCTGGTCCGATTGGAATCCAAAGCTCCCGACACGCAGTTGATCTACAACAACGCCAGAGGGCGCGTGTTGCTGGCCTTGGACGCGCAAGCAACGGCATTCGGTTTGTTTCCTCAAACCCAACGCCCCCGCAACACCCGGAAAAAGGCACAAGTATCAACAAGCACCAGCTTGGTTTCATTAGAGGGGAGAGAATGGATGAACTTAGCTGAGTTAGGCGAATGGGGTCGAATCGAACCCACCAAAGGCACCGAAATTAGGCCGGCCTGCTTCAAAGACCCGCAAGGAAGGGAATATTCAGTCGGCACTTGGTCCGATTTGTTCTTCAACACTGCGCGGTGGTTGGTTGAGGCAGGGTTGTTGACTGAGCCGTTTACCTTTGGGACTATGACAAAGAGACGTCTGATTCACAGCGAACCTATCCATCCAAATGGCCGTGAATTCGGATGGAGTAGGAAATTGCCGAATGGGTTGTTTCTTGAATGCAAGTGGGGGTCCAAGGCAATAGCCCGTCAATCGGGGCAACTGCTGGTCGAATTTGACCAAGACCCGGCGCAGTTCCACGTCCAGCTATCCTAGACAGCACTTGGCCGACAATTACAAGGCAACGTTGAAACTCCTCCTTCCCGATTGTTTGTAGCAGTGTGAGCAGGGGTCTTGCGGGTCAACTGAAGTAGAACCCTCTATTTGGACAGGATTATTGCCGAGCTAAGCGAGGATGGCTAAAATCCCATTTAGCAACTCGCCACAAATCAAGAAATTCAGGACGCTGGTGAGGACCAACGTGACTGCCATGCCTATCGCATCGCCGCCTCCCATAACGTTCGAGTCTACCGCTGGCATCGTCCAGAGGCATAACGACAATACAGATTCGATCGTCGGACCAGACTGGGTCACACGGTCCAAGGCTCACTGCAGGCTAATGGCGCCTATGAGTGACGATAAGAGGATCCAGTACCTCGGGACGGCTGGATGCAATGACGAAACGATACGGCTCATTACCCGTGCGGTCGCCGATAGCATTGGTAAAGACGCCAGACCTGCCCTCCGTTCCGCCGCTCGCGAATGCGCCAAAGCCAAGGAAGACATCGAGAGCCTCCTGGAGAGATGGCCCGAAGCGCAACACTTCCAACTCTTGAGCTCGAAGATCGCCCATCTCGACGCCGAACATATCAGCCTTTCTAGCGCTTACGCGGCCTGTCAAATATACGAGACGGCGGCTACCTCTCTCTACCTGGCCGTCGTGGACGGTATGGATCCAGTTGTCACCAAAGAATCCTCCGATGCAGCCACTTCGGAACGGGATCGCGCAATCGCCGATGCCGGATACACCGATGAGGTGGCCCGATGGCCCAAGTGACCACCGGGTGCGTCTACGAATGCGAAGGTCACAGACAGGAGGGGCACGAGTTAGCAGCACAACACCCGGTGGTCGTCGTAGGTAGACAGAGGATAATCGACAATCAGGGCATTGCTATAGTGGTTCCCCTGACCAGCACACCGCCCAACTATCCGGTACATTGGGCGGTTGAGATTGAGGACACGAGTTCGTACGCTTACGTCCGCCATGTGAAGTCAGTCCACACTTCGAAAATTGGAGGTTTTCTCGGACAGGCTTCCTCCGAAGAGATTGCCAGCATCAGGGACGGCTTGGCGCGGGAGTTAGAGTTCGCCAACTACGAGTGTGCCACGGCATTGGGCCAAGACGTTAGTCCAGGCAGCATATGGTCGGCAGCCATACCGAACGCCCGCGGAATGAATTATGAAGGCGAACTCTTGGTACTCACGTCAAACCGGGACACCGGGTTGGTAACCGCACTGGCTGTGGACCCCAGACCTCGCCGGGAGCCAAGGCAGGTTGTCCCCGTACGGCTTAGGGAGCCTGCACGAGAGGCGTTCGCTATCACATACCAAGTTCGGTCCGTTTCCGGAATGGAACGGCTCACCGGATACAGGGGAGAGATCACGGATGAGCACTTGAGATTCGCCAAGTCGGCACTCGTCAGGTGCATAGGGTTCTGATGGCGGCTCCAGTGTCCGAGGCAATGTCCGATGAGCGCCCGTTCGTAAGCGAGCATGTCACGAATAACAGGGAGAACCGCTCGTGGATTGAGCATTTCAGCTTTTGGGGACGACAACGGAGAGGCTATAGAGGCGCCGCAAGACACCCTATGCGAGTCCTGAGGGTTCGCGTAGAGGAGCGGGCGAATCTGACGGGATGGAATGAACTTGGTTCCGGTCAGCGATAAGCACTGAGATGGACCCAGATTGCGGAAGCCCCTCACGGTTTCTGAGGTAAGCATTGACGACTACTCCACCCAATCCAGAAACTGAAGCTTCGCATCGTTTCAATGCCTTGCAGCGGGCGGCAACCCAGTGGAAGCGGCAGCTAGTGGATACCACCCGCAGCCCGCTTCTGTATTATCGTGACCTAAAGACGGGGACCCTAGATCTGACTCCGGGAGGGGGCGATAGCCACGTCAACGGGTCAGCAGTTAATTCCATGCTGGCCGGACGCAGGGTTCGACTCTCCACTCTCATCCCTGGCGACGAATCGAGTGGGGCAGACTCTTTGGCGGAAGCCCGGGGTAGGCTGAAACGAATCGGCCAAGTTGCACAGGCTTACCTGGAAGAAAAAGGCGCCAGCACCCTGTTCCTCGCCGCAGGGCTGGCCACTTGGGACGTAACTGCGGGCGCCCGTCCCAATGCTCCGGTGATATTGTTGCCCCTGTCAGTGGAACCGGAGGATGCGGCCCACCGGGAATTCGTCCTGGAAGTATCAGGGGACGCCCACTTTAACCCCATAATGGCCCATTCTCTACGGACCGATTATGGCGTGGAGCTATCGGAGGACGACTTTGACTTGGAGGAGCCGCCCAATAATCTGGCCGGGATGAAGGAAATGCTGGACCGAGTGGGCAACATCCTTCCCAACGTGCCAGGGTTGACGGTTACTCTCCGCCTAGTGGTGGGAAATTTCCGGTACAACAACCTGCCGCTGGTGTCCGACCTAGAGCAGAACCTGGAGTCCTTCGCCAGCAATGACTTGGTGTCGGCCATCGCCGGGGTGCCGGAAGCCCGAGAGTCGCTGGCAGCTAAAGTGGACGGTCCTTCGCCCGACCTGCCGGACACCGAGCCGCCGGAGGCCGAGTTCCTGGTGTTGGACGCGGACTCCAGTCAACACCAGGCCATCAACTGGGCCCTGATGGGGCAGTCGGAAGTGGTGTGGGGTCCCCCTGGAACCGGCAAGTCCCAGACCATAGCCAATCTCATCGCTGCGCTGATTGCCAATTCCAAGAAGGTATTGTTCGTCGCGCAGAAACAGGCGGCGGTGGAGGTGGTAATCAGCCGTCTGAACCGGGCAGGGCTCGGAGACCTGGTTATGGACTGCCACGGCGGGTTCAAGTCCCGGCGGGAGTTTTCAAGGGGACTAGCGGAGGCCATTCAGCGGATCCGGTCCACGCCGGAGGGACACTACTCCGACTTGCATCGGGGGCTTTCCCAGAACAAGCAGGTGCTGGTTGACCATCGGGAGGCGCTGCACACTCAGAGGGAACCCTGGGGAATCAGTGCTTATGAGGTCCAGACTCAATTGCTGGAGATCCCCGAGGGGGCCAGGAGCACCCTGGGTTTGCCCAGGGAGAAGTTAAGCCAACTGAACCGGAACGGGCTGCGGGACCTGCAAAGGGAGGCCCAGCAGTGGATTGATCTGGAGGGTCCATGGCTTTCGGTACGCTATCCCAACTGGGCCGGAGCATCCCCTGGCTCCGCCGACGAGGTGCGGCGGCTCCTTGACCTGGTTCGCAGCCTCGTGCAAGGACTCCTGCCGCAATGCCACTCAGACTTGTCAGCCTGCGCCGAAGAGCTGTCGCTGAAGCTTCCCGAAGCGGTTGCTGACTGGCCTTTCCTGACCGAGCTGCTCGCCGAAATTGAGCAGTACCAGTTGATGTTCCAGCCTGATATATACCGCTTGGATCGTACCCGGCTGCTGGCGGCGCTGGCCCCTCGGTCCGGGTTTGGCCGGTTGATGGTCGGACTGTCGGGAACCTACCGCTCTGCCCGGCGAGCGGTTCGGGAACAGGTACTGACAGGGGACAGGTTATCGGGCGACGAGGCCTACCAGGCGGTGGCGAGGGCAGATGAGCAGGTGCGAAGGTGGCTGGAATACTCTCGGGACCCCACCGCCTCTCCCCGAGCACCGGAAAATGCTGGCGATCTGCATCGGAGTGTTACTGAATTGACGTCGACCCTGGCCAACTTGGCGAAGGGAGTCAATCGGCCGGAACTGCTGGACCTGTCCTTTGAAGAGATGCGATTCGCCCTGGAAACCATGGCCTCGCAGCAGGCTGTGGCCGCCAGGCTGCCACAGTTGCGGGAACTGGAAAGGCGGTTCAGCGATGCTGGCATTCGCCGGATAATTTCAGATGTCGGGGGTATCATTCCGGCTGAGTTGGCAACCCACGCGGTAGCCCATGCGCGGC
Source organism: Dehalococcoidia bacterium (assembly GCA_965203675.1). Classification (GTDB taxonomy): domain Bacteria; phylum Chloroflexota; class Dehalococcoidia; order Lucifugimonadales; family UBA3495; genus CATOSK01. The sequence continues at coordinate 1,431,445 of CBDBDE010000003.1, read as the reverse complement.
TGCAAGGGGTCTTTTCCGAACTTTCACTGGAAGACCCACGGCTATCTGGGTTCGTTGGAGGGGCTCATAGCCGAGCTAGGGACGACTTTGCCCGTCTGGACGCCCAGCACCTGAAAGCTAATCCAGAACGCATCAGGCGAGTGGCCGCGGAGCAGGCGATAGCCGCAATGAACGCATATCAGCAGCAGACTGACCTAGTGAGACGTGAGGCGGCCAAGAAGAGCAGGCACCTGTCGGTACGCCAGTTGGTACACCAAGCGCCGGGGGTGCTGTGCGGATTGCGGCCCTGCTGGATGATGTCGCCGCTGCAGGTGGCTGAGATGATCCCCGCAGACACCCAGCTATTCGATGTGGTCATCTTCGATGAGGCCTCTCAAATACCGCCAGCTGAAGCCATCGGCATTCTTGCCCGGGCGAGGCAGGCTGTGGTGGCCGGCGACGACCGTCAGCTTCCTCCCACCAACTTTTTCAGAAGCCAGGACTCGGATGACGCCGCCGACGATGCCGCCGATGACGCTGCTCAGAACCTAGCCCCGGCTCTAATAGCGAACATCGAGTCCATCCTAGACGTGGTAAAGGCCCTACCTATCAGGGAGCAGATGCTCCAGTGGCACTATCGCAGCCGGGACGGACGGCTCATTGCGTTTTCCAACAATCACATCTACGGCGAGGCCCTGACTGCGTTTCCAAGTACGACGCAAGAGTCGCCGCTTACTTTTCACCAACTGGATCTCCCGCCCACCCTAGGTCGTTCCACTAGGTCGCACCCTGATGAGGTTGAAAAGGTAGTCGACCTCATCCTGGACCACGCCAGGCGGCATCCTGATGAGTCCCTGGGGGTAATAGCTTTCGGGTCTCATCATGCCGACAACATTGAAGAGAGTTTGCGTAGGCGCCTCTCGGGTGAAAACGACCGTTCGCTTGACGAGTTCTTCGCGGTAGCCAGGGAAGAGAGATTCTTCGTGAAGAACATCGAGCGCGTACAGGGGGATGAGCGGGACGTGATTATCCTGAGTGTGGGCTATCACAAGGCGGCCAACGGCAACTTGCCTTATCGCTTTGGTCCCCTGAACCAGGAGGGTGGCGAGCGGCGCCTGAATGTTGCCATTACCCGGGCCAAGTCGAGGCTCCACTTGGTGGCTGGCTTTTCCCACCACGACATGGACCCTGGCCGGTCAGCGGCCGAGGGGGTGGAGTTGATGCGGCAGTACCTGGAATTCGCTTCCTCGGGCGGGACTGCGATGGGTGGTAGCCTGAGCGGTGAGCCCCTCAATGCCTTTGAGCTAAACATCTTGCGCCAACTGGAGAGACGGGGCATGCCGGTAGTGCCGCAGTACGAGGTTGCCGGTTACCGACTGGACTTCGCCTGCGGCCATCCAGGAAAGCCGGGGCAAATGGTTCTGGCCATAGAAGCGGATGGGGCCAACTACCATTCGACTCCCACCGCCCGGGATAGGGACCGGCTGCGACAGCGAGAGTTGGAGAGCCGGGGCTGGAGCTTTCACCGCATTTGGTCTACCGAATGGTTTCGAGATCCGGAGGGCCAGGCTGATTTGGCTCTGGAGGTATGGCAGAAGGCAGTGGGCCTGGCCGACGCTAAAGATGCCGGACATGGGAACGTAGAGGACGAAGAGAGCCTGTCTGCTGAGACTGCGCCAAGAGAGGCGCAGCCAGCTAGGGGGCCCCGGCCTAATATATTTCCGGGTCTGCCAATCACAGAGTACTCCAGGAGCGAGTTGGTAGCTTTGGCGGAATGGGTAATGTCTGACACCTTGCTTCGTACAGAGGATGAACTACTCCGCGAGTTGCGGCTGGAACTGAGATTCAGGCGGGGCGGCTCCCGCATCAACGCCGCTTTGACGGAGGCCATCGCCCTGGCACGTTCCAAGGGGAAATCGTGAATTCCAGGAAAGGGAGCCTTTCATTAGGGTGATCGGCGAATCCTAGGAATTCACGGGAAAGGGTACTGTTTGTCCCAAGAGTAATCAGCATTGGCAGGGGTAGAGGCGATGGAGTGTGCGCCTGTCGTCCTGGGTCATCGACACCCGGACCACCCGTACGGTGAAGCAGTCGGTGGACAAGAGGACTCCGGAGCCTGAATACAACACTCAACTTTCTCTGGTCTTGGCGGGCTGGATTCTCGTTATGAAGGGAATATTGGACCCTTTCACGGGTTCTGGCCCAGAACCGACAACCAACGGAGGCATTCCCAGTGCGTATCAGCGCAGTCGCAGACCCGACCGAAATATACCGTTTCCGTCAGGCAAAAGCCCTTCTCAACCAGCACAACGAACTGTCACGCCAAATCCTATACCTAGCCTTGCCGCATGAGCTAAACGACCCAGCAGAGGATACATACAACGTTGTATGGGAAGGCGACGAAATTATTTGGCACAACTTCCTCTACTATTACCTGCGCAGCCTAGTCAGTTCGGCCATCTCAGGCCGTCTATTTCTGCCAGGATACCATCTCAGATTAGGAGATGATGAGGTCTTCTCGTCAGCAGTCGATTTGATGGCATCTTCGCTGGCCGAAGAGAGACAGCAGGTATATGAGGAGACCCTCACAGCCCTCCTGTCGGCCACCGGCCCGATTGCTTCACACACATTAGAGGTCCTCCTAGAGCGGATATCACCAAGAGCCGACCACCCCATAATCCTGCGTGCCCGTGCCTACCAAATTCCATTCCCCGATTTATTCGGCTTGGAGTTCGCCAGAGACTACACACCCAGAAATTTCGCTAAGCAATGAGGTGGAGCCCATTATTTGGACAGGATCAGGGCTGAATTAAGTGAGAATCCCAACGCTCCTGCCAATGCTTGGATCCCCTTTTCCGGTGAATACCTCCTTGCACTAGAGTCCCCTTCTACGGCTTCCTGCTCCCCATGGAACACCTCGGCGGGAGTCCGGTAGCCCAGGGCCTGATGGGGCCTGAGCCCATTGTAGAACCTGAAATAGTCTTCCAGCCCCCGCTGGGCCTCCAGGACGCTGGCGTAGGCTTTCAGGTACACCTCTTCGTACTTCACCGTCCGCCACAGCCGCTCCACGAAGATGTTGTCTTGGTACCGCCCCTTGCCGTCCATGCTGATCCTCACGCCCCGGTCCTGCAGCACTTGGGTGAACTCCAGGCTGGTGAACTGGCTCCCCTGGTCGGTATTGAACACCTCGGGCTGGCCCTTGGTCAGAGCCTCCTCCAGCGCCGCGGCGCAGAAGCCGGCCTCCAGGGTGTTGGACAGCCGCCAGGACACGACGTACCGGCTGTGCCAGTCCATCACCGCCACCAGGTACAGGAAGCCCCGGGCCATGGGCAGGTAGGTGATGTCCGCGGCCCACACCTGGTTGGGCCGGGTGACCCTGACATTTCTCAGCAGGTAGGGATAGACTCGTTGCTCCGGCGCTGGCCGGCTGGTGCTGGGACGGCGGTAGATGGCCCGCAGCCCCATGGCCCGCATCAGCCGCTGCACCCGCTTCCGGCTCACCGGCATCCCCTGCCGCTCCAGCCAGGCCTTCATCCGCCTGGACCCAAAGAAGGGCGTCTCCAGGTACTGCCGGTCGATCTCTCCCATCAGGGACAGGTCCTCTGGCGATGCAGCCCGGGGACGGTAGTAGATGCTGGAACGGCTGACGCCTAACAAAGCGCACTGGCGCACCAGGGACAGGGAGGGATGCTCCCGGTCCACCATCTGCCGCCGCCGGGCCGGACTCATGGACCGGACCTCTCCGCCAAGAAATCCCGCTCCACCTTCAGCCGGCCGATCTCCTGGTACAGGCGCGCGACCAGGGTGGCGTCCTTCTTCGACTGCTGGTCATTGCCGTTGCTGAAGACCCCGGAGGCGCCCTCCGCAAGAGCCTTCTTCCAGGCCTGAATCTGTCCGGGGTGGACCTCATACCTGGCGGCCAGCTGGGCCACCGTCTCCTGGCCCTTCAGCGCCTCCAACGCCACCTTGGCCTTGAAAGCTGGGCTGTGTTTCCTGCGTCCTTGTGACATTTCCTGCTCCTTCCGACAGCAACCGCTGCCCTCAGTTTAGGAGCGGGACTCTCACTTAGCCACCTGTCCGAAATTCCGGGTCCACCTCACAATTCATACGCCGCTTCGGCAAACTCGTATCTATGGAGTGGGCATCAACCAGCTTTACGAAAGACTTTTCAAACCCATTCTTATGGAGCGTATACGCAGACAACCACGCCGGAGTCTGCCTCATCTTCGACAAGGACGCCATACAACGTCTTTCAGAAGAGATCTCACAAAAAAGGATCAACGGATACGACCTGAAGCTGAGCGACGTATCATACAGAACCATCAAACCTGAAGTGGAGTTCTTCACCAAGCTTCCTACCATTACTGTCGCGGAATACGAAAGGCTTCATACCCGAGACGGCCAATCCAGCGGAAAACGAGTTAGCCAAGATAAGCTCAAGCCTAGAGACCAATCCACGCCTAGTGAAATTGTGCAAGAAAAATTGGACTTTACCGCCGAAAATTTGCTGACAAAACAAAGGTACTGGAAACCAGAACAGGAGATGCGGCTGTACTCAATAACCTCACCCACGCGGACAGGATATTACACGAACCCAGGAACCCGCATGATCCAGTACCCAATCGCTGCGCTGAAGGGAATCATTTTCGGACTCAACACACCGAAGGCAGACAGAGAGGCTATACTCGAGATTATGGTAGCCAAGCATACCGCTGCTCCATTAACCCACGGGTTCCAGTTTTACGACGCCGAATCCAACCCAGATGGTTCAATCAGAAAGATGGTAATTCCTGTCTGGGACGAAGACTTTAGATACCCACTGCGCCCTAAAGAAGGCTTTTAGACAGATCATTGCAAGGCCAGGTTTCCCGTAAGCGACTTTTAAAGAGGTCCTGCTATGAAACCAGGAGAAGCCTGAGGCGGACCCCGTTATTTGGCTCTCCCGCGAATTTGGTGAAGATCGGGAAAATCAGAAGTGGAATGACTTGGCGAGGCCTTGATGCGCCGTACCCACAGGCACGGCACATGTCCCTTGATTGTCAATTAGCATCCCGAATATTCTTTTTGGCGCCGGTTTGGGTCGCTTTCACCAGAAGTGCGGAAGAGCCCGTTATTTGGGTAGGGTCAGGCCGGAGTTAGGTGACAATCAGGAAGGCCCTGACCGCCACGGGCTGTTAGCGCTACTGGTCATCAGATTTCTGTTCTCACGGGCTCCGAAAGCATAGAGGCTAGGGGGTGTCGTCAAAACAACAGAAGGGTGGTAGATTACTGGGGAAGTGAGAGTGTGGCAGGTGGGGAGCATGACAGCAGCGCATCGGCGCCACGACATGACCGACACCGTTTGGGAACGGCTCAGGCCGCATCTCCCCGGGGGAGAAGGCAAGAGAGGCCGGCCAGCCCAAGACAACCGGCGGTTCATTGATGCCGTCTGCTGGATTCTGCGTACCGGCTCCCCCTGGCGGGATTTGCCTCCGGACTACGGGGACTGGAAGAACACCCACCGCCGTTTCTGCCGCTGGCGGGACCGTGGCGTCTGGGCTGGGCTGTTGGATGCAGTGATGGATGACCCGGATTTCGAGTGGCTGATGATCGACGCCAGCTATATCAAGGCCCACCCTCACAGTACCGGCGCCCGTGGCGGAAACCAGTCCATTGCTCGCACAAAAGGGGGCTGAACAGCAAGCTGCACTTGGCGGTGGACTCCCACGGAATGCCGGTAAGGCTGGCGGTGACCGAGGGCACGACTGCTGACTGTTCGCAGGCCTTGCCCCTGATCGAGGGCATAGAGGCGGAGTACCTGCTGGCGGACAAAGCTTACGACACCAACGGAATCATAGACACCGTCCGGGAATTGGGCATGGACCCGGTGATACCGCCCAAAAGCAATCGGAGGGAACAGCGGGACTACGACCGGGCGCTGTACAGGCTGCGGCACCTGGTGGAGAACGGGTTTCTGGATTTCAAGCAATGGCGTGGAGTAGCAACCCGCTATGCCAAGAGGACGGCGTCATACTTGGCGGCCTGCCACCTCCGGGCAGTGATGATCTGGAGCAAACTCTTTTGACGACACCCTCTAGCCCAATTGCGCTTCATTACCAGAGAATCGGCAATGTCGGGAAAGAGACAAGAACCGCACACTGTGCAATTGACGGAGAGTTGGGTTTATGACTGCTGAATATGAGAATCAGCGTCCTGCCTGGTTCGTTGGTGCCGCGTTTGGTGGAAATGACGACCAGACCGAGCGGTTTCTCCAAGACGGTATCTGGGAGGGCGGCCCTATAGAACGATATGGCGAGCTAATCGACGCCATTCAGCCTGGGGACCGAATCGCCATTAAGTCTTGGTACACCCGAAAGAGCGGATTGCCTTTCGACAATCGCGGAGAGTACGTTTCTGTGATTGCAGTCAAAGCCACGGGTGTCGTCGTGGAGAACCTGGGTGACAAACGATCCCTGCGGGTTGACTGGACTCCCGTCGACCCGCCGCGCGAATGGTATTTCCATACGTTCAACGGGACCGTTTGGCAGGTTCTTCCCGACACTTGGTGGAGACAAGCGTTGATACGATTCACCTTTGGAGGTGAAAACCAAGACACTGCCCAAACCCTGAGCATTCCATATTGGGGGGACAAATACGGCTATCCAGACCCACACGAAGACGAATCGTCGGAACTATCTCAACTACATGAATATGACGTGGCAAGTATCATTTCAGACGGTTGTTTTCTTGACCGAGCCACCCTCGAATTAATGCTCCAGCGTCTTCAATCAAAGCGCAACTTAATTCTCCAAGGGGCGCCCGGCACTGGCAAAACCTGGCTGGCCAAGAAACTCGCCTACGCCCTCATCGGCCGCAAGGACGAGGACCAAGTGCGGCAAGTTCAATTTCATCCCAACCTATCATACGAAGATTTCGTGCGCGGTTGGCGACCTCAGGCTGACGGGAAACTCGGCCTTTTGGACGGCCCCTTCTTGGAATTGTCTGAAGTCGCCCGCCAGAACCCTGAGGGAACCTACGTCATGGTAATCGAGGAGATCAACCGCGGTAATCCGGCCTCCGTCTTTGGGGAGTTACTGACACTTCTTGAAGCCGACAAGCGAACACCAGACGACGCATTGACATTGGCCTATCAACACAATGCCGGTGAGTGTTTCTATATACCGTCCAATGTGTATGTCATCGGCACCATGAACGTCGCCGACCGCTCTTTGGCCTTGGTAGACCTGGCACTCCGAAGGCGTTTCGCTTTCTTCGATCTCGAGCCGGCAATCAATGAAACCTGGCGCAATTGGGTTCACCGCCAGTGCGAAATCCCGACGGACTTTCTGACTGAGATTTCACAACGCATTGGCTCGTTGAACGACCAGATTGCCGCCGACCCCAACCTCGGCAGCCAGTTCCGTATCGGCCACAGCTTCGTCGTTCCCAGTTCAGGCGAACCTGTAGCGGTCCCGGAAGAATGGTTCATCCAGGTAGTGGAAACCGAAATCGCCCCGCTATTGCATGAATATTGGTTTGACGCTCCCGACAAGGCTATTACAGCCAAATCGCAGCTCTTGAGCGGCTTATGACCACCGGAGGGGAATCCCCAGCATCCGGCTTCATCGGCTACGTCCCGGTGCGAAACATATGGCTATTACTGCTTTATGCCTCGCAACTGTACCGCGAATTGCCCGCGTCCCAACGGGTTGACCTGGAAAAGGCACCTGACGACATACCGTATCTGGTCGCCGAGATCCTCGCAAGCGCCGTCGAACGTCGCCTGCGCCGCAACCTGTCCCACGGCTACCAGCGGCGTGAGGCCGATCTCAACAGGGTGCGCGGGCGCATCGACCTGTTTCGCACCGAACGCGGGCAGTTACTGAAACGGGGACGCGTTGCCTGCATTTTCGACGAACTGACGGTGGACACCCCGCGCAACCGGTACGTCAAAGCCGCTCTGACGCACATTGCCGATCTCGTCGGCAATACGGCCCATTATAAGGAGCTTGAACGAAGGTGCCGCGATTTGGCTTTCCGCATGGGAAGGGCAGGCGTGGTCGGCTACCTAGATTCCCGGCTAGCGGGCAACGCTGTGGGGCTGGACAACATGGGATGGATGGACTCCCACGAGCGAAAGATGCTCTCCGCTGCCAGGCTGGCTCTGAACCTGTCGATCCCTACCGAGCAACCTGTGTCCGCTCTGTTGCCCACCGTCAATCGGCTCGAAACTCAGGGGTGGAAACTGTACGAAGATGCTGTCGCCGGCTTTTACGACGCCGTCTTGTCTCATCATGGCTGGAGAGTGAGGCAAGGCAGCCATATTCAATGGCCTGTGTTTGAACCTTCGCCAGATTTACGCGCCATCATGCCGGAAATGATCCCCGACATCGTTTTGGAGCGACGTGAGCATCGTATCCCGGCCACCGGCGAGCGAATCGTCATCGACACAAAGTTTACGTCAATTGTGGGACAGAGCCAATATGGAAAACAGACGCTTAAGAGCGGGCAAATTTACCAGTTATACGCCTACTTGCGCTCCCAAGAACAACCCGGAGACCCTGTTTCTTGCCACTCAACCGGCGTCTTGCTCTATCCGTCATTGGGAGTCGATTACGACGAATCGGCCATTATCCAAGGTCACCGGGTCTGTTTTGCCACGGTTAACCTCACAGCGAATAGCGAGACCATCCGCAGCCAACTTCTTCGAATAGTCGACAGATGACAGCGATCTTCAGCGACTGGTAGAATGTCGACATGCGCGTGTTGACCTACTTAAGGTTCTTATTGCGTCCTTCGGCCCTGCCCCGCTATGGCGGTTGAGCAGATAGCTCTGGTGGGCTTACAACCCCATCCAAATCTCGAATATGGTACTGTCTACCGTCAAGTCAGGCCCACCGAGACGCTGACGATGTCTTCGTCCTCCAGCTGGGACAGGGCGCAGTCCATGCAGAGGACGTAGCTCAAGTCGGCTATCACCATCACCACCGTCTGGGCGATGGACATGACCTAGTGGTAGATGTCACACTCGGGCCGGGTTGTTGTCCTCATGAGGTCCTCCCGTTCAGTTGCAGGAAAGCGGGACGGTGTTGTCCGGTCGCAGACTGACGTTCCCCTACAGGTTATGGAGCAACACGGAGGGATGGGTCTTATCGGCTTCGGTGGCGGCGTTCCCTCGCCCGAGGGAATGCTTGTTCATCGGGGTGGAAACTCCTTATCCGTTGTCGGCGTCAGGAAAGCGGTCCCGTGTCGGCATCTTCAAGATTTCTTCATCAAAGTCGGTTAACACCTTCCTCAAGGCCGCCGAAGCGGCTTCCTTGAGTTCCGCCGACATCTCGGCGTTTTCAACCAGGGGTGAGACTATCGTGTCCCAATGGCCTTCGAACTCCTCCGCACCCAGGATGGTGAGTTTGATGGAATGCGCCAACAGGGAGCGAAAATCCTCATATTCTTTCTGTGATAAGAAGAAGCCATAGGGAGAGGGAGTCAGCAACGGGTTGTCGTTGTTCGCTATCCCACCGGGGAAATGCGCTAACTGATTGTTCCTAAACCCATGATAAAAATGATGCCGAAGAGTGGCGAACTCGCCCTTGTACATGGAGTCCCGCAGGTATTTGTTCTTATCTTGCCTATTGCGCTGGGCGGCTGCCCACCACCTTACTGCATCCGCGAACAATGCCCCGTAGATGTGTTGCGACAATACTGAACCCATAGGCATGAACCTATGACGAACCTCCTGTCGGGTCAATCCCATGCCCGCCACAAAGAACGAACGCACGTTGACCAGCATATCGTCGATATCTTCCGACTCAGCTGTCATCCGCCGGAACTGACCGCTCTCGAGCAGCCAACCCATAACGGTGACCGAGGCTACCGAAGCGAACAGACATCGCAGGGACTCGCGTCGCTTAAAATCGGACAGTGGCAATCTCTTACTTCTCCGGTGCTGCTTTACCGCGGCAGCCCAAGGGTATGAGTCGGGGTTGACCCATCCAGCTCCACCCGCCGCTACCGGTCCACCTGCTGGATGGTCCAACGGCTGACCTCCAGGCGCTTGGCCAGCTCCCGCTGGCTTACCCCCTTCGCCCGCTCCGACCGGATGTACTCCCGCTGCCGCTCGGCCAAGCTCGGCCGCCGACCCGGGAAACGGCCCTCGGCCCGCGCCTTGGCCTGCCCCGCCACCGACCGCTCCCGGATCGAGTTCCGCCACCACTCGCTGAAGGCCAGCACCATCGTGAGCTGGAGCTTGCCGGCGGCCGTGGCCGTGTCGAAGTCCTCGGACAGGGACCGGAACTCCACTCCCGCCCGGTGCAGGCCCTCGATCACTTGCAGCCCGTGGGTCAGCCCCCGGGAAAGCCGGTCGATGTGAGTGACCACCAGGGTGTCCCCCTCAACCACCAGGTCCAGCAGCTCCAGGAGGCCGCCCCGGTCGTTCCTGGCCCCGCTGGCCTCCTCGGCCCGGATATTGCCCAGGGAGCAGCCGGCGCGGACCAGCCGCTCCACCTGCAGGTCCAGATTCTTGTCCTCCGGCTCTCTCACCGAGACCCGGGCGTAACCGTAGAGGGTCATCCCGCTTCACCCCTGGCTGGAATGTCAAAAGCATACCGCCCCGCCTGCGGAAATAAACCGGGGTTTCCAGCCAGGGATGATTAACGACAATTAGTTCTGCCGACCTGTTGCCTGGACGAGGGAAGAGACTGGTGAAATAGCCTCTTAAAGGGCTCCCCTACCGCGGCCCCGCCAGCATCTCACGAAAACGCTCATCTTGTTGTTCCCGGGGCACCAGAATGCAGTTGGAACAATAGTCGTTGGCCCGGGGGGACCGCCACCAAAGGCAGCACCCGCGCCGCCGGGAGAAGAAACCCACCCGGCCCTGGTGCTCGAACTCTTCCATGGTGAGTTGACCGTAGATGGGAGAGGCGGGGTCGGTAAAGAAGGTCTCGGCCGCCCGCACCACCGTTTCGGGCATCCCGGCGGTGGCGTAAAGCCGGTTCAGAGCCTGGGAGAAAGCCGCGGCCACTGCGTTCCAGGAAATCTTGACGCTGGCCCCGGCAGCCCGCCGAAGGTCCTCTATAACCCCTTCCAGGTTCCCCTCGAAGAGCCACACCTTGAGCTGGGCATACATGGCATCAGCGTCGGGTACCATCATCGCGTCCGCGTGGTTGGCGGCCCCATCGTCAGGCAATACGGCGAAGGTAAAGCGGTCAAGACCAGTGGCGTCAATGGCCGCCCCGTTCCAGTGGAAAGACAGGTTATCCAGCGAAACGTTGGGTACCCGCCGCTCCATGACGTACTGACCCACCACCGGAAACACCACACGGCTCAGGTAGGCCACCAGGAAAGCGGAGCCGGCGACGTGGCGGTTGTCGCTGTCCCAGGCCCGCTGCCCGTAGGCTGCTACCAATTCCGCCAGGCGGCGGTCGTCGCCCTGAAAAAGGTCTTGAGCATTGGTCCACCCAGCTTCTTCAGGGAGCCGCCGGGGTAAAGCAAAGAAGCCTCCCAACTCCCGCACACGATCCATGCTGGCTGCCAGCGGGTGAAGCCCGCCGGCCGGATCAGCCATGGAAAAACCTGGGCGCCGAGCGGTCGGTGGGGTCATAGCCCTGGGACAGGTACTTCTGCCGCAGCCGGTCCCACAGGTAAAGGCGTTCCCAGTCAGGACTGTCCGTATAGTTTTGGTCTTCGTCAAGGTGGGGATTGGGTAGCAGGACCGTTATCTGCTGCTGCCCGCCACCGTTGAACAGCCGGAACCCCCAGGACGTGGGCTGGTGGGCGGGGTTCAGGCGGCGGTAGAGTTCGGCGCGGGCGGTGCGCCGCAACTTGACCGTATCTGGTGGTGCCGCTCGCGACTCCCCGATGCACAGGTGCAGGTGCCATTCCTGGAAGTCCACCGTCAGGTAGCCGTCCAAAAAGCCGGTGCGAGGCTGGCAAGGTGGCTTGATTTCCCAGACGGCCCCCGGCACCAGCATGCCGATGCGGATGTGTTCCCACTCGTCCAGGCAGTCCTGGAGGATTCCGCGCAGGGTTTCTTCATCGGTGCACACTGGGAACAGTTCATAAGTTCCATCCAACTGCTGGATGATTTCGCCTCGGGGCAGCGGTTCGCTGGTAGTCATGGCATTGCTCCCGATGAGATTGCGGTTGTTGTTCCGGTGAAGGGTCACCGTATGGCAAAACGCCCAGTCATCATCTGGCCGTTTCCAGGGCAGGCGGCGGTGGCGCTTCGACAATGACGGTCCTGCTTGCCTCAGAGGTAGCTTTAGGCAGGGCAGTTGCAAAAGGGGCGGCGCAACCAAGGACCATGCTTAACGCGAATATCGCCGACGCAGGAGTCTCTAACATGAGTGTTCATCCTAAGTAACATGTCCGGTCATTACAACGTTTCCTATCCTTACTCAGCAGCGTCCGCCATATGGTGTTGGGTGAACCCTCGAAGTCGGCGGCGCTTCGCCGGCTTCAGTTCCTGGTCGCCCACCCAAGCTGCGAACATGGTGGGGATCTGGCCGAAGGAGACTTCGGAGCTCCCCTCGTCGGCCTCCACGTAGCGGGTCCATTGGGCCTCCACCTTCGCCAAGGAGCGGACCTTCACCCCATCTCCCGCAGACCGACCGAACCGCGTCTGGCCATCACATGCTGATCCGGTCGCTGGCCGCCACCACCAGAACCTCCCTGGAGACCAGCCTGGCTTTGAGGGCCCGCCAGCCGGCCCGGCTGTTGGTGCCCGTCCCTCCCGAGACACCCGCGTCGCGGTAGATGTTGTCCTCGGGCACACCCTCCTGACGAAGCTGGTCGGCAAGGGCCTCGGGGTCGCTGCCGGCGGTTCCCTGGATGCACTGCCGGCTGGTCCTGATGTAGCCGTAGGTCGTTATGCCCGGACTATACCTTCATGTGACGGGCTCGCGCAATGGGAGGAGGCCAGTTGCATGACAGTCACGTGAAGGGGCGTTTCCGTGACGCTCCTGGGGCGGGCAAGGAAGCCGGTTAAAGGAGCTTCAAGCAGCTGGGCGGGAAGCGGTGGCCGGGTATCACCAGGGCGTCAGGGGATGGAGCGAGGATAAGCAGCACTGTTCCTCTTCCCGATAACCGGCGGCACGAGCGCTTCGCCCAAGGCATTGAGGCATTTCTATGTTTGCACTAACGTTGTTCCAGGAAGATCTCGCTGGGGAGTAGGCGGCAATGGCAGCCGGGAAAAAGCGGCTCAACCTCGACCTGGATCCCATGGTGCAGCGGCGCCTGAAAGTTGCTACTTCCGACACAGACCTAAGCTGATCACCCTCCGGCATCCACCTTGCCAGCTCCGCCTTGGCCAACTCCCTGCGAGCCTCCGCCACGGCTCCCCGCCGCCAACGCCCATGATCCGCCCTCCTCGCGTCATCCAGGGGATGGGTTTTCCGGCGGCAGGGTCAGGTGTAACTCTCCCAGCATCTCGGCTTCCAATTCCCACCGCCGTACCGCTGCCCCGGCCTGGTCAACCCGGCTCCCTGACTCTTGGCCAACCGTCCGCAACTCCCGCCACTCGGCCACCAGCGACGCCGCCGGTCCGAAGGCGTGTTCCCCGTCTGGCTGTTCCTCCAGAGTAACCACCTTGGGGTCGGGCCGCCCTGGCTAGCACCTGAGCGGCCTCCAATTCCGCCTCAGATCGACACTCTGACTATTACCTCTGGATCCACCAGCGCCGCAGGCCGGCGGCGATGCCGGCCTGTCCCACCGTCTCCTACAGTGCTGCAATCCTCCCCGCGTTCCTCACGCAGGCGCGTCGACGGTCAATGCCTAATCGGCAACGTCGGGCCGGTCGTCGTAATAGCGTGACATGAACAACAGCCCGTCGTAGCGGATGGCCCACGTATGAGCGTACAGGGTCTCCGACGACCTGGTGTTGGGGAAGATGTAGCTGACCCATAGGCCCTCTTCCGTTGCCGCGGCCATCTCTTCACCAATCTTCCGCACAGCTGAGAAGGCGCCAAGGTCTTTCAGATCCCTCCCTATGAGGCGAGGAGATAGGAAGGCGACGAGCACAATGTCGTTCTCATCAGCCAAGGTCAGGTTCCACTGGCCGTCAAGACTGTCAGGATCGTTGTACCGGGCGATGGTGGCGTCCAATCCGTTGTCCTGGTAGTACTCGATGGCCTGCTGCACATAGGCCCTGGTCTGAGCCGCTGGGTCTTCCACCCGCACGTAGTAGCCAGAGGCGAAGAGCATCCCATTATGGCGCACAGCGTAGCCCACCTTGGGAACTTCCTTCAGCGTTACAGGGTGGGGCCACAGGTATTCCACCCACACGCCCTCTTCCGTGGCCCTGGCCAACTCCTTGCCCAACTCGTAGCCGTCGGAACCCACCACGTCCTTGATATCCGTCCCTATCAGCCGGGAAAGCAGAGGATGGACGTGATAGATGTCATCTGCGTCGGTGGCGAAGAGATACCATTCGCCCTCAAAGCTGGCGACGCTATTGTAGTAGTTGAGCATGGATTCCAGCCCGTCGCGCTCGTAGCGCTCTATAGCCCGCTCCACGTATTCCACCGTGTATTCCTCGGGGTCGGCGTCCTGCCAGGCCGGGGGGCCGGACTCGGGCCCGCCGGCGTAGTAGCCGGAGGCGAAAATCAGCCCGTCGCGGCGGACAGCCCAGGTGACCTTTTGCTGTTCCTTCCGGGATACGGGATGGGGCCACAGGTATTCCACCCAGATTCCTTCCTCCGTGGCCTGGGCTATCTCCCGGCCCAGTTCCTGCCCGTCGGACCCCACCACATCCTTGATGTCGGTACCGATGAGGTGGGGGAATATGGGATGCGCCAGGTAGAGATCATCGGCTCCGATGAGGAACAAGTAGAACTGCCCGTCCAAGCTGTCCTGGCCGTTGTAGTGAGCAATGGCGGCGTCGAGGCCGTCCCTTTCGTATTTGGCGATGGCCTTGTTTACGTACTCCTGGGTGGAATCCGCCACATCTTCCGGTAGGGCCGAATGGCTGGCGGCGAAAACCAAGCCATCGTGAAGGACGGAAAGGACGCGTCGGGGTTCTTCCTGCTTGGTGGCCGGGTTAAGGCCCCGAGTCGTAGCCCAATGGCCTTCCCCGGTGGCGGCATCTATAAACATCCCGAAACTGGTGAATGTCGAGCCGGGGCCGAAGTAATGGCCTTCCAGGGTGGGGATAGGGCGGTACACCAGCACCACGCTTTCCGCCGCATCCAAGAGGATAAGAGACCGCCCGGCCACGATGCTCGGCCCGGTCCGGTAGAACTCGACGGTGGAGTCCAGCCCGTTCTCTTCGTAAAAGGCAATGGCCTCCCGCACGTAGGCCATAGTGAAATCTTCGTCATTGAGTGCAGATTCCGGCGCCGCTGTGGGTGCGGGCTCCGGCGCCGCTGTGGGTGCGGGCTCCGGCGCCGCTGTGGGTGCGGGCTCCGGCGCCGTTGTGGGTGCGGGCTCCGGCGCCGTTGTGGGTGCGGGCTCCGGCGCCGTTGTGGGTGCGGGCTCCGGCGCCGTTGTGGGTGCGGGCTCCGGCGTCGTTGCGGGTGCGGGCTCCGGCGTCGCTGCGGGTGCGGGCTCCGGCGCCGCTGCGGGTGCGGGCTCCGGCATCGGGGTAGGGTCGCTTCCGCAGGCAACAGCAAAGACGGCGAAAAAAGCCAAGGCCAAGATCAACAATGGCGCGCCCAGCCCGTACGGTATTCTCCGTCGCGTCAGTCCTGTCCGGTTCGCCTCAAGTCTGCCTTGCCGCTCAGCGCGCATCGCTATCCATCCTCGTTTCGTTACTCGCGCCGAGTATATTATCATAACGACTGTTCCTGGCAGCCGCCTTCGGGTCGCTAGGGCCGTCCCTCTCGACCATATTTCTGAACTGTGATTCGTCTGACCAGGGGATTGCTGGGGTTGGAAACGTCGTGAAAATCCTCGACTACGGGGAATCCTGGTTCATATAATCGACTCCGGCAAGGGCAGGGTAAAGAGAAGACCCGCGGCCTTGGGGGCAAACAGTCCGCCGGTCAGAGGCAGACAAACGGCTCGGGCCTGCGGCGCGCCCTTGGGCTGGCCGGAGGGAAAAAAGAGGAGCCTCGACAGTTCAGTACAGTTCAAAGGTGAGTCAAAATTCGGTACGAGCCGGATGAGAGATGTCCGCCGCTGACGGCGGCGGTATCGGCCCTGCAGATATTCATACCCAACACCATCGGCCTCATCATGCTGGCGGCGCTGGTGGTGCGGGCGTCCGGCGAGTCCGACGCCTACCTGGGGTGGGTGATATTTACCGCGCTGGCAGTCTCCGGGGCCGGCATGATTCTGCACACCCTCCGGTTCCGATACCTGGGGTCGGGCCGCCTCATTGTAACCAACTTCAACGTTCCGTTCTTGGCGGTCTGCGCCCTGGCGCTCCAGGCCGGGGGACCAGGCTTGCTGGCTAGCCTGCTGGTGGCTTCCACGTTGTTGCAGTTCGTTTTGACCCTGCATCTCGCCTCCCTCAGACGGATATTCACTCCCACGGTCAGCGGGGTAGTGGTGATGCTGGTGGCGGTTTCGGCCGTGCCCTTTATCATAAGCAGGACGGTTGTGGTGCCGGAAGGGGCATCGCCCGTGCTGTTCATGGCCCCGGGAATGGCCGCGCTGACCATTGGAGTCTTAATATCCCTGCATGGTACGCCGTTCTGGCGCATGTGGATTTTGCCGGTCACCGTAGCCGTCGGACTTGCTGCAGCCGCGCCCCTGGGCTTTTACGACGTTGACCTCATAGCGGACGCTCCGTGGATGAGCTTACCCGATTTCGGTTGGCCGGGTCTGGACCTGGCCTTTGGGGCGGATTTCTGGGCACTGCTTCCTGTGTTCGTGTTCGTGAACCTGACCGCCTTCATGAAGACGGTGGGAGACCTCTCGGTGATTTACCGGGCCTCCTACCGGAACCCGGCGGCCCTTGACTACCGCGCAGTGCAGGGGGGATTGACCGTGTCCGGGGCAGGTGTCCTCTTTTCCGGCCTGATGGGAACCCTCCCCGTCGCCGCACCGTGGGCCGTAACCGCGGTTTACGTCGGCTTCACCGGTGTCGCCGCCAGGAGCGTCGGGATATACCTGGGACTGATGACCATTGTAGCCGCCCCGTTTTCCAAGTTCCTTGCCGTTCTGGTCGCCGTTCCCAGCCCGGTGGTGAGCGCGGTTTACGTCATCATTTTCGGCATGCTCTTTGTCGAGGGTGCGAAAACGTCTTTCTCCGGCCAGGTTGACCAGAAAAAAGCTACCATCATCGGCGTCTCCATGGTGCTGGGCCTGTCCGCCGGGATATTCGGAGCACTTGTCGAAGGGGGCGGCAGCCAACTGGTGGGTAATACCATTGTAATCGGCGGCATCTCGGCCATCGGGATGACGCTGTTCACCGAAATCTCGAGTTTCCAGACCAGGAAGCTGCGAGTTGACCTGTCCCGATCCTGCCTACCGGCTGTTGATGATTTTCTCAGCCAATTCGCCGACGGACATTCGTGGACGGAGGAAGGTAAGAACCGTCTGCGCCTGGTGGGGGAAGAGGTCGTATTGAGCCTGCTGGAAGAGGGGGGCAACGGGCCACACTTGGGCGAATCGGAGAGCGGAAGCGGATCCGATGAGAAGCGCAGACTGGTAGCCGCAATTCGCCCTGAAAGCGGCGCCGCCGAACTGGAGATCCTGGTCGCTTCGGAGGACGCCATTCAGGGGAATATCGAAAACCGCATGGCCTACCTGGGCGGGGAACAGGCCCTGGAAGACGATCGGGAATTGTCCGTCCGCATCCTGCACCACTACGCCTCATCAGTGAACCACCGGAAATACTACGGCCTGGATGTAATCACCTGCCGCGTGGAAAAATAGGGCCCCGCATGTCTGGGCTGGGCCGGAGGCCCTGAGCCTGCCTGAAGACTGGAAGGCCTGGAATCTTGCCTCCCGCCTTACCTGGCGGTCTTTCCAATCGGTGGGTTCTACCTTCATAGACTTGCTGACCCACTGCCGGCTGATATTCAAGAGGGGTTTGGTGCGGTCCTTGACATGAGTCGAGTCCAGGTACCCCAGGGACTCCACCAAGTCAGGGGGCTGGGCACCTCCTTCCATTTTTAGCTAAATTGCCCGTAACCTCGCGGCGGAGGGAGATGATCGGCGGGTCCTGGCTAAACCGGATGTCCGCCACCCTCAGGGAGAGGCTTTCCCTAACTCGCCATCCCGTCCTGAGCATCATCCTCAATGCCATCTGTACCTGACAGGACCTAACCGCGGCGATCAAGGCTTGGGCCTCCTCGGGGGTGAAGGAGTTGGGAAGTATGGTGGGCTTTCTGGCCATGACCGCCGCCTCAATGCGGGGATTTATGCAACTGGCCTACTGTCCAAACAACCCTGAAAAAGGACATGAAGCCATCAGACAGGGCCTGAAGGGAAACTCCTGACCCGGCTCAACGGGATGTCGAACAGCTTTGGCGGGGCTCCTTCCCGATATGGGCTATCGTTCCGTCGAAGAAGGGTACTGGCGGGACACTCAAAAGAGCGATTTTGGTGGTCTGGTTGAAGGTATTGGCTTTTGTGGTAGAAAGTGTGGGAAAAGCAAAGGTCTACCCTGTTTAAGAGCCATTTTTGTGCGTAATTACCATATAGTACTATTACCGACAGCTCCTCCGCGACTAACCTTCACTCAGACCCCGGGGCGGGAGGGGAATCGGCAGCGGCCCAACGTCCTTGGAAACCCGTCCGGCCCGGCCGCCGGTTCCAGGCGAAGTGGATAATCCCAGCCACCACCACCCCAGCCCCCATCCCCAGAGGAATGAACAGGATGCTCAGGCCCGCGCTGTGGAACAGCAGGCCCATATCTATCAGCAATCCGGGAATCCGGCGGTCAAAGTTGACGGCATACAGGACTCCCATGGGCGTCAACGTCCCAACAATGCCCAAACCAAGGTAAACCCACTTCATATCGCCACGCCGGGGAACACGGCCCGCCCATCACGGAGCGCCCAAGGAGCCTTGGACAAGTTATCCAACTTGGCGACGGAGGGCGCGCCTCTTAGATTGAAGCCGCAAACCCGCTCCTTTGATGCCGGGAAGACTAGGCCCGCCGCAGCTTCGGGTCAAGGGTGTCGCGCAGCCAGTCGCCGAAGAAGTTGAACGCCAGCACCACCAGGGTGATCGCCACCCCCGGGAACAGCGCCAGCCACCACGCGCTGATAACGAAGTTCCGCCCCTCGGAAACCATTATCCCCCAGGCCGGCTCATCCGGCGGCAGCCCCAGCCCCAGGTAGCTCAATGACGCCTCCGTCAGGATCACCTGCCCCACCTGCAGGCTCACCACCACCAGCAGCGTGTTGACTACGTTGGGGAAAATGTGCCGCCAGATGATAACCGCCTCAGGCACCCCGGCGATGATCGCCAGCGTCACGAATCCCTGCTCCTTGGCCACCAGCACATCCCCCCGCACCTGCCGCGCAAATCTGGCCCAGGTGGTCGCCGCGATGGCGATGATGATGCTGTGGATCCCCGGTTCCAGCACCACGATGATCAGCAACGCCACCAGGATTAACGGGAAGGCCAGCACCGTGTCCACCAGGCGCATTATCACCGCACCCAGCCATCCGCCCCGGTAGCCGGCAATCAATCCCAGCACCGCCCCCACCAGCACACCGCTGCCCAGGGCGATGACGCTGATAACCGCCGACGTCCGCGCCCCGTGGATCATCCGGCTCATCACATCCCGCCCCGTCCGGTCCGTCCCCAGCGGGTTGTCCCAGCTCTGGAACGGCGGCAATAGCGTCTTCTGAGTCCTGATCCGGATGGACTCGTCCTGCCCCCGGGGGTCGTGGGGAGAAAGAAGGTCGGCGAAAACGGCGCACACCGCCAGCAGGACCACCACCGCGATCGGAATCAATGGCAGCCTGCGCACACCGGAGCGGCGCCTCCACAGGAGTGCGGCCCGGCTCATGGATGTGTTGGTTGCGGTAGCTAGAGCCATGTTCCTCCACCTTGATCAGGCCTGTCGGGGACGGTCGGCCCCGTCGCTCCGGCCTGTCACCCCGGGATGAGGCGCTAGAGCCGTATCCGCGGGTCGACGTAGGCGTACAGGATGTCCACTATCAGGGACATCACAATATAGAACACCCCGGACGCCAGGATGGCCGCCTGCACCACCGGAAAGTCCCGCTGAGCCACCCCCTCCAGCAGCATCCGACCAATCCCCGGCCAAGCGAACACCACCTCCACTACCACCGTTCCGTTCAACAGCCCCGCCAGGGCCAGTCCCCAGAAGGTCAGCACCGGAATGACCGCGTTCTTGCAGGCATGCTTCCAGATGACCAACTGCTCCCGCAGCCCCTTGACCCGGGCGAACTTGACGTACTCGCTGTCCAGCACTTCCAGCATCGACGAGCGGGTGAGACGCACCACTCCCGCCATCACCGACCAGGCCAGGACAATAGTCGGCAGGACAAAGTGCGCCAGGCTGCCCGACCCGAAGGCCGGCAGGCTGGGCAGCCCGTTTTCCGCCGGCAGCGCCGCCAGCAGGATGATCAGCAGGATCGCCAACCAGAATGATGGAGCGGCCTGTCCGAAAAGGGCAATCACTTTGACAAACCCGTCCCATGCCGAGTTGCGTTTCAGCGCCGCGGTAACGCCTAACGGGATGCCCAGAATGAAGCTCACGAGAATGGACGAGATGGCCAGCTTCAGCGTGTTGGGGAACCGCTCCAGCAACAGGTCCATGGCCGGTGTCTTACGGGTCGTGGACCGTCCGAAGTCGCCGGTCAAGGCATTCCCCAAGAACTTGGCATACTGCACGTATAACGGCCGGTTCAACCCGAGCTGCTCCTTCAGCAGCTCTTCCTCGAAGGCCGTGGCATCCGGCGGCAGCAGGAACGAGACCGGGTCGCCCGTGACGTTCAGGATGAAGAAGACCGCCGTGCCGAGAAGCCAAAGGGCCAGGATGGCCTGGAGCACCCGATTGAAGATGTAACGGTACATGGAAAGCCTCTGCCGCCTGTCCCGGCTTCGCCGCTAACGGTGTTTTCAGGGTCCCCCATCCAGGGTCCCCCATTAGGGAGGCCGCCCGTTCCCCGGGGTCAGGGAACAGGCGGCGTTGGAATGCCAGAGTCCGGAATTGTCCGTGAGAATTAGTCTTCCACGCGCACCGTCCAGTGAGCGTTGAAGAAGGCCGCGGCGGACCACGGCTGCCACTCCTTGATCCGCTTGCTCACACCCCAGGGCAAATTGGCGTATCCCATTGGAAGCTGGTAATGCTCCGCTTGCAGCACGGGATACATCTTCGCCATGGCAGCGTCCCGCTCGGCTTCATCAACCACCAGGAACGCCTCCCCAATGGCCGCCCACAGCTTGGGGTCCTCGGCGTAGCGGTTCACGTTCTTGGGGTCGTTGAAGCTCGAATGAGTTATGGTGCTGCCGTCCCACCGAGCCTCGTTGATGAACAACCGGGCCTTGTCCACCAATTCCCCACCCCTGCGCTGCTGGCTGATCAGCGTCCGGTCGGTCACCGTCACCTTCGCGTCTATTCCTAACTCGGTCCGCCAGTTGTCCGCGATGAGCTGGGCCATGTCCGGGATGAACGGGACATCGCCTGGGTTCCAGGTTACGATCTCGAACTCCCCGTATTCTTTGCCGCCGTCGGCTCCGGGAACCTTGTACCCGGCCTCGGCCATGAGGCGACGGGCTTCGTCAGGATCAAAAGCCGGTGGGGTCAATTCTTCCGTATACCCCAGCGAGGTCGGCGTCACATAGTTCCAGCCGGCCACGTTGTACTCGTCGGGACTGTACAGGGTATCCACGATCGACTCCCGGTCGATAGCCCTGCTCAGGGCCTCCCGCACCCGGATGTCGCCGCATCGGGTCCCCTCCAGGTAGCACCGGTTCAACTCGATCGTTACGTACGTGGACTCCCGCGCATAAATTATGCGGCCGCCACCGCCCTCGATCTGGTCCTTCACCGCCTCGGCAGCCTCGATCAAGTCGCCGTCACCAGCCCGCAGCGCGGCCACCCGCGTCGAGAGTTCCGGCACATTGTGCAGGTCCAGGAACTGGAACCTCGGCCGCCGGTCTTCAGGCGCGCCGAAGGCCGGGGTGTAGAAGTAGTCGTCGAAGCGTTCGAAGCTCATCGTCTGGCCTGGGCTCCGGTCAATCATCACCATGGGCCCCGCCCCCATGGGAAGCTTCTCGTACTCCTCTTCGTTGGGGCCGTAGGGCTCGCCCAGCAGCTTCGCCGGGTACAGGTTCATCCGCAGGTTGCCGGCATGGCCGTTCGAGTTCCACACCATGAAACCGGCATACGGATCGGTAGTGTTGACCGTAATCTCGTATGGGCCGGTGACCTCCTGGGACACGAGGCGGCGCCGGTGTGACGCCTGGGTTGTGGTGGTTTGCTCCGGGTCCTCGTTCTCGTAGTCGGTCATCCGGTCCAGGCTGAACAGCAGGTCGTCAATGGTGGCGTCGGACCCGTCGTGGAACTTGACGCCTTCACGCATGTGAAGCGTCCAGACCGTGCCGTCTTCGTTGATTTCCCACCGGTCCAGCACCTCGGGTATCACGCCACCCTTGTGGGTGGTCGTCGCCAGGTAGGCGTGAAGCAGCCTGCCGTAAACGTGGCACAACCCGGAACAGTACCGGGCGATGAACCGTTCGTTGCCGAAGCCGCCTATCAGGACGTTGATCTTGCCTTGGTAGATAATCTCCGCCGGCAGGGGGGTGGGCGTTGGCTCGGCCTGGGCCGTCGCCGCCGGGCGCAGGACCGCGGTGGGCGCCGCCGCCGGTGCTGCCGACGATCCGGCGGCCGGCTGCGAAGAGCTTGTAGCAGGAGCGCTTGAGGGTGCCGCTGGCGCCGCGCTCGGCGCGCTGCTCGCGGGTTGAGGAGGTGCCTCGCCCGCCTCGTCGGCGGCCGGCGCCGACGCGCCGCAGGCTACAATGAATAAGAGCAGGAGGGCTAAGGAACCGTGGACAATGTATTTGCGAGCCTGGTTGGGAAAGACCATCTGTGAACCTCCGGAAGTTGCTTTTTGTCATCCGGGCTGCCAGAACGCCTGAGAAACGGGTCCGGGACTATTGCCTGCGAGGTTTGGTCAAGCCGCAAATGGACGGATACTACGAGGTTATTAGACGATTACTTTCTCCTGTTCGGTAAAAATGTACGGTATATGGAACCGGATTTGCAGAGTTATAAGCTAAAGAATCGTGAATGTCAATAGGAGTTATTATTCACGCTTATAATATAAAACGTTCATATTTATCCTGTATATTGCTGAAATCCATAGAGCAAGGGGGCTTTGTTGAATAAATGCCCAGCCTGGCCGATTACTTCATCAACCCGGCGCCGCGGCATCGTTGGGGGATGGATTGAGGATGCGGAGAAAATGACCCCCGAAGAGCTCTTGGAGTCCCTTCCCAACGCCTGGGCGGGCGATGTTACCGGAATGGCCAAAAAGCTGGATTCCGCCTTTTCCGAACGTATGCCGGAACGAATAGTCTCCAATCCGGTTCTTGGGAACCCTGACCTGAACATCGGCGCCGACGGCGGCCTTATTCTCGACGATTGCCTTGTCGACATCAAAGATACCGTCAATCCCAGGGTATCGCAGGCGATGCTGCACCAAGTGGTGTGCCACGCGCTGCTGGACCGGGAAGACCGCTTCTCCATTCGGAAAACCGGGCTGTACATGGCTCGGCAGGAGCGCTTATTACCTGGAAGGAAGTGCGACGAAAAAGGGAGAGAAGTGAGGTAGACCCGCGATATCGCACAGGTGGCTGGGCGAGGGTCCTGCCGCTGGCTCGGCCCTACAGCCCGGCTTCACTCAACTCCTCCTTCAGTGCGGGTAATCGGCGATGGCGTTCCCGCAATCCGGCGATGAAGCCGGTCCATTCCGATTCCAGGGACAGCTGCCGGTACAGGTCACGCACCCTGGTCAGGTGGGAACACGCCTGCCGGTAGTTGCCTCGCCCCCGGGCCTCGATAAGGCTCTCCGCCTGCTGCCGGTAGATGTCGAGGGCAGCCTGTGGACGTGTCTCCGAAGCAGCCTGGGCTACACGGATTAACTGGTCCGCGACATGAAGAGACCCCGGCCTTCTCCGGTTCACCGATTTCAGGGCAAGGTCCACTTCCCCTTCTTCCAGGTAAACCTCTGTCAACAGGCCGTATTCACCGGCGGCGGTCCAGCGGGCCAGCAACTGCGGACGCGATTCCTGCCAGACTCCAAGGACCCGCGACAACTCCCGCACTTCCTGATACCTGTCTAGATGGGGGCGTCGCTCAAGCAGCCGCCAGGCCAGGGCCAGGGCTTCCGCCAGTTCCCCTCTTTCCCTGTACTGTTTCTTGAGCCACTCCCCCAGGCGATCGTCCCGGCTGGTCTCAACCCTCTTGGCCAGCAACGGCTCCACCATCCGGGCGCAGCCATGTTGAAGGAAGATGTCCGCCATGGTCAGCAGGTCGTAGTCCCCGGCCGAGTCGGCCTCGGCTACCGCATCCTCCAACCGCCCCAGCCTAAGCAGGCGGTCCACCAACTCGACCAGAAGACCACACTCCCGACAGATCCCCAGGAACGAGTCGTCGTCCAGGTGGGCCATTTCAAGGTCCAAAAGGAAACGGCCATAAGCCCTGCGATGATAGCCATCGCTCCAGCTTTCGCCCGTGGGAAGGGCGGCCCGCACCCGGCCGGCCATGGCGCGCTTCTCCTCGTCCGTGGCGTGTTCCAGCATTAGGCCCGGCGCGGCCTCCCCCAGGCCGATCCCTCCGAAGTCCATGTCAAAGCGATATATGTCGAAGAGGGTTTGCAGGCAGCTCTCCCTGACTGCCGCGTTGTCTCCTCCGCCGACCAGGCAGTTACCCAGCCCCTCGACGCACCGGTCCACCACATCGGCCAACTGACCGTCTTCGTCCGGAATCATCTCGTAATGTTCCAGGATCTCCCGAGCCACCGCCTGGTACACGACGCCCGCGCCCGCGTAGTCGGCCAGGGCCAGAAATCCGTCGCCTGCCCCGAGGGTGACACCGATATCCCTCGCAACCCTCTGCGAAGCCATCCAATCATCACCACCGTGCCGAAAGGCGGAGGAAACTTGGCGGCGATAGACTTCCGGGTTAACCGGTCCCCTCTCCTGGTTTCCTCCCAGCAAAGCCGCCTCCAGCCGCGTCTCCAGGTCGGGCTGAAGCTGCAACATCTGCTTGATAAGAGCAATCAGATCGGACTTGCTGCGCCGCCGCAGGCTGGTGTCCAGTTCCTCCACCACCCGGAAGGCATCGGGCTGCTCCAGAAAGGCTAGCAGGAGTGCCCCAACGTGCTTGCAACGCCCGCCGCCACCCACCGGACAGGAGCAGTTGGCCTCATCAATGCCGTTGGCTCCGAAGGCAACGTGCAGCCGGTAAGGCTGGGGCATGGAGCCCTGGCACCATCCTCTGACGGTGCTGCCCTGGCGGCGGGGGTCTATGATTGCCTCACTGGCGAAATAGCTGCGGCCGAGCTGGAGATTCCGCGGGCCAACCCAGTCCGATATGGCGCTCTCGCTTGCTGCCGGGATGGTATTTGTCATGATTCCACACTGGCCAGGACGCCGGCTCGGGATGCTCGGGTTTGCCCGATGATGGAGCAGGTCAGGGCTTTTGGGGACGGTTCGCCAAGGACAAACCCCGGCTCAATTTGGCCAGGGAGGCAATTTACCACATCCGCTGATGACGGGTTTGCTTTGCGTCATTGGGAAGGGCAGGAGTCGAGCTGCCGGAATACTACCTCGGGATTCTCAGAGGGAATTCTACACCAGACTGCACATCTCGGGCTGCAGCAGAGCGGCTAGGACCAGGGCCGTGTGCCAAGCGCCGAGCGGGGGTTGCCGTTGAACCCGTCTAACCATCGTGCGTGCTTCTGGAGCAAGCATCGGCTGGCGCCTCCATACCACACTACGCCGTCATACCATTGGTTCATGCCTTCCGGATGAGTCGCCAGCGAGGGACACCGAAGGTGCTGTTCCTCCCTGGTGGTCTTCGCCCCCGGACCTCACTCTGAACGACTCCGCCTCCACGTTCCCGATAGTCACCCGGTGCCGTCTGTCGGTCTGTTGCATTAGACTGCTTCCGGTTGCGTCTTGTTCAGAATGGCGCCTGCGGAGTTGCGTCCTTGCCAGTTAGCCCCCTGGTCGCCGGATACGAGGGTCCAGCAGGTCCCGCAGGCTGTCACCCAGCAGGTTGAACCCCAGCACCGCGACGAAGATGGCCGATCCCGGCAGTAGCAGCAGACGTGGCGCGGTTTGCAGGTGCGGTCGGGCGTCGTTGAGCATGGCACCCCACTCCGGAGTGGGCGGCTG
Organism: Dehalococcoidia bacterium; assembly: GCA_965203675.1. Taxonomy (GTDB): domain Bacteria; phylum Chloroflexota; class Dehalococcoidia; order Lucifugimonadales; family UBA3495; genus CATOSK01. The sequence goes on along the minus strand of CBDBDE010000003.1, from coordinate 1,405,216 downwards.
TGCGCCCAGCCCCAGGAAGCTGAGACCGGCGATGCCCAGGATGATCCAGCCGACATCCAGGGAGGCGAGCACGATGATCGGTCCGAGGATGTTCGGCGCGATATGCCGGAGGATGATGCGCAGGTTACTGGCCCCGGCGGCCCGGGCCGCAGTCACATACTCCATCTGTCGCGCCCCCAGGGTGATCCCGCGAATGATGCGGGCGTGGCCTACCCACCACACGGAGCCGGCTGCCAGCAGCACGTTGAACAGACCGGGGCCCAAAGCTCCCGCCACAGCCAGCGCCAGGATCAACGAAGGGAACGCCAGTAGCAGGTCCACCACCCCCATCAGCGCCGTATCCGGCCAGCCGCCGTAGTATCCGGACAGTAGGCCCACTGTCAAGGCGATGGTCATGCTAAGGGCCAGGGTTGCAGCGGCGGCCAGCAGCGTCATGCGCGCTCCATGAATGATCCGGCTGAAGGTGTCCCGACCCAGATGGTCGGTGCCCAATGGGTGCTCCAGCGACGGAGATAGCAACCGTTCTCGCAGGTTGATCTCGGTGGGATCATCCAGCGGGAGCCAGGGCGCCAACAATCCCGCCAGCATCAGGGACACCACCAGTAACAGCCCCAAGGCGGTTCCCGGCTCCCGCAGCGGCGCACTCCACCGGCGGCGGCGGGAACCGCCGGTGGCGGCCCGAGGGGGAAATCGTTCCCCAACGCGTTGCGTATCACCCGTCATCGGCCGCTACACCTTGTCCCGTTCGTAGCGCAGGCGCGGGTCGGCGATGCGCAGGGCAATGTCAGCCGCCAGGTTGGCCAGCAGCACTACCACGGCAATGTATGTTACGAACCCCTGCACCACCGGGTAGTCCCGGGTCAGCGCCGCGCCCACCATCAACTGACCCAAACCCGGCCAAGTGAAGATGGTCTCTACTATTACGGCGCCGCTCAGCAGGTAGCCAAGGTTCACTCCAGTGGCTCCTATGGCTGGCAGCAGCGCGTTGCGCAGCGTGTGCCCGATGACGACGGTCTGTTCGGACAGCCCCTTGGCCCGCGCCGTGCGGATGTAGTCCTGCCCCAGTATCTCCAGCATGCTGGCGCGTATCAGCCGCATCAGCTGAGCCATCGGCGCAAGGGACAGCGCGATGGCCGGAAGTACGACCTGAGCAACCGAACCGTAACCCAGGGCCGGAAGCCAGGACAGTTTAACCGCGAACAGGATGATGAGTCCGAAGGCCAGGGCGTAGGACGGCGCCGCCGCGCCCACCAGCGCCGCCAGGCGTGCGATGGCATCCACGGCGCCGCCCCGTCGCCGGGCGGACAGGATGCCCATGGGCAGGGCGACCGCCAGCGCCAGGGCCAAAGCAGCCGCAGTGAGCAGGGCCGTCGGGACGGTGCGGCGTGCCAGCTGGGCGGCCACGGACTGTTCCGTCACGTAGGAGCGGCCCATGTCGCCCGCCAACGCCCTGGACATCCAGCGAGCGTATTGGGCCGGAAGGGAAGCGTCCAAGCCCAGCTCGGCGCGCATGGCTGACACTGCGGCCGGGCTGGGCATCTGGCCGGGGTTGCGCTGGCGCAACACAATCTCGGCGGGATCACCCGGCGCCAGATTCAGGAGCGTGAAGCTGACGGCCGAGATTCCCAGGAGCAGCAGCGGCAGCGTGGCCAACCGCCGGACCAGGTATGCTTCCATGCTGGCGCTGTCTCTTTATTCCAGACTACTGCCGCGCCGAATTACTTGGCGAGTCCGATGCGGTGGTCGAAGAAATAGAGATTGGTCGGGTGAGGCTCAAAGTTGGCGACCCGCTCGTTAACACCGTACACCAGGTAGGCGTGCGCCACCGGCAGGAGCGCAGTTTCGGACGCAACGATGTCCAGTGCGCTGCAGGCTATTTCCTGGCGTTGCTGGAGGTCTGAAACGTCCGCTGCGCTGCTGATAATGTCCTCGAGCTCGGCGCTGTGGAAATGGCCGTAATTGTTGGCGCCGCTGCCGGAGGCGTCGGCGCTGACCCCGACAAACTTGCTGATGTTCAGGATGGGGTCTCCGGTATCCACCACGTTGTTGTACCACCCGAAGAGATCCCAGTCCGGCTCCTTGACGACCGACCATTCGGTGATGAGCACCTCTGCCTTGATGCCTACTTCGGCAAGCATCGCCTGGGCGGCTTCGGCCATGATGGGCAATTGGAACCGCTGGGGGTAACCGCCGATGACTATCTCCAGAGGCTGGCCGTTCTTGTCCACATACCCGTCGCCGTCGGTGTCGGTGTAGCCGGCCTCCACCAACAGATCCCGGGCCTCAGCAGTATCGTAACCCGGAGCGGTGACGCCAGGGCAGGAGACCAGGGCTTCAGGCAGCAGGAGATCGGCGAACGACCCTGACCCGGCTGGTGCCACCAGACCCGCGATGCTCTCTCGATCAATGGCAAGGCTAACCGCCCGGCGCACCAGTGGATCGGCCAGGACTGGCCGCTCGAAATTGACCCACCATAGCACCGCGGCGGTGCCGAATCCGGCGGTGCGACTCTGTAATTCGGGATGGGCGTCTATGGTCTGGGCCCCTTCCGGGGATATGTTGACGGCAACGTCGATGTCGCCGGCCTGCAGGGCCAGTTCCCTGCTGTTGGTGTCCGGAATGGCGAGGTGCTCAATTCCGGCCAGCGGCGGAGGGCCGCCCCAGTAATCGTCGTTGGCGATGCTGCTGAGACGTTCCTTCTGGATGTACTTGGTGGGAATGTAGGGCCCCGTCAGGGCGCCCGCCTGCAGGAAGTTGCCCTCGCCGGCGGCGGCGGAAGCCTCGGCATCGGTGATGGCCACGGCGGGAGTGGTCAACAGGCCAGGCAGGGTGGGGCGAGGTTCCATTGTAGAAATGGTGATGGTCCGCTCATCCTTCACAACGATGTCATTGATCCCCAGCGCTTTCGCCGACGCTTCCGACAACCGGATCGTCCTTTCCAGCGACGCCTTCACCGCCTCCGCGTTCATTACCGCGCCGTTGTGGAACCTTACGCCCGAACGCAGCTTTATTTCCCAGGTCAGCGGGTTCACATGGGTGGCTTCCGTCGCCAGCCAGGGCTCAGGCTTGAAGTCGGTGGGAGACAGGCGGAAGAGATTCTCGGACATCCCTGATTGACTGACAACCCAGCCGCCCAGCACCGGGTCCAAAGGGCTGTCGAGCCAGATGACGCCGGCGTTCAGGATGGGACGTTCCCCATCGTCCGTCGCTGCCGCCTCTCGCCCGGCGGTTGGGGCCGCCGGCTGTTCCGATGCTCCGGCCGCTGGTGAGGGTTGCTGCCGAGCCGCAGTGGTCGCCGGGAGCCCTGGCGTTTCGGCGGCAGAAATCGGCGGGGCGTTTTCCGTGGTGGCGGCCGGAGCCCCGCAGGCCAGTGCCAGCGCGAGGAATAGTGCCAATGTCCCCGGCATGACAAATTTGATACCTTGTCGCATCAGGTTTTGCAAAACGATTCTCCAAATGGGTTTCGGTGGCCAGATGCCGATGTGTAGGTTTAGGAGCAACGGCTGTGGCTGCTCGATGGGTGGGCAGACACTCAGCCGCCGTCCTCACTGGGGTCCGGGGCCGGGCGTGGGCGTCTAATTCGCCTTGTTGTTCGCCCTATGCGCCAGACTGTCACGCCACCCTGAGAGTCGAGGGCGGCAAGCGCGCCCCCGTCGGGCCGCCAGTACAGCTCGGCCACTGATGCCCCCACATCCTCGGCTCCTACCGGTCCGCCTTTCCCATTTCTCTGAAGCGACCACACAACCACTGCGCCATCACGCCCTCCCGATGCCAGGCGCATCGCGCCGGGCGCGAAGGCAAGCGTGGTGATGGGTTGAACATGAAACTTTAGAACGCCGGGCTTCGTGCCTTCGGGACCCTTTCCCCGGAAGCTCCAGACCGTCACCGCCTCCCCGCCGCCGGTGGCCAAAAGGGTGTTGGTATCATCAAAAGCCAAAGCCGACGGCTTGGCAGGATATCCGAACATCTCGGAGTCCCGCTCCGTTGAGCGGCGCCAGAAATGCACCGAGTTGTCCTGGCTGCCGCAGGCTACGATACCCCCGTCCGGGCTCAGGACCATCGAGACCAAAGAGCCCTGCCATTCCATCTTCTGGCGAAGCTCGCCGGTGGCTGCCTCGAAGAAGGTCACTCGGCCGTAACAGGCCGTCGCCAGCTCCCCCGCGCCCGACCAGGCGATGGCGCTGACAGTGCTGGGATGATCATCAGACCGCCAAACCTCCGCGCCGTCCGCACCATACGCGTGGACCCGCCGGGAGCAGGAGGCCGCCAATCGTTGGCCGTCCGGTGACCACGCCACTTTCTCCACCCAATCGCCACCGACGTCGATAGCCCGGCTTACCTGACCTTCGGCGGCGTTCCAGATTAAGACTCGGCCGTCCTGGCCCGCCGTAGCGAACTCGCTGCCGCCTGGGTGGATGGCCATCGAGAGCACACCACCGTCATGGACCCCGCGCCGCTCCCAGACGGTCGCGCCAGAATTGCCGTCGAATGCGTAGACGCCACCCTCAGCATCGCCGGCCACCAGCGCCTCGCCGCGCAGGCTCCAACCTCCGGCGATAGCGTAGTCACCGACCTCCGCAAACCAGCCCCGATGAAGAACGCCCATTGGACTGCTGGCATTTAGATCAGACATGCTTCGAATCCCTCCCGCATACTCTGCCCATCCAGGTTGCGGCCGATGAAGACGAGCTGATTGCGGCGGGGCGCATCCCCCCATTCGCGATCCGGCTGGCCGTCAAAGAGCATGTGAACCCCCTGGAAGACGAAGCGGCGGGACTCCCCCGCGACGCTGATGAAGCCCTTCATTCGGAAGATGTCCACCCCGCGCTCCCGGAGCAGTTGGCCAAGCCAGGCGTTGAGCTTTTCGGGATCGGCGTCGCCGTCTATCTCGATGGAGATCGAGCCCACCGTATCGTCGTGCTCGTGCTGGGCGACCCAGGTTCGCTCGGCTTCGGCGGGAACCGCCGCTCCCTTGATGCGGTGTGTATCTGTCTCTGTCTCTTCGCAGGCAGGCTCAGAGCAAAAGTTGCCCCCCAGTTTGAAAGCCTCTCCATCCGCGTTCCTCAGTTGGAAATCGAATTCCTCCGGGAGGTGCTGGGTGTAGAGGCCAACCCTTACTTGGGTATCGACCTCGAAGAAGAACGACTTGCGTCCCGGAGAATCTAGCAGGAGTTTCACGTGCTTTCCGATCGCAATCTCTTCCCCTGGCTGAATGGCCTCCGCAGGTTCGGCGTACTGCCGTACACACCACTCCGCACCCTCACGTAGGGCAGCGTCATCCGTGCCCTGGTCGGGCACGACGACGATGGACATCGACGGATCAGGTCCCTCGGAGAGACTGAATTCGTAGCGGCCGGTATCGAGCAAATAGACCCCAGTCCATTCGAAGGGATACTCCGGCTCGAGGAAGGTGGGGCGACGCTCTAGCACCTGGTCCAGGTCGAAGGCGGCGAGGTCGAGGACAGTATCGACGGGTACGTTCGCCATCTCGCTGCGCACGACTCGCGCCATTCGGTTCATGCCCCGGAGCCGAGCTTCCAGGGTGTCGAGTGTCTCGCCCCTGACGAGGTCCGTCTTGTTCAGAAGGAGCACGTCTGCGAACGCGATTTGCTCCGTGCTTTCGTCGCTCCTACCGAGTTGTTGCTCGATGTGGGCTGCATCGACCAGCGTGACGATCCCGTCAAGGGCGTACTCAGCGCGAAGCTCGTCGTCCATGAAGAACGTCTGAGCCACCGGGCCGGGATCGGCGAGCCCCGTGGTTTCCACCAACACATAGTCGAACTTGTCGCGGCGCTTACTGAGATTGTTGAGCACCCGGATCAGGTCTCCCCGCACCGTGCAGCAGATGCAGCCGTTGGACATCTCGAAGACCTCCTCGTCAGCGTTGATGACGAGGGCCTGATCGATGCCGACCTCCCCGAACTCGTTCTCGATCACGGCAATGCGCTTGCCGTGCTCCTCACTTAAGATCCGGTTGAGCAGGGTCGTCTTGCCGGAACCTAGGAAGCCGGTGAGGATGGTAACTGGTACTCTCTGCGGCGTGGTCATGTGGAATCCTCCTTAGGTTTTATTGAGATAAAGTATCTCTTAGGGATTGTATCCAGCCGGCGCTTTCGCGCTGGGGGGCTAGGCCAGCTCCCTCCTTCGCCGTCCACCCCACTAAGGGTTGCTCTCCTCTGGTGGACGGGGGCAGCCCGGCAATTGCATTGAACAGGATGCTCTTACCGGCTCCGTTGGGTCCGGCGACGACCATCAAGGTACTCGCGGTTACATAGAACGTAACCTTGTTCAGGGCCATGTACCCGTCCAGTTCCACGCTGCTCAGTTAAGATCCGGTTGAGTGGGGTATTCTTGCCAGAGCCGAGGAAGCCGGTAACGGGTACTTTGCACGGCGTGTTCATATGGAATCCTCCTTTGGGTATTACTGAGATGAAGTATCGCCTAGAGTTGTGTCCAGCCCCTGATGTTGCTATTGCGATGAGGTATCAACTAGGCAATACGCACTGCCGGCGCTTTCGCGCTGGGGGGGTGTTAGCCTACGCCTCCCAGCGCCGGTTCACCTTGCTAAGGGTTAATCTCCCCTGGTAAACGGAGGCAGCCCTGCGATTGCATTGAACAGGGTGCTCCTCCCCACTTCGTTGGGACCTGCAACGCCCGTCAGGGTGCCAGCCCCCACATCGAAGGCAAGGTTGCCCAGGGCCATGTACCCGTCCAGTTCCACGATCACGTCGTGGCAGCGACATGCTGGTTCGTGCCAGGGAGGCTCAGGGTTCATTTCAGGGCCTCCACTATCCGTTCCACGTTGGTTCGCACCATGCCAAGGTATGTGTCCGCGCCGCTGCCCTCGACTCCCATGGAGCCGGAATAGAGCTGGACCAGTTCCGCTCCGGTTTGCCCTTGCCACGGCCTGAGCCAGCCTTTCGCTGACGGTGGTCTCGCCAAACACAGCGGGCACGCCGTGCTTCCGGACCACCTCAACCACTTCCGCTATGTGGTACTTCGTATCAATGAGATCCCCGAGTCCTCCGTTCCTTGTAGTGATTTGAACTTGATGTGGACCTTGCTGCTGCCCAGGTTGCGTCTGATACAATGTATCAGTGAAAAACAAGCGGCACAGGGGTCCTGGCCGGTTGAAACAAACCCCTAGCTACCCCCGCCGGAGGGGCAGAGGCCGCAGACCACGTACAACTCGATACGGTGGTCGATGACCTCTCCCGGAATCTCGGCGCTGATCAACCGTTCGACCGCGGCGGCCCTGAATTCCTCCACGCAGACGCTGTATATTTGAGATCCGTCCATCGTGGCGAGCTTGCAGTCCGCCCCCGCCTCAAGAAACAGTTTGATAGTGTGTCATATCGTTGCCCGGCCCACCGAGGCGGTTCTTCGCTAAGTGCCTCCACCGTAAAGCTGTCCTGCCGCTGCTCCTTGAGCGAGGCTATCGCTTTCCTGGGAGCGGTTCGGTTGCTCGATAGCCCAACTCTTCCAACACCGCCATTAGGTTTGCCTGTGGAATCACAAAGTTTCTTCTTATTGACAGTATGTCTCACTGACGAGTATCGGGAATTGCGGCGTGTTTTGGTAAGCGATACAACGTATCACTCAAGAATTGGCTTGTCAACCGGGACCGGAACGAAAACCGGTCCGGACCCAGTGCAAGGGCAGATATTGAACCCATTGGTTCCGTTCTAAACCGGATGATGGCCCGAAGCTACGTAAGCACACGGTCATCCAAATTGGAACGGAACCGACCCATTCTCCGGGTCGTCAATCACCAGAATTTCGCTGCCGCTATTGCGCCATCGTCTCCCATGTCGCCTTTGACGGTTATCAACCCGCCGGTGGGGGGCCAGGCACCGAGCCGCCCGCTGGCCGCCCCCAGGACGTGCCGAAGCGGGGGGAGCGAGCGGCGGCGGCGGGCTGAGGACGGCCTTTAAGAGCCGCGGCTGTGCAACTATGGGACGCAACTTTCCCCTATTGGCGGGTGGCCCATTGAAGAGCGAAGCCGGAACAGCTACATTCCACGTATGGACGTTGAGTCAAACTGCGGGAGGTTTTTGATGAAGCCCCAAAACCTGGCGATGGGATCCATGGCCGGTGTTCTGCTGGTCTCCCCCATGATAGCCATCATGTACGTGGCAGATAAGTGGATTGACCTGTCTTTTCCTCCATTCGACGTATTCGATTGGATAGCCCGTGTACTGCCCGGACCGGTGATCACCTTCGGAATCGACCTGATGATTGACGCGCTGAGACTCATCGGCGTCAGCGTCGCCGACACTGCCAAGACCGCCGAGCAGGCGATAGCCATCCTGTTGTTCCTCGCAGGTGGAGTCGTGGCTACCGCCGTCGTTTTCGCACTGGTCGAACGGTGGGAGCGGCTGCGTACCAGGCCAAAATTGGGATTCCTTTTCGGAGCGATTGCCGGAATACCCGTCGCCCTCATCACTGCCTACATCGCGCAGTCGCCGGTTAATCCAATGTGGATATTCCTGTGGACCCTGCTTCTGTTCCTGGCCTGGGGTGCGGCTGCCGTGAGAGTCGCTGCCAGGCTCGTGGTGACCCACCCATCGACGGTCTCTCCCGAAAGCGGACCGGATGGCAGTGCCTCCGTGCAGGTGCTCGGCAGGCGTAAGTTCCTTATTGTCCTGGGCGGAACCACCGCCACTATAACGGTTGCAGGCTCAGGGCTCGGCCGTATGCTATCGGTCGCCGAAAGCAGGGCACGCGAGATGGAAAGCAAAATCCCCGGCGGCGGGCCCATGGTTGAGCTGCCCAACGAGGACGATCCCGTCAAACCTGCCCTCGGGACCCGGCCGGAGTACACCGCAGTCAGGGACCACTACAAAGTGTTCATCCGTTCCGAACCGACCCTGATAGACGGCGCGACTTGGGCCCTGCCCATAACCGGGCTGGTGGCCAACCCCCTGACACTCACCTTGGACGACATCATGTCGCGCTACGACGCCCGTAGCGAGTTCGTCACCCTCTCCTGCATTTCCAACCGTATCGCCGGCGACCTCATAAGCACTACCTACTGGACCGGCGCCAGCCTGCAAGAAATCAGTGGCAGATGTGAAGCCGACGCCTGAAGCACGGTACCTCTTCATAACCAGCGGAGACGGGTTCTACGAGACTGTCGACCTGGACTTCGTAGCCCAGGACGACCGGATTATGCTCGCCTACGCCTGGGATGGGCGACCCATCCCCTTTGACCACGGTTTCCCGCTGCGAATCTGGTTGCCGGACCGCTACGGAATGAAGCAGCCGAAGTGGATTACCGGTATTGAGGTGATCGGCGAGTACCGCCCCGGCTACTGGGTGGAGCGCGACTGGGACGAAGTTGCGCGTGTGCAGAACAACCTCGGTGATCGACACTGTTGCGGTGGACTCCCACTTCACTGAAGGTGGTCAGAGACTGGTGCCAATAGGAGGGATAGCCTTCGCCGGTGTGCGCGGTATCTCCAAGGTGGAGATCCAGGTTGATGGCGAGGGGCCGTGGCACGAGGCCCAGCTACGCGAGCCACTTTCGGAAGCTACCTGGGTGATTTGGCGTTACGACTGGCCCTTCTCCGAAGGAAGCCACACTTTGGAAGTACGCTGCGTGGAAGCCGACGGAACCCCGCAGATCGAGGACACCAATCCACCGAGACCCAGTGGGGCGACGGGACTGCACAGCAAGGCGGCGAAGGTGTAGAGGACCAATAGGCCGCCTCGCAATTGACTCTGTCCCCAACAGTCTCAATAACGGATTATTTAAGCGTAATTATGGTGATACAAAAGCGGAGGGAGTGTCCGCATAAATACCACCGTAAACACGCTTAATAGTCGGCGTTGTGAGACGCTTTCAGGAATAATATACCAACCCGTATACCATTATTCGGAAGGCTGGGCAGCCCGATACAATCAACGCGAGGCTGGTCCCTGGGCTGTTCACGAAACAGGAGGGTCAATCGTCTTCTGGATTACTTCGCAATTGTTCGAGTCCTCCTATTTCTCACAAACAGGGACTGACGACCAGCATCAACTCCAGTGCCGTTGTGGGAGCCTACGTGAAGACTTTGGAAACCATTTCGTAACCTAACGAAGTGTCCTGCCAAGGCACCCTCTTCACTCCGTCAGTTATCCTCCGTTGCACCAACTGAAAGCGTCACTGGTAAAGTTCTTCGCCGCGATGCAGGCGGAGGGCGATCTGGTAGGTCTGTCCCTGGGCCCGGGGCGTTGGGCAGTGGGCGGCCAGGTAGCGGGACAGGCCGACCATCACCTGGCGGCCGGACTCCGTGCCCTGCCTGCGAGTCGAACTGCCGGAATCGCTGCATCCACGATCTGGAAGGAGTGGAAGCCGGCGTCCTCCCGCAGCATCATCCGCCCCAGGGTGGCCATCAGGTCTTCCGGGACGCCCCCGCCGGCGAGATAGCCGGACACCGCCTGGGCCGACTCTTCCACCTGCTGCCGGACGTTCACCATCTCCAGCAGCCGGTCTAGCTGCTCTGCGGCGGGAAGGGGACTGGCGGCGGCGTCCGGGAGCCGTTGCGGAGGCATGTTGAGGAAGCGGTCCAGGTACACGCTCATGGCCACGTCGAACGACGCCGCGCAGCAGCTCCGGGGTCGGAGTCCGCTGCAAAGCCTGATGCAGGGCGTTGGCCGCAGTGAGGGTGTTGTGCACCGTGTCCCAGTCCCGGAACTCGTTGGAGGTGTGGAAGTGGGCCATCCGCAGGAAGGCCGCGTGGGCCACGGCTGACCCCAGCTGCTGGGGGGTGGCGCCATCGGTCGATGGCCCGCTTGATGGCCCCCATGATCTCACCGGGTTCGTCTCCCAGCAGCTCGGTCGGCCAGGGATGCGGCGCCGTCCCAGTTGCCGGAGCTTCTGCGGCCCTGCTCCAGCAGGCCCGGGCAGCTCGCTCCCTGGCCTCCCAGACCATTGCGGCCAGGTCCACCGGCTGGCGCCACTGGCTGAGCTCCTGGCTGCGGCGGGCCCGGGCCATCCCGTGAACCAGGCTGGGCAGCACCGGTCCGGCCATCTCCCAGCCCAGGTGGTCCAGCAGCTCAAAGGCCTTGTTGGCGAAGTCCACCACGTGCCCGCCGTCGAGGTAGATGTGGTCCGTGGCGGCGGCGAAGACCATGTGGGCAATGTCGTCCCTGGAAAAGCCCAGGGCAATGGCGGTTGTCAAACACCGCTCCGCTCCCTCCTCGTCCCGCACGTCGATGAAGTCCCGGAACCACCGGGAGAAGACCTCCGGGCGGGTCTCGCCGGTGGGCAGGGGTTCCACCGGGAACCGGGGGGCCTTGCCGGCACACTCCCGGGCGACATGCAGCAGGCCTTGGTAGAGGGCCCTGGGGCGGTCTTCCTCGTGCAGCTTGGGCAGGATGTTGGCGGTGCAGGTCAGGATGCTCATGGCGGGGCCCCAGCCGTTGGCCGAGCAGGTGGCGCCGAAACGGGCACCGATCCGCAGGGGTTCCCGGTAGTCAGCGCCCGTTCCCTGCATGCCCAGCACCGACTTGGCGATGACCAGCCGGATGTTGTGCTCCAGCCCGTCCTCCAGGCGCCGCCGCCAGTGTTTCCCCTCGTCCCGGGGCGCGGGTTCCGGGTCCACCCACACCTCGCCGTCCACCACGGTCACCGGGAAGCTGCGCACGTCGTCGGCGAAGGGATTGAAGGTGCCGCCGCTGGAGAGGTCGAATCGGGCATGGTGCCAGTGGCAGGTGAGGATGCCGTCCCTCACGCTGCCCCGGTCCAGAGGGAAGCCCATGTGGGGACACCGGTTGTCCACCGCGTAGGCTGCTCCATCGTGATGGAACACCGCGATGGCGTGTCCTCCGCCGGTGACCACGGTGCAGCCGCGCTCCTTGATCTCCTCCAGGGTACCCGCCCTGATGCGCCCCTCCACGGTCGTTGCCATTGTTCGGCCTCCGTTCTTTTGAGTTGGGGAGTATCGCCGCGATTCACCCCTGGAAATTCCCGATTTCGTGGGCTCAGTGTTGTCCGATGAACTCCAGGACCAGGCCGTTCCAGACCTGGGGCCTTTCCCAGAATCCGGCGTGCCCCGCCTCCGGTAGGGAGACGAACCGGGACGTTGGAATGTTCGCCGCCAGCATCCGCATCAGCGCTGGAGGCGAGAGCAGGTCGGCTTCTCCCGACAGCACCAGGGTGGGAACTGTCATGCTCCCCAAGCGGGCGTAGGTGATGGGTTCATGCAGGGGCTGCGGGGGCCCCGCCACGCCGGGCCGGCTGGCCCGTTCTATTTCCAGCCATCGCCTGGTTCCTTCGGAATTGGTGCCCCGGTAGGAGGGCCCGAGCTCCCGAAGTTCCACTGGCAGGTCCTGTATCTCGGGAGGACGGAGCCGGTGCTGCACCTCCAGGTAGGCCTGGTCCTGCACGCCTCCGATGGTGTTGGCCGCCACCAGGCTGCGGATCCTCTGCGGGTGGGTGAGGGCGTAGTCCAGGGCGGTGATCCCTCCCGCCGCCGTCGCCACCAGGTGAGCCGGCGCCAGGGACAGGCTCTCCACCAGGGCATGCAGGTCGTCTCCGGCGAACCCGGGCTGGTGTTCCGGGGAGGTGGGCTTGGATCGGCCCCAGGTGCGCCGGTCATAGGCGATGCAGCGGAAGCCGGCGGCGGTGAAGGCGGGCAGCTGGTGGACCCAGCCGTCGCAGGTCCCGGTGGCGGCATGGAGGAAGACCACCGGGGTTCCGGGCCCGCCGGTGTCCTCGAAATAAAGGTCAACTCCTGGCAGAGACAGGTATGGCAAGACTTCCCCTCCCTCCACAAAGGCTGGACGGCGCAGGCATCATGGATTTTCCCGTCGCTCCGTTCGGCTTGGTCTAGCTTGAACCCAGTATAACCTCCGCTCCCGGGCGGTTGTTGACGAAGGTGACCTTCATGCCAAGATTAGAAGCAGTACTCTCGCTTGGCAGAACGTGCTAACCTACCTTACACAATCACGCCCGGCTATTCCGCCGCTGCACCCAGAAGGACCGGTGTTGGAAGGGATAACTGGGTATCGAAATGCGGCGCCTCTCTTCCCCTGCAAAGATCCCCTGGAAGGCGACTGCAGCTCCCGACTCGTAGGCCGCTGCAACTGCCTCCACGAATCCTTTGGCGTCTCCTTTAGAATCCCCTTCGGGGCGGAGCAATCCGCCTATGACTGACAGGCTCGCATCGGCGTCCTCATTTTCGTGGAATGCATTTACCCACGGCGCAGCCTCCTTCCCTTCCGATCCCAGTGTCAGAAGCACGTCGACTGAACTCGCCGCCAGTGTTTGCAGGCAGGTCTGAAGGTCTGCCTGGTCTCCCGTCAACCGCCGCCAATAACCATTGTCCAGAGTGTCCGAGGGCTGTACGGCACGACCCATGACGCTGCTGACCATGGTTAGCGAGGGCGCCCGAGTCTCCACTATAGGTAGCGCCGCTTCCGGACCGGACAATGCCATCGCCAGCCGCAACCCGTCTTCCAGGCTTACGATACCGGCGGTATGGGCCGCAGCGATCTCTCCAATTCCCTGGCCCAGGACCGCAATCGGGGGGATGCCTGCGCTCTCCCACAGGCTCGTAAGTGCGGTTTCCAGCGCGTAGCCTGCGGCATTTGCCCACATCGGATGCGACAGACTCTCCGAAGTCCCTGCCCTGCCGAACATGACCTCCAGCAGGGACTGGCCTTTTTCTGCCCTTACCGACTCGTCGCAACGGTCCAGGACAGCCCGGAAAACCGGCTCGGTACGGTAAAGTTCCTCCCCCACCCCTTCCCAAAGGCTGCCCGAGGAGGTGTACGCAACGGCGATTCTTGGTGTAGTCTCAAATGCCCGTTCACCAGATGCCATGGCCAATTGCGCCACATCTTCCAGCGAGGCCCGCAGGTCAGCGGCATCGGTGAATACTACCCCCGCTCGACACGAGAAATGACTGCGCCCCGCACCTGCCGTCCACGCCATATCGGCAAGGAAGTTTCCTGCGTCGTTTTCCAGCGCGTATTGAACGTCTTCTTTGGCCAGCCAGGACAGGTATGCCTCCGCCAGGTCTCGCAGCGCCTCGGGAGACTTGCCGGACAGGGGCAAAACCCTGGCGGTTCGAACCTGCTGAGTCTCGTCCAATGGCTGCACGTCGTCACTATTTTGGGGCAAGGCAATCTGCATAGCCTTCGGCCCGCCCGACGGCCACGACGTGTCGCGGTCAGAATCGGGACCATCACCAGGATGCCGGTATCCCTCCATTACCACATGCGCATTTGTCCCAGACATGCCGAACGAGTTAACCGCCGAACGGGGAGGCCGTCCGGCTGCCAAAGGCCAGGCCATCTGCTCCGAAGTAATCTGCACCGGCAATTGTTGCCAATCGAAGTTGGGGTTGGGTTCGTTGAAGTGCAGGTGTGCGGGGATCACACCCTTATTCATCGCCATTACGGCCTTGATGATGCTGGCTATGCCCGAGGCCCATTCGGCGTGGCCGATATTGGTCTTGACCGAACCCAGCAGCAAGGGCCGTTCCGGTTCCCTACCCTTGCCGTAAACCGAGGCCAGGGCCCGAAGCTCTATGGAGTCACCCAGTTCAGTACCGGTGCCGTGGGCCTCCAGGTAGTCCACGTCAGCGGGGGCCACTCCGGCCCTGGCGAGGGCTTCTTCCATTGCTCGCTCCTGGGCTGGCCCGTTGGGCACCGGCATGGCTGCGCTGGCCCCGCTCTGATTGATTGCCGTACCCTTCACCAGGCCCCAGATGCGGTCGCCGTCGGCTTCCGCCTGGCTCAGCCGCTTCAGGACCAAGACCCCGCAGCCCTCGCTCCGCACGAAACCGTCGGCAGTAGCGTCGAAGGCATTGCAGCGCCCCGAGGCGGACAGCAATCCCATTTCGCGGTGGAAGCGGGCAATGGGCAACGACAGGGTCGTGTTGACCCCTCCGGTCAGAGCCAAATCCACCTCTCCGCCCCGTAAGGCGGCTGCCGCTTGGTGAACCGCCGCCAGGGAGGAGGCGCAGGCCACGTCCACCGGCATGGCCGGTCCTTCAAGCCCCAGCACAAAGGCAATTTTTCCTGCGGTCAGGCTGGCGCTGGTCCCGAAATACAGGTCCTCCTGGCCGTTGGCGGAGATTACTTCCCGGTACTCGCTGGTGCCAATGCCGGCGTAGACACCAGTGCGGCTTCCCCTGAGACTCTCCGGGTCAAGGCCGGCGTCTTCCAGCGCGTGCCAGGTGGTTTCCAGCAGCAGACGCTGCTGGGGGTCCATCAGCCGCGCCTCTATAGGAGAGACGCGGAAAAATCGGTTATCGAACCCGTCCAGGTCTTCGATGAATCCGCCGCGTCGGAAAATGGCTTCCTGCCCAGCCGGGTCGCCGGCCACTCCTTCCCAGGGACCATCTACCGGGCGGCCGTCGGTAACCGCATCCTTTCCTCTTTCAAGCAGGTCCCAGAAGGACTCCAGGTCCGGTGCGCCTGGGAACCGGCAGGCCATCCCGACTATGGCTATGGCATCTTCATCGGTATAGACGAGGGGTTCCGGCCTACGCAGACTCGGAATGTCCGCCACGGCGATGGCAGACCCTAGGACCGGACCGAGTTCGGCGCCCAGGTGTCCGGCCAGGGCACCGATGTTGGGGTAGTCGAACACGGCGGTGTTGGAGACCACGTACTCGCCGGCCAGGGTGCGGTTCAGGCGGTTGCGAAGTTCCACCGACATCAAGGAGTCCATCCCGAGGTCGAAAAAGCCCACATTGGGCGCCGGGGCCGTCGGCATCCTAAGCACCACCTGCAATTCTCTTTGCAGGAGGGGGACCAGTACCTGCTTCCAGGTTTCCTGCGGCGTGGCCTTTAGCTGGGACAGGAAGTCTGCCGTGTCACCGGCAAGGGCTTGGTCGCCATCGTCCTCGCTGGCCAGCAATTCTGCCAGGAAAGTTGGGGGCTCCTCAAAGTTCTCCGCCAGCGCCGGCCAGTCCACCGACGCCACCATCCCGAAGGTCATGTCCTGGTGTACCAGTTCCTCAAAGGCCCTGAGGCCCTGCTGGGGGCTGAGCCATCCGGTTCCCGCGGCCTCAAGCTGGCGTTCGATTCGCTGTCGCTGTTCTTCGGCCTCTCCCAACCCGGACCAGGCGCCCCAGGCGATGGTCTGGCCCGGCAGGCCCAGGGAGCGGCGGTAAGCCGCCAGCTGGTCCAGGAAGGTATTGGCCGCCGCGTGGTTGCCCTGTCCCGAATTGCCCACCACGCCCGTAATACTGGAGAAGAGCACAAACAGGTCCAGGTCACGGTCTAACGTGGCCCGGTGCAGATGCCACGCTCCCAGCACCTTGGGCCCCAGGACCCGCTCGAAACGCTCCCAGGTCTGGTTGCCCAGGGAGCCGTCGGACAGCACCCCCACGCTGTGAATGACGCCGGCCAGGGGCGGCATGTTGGCGTCGATCCTGGCAAGCATACTATCTATGGCCGCGGGATCGGTCATGTCGGCCAGCTCCACCCGGACATCTGTCCCCTGCTCCCGAAGGGAATCAATCACTTCTTGTGCTTCCGGGTCCGGGGGCCGACGTCCGTTGAGGACTATTACCCCGGCGCCCCGCTCGGCCAGCCAGCGGGCCACCACCGTGCCTATGCCGCCTAGACCGCCGGTTACCAAGTAGGAGCGGTCGTGGCGCAACTGACCACCGGTCAGAGGCGGCATTACCATGACATTCTTGCCGATGTGACGGGCCGACCGCATGAACTCCATGGCGGCCCCGGCCTCGGCGATGGGCCAGCGGGTGTGGGCCAGCGGCTCCAGGGTGCCCCCCGAAATTTCTTCCATGACGGAGCGGAGCACTCCGCCCGGATGGGACGGTTCGTTCTTCTTCAGGTAGTCCAACTCGAGAATGGAATAGGCGACATCGGGCCGCGACGCTGCCATTTCCTCATCGCTCCAGATGTCCCGCCGGCCCATCTCCACGAAACTGCCCCCGTCAGCCAGGCAGGAAAGGCTGGCCTCGATGAACCCGGGGCCGGTGAGGCTGTTCAATACCATGCCTACGCCGGCGCCGCCTGTCGCTTCCAGTATTTGCTGGCCAAATTCGGTGCCCCGGCTGTCGAAAACGTGTTCAATGCCCAGGGACCGGAGGTAGGCTTGCTTGGGCTGGCTGGCCGTGGCGAAAACCTCGGCCCCGACGCTTTGCGCCAACTGCACCGCCGCCAGGCCCACGCCGCCCGATGCGGTGTGGATGAGTACCCGGTCGCCGGCCTTTAACCCGGCCATCTCGAAGCTCAGCCCGGCGCTGACGAAGGCTGAGGGTATGGTTGTCAGCGCGGCCGCCGGCATTGCTTCGGGCGCGGGCGCGACCAATTCCGCCGTGGTTACTATCTCGGGTCCAAATGTGCCGAAGCCCAGTCCCACTACCCGGTCACCCACTGCCACCTTCGTCACATCCGAGGCGGTCTCTGTAATTCGTCCGCAAAATTCCTCGCCCAGCAGAGGTTCGGCGGACGTCACGACTCCCATGCTGAGGAGCACGTCAAGGAAATTTACGCCCACTGCTTCCGCTGCCACCCGGACCTGCCCCGGTTCCAGGGGACGGCTGGCAGCGGATTCGGCATGCAGGCCTTCCAGCCCTCCTTCGGCGCCAGGCATCAGGCGCCAGCCAGATTCTGCGGGTAGGTCAATTCGCGCTCGTGCCGTCCCGCTGCGGACAAGGCGCGCCGCCAGGCGTCTACCATCCCGGTATGCAATCTGAGTTTCCGGATCCGGAAACATCATTTCGTTGACGAGACTTTCCATGTTGTCCTGGCCGGCGGGGTCCAGGTCCAGCATTTGCGGGAAGAGGTGTGCTGCTTCCCGCGCCACAACCTTGCCGAAACCCCACAATGGGGATCCGGCCAGTTGTCCAGCGCACTCACGCATGTAGTCCCGCTCCAGGGCCTGGGCCCCGCGCGTTACGAACCATAGGCCCTTATCCAGCGAGATATCCGCATCCTGCAGGGCCTGGGCAAGAGCCAAAGCGGACTGTCCGGTCCGGCGCACGTCTTCCGCCATTTCTCCGGTAGAGGCTTCAAGTCCGTGCCCTTCGGTGGCAAAGCAATGCGCCACGCCCCTCAAGGGCAGATCCCCTGGCAACCTGTCCAGCAAGCGGAGCCAGGAGTTCCTGTCGCCCGGTTCCACCGTTTCATGCCGGATGCCCTTCTCATGCCGGATGCCCTTCTCATGCCGGATGCCCTTCTCATGCCGGATGCCCTTCGAGACTTCGGTCTCTGCGATTTCTGACACCGAAGAAGCCAGGACTACGGTCTGGTTTTGCTGCGCCAGGGCTGACGCCAGTTCTTGCGAGATGGCGCTCTCGCCGCCGGCCACTACCCAGACCCCGGCCTCCCACTCAATTTCACCGGGCCCCTCGGCCAGTACAACGCCCGAACCCAGCGGCCGCTCATCTGCCCCGCCTTCCCCTCCCAGGACGGCCGAATCCACGTATCCGGCATTGGCCAGGGCCCGCCGCCATACTTCCGGTGAGGCGAGTGCGTGGTCGGGGCGATACTGGTCGGAGAACCTCCACCAGCCGTCCAGTTGCCCAAATACCATGTCCTGCCAGCCACGGCCTCGCAGGTTTTCCACCGCTATCAGCTTCCCGGACGGGGCCAGCAACTCGCGGCAATTGTCCAGCGTCTCGCCAAGGTCCCGGGTGGCGTGCAACACGTTCACTGCAATGACCAGGTCATAAGCATGCAGGTCGAAACCCTGGTCGCCGGGATTCCGCTCAATGTCCAGGGGGCGGTATTCCAGAGGGGCTCCCGAATCGGCGAACCTGTTCTCGGCCTCGGCAAAGAACCCCGCCGAAATATCGGTGAACATATACGTGAAATTCCCGGGCCGCAGTTGGGGCAAGACCACCGAAGTGCCGGAGCCGGTTCCCGCGCCCACCTCCAGAATCCGCAGGGGACACCCCTCCGGCCAGTTGGCCACGGCAGCCGCAACGGCTTCGCCCAACAACCGGTTCGTTGCGCGGGATGCCGGGGCGGTGAAGTAATAATCGGCTATCCCTGGCCCCTCTCTGGGGAACAGAATGGACAGGGGGTTTATGTCTCCTTGCAGCACCGGGGCCAGCGCTCCGCCGCTCCTCCGCAGCAGACCCAGTTCGACGGCGCCATGGGGGTGGAGGGCAGTCAACCGGTCGTTAAGGTCATCAGGGTCGGCCATATTTTCGTCGGGCAGGGGTTCTCCAGTCCCGACTCTGACCCTGTATTTGCCGCCATCCCGCTCCAGCACTCCGGCGTCGGCCAGCAGGCGCAGCATTCTGTCGAAAAGGATTGCATGTTCGGGGAGTACGCCCAGCTGTTCCCGCAGTAGCTCCGGGTCGACTATCGTGCCCGACCGTCGTTCCCAACCCAACTGGTCCAGGGCTGCAAAAGCGTAGGCCCGAGACAAAAGCTCCAGGTCGTCCAGCAGGGCAGACCTCTCCTCCAGGTTCACTCCTTCGCGGGCCAGGTATTCACCGAAAGTGCCGGTGGATGCGGCTACTGTGGACGGCGAGGCCAGAGCGTCGGCGGGCTGCAGGCGGTCGAGCAGCGGCCTCTCACGCCAGACCACCTCGTAGAGCAGGTCCTCCAGTTCTTCGGTGGCAGACAGCAGGGAGGAACGGGAGGCGCGCTTCACAGCAAATCCGGTCAAGCCGCCCAGCGCCAGGCCATCGGGGGAGTAAAACCAAAGGTCACCCGTCAGGGTTTCCGGTATCTGTGAAGTTTGCTCTTCCCGGTCCTGGTCGGTCACGGAATCCCGCAGGCGGGCGTGGCAGACAAAGTTGTCAGGCAGGGGGCCGTTTAGCCAGAGGCGTTCCCAGGCGAAGGGCAGGTAGGTCGCCTCTCCGCCCACACCGGTCTGGTAACGGGCGGCCGAGAACACCTGGAAACACCCGTCCAACAAGAGGGGATGGAGGCCGGAATCGTTCCCGTCGCCCCGGAATTGCAGGGCCAATTCGGCCACGGCCTCGCCATCTCCGCCCCACAGGGCTTCCAGGGTGCGAAAGGCCGGCCCCAGGTCGATGCCGGTGGCGGTCTTGCTCCGGTAATAGGAGGGCAGGCCCTGGGGAGAAAGTCCATCCTTCAAGGCACCGAGGTCAACCCATTCAATGGATGCAGCCCGCCTGTCCTGTCGGGAAAGCTGACCCTCGGCATGCTGGGTCCAGTCCTCTTCCCCTTCGCCTTTGCTGAAAACTTCAAAACGGCGGGCCTGATTGCCATTGGCGCCGTCAACGATCAACTGGACCCGTTTGCCCGGTTCTCGCGAGTCGTCCGTCTCATGGTATTCGGGGTACACCAGGGGGTTAAATAGTTGAAACTCCTCGATTACCGGACCACCGGACCCATCAATCTCCGAAGCTGCGGCGGCCATGGCGCCGAACACGGCGCCGGGCATTACCACCCGGCCGTAAACCCGGTGGTCGGCCAGCCAGGCTGGGTAGGAGGGAAGCATCTCGGTCTCGAACATCACCTCGCCCCGGGGTGACTCGTGCTTTACCCCCAGCAAGGGGTGCGAGTCTTCCGAGGCCCGACGCTGCGGGGCCGGAGTCCAGAAACGCCGCCGCTGGAAAGGGTAGCCGGGGATGTTAATCCGCCGCCGGCTTTCCCCGGCGAACAGGCCCCTGAAGTCCACGGGCAGAGCCGCCCGGTACGCCACGGCCACGGCACTGACGAAGGCGTCCGCCCTTTCGGGCTCTGAGCCGTCGAAAGAGGGCCGCAGCAGGCTCTGCAGCACCAGCGGGGTATCGGCAACACCGGCGCCAGTGGGCCAATTCAAAGACACCAGGGGACCGAGGATGGCGTGGGGGCCCAGTTCAATGACCGCATCAACACCCAGGTCGGCGGCCAGGGTCTCCACGCATTGCCGGAATTGCACTGGTTGGCGGGCGTGCCGGCGCCAGTAAGCGCCGTCCATCGCAAAGTCGGCCCCTACCGGCTTACCCGTTACGTTGCTGACCAGCGCAACGGAGGGAGGAGAGACCGCCATGTCTTCGAATACGGCCTGCAAGTCGTCCAGCGCCGGTTCCACTAGCGGGCTGTGGTAGGCAGGACTGGGCCGCAGCCGCCTCAGGTTGACGCCCTCGGACTCCAGTTGGTCGGCCAGGGCATGCACCTCTTCCTGCGGCCCGCTGATAACCTGGTGCGCGCCGTTGTCCACGCCGATGCAAAGGTCAGACCCGGGGTGTTCCTTCTTCCAGTTTTCTACCGCCTCGGTCACCCGGGCTACCGGGGCAAAGACGGCAGCCATGGCCCCGGCTCCGGGAAGGTCTCCCATCAGGCGGCCGCGGGCAGAGGCAAACTTCATTCCATCTTCCAGGGTGAACACGCCGGCGGCTTGGGCCGCGGCAATCTCTCCCAGGCTGTGGCCCAGCACCGCGACGGGCTCAATGCCCACACTGCGCCACAACGCTGTCAGGGCGCACTGCAGGGCATAAATGGAAGGCTGCGTCCACCGGGGCTCGTCCAGGTCGCCCGCAGCGCCCGGACGTCCGAACATCACGTCCAGCAGCGATACTGCCCGTTCTTGTCGAATGAAACGGTCGCAGCGGTCCATTATTTCTCGAAAAACGGGTTCCTGCCGGTAAAGCACCTCGCCCATGCCCACCCACTGGTTTCCCTGGCCGGTATAAACAAAGGCAACCCGGGCTGCCCTGGGGAGGAAAGCAGGATCTAAGTTCCCCGCTATTGCTTCCAGACCCTTCCGAAGAGCGACGCCATCGCGAAATACAACGCCCTCCCTAAAGTCAAAATGGCTCCGCGCCACGCTGGAGGACCAGACGAGGTCGGCAACCTCTGCTTCGGCCTCGTGTTCGTCCAGCCAGATCAAGTAGGCCCTGGCCGTGTCCCGCAGGGCGTCGGCCGACTTGCCCGAGACGGGCAAAATACGGGCATGCCGCTCTCCAAGGGTGTTTTCGCCTTCGGATGGGCTCTCATCACCCCTATTGACGGCCGAGCCAACGGCTACCACGCTACCGGTGGGCAACGAAACTTTGCCGTTTCCCGGTAACGCAGTGGCAGGTTGACCGTAGCCTTCGACAATTACGTGGGCATTAGTCCCCGACCAGCCATAGGAACTGACGCCGGCCCGGGGCGGTCGGTCGCCGGTGGAGGGCCAATCGGTCTTTTCGTCGGTGATTCGCACCGGCAAGTTCGCCCAGTCCACCCGCGGGTTGGGGTTGTCAAAGTGCAGGTGCTTGGGGATTACGCGCTGGCGCAGGGACAGCACCGCCTTCATAAATCCGGCTATACCCGCCGTCGGCTCCAGGTGGCCCATGTTGGTCTTGATCGAACCCACAAGCAGGGGCCGGTCCGGTTTTCGTCCGTTGCCGTAGGCCTCGGCGGCGGAGTTCAGTTCAATAGGGTCGCCCACCTCGGTTCCCGTGCCGTGGGCCTCCAGGTAGTCCACCTCCGCCGGCGCAACCCCGGCCTGGAGCAAGGCGTCCTGGATAACTTTTACCTGGGCCGGAGCGCTGGGTACGGTAAGCCCGGCGCTGGCGCCGTCCTGATTGATGGCGGAGCCCCGGATGACGCCCCAGACAGGGTCGCCGTCCCTTTCGGCATCGCTCAACCGCTTAAGTACGACGATGCCGCAGCCCTCGCCCCTGACGAAGCCGTTGGCCGAGGAGTCAAAGGCCTTGCACTGGCCCTGCGGGGAAAGCATGCCCGCCTGCGCCCGCAGTTGGGTCAGGCGGCCGTTGAAAATAGCCTGGGTCCCGCCTGCCAGCATCAGATCCGCCTCGCCCTGCCGCAGGACCGAAACGGCCTGGTGCACGGCAACCAGCGAAGAGGAGCAGGCGGTATCCAGGGCAATGGTCGGACCTTCCAGGCCCAGCACGTACGCCACCCTTCCGGCAACGGTGTTGAAGGATGTGCCGCTGACGGCATAAAGGCTGGCGGAGGGCTCGCTTATCTGGCTGGCGGAGGCAAGGTTCATCCCCCGATAGTCGTTGTTGGTGACGCCGATATATACGCCGCTGCGAGTGTTCCGCAGACTCTCTGGGTCTATACCCGCATCCTCAAGGGCCTGCCAGCAGATCTCAAGGGTCATCCTCTGCTGGGGATCCAGCAACTGGGCCTCCACCGGGGAAATGCGGAAGAACTCGGCGTCGAAAAGGTCAATGTCATCTACCAGGGCGGCAAACCGGCAGGCTGGGTACTGGGCAGCGGACTTGGGATAGAACTGGCCAATACGCCCAACTCCTGAACCGGGCTCGCCTTCGGTGACGGCGTTTTCTCCCGCTGCCAGGAGCCTCCACAGAGCCGGGATGTCCGGCGCACCGGGGAACTTGCAGGCCATTCCCACCACGGCAATAGGCTCGTTGGGTCCGCTCATATTCCGAGACTTACCGGCCACTGTAGAGGGCAGTCTTTCGGCAGTCTGTCCGAATGCTTCCAGGTTGGTGTCACTTGCCATCATTCCTTGCTCCAGTCGCCTTTCCTGCTAAGGGGCTGCTCCAGGCAACAACAGCTTCCGCCTGCCAGGTTGGCGTCCCTTTCGCCCGGCGGGCCCCGAAGTTTTACAAACCAGTGTAAGAGCATTTTTCCTTGTATGGCAAAGGTGACGAAGAAAATCCCAGAATTCTCCACGTCCGGTTTTTCATTTGTGAAGCTACCAGACTCGCTTTGAACGAGCGGGCCGACCATTACTTGATTCTGGAGAACGTTCTGCAGCGTGGGGCCAACGTGACTCCCTGGCTGCAGAGGGTTCATAGGTTTTATGAGAATGCGATAGCCGGTGTGGAACAGGCTTTGATACATAGCCGCCTTGGTCGAATCGGGTGTTCTGGGTTGGAGTGCTGAGGGAGGCCGCAGTACCGGCTAGGTGATTGCGGGTGAGGAGTTACGGGCGGGTCAAGGCAATCAAGTCAAGGCACTTGTTGTTAACGGAGCGCAGGAAGGTAAGGTTGTCCATTATTGCTGGGGTGCGGTTGGGGATATTTAGGTGGGACATTTTGGGGGTTGCCTCGGTGGAAGAGGGCATCAGAAACAGCTTGCGATTTAGGCAGATATTTTGCTGACGTTTTGCAAATTTCCATTTTGGACAAACATCTGATGGAAAAGCGCGGCCCAAGGTGCCACAAGTTCCCAATATTCCACAGGCTCTAGGGGTGTCGTCTAAAATAGTCTCGTCCAAATTACCATGGCTCGAATTTGGCAGGCTGCCAGGAATGAGGCTTCATTCTTGGCATATCTGATGGCTACTCCGCGCCATTGTTTGAAGGTTGAGGTGGACCGATCAACAGGGCCAATTCGTCATCGCACTGTATGGCTAATCACCCTGCGGAGATGATATTACCGGGCGCGCCGGACCGGGTCAGCACACCGGCAGTGGCCTCATCGGATGCCATATCCGCATGGGTTACGACATCGACGGTCCCCTTGTAGTCGAGCTTCAATGGGGTTTCCATCGGAGGGAGAGAACGACCACAGGATGGCCCGGGAGTCTGCCTCCGCTGCATCGATGGCGACCGGCAGCCACTCGTTTTTCGGGTCCCCCGGACTGACGGGCATGTCTTGTCTCCCCGGCAACCTGGGGGGATTGTACAGGGCGGGTGCACCGTGGAGCTGACGTGCTGGTACAGCAACTGGTGCTGGCATCATGCAGACCGGGGTGCTAATATGCACACCCGCCTACGGATAAGGTGAAGATGTGGGCTATTTGGGAAGAGTATACGTAACGTAGATCACCACAAGCCGCAAGTCGGCATGACCAACTAGCCGGTCGAACCGGGACACGGGGCCGCCATACGCCTGTTCCGCTCAACCCACCGGCAGAGCGGAAACCGGAGGGAACCACGGGTTACATCTACGCCCTGAGAGGGGTGTTCCTCCAGCAGTTGAAATACGGGATGGACCTGAGCACGGTCATCTTTTCCCTGGTTACCCACGTCCCCCTGGCCGTGGTGCTGGCCTGGATCGCCGCCCGGGGTTCGGGCACCGTTCCCGTGGACTACCTCTTCATCGGCATCTTCCTGATGTCGGTGTGGAACTGGATCGCCATCCGGATGGGCTGGTCCCTGACCAGCGAACTCATCGGCGGCACCTTCGATTACACCACCACGTCCCGGACCCCGCTGGGGGTCGTCATCTTTGGAAGGGCGGTGGCCTTGACCGCCGCCAGCATCCCCTCGGGCATAGCCCCCATGCTGATGATCCTGTGGGTCTCGGGGCAGGTGGTGCGGGTGGCCGACCCCCTGGTTGTGATCGCGGCCCTGGTGATGGGGGTGTTCAACGTCATCTCGGTCGCCTTCGTCTTCGCACCCTTCTTCCTGCTGGTCCGGGGCCGGGAGGGCCTGTTCAACCTGATCCGTCCCCTGGGAGTGGTGTTCTGCGGGTTCCTCTACCCGGTGACGTTCCTGTCGCCTGGCCTGGAGGTGGCGGCCCGGTTCCTGCCCGTATCCTGGGCCATGGACGCGGTGCTACTGGCCATCGAGTCGGAGGGAGCAGCCCTGCAGGCGGCCCAGTACCTGGGGATCGCCTTCGCCATCTCCTGCGCCTACCTGGCCGTCTCCCAGCTGTTGCTGCAGCGGGTCGAGTACCGGGTACGGGTGGCCGGCGACCTGGGGCGGTTTTAGTGGGGGAGGCACGGTGACCAACTTCTTCATCCAGTCCTACCTGTCCTACCGGGCGCTGTTCTTCTGGCTGAACTGGCCGGCCTACCTGGGCAACGTGTTCGTCGTCCCGGTGCTGTACATCGCCATGCTCATGCTGACCGGCAGGTTCGCGGACAGCCACCTGGACTCCGACTTCTACGTCAAGGGAATGGCCGCTTACTCCCTGCCCTTCATCATCATCTGGGGCACCACCCAGTGCTTCTACTATGAGCGGGTGCTGGGAACCCTGGCCGTGGTCTTCGGGTCCTCGGGCAACCGGTGGCTCATCTACTGGAGCAAGGGCTGTCTCCACTATCCCAACGGAGTGCTGGCAGTGGTCACCAGCATCGTCTTTTCCTGGGTCTTCATCGGGCTGGACCTATCCGGGGCCAACTGGGCGACCCTGGCGGCTTCGATACTGGTGCTGGGACTCTCCTGCACCGCCTTCGCCCTGTTCGTGAGCGTCTTCACCATAGTGATACGGGACTGGCTGATCATCAGCGCCACCGGGTCGGGCCTGCTCATCGTCTTCACCGGAGTGGTGATTCCGACGGAGAACCTGCCCTTCTTCCTGGGGAACATCGGGGATATTCTTCCCCTGACCCACGGCGTAGCCGCTTTCCGGGAGGCCTTCCTGGGCAGCGGCGTGATTTCCCAGGGGCAGGACCTAGCCTGGGAACTGGGCGTGGGCGCGGCCTACGGCGTTGCGGGGTACCTGCTATACCGGTTCATTGAGGCCGACGCCAAGCGGCGGGGGGCCTATGAGACTTCGAACTTGTGACCAGGAAGAAACGGGGAGCGAAGAGCGGAAAGTGGACGCAGGCGAAAAAGTAGTCGAATGCTCGGACCTGGTGAGGGTCTACTCCACCCGGGGGATCACGGGCCGCCGCCGGGAGTTCGCGGCCCTGAAGGACCTGAACCTGGCGATAACCCGGGGAAGCGTCTTCGGGCTGCTGGGTCCCAACGGGGCGGGCAAGACCACGACGGTTCGCATCCTGTCCACGCTGCTCACTCCCAGCAGCGGGAGCGCCCGGGTCATGGGCTACGACGTTCGGAGCCAGGCCAGGCAGGTGCGAAGAAACATCGGGTTCATCCTGGGCGGGGACCGGGGCCTCTACGGCCGGATAACCGGGGAGCAGAACCTGCGGTACTTCGGCGCCCTGAACCATCTGAGCCCCCGGGATTGCCGCCAGAGGTCGGCCCAACTCCTGGAGCGGGTCGGGCTGACCGAACATGCCAGGACGCCGGTGGAGAACTACTCCAGGGGAATGAAGCAGAGGCTGCACATCGCCCGGGGGCTCCTCATGGACCCGCCGGTCCTGTTCCTGGACGAACCGACCATCGGGCTGGACCCCATCGGGGCCCAGGAGCTCCGTAACTACGTCCCGGAGCTGGCGGCGGAGGGCAAGACCATCCTGCTGACCACCCACTACATGGCCGAAGCCGACATGCTCTGCGACACCATCGCCATCATCAACCGGGGAGAGCTGGCCGCCATGGGCACTCCCGACGACATCAAGCGCCGGTTCAGCCGGGTTGGGATCGTCGAGGTCCTGGTGAGGAACGCCAGGGGAGGGTTGGTTGAGGAAGTCTCGGCCATCCAGGGCGTCGAGCACGTGGAGTCCTCGGCAGAGAACGCCTTCCAGAAGCTTACCCTCTCGGTTGCCGCCGGTTTCGACGTCAGGGACCGGGCGGCGGAAGTCATCGGTCCCGACAACATCGAGAGCATCGTCATGCGGGACCCCACCCTGGAAGAGGCCTACATCAGCATCCTCCGGTAGCTGCCCGGCCTTTCATCCGGGGCTGTTGGACAGCCCGGCGATCAGCCAGTCCGATACCCGGCTGGACAGGTCCAGCAGCACCCGTCGGTTCAGAACCAGGCCCCAGTGGGATGCCCCCGCCGCCGCCATGTAGTCCGCAGGCAGGGCCATCCCATCGTAGGCCGACCGGGGCCTGTTCCGGTCCTGGAGGTTCCTGGCCAGATCCTCAAAGTAGGCCGCCTTGAAGGCGGACATATCCGGCGGGGTCGGAAATCCCTCCGGTATGAGACCCCACTTCCGGTAGACCATCATCATCAGGGGCAGGTCCATGCCCCCGGTGAAGGGGACGTGTTCAGAGGCATCGGGGATGCCGTGGGACCGCTCGAAAGCAGCGTTCATGGCCCGCCGCTGCTTGAGGTTTCCCGAGCCGATGCTGATCAGCGTGTTGTCGATGTCGAAGAGGGCCAGGCGCTGCAATGATTTTTCTCCCGGATTGGCTCAACCGGCCCAGTTTACCACCGGGATTCGACCTGCCGGCCTGAGGTGCAGAAAACGAACGTTACCCATCGGTTGTTCCTGACCACAGGGCATGACATCATGTCCAGGTAACGGAGTGGTGGTTGTGGAAGTTGGGCCGGATTCCCGACAACTCCTTCCGCTGAAGGCCAGGCTGTGATTGCCCGACTGAATAGCCAACTGTCCTGGATGAACCGTGACGCCAGGTTGATAACCGCAGCCCGGGGCACGCGAACCTTCGCCCAGAGCTTCATTTCCGTCATCATAGCCCTCCACCTGGCCGAGCTGGGCTTCAACCTGGTGCAGATCGGAGCCATCCTTACCGTGGGGATAGCCGGGGTTTCATTCTTCGCATTCGTGGTGGGGCTGGTCAGCGAAAAGGTGGGGCGAAGGCGCCTCCTGATCACCTTTTCCCTCCTGGCGGCGGCTTCCGGGCTGGCGATGCACTTCGCCGAGACCTTCATCCCCCTGATGGTCATTGCCTTCCTGGGAAGCCTGTCCACCGGCGGCGGGGGTGGCGGGGAGAGCCCGGCCCAACCGCTGGAAGTTGCCATTCTCCCCGATACCGGCCCTGCCGAAAGGCGCACCGATATTTTCGCCATTTACAGCATCGTAGCCCGCACCGGGACCTTCCTGGGAGCTCTGGCAGCCGGGCTACCGGTCCTGTTCCAGGACGTCCTTGGCCTCTCCGTCCTGGCGTCGTTCAAGGCGATGTTCCTGGCCTTTGCCGTATGCCAGGTCGCCGGGGCCGCGCTGTACTCCTTCATCTCCCAGGCATCTGAAGCGCCGGCCAGTCGCCAGCAGTGGCAGAACCCGCTGAAGCTCCCGTCCCGTCGGAGGATCTTTACGCTGACCGGGCTGTTCAGCGTGGACACCTTCACGACGTCCATGGTGATGCAGAGCCTGATGGCTTACTGGTTCTACACCAAATTCGGGTTGACGCTGGATTCCCTGGCGTTGGTGTTTTCCCTGTCCCATCTTCTGACCGCATCTTCCCTGTGGATAGCAGCCAAGATATCGAACAGAATCGGCCTGCTGAACACGATGGTATTCACCCACATCCCCTCCAGCTTCTTCCTGCTGGCCGCAGCCTTCGCTCCCTCGGCCACCCTGGCGATAGTGTTCTGGCAATTCCGGGCCTTCCTCAGCCAGATGGACGTTCCCACCAGGGACTCCTACACCATGGCGGTGATCAACCCCGAAGAACGGGTGGCCATGGTCAGCATGAACATGGTGAGCCGCAGCGCTGCGGGGGCCATTGGTCCCACGGTGACCACGGCAATCTGGAACGTCACCGCCGCCTGGACTCCACTGGTGGGTTCGGCCCTTCTGAAGATTGGCTACGATCTTTCTCTCTATTTCATGTTCCGAAACGTCCGGCCCCCTGAGGAAGAGGAGCGTCTACGGAACCGTGGGCAGGGTCCCAAGGGACCGGTCCCCGACCAGGGACCGTAGAATTCTGTGCTTTTCGAGACTGGAGAAGGTACGGGTTTGGAACGGATGGAGTTCAATACGAGACCAGGGTTCCATTTTCGCAAGCGCCAGTGCCGAACAGGGATCAACGGAAAGGGATCGAACTTAAGGATCTAAGCGTGGCCAGCGTAGCCCTGGAGCCCGGCTAGCCGTTCACCGTGTCCCCGCCCACATCGAGCCTGGCATTCAGGCTCGTGGCCAGGGTGGAGCGGAGCTGCTCCAGCACCTTGCAGGCCCGCCGCTCTGATATTCCCAGCACTGACCGGACGTGTTGGACGCAAAGGCGGCGACGGTGGGGGCTCCGAAGTTTCCCTCCGCGGCTTCCTTGAGAATCTGGTTGTCCAGAGTCAGTTCGGCCACCGCCCGCTTGAGCCGGCTGTTTTCGGTCTCCAGCTGCTTCAGGCGCCGGGCCTGGTCGACGCGAAGGCCACCGTACTCGCTCCGCCAGCGGTAGAAGGTCTGTTCCGAGACCCCAATGCGACGGACGGCCTCCACAACGGTACTGCCCGAGGCGATGATCACCTCCGCCTCCCTGAGCTTGTTGATGATTTCCTCGGCCGTGTGTTTCCTCCTTGGCATTTCTCATCCCCCGTTGTGTCCAAAATCCTAACATCGATTGTGTCAATGCTCTACGATAGTGTCCGCTTGAACTGCTCAGGGAAAATGTCCGCCTATGAAGGACGTGACATTGAACCAGAGAGAGCAAGCCAGACTCCAGGTACTCAACAGCGTGATGGAATATCAACTACCCAGATCTCAGGCGGTCGAACTTCTGGGGATCAGTGAACGCCAGCTCCGGCGAGTCCTGGCGGCCTACCGGAGGGACGGGGCCGCCGCACTGGTCCACGGCAACCGAGGCCGCCAGCCCCGCAACACCATTCCCGAAGAGGTCGCCTCCGCCGTGGTCATCCTGGCCAGCGAGAAATACGCCGGCTTCAACCACAGCCACCTGGCCGAGGTGCTGGCGGAACGAGAGGACATTCACCTGAGCCGCCAGACGGTAAGCCGCCTCCTCAACCGCCACGGCCTGCCCAGCGCCAGACGGCACCGTCCACCCAAACATCGGGTACGGCGTGAGCGGATGCCCCAGGAGGGCATGCTCCTGCAGATCGACGGCAGCCACCATGCCTGGCTGGAGGAGCGGGGACCCCGGTTCGTTCTGCTGCTGGCCGTGGATGATGCCACCGGCACGGTCGCCAACGCCGTCTTCCAGCCTGGGGAGGACACCCGGGGCTACTTCCAACTGATGGAAGGGGTCATCCGTCGCTATGGGCTCCCCCTGGCCCTCTATGGCGACCGGCACGGGGTCTTCAAGTTTGCCGGAAAGCCCCGCCATATCCAGCCGCCGGTGGAAGCCACCCACTTCAGCCGAGCCATGCAGGAACTGGGCATTGAGCAGGTCTTCGCCCGTTCTCCCCAGGCCAAGGGCCGGGTAGAGCGTATGGCGGGCACCTTCCAGGACCGGCTGGTCAGCGAGCTAAGGCTGGCTGGCGTCGCCACCATCGACCAGGCCAACGCCGTGCTGCAGGACTTTCTGCCCCGGTTCAACCAGCAGTTCCGCGTCCCGGCCCAGCAGGCCCAGGTAGCCTACCGCTCCTTGGACTCATCCCTGTCCCTGGAACGGATCCTCTGCTTCAAGCACACCCGCCAGGTGGCCAGGGACAACACCGTCAAGTTCCAGTGGCGTACCCTCCAGTTGCTTCCCAGTGAGGAACGGCCCAGCTATGCCGGGACCAAGGTGGAGGTCCTGGAGCAAAGCAATGGCCAGCTCATGGTCCAGCACAATGGGGAAGTGATCGCCCATCGGGAAGCTCCGCCCAGGCCCGGCGCCTTGAGAGCTTCCAACGGCGCGCTGGCGCCCACCCCGGAGATGGCCCAGGTGGTCAGGAACCTGGCACGGCACGGCCTCACCAGATTGCAACTCCAGCGCCTGGCCACCCTGGAAGCTGCTGTCCCCCAGCGCCAGGAGGACGCTGAACCCCCCAGGCCCGATGCTCCACCGCCCCGGGAGGCTACCCCGCGCAAGCAGGCCCTTTGGAAAGCCGTTCACCACGCCAGGCTTCAGGGTGTCTCCCTACGGGGCATCGCCAGGGACCTGGGTATTTCCCGAAACACGGTCAGGAAGTACGTGGAACTGCCGGCTCCGCCCGTCAACCGGACTGCCAGACGGGCCGCTTACCTATCCACTCAGGACAGGACTAATGGACATTTTCCCTGAGCACTTAACCGGACCTTTTTGCTGGACATCGACATCGATTCTGGATCGATTTCTGGGGGTCAGGTCACTCGCATCGAACGGCGAACAGACAATCGACATCTGAATGTCAACAGATCCTTGATCCTCTCTCAAGGAAGAGGAGGAGACGGACCATTGAGGCCGGAAGCCCGTAATTGACAGTGACCTGCATGTCTGCTGAAATTGGGCCATTACAAGGCAGAATGACGGATATGGAGGAGAGCATTATGGCAGGCAGGACTTTGATCTACGTCGGCGCCGAGGCGGATGGGCTGTATCGCAAGGAGGCGGGGGATTCCCGTTGGGAGAAGCTGGCCAAGGGTATGCCGCCCTCCCCGCAGGTGCGCGCCATTGCGGTGCATCCCAACGACTCCAGCACCGTCTTCGTTGGCACCCAGCGCGGGGTCTACCGCTCCAATGACGGCGGCGACAGCTTCGAGCGCATGAACATGACCGAGGGCCGCATCGTGTGGTCCATCAAGTTCCATCCCCACGATTCCAGCATCATGTTCCTGGGCACCGAGGGAGCCGAGGTGTTCAAGAGCACCGACGGAGGCGAAAACTGGGAGTACCTGTCCACCGTCTCCAACCCCGACGCGGTGCAGATGGCCTTCGCCACCCGCATCCTCGGCATCGGCATCGAGGCGGCTGATACCAACCAGATGTACGCGGCGCTGGAAGTCGGCGGCGCGGCTCACAGCTCCGACGGCGGCCAGACCTGGACCATCGTCAACAGCGGGTTCGAAGGCGACGTTGACCTGTTGGACCTCCACGGCGTGACCGTGGGCGTCAACGAGTCTGTGTTCATCTCCAACCGCACCGGCGTCTGGCGCACCCGCGACCGGGGCCAGAGTTGGGACAACCTCCATTTCGAGAGCTTCTCCGATATCCGCTACTCCCGTGGCGTAGAGGTGGCACCCAATGACCCCAGCACTCTCTACGCCTGCGTCGGCCTGAACTTCGGCAGCGAGGAGGGCGGCATCCTGCGTTCCACCGACGCCGGTGACTCCTGGAGCCGGTTCGACCAGGGCATCCAGCCGTTGAGCACCACCTTCGGAATCGCCGTCAACGACCGTTCCCCGGAGCAGGTGTACTTCTGCACCCGCAAGGGCCAGGTCTTTGGCACTCACGACGGCGGCGCCACCTGGCAGGCCCACGACCTCCCGGAGATGGCCGTCAACGTCAAAGCCATCGCCTGCACGTCGGCCTAGGCGTCAATCTACGGCCCGCTCCAGAACGGGGAGGGCCGATCCTTGAATTTCCCTCTCCCTTCTGGGAGAGCGTGAGGGCGTATGGACGTATAAATGACGCCCCGATCCAAGCGTGACCTGGTGGCCGCGGCAAGAGCGTTGCGGCCACAAATAGTTGCGGCACGGGAAGAGATCGAGGAAACCCAGCGCCTGCCGCCGGACCTGGTCTCGGCTATGGACGACACCGGACTGTTCCGTATTTACGTGCCGAAGTCCCTGGGGGGTCCTGAGACCGATCCTCTGGCCGCCTTCCGGGTCGTGGAGCAGCTTTTCATGGCCAACGGTTCTGTCGGGTGGTGCTGCCTCATCGCTGGCTCCATCTCCCTGTACATGGGCTGGATGGACGCCGATACGGCCAGGGGAATAGTAGGAAACCCGCCCACACTCCGGGGAGCGGGTTCCTTCCGCCCCGAGGAAACGGTCAGGGGGGCCTTCGACGGCGGCGGGAAAGTGGGCCATGGTGGCGGAGCAAAACTGTACCACCCGGGATGAATGGCCAGCATAAATGTCCGAGCAGACGGTCAGGGGAAATGTCACCCTCCGTTATACCTAAAACAAACGGATTGTGCCGGATTCAGATGGACTTTACAAGACGGTAAATCTGTTAATTGAGACTCGTATGAACACTGGATTGGGAGTGTTTTGAGATATTCAAGGGTGATTCAAGAGTAGTTTAAGCGGAGGGAGTGGGATTCGAACCCACGATACCGGGTAGGTAT
Organism: Dehalococcoidia bacterium; assembly: GCA_965203675.1. GTDB lineage: Bacteria > Chloroflexota > Dehalococcoidia > Lucifugimonadales > UBA3495 > CATOSK01. The sequence goes on along the minus strand of CBDBDE010000003.1, from coordinate 1,371,727 downwards.
ACCGGTTTTCAAGACCGGCGCAATCGTCCTCTCTGCCATCCCTCCATCAGCCGGTTGCGGGCCGGGAATCTGACCCCGCTTGCCGTAGCCTTAATTGTCTGACTTGTGAATCCTTTTGTAAATCCAGGCCCTGGTCACTGGGACGGACGTTCACTCCTGCTCCGTCTGCCCATACCCCGGGAAAGCAGGGATTGCCATTGACGGGGAAATCCAAGAGCAAGCCGGGAAACAAGCTGCCGGATCCAGAGTTGTTTCCCAGTCAGGTCCATGCGAAGAGATTGACCGGGCAGCACCTGCGGAACACGCGCCCCAGGATTCCGCAGCCTTAACCGTGTACAATCTCCGTAATGCCTCCCGGTCTAGCCAAGCCACGTCGCGAAAGCGAGTCCGCGAAGAACCCCGGCCGGAATCCAACCGCAACCCAACACTCTGGCCCAACGCTCTGGAATGAGGTGTGATCCGGCATGACCGGCTACGATATTTTCGACCTCGGTAACCTCAGACTCCAGTCAGGCGCCACTTTGCGGGGAGCAAAGCTGGCCTACCAGACCTACGGAAGGCTCAACCGCGCCAGGAACAACGCCATAGTATTCCCCACCTTCTTCGGCGGGCAGCACTACCAGAACGAAGCGGTCATCGGCCCGGTCCACGCCCTGGACCCGGGGCGGTACTTCATCATAGTGCCCAACATGATGGGCAACGGGCTGTCATCGTCGCCTTCCAACACGCCGATGCCCTACGACCGGGCCCGCTTTCCGCAGGTCTCGCTTTACGACAACGTCGCCGGCCAGCGCCGCCTGGTCACCGAGCTGTTCGGCATTGAGCGGGTCGCCCTCGTGGTCGGCTGGTCGATGGGAGCCCAGCAGGCCTTCCAGTGGGGAAGCCTGTATCCCGGGATGGTGGAGCGCATCGCTCCCGTCTGCGGGTCGGCACGGACATCGAGGCACAATTTTGTGTTCCTGGAGGGTGTGAAGGCCGCGCTGACCGCCGATGATGCCTGGGCCAACGGGTGGTACGAGAAGCCGCCCTATAAGGGGCTGCGGGCCATGGGCCGCGTTTACGCCGGGTGGGCGGTATCCCAAGCATTTTACCGGGAAGAGGTGTATCTGGGCCTCGGCTATTCTTCCCTGGAGGACTACCTGGTGGCTTTCTGGGAGGGCCGCCGGCTGGGAGCGGATGCCAACGACCTGCTGGCCATGATCTGGACCTGGCAGCACGCCGACATAAGCGCCAACGAGGATTTCAATGGGGACCTGGCCCAAGCCCTCGGAGCCATTACTGCGAAAGCCATCGTGATGCCGGGCCGCACCGACCTGTACTTCCCACCCGAGGACAACGAGGCCGAGGTCAGTATGATGCCCAACGCCGAACTGCGGCCGATAGAATCCATCTGGGGGCACCTGGCGGGCGGACCGGGGTACAATCCGGCCGATACGGCGTTTGTTGATGCGGCCCTGCGGGAACTTCTGGAAAGCTGACCCGCCCGGGGCCTTCGCCTCGGTTTTCCTCAACGCAGCCGGAGGATGGGCAGAAGCCGGCGGTGCCGCTTAGCCCCTGGCGCCTTAGGAGGGACGACGAAGGAAGGAAAGGGAGAGGGGGCGAGAGATTGACCGTCCAGCCGGGGTTGTGCCGGCGTCACCCATCCCTGCCAAGCGCCGCCTTTCGGGGGCACGGCGGAGGGTTATATTCGTCCATAAGAACCTCTCCCCTTCATATGAATGGTGACGAAAGGCCCAGATGGGGTAAAATCGCCCCGACACCAGTCTTGGAGGACAACATGGAGATAACCACCGAGATGGACAACAGTGCCGTGATCGCCCGGATTTCCGGAAGGGTGGAGGGAGGTCTCGTTGCTACCCAGTTCACCGAGCAACTCCATGCCGTCCTGGGGGACGGCGTTGAGGCTGTGGTGCTGGACTGCGAAGAGATGGCGTACATCAGCAGCTCCGGGCTCAGGGCCATTATCATGCTGGTCCGCAACGCTCAGGCCAGGAAAGTTCCGGTCGCGGTTTGCCGGATGATCCCCAACGTGCGGGACGTCTTCACCGTCAGCGGGTTCGACCGGATCGTGGACATTCACGAGACCCGGGAGGAGGCCCTCAGAGCGGTGAGCGAATGACCTCGGACGTACGCTTGGAGTTCGAACCCCAGGCCAACGGCGCAGCCGACCAGTCGGAGGTGCTGGAGGCCATCGCGGAGGCCTTGGATGGGCTGGCCGAACAGAAGGGGCTGGGACAGGACACGGTTTTCCGCGCCAACCTCGCCGTGGAGGAATTGGTCTTGAACGCCATGATCCACGGTGGCGCTTCGAGCGACGCGCCGCCCCGCATGGATGTGGCGTTGGCGTTGGGGCCCGACGGCCTGACCATTGAGGTTGGGGACAACGGGCCCGCCTTCAACCCCTTGGAAGACGCTCCCCCCGCGCCCGACATCGGTCCGGGACACGAGTTATCCGTCGGCGGGTTGGGCATCCACCTGGTCAAGAACATGGTGGACCGGATGAGCTACCGCCGGGTAGAGGGCTGGAACCGGATTACGATGGCCCTCGACGCCAGGGGGTAGAAGCGCCGACTCCGATTGACGTGACCGGCGCAAGGAACGGGCACACTCCGGGATGCCGGCCGCTCAGGGCTCCCCGCCAACGAGCTCCCCGCCAATGGGAATAGTCAGCTGAATTCCAGGTCCAGGCTGATGTCCAGGGCGCTGGTGGAGTGGGTCAGGCTTCCAATGGATATAAGGTCCACCCCGGTCTCGGCCACTTCGCGCACGGTCTCCAGGTTAATTCCCCCCGAAGCTTCAACCACCGCCCGGCCGTCAACGATGGACATGGCTTCCCGCATGGTGTCCACCGGCATGTTGTCCAGCATGATGATGTGAGCCCCGGCGTCCAGGGCTTCCCTGAGCTGTTCCAGGGTTTCCACCTCCACCTCCACCCGGATGGTGTGGGACGCCCCGGCGATGGCCGTCCGCACCACTTCTCCCAGGCCCATTTCCCTGGATCGCAGGGCTTCAATGTGGTTGTCCTTGATGAGGATGCCGTCGGCCAAGTTGAGGCGGTGGTTATGGCCGCCGCCCATCCGCACGGCGTACTTGTCCAGGTAGCGGTGCCCCGGCGCGGTCTTGCGGGTGTCCACGATGCGGGCGGCGCAGCCCTCAACGGCCTGCACGTAGCGATTGGTGTCGCTGGCGATGCCGCTCATCCGCTGCATGAAATTGAGGGCCACCCGCTCGGCCTTGAGGATGCTGGCCGCGCTGCCCCCAACCCGGGCGATTTCGTCCCCGGGGGATACCGGAGAGCCGTCGGCCATCCGCACCTCGACTTCCAGCGAAGGGTCCACCCGGTGAAACACGGATTTCGCCACATCCACGCCCGCCACGACCCCGGTGGCCTTGGCCCGAAGGGCTCCGGCGGCCCGAATGTCGGACGGGATCAATGTTCCCGTGGTTGGATCATTAAATGTCTGGTCCTCCGAAAGGGCGGCGTCAATCAGGGTGTAAACCTCGGGCGGTAGCTGGCTCACGGCCCAACCTCCTTGAATAACGGCGGAGAAGCAAGATGGATTATAGACGAACCCCCCGGCTGGGTGTGCTCCATGCCGGGGGTTCTGGTTGTTCTAAGAAAGCTGAACCGGCGTTGGTCCGCTACCGGAGCTCCAACATGCGCTCCAGGGCGATGGTGGACTGCTCCTTGATGTCCTCGGGGACCGTAATTTCGTTGACCACGTTGCCTTCGACCAGATTCTCCATCACCCACAGCAGATAAGCCGGGTGGATGCGGTACATGGTGGAGCATGGGCAGCTGACCGGGTCGAGGCAGAAAACCGTCTTGTCCGGGTTGTGGATGGCCAGCCGGTTGACCAGGCTGATCTCGGTTCCGACAGCCCAGACGCTTCCGGCTGGGGCCTCGTTGATCGTCTTTCGGATGAATTCGGTGGACCCGTTCATGTCGGCGGCCTGCACCGTCTCCATGGGACACTCCGGATGCACCAGGACGTTCACGTCCGGGAAGCGTTCCCTTGCCGCGGCAATCTGCTGGGTGGTGAAGCGGGTGTGGACTGAACAGTGTCCCTGCCACAGGACCATCCTGGCGTTGATCAGCTGCTCCGGAGTGTTCCCGCCCAGGGGCTTGAAGGGATTCCAGACCACCATTTCTTCCAGGGGGACCCCCAGCTTGAGGGCCGTGTTGCGGCCCAGGTGCTGGTCGGGCAGGAAAAGCACCCTTTGGGCATTTTCAAAGGCCCATTCCAGGACCCGGGTCGCGTTTGATGAGGTGCAGACGGCCCCGTTGTTGCGCCCGCACAGTGCCTTGATGCCGGCAATGGAGTTCATGTAGGTGACGGGAATGATCCCGCCGTGGTCTCCCAGCACGTCCCACAGGTCGTCCCAGCCGTCTTCCACGTCCTCCATGGGAGCCATGTCCGCCATCGAGCAGCCGGCGGTGATGTTCGGGAGGATCACCTTCTGGTGGGGGGCGCACAGGATGCACGCTGTCTCGGCCATGAAGTGGACCCCGCAGAATACGATGTACTCAGCTTCCGGGCGGGACGCGGCTTCCTGGGAAAGCAGGAAGGAGTCGCCCTGGAAGTCGGCGTACTTTATGATCTCTTCCCTTTGATAATGGTGGCCCAGCACGGTGACGGTGCCGCCCAGCTTCTGCCGGGCATCGTGAATGCGCTCGTCCAGCTCGGCGGCGCTGTATCTCAGGTATTCCGGGGGAATCTTCTGCCAGCGGACATTGACCGCGATTTCTTCAGCCAAGGACTTGGCGGGCAACTCGTCGGCGGGTTTGCAGAAAGCCGCGTGCTCGATCTCGGTGATCGGGACGAAGGGTTTGCGGACTCTTGTCGTCATCTTCTGTCCTCACGGTCCCGGGCGGGTCAGCGCACCGGGCCTTCCGGTCCGGGTTACAGGGGGACTCCCTGCAGCGACCAGGGACCGGCTTTTTCGATCTGGACATTTACAAGTTGTCCCAGCCGGTCAGCGTCGTCGGGGAAAAATACCAGCTTGTCGGTGCGGGTCCGGCCCTGCCACTTTCCCCTCTTGCGCCCGTCCACCAGGACTTCCACCGTATTCCCCAGGTATCGGGCATTGATCTCCGATGCGATGCCCTCCTGGAGTTCGTCCACTGCCTTCATGCGGCGGGTCTTTTCCTCCTGGGGCACGTCGTCGGGCATGGAACGGTCCGCGATGGTGCCGGGCCGGGTGGAGTAGGCGGCGCAATGGACTTTGTCGAAGCGGAGCTCTTCCAGCAGGGACACGGATTGTTGGTACTGGTCTTCGGTCTCACCGGGGAAGCCGACAATCAGGTCGGTGCTCATCGACACGCCGGGAATGGTCTCGCGAATGGTTCCGACCAGGTCCCTGTATTCTTCGCTGGTGTAGGGACGGCGCATCCTCTGGAGCACTTCGTCGTCCCCGGCCTGCACCGGCAGGTTGATGTGCTCGCACACCTTGGGCAGATCGGCCACCGCCCGCACTATTCGCTGGCTCATGTACGAGGGATGGGAAGTCAGGAACCGGATGCGTTCCAGGCCCGCAATGTCATTGAGCCGGGCCAGCAGGTCGGCCAGGTCCGGACGGTCCTCCAGGTCGTGGCCGTAGGCGTCAACCGTCTGTCCCAGCACGGTGACTTCCTTGACGCCCCTCTCGGAAAGCAGGGAAACTTCGCGCGCCACCTCGTCAACCGGGCGGCTGACCTGCCTGCCCCGGCGGTAGGGGATGATGCAGAACGTGCACATAAGGTCGCAACCGTGGATGATGGGAACGTAGGAGGTGACCTCGGGGTGGAGGGGGGCCAGGGAGCCCACGCATCCTTCCCAGTCCATGGAAAGCCGTTCCCCCACCAATTCCAGCAGGGGCTCGTACTGTTGCGGACGCATGAACAGGTCGACGTGGGGGAACCGGCGTTGCAGGTCATCGGCTTTCGGCCCCACCATGCAGCCCATCAAGGCGAGCACCTGTTCCGGCCGCTGCTTCTTCACCGGGCGCATCTGGAACAGGTTGTTGGCAACCTTGTCCTCGGCGCTCTGTCGAACGACGCAGGAATTCAGGACTACAACGTCAGCGTCTCCCGCCTTCTCCACTTCCTGCAGGCCCAGTTGCTCCAGGGCGGACCCCAACCGGTCGGAGTCCGCCTTGTTCATCTGGCAGCCTATGGTCCAGATATAAAATGTTTCCATTCGGCCGTAGTGCGGGAGTTTCTCTGGGCTGGTCTCGGAAACCAAAAGTCACGCCCAAGGCAACCCGGACCCCGCCCCGACGCCTGAAACGGGGAGGGCGAGCGGCGGAAGGAGTTGAAGGGGTGCGATGGGCATAGTGTTTGCCGAGCAAAGTGCCTGGCCGATTCGCCCCAACCCGTGACGCAACTGAAAGTGCCCGTATCGTATCACCAATCCCGCCGGATTGCCACCGCAACCGCGGCGGCGAAAGCCCGCGTCGCCAGGGCGAAGATACCTCCGGTCGGGCCGGGGATTAGGGCTTCCTGGCGACGGCTTCTCCGAAGGCCAGGGCCCCGAAGGCGCCCGCCATGTCTTTCCAGTCGTCGATGGCGGACCGCCACTCGGCGAGTTTCTCCTCGGTGGCCAGTCCGTAGGTGGTTAGAGCAGCGGTAACCTGGGGGGAGAAAAACCAGTCGCAGATGAACCTGTGGAGAAACGCCACGTCGTCGGTCCCTCCAAACGAATCGAAGGACGCGGTGGTCTGGATGCCGGTGAACCCAGCGTCCAGGAACGCCTGCTTCAGTTCTTTGCCCATCTGGGGGTGCCCGCCATTGCCGGCCAGCAGCCGGGCGAAGGTTTCCCACGCTCCCAGGGTATCCTCGTGTCCCGGCTCCAGGAAGCACGAACCAACGATGACCTCCCGGCTGGAAATGACCCCTCCGGGCTTCAGGACGCGCCTGACCTCGGCCAGGGTCTTCGCCGTGTCGGGCACGTGCATGAGGACCGCGTGGCAGTGGGCGGCGTCGAAGAAATTGTCATCGAAGGGCAGGTCGGTAACGTCTCCCACGTGAAAGTGAGCATTGGAATGTCCTCCCGCCTCCGCGGCTGCGCGGGCCAGGTCAACCTGCGATTCCTCGATGTCGATGCCGTGTACCTCCCCCGGCTCGACTGTCCTGGCCAGCCCCACCGTCAGGGTCCCCGGTCCGCAGCCGAAGTCCAGCACCTTCATCCCCGGCTTGAGGTGAGGAATCAGGTGCCTGGCGTGGGTTTCCAGCGAACGGCGGTTCAGCAATTGCCGAAACTCCTCGCTGTACCCCATCGTGTAAGTCTGGGAAGCATCGTTTTGTTCAGTCATGGAATGTGCTCCTGGTGGTGAATTCCCCGATGGATAGTCGGCGAAACGGGTTCCTCGTGCTCACTATCGCCGCAATTATATTACGCAGCCAAAATGGGACATGGTTTCATTTAGCGCCCTTCCCCGGAAAGTCGGAAGGCGCAGGGACATTGGCCCGGCGGAAGCGGTTTGCAGTCCTTGACATCCCCGGGGAGGTTGGGTACAACGGTTCAAATCGCGCGGCGGCCATCCTGGCAGGAGACGCCGTGCTGGACATTCCCGCAACACCGGATGGAGGACAGCTATGGCAGAAATCCTGGGCATCGGACTGACTCACGCACCCACCCTCGCCCGCCCCGACGGCGACGGAGAATTGGCCCTGAAGCGTACCCTCAAGAACAACGACCGGGTTCCGCCCGAAATGAAGAACCCGTCCAACTGGCCCGAGCCCATGCGCATAGAGTTCGGCGAAGACGAGGGCCTGGCCTCCTCCAGGGTTCTCCGCGAGCGGATGGTCGCCGGCTTCCGCAAGCTGCGGGCCGAGCTGGACGCCTTCGGGCCGGACTTCATCGTCATCTGGGGCGACGACCAGTACGAGAACTTCAGGGAGGACATCATCCCTCCCTTCTGCGTGCTGGCCTATGACGAGATGGACTGCCAGCCCTTCGCCGGCAAAGACGGCGCCACCAGGGCCAACGTCTGGAACGAACCCGGTGACAAGCACTTCGTCTACCCCGGCCACAAGGATGGCGCCCGCGCCCTGGCGTCCGGCCTAATCGACAACGGCGTGGATATGGCCTACGCCTACCAGCCCCTCCACCAGCCTGGCCTTGGCCATGCCATCCTCAACACCCTGCTGTTCCTGGACTACGACCGCACCGGACTCAACTATCCGGTGGTGCCCTTCCTGGTCAACTGCTACGGCAGCCGGGTCATTCGCAACCGGGGCGGCTCCACCGAGTACTCCAGCGAGCCCGATCCCCCGGGTCCGTCCCCTAAGCGGTGCATGGAGGTGGGAGCTGCCACCGCCCGGGTTCTCAGGGAAAGCCCCTGGCGGGTGGCCCTCATCGGCTCCTCCAGTTGGTCCCACGCCTTCCTGACGGAGAAGAACTACTGGCTGTGGCCCGACATCGAGTCCGACCGCGCCCGCTTCGAGGAGCTGGCGGCGGGAGACTACGACGCCTGGCGACGCCTGACCACTCCCCAGATCGAGGACGCCGGACAGCAGGAACTCCTCAACTGGATGTGCCTTGCCGGAGCCATGTCGGAGCTGGAACGCAAGCCGGAGATCGTCGACTGGTACGAGACCTACATCTTCAATTCCAACAAGTGCCTCGCCGTTTTCAAGTAAGTCCCGGCGCGGGACTGCACCCCGAACGCGAAACGGGCTGGCTCAATCGAGCCGGCCCGTTGTTCTTCCCTTCGGAAGTCCCGTGTCCTGCCGGTCAACTACGGCCCGGGCTGGCCCCAGTCCATCATCGCCCGGCCAAACGCCGTCCTTCTTCCAACCCCCGGGTGCTTGTCTCCGGCGCGGTGATTATGATGCTGAAACCCTGCTCCAGCCGCATCGGAACCTCTGCCGCCGTGCAGCCGGTTGCGCACGGAATACCCGCCTCTTTGCACGTCTCCAGGATTCGCAGCAGGTTGGCTTGGACGTCGGGATGGCCCGCGTTCCCCTTGTGGCCCATCGCCACCGACATATCCCCCGGTCCCGCCCAGATGGCGCCGATCCCCTTCACTTCCCGCAAAATGTCCTTCAGGTTTTCCACCCCGTGCGGCTCTTCAATGATGCCCATCAGGAGCATGTTGCCGTCCGGGTCCAGCGGCCACAGGTCCGCGGCGTCGTAGTACTCCGACGGCGTCAGTCCCCAGTACCGAGGGGCTATCCGGTACCACCAGCCCCTCTCTCCCTCCGGTTCGAAGTCCGCCGCCCCCGGCACCTGCGGATAGCGCGCTGCGACCACCGCCGCCTGGGCATCCTCCACCGTGTTCAGGTGGGGCAGCACCAGGCCGTATACCCCCGTGTCCAGCGCCTGTTTCAGGACCCATTGGTTCCGCTCCCTCACGTTGGGCGGCACCCTCACGAAAGGAGCCGGATCGGCCTGCAGCGACCCGCTCCCCGCTATCCGCTTCCGTGACAGCAGGAACTGGAGCGACATCCTCAGCTTGTCGAAGTTGAAGTCCTGGTGCTCCATCTCGATGATGGTCATGTCGTAGTCGGAATCGGCGACGAAGGCCAGGTCCTCCAGGCTTCCGTTCCACACCATTCCCGAGCAGAACACCGGTTTGCCTTGTTCCAGGAGTTCGATAACCTTGTTGTAACGGACCATGCTTGCGTCTCCCATTCGGCGGTCCTGCCGCCCGTTTTTGGCTGACCCCGTTTTTGCCTGACCCCGTTTTTCTGGCCAGGAACCCTTCCCCGCCAGTTTAATCGTTTCCCGAAAATTCCCGCAAACCGGAAAAAGCTGCGGGAGCCGCTCTGACAGCTCCCGCTCGATTATCGCCCGGCCATTCCGCACTTGGCCTCAGTCGGGCTTCCCCTCCCGTATCCAGTCCGCCACCCGTTCCCCAATGGCTATGGCGGTCGTGTTCGTGTTCGCCCTCACCACGTCCGGCATCACCGATGTATCCGCCACCCGCAGTCCCTCAATCCCCCGCACCCGGCAGTACTGGTCCACCACCGCCATTGGATCGGAATCAGGCCCCATCTTGCAAGTGCCGGCCTGGTGCTGCGAGGTCGTCACGTTCCGGTTCAGCCAGGCGTCCAGCGCCTCGTCCGTCGCCGCTTCCTCCGCGGTCGGCGTCAGCGGAGAGTCCACAATTTCCCGGAACGCTTCGTGCTCCAGCAGGCCGAAGCAGATTCTCACCGCCTCCCGCAGCCGCTCCCGGTCCGCGTCCTCCTCCAAGAAGCCGTAGTACAGGTTCGGCTGGTCGTTGGGGTCCGCCGACGCCAGCGTCACCGACCCTTTCCCCGCCGCCAGCTCCAGGATGCACGAGAACCGCACCCCCTCGCCTTCCATCGGGTCTCCCCCCAGCGGGAAGGAGAAGGAAGACGGCATAATCTGCATATCGTTCCGCAGCTCGGAACCGGATGCCGTGTAGCGCAGCCCGGCCTGGATTCGGGGCGCTTCCGCATCCTGGGGAAAATCGTCCCGCACCCGCATCCGCACCGGCGCCATCGGATGGTCCCGGAAGTTCTGCCCCACTCCCGGAAGGTCCCTCACCACCGGAATCCCCAGCCCTCGCAGGTGCTCCGCCGGCCCTACCCCCGAGAGCATAAGTATCTGGGGGGACGCGATTGCTCCTCCGCTGAGGACGATCTGCTCCGCCTCCACCTGGAAGACCTCGCCGCCGCTTTCCACCTCTACCCTCGTCGCCCGGTTCCCGTCGAACAGGATTCGGCGGACCAGCACGTTTCCCCGCACCGTCAGGTTCAGCCGGTGACGGTTGGGGTTGATGTACGTCAACCCGGTGCTCATGCGGATGCCGTTGGGGTTGTTCATCGGGATTGGCCCCACTCCGCCGGACTCTGGGTGGTTCATATCCGGGTCCTCGGGATAGCCCGCATCCCGGGCAGCCCGGTGGAAAGCCGTCTGGAAGGGCAGCCAGTCGCCTTGGGTGAACCGCCGCACTGGGATCGGCCCCTCCGTCCCGTGGAAGTCGTCCCGGATATCCATATCCGACTCCAGCTTGCGGAAGTAGGGCAGCATCTCAACGTATCCCCACTCGTCGTTGCCCAGCGCCGCCCACGAATCGTAGTCTTCCGGGACGCCCCGCAGGATCACCTGCCCATTGATCGCGCTGGTCCCTCCAACCACCTTGCCCCGGGGCACCGGCATCGGCTCATCCTGTTCCGGCCTGCCCTGGGCCTGGAAGGACCAGTTATGCGGTGCATCGGGGGCGGAGGCCGTCGCGTTGTACCCGAATTTCAGGTTCTCAATTGTCGTACCGACACCAAAAATTGAGGTACTCGTGGGAGGTTAAGTTGGAGGTTTCCGGTAACGGCAGGTCATAGCTTCAGCTACTCGGTTTCAGAGAAGGGGGACGCTCTCCGTTTTGGCGTCCCCCTAAAGCTTGCGATTCCAGTTTCAACACCGCCTCGAAGAAGATTACTGACAGTCAGGGCTGGCGTCAGTTGCAGAACATATGTACCATTAGGGCAGGTGGCATCGGCCCGGTCCGTCCCCTGAGATTGGGAGCCGGCAGCCGTCACCAGTGAGCCACACCCCCAAGTATGGACTCGATTTTCAGCACCAAGGAGGCAGGTCTTGAAAGAGGAATACGAGGAAGATAACGAGCGGGAACCGTGGAAGGACCCCGACAACTGGAGTGACCTGATGAACCGGCTGAGCCTCGATGAGCTCTTGAGCTTCCTGAGATACCTGGACGCGGCCATCGAGTCCGACCCGGAGGACGCTCCCTCCCGGACCGCCAGAGGGATGCTCCACGTCAAGCTGGGCGACGACCGCCGGGCGGCAGAGGACTTCGACAGAGTGATCGACCAGGAGCCGGGCAACGCCAAGGCCCGCCACCGCCGCGCCGTGGCTCTTGCCGAATTGGGAGAGCATCGCCGGGCGGTGGAGGACTACAACATCGCCATCAGCCTGGACCCGCACAGCGCCGAAATGTATTGCAACCGGGGTGCGTCCATCGCTGCGTTGGGAGACCCGGCCGGAGCAATAGCCGACTTTGACGCCGCCATCGGGCTGGACTCCGGCGACCCCAAGGCTCACTTCAACAAGGGTTGCGCCTACGTCGAACTGGGCGACCCGCAACGTGCGGTGGAGAGCCTCGGACGAGCCATTGACCTGGATCCCGATTGGCCCGCCCCCTACGACAGGCGGGGTCTGGCCTACCTAAACCTGGGGGAACTTGCCCTTGCCGTCGAAGAATTCGACGCCGCTCTCCGGCTGGAACCCCTCGGCAACATCTCGCGCTGCAACCGGGGAATCGCCAAGTTGCGCCTGAAGGAGTACGAAGGCGCGCACCTGGATTTCGATGCTGTCCTGGGCCTGGACCCGGACAACGCCCACGCCCTTCGCGGGAGAGGAGTCGCCCTGGGCTACCTGGGAAGGCACGACGACTCGCTCAAGGACCTGGACAGCTCCCTCAGCCTGGACCCAGGCAACCCCGAGACCCTTACGGCCAGGGGACTGGCCCACGCCGCCCTGGGACGGCACGACCTGGCAGTCTCGGACTACACCAGGGTCATGGAGCTCGACCCCACCAACGTCAAGGTCCTGTTTGAGCGCGCGGAGTCCCACCTGAGCCTAGACTGCAACGACCGGGCCATTGACGACTTCGGCGCCATCCTTGCGATGGAACCGGACAACGGCAACGCACTCATCGCCAGGGGGATTGCGTGGCTGCGCCGGGGGGAGTACCGGGCGGCAGTCAGGGACTACAACCGGGCCATCGAACTGCTCCCGGACAAGCCCGGGCCTTACTACGGGAGAGCCATTGCCTACGGCAACATGGGTGAAACCTCCCTGGCTCTGGAGGACTGGGGGAGGTCTCTGACCCTGGACCCGAACCACGTCAACTCCCTGCACCGGCGTGCGCTGGTCTACCTCAAACTAGGCGAGTATGCGCGGGCGGTCCAGGACTACGACCGGCTGATCGCCCTGGTTCCCGGCCGACCCAGGGCCCACCTGTACCGGGGAATGGGATTGGCCAAGCTGGGCCGCCACGATGCGGCACTCCGCGACTTCGACCGAGCCATCGAGCTTGACCCGGATGACGCCGCACCCTATCACGAAAGGGCGATGGCCTGCGTCGAACTGGGCCAGTACGTGAAGGCAATCGAAGACCTCGACCAGGTGGCCAGGCTGGACCCCGGCAACCCCTTCGTCGAAAACGACCGGCAGGTCGCGGTCAACCTGGCGAAGGGCGACGGAGCCTGACAGGACCACCGGAAAGCAACACCATCACGCCACAGCCCAACCGCCATGACCGGAGGTGGGGGCAGGGCAGCACTGGAAAAGCACACATGAAGCGGAGGAAAGACATGAAGAGGGACGACAATCACATGGACGAACCCGGGTTGACCGAGGTTCACGAGCACTGCCGGCAGGCGGTTGAACGCCTGACGGCGGACATTGCGGCCGACCCCCTGGACACCGATGCCCGGCTCAAGAGGGCGGTGGTGTACCGCGTCCTGGGCGACTTCGACCAGGCGATGCAGGATTACGAAGCGCTCAAAATTTCCGTTAGCCTGGACCCCACAGTGCGCCACTCGATGGGTATCGCTCTCCTTGGCCGTGGAAACCTTGGGGAGGCGGCGCAGGCCTTCGACCACGCCAACGAGTCCGACCCCTGGGACGTGGAATCCTACTACCGCAGGGTGGAGACCCGTCTGGCCCTCGGCGAAAACCGCCGGGCCATCGAGGTCCTGGACGAGTTCGTAGACACGTATCCCCGCGATGCACTCGCCCCCGAAGAATGGGAGTTGATCCAAAGGCAGAGGGAGCAGAGGGAGTCGAAAGACGCATGAACGCCAGGTTGGCCCGGTCGTCGCCCACCGCCAATGCCGCCACCGGATCGTATCCCCACTACGCCGTCTCGCCGGTCATCGTCGCGGCTCAACCGGAGTAACCGCAGGACCGGAACCCGAGCCAACCAAGGGCAGGAACGAGCCGGACGAGACAGTAAGCCTTTCGGGGAGCGTCCAGGCAGCGGTTGTGGTCAACAACCCGGCGGAGGATTCTGACACCGCGGCGCTGCCCAGGCTGCGGCGCAAATCAGGCGAGGGACCGGAAGTCAGTGGGGCGGGTATCAAACCCGCCCCACACTCTGTTGGCCGAACTCACAATCCCATCAGGAACGGCAGACCTGGGATTCTGGTCGCTCTCCGGGGAAATGCTCAAAGCAGCGCCTGCCACGCAGCAGGGCCGCCGGCGCTCCGGGCCGGCTTGAGTGGCATACCAGAATGTACTTTGATGGCTTGACGGCAGAACGATGTTGCAGTTCGGGTACCCGAGGGGTTAGCCGAGCTGGCGAAGGCGGACCCGCGATAGTGATCCACAGCAAAGGAAGTAGAACCCTGGGCGCGCGCAAACGGCGAGAGGACTATTATGCGGAGCCCTTCCCAGAAGACTTCGGCGAGCGGCTGGAGCGGTTTATTGGACTCTCCGGTCTGTCGTGGGAAGAGTTCGCCGATGGCCTCAGCATCGACGTTGACCGGGTGATGGAATGGTGCCAGGGGGCGGTTCCCACTGGTGGGGAGGTATGGCACATCATGCGGCTGGCCTGGCCGGTGCCCCCTGGAATCGAGGCCATGCTGCCAACCAGCGCCGGAGGGCGGAGTAGCGGCATGGCCCTACCAGGCAGCGGGTCTAGTGGGGAGAGCGGCTTTGCGCCAAAACCCCAACTTGAACCATACTCTTGATTCAGCTTCTGACTAATGATTCAGAAGGGACTCTTGGTTCAAGCTCCAGCCAACCGAAGAAACCAGGTGTTGGCAGGACATCCCATCCAATGCCACAACCTCCCGCGTACCGCTTGTCCACGAACCCAACCTTCACGGCCCGCAGATCACCACCCCGAACAGCACCGCCACGCTTCCGACCACCAAGAGGCCCATGAAGAGAAGGACTTGGGCCGGGTTCGCGTCGGCGAAGTGGTTCTGCGCGATCCAATAAGTGAGATAAAGAAGGGCGGCGGCAACGCCCGAACCTACCGCCGCCACGGTCAAACGGACTATGTCGTCGATGATACGCCTCCGGATGGCGGCCAGTTACAGACATGCACCGCTGCTTTGCCGGAAGGATTATACGCCGCCAGACAGGGGCAGGGTTGCCCCTGTTGCACCCGGGGAGGGGCCGGGCACGGTAGAAGCGGGTGCGGCGCGGACCGGGCTGGGCCGCAACCAATCGAGTCCGTAACTCTCGGGTTTACAGCGCTTCCAACCCCGGCACAGAGTCCCTTGACTCCCACGCAGGGAGATCGTAATGACGTCGGAATCGGGAACCCTTTTCTTCTGGCTTGTACTCGCGTGCGTGGCTTCAATCACGTTGGAGCTCGGTATTCTCGGGTGGCCGACAAGTGGCTTGTCACGGCGCGTCAGGCCAGCCCTTCCATTGGGTTGGCGCTCGGGGGCACGTCTGCCACGGTTGCGCTGTTGCTGCTGCGATTTATGCCGAGCCAATGTTTTGTTGCGAACCCCTCCGCTCTTTGCCGTATGATTGAGGGATGTTGAGAGTTTGTCTGGTCCTGGCGTTGCTGCTGTTGGTGGGCTGTTCATCACCCACGCCAACACCAACCCTTGGACCCGCGCCGACTCCCGAGGTTGCCCCGCCGCCGCCTGAATTCGTTCCAACACTCACGCCGAGGGAATCCCGCGCCCGGGACGAAGCCCGCAGGCTTGACGACGTGGTTGATGATCTTTGGGAAGAAATCGACAAGACGGCCCGGTGGTGCTGGCCCGAATCTCGGGGCGAGAGACTCCAGGATGAGGCTTGGCAACTGATACGCGACATGCCGGACGCCGACGATTGGGCGACCCGGGAGCGCCAGCTGATCCAGGCCGAGGCCGAGCTTCGGCCCATGCTGCGCGAGGCCCAGTCTTGCGCGGTGGACCGCGACACCTTCCGCCGCCGCGAGTCGCGAAGCCCCACGGTCGATCTGGCGGACCTTTCGTTGCCGGGGATCGCGGAGGGGCTCGTAACCGCCTTTGCCGGACAAGTTCTTTGGGGGCTCGTCACCGGCGGCCTCTGCGGGCGTTACATGAAGCGGCTTACGGTCTGGCGCGGGTTGCCGTGGGGGCTGGCTGCCGCCGGGCTGGCAACCCTGCCGGTCGCGTTCGTGCCGTTCCCGGGACGCGAATTGGTGCCGTCCGCGATTTGGCCACTGTTGACCATCGCGGCGGCGGCGGCCCTGTGTTGGCGCAGCAACAAATCTGGAGCAACCAAGGACGACTGATGGCGGCTGTCGCGGCTCAATACATCAACCTCGGCCCCGTGCTCATCGCGGGCCTTGTCCTGTACATCGTCGTTCCTTTCGTCGCGTGCGTCTTCGCGGGTGCCATCGGTGTTCCCGGCCGGAATGGTGCGGGCCGGGGCGCGCTCTGCGGGGTCTTGAACGCGGTGGTGTCCATGATGGGGTGCGGCGTCGTCACCGAATACAGCGACAACGGCGTTAGCGCCTTCGTCATCCAAGCGTTGGTGACGGCGGGCGTGGGGGCCGTTGTGACGTATTGGGTGGTGGGCCGGAAATTTTGGGACAACTAAGGCGGCGCCATTCCGGGCGGCCATTCAAACGACGCCCCCGACAGCGTTCCAACCACGAAAACCCGGCCGTCCGCCTTCCTGGTTCGGACCTCGTACCCTGCGCCGTCCTCTGTCGTCTTTCAGGGGGAATGTCCGTTCAACTGTTCAGGAGGAATGTCACCCACCGGCCCTGAGATGGTACCAGAAGCGGCCTCGGTTGAAGCGAGCGGGGACCGGCGCATCGGCGGACTCCCGGCATCGTTGTATTTTCTGACTGCGTTGCGGTGAATTTCCAACTCCCTGGCCATACCCCGGATCGACAGTCCTCTGAGCTTGGCCTGCTGCACGGCGTTCCAGCGTTCTCTCCGCAGGAAGGCCGTTTTTGTCATTAATCACCAACTTTGACCGTGTAAACCGGGGTGGTTTGTTGGTCTACGATTTGGTCACCTGCTAACTGTTCAGCGACTGTGTCATCCCCATGAGGGATGCAAAGTCGAATCAGCAGGAACAGGCCGGGATCCAAGTGCTCAACTGCGTTCTGGAATACCAGCTTCCCGCCGCCCAGGCCGCCGAGACCATGGGAGTCAGCGAATGCCACACCAGGCGCCTTCTTGCCGCTTACCGCAGGAACGGTCCCGCCGCACTGGCCCACGGAAACCGGGGACAGCGTCCCCACAATGCCGTCCCCGAGGCGGCTGCGACCGCTGTGGAGAAGCTGGCGGTCCCCAACATGACCCGGACGGCGCGGGGGACCGTTGAGGAACCGGGAACGAACGTTGCCGCCAAGAGCGGCTTGAACCGCGAGATGCTGAACCAGCCCTGGGGCCTCCTGCGAAACCAGCTTGCGTACCAGGCAGCATGGGCCGGGCGCGAGTTCGTGGAGGTGAACCCCCGGTATACCAGTCGCGAATGTTCGGAGTGCGGGAGCGTGACCCCGCAGGGCGAGCACCGGACCCATCCTGCGGGGTCTGTGGGATGGTTGCGCACCGCGACCATAACGCGGCGGTGAATGTGAGGAACCGGGCCCTCGGGACTGGGACAGGGGCGGGAATTCCCCCTGCGTCCGTCAGGGCGAGAACAGTACCAAGTCTGGCCTCCGGCTAAATTGGATAAATTCCCTTTACTGTTACTGAAGAAGACAGCCCCCATGCCGTCCGGACGGATCGCGGATTAGCCGGGGTGCAGCTTCGACGCCTCGGTGCTTGACCGCCCCATAGCTGCGGACCCTGTAGCCGGTCCCGTGGGGCCGGTTCCTCGTCTCACCGCATCCGGGGTTGAACACGTCTCGCCGTCGCCGGAGCGACAGCCGGACGGGTCTGCCTCCCGCCCTTCCGGCGAACCTGAGTTCGCCCGCGAGCCCACCCACTGCCGGTGGGCCCGGCTTGCCAACACCAGGGCGGCGTTTTGGCCGGGATCGCCGTCCCAACCGCAACCCTGGCATGTGAACCGCGCTTGGTTCTTGCGCGACTCTGGGTCCTGACGCCCACAGGTTCCGCACACGTCCCGCGTCCGTGCCCAGACGACGGTGACCGGGACGCCGTGCCGCCTGGCTTGATGCTGGAGGGTAGCGACCGCCGTGGCCGTCGCGGCTTCCGTCAAGGCCCGGTTGCGCTGGGCCTGTCGCGTGACGCCACGACCCGGAGCCGCCAGAGTGCCGCGACGGGAAACCCGGCTGGGTCGGAAACCCTGAACGGCAAGCAACCGGACCGGCGGGCTGCTGGCGAGGAGCGCGCGGGCCTGTTGATTCCAGACCCGGTCGCGGTCGGCCGACCGCTTCCGCACCATCTCGCGCCGTTGCCGTTCGAGCTTCCGCCGTCTGAGGGATGCCCGCCGTCTGAGCCGTCCTCCCAGCTTGGCCCTGGCGCGGCGTTGGAGCTTAACCGGAAGGCCATAGGGACAGCGCGTCCGGTGGGGCTCCCGGCACTGGCAGGAACGCGGCCCGTCGTTGCGCCAGATCCCGCCCCGGCTGTCCGTCCAAGCGGGCCGCTCCGACGTATCGACGCCCACGACCTCCGCCGGAGATTCGGGATCCGGCACAGGCTCGAGGTCCGGCCATTCGAGCGACAAATAAGCCTCGTAACCGACGTCTTCGAGCGAGCGGTTGGCCGTGTCGCTGCGGTTGCGCTGGAGCTCCACCAGTTGCAGGGAGCGGAGTTCAGCGCCCGCCGGTATTGGCCGCCGCAGCGGGACACGGAAGCCCCCACCCCGGGAACTGCCTATCCAGACCGACATCCGGTCCGGGGTGGCGCTGACCATCTGGTTGTTGTCAATGTCGAGCGTCTTCGTCCCATGCTTGCGGGTGCGGAACGCCAATGTCCGGCGGTGAGTGCGCGTCAGCCGGGCCAACCGCGCTTCCTCGCGTTCAAGCCGATATAGCTGCTGAGGATTCGCCGGTGGATTCGCCGCCCAATCGTGCCGCCGGTCTTCCAGGTCCGCGATCTCGTTCCACCGGCGCTGGTTGTTGATGCGGAATTTGCGCTGTGCCAGGACGGCCGCCCGGACACCGGCATCGTGAATGCGTCGCGGCGCCCCTCGCCACGATGGATCGGCCTCCCTGAGTTGCGTCAAGCGGCCGTTGAGGGTCCGGTGATGGGGAACGCCGCCGGTCTTGAGCCGTTGCAAGTCCGGCTCCCGGTTCAGCCATTCAACGGCCTGGTTGTAGGCCCTGCGCTGTTGCGACGCCAGATATCCGATGCGGCGCGAGAGTTCGGGAGAGTTTCGTATGGGGAATCTGTGGGTCAGGATCATCGGCATCCTCAAGGCCCCAGGCCATGGAGAAGAACCCAGGGCCAAGCCATCCCTCCCAGAGAGGTCAAGGGGCGGGGCGCCCGCCATCCTCGCGAAGCAATTCCTGCGGGCGACGGCGATATTGTAAATCGAGGGCCCAGTATGTCAACCGGGTCTGGCGCCCATCCCCTTGCCAGCCTTCACTGCCAGAGCATACTTGCCGTCCATGCCAGTCGTCATGCCCTTCGTTTCATCAGCTTGCGGGCCGCCGTCTCAATGCAGGAGCGGATTCCCGCCGCAGGGATGGTTGACCTCCCCTCCAAGTCCGGCCACGGGGAAAGCCGGGTCTCCAGCTCCGCCAGCCGGTCCTCGTTGGCCTCGGTCTGGTTGGAGGCCGCAATGCGGGCCAGGGCCGGCTTCCCGACGCTGGCCGGGCGCTCTGGGTCGATGCCAATCCCTGTGTGGTTGATTATCGAGCGAGTGTCCCGATGTCTACCTCGAAGAACATTGGTCGTGCCGCTCCCGTTGCCGCCGTAGGATATTTCCCTGCCTTGTCCAGCAACACCATACCCTGCCTATCCCAGCCCGACCTAGTCCCGCTACGCCCCGTTCCTGGTTGAAGCAACGCTCACCGTCTCGAACCGGCCGTGGTCGCCGGACCTCTCGGGCCTCCAGTCGCCCAGGCCGATCCTCCGTCCGGCGATGTCCAGCCAGGCTTCCAGTTGCTGCTGGTCCACCAGTTCGTCGTCGCAGTCCAGGGTGAAGCGGCAGCCCCAGGGCGGCTCGAACATCGCCCGGGTCCGCAGGATGCGCTGGCGCTGGACCACCACCGGAGTGCGGAACTGGGTCGTCCGGACCAGTTGCTCCAGGTCTTCGCCGTAGCGGTCCCGGTCGTAGGCGAACTCCAGGACCTCGTTGACGATCAGGCCCTCCCGGACCTGGGGGCCCTGCCGCAGCTTGCGGGCCGCCGTCTCGATGCAAGACCGGATGGCCGCCGCCGGGATGGTGGGCTTCCCGTCCCGGTCCAGCCACAGGGCCAGCTGGCACTCCAGCTCCGCCAGCCGGTCATCGTCGGCCTCGGTCCGGTTGGAGGCCGTGATGCGGGCCAGGGCCGACTTCTCGACGTTGGCCGGGTGCTTCGGGTCGATGCCAACCCCTGAGTGGTGGATTATCGGCCTTATGCCATTGATTTCCACTTCGAACAACATGGGACGCTCCTGTGTGAAATAAACCCTGCCTTGCCACGCCGAGCCTCGCTCCGCCCGGCCTGGCCATGAACGATGGCTCTTTGGGGTAAATCCCTGCCTCGCCTGGGCTAGCCACGCCAAGCCTTGCCTGACCTTACCCAGCCTCGAACGGTTGGTGTTGCGGAGTCAAACCCTGCCTCGCCACGCCACGCCGAGCACCGCCTAGCCATGAACGTCTGCGTGGACGGAATCAGCCTCGCCCTGCCTAGCTCAGCCACGCCACGCCACGATGACCGTCTCGCCTGCCGGCTTTACCGGCTGTCGGGCTCGGTCGAGTGTTGCTCCTGATTCTGCGGTGTTGGCGGCCCAGTTCGGTACTCCGCTTCGACCTGGGCGATGTTGGCCCCGGTCCGTCCGGTTGGAGGCCGTGATGCGGGCCAGGGCCGGCTTCTCGACGTTGGCCGGGTGCTTCGGGTCAATGCCAACTCCTGAGGGGTGGATTATCGGCCTTATGCCATTGATTTCCACTTCGAACAACATGGGCGCTCCCGTGTGAAATGAACCTTGCCTTGCCTCGTCGAGCCCAACCTAACCTTACCCAGCCTTGCCTTGCTGCGAACGGTTGCTGTTTTGATTTAACCCAGCCTCGCCCTGGCTAGCCCAGCCTTGCCAAGCCCAACCGAGCCTAGCCACGTCCAGCGTCCCGCCGGGAATGACCAGAGGCCCCGGCGTCAACGGCCGGGGCCTCTCGCTTGTGACCTGGGGCCATCCCGGTGGGCTTAGGAGCTGCGGCTCAGGTACCAGATGCCGCCCGCTCCGGCCAGGGCCAGGATGGATATTACCAGGGCGATGATCGCCAGGGTCTCACCACCGGCGGCTCCAGCGGGACCCGTCGCTCCGGCGGGGCCGGCCTGTCCGGGTTCGCCGGGAGAGCCGGCAGGACCAGCGGCGCCAGCGGCGCCCTGGGGACCGGCGGGGCCCTGGGGACCCTGGGGACCGGTAGCGCCGGCAGGACCTTCCGCTCCATCATGTCCGTGTTCGCCCTCAGGACCGCGGGGGCCGGCAGGACCACGAGCGCCGGCAGGACCCGCGGGTCCGGGCTCGCCCGCTCCGCCCATCATCATGCCCTCGCCGGCCATGAGGTCCATCATGGACGCGCCGCCCATCATCCACTCGCCCTTTTCCATCACCATTGCGTCGCCAACCATGAAGCTGACCTCAGTGCCGTCGCCGGCCTTGACCGCCAGGGAATACTTCCCGTCCATGACGGTTCCGCTGCCCTTCTTCGTATCCCCGATCATCGCCGTGACCATGGTGCCTTCGGGAGCCGGTTGCCCGTCGACCATGGCCTTGCCGGTGAAGACGTGGGGAGGAATGCCCGTCCCCTGCCCATAGGCAACGGCGGGGAGGGTGAGCAGCAGGGCCAGCGCCGAAAGCACGGCCAAGAACTTTATTTTGCTCATAGATTCTCCTCTTTGGGGGTCCCGGCTGTCCTGGGTTTCGCCTGCTATTACGCCGGGACGGGGTTTCGGTTTCCTTTATTGAAGGGCCGCCGCTTTCACGCCCTTTAGAGGTAACTTGTCCCAGAGCGCTGGGCGGCTCCTTTCCAGCTTGCGCTGGCTGGGTGCGGGGGAGCGGATGGCTCCCCCGCGAGTGTGCCGTTAGCCCGTGCTAGGGGATGGATATCTGGTTCCAGCAGTCCTCGTTCTCGGCGCCCTCGTTGATGCAGGTGAGGGTCGTGGAGCTGCCGAGGATGTCGGCGGTGACCGACTTGGACACCTTGATCCAGACCAGGTCGCCGGAGGACAACCCATCCAGGTTGTTGGTGCTGGCGAAGGCCGGGTCGTTGATGTGCCACTGCCAGTCCTTGGTCTCGTTGTTGAACTTGAACACCCGGTCCAGGGCGTCCTCGCTCATGACTCCGCTCAGGATGGACTCCACCGAGCCGTCGACGATGCCCGAGCCGGATATGACGGTGAAGGTGGTGCTGGCGGTGGTGTTGTCGAAGGTGGCCTCGACGTTGAGAACGCCGGGGTCCGAGCCGGGAACCCGGAACTGGAAGGTCACGTTCCCGTTGCGGTCGGTGGAGGGCGCCGGGGACGGAGTCGCGTCGCGGCCGTCAACCAGCAGCTCGTCCAGGGAGGCGTAGCGGGTGAACCCGCCGGCCGTCAGGGTGACCATGCCGCCCTCCGGCCCCTGAACCGGGTCCAGCGTGATGGTGGCGCCGGGCACCCGGTGGGTGAAGGTATCGGTGACGGTCCTGGTGCCGGCCTCGAAGGAGACAGTGACCACGTTGGTCGAGGGTATCCCCGCGTCGTCGGGGACCTTCATGGTGTGCCGCCAACTTCCGCCCGAGTCCGCGTCCACCCCGTCCGGGCGCTCGGTGCCGTACTGGATGTCGACGTCGGCGTCAACCGGGAAGCCGGAGCCGGTCAGGACCATGGGGGTCCCGGGGTGTCCCTCGCGGGGGGACATGGTGACTTCCCGCTCCATGAAGGGAAGCTGCATGGACCCGACCCGGCCCTGGGAGTCGGCGACCCGCAGGGTCAGACTCCGGCCCTCGGCGTCGGCGGTGGTGCCGTTGACGGGGATCTCCACCGTGTAGCTCCAGTTGCCGTTGTTGTCGGCCGTAACCTCGTCGCGGCTGTTGCAGCCCTCAAAGGCGGTTGTGACGCCGCCCAGGACCATCCCGGTAATGCAGGAGCCGCCGTAGTAGCCGCTGCCGGTCAGGACCACGTCCTGCCCGGGGATGACCTCTGCGGGGCTGGCGCTGAGGTCCGCGCCGCCGATGGTTATCTCGGTGTCGTCGTCGGTGTCCGCGGCCCACACCTTGAACTGGCGGATACCGGTCTGGGCGCGGTCAGGGATAGTCACCGTGGCGGTGGCTTCGCCGTTCCTGATGCTGCCTCCGGTGATTTGGGTGGCTTCAACGCCGCCGACGGTAACCCTGGTAACCCTCTGAGGCTCATCGTCGGGGAAGTCCTGCAAAGTCAGGGTGATCCGGTCGCCGGGGTTGCCCTGCTCCGGGCTGATGGTTATGGACTTGTCCAGATAGATGACGTCGTCTTGGTCCTCGTGGACCTCGTTGCCCATCAGGTCGTTGCCCGAGGACGCCTTGGCATAGTTGTTCCGGTTGACGCCGTCGTAGGCCTGGACCAGGTTGCAATCAGGGCTGCTACTGGTGCAGTCCCCGATTTCGGCCATGAAGGGCGGGTTGGTCAACTCGAAGGAGCAGGTGGCGACGTGGTCGTCGTCCACGGTGCCGTGGCAGAGCACGTCCTCATCGCCGTCCAGCATGTTGTTCAGGTCGCCGTCACGCCAGAAGTAGACCGTGCCGGTCTCGAAGCCCTTGGCGGTAACCTCGATGTTGGCTCCCCGGCCCTTCTTCTCCTCGCTGAGCTCGACCAGGCGGTTGATGACCTGGGTCCGGTCAAAGGCCAGCGCGTCGTTGTCATCCGGTTCCTTCCCGAGCAGGTAGCCGACACCGTAGTCGCCGGCCTCCTTGGGGGCCCGGATGCCAGCGGCCTTGGCGACGGTGACGGTTATCTCGCCGTCCAGTCCCTGGTTGCCCTGGGCCAACCCCTCGGTGCCGGGGTAGGTGTCGGGGACCTGGACCTGAATGAGCCAGTCGGCGTCGTTTCCGAAGTCTCCGTCCAGGTTGTCGGTGTCGTCCACCGCGACGCTGGCCGGGGTCACGGCGAAGACGCTCTGGCCGGCGACGTTCTGCACCATGCCGGCCAGGGAGACATCGGACTTGTCGATGTCGTCGGGGACCTGGAAGTCCTCGTGCAGGACGATGGTGATGTAGTCGCCCGCGTCGACGCCGCCGTTGGGAGCCATGAACACCAACTCGACGGAATCGCTCTTGTTGGGCTTGTTGGGGACGTCGAGGGTCGCCGTCGGCGTCGTCGGCGTCGGGGTGGTGTCCCCGCCGAACATGAACGCGGGGCCGGTGACGCTCCGGCTGTCTTGGTTGCTGTCCGTCACCGTACCCGAGAACGTGTAGCTGCTATCAGAAGCCAACGTGTCTGCCGTCTCGGCGGTGTACTCAATGGTCCCCACCGGTCCGATCAGGGCGAAGGTGACTTCCTGGCCGTCGACGGTAACATCGTCGCTATCGGCCGCTTCACCGTCGTACATGGCCGAACCGGCCTTGTAGGTGAACCCTTGGGGCAGGTTCTCGATTACGTTCCCGAACCTCCCGGTACCGGAGACGCTGATGGTAACCATCACGTCATCACCCGGGTTCGCCGCAGCGGAAAAGGTCCTTGCGGCGCTGTGTCCGTCCGCCTGGACGGGCTGGGCCGTACTGACAACGAAAGCTCCCAGCGCCCCAGCAAGGGCCAGCGTGGCGAAGACCGCCACCCCGACCATCATTTTCAATTGGTTACTCATACTGCAAACCTCTCATAAGGTAAGAAAGTGTCCCCTGGGAGAGACCCGGGCCGAACCATTCGGCCCGGGTTCGAGTCCTTAGGTTGTTACATACGCCGTACTCCCCAGTTGAAGGTGGTGTTGCTTTCCATTACTCGTTAGCCGCGCAGGAAGCGGTTGATCAACGCTATAACGTCGGCACGGGTGACACCTTCCTCCTGACGCAGGTAGCGGTTGATGGCCGCTACAACATCGCTCCGGTCGATGACTCCGTTGTCGTTGGCGTCATAGTTGGCCAGGAGCCGGTCGGCAACCACCATGTCGTCCGTCGCGGCGGAGGCTTCCTTGCCGGCGCCGAACCCGTCGGTGTACTCCACGGTGGCGCGCAGGTAGTAGCCGTCGTCAGCTTCCGCCGGCGTGTACGTGTCAGTATCGGCTCCCTCGCCGGTGGCATCCATCCACGAACTCTTGTCCATGGACTTCTCCCACTGCCACGACTCGCCGCTTACCGGGCTGTCATCGTCCGTCAGCGTCGCGGTAATCGCGGTGCCGGCCAACGGACTCATCTCGGACAGCGTCACCACGCCGGCATCGTCCACGTCGGTGACCTCGACGGTCACGTCGTGGGTGGCCGTGTTGCCGCCTTCCGTGGCCTTCACGGTGACCATATAGATGCTGTCCCCGTCGGCGTCGGCTGGATTCTCGTGGTCCGGCGGGCTGCTGAACATGAGCATCGTGCTCATGCCAGAAGTGCTGCTGAGCATGAAGTTGCCAGCGTCGTCGCCCTCCAGGGACCAAGTCGCCATATCAGGGCTTGCTCCCCGGGCGGTGTAGGTGCCCACGGCATCCGTGTCGTTCTCCTCGTAGACCACCAAGGCGTCGCCGGATACGGCGATGCTGCCCCTTGTGATCTCGGGTGCCTCGTCTACGTCGCCGACGGTGACTCTCACCATCCGTTCGCCGGTATCACTACCGACGGAGGCTTGAACGGTGACCTCGTACACGTTGTCCCCGTCCGCGCTCGCTTTCGCCTCGAAGTCGGGCTTCGAAACGAAGGACAGGACAGGGGGTGAGTTCCTGATTTGGAACTTCGACGCATCCGGTCCCGCCAGCGAATAGTTGACAGTGCGTCCCTCTGGGTCCTCCGCCTCGTAGGTGACGTTAGCCACATCTGTGACGGTGTAGCCGGTTTCCGAGGCATGCCAGAGATCGGTGCTGTTCTCAGGAACACCAACTGTCTCCGCTCCGGTACTGAAGGTTGGCGTCTCGTCCACGTCCGTAATCATGATGGTCACGGTGGCGGTATTGGTGGGGGCCTCGCCGGTGGAGTCGAAGGCCGTCACGGTGACTGTACATTCACGATCTGGACTCCCAGAGCTGGCATCTGCGCAAGAACCAGCGGCGGTCGCAGTTGCCGGGTCTTCCCCTTCGTAGTCCAAGTCCACTTCCGTTGTTATCTGGCCGGTCTTTTCGTCGATCTTGAACCTGGGCGCCGCTGTAGTGGCGTCACCACTATCGGCCAGGCTGTATCTGACGGTGCCGTGGTTGCCCGTGGCCGTTACCGGGGCACCGACCATCGCGCCTTTCTTGCCCTCGGACACCTCCCTGGAAACCGCGGCTGGGTCGAACTTGAGCTCGTTGGTCCCTAACCGGGTCTGCAGCACGGTGTAGTCGGTGGTCAGAGAGGCCGTTTCCTGATTTGTGTTGCTCCCAACGCGGTAGGTCGCCACCACCCGGATGCGGTGGCCCGCGTCGGCGCTTAGGAGGGTGTAGGTGTTGTCTTGCGCGTCGGCGCCGGCGATTTCGGCCGCACCTCTGTACCACCGCCAAACGACGCCGGATACTTCACCGGCTACGTCGGCCGTAAAGGTCTGAGTAGCAGCTGTTATGTCGCCATCTTTCGCGGTGGCCGTCAGGGTTGCGCCGACCAGGTACTGCGGCGTCCCATCTGTGGTGCTGGTGGTCAAGGTGATCTCGCCCGCCTCGTCCACCTTGGTGACCGTGACGGTGACCTTGTGGAAGCCGGCCTGACCACCGGTGCAGTCAGCCGCCGTCACGTCGCAGGCCACCACCACCACCTTGTAGGTGTTGGAAGCGGCGCCCTCGCCTGATGGATTCTCGAAGTCGGGCGGGCTGCTGAACTTGAGCATCCCGTCCTTGTCAATGGTGAAGTGGCCGGCGTCGGCGTTGTCGGCGTCCGCCAGATCGTCTTCTGCGCCGATTTGCGCGGAGGTGGCCAGCGACCAGGTAATGGACGTGGCGCCCTCCGGGTCCACGGCCGTGTAGGTGCCCACCGGGTCTTTGCCGTTCTCCACGAAGTTCCTGGTCGGCGGCCCGGATATCTCTGGACCCTCGTCTACGTTGCCGACGGTGACTCTCACCATCCGTTCCCCGGTATCGCCACCGACGGAGGCTTGAACGGTGACCTCGTACACGTTGTCCCCGTCCGCACTCGCTTTCGCCTCGAAGTCTGGCCCCGACACGAAGGACAGGATAGGGGATCGGTCACTGAGCTGGAACTTGGAAGCGTCCGGTCCCGCCAGCGAATAGTTGACAGTGCCACTCTCCGGGTCCGCCGCCGTGTAGGTGACAGCCGTCTCAGCTGTGGCGGTGTAGCCGGTTACCGAGGCATGCCAGAGATCGGTGCTGTTCTCAGGAACACCAACTGTCTGGTCTCCGGTACTGAAGGTTGGCGTCTCATCCACGTCCGTGATCATGATGGTCACGGTGGCGCGGAGGTTCGGCGCGGTTCCAGTGGTGGTACTGCCGGTGGAATCGGCGGCTATTACGGTGACTGTACATCTGTTCCTAGCGACGCAGTTATCGGCATCACCCGCAGCTGCCTCGTAGTCCAGGTCCACCATTGTCGTTATCTGGCCGGTTTTCTCGTCGATCTTGAACTTGGGTGACGCTGCAAGGGCGTCGCCACTGGTATCGTCCAGGCTGTATCTGACGGTGCCGTGGTTGCCCATGACCATCACCGGGGCGCCGACGTCCCTGTCTTTGTCTCCTTCGCTGATGGTCATGGAGACCGTGGCCGGGTCGAACTTGAGCTGGTTGGCCCCGACCCGGGCCGCCAGCACGGTGTAGTCGGTGGTCTTCTCCACCATCTCCTGGTCTACGTTGCCCGCGACGACGTAGTAAACCACCACGCGGATGTGTTGTCCCTCATCATCGGGTACGAGGGTGTAGGAGTTGGTCCGCGCCTCCGCGATCTCGGTCCCCTCTCTGTACCACCGCCAGGTGACGCCGGTTACTTCACCGGGTCTGTCGACCGTAAAGGTCTGATCTGCAGCTGTTATGTCGCCATCTTTCGCGGTGGCCGTCAGGGTTGCGCCGACCAGGTACTGCGGCGTCCCACCTGCGGTGTTGGTGGCCAAGGTGATCTCGCCCGCCTCGTCCACCTTGGTGACCATGACGGTGACCTTGTGGAAGCTGGCCTGACCACCGGTGCAGTCAGTCGCCGTCACGTCGCAGGCCACCACCACCACCTTATAGGTGTTATTGGTGGCATTGGTAGCGGCTGGATTCTCGAAGTCGGGCGGGCTGCTGAACTTGAGCATCCCGTCCTTGTCGATTTCGAAGCTGGCGGCGTCGGCGTTGTCGGCGTCCGCCAGATCGTCTTCTGCGCCGATTTGCGCGGAGGTGGCCAGCGACCAGGTAATGGGCGTCGCGCCCTCCGGGTCCACGGCGGTGAAGGTCGCCACCGGGTCCTTGCCATTCTCGGCGTACTCGATGGTCATGCCCTCCTGCGCCTCTGCCGACGGCGCGGCGGTCAGGGCGAACAGGCCCATCAATCCCGCCAAGGCCAGGAAGGCGAACACCGCCACCCCGGCCGGTAGGCCTAATAGTTTCTCGTTAAATTTCATCGTTCCTCGCTAGGGAATGAAATCGCTGGTTAATTGGGCCCGGCTCCCGCGCCGGCCCGGGGTGGGTCCCCTTTCATTGCTACATGTACTGCCTCCTGGATGGACTGTTGGTTCTATCTTAACCACTATAACCCGGTCAAACCGGTGTTCGCACACTCTTCCGTTAAATTCGCCACCCTTCGTCCCGACAGCACCGGCAGAAGCCATATATAGTTTTAGACCCGAAGTATTACTCATACATTACGGGACGAAACGCGGACCGGGTTGCACCGGGTCAGAACCGAATGGTAGGGGAAGGACCGCCGGGCTGCCAAGAGCAAAAGTCGCCGGTTTCCGGCGAATTTGGGCGGCTTTAGGGGCACTCTGAACAACATTCAGGTGACAGACATAGCATGGCCGGCAGCCTCGATTTGGGTCAAGGGTGAGATTTAGATTTAATGGAACAGCCGACCGCAGTTTTCACGAGGGCAGGCTGTTCTCCGCCCTCGGGTGCCCGGGCAGGAAGCGCCGACCCGCCGCGAACTGTTCCTGAAAAGGATGGACGCGCTGATTCGCTGGCGGAGGCTGGAGGAGCGATCGGTCCCTTCCACCCCAAGTACGGAAACGTCGGGCGCCCCCACCCGCTCCCGGCGAAGCTGAGAGTACGCTGCGTATTCCTCTTCTGCAGTGTATACCGCGTGAAACTGATCGCCGAACCCGGAAGGAACCGCACTTGCCTAACAGTCAGCCAACCGTATAATCGGAAGGGCAGAGGCGAAGCCGGCAGCAGAAGATGCCGCCGCAGAATCAGCCGGGGCCATCTAGCCCCAACCAAAGAGCCATAGGGAGAAAAGGACTATGTTAAGAAAGATGTTGGTGGTAACGCTGGTTGCTGCAATGACGGCCGCGCTGGGAGTCTTGGGCACTGCTCCTGTAACCGCCCAGGGAAGCGCCAGCGCCACCAGGTCCTTCTCCCCGGCCACGGTTTCGCCGGGCGGCCAGGTGACGGTGACCATCACGCTGCCAGCCAACTACGGTTCGTCCGGAGCGGTCACCGAGAGGCTGCCCCAAAGTTTCCGGTACGCATCCAGCAGTCTTGGCTCTGAGCGGGTCGATGTCGATCCCGGGGAGGTCACGTTCACCCTGCAGGGAGAGACATCCTTCACCTACAACGTTACCGCCTCCAGCGAGCCGGGTTCCTACGCCTTCTCCGGCACCCTGAGGGATTCTGAAAGGGATGTGCATGCGGTGACTGGCGCTGGCACGGTGACAGTGTCCTCCGTGGACCCGCTGATCACCAAGTACGATACCAACCGCAGCGGGCAGATCGACCGGAGAGAGGTCATAAGGGCCATCAACGACTACCTCTCCGGCACGGGAACTGATGCCCCCAGCAGGGCCGACGTGATCAGGCTCATCAACCTGTACCTGTCTGGCCCGGTCGGGGTAAACCCACCCGGCGCGCCCACGAACTTGAGGGCCACGTCCAGCGGGCAGACCCAGATCAACCTGTCCTGGAGTCCGCCCGCCAACAACGGCGGGGCCGCCATCACGGGATACCGCATCGAGGTTTCGACGGACGGCTCCTCCTGGAGCAATCTCGCTGCCAACACCGGCTCCACCACTACCCGCCGCTCCCACACCGGGCTGACGGCGGGGACCACCCGGCACTACCGGGTGTCGGCCATCAACTCCGCAGGCACGGGCCCGGCGTCCAGCGTCGCCAACGCCACCACGGACTCGGCGTCCGGCGGGGCGAGTCCCGACCTGGTCGTCCAATCTCCCGCGGTCAGCGACAACAGTCCTGGCACCGGAGCGTCCTTCACCCTGAGCGTCACGGTGCGCAACCAGGGCAGCGGTTCCTCGGGCACGGCCACCCTGCGCTACTACCGCTCCAGCGACTCCACGATCTCCGCCAGCGATACGGAGGTCGGCACTGACACGGTGGGAGGCCTGGCCGCGTCCGCGACCAGCAGCGAGTCCATTGACCTGACCGCGCCATCGACCTCAGGGACGTACCACTACGGTGCGTGCGTGGAACCGGTGCCCCAGGAGTCAAACACCGGCAACAACTGCTCGGATGGGATGCAGGTTACGGTGGCGGAGAGTTCCGACCTGATCGTTGCACCGGTTTCGGTCAGCAACAGCAATCCCGATGCCGGAGCGTCCTTCACCCTGAGCGCCACGGTGCGCAACCAGGGCAGCGGTTCCTCGGGCACGGCCACCCTGCGCTACTACCGCTCCAGCGACTCGACCATCTCCATCAGCGATTTGCAGGTGGGCAAGGACCAGGTGGGCGGTCTGGCTGCGTCCGCGACCAGCGGCGAGTCCATTGACCTGGCCGCGCCGCGGGATCCCGGGACTTACCATTACGGCGCGTGCGTGGACCCGGTGCCCCAGGAGTCAAACACCGGCAACAACTGCTCGGATGCCGTGGCGGTTACGGTGTCGGATCGTCCCGACCTGGTCGTCCAATCTCCTGCGGTCAGCGACAACAGCCCGGGTGCGGGAGCACCCTTCGAGCTGAGCGCCACGGTGCACAACCGGGGCATCGACGCATCGGAACCGACGAGGCTGGTCTACTACCTCTCCGACGACAACGACATCTCCATCAGCGATAGGAAGGTGGATGATAGCTATGTGGAAGCTCTCGCCGCATCGCAGAGTCTTACACTCAGAATTCAAGAAGATGCGCCTGGGGATCCGGGGACTTACTATTACGGCGCGTGCGTGGAACCGGTGTCCCGGGAGTCCAACACCGACAATAACTGCTCGGCTGCGGTGGAGGTGACCGTGCCCGTCAGCCAGTAGTCAGCCCTCAAACGGGGGCGGCATTTGCCGGGATGGCAGGTTACTGCGTCCTGCGGTTAACCGGCCTGATGGGCAGGTTGTAAAAGGGTTGAGAATCCGGGTCTGCCGCCTCCACCTGAGTAACCGTTACCAGGCCATACCGTCGAAACCCCGCCGTTGCTGGCGGGCGCCCTCCAGGACGGGTCAATCCAAGCCTGCCTGTTGGCCGCCGTCAGAAACCTCGGATGCTCCTCAATTCTGCGGAGTGGGGCCAGAGAGGTACAGGTTTATGAGCCTGATCAGATCGGCCCTGCTGATGGAATCTTCTCCACCGGAGAGATAGTCGTTGATCGCCTTTATGACCTCGCTCCGGTCGATCTGCCCGTTGCGGTTGGTGTCGTACTTGTTGATTAGAGGATCCCCGGGGCAGAAGGACAACCCAAGCTGTTCAAAATCGTTGTCCGCCACATCCCCCCATCTGTCCGGCAGGCACCCGGACAGCTGGTTTCCCGACAAATGCAGCACCGTCAGATTGAGCAAACGGCCCAGTTCGGATGGTATCTCCCCGCTCAACTGGTTGCCGTCGAGCCGTAGCTCTGTCAGGTTGGCCAGGCTGCCCAGTTCGGATGGTATCTCCCCGGTCAGCCGGTTGTTATGGAGCAGCAGCCCTTCCAACCTGGCGAGACTCCCCAATTTCTGAGGTATCTCCCCGCTCAACTGGTTTTCTCCCAGGGATAACGCTCTCAGGTTGGTGAGGCTGTCCACTTCGACAGGTATGGCGCCACTCAGATCATTCCCCCATAGGTGCAGTTCTTCCAGGTTGGCGAGAATGCCCAGCCAGACCGGAATAGTCCCGGTCACCTGGTTCCCGCCCAGGGCCAGTATCTCCAGGCTGGCCAGGCCGGCTAGCTCCGGCGGTATCTCCCCTCTCAACTGGTTCCTCGTCAAGTCCAGCTCCTTCAGGTTGGTGAGGCCGCCCAGTTGGGGTGGTATTGTCCCACTCAACTGGTTGTCATGGAGCCACAGCCGTTCCAGTCCGGCGGGACTCCCCAATTCCGGCGGTATCTCCCCGCTCAACTGGTTCCCTGAAAGCCATAGTTCTTCCAAGCTGGCGAGGCCGCCCAGCCGGACCGGTATTGGTCCGCTCAACTGGTTTTCTCCCAGGGACAACCATCTCAGGTTGGTGAGGCTGCCCAACTCCGGCGGTATCTCCCCAGTCAGGCCATTCCCCCATAGGTGCAGTTCTTCCAGGCTGGTGAGGCTGCTTAGCCAGGTCGGAATAGTTCCGGTCAACTGGTTCCCGCCCAGACCCAGTCTCTCCATGCCGGTCAGGCCGGCTAACTCCGGCGGAATCCCACCGCTCAACTGGTTCCGCGTCAGGGACAGTTCCTTCAGGTTGGTCAGGCCGCCCAGCTGCGTTGGTATTGTCCCACTCAACTGATTGTCGCTGAGGTACAGTCCTTCCAGGTTGGCGAGGCCGCCCAACTCCGGCGGTATCTCCCCGGTCAACTGGTTCTCTGAAAGCCACAGTTCTTCCAGTCTGGCAAGGCCGCCCAACTCCGCCGGAATCTCCCCGGTCAACTCCCTCCCGGGGAGCCGTAATTCGGTGACCCGCAACGGTGAGCCTCCCACCGTGACTGCATCCCAGTCTTCGACCGGAACGCTGGCCGACCAGTTCAGCGTCCCCGTCCCGGCCAGGGCATCCCGCGCCGTCAGCAGCCGGGCGCAGTCGGCCGCCAGGCCCGGGTTGTTCGAGCAGAGGATTATGGGCGGCAGCACCGCGAACCCGTGTCCCCAGGTGTTGTTTGGATCAGGCACTTCCCGCTGCGTTGCATTGTCCTTCAGGTACTCCGCCACCTCCACCGCCCCCAATTCGGGGAACCGCTGCCGCACCAACGCCGCCATCCCCGCCACGTGCGGAGACGCCTGACTGGTGCCGCAGAAACCCAGCCGGCGTTCATTCAGGGGCGTCAGCGCCGTTTCCCCGCAGTCCGCGCCGACGATATCGGGCTTCGGTTTCTCTCGGCCGTCGGGCGCTGGCCCCCGGCTGCTGAAAGGCTCGATTGTGTCCGTGTCGTACCAGCGGGCCGCGCCCACCGCCAGCATCCCCTCGTTGGCGCTTTCCGCCGGATTGCCGATGCTGCCGCTCAAAGTATGGTGCTCTATGGCACCGGGGGCCCAGACCACAATTTGAATCCAGTCAGGGACCTCGCCACTGAAATGGGTCACCTTTATGCCAAGATCGCTGTTGTTATACCTGGTACGGAGCGCGACTGCTTCCCACGGCACCTGGCCACTCTGTCCCGACTGCGGGTCGGTGCTGGAAAAGACGACTTCACCCGTGGGCTCGTTGACTAGATGCAGGTCCAGGTCGGTGTTGGCGCCAGCCCAGCTGTCTTCCCACCGCAACTGGACCACGAAAGTCGAACAAGCTCTCCAGGCGGCGTCGATAATCTCATCATTGATGCCGCCAAACCCGATTGCCCTGTTCCCGTCCGGGTCTGAGTAGCCCCCAAACCAGGTGTTCTGAGCGGAGTTGCCCGCTGAGTTCACCCAGAGGATGTCGTTTGCCGCGGCCCGGTCCACGGTGTTCAGGGGGCTGACACTCAGGGGGGAAGTGCCATCGCCGGGACCGTCAAAGATCCAACTTGCGGAATAATTGATGACCTGTACACCCTGGGATGCCATCCAATCCACGGCCTCTTGCATGTCGCCCCGTGACCCGGGATTGGCGATATACAGGGTCACCCCCGGGGCTATGTCAATAAGCGATTCGGCAACTATGGTCCCGTGTTCTTCATTGCGCCGGGCCCGGCGCTGATAGGCGTCAAGACATTCCGGCCAGGGAGATGTCGCCTCGGGCTCCTGGTCACAGTCGGCCAGGTTGCTGGTGAACACCCCAATGTCGGTGTAACAACGGACGACCACCGATGAGGGCACCTCGACGCCCCGAAGGGCGGAGAAACGAAAGAAGCCGTCAATAATGCCAACCTTAACGCCCTGGCCGCTGTATCCGGCTGCATTCCAGGCCTGGGAGCCATGGACTGCCGGACCGTTTCCGATGATGCGCTGGGAAAGTTGAGCCGGCTGCGGAGGTACTATTTCCCGAACCCGCAGCACCCCCGCCTGCTCCGACACCGGCCCCAGCAGGGACACCGGCACGTAGGCTTCTATGTAGTCCTCACCCACGTTGCGCGGGTCCCCGCCGTTGTCCTCCAGGAACTTCACCACGTCATCCACATTACCGGACGGGTAGATGGTCACCGCCACCGCTTCCCCCTGGTGCATGGTCGCTTCCCTGGCGGCGTCTTGAGCGGAGGAATGTCCCTCCTCCACCTTGGCCGCCAGTTGGTCCAGGCGGGAACCCAGGTTGGGGTACGTCAATTCCTGCTTTTCCGGGATGGCCGGCGCCTGGCCCTCGCCTCCGTCGGCTCGTGCGCCGGAGGAATTGACCGTCAGGGTGATAGACAGGGTTAGCAGCAAGGCGGCCATCGCCGCCAGGCGGAACGGTGTTCTCCCCAGCATGGGCGTCTCCTTCACTGTTTTTCAAAGCATCGGCGCCCCGAGCCGCCGGCCGGGGCGCCGCAAGTATACTATTAGCGACTGGAACGTGAGCATATGCCAGGGCGAACCCCTTTCGGGGCGCCATACCAGGTCCGTCTGCTTCATTGGACTGCTAGCCGGCTCGGCTCCGGCGGCGCGATGGCCCGCACCCGCAGCACCCCCGTCCGCTGCGACACCGTCCCCAGCAGGGACACCGGCACGTAGGCTTCGATGTAGTCCTCCCCTCACGTTGCGGGGGCCCCGTTCCCTTCCAGGAAAGCCACCACATCCTCCACGCTCCCGGACAGGTAGATGGTCACCGCCACCAATTCCTCCCGGTGCATCGGCGCTTCCCCGGCGGCTTCCCCCTCCCCGACCCGGGTCGCCAGTCGGTCGAGGTGGGAACCCAGGTTGGGGTACGTCAATTCCCGCGTTTGGATGGTTTGACTGGCAATAGGGTGCCGTCTTTATAGCCTGGGCTGTATTCCTCTTCATCTGGTTCTATGTGGCCTACAGGTATGTCAACGAAGAGGGCGACGATGACGAGGATTAACCGTTAACCCGGTGGTTGCCATTCTCCACCCGGAGCAACAGCCTGTTGGCAACCTCTAATTCTTCGTCTGTTGCTCCCGGCTTTAATCTGTTTTCAAACTCGGCCTGTTTTTCAGCCATTGCTACTGCTACGGCATTCTGTATTTCTAGGCTCTAGGCGTCGCTTTTCCTATTGTTTCCTGATTTTGGAAATCCCGTAAAACATCCCATTCCCTCCTGTATCGACTGCAACCACAAACGCCGCGAACCCGGCAGTCCCCAATTCCACGAACCCCGCCAGATCTGCCCAGCTTTCCGCGCCGTTGGCCCGCCAGAAAAGCAGGGTGCAGGCCAACATGACGAATGGGGTTATCCCTGCGTATTTCTTGAACCATTCGTCCACCATTGCCCCAGGCCCAGTATATCAGCCTGGTTGGTCCCGCACCTAACGGGGTGCAAGTGCGATTCTCGATCACAAACCCCGCTTGACTATTTGAGTGGCCACAGGCTAGGGTTTCTGTGCCATGCAGTAGTTCGGGGTTTATCCAATTCAAGACTCTTGAGGCATCGGATAGGGAACTGTCATGTTCCCTTCCAGGCTTGAGTTGGGGTCGGACTGCCGTGTGGCGACGGAGTCGCTATCCTGATGCTGGGAGGGGACACCATCATGCCCCACATGGAACGGCTCAACGAAGCGGGCCTCCGACCAGCCTGCGGAACCACTGCGCTTCTACTCTGGTTGCTTTCCGGTTGCTCCTCAATTTGAGCAATGCACGGCGTCCCCCTGCGGGCCGCCATTCCTCCGTCCCCTCAGTCCGCCGTTCCACTTGGCAGGACTTGGAACAGTCCGGCGCATTGTCGCAAGGGAACGTCCACCACCTTCAATCCGGTATGTGACCGCCTTCGTAGCCGGCGTATGCGGGCCAAACGCAAGAACCGCAGACCACAGGAGGAAATTATGAGAAGAGGACTGGTCATCCCTGCGATAATTGTTTTGACATTGACCCTGCTGGCGGGAGTGGTCGTGACAGCGGCGCTGATTTCAACCAATGCCCAGGCTGAGAACACACCGCCGGAAGCCCCCGAACCGGTGGCATCAACGTCAGCCGTACCCGTGCCGGTGGTGCCGCGTTCCATTCAGCCCGAACCCGAATCAAGTGTCAGCACCGACCAGCAACCCCCGCAACCCGATGCGCCCGATGCGTCCGATGTACCCAAAGTATCCGACAGGGGCCAATACGCCATCCCCAAAAAGTCACAACCAGTCTACCCCAACCTGGGGTCCAGGCTGGACCAGCTGGTTGTCCGGGTCGAGGCGGAGGAAATCTCTGCGGAGGAAGCCGTTCGTGAGACCGCGATGCACGAGGGGGATCTCGTGGCCGTGACCATCCGCCTGTCGGGGAACGTGGACGAAGTGGCGAAATTTCTGGAAGAGAACGGCGGGTCGCCGCGAAACACAGGCGAGAGCACCATCGAAGCCTACGTGCCGGTAGAACTCCTGGGCCAACTTTCTCAACAGCCCGGGGTGCTGCGGGTGCGGGAAATCATCCCGCCTCAACCGGAGAACTCTCCCTAGAGCGCGGACCCCAACATTGTTACTCATGGAGTGGATATGCGTTTGTTCCGTCTGGTGACAATCTCTGCGTTAATCATCCTGACCCTGAATCTGGCAACTGACGCGCCCGCCACCCATGGAGACAGCGGGGGCGAATACCCCGTCCCGGAAAAGCATGAACCGGCCTACCCTAACCTTGGTTCCTACCTGGACCAACTGGTGGCCGGGGTCGAGGGGGGAGAATCCACCGCCGAAGACGCCGCAGGGGAAGCGCCCATGCACTCGGGGGATTCCGTGGCCGTGACCATCCGCCTGTCAGGGAACGTGGATGAGGTGGCGGCGTTTCTGGAAGAGAACGGCGGGTCGCCCCGAAACATAGGCGAGAGCACCATCGAAGCCTACGTGCCGGTAGAACTCCTGGGCCGCCTTTCTCAACAGCCTGGGGTGCTAAGGGTGCGGGAAATCATCCCGCCTCAGCCGGCCCAGGGTACGTCTGCCCTCACGGTCAATGGGCATGGCCCGGCGGTGCATCTCTCAGAGGCTTGGAACCAAGCCGGCATCAGCGGTCAGGGTGTGAAGGTGGGGATAATCGAGCCTCTTTATGGGTTCAATGACTTTCAGAGTCTCATGGGGACTGAACTTCCCGATACCGTGCGGGCCATGTGCTACACCGGTTTGGGGAGGCCCACGGAAAACCTCGACGATTGTACCCACGCCGAAGATGGCTCCGACCACGGAACGCTAGTTGCCGAAGCGGTCATGGACATAGGCCCGGAGGTGAGCCTGTATATAGCCACTCCATGGTCGGGCGGAGACCTTCTGGCCGTTGTGGATTGGATGGCAGAGGAGGGAGTATCGGTCATCAACTACTCGGTGAGCAACGCTTTCGATGGCCCTGGCAACGGCACTTCCCCATATGAATTCAGCCCCCTGAATGCCGTGGCCCGGGCGGTGGATAAGGGAATGGTCTGGGTGAGTGCGGCGGGGAACCACGCTGAGAAGACGTGGTTTGGCTCTCACTCCACTCGACAGCTGGGTGATTATTACTACTTGGTATTCGACGGAACCGACATATCCAATGAAATCACCTTAGATGCAGGTGACTCTGTCAGAGTCGAGTTGCGGTGGGACGACACTTGGGGCGAGGCAGATATAGACCTCGACCTTCAACTTCGGGACGTTGCTGCCGCAGACATCGTGGCGACCAGCGACGACGAGCAAGCGGGAAGGCAGGGACAAGACCCCCTTGAAATTCTGAGATATCGGGCAGCCAGAGACGGGCAATATGCCATACGGGTAGAACATTTCAGTGGAGCACAACCTGACTGGGTTCAGTTGATGTCTCGGAGTCCCATTGGCCGTATTGAGCATCACACCCGAAGCGGCAGCATCGTCAATCCTGCGGAGAGCAACGAAGCCGGTATGCTGGCGGTGGGCGCGGCTCCCTGGTACGACACGGGAACTATCGAGTCCTTCAGCGGCCGGGGGCCGACACCCGACGGGCGATTCAAACCGGACATAGTCGGTGCGGACTGTGGGGAGACGGCACTGGTGCCACTGGATCAGTTCAACGAAGGGTTCTGCGGGACGAGCCAGGCCACGCCCCATGTGGCGGGAATAATGGCATTGGTGCGCCAGAGATTCCCGGAAAAGTCTCCGGTACAAGCAGTGGAATACCTGAAGGGCCATGCCGTGCAACGGACGACGCCGGACCCCAACCATGATTGGGGCCACGGACTTGCCCAGTTGCCGCCGCCCCTGCCCCCGCAGCCTTCAATCATCAGCTCTCCCATCACGACCGGCCCGGATTTCTTCACCGTAGAGTGGTCACCACAGCCCGCAGATAACCGGGAGCCGGTGACCTCCTACGACCTGCGGTATATCCGCTCCGGCTTGAATCAACAAGTCGATGCCAACTGGACCATCATGGAGAACATCGGAGCCTCTGGAGCCCTTCAGCATATGGTCACGGAACTGATGGGTTCCACTCAGTACCGAGTCCAAGTCCGGGGGGTCAACGTCTGGGGGCCCGGCCCTTGGTCGGTCGTTGCCACTGTCACCACGGCCCCGCCGGTTGCGCCGGGACCGCCAACGGGTCTGACGGCTGACCTGTCCGATGATGGGACGCGGGCGACCCTATCGTGGACGGCCCCCGAGAGCACCGGCGGCTCTCCGATTACGGGATACAGGGTGGAGTCATCGGATGACGGCGAAGACCCGTGGGCAGAGGTGTATACCGCCACCGGAGACTCGACGGCCTACACAGACCTGGGGGGCGACGAACACGGCCCCTCCTTCGGGGCAGGAATGGTGAGGTATTACCGGGTACAGGCGGTCAATCTGGTGGGAAACGGACCTTTCTCAGAACCCGCTCCGTCCGGAGATCCCCAGCTACCCCCGCCAGCACCTACCCTATCCGCGGCGGACCAGGTGGGTTCCGATTGGTTGTCGGTTTCATGGATTCCCAGCAGACTGTCGGGAATCGAACCGTCCACGTCCCACGACCTGCGTTATATCGGGGCAACGGAATACTCCGATTCTTCGGTTGACTCCGACTGGACGTTCGTTCCCAACGTCGGAACGCCAACGTCCCATACCCACCGTATAACCGGCCTGCTGGGGAGTGCGACCTACCGGGTACAGGTTAGGGGGCACAACATCTGGGGTATGGGCGAATGGTCGGTTGCCGTCGATGTTACCACCAGACCGCCGGTCGTACCGGAAGCTCCCACCGGCCTGACGGCGGCACTGGTGCCCGGCGAAGCGAGGGTGGAACTGTCCTGGGTGGCTCCCACGAGTTCCGGCGGCGCTCCCATAACCGGATACCTTGTGGAGTTGTCCCAGGATAACGGCACGTCGTGGGCCGAGGTCTACACCGCCAGCGAAGGCGCAACCACGTACACCGACGACGGAACCGACGACCAAGGTCCGGTGTTCGAGGCAGGGGACGGACCTCATTATCGGGTAGCGGCTATCAACAGCGTGGGAACTGGCCCTTTCTCAGAACCCGTACCGTCCGGGGACCCGTTGTTCATAAACTACGATACCAACCGCAACGGCTCCATCGACCGGAGCGAGGTCATATCGGCCATAAATGACTATCTCTCAGGCGAGGGGACCATCACCAGGGCCGATGTAATACGGCTAATTAACCTGTATCTATCTGGCTGACCCACGGACAACCCCATGCTTGACCGGCCAGATTCCCTGGGGCCTCCTCCCGGGAAAACCGGCTGGATGGGAAGAATTGCTCCACGTTCGTGCCGTCCAACGGAACGTCGGTCTCACCGAGCGCCTCGACATTCAGTTCTTGTATATCTGCAATTCTGTGTGCCGCGCAAGCACGTCGAAGTCGGCGTCATAGTGCAGAATAGGCACGCCAGCCCGTATGGCAACGGAGGCGATGAGACAGTCCATGAGCTTACGCACGGTTTCTCCTCGCCGCCGACAGCGGCGAAAGAGCGCGGCGGCATCCTCGTAGTCCGTGGGTTGCACCGGTATCACAGCTGCCCGCGCCAGCAGCCGCCGGAGGCTCAACAGGTGTGACTCGTCCCGCGCCCCGGCCAACACTTCCATTCGCACCGGTTCGCACACAGCAATATCCCCCGCCAGCAGTTCGTCAACGAGGTCGCAGACAGGAGTGCCCGTATTCCGTAGGAACTCCACCAAAGCCGAGGTGTAGATCAGTATCACGGCGCTGGGTTGGAACGCATGGCGTCCAGGTCTCCCTCCCATCCGGCCCCCCGAAGGGCACGGGCCTCTTCTACCGAAGCGGGTTCGGCCGCCAGCGTTCGCAGCGCGAAGTTGATTGCCTCCCGCTTGGTGGGGAGTTGGTAACGCCGCATGACCTCGGCACACGCCTGATCGTCAATATCTACATTGGTGCGTGTCATACACCCACAATACGCCGT
Source organism: Dehalococcoidia bacterium (assembly GCA_965203675.1). Classification (GTDB taxonomy): domain Bacteria; phylum Chloroflexota; class Dehalococcoidia; order Lucifugimonadales; family UBA3495; genus CATOSK01. The sequence goes on along the minus strand of CBDBDE010000003.1, from coordinate 1,330,783 downwards.
TGGATGAAAGTCAACAAGTAGCCTTACTGACCGTTGCAGGACGATTGCAAAGTCGAGTCAAGTGTCCCCCTTGATGCGGGAAGGTTAGGATGGCGGTGACGCTCTCGCTGTTTGAAGCTATCCCTTCACCCTAACCCTCTCCCACCAGGGGCGAGGGAACTTTGCAATCGTCCTGCTGGCCCTTCGGCGAAGGCGTGTTGGCACTCCTGGGCGACACCAGCGTGAGCGCGGATTTCTACGTGGGTTCTATCGTGGAGACGATGACGGTCACGATCCAGCCGGTCGCCGTTATCGAACTCCCAACCGTCGGCTCCCGCGTCGTTGTTTCGGCTGAATCGCCACTTCCGAATGATGCGGGGACTGTCTCGGCCACCGTCCCGTTCCTGGTCCTGTACAACGCCGAGACCGAAGCGGTTATGCTCCAGGACGAAACGGAAGATGGTGAATACCAGGTGGCGGTGAACGCCGATAAGACGGGCGAGGCCATAAAGGCGCTGCTGGGGAAGCGAGGGGCGACGCCTGCCGCCGCCCCAACATCCACCCAACACAACACAACGTCAGCCGGGATGCCGGAGCATGGTAAAGCTGGGCAACCATGATGTCAACTCGCCTTGACGCTCAATCCAGCAGGACACAAAATCAAGCCGTGGGCCTTCACCACAGGCCCCCACTGCCGGGAGCGCGGGGACACCCTCATCTTCGCGCTCCCGATTCTTGTCCCCGCGGTGGCGTTCTCGACACGACGCCCGCGAGACGCACCATGACGCGCGCAGGTATCATAGGTCGGGGTAGCCGTACCGCCCTGGCGAAATCGGTCGCGCTCAATTCAGCTTTGTGGTGGGGCGAGAGGCAATTCGGGCGCCAATGATAAACACTCGACGGGGTGGTGTTGGTGGACCAGAAGTGCACTGCCGTCACCCGGGCATCATGGCGCTAAATCTCTCAATCAAGTTGCGTCGCCCTTCCTCGCGGTCAATAGTCGAAGCAATAGACGTACCACAAGGCCCGTTCGGGACCGCTCCCTCCCGCGCCCGAATTGCAGCCACGACGCCTAGACTCTCGGTTCTCGGCTTCTTGCGCTGTCGTTCTTGAGGGATAGTGACCGAGAATCTGCCAGTTCCGGAGGCTTGGGCGTTCACCCTCCCATTCTCGCCTCCGGCGGTCGGGATCCGTCGTTATGCCGACTTGGCAAGTCATCCGGGCAACCTCTCTGTTTCGGAGTATCGGGCATCTATTGTAAATAATGCCATTTGCTCCCTGCTAGTGGGAGAAAAAGCAGGTATTCCCGGCATGTGTTGGCAATCGGCTAAAGTAGTGAAAGAGAGGGGCAGGAAGGGATCGGGAGGTGCGGTGATGGCGCGACCAATGGTAGATCGGAAAGACCAGCAGTGTCCCCGTTGCGGGTCCGACCGGCTGCCCAGGTGCGGGCGTCCTCGGGGCAAGCAGCCCTACCGTTGCGGTCAAAGCTGGTGATTAACGACATTCACCCCAGGGGCGGAGCATCCCCACCGCCGGAGGGCGTCAGGCAGCTGGCGGTGGACCTGTACTCTAAGGGCAGCAGCATGGAGACCATCGGGCGAGCGTTGGGGGTGAAGTAGGGACCCCCAGTATCCCAGCCCGAGCGGTCGCCCCAGCCGACCCGGACGCCGACGCCGACCACTGCGCCGCACCCCAACGTCCCAACCGTCAGCTTTGGCCAATCCACCTACACGGTCGACCAAGGCGATACCGCCACTATCGCCGTCACGATGTCCCCGGCGGCCGACCGCTCCGTAACGGTCCCGATCACGGCCGTCAGCACGACAGCCGCGTCTGGCGACTACACCGTACCCGCCAGCGTCCGCTTCGGTTCAGGCAGGAGCTGGACGATCTGGACTGAAACTCGTCCCAGACCCTCCGCCAGAGTCCGGTATGGCGGGAGAAGGACTGCCCGCTGCGCAGCATTCCCGGCATCAAGGAACATATTAGACCTGTCCTTCCGGCAGACCTGCCGGAACTGGGCACCCTCGACCGCCGAGGGGTTGCTGCCTTGGTGGACGTGGCTCCCTTCAACCGAGACAGTGGCACCCTGTGGGGCAAATACACCGTCTGGGGCGACCGGGCCAAGGTGCGCCCAGCCTCCTACATTGGGGCGCTAGTGGCCGCCGCTTACACCCAGTCATCGAGGATTTCTACCACCGTTTGTGTTGTCCGATGGCAAACCGTAAAGGCTGGCTCTGACCGCCCCCATGCGCACGCTGCTGATAATCCCAAACTCCATGTTCAAGCGCGGCCTGAACTGGAATCACCCGGCCACCCAGTCCCTCACCCATCCCTCTCGGCTTCTATAGGAGCATCGGTCGCTTTCGGTCTTTGCGCCCTGAATTGGTACAATGCCATCAATCTCGTTTTTCCTAAACTCGCCGGGAGTTCAGACGTTATGCGTTTTCTAGCTAACAAGTGGCGGGGCATCGGTCCCCGGCTATACCTGGCATTGGGATTCGCCGTGGCTCTTACCCTGCTCTCCAGCGCTGTCGGGGTTTACCACTTCGAGCGCAGCGGCGACCTGAACTACAGGGCTGAATCGGAGGCGGTTCCGGCGCTGGAGGCCTCTTGGGCGGCCGCCAGGGAGGCGGCGCGCCTGCGCGCCCTGGGTCTGCAACTGACGACCGCCAGCGGTCCCGAAGCGGAGGAACTCCGGCTTTCGGCGGAGAACACGATTGCCCGGTTGAGTGACAGGCTGGCGGTGGCCAGAAGCGTACCTGCGCTTGACGCCGGCGCCCTGGCTGTCTGGGACAAGGCCAATGGCCTGGCCTTCGCTATCGAAAACCTTGCCGTCAGCCGCCTCACCAGTCAGCAGGCCGAGGACGCCACGGCTTCCCTTAGGCAGGCGTTGTCGTCCATTCCTGAAGGAGTTGAACCTTCTCCGGACTACCTGCTGCTCCTGGATGAGATGCTGCGGGCCGAAGACGGGGCTGCGCTGGACGCTCTTTGGGAGGAAGACCTCAACGCTCTGAACGCCCGCTTCCCCTTGGAGTCATCGCTCATATCCTCGGCGGAGATGGTATTCTCTGCCCGCCAGCAACAATTGGCCCTGCGGGTTCCCGACCAGGAGCGGGTGGCGGTTGTTGGCTCGGCCAGCGCAGAACTGGAAGGCTCTGTAACCGAGTTGCTTGAGCGGGCCAGTTCCCATAGCGCCGAAGCTGTAGGTCTGACCGTCCTGAGCTTCGACCAGGGACGGGTGTGGCTGGCCGTCATCAGCATCGTCAGCGTCGCCGCCGCCACCCTGGCTTCCTGGCTCTGGGTTGGCAACGCCGTGGTGCGGCGCCTTTCCCACCTGTCTGAGCGAATGCGCAACATGGCTGGCGGAGACCTGGAAACTCCGGTGCCGGAGGTGGGGCGGGATGAAATCGGCCAACTGGCCGACGCCCTGGAGCATTTCCGGCGACAGGCCCTGGAGGTTCAGCGCCTGAACCTGGTGGAACAGCTTTACGGAGAGTTGCGGGAAGCCAACGCGGAACTCCAGCAGATGCAGGCGCGCCTGGTGGCCCAGGAGAAACTGGCCGCCATGGGCGAGCTGGCCTCCGGCGTGGCTCACGAGATCAGCAACCCTCTGAACTTCGTCAAGAATTTTTCCGAGGGTTCCCTGGACCTCTACGGGGAACTGGCCGAGATGCTGGACGGTTACCGCCAGGGCATGTCCGATGAGGACGCCTCCCTGCTGGACGAGCTGACCGAGGAGATAACCGGCAACCTGAACCGCATCACCAGCAACGGCGAGCGCGCCCTGGTCATCGTGGAGCGCATGCGCGGGCTGAGCGCCGAGGGAGGGGAGTTGGTGATGATCAACCTGAACGCCACCCTTCGGCAGGCTACCCAGCAGGCCTGCGAACTCTTCGGATCCCAGCGGGAAGACTTCCAGGCGGAACTGGTCTTCGACCTGGACGACTCAATAGGCGAGCAGATGTTGGCCGTGCACGACTTCGGAGAAGCGGTGTCGAACCTGGTCTCCAACGCCTGCTCTGCCATGCGCGTCAAACAATCGGACCTGGGGGCCGGATACCTCCCCCTCCTGACTGTTTCCAGCCGACTTGACGAAGGCATGGTGGAGATTGCGATCCAAGATAACGGCACCGGAATCGCCGAGGACATAGTGGACCACATTTTCAACCCCTTCTTCACAACCAGCGAGGGGACGTTGGGGGCGGGGCTGGGCCTGCCCTTCGCCGCCGATGTGGCCCGCCGCCACGGCGGCGACTTGGTGGTGGAGACGGTATTCGGGGAGTACGCCCAATTCACGATGAGCCTCCCCAACACCGCGAGGGCTGAATCGGAGGGCGACCTGGAGGGCGACGCCGCCGCAGTGGTCTAGCGCCTCCTGGCTATCAGGTAGGTATAAGCCAGCCCGGTAATTACAAGGGCTATGGCGATGGCGACGATCAGCGTCAGGCGCTCGCGGGTAACCGCGGTCACTCGGTCCAGCGTCTGTTGGACACGATTCACCACTCCGAGGTCAGTCCGGGGTACCGGCGGTCTGACCAGAGGTGCCAGCGTCGGCCCCACCTCCACCGTGGGCAGTGGCGCCGCCGTGGGGAGGGGCCTGGGTGCGGGCAGGGCTGTCGACGTCGACGTGGCAAAGGGTGCGGGAGTAGCTGTAGAAATGGGAGTTGGCGTGGGCAGGGGAACCGGCGTGGCGGGCGCGGGCGTCGGCGTAGCAAGAGGTGTGATGGTGGGAGTTCGCGTGGGCAGGGGCGCGGGCGTGGGTGATGGCGCTGGTGTTGGCGTAGGCGACGGCGCCGGTGTTGGCGTGGGCGACGGTGCCGGTGTTGGCGTGGGCGACGGCGCCGGTGTTGGCGTAGGTGACGGCACCGGTGCTGGCCGAGCCAGGCTCGAACCCGAGCCCGACGGAATGAAAATCGGTGTCGGGGTTGGCGCTGGTGTCGGCGTCGGCGTGGGCGTGGGTGTCGGGGTCGGGGTTGGCGTTGGGGTCGGGGTTGGCGACGGGGTCGGCGTCGGCGTGGGCGTGGGTGTCGGGGTCGGGGTTGGGGTTGGCGACGGGGTCGGTGTCGGCGTCGGCGTGGGTGACGGCGGTGGGGGTGGTGGCGGTGGGGGTGGCGCCGGTGGACCAGTTCTGCGGCTCACCGTGACCGTGTAGTCCTTGGTGGTCGAGTCCTCGGCCATCACCCGCACGGTGATGGCGTTGGAGCCCTCGCTGAGGGCGATGGCGTCGCTGGCCGAGCCGCTGTCCACCGCTGTCCCGTCCACCGTGACCGTGGCCTTGCCTGTGTCCGACACCGTCGGGGTCAGCTTCACGTGGGTGATGGTGTTCGCCACCGTTGCGCCGTAGCTCGTCGTCCCCGCCGCGAAGGTCCCGATGCCCAGCGACGAGAATGGGCCCCCAGCGCTGGTGGCGCTGCTGGCCGTAAGCCCGCTCAGGTCGGCGTCGGAGGACCGGGCCGCCTGCCGGGTGATGGTGACCGTGTAGTCCTTGGTGGTCGAGTCCTCCGCCATCACCCGCACGGTGATGGCGTTGGAGCCCTCGCTGAGGGCGATGGCTTCGCTGGCCGAGCCGCTGTCCACCGCTGTCCCAGCCACCGTGACCGTGGCCTTGCCCGTGTCCGCCACCGTCGGGGTCAGCCTCACGTGGGTGATGGTGTTCGCCACCGTGGCGGTGTAGCTCGTGGTCCCCGCCGCGAAGGTCCCGATGCCCAGCGACGAGAATGGGCCCCCGGCGCTCTCGGCGCTCTCTGCCGTAAGCCCGCTCAGGTCGGCATCGGAGGAGCCCTGCCTCGTGACGGTGACGGTGTAGTCCTTGGTGGTCGAGTCCTCCGCCGTCACCCGCACGGTGATGGCGTTGGAGCCCTCGCTGAGGGCGATGGCTTCGCTGGCCGAGCCGCTGGTCACCGCTGTCCCAGCCACCGTGACCGTGGCCTTGCCCGTGTCCGCCACCGTCGGGGTCAGCCTCACGTGGGTGATGGCGTTCGCCACCGTGGCGGTGTAGCTCGTGGTCCCCGCCGCGAAGGTCCCGATGCCCAGCGACGAGAATGGGCCCCCGGCGCTCTCGGCGCTCTCTGCCGTAAGCCCGCTCAGGTCGGCATCGGAGGAGCCCTGCCTCGTGACGGTGACGGTGTAGTCCTTGGTCGTGACGCCGTCCTCGGCGGTGACCCGCACGGTGATGGCGTTGGCGCCCACGCTGAGGGCGATGGCGTCGCTGACCGAGCCGCTGGTCACCGTCGTCCCAGCCACCGTGACCGTGGCCTTGCCCGTGTCCGCCACCGTCGGAGTCAGCTTCACGTGGGTGATGGTGTTCGCCACCGTGGCCGTGTAGCTTGTGGTTCCCGCCGCGAATGTCCCGATGGCCAGCGACGAGAATGGCCCGCCGGCGCTGGCGGCGCTGCTGGCCGTAAGCCCGCTCAGGTTGGCGTCGGAGGACGGAGGCGCCGACGTTGGAGTGCCAGTGCGCCTTACCCAAAAACCGACCGATTTCTCGTTCGAATCTGTTGGGTGCTGGTTCACCGCCCTGATTCTAAGAGCATACTCCTGGTCGCCGGCAACCGTGTGGCCTCCGTGGGTTCCCTTGAATACATACCGCGTATCGTCTTCACCCGGATCTGCCAGTTGCTCCCAGGCGCTCGCCTCGTGGTCGGTGCATGGTTGGTCCCCTAAAATGCGGCACCAGTCGATCTCATAGCCTCTCCCCTGAGTGCTGGTCCAGGTTGAAGGCTCTTGCCAGGAGATTGTAAGTTCCAGCTCTCCCGCGGTCACGTTTACATTGCGGGGCTCGCCGGGATGGACGGGTTGCGCCTCGACCACTTGCGTTTGCATGCTGATGAACGCAAGAAAGACCACCACTCCCATCATCGCAGAGAGAGCGGTCAAAGAGGGTATGGCCGTTGAGAATGACGGTCTCAAGACTGGGGTTTGCACCCTTTGGCGTGAAGCCGCGATAGCGCCACCGTCCAGCGGTATCCATCCCCGCCCAGCGTAGGCGGAAGGACACCTGCTCCGGGCTTTATCGGGAACTCTTCATGGAACGATTCTCCTCTCACTCTGGTTTCGACCATCCCACAAAGCTCGCATTCAGGCTGGTCCAGGTTTCGCGGGTCAGCTCAGCAGTCGACAGCATGCGGTGTGCCGACAGGTGATTGATTCGTTTGACGAGGCAACTGGCTTGGACTAGGCATCCTAGGTTACGCGACACTGCCTACTCTGTTCAAATTCTTCCCCCTGGAGGCGGGTGCATTTGGTATACCAATTCGCCTGGGAAGTGGAAGTAGTAAAGTTGCTACTTTTCCGTCGGTTTAGGCCGGTCAATAACCCTCCCACCATGCCAGTTTAGAGAATATTGCGAAACTCTGATTCTGAAGGGTTGTAGGAACCGTGGCAGTTGGGACGCAATTTGGAATGGAGTTTGGGGCAGATTTGATGCCCCGGAGGGTGTGTCATTGGGGCCTGGGAGGTTGAGCTGCACGGTGTTTTTCAATGTCAGCGTCGATAATTGTCAGCAGGTGGGCAATGGTAGCGTTGAGCGCCTGCTGTTCCCTAATGGTTTCGCAGAGCGCGCAGAGGACTCTCCGAGGTTCGTCATCTAGGTCGGATTGTTCGTCGAAACTTTGGATCCGTTGATGTAGGCCGGTCTGTGCCTGGATTTGCTCTTGTAGACCTTCCCGAAAAAGCTGGAATCCTTCGTATGCCATCAATTGTCTCATGGACTCTCCGGCTACCTGTGTTCGCGTTTGGTGAGAACATTGGGAAACTCCGGCTCTCCGTCGCCCTCGGTTCGGGTAGGCAGGGTATTGGCTTTGGAAGTTGTTGGGCCAATATCACTTCTTGGAAGCAGGACCGGCAGATTCGGAGTTGCTGCCCTTGGACCCGGGCAAAGAATTGCTGGGCGTGTTCGATGGAATCGAACTCGAAGGGCCCGTAATGTTTTCGGGCCAGTTGTTCCGGCCTCGGGTGATGTTCCGCGAGGAGTAGCGGTGCAGCGTCATTGCCGGTTCTGGGAGGGTTGCAAACCTGATGCCGTACTCCATTTTGGTCTCTCTTTGTGGGGATGCCGGGCAGGAGAGGAATGCCTGCGGAAGCCGTCCTTGGTCCGGGTTATCAAGCTCTGGACCGTAGTAGCCAGGATATGACGACGGTGTAGAGAATGACAGGCCAGAATATGCCAACTAGGCGGAGAAAGAGGGCATCCATGGAAAGGGCGTCCTTGCAGGGATTCTGCGAGGCGACCTTGACGTTGCGTTCCGGTACCCGGGTAATCCGGGCTGGGGCGTTGGAAGTCGGGTCCGTCACGGGTTCCTTCGCTGGTAGGACTGGGAGTGATGGTCCAGACCTACCGTGGGAGCATAGTAGCAGGGGTTCCCTAGACCGGGAACCCCTGGCTGGTTTTATGTGTTTATCCAGGAGCGGAAATAAGCGGTCGCCGAGTGCATAGGGCCTTTTAACGCTGTGTTGATGTCAATGCTGGTTCTGGCCCCGGTCGCCGTCCGGGTCCACTGGAGGCCACAGCCGCGACACAGGTAGCGAACCCGCAACCGGAAATCGCCGGGCTCGGGTTTTGAGATAGTTGCTTATTTGAGCGGGGTGCGTCGCAGAGGGTTTGCAGTTGATGGACCAATAGTACGGTGTGGATGCTCGCCTGGGCCATTAGCTCATTGCCCTTCTCAAGTGCCCTGGGATCCAGGTTGTCGAGTCCGTAGGTGTGGTGCTGAACGGCTGCTTGGACGGCTTCGACAAGGTGGGAGACGGTTTCATGGATGTGGGGCATGGAATTGGGTGATCGGAGGTCCTCCAACTTCTGTGCTGCGACGCCCAGCTGCGTCAGTTGTATTTCCATCTGTGCAACCCAGTTTTCTGATAGGAAGAGGGCGGGTTGTTCTGAGGCATGGCTGAACAGGCGGGAGATTCGGTCACTTGTTTCTCCCGCGATGGTCATGTGGGCGGTTAGAGTTCGGATGTAGTTTGTTTCTTCCTTCGTTGGGCATATGCTTTCCAAGGTTGGGGCGGGTTCCAGCAGGGGTAGAGGGGTGGGCGATGGAGGTCGGTGGGTTGCCCGCAGTCGGCCCTCAAGAGGGGTGATGGTTGGGTTCAGGTCTGGAGGGGGATCAGGGAATCCGGGGCCGCAGGCCGGCAAGGTTACTGCGAGGATGGATAGGAACAGAGAGAGTTGTACAGGAACGGGAAGCATTTGCTCTCCTGTGTCCGGTCTGGCGAACCGCAGGTTGGGGATATAAGGGCTTCATCACTCCAACCGTAGTAGAAATGGTTGACTTTAGCAACACAACTATCATCAGCCTTCTCTGAAAACGCGGCCGGTGCCGCGCCGCCGCCCCAAGAGTTCAAGGCGGCTCCGCCCGGGACTCTCACCCGGGGACGCCCAACGGGTCCGGATACGGGCCATCCCCACCAGGAACAGCCCGGACCGGATTGTGCAGGCGTCTCCGCCTCGCCAGCCGGTGCTGCGCTGCAAGCGCCGGTCTCAGCTGTCCCGAAACCGCTCCCCAGTGCGTCCATACGTGCTTCACTCGCTTCCTTGCAGGTGCGGTGAAGGTGACGTGGACGCCATTGCCGACCGGCATGACCCGACGGCGGGCCAGCACCAGGGCCGCCGCCTGGTGTACGCTGACCCCGTATCGTTCCATGAACTTCACCCGGCCGATCACCGAACTGAAGGCCGGGTTCACCTGGCATACCTCCACCCCCTCCCGATAGCCGCGGGAGAGGAAGTACGCCTTGGCCTTGCCGTAGCTGAAGCTGGACGCCATCCGGAACCGAGCCCGCGAGCCAGAGGTAAAGATCCCAGACGGTATAGAGACCGGAATGCGGGTCCAGGAAGAGGCCAAGGAAGGTCGTGTCGCGGGGATCCACGGTGACGAATTGGACCCCAATCCAGGCGGCGTGGACCAGCAGGCCCCCGAGGGGGATGCGGGCGAACCGGACCCACCATCCGGTTATTCGGGGCATTCATCCTCCTCCGAACCAACCGGTCCAAGGCATAGGCCCACCCTGGCTAGCCCGGCATGTATCGCAACAACACCAACCCTATGGTGACGGCCGCGGCCCCGAGCGCCCAATAGAAGGACCGGTCCGATGTGCTGCCGCCTAGCCACTTATCGGCCGCCCAATGGATGCCGAATCCCAGCGCGATGGCGGAGGCGGCCGCGAACAGCAACCAGAAAAAGAGGGCCCCCAAATCCAATGTCACAATGGCCTCCGCTGCCCGGTTATCGTGGTGATCCTGCGTCGTGTGAACTTAGACGGGCGGTTGCCGGCCGCCGAGCCGGTTCTTCGTCCAGCCCTTCCGAAAACCCAGGCCACGGGTTCTACGGGTTCGCCGCCCGGCTCAGCCCGGCCCTCGCCGCCGTCAACAACCACGTCGCCACTACCCAGGTCGTGATGACGGCCGCCCCAAGTTTGGCAGGGTAGAGCGCCAGCCATCCGAGGGTGACGCGCCCTGTGGTGTTGGGATCGGTTCCGAAGGTTACTCGCATGGGATCATCGCAATAGCAGTTCGGGTTGTTGCTGTACAGCATGAAAACCACAACCAGCGCCGAGGCCAGACCAACCAACAACCCGACCGCGAGTCCTCCCAACCGCGCCAACCCTCCCGATTGCTGCACCCACCCCGCCATGCCGCCCGCAACGATGGGAGTGGCCAGCAGGACGGCGAGCAGCACCAGCTTGATCTCATTGAACGGGGCTATCGACATCATCCGGTCGGCACCATCGCGTCCCTTCCGATCTCAGCCATGTTCCCCCGTTCAATCGGGTCGGGTGGATAGCGGCGTCGCCGCCAGGCCACGAACTTGAGCCATCCGACGTAGGCCGTCGCCGCCAGGAGCACCAGGAGTTGCCACCACCAGGGGATCGGCTGGGTGTTGGCGACGGCAAGATGGGTGGTGGGCCGCGCGTCGGCCGTTGGCGGCGTGTCCTGGGGCTCAGGCTCGGGCTCTGGCGGGTCCTCCGGGGGATCGGGCGGCGCCAGGGGAACCGGTGTGGGCGTGGGGGTAGGCGTAGGTGTCGGGGTGGGTGTCGGGGTAGGCGTGGGCGTCGGAGTAGGGGTCGGCGTAGGCGTGGGGGTAGGCGTCGGAGTGGGGTCAACCGCTTGCTGGACCACAACCTCCTGGACGTCCTTGACCTTGATCGTCACTGCGATGGTGTCGGAAAGCCCGTCCTCGTCGAACACCCGGACGGTGACGCGGTACTCCGACTTGGTTTCGTAATCCAACACGCTCTTCGTCGTCAGCGTTGCCGTCCGGCTCCCAATTCCAAACGTCGAGCCCGTCACCGTGTAGGTCAGTTCGTCCTGGTCGGGGTCGGACGCCAACACGGACGGCGAAATTTCGGTTCCGGCCGGCAATCCCTCCGCGACGGTGCGCTCGGCGCTGGGCCCCTCCATGAAGACCGGCGCTCGGTTCTCGGTGGTCGGGACGTAGGCGTTGGCTCCACCAGTTGAGCGGGACCGGCGTACGCGGCGCTGTTGTTGCGCCTGATCATCGTCGCTGATGGTGATGGCCGCCGTCGCCGGAGTCCCGGCCGAAACGCCGCTGGGCAGACTGCCAAAGCCCAAGGTCAGAGTTTCGTCGTTGGTATCCTGGTCCTGCCGGGCCGTGATATTGAACGTCTGGGAGGTCGCGCCCGACACGAAGGCGACGGAGCTTGGGGCCGTCCAGTCGCCATCCTCGGCCGTCCCGGCCGTGGCGGTGATGGGGACCACCAGGCTGCGGTCAGCCGCCGGGGACACCCGGACGCGGACGGCGGCCGTGTCGCCCTCCGTGACGGTTTGGGGGCCGTCGTACCGGACCGTTAGCTGGGTTAGCTCCGGCGCGTTATGGTCCGTAATCGAGAGGGCGGCGGTTTGGATCGTCCCGGCCGTGACTCCGGCGGGGAGCGTCCCGAACCCCAGGGTCAGTGTTTCGTCGTCGGTGTCCGGGTCCCGGTTGGCCGCGACGGTGAAAACCCGGGAGCGCTGTCCCACGGTGAAGACAAGGCTGCCGCTGGCCAGTCCCGAGACCGTGTAGTCCGTGCTTTCGGCCGTTCCGTTGGTGACGGTGATGGGCACCGCGACCCGCCGGTCGGCGGTTGCGGACAGTCCCACGGCAATAGCCTGGGACCCGCCCTCCGTCATGCTGTACTGGGCGGCCGCAAACGCAACGGTGAGTTGGGCCACGACGGACTCGGCGCTGGTGGTGCCGGTTCCGGGGTCCGACCAATCGCTCGAACCCTCGCCGTTGGCGGCGCGAACCCGGACCTGGTGGGTGGTGCCGACTCCCAGACTGCCGATGTTGGTTGTTGTCGCCGACAACGCCGTTGGTCCCGCCGTCCAAGCGGTGCTGCCTTGCCGGCGGTGCTGGACGCTGTACGTCATGGCGGGTCCGGTGTTGGGCGGTGCGGTCCACGTCGCCTTCAGGGTTGTGTGCCCGTTGGTCGCCGCCGGGACCACGGTTGGGGCGGCGGGCTTCCCCGGAGGTTCGGCGACATCGGTGACGTTGATTGTGACCGGAATGTTGGCTGAGCCGCCGACGGAATCGCTGGCGATGACGGTCACGGTGTGCCGCGCTTTGGCCTCGTAATTCAGCGGGGCCGAGGTCAGGATTTGACCGCTGGACGAGATGGTGAACGACGCCCCATCGGTTCCGCCGAGCCGGTACGTCACGGCGCCGCCCTCCGGGTCGGTGGCGCGGACCGGAGCGCCTACGTTCTGGCGGGCCGCCGTGTTCTCGGCGACGCTGCGGGTTTCGCCGGTGGTCGTGAACTCGGGCACCTGGTTGGGCGCGGCCAGGACCTCGGCCACGGCCTGGGCGGTCTTTCGCGCCCCGAATTTGTCGGTGTAACGGACGTGGGCCCGTAGGAATTTGCCCTGGTCGGCTGCTAACGGCGTGTAAGTCGCCGTATTGGCGCTCGAGATGTCGGTGAACCTTCCGTTTTGGGTGGCGGAGAGCGCCCATTGCCAAGCCTGGGACGATACCGGGGCGTCCGGGTCACGCAGACCGGCCGTCAGCGCCACGCCGACCCGGGGCGTGCCGAAGGATACCACGCCGGGTTCGTCAACGTCGGTGACATTGATGGTGACGGCAACCGAATCCTGAAGGCCCGATGGGTCGCGAGCCCGAACCGTCACGGAATAGCTGCTTCGGGTCTCGAAGTCGAGCGCTGACCGGGTTTGGATCTGACCCGACCCCGCGGCGATGGAGAAAGACGAGCCATGCGTGCCGCTCAGAGAGTAGGTCAGGGTGTCGCTGTTGGGGTCGGTGGCAGGTACGGGATCGCCGATGCTCTGCCCCGCCGGAGTGTTTTCGGCGATACTCCTGATGAAGGAAGACCCGTTCGGAGGATTACCGAAATCCGGCGGCCGATTGGGCAACTTGACCGGATTGCTCGTCTTCTCTGAGGCGAAGTTGCCCTGATCAGGGTCATGTTGGTCGGTGTAAGACGCGGTGGCCTTCAGGTACTTGCCCACGTCATCGGCCACGGGGGTATAGGATGCCGAGGTTGCGCCGTTGATTGTGGTCCAGTTCGTGCTCCCGTCACTTGAGCTTTCCCATTCCCAACTCTCGCCCGAGATTCCTCCATCGGGATCGGTCAGCGTGGCAGTCAGCTCGGTTCCGACCCGGGGCGTACCGGAGATCGTCACCACCCCGTCTTCTTCCACGTTTTCCACCGTGATGGTGAGCGAAGCGGTGTCAGAGAGGCCGGACGCGTGCTCGGCGCGGACCGTTAGCGAGTAGCTGTCACGGGTTTCGTGGTCCAGAGCGCGAAGGGTCTTGAGTTGGCCGGTCTGCGTAATGTCGAAATTATGGGCGCCGCTTCCCTCCAGGCGGTACATCAACCCGTCGCCGGTGTGGTCGAATGCCTCAATCCGCTCGCCGAAATTTTCGTCGCGCGGCGTGTTCTCGGCAACGCGGCGCTCGTAGCTGTCCTCGGTGAATTCGGGCGCGAACCGGCAGGGGTGGCTGTCGTCCTCGTTGGGCGTCCACCACAGCGCGTCGTCGTCGCCGTGGTTGTGCCAACCGGGATCATCCTCCGGCGTCCAGTCGTGCGACATCGAGACGATTACGTAGTCGAAGTCATTGGGCCCGGCGTCGGTGTCGTCGGACATGTTGTCGGGCGTGTCGTTGTCATCCCGGTGGATCAGGATCACCCCTTCGTCGTCCAGATCCTCCGCGTACTTTTTGGAGAACGCCTCCCACTCCGCCTTATCGACTTTACCGCTGTGGAACGCGGAATGCTGGTGCTGTGCGGCTTCCGTCTTCTCAGGCTCGAACATCCACCCGCTGTGGCAGTGCTGAGCCTCGGTTGGGCCTTTGCCCCACTTTGGCGCGGTGGCGGCCACGACTCCGGCCCCCAGCAGGAACACCGCCAGGACCGAAACCACCAGGAGCCGCGCCGTACCCGGACCCGAGAAGAGCAACGGGGCGGCCCCTCTCAGGAAGCCGGACCTCGCCAAGCGCGCTAATCCTGCGTGAATCATAGGCCACCACCACACCTCCCCACTCACCCGCGACGCCCTTGCGGACCGGTGTCAGGGATGCAACTTGCTTCAAGGATATACCGTTCGCCCTCCCGCCGCTTTATGTATGATTGACTGATTTTGGAGATTTTGGGAAGCGAGTATACGCATATAAAGTATGGATACCACGTAATTTAGCAGCTCTGTAAATTAAGGCTTCAAATAATCATGGGGCCGTCAATGGCGGCGGGTTAGTGGCCCATCGTGGTCGCTGGGAGGTGACACACCAGAGGGCGGAGCGGACCTGGCGGCTGGAGGGGCTGGAGGCTCCGAATATGAGAGCCATCGCCGAGTGCGGGTACCGCTGCCCCGGCAGGATCCTGGTACTGACCCCCCACCGTCTGGGAGCAGCGGCTGACCACGAGCCTCTGCACGGATCTGAATTCCGGTGACTGCTAAGTCGCCGTGGAATCCCGTGAGGCTCTGGGGGAGTGGAACAGCAACTCTATCTTTGCGACCGTGGGAAACCCCGCCAGAGCGTGTGGGAGAGCGGCCACGTTGACGAATCAGCAAGGAATGGCGTAAAAGGGTTTGCCGTTCCCAGCGCAACCTGCTCCCGGCGGCAGAGCGGACCGCGATGCCTCTGGGAAGACCCTTGCTCCGGCCGGCGCGAAACCCACCTCACCAAAGGAGTGAAAATTATGGAATGGCCCCTGCAAGCCTACTCGGTGAAGCTCAAGCGGAAGGTCGACATCGCCGAGGACTCCATGGAGTTGGTCACGATGAAGAACGGCCGCCCCGCCCTCAGGGGCGTAGCCGCCGAAGACCGGAGCATCAATGTGTTCCGCATCCTCGGCGCCGCCGAAGTTGACGAAGTGCGGGCGAGATTGGGCGGCAAGTAGGGCAGCGCCCAGCCGACATGGCCCGGCCCTGGCGACGTATGACGGCTCGACCACCGCAGCACGCGCCCGGTAAGGCCCCGAGTCGGGCTCCCCAGGTATGCGTCCCAACCGGTTTGCTGGTTGCCCGCAGCCGGTGACGGGTATGCCTGCATCGCGCGCGCCTCCCGCCTGCCCCACAAACTGGCCCATCAACGGGGCATCTGCAACATATAATGAGCTAATGAGCCGGACTTTGACGACGGGCAGTGCCGTTTTCGAGACGTGTCTGAACCTCTGGGCTTCGCTTCCCGGGACTCGAAACCCTGCCAGCCCGTGCGGCACTTCCGGATTTCCGGCAACGGCCCCGCAGTGTAGAATACCCACCGTGAACCGACGCCTTTCAGTGAAGCCGAAGCAGCGGCGTTGCCGCCAATTGCCAGGTGCGATATGAGCACGTCCGACACCTTTGCCAAGACTTCTACAGTCCCGGGTGGCTTCCGGCTGCCGGACCCGCCGGAATGCCCGGAAGACAAGATGACCAGCTTCGACCACCTGACCATCAACGGCAACGCCCACTACCTGGCCCGGCATCTCGGCAACCCCGAAACCACCCTGGTGGCCGGCGACCGCTACCTCGTGGTTCGTCCGACCCGGAACCTGGCCGGTAGCCGGTATCCCGACCTGCTGGTGGCCCTTGGCGTGGACCCGGGCCGGTACAGGGAGAGCAACGGGTACGTCATCGCCGAGCAGGGAAAGCCGCCGGACTTCGTGCTGGAGATAGCGTCGGAGAGCACGGGCGCTGTTGATGTGGGGGCAAAGCGGGAGGACTACGCGGCGCTGGGCATCCCGGAATACTGGAGGTTCGACGGGACGGAGACGGGCCGGCATCACGGGTCGCGGCTGGCCGGGGACCGGCTGGTCGAGGGTGAGTACGTTCCGATACCCACAGACGAACTGCCCGATGGGAGCTTGCAGGGATACAGCGCGGCACTGGACCTGAACATCCGGTGGGCGAATGGAGAGTTGGTGTTCTACGACCCGGCCACCGGACGGCCCATCGCCACCTTTGAAGATGAACGCGCCCGCGCCGACGCAGAGCGGGAAGCCCGCCTGACCGCCGAAACCGAGCGCGACGCCGCAGAGACTGAACGCGACGCCGCCGAAGCCCGCATCCGGGAGTTGGAAGAACGGCTTCGGCAGCAGGGCGCATGACACTGCGAGGCAGCCCGCAAGGTTGACTGGTTTCGCAGGGCAGGCCGACCTGGCAGGGTTGCGTGAAGGCCGATATAGCGCTGGAGCGCAGCTTACGGATCCGTATCCGAAAGGGCATCAGCCCCCGGCCCCACCGCCATCCGGTAACCCACCCTGGGCTCGGTGAAAATGTAGCTGGGGTCGGCGGCATCGTCCCCCAGCTTGCGGCGCAGCCGCTTCACCACGTCCCGCACCAGCCAGCTCTCGCCGACCCGCTCCGGCCCCCACACCCGCTGGAGCAGCACGCTGTGGTTCAGCACCCGGGGAGCGTGGACCGCCAGCTCGTAGAGCACCGCGTACTCCGTGGCCGTCAGCTCCACCGCCTCCCCATCCACCGCCGCCCGGCGCACCGCGTAGTCGATGCTCAGCCCTCCCACAGAGTAGGATCCCCCCGAGGGCTCGCCCGGGAAGGGCTCCAGCCGCTTGCGCAATGCCGCGCGTATCCGGGCCGCCAGTTCCGTCTGTGAGAAGGGCTTTACCAGGTAGTCGTCAGCCCCCATGTCCAGGGCCCGGGCCAGAGTGTCGTCCTGGCCGTAGGCCGACAGGAAGATCACCGGCACGTCCGCCGTCCTGCGGATGTCGTTCATCAGTACGATGCCGCCGCTGCCCGGCAGGACCAGGTCCAGCAACACCAGGTGGGGCTTCTCCGCCGCCATGAGGCGGGGCACCTCGGCGGGGTCGCCGGTGGCAATGGGCGCGTAGCCCGCCCTGTTGAGGACATCCCGGACGTAGCGCAGCGCCTGGGGGTCGTCGTCCACCGCCAGGACTCTGACCCGACCCCGGGTCGACCGTCTCGTCCGTGCGGGGGACGGCGGCGCGGGTGCGGCGGCAACTGTCCCTTCGGCGATGGGCAGGGTGAAGGTGAACCGCGCCCCCAGGCCCGGGCCGTCGCTCTCGGCGCGAATGCGCCCCCCGTGGGCCTCCACGATGCCCTTGCAGATGGCCAGCCCCAGCCCCGACCCGTCGGTTCGCGATGCCGTGTCCCGGTCGAGGGCCCGGGAGAACTTGCGGAACAACTCGGGCAGCAGGTCCGCCGGTATCCCCCGCCCCCGGTCGGCAACGGACACCGCCACGTGCAACCCGTCCCGCACGGCGGACACCGTAATGGGCGACCCCTCGGGGGAGTACCCGGCAGCGTTGGAGAGCAGGTTGCCCAGCACCTGGACGATGCGCCGCCGGTCGGCCATCGCCATCGGCAGGTCCTCCGCCAGCTCCACGTGCAGGGGGCTCTTCGCATTGCCGCCCGGGAACCGGCTCCCGGCCTCTTGAACCAACACCCCCACGTCCGAGGGCTCCGGGGTCACCGCCAGGGTGCCCGTCTCGATGCGGGCCGCGTCCAGGAGGTCGCCGATGAGAAAACGCATCTGGTCCGACTGGTCCAGGATGATGCGGTGGAACTGGGTCATCTCGGCGGGGTCCAGCGCCCCGGCGCCCTCCAGCAGGGTGGTGACCGACCCCTTGACCGCCGCCAGTGGGGTTCTGAGCTCGTGGCTCACCATGGCCAGGAACTCGGCCCGCAGCCGTTCCTGGTCCTCCAGGGGAGTCAGGTCCTGCAGCGTGATGACAAAGGACTGCAACTGCCCGTTCTCCGAGTGGATCGGCGTGGCGTTGAGCAGGACGCTGACGCTCCGCCCGTCGGGGACCCGCAGCGCGATCTCCTCGGCCCGCACCGTCTCGCCGGCCTGAAGAACCTCGGCCAGGGGAAGCTCCCGGAGGAAGACCTCCCGGCCGTCGGAACGCACGCAGGTCACCACCGCAAGGAGGTCCTCCGCCGTCTGCTCCCCATCCCGCAGGCCGTCCACGATGCGCAACGCCTCCCGGTTGACCGACGCCATCCCCCCGGTCCCGGCGTCGAAGACCACCACGCCCACCGGCGAGGTGTTGACCAGGGTCTCCAGGTCGGCCCTGGCCCGCCGTTCCTCCCGGTGGGTGCGGGCGTTGGCGATGACCAGGGCCGCCTGGGCGGCGAACATCACCAGGGTCTCCTGGTCCTCCTGGCTGAACTCCTCGCCGTCCTCCCGGTCCCCCACGAAGACGTGGCCCACCCGCACCCCCCGGTGCAAAATCGGCGCCGCCATGAAGCGGAATACCCCCACCGGCAGGGGGATGGAGAAATCGCGGAATCCCAGGGCGCGGACGTGCTCCACCAGGTCTGGGAGCCTCACCGGTTCGGAGATGCCGGTCAGGGCCTGGAAGATGCGCAACCCCTCGGGCATCAGCCAGAGGAGTTCGGACTCCTCGGTGCTCAACCCCGAGGACAGGAAGTCCTGGACCTGTCCCCCGTCGTCCAGCAGGGTCATCACGCCGTAGCGGGCGGAAGTCAGGGACCGGGCCGAGTCCAGCGCCCCCTGGAGCACTTCGTCGAAGTCCAGGCTCTCGTTGATGCGGAGACTGGCCTGGCTGAGGCGGGACAGCCGCTCCCGCAGGGCCTCCATCTCCCGGTAGGGCTGGCCTGACTCCATCACTTCTCCCCCCCGGCCCGGGAGCCGTCAACCGCAGCAACGAAGGCGGCGAGGGTTCGGGACCTGATCACATAATTGGCCGGGATGGATTATATACTAGTCCATATAGAAGAAAACTCTATAAATGCGGACTATTCTACGGATGATGGTGTGGGGCTTGTTCTTGAGCTTCGTGCGAGACCCGGTGCGGTCCGGCAATGGCCGCGAGACAAAGCGGCAACCCGCCATCGGAGACCGTGTCCCGGGGTCGGCCGGGAGGGTGGAACTCGGTCCAAAATGGAGGACCTGCGCAAGGCCCGGGCCGAGCACAACCTGGACCGGAGGATGAAAGTCTACCTGGCTCCCAAGGTTCTGGTGGTGGATGAGTTCGGCATCTGGCCTTATGACCGGGATTCGGCCACCGCCTTCTTTACCATGGTGTCCGCCAGGTACGAGCGTGGCGGCATCATCCTCACTTCCAACAAGGGATTCGGGGAATGGGGTGAGCTCCTGGGGGACACCGTAATCGCATCGGCCGTCCTCGACCGGTTGCTGCACCACAGCCACGTGATCAATATCCGGGGAGAAAGCTACCAGCTCAGGGAAAAGCGGCAGGCAGGCCTGTTCCCGTCGCTGCAACATCTGGCCGCTTCGCCGGAGGAGGCCGGCGACAACTATGCCGACTGACAGAATCGCTGACAAGGCCGAGGTGGGTCAACTCCTACTTGCTACAACCTGGTAAATGTCAAGTTGCTATTGACACAAGGGATACAGCAAGAGCGCGGCCATGCTCAGCGACTCCGTAACCCTGGTTCGTGTGACCCTGAAATTATTTTGACACCAACACACGTTGAGAAGATCCCGGCCACCCATTCCACGCTGCCTGTGCGTTGGAATCCTTCCTGTCCATTCCCGATGGCAGGGTCAGTGGGGCATTGACTTGCGAACATTAGTTCTCTATTATTTCCCGGCCCGGTGCTACCGGGCCATCCGCTACCAGAGGCGACTGTCCCGTTGTACGCCCGCCCTGGACGAATTGAAGGGCAATCAACGGCCGAAAGGGCCAAGCCGCGGAGGATAGCCAATGAACCGCGAAACCAGGAAAGAAACACCGGGCCTCAGCCGGAATCAGATTGACCGGCTGGAGGTCATTGCCGACCTGATGCAGCAGAACCTGACCGTGATGGAAATCGCCAGGCGCGTTGGCCTTACCGATTGGCGGGTGAGGCGGATCGCCTACGACCACGGGCTGACCAGACCCGCCGACGCAGGGGACACGAGTTTGAGCCAGCGGCAGACCCGAATCCTGGCGTTCATCCAGGACTTTACCGCTCGCCACGTTTACCCGCCCACGGTTCGGGAAATCGTGAAGGGTTGCGGCCTGAGCAGCACATCAGTGGCGGCATACCATCTGCTGACCCTGGGGCAAAGGGGGTATCTCACCTGTACCCGCGACATCGCCAGGGGCATTGTGCTGACCGAGCAGGGCAGGTCCTGGTCGCCGGTCTCGCCGGAAAACCCGGCGAGAGACGCGCCATGACAATCGCCTGCATCCTGATCACCCACCTGCGGGCCAAGTTGGAGATGCAGAGGCAGCCCCACTTGCGGGACCGGCCCGTCCTCATCGTTGACCGCTCCCAGGGCCGACCCCTGGTCGTCGACCATTTTCCGGGCGCGTCGGGGGTAGCTGCCGGAATGACCCTGGAGCAGGCACGGTCCCGCCAGACCGGCGGGACCGTGCTGGAAGCGGAGGAATCCGCCTACCGGCGGGAGTTCCACCGGATGCTCGTCTCCCTGCAGGGAGTCAGCGACCGGGTGGAAGGGGCGGAGCTGGGCACGGCCTACGTGCGCCTGGACGGGTTGGAAGCCCTGTACGGCGGCGAGGCCCAGCTGGTGACGACGCTGCTGAACGCGGTGTCCCAGGACCTGGCTCCCCGCGCGGGAGTGGGAGAGGCCAAGTTTCCGTCCTACGTCGCCGCCCGGACCAGCCAGCCCCTGGGGGCAGTCAGGGTTCCCCCGGAGGCGGCCCGCTTCCTCGCGCCCCACCCGGTTGGCCTGCTGCCCCTTCCTCCGGCGGTTAGGGAGGAGATGCACCGCTTTGGTCTGCACACTCTGGGCGACGTGGCGGCCATGAAGGCGGAGGCGCTCATCAACCGCTTCGGCCCGGTGGGTCAAAGGGCATGGCAACTGGCCCAGGGCATTGACGATAGTCCCCTGGTTCCCCTGAAGCACGAGGAGTCCGTCGTCGAACACGCTCCCCTGCCCCTGGCCTCAGCGTCCCTGGAACTGCTGCTGGCGGCGGTGGACACCCTGTTGCGGCGGGCCTACGCCCAGCCCCGGATGCGAGGCCGGTACGCGGGCGGCGCGACGCTGGAGTGCGTCCTCTACTGGGCCGCGCCCTGGCGGAAGGACTTCCACTTCAAGCGAGCCGTCGGAGACTGGCAGCGGGCTTCCCGCATCCTCCGTGGCCAACTGGAAGCGGACCAACCCCAGGCCCCGGTAGAGGAGGTCACCCTGGCCCTGTCCAACCTGACCGGGGAATCGGGTATGCAGTTGAGCCTGTTGTCCGACCTGAGGGGAGACCGGGAGCGGCGGCTGGCCGAGGCGGAGCGACAGCTCCAGGCCCGGATGGGCCGCCGACCCGCCCTCTACCGGGTGGTGCCGGTGGCCCCCTGGCACCCGGCCCCGGAGCTGCGGGCCATGCAGGTCCCGCTGGACCCTTCCGGCGCCGGCGGCATGAAAGCCCTTTCCCTGCCGTCCCCGGTGGCGGTCCGGGAGGGACCGGAGGGGGAACCGGCGGCGGTGCTGCTGGGGGAGCGCTGGCAGCGGGTGGCGCGCATCGAGGACCGGTGGTGCTTCGACCTTTGGTGGATGCCCCAGCCCATGACCAGGAACTATTACCGGGTGGGAAGAGAGGACGGCGGGGAGGTGACCCTGTTCCGGGACCTGCGGGAGAACCGCTGGTTCCGGCAGGACCCATAGCGCAGCCGGAGGGCTTCCCGTGTCTGCCGGTTACGTGGAACTCCACGCCAAGAGCTTCTATTCCTTCGGGATGGGCGCTTCCCACGTCCACGAGCTGCTGGCCCAGGCCGGGGAGTACGGGTATCCCGCCCTGGCCCTGACCGACGCCAACCTCTGCGGCTCCCTGGAGTTTGCCCGGCTGTCCGGCAGCCTGGGCATCAAGCCCATCACCGGCGGCGAGCCTACCCTGACCGATGGCTCCCGCATCGTCCTGCTGGCGAAGACCCGCGAGGGCTACGCCAACATCTCCCGCCTGTTCACCCTGGCCAACGCCGCCGACCGCCGGGAACCCCGGCTGGACCCGGCGTACCTGCCGGAACACGCCGGGGGCGTGGTATTGCTCACCGGCGGGCGCGGCGGCCCGCTGTCCAGGCTGATCGAGGAAGGCTGCCGCAGGGAGGCTCGCCGGCTGCTGGCCGATTACCGGGAGTGGTACGGCCCGGAGAGAGTGTACGTGGAACTCCAGCAGAACTTTCTGAAAGGGGACACCCAGCGCAACCGGGAGTTGGCGGCCCTGGCCCGCGAGACCCGCGCGCCAATGGTTGCCACCAATGACGTCCTCTACCACTGCCCGGAACGCTGCCGCCTGCAACACGCCCTGGCCGCTGCCCGGCGCAACACCACCATCGAGCAGGCCCTGCCCCACATCCAGCCCAACCACCACCTCTGCCTGAAGCCGCCGGAGCAGATGAAGGAAATCTTCCGGCGGTACCCGGAGGCCGTCGCCAACACCGTCAGAATCGCGGAGCAATGCGATTTCAACCTGGCCGATGACCTGGGCTATACCCTGCCCGACGCTGCGGTGCCGGCAGGCTACACGCCCCGCAGCTACCTGGAACGCCTCTGCCTGGAGGCCGCTCAGCGCCGCTACGGGGCGGTGTCCCGACAGGTGCGAGAACGCCTGGACGAGGAGTTGCGGCTGATTGAGCGCCACGGCCTGGCCGGTTTCCTGCTGCTCTACCGCGAAATCGTCCTGCTGGCCCAGGAAATCATGGAAGAGAAGGGCTTGGCCCACCCGGAGACCCCTTTAGAGGAGCGTCCCCCGGGCCGGGGCCGGGGTTCCTCGGTGGCCCTGCTGGTGGGCTACCTCACCGGCATCAGCCACGTGGACCCCCTGCGCTGGGGCCTGACCCTGGAGCGGTTCATCTCGGAGGACACCAGCCTGCTGCCCGACATCGACCTGGACTTCCCCCGCGCCCTGCGGGACGAACTCATCCGGCGGGTGCATCAACGCTTCGGGCCGGAACACGCCGTCCTGGCCGGGGCCATAGCCACCTACTCGGTCAAGGGCATTGTCCAGGACCTGGGCAAGGCCCTGGGGCTGCCCAGGGAAGACCTGAAGCGCCTCTCCCGCCAGCTTCACTCCCACGACGGGGCCAGGCTGCGCGACGAAATGCAGGCCCGGCCCGGCTTCCGCGACCGGGTGGACTCCCCGGGCTGGCGGGAGCTGACGGAACTGGCCCCCCAGCTGATGCACGCTCCCCGCAGCCTGGGCCAGCACGTGGGCGGCATGGTGCTCAGCAGCGAACCCCTGCCGGAACTGGTCCCGGTGAGAGCCGGAGCCACTCCTGGCCGCCACATCATGGACTGGAACAAGGACTCCGTGGCCGACGCCAACTTCGCCAAGATCGACCTCCTCTCCCTGCCGGTGCTGGACCAGTTGGAAGAGGCCCTTGACCTGATAGAACGGAAGGAAGGCCATCGTCCCGACCTGGGGCACATCGACCCGGAAGACCCCGCCGTGTACGACATGATCAACGCCGGGCGGTCCAAGGGGGTGTTCCTGCTCCAGTCGCCGGCCCAGCTGAAGATGGCGCAACGGCTGAAGTCCCGCAACCTGCTGGACCTGGCCTACCAGGTGGCCCTGATACGGCCCGGCGTGGGCGTCCAGGGCAGCGCCGTAAGCCGGTTCGTGGAGCGTTACCGCCATGGAGCGTCCTGGGAGTACGACCATCCCCTGGAGGAGCGGGCCCTGGAGCGGGGCTGCGGCATAATCGTCTGGCAGGAGCAGGTGGTGCAGCTCATCAGCGACGTGTCCGGCATGACCGCCGCCCAGGCCGACGAGATACGGCGGGCCTTCGCCAAACCCAACAACGAACATATCATCGCCCGGCACCGCCGCCGCTTCCTGGAGGGGGCGCAGGGGAAGGGAGTGCCGGAGGATGTCGCCGAGAGGATTTTCGCCAAGATCAACGGCCAGTACATGTTCCCGGAAAGCCACAGCCACGCCTTCGCCGTCACCGCCTACCAGGCCGCCTGGCTGAAGCGGTATTACCCCCTGGAGTTCTTCGTGGCCCTGGTCAACCAGCAGCCCATGGGATTCTACCCGGTGGAGACCCTAAAGCAGGACGCCCGCCGCTTCGGCGTTCCCTTCCTCAACCCCTGCGTCAATCGCGGCGGTGCGGACTGCATACCGCTCAACGAATCGGTCCTGCTGGGCCTGCGGTTCGTGAAGGACGTGGGCACGGCGTCGGCGGCGCTTATCGTCGAGGAGCGGGAGCGGCGCGGCCCCTACGCCGGGGCCGCCGAACTGGTGCGGCGCACCGGCCTGAAACCCCAGGCGGTGGAGTCCCTGGTGATGGCCGGGGCCTTCGACTCCCTGAATCCCAACCGCCGGAGAGCCTTGTGGGAAGCGGGCCTGGGCATCCGGCCCGGCAGGAACGGGCAGCGGGCTTTTCCCGGTTCGGCCACTGGGGGAGTGCCCGGCCTGGACGACTTCTCGGCCTTCCAGAGGATGGCCGGCGAGTACCGGGTAATGGGAGTCTATCCCAGAGGCCACCTGATGGAGTTCGTCCGCCCCGGGCTGGACCCACGGGTGCTGCCCACCACGGATGTTGAGCGCCAGGAGGAGGGGACTGAAGTGCTGGTGGCGGGCTGGCCGGTAGCCCGGCAGCACCCAAAGGGGCAGCACGGCACGGTGTTCGTGACCATCGAGGACGAGGCGGGTGACACGCAGCTGATCATCTGGCCGCCGGTGTTCGAGCGGTGCAAGCGACAACTGCGCGGCCACGTAATCCTGGCCCGGGGAACTGTTTCCCGGTGGGACGGCACCGCCAACCTCATTGTCTCCGACGTGCGGGCCATGGACCCCCGGGTCTCCATGCCCGACGGGCACGACTGGCATTAGGGGCCGCCGGGACGGCGGCAAATGCTAGAATGGACCCACAATTCAGGGCCCGATACCTCTACAGGAAGGAAGCCATGTGCGGCAGGTACAGCCTCATCGCCGACCTCCAGGAACTGGCGCGGCAGTTCGAGTTTGACGGGACCGGTTTTGAACACTTGCCCCGCTACAACGTGGCGCCCACCCAGCCGGTCCTGACCGTCACCAACCGGCAGGGACGGCAGGCGGAGTACATGCGGTGGGGCCTCATCCCCTCCTGGGCCAAGGACCCCTCCATTGGCAACCGCATGATCAACGCCCGGGTCGAGACGGTGGCCCAGAAGCCCAGCTTTCGCAACGCCCTCCAGCGCCGCCGTTGCCTGGTGCTGGCCGACGGGTTCTACGAGTGGCAGAAGGCGGGCAGGGGCAGGCGGCCCATGCGCATCGTCCTGAAGTCCCGGGAACCCTTCGCCTTTGCCGGCCTGTGGGAGTCCTGGCGCAACCCCGAGGGGGACGCCATTCGTTCCTGCACCATAGTCACCACCGAGGCCAACGAGTTGCTGCGGCCGGTCCACGAGCGGATGCCGGTGATATTGCCCCCGGAGCTGGAGGAGTTCTGGCTGGACCCGGACGTCACCGACCCCGCAGCCTTGACCGGCGTGTTGTCACCCTACCCCGACGCCTCCATGGACTATTACGAAGTTTCCACCCTCGTCAACAAGGCTGCCAACAGCGGGCCTGACCTGATTGTCCCGGTAGGTCGGGGCCTCCTCGGTTAGGGACTTTTTCTTCAAATAGCAGCTTCCCTGGCTGACTGCCCATCCTCTCCTTCGATGAACCACTGGCCGAGGCCCAGGTCGCGCCGGGCTACCAGGCGCCTCGTGCGGGGGCGGGGGCGTGCTTGCCTCCACCGCCTCGCGGTTCCAGGAACGGTCCCGCGCAGCGGTTCAGGTCCGCCCAGGGCAGGCCCGGTTCCCCCTGGAATAGTTCCATCCGTTGCGGGAAGCCCCCGGGAAAGACGCAGGTCTGCCGGTTGCATTGGATACGCTGTCGCGGGCTTCCCCATGGCCCTTCATCAAGGTAGGCTTCGGCCCCTCTCTTCCGGCGTTCGCCACGTATGGGGCCCCGGTCGATGGGTTTTCAGGTTGAACTCCGGACAAAGTTAATCCGCTAGCCAATCATCACCAGAACAATCCGTTACCCTTGGGCGGTCGACTTGGACGCAACTGGAGCGGTAGATACCCAGGCCGCCGCCGGCGCCCCGGTTGGCGAGAGCGGGCGGATAACCAGCCTGGACCTGATACGCGGGGTTGCCGTGCTCGGCATCCTGCTGATGAACGCCGTTTACTTCAAACTCGGTCCCGCACCCTATTTCAACCTGGGCGCGGGCGGTTCGGAAACGCAGGTCGACTGGGCGGTGGGCGTCTTCGGCGAGATATTCATCGACCAGAAGTTCATGGGGTTGTTTTCGCTGCTGTTCGGCGCGGGCATGATTCTCTTCATCGACCGCGTCAGCCGGGGAGATGGACGCGCGGTCCTGCTGAGCCTGTGGCGAAACACGCTGCTGTTGGCCGTCGGCATCCTTCACTTCCTGTTGTGGAATGGCGACGTGCTGATGGTCTACGCCGTATCATCGGTCTTTCTGATCGCCCTGAGGAAGCTCCCGAATTGGATGCTCATCTCCGTGGGAGTGACGGTGTTCACGCTGTCCGTTGCCTGCGCACTGCTGGCACAGCACATCGCCGACACCACCGGCGCATCGCTGTCCGGACTCTGGACTCCGGGTCCGATTTCGGAGCAGGAGGCAACTGCGGCCCCCTTCCTGCTGGGATATGCCCTGCGCGCGTTGGGTCTGATGCTCGTGGGCGCCGGCCTGTATCGCATCGGCTTCATGAACGGCGGCTTTCCCGACAGGACATACCGTCTGGCCGCAATGGCCGGGCTGGCCGTCGGCCTGCCCCTTGCCGCCGCAGGCGTCGCGATTACCGCGGCGAACGGCTATTCCCGCGAGATCGCATTCATCGGCCAGATTCCCAACACCCTCGGCACGATCCCTTCCGCCCTGGGATACATGAGTCTCATCATCCTCTGGAACAACCAACGGGACAACTGGCTGAAGCGGGGCCTGCGAGCGGCGGGGAGGATGGCTTTGACCAACTACCTGGCGCAGACGGTGTTGGGCGTCCTTGTCTTGACGGTCCTCCTGGGCGGCGTCGATTGGGTGAACCGGGGAGCCATCCTGGTGTTCGTGGCCGCTGTATGGGTGCTGCAGGTATGGTGGTCCCAGGTATGGCTGAGTCATTTCCTGTTCGGACCTGCGGAGTGGCTCTGGCGGGTCGCCACCTATCGGAGCGGACAGCCGCTCCGCCGCCCCCGGAATTCGCTTCCCTCGACATAGAAGGAACCCACTTCCCTGGGGCGCAGGTCAACCGGAAAGGACGCGCCCACGGACGGCCCGGCGCCGGGGGCCGAATCGCAACAGGCGCTGCATGCCTGGGAGCGGTCGGGGGCAGCCATCGTTCGAACGATGGCTGCCCCCGGGGTCCGCAAGCGGAATGGCGTCCCGAGCCGAACCTCGTATGCCAGTCCTGCCGTTCGTTGCCGTCGGTCCCGTCCCCGGTAGGGAGCGGGTTGTTGGACCGGAGATGGCTGCGCTAGGCGCCGTCCGCCACCGGCCGCCTCAACATCGCCGAACAGCCCCTTTCGTCCACGATGTGGTTCACCGAGACCTGCCCCCGGCTGTCGTAGCCGGTGGTGTAGGCGAATTCCACCTCGGCGCCCCAGGGCACCCGGCCGCCGGTGCGAATGGTCCCGTCGCCGGGCTTGCCGTTGCTCCCCGGCCCGCCGGCGCCCTGGATCACCACGCCGTTGCGACCGCCCTTCTTCCAGCCCATCACCTTGAGTTCCACCGGCGCCACCAGTTCCGCCGTGGACGGCGCGAACAGGACCTGGTGCAGCCGCCGCAGCACGTCGCCCGACGGCTTGCGCTGGCCGTTCATGATGAGGGAGAGCATGGCGGAGCTGATGCCGGCCCGGCGGGCCGTCTCGTTCTGGCTTATATCGTGAGCGTCCATGCGCTCCCACAGCACGCTGGGGTCCACGTCGGCACTCTGGGCGGACTCGACCTTCACGGGAGCGTCCAGCACCGCCTCCATGCGGACCTGGGCGGCGGGACTAAGACTGCGCTGTCCCCGGGACACCATGACCACGTGGCCGTAGCTCAGCCCGGTCCGGTCCGCCACCTGCCGCAGGGTCATGCCTCGCTCCCGGGCCCGCTCCCGGAGGTAGGTGCTCTCGCCGCCGGATACCACGCCGCCCTGGCGGTTGGCGCACTCGGCGGGCGCTATCTCCACCGGAGCGCCCAGCGCCGCCTCGACCTTGGCCTGCACCGCCGGGCTCATGTTCTTGCGGCCCCGGGACACCTCTGACAGGTAGCTGGCGGACACTCCCACCAGGCCGGCCAGGGCCTTCATGTTCAGGCCCCGCTCCCGGGCCCGCTCCCGCAGGCAGGTACTTTCGCTCTCTACCAAGCCGCCCTGGCGGTACACGACGCCCTGGCCGGGAACCTCGCCCAGTATCTCCGTGGCCCGTTCCCGCAGCATGGGAGACCAGGGGCGGCGGCCGCTGGCCACCGAGGACAGGTAGCCGTAGTTGACGCCCATCTTCTCGGCCAGTTCCTTCAGGGTGAGGCCCTTGCGCCGGGCGGCGGCGCGGAGTTCGCTCTCCGGCTTGCCCCTGCCCTGCCCGTTGTCCGCCGCGCCGTGCTGTATCTCTGAGACCTGCTCCGCAATGTTCGCGAGGCTGTCGTTGCCGTTGACCGCTGCCTTGGTGTCGATGCTGTTATTCGCCTTCATGTCGCTTCCTCCGAAACGCAGAAAGCGGGGGCCGGTTCCCTGTCGAAAGGGACCGGCCCCCGCTTTGCCGTGAGCTGTGTGTGGTTTTAGGTTTTCAGTCGCGGCGCAACCCGCCGCCTTTTGGTTGCCATAGCCTCCCTCGCCGGAGAGACGGCCTGGGTTTATCGCCGGTTCACCCCTTCCTCCAACCTTCCGGTGGCGATGGGAGAAACCGGGTCGGTGTTCGTGTCGTTCACCTCCTAGTCGTGGTTGTGGTCGCTGTCCTGATCGTCGATTTGCCGCCCGTTGCTGTTGTTGCCGTGGCCCAGGTAGCCACCGCTGGCGCCGGGAACCCCCGTTGTCTCCCCGTACCGGACGCACCACTCCCTGGGCCGGGCAACACAACGGAGAACGCTGGGCCGGGCTGACTCAGGGCGCACGTCGCCCAGGGTCGGGTGGAGCGGCGCAATCCAACGCCCGGCGCCGGACGCACTGCGCCCAGGGCCGGTCGGCGCAACAGGGAAAGCCGGATGGGGAGTTGGCGCAGGGCGCAGTCCGCCCAGGGTGTCATTTGGGATCTGCCGCTACGAGGGGGAAATGGGAGGAACGCAGCCGGGCCGGCGGCTGCGTGGCAAGCCGCCCGGCCAAGGGGGATTGGGCTGCAATGTCGAGCGTCCGGCCCGCCGACGTTGCCGACGGAATGCCGGAGCATGGGGAACCTGCGGCGCCGCTGCCGTTGCCTGTGACAGCCTTGCCGCAGCCGTGGGGGGCAGCCAGGGCCATGTTGCCGGCTCCGGCCGCAGGATGTAGGTTGCGAAGCAGGTTGAACCGCTCCGCCAGGTGGACCCGATGGGTGAAGGAATCCGGGATGCCGTGCTGTTTCTCTAGTCTGCCTCCTGACAATCGTGATGCGCCCGGGATAGGGAGTCCACGCCGTGGGTCGGGATGCCGTTAGTTCCGGTTGCCACCTCCATGTATCAGTCCGTGGGGCTGGTCTTCCGCGCCGTGGGTTGGGTTCCTGGTGAAGCGCGCCGGCGCTTCGATGGGTCGGGCAACCGGCTGGAGCGAAAGCGTCGACGACACCAACGCCGCAGCGATGTCCCTCGGGGACGCCCATCGGGAGAGCAACGCTCAATCCCTCCGGTCAATCCAACGCGGGCGGCTGTTCGGAGAGCAGCGCTCGATCCTAGGCAGCCGGTCCCGGGTCCAGGGACGGGACCCTCCAGGTTTCTAGGGCGGGAAACGCTGGAAAAAGCCTGACAACGAGAATTAGTATCCAGCCCTGCCCAGGGCGCTGGCAATACCTCCATCGCCCCGGCGCGCAAAGTGTTGCCTTTTGTTGACCCAAACTCTAAGCGCCGGCCCACAAAGCAGTTCACCCCCCGCCGCTCCCTACCGCCACCGGCCCAGGGTGAGCACCCGCCGCGTCCCGTGCAGCAGTGCCAGCCTGGCCCTTCGTGTCCTGACCCGCGCCAGTTCCCGCTCCCGCCAGGACCATTGCTCCCGCCGGTCCAGGCCTGTCATGGGCGCCGTCTCCGGCGGCAGGGTCAGCCGGTGGTCGTACAGCATGGCGATCTCCAGCTCCAGGATCCGCTCCCGCCGCGCCGTCCAGGCCAGCCCCCTGCCCTGGGGTTGGTGTCTCTCCCACAGCTCCCGCCACTCCTCCACCAGGGGCCAGGCGGCGCCGTAGACCTGCTCGTCATCATCGGCAGGCTCCCGGGCAACCACGTCGGCGTGGCGCCGCTGGGACCCGGCCCGCGAGGTCCGGGAACCGCCGCCGGGGGCATTGCCTGCGCCCTGCGCCGGTGACGGCCTGCCCAGCCGCCGCTCCAGGCGCTGAAGCTCCTGCGCGAACTCCCGCCGCAGAGCATCGGCCACAGCATTGTCCACCTGGGCGCCGTTGCTGACGCCGTCGTTCACCGCCGCCAGCACTGCCGCCAACTGCCCCTCCAGCTCACCAACCCGCTCCTCCAGCGCCTCGACCCTTTTCCTATCCTCCTCCATCGCGGCCACCGCCCGCTCCAGCAGCATCCGCTCCAATGTCTCCGCCAGGCGCGGCGGCAACTCGGCGGCCCGCTGCCACCGCCACAGTGTCTTGCGGTCAACGCCGAACTGCTCCGCCAACTTCCCGGGCCCCAGGTCGTTCACCAGGTCGTTGAGCAACGCCCGCAGGCGCAGCTCCCGCAGGTTTTCGATGCTGGGGGTGCCATCCCCCGGCCAGCCAAGCGCCGTCATTCCAGCCACCTCCGCGCTCATGTTCCAAAATGCCCCAAGTCCTGTAGGGGCGTGCCCCAACACCCGTCAACTCCCCCTGTTCCAAAATGCCCCACTCCCTGCCTGGCCCTGCCCCATGCCCCTGGAACCCGCCCTTCCCGGAAAGTGTTGCCCGATTCCCCCCGCAAACCCCTGATTTTCCCCGTATTCAGCTACGAACCGGACCACCCGAGCCCCTGTCCCCAAACTCCAGTCCCTGTACACGTCTATGACACCACAGGGGGAGGTCCGGCGTCAGGTCTTATAGGGGGTGTCACGGATGAGCCATGGTTCATGGGTGAATCCCCCTATAAGGGGTTGGAAGAAACAGGAGGGGTCTCCACACTTGCTTGGCGAACATCGGTTCGTATACCAGACAAGAGGAGGCCATCATGTTCCAGCGATTCGCAACCGGGCCTGGCAAGGCTTGCCCCGTATCAAGTACGGAGGCCCGCCGCCTGATCCTCCGGGCGGCTGCCTTGCTCCTTATGGCCCTGTCCGCAATCCCCATGAGCGGCGCCGTCCTGGCCCAGTCCCCCGACACCGACAGCCTCAGCCTGGTCAACCGGGACCGGCAGATGGTGGAGCGCAAGAAGGACGGCGAGTTCATCGCCCGCCCGGTCTTCAGCCGCCAGGTCAGCGTCCTCCACTACGCCCTGCGCCATCCCGACACCGGCGAGTGGGTCACCAATACCTACCGGGTGCGGGGCGGCGAGAAGGAGCTGTCCGAGGGCTGGGAGTACACCTTCGAGTACCCCGTCCTGGACTCCCAGCCCGACCTCCACCCGGAACAGGCTTTCCTGATGGTGATGTCCGTTCCCCGCCAGGGCGGCGGTGAGAACCACGTCTTCCACGCCCTGGTTCCCGTCCACCAGCCCAAGGGGCTGTGGGACCGGGTGCTGGGCGCCCTGGACCCGGACCGCTGGGCCAGGGCCGGCGCCCGGTGGGTGATCCAGGGAGTGCACGGGACCCTCTGCGGCGTGCTGGAGGGACTGTTCCCAGCGGACCTGGCCGAGTGCGGAGGGTAGCGGTATGGGAGACATTCTCACCGGAACACCCCCCGGACTGACCTACGAGCATCCCATTGTCCAGCAGGCCTGGACGGCGGTCTGGGCCGTCACCTCGGGAATGCTGGTGATCATCCTGGGCTGGATGGGGCTGAGCTTCATCGTCCAGGAGCACCTGGGACACCACCAGTCGGGCTGGCGGGAGATGGTGCCCCGCCTGGTGCTGGGCCTGACCGCCGCCGCGTCATCGCTGTGGTGGTGCGCCCTGGTCATCGACGTGGCCCACGCCACGTCCCAGTTCATCGCCGAGTCCCTGAAGGTCACCCCCGGCGACCTGCTCAGGGCGCCCCTGGACCCGCTGCTGAACGCGGTGATGGCGGCCAGCACCGGCCTGGCGGTGTTCATCGCCGTCCTCTACCTGGTCTTTGGCTTCTTCATCCTCTACCTGCTGGTGCAGATGGTGCTGCGCCTGGCCCTGATCGACATCCTGCTCTGTTTGGCCCCGGTGGCCCTGGGGCTGTGGATCCTGCCCCACACCGCCGGTTGGGGCAAGCACTGGCTGCGGCTGTTCATGACCACGGTGTTCCAGCAGGCGGTGCAGCTCATCGCCATCGCCCTGGCCTTCGGGTTTCTCGACCAGTTCGCCGCCATCGGCGGCGGCGAGGCGGCCCGGGACCTGGTGTGGAAGCTGCTGCTGGCCATCGCCTTCATGTACCTGGCGGGAAGAGTTCCCTCGATGCTGGGGCATCACGGCACCTTCGACGCCTGGCTGCACACCCTCTACTTCGGCATGTCTCTGCCCGGCGGAATGGTGCGGTCGGGGCGCGCCCTGGGACTGCTGGCGGGCGGAGCCGCCGGTGGACCCGCCGGAGTTGCCGCAGCAGCAACGGCGGCCAACGTCGCCACCAGCGCCGCTACGGGGGCGGTGAACTCGGCGGCCCAGAGCTCCACGCCGGCAGGACAGAGCGGTCCCACCCCCAGGAGCCAGGGGCCGTAACCGGACGACAAGAACGACAACGACAACCGCCGGGGCGGCTATTGCTCGCGCCGGCCGCGAGCCAGGAGGTGGGGAAATGTGCCAGTAGGAAAAGAGGGGCTGACCCAGCCGACCACAACGGAACAGAACGGTCGAGCAACAAGCAAGCGAACAAGAAGCAAGGAACTAAGGAGAAGGACTGCATGGAAGACCTGACCAAGACCATATCGAACCTGGTGGCCATCCTGCTGGGTCTCGTCGGCGTGGTGGGAGTGGGCTACTTCATCTACGGCGCCTACCTCTACCTCACCGCCTCCGGCGCGCCCAACCAGATGGAGCGTGGCAAGAGCGCCATGATGACTGCCCTGGCCGGCGTGGTGCTGGCCCTGGTGGCCTACGGCGTGGTGGAACTGGTGATCAATGCCGTGGTGGACCCGGCCGTCAAGCCCGACCTGCCCGAACCCACCGACGGTGACGATGGGAACGGCGGCGGCGGCGGCGGCAGCCAATAGGAGGGATTGAATGAGAGAGCATGAAGTACCGACCCACGTGCAGGCCGAGGACAAGGTGCTGCTGGGGTTCACCTTCCCCCAGATAGTGGCGGTGGTGGCGGTGTGCGCCGTGGCCTATGGCGTCTACCGCTACTTCCCCTTCGGCCCTGGCGGGTTCCGGCTGGGCATCGCCATCGTCTTTGGCATCGCCGGCATCGCCCTGACCGTGGGGAAGGTGGCAGGCCGGGGGCTGCCATTGGTGGCCGCCGACCTGCTGAAGTTCAAGCTGGGGGCCAGGCGCTACGCCGGTTCCCCCATCCAACTGGCCCGCAGCGAGGCCCCGACGATGCCGGAAGTGAAACCCGACCCGATCCGGCTGCTGGCGAAGAAGGCTGTCGGCGGCATTGGCAGGGCGGCCAGGGTAGCCAGGAACAAGGGGCGGCCTCCCTTCCGGCCCCACAGCTGGTTCGGAAAGCGGAGACAGCCCAGGGACGCCAGCGCCGCCAAGCCCAACATCCGGGAGAAACAGGGCCGGAAGCCCTGGTACAAGCTGCTGGCGGTGGCGGGACTGCTGTTCCTGACCCTCATCGCCATCCCCGGCTCCGCCCTGGCCGACGAGCCCGACGGCCAACCCTACGGAGACGCCTGGCGGCTGGACGAGATCTACTTCGAGCCGCCCGAGCCGGTGCCCGGACGCCGCATCTTCATCGAGGGGCTCAGCGTAACCGGCGACACCGCCACCGTCAGCCTGCGGGCGGCCCACGACCTGGACCTGAGGGTGCGGGTCTTCGGCGGCCGGATCGGCCGGACCCTGAAGATGGGCGCCAACTCCACCTTTCACGCGGGGGAGACCAGGACCTACCGGCTGACCCTCAACGGCCCCAGTCCCTCCTTCACCTTCTCCTGGACCGACGCGCTGGGCTTCGCCGGGGCGGTGTCCCTGAAGAGCGAGCAGCTCCCCTACCCGTTGCCGGAATACGACGGCGGTCTTTGTGACCTGGAGGCGGTGTCCCTGGAGTGGACCCCTGGCAGCATCAAGGGCGTCATCGCGTCGGAGTGCATCAGCGAGACCCGGCAGGAGGTGGACCTGCCGGTCTACGGCGGCCACTTCAGCCAGTCCGTTCCGGCCCTGCTGGACGCATCGGTCACCGGCATCACGGGAACGGTCAGCGTATCCGCCGGTTCCCATTCGACAAGCGCGGCCTTTGTTCCCGATGGCGAGACCCGGTTCAGCCTGGCCGTACCCGACCGGAAGGCCACCCACGGCCTGGCAGTCACGGCGGAGCTGGAGGCGGCGCTGGACGTGCCCCTGCCGCCCATGCTCCAGACCGTCCACCACCCGGCCCGCACCGACGTGTACACCCGGCGGGTGACCTGCCGCTGCGGCGAGAACAGGTCGGTGAAGACGGTGCGCATCCGCGTCCACCACCGGGAGCATGTGCGGGCGGTGGAGGTGCAGCGCGCTTCCGTCACCCGCGCCCGCCCGGAGACCCTGCCCCTGGCTGGCGGCCCGGTGAAGAGTACGGGCCAGGCTATGGGCCTGGGGGCCGACAACCCCTTCCAGTACCTCACCGTGCCGCCGCCCAAGCCCCCGCCGCCGAGGGCGGAGCAGGCGGAGGCCGGCGATTCCTCATCCTGGTGGGGCTGGCCGTGGTAGGGCGCGTTGGAGGAATCCTGCTGGCGTGGGCGGTGACTCTGGTGACGGTGGCCGCCGCCGACACGCCTGAGGACAAGAAGGAAGAGATGGTCAAGGCCATGGACGCCGTGCTCACCGGCATGGCCTACGCCGGGGCGGGCCTGTGCCTCTTCGCCATCGTCTGGGCCGGGTTCGTGCTGATGGCCGAGGGCGCCGAGGGGGAAGGACAAAGGGGCAGGGCCAGGAACGCCGTGGTCATGGCCGTCGTCGGGCTGGTGGTGGTGCTGCTGGCCAAGGCCATCGCCCTGCTGATCAGTAACGGCGTCGCCCCAATCCTGCCCGGCGCATAGAAGAAAAGGAGAGCCGAAAGATGAAAGCGACATTGCCGAACATCAGAGCAATCGTCAAACGGAAACCCAGGGAGGAACTTGCGGCGGCGGTGCCCGAACCGCCCAAGCCGCCGCCGGACCTGAACCTCTTCTTCATGCTGTCCCACCTGGAACAGGACGGGCCGGTGCGGCTGGACGGGGTGAAACTGGCGGTCAGCGAGGTGATGGGGCTGGAGCTGGACGAGCCCAAGCTGGCCGCCTTCGCCGGTTCCCTGAACGCCCTGGACTTCCCCGTGCAACTGCTGGTCAGGCAGCACCCGCCGGTGCTTCAGGGTTTGAGGGACAAGCTGGCCGAGGCCCAGCCGGAGGACCTGCCGCAGCACACGAGGGACGCCGCCGACTCCCTGGGCCGCCTGCTGAACACGCTGGAGACCCGGGACGGAATCCTGGACCGGCGCTTCTACGCCGTCTGCGAGCACAGCCGCATGGACGAGCTGCACGGGCTGCTGGCCCGGGGCGGCCTGGGCGTGTTCCCCCTGGTGGGCGAACCGCTGCGCATGTTCTGGCTGTCGGCCGCCCTGGGCGGCTCTCCCAACGAACGCAACGAGAGTGAAGAGCTTGAAATCGAGGTCAACCGCCGGGACATCCGCATCGGCGGCCGCCTGGTGCGCTCGTTGCACCTGGGCAAGTGGCCCCGCAGCCTGGGCCCCGGCTTCCTGCAGGGGCTGATGGCCGCTGGAGCGCCCATGGACCTGTCGGTGCATTTGGGGGCGATACCGGCGGAGCAGGCGGCCCGCACCCTGGAGTGGCAGAAGGTCCGGTTCGAGTCGGCGCAGTCCCTGTCCTTCAAGCGGGGCCGCTCCATGTCGCCGGAGGCTGAGATCGCCCTGGAGGACGTGAGCCGTTTGCGCGATGAAGTCCAGCGGGGCCGGGAGCGGCTGTTCCACGCATCCCTGTCGGTGACGCTGCACGCCGGCGACCAGGACACCCTGAAAGACCTGACCCAGAAGGCGAAGGCCCACTTCGCCGCCACCCTGGGCAAGATGGACAACCTTTCCTTCCGCCAGCGGGAGGGGCTGCTTTCCACCCTGCCCCTGGCCTTGAACGCCGTGGCGGTGTGGCGCACGCTGGACACCTCCAGCCTGGCCCGGCTGTTTCCCTTCTCCCCGCCGGACCTGGACACCCGCAGCGGCACCCTCTACGGCATCGACCTGAGGGCCTGCGCCCCCATCGTCTACGACCCCTTCGATGGAACGCATCTCAACGCCAACACGGCGGTATTGGCCCGTTCCGGCAGCGGCAAGAGTTTCGCCACCAAGCTGGGGGTGCTGCGGGGCCTGTGCCGCGGCGTGCGGGCCTACGTCATCGACCCGGAGGGCGAGTACGCCGACATGGCCCGCGCCGCCGGAGGACGCGTCCTCTCCCCCGGGGTCCCAGGCCAGGGCATGAACCCCTTCGTCATAGACCGGGGCGACAGCGAAGAATTGCTCCAGCGCATTGGAAGCCTGAGACGCCTCATCGAGGTGATGGTGGGAGAGCGGCTGTCCGCCGAGCGCCGTTCCTCCCTGGACCACGCCCTGGCCTCCTACTACGCCCAGAAGCGGGAGCGCACCGGCTTCCGCGACTTCTACGCCTACCTGGAAGGGGAAACGCCGGAGATCGCCCACCTGCTGCGCCCCTTCGCCACCGGCAGCCTGCGGGACCTGCTCTCCGACGAGGGCGACGACCTGCTGGCCCACGAGGCCCTGGTCACCGTCTTCGACCTGCACCTGCTGGAGCCGGAACTGCGTCCCGCCGCCGCGATGGTCTGCACCGAGACGGTGTGGGCTGCCGCCGCCCAGGACCCGAGACCCCGGCTGCTGGTGGTGGACGAGGTGTGGAGCATCATGCAGCACCCCGAGGGTGCGGCCTTCATGGTCAGCATGGCGAAGCGAGCCAGGAAACACCGGCTGGGGTTGCAGTTCATCACCCAGGACGTGCAGGACCTGCTCAGCGAGGACTCCTCCCGAGCCATCACCGGCCACAGCGGGCGGGCGCTGCTCCAGAACGCCGCCTTCAAGCTGCTGTTGCAGCAGGACGCGGCGGCGGTGACCACCGTGGGCGAAGCCTTCGACCTGCCGGTGGAACTGCAACGCTGGCTTTTGTCCTGCCCCCGGGGAGACGGGCTGCTGCTGGCCCGGGGCAACCGCTTCCCCGTCCGCATCGAGGCGACGCCGGAAGAAACCGAGGTCATCGAGTGGCGGCCCGGACCCAGGCACTGAACCACAACATCGACATCCGATAGGAGGAAGAACAGTATGAGTATCAACGTAAGGCACATTCTCTTGGGCGAGAAGCAGACCAGGAAGCCGCCGATGCTGCTGGCGGTCACCCCCCACCGCACCGGCGAGCGGACCCTGCTGGGAGTGGAGAACCTGCTCCAGTCCATCGCCGTCCCTGAGCCCTTCTCCCTGGAGCTGGCCGCCGACATGGACGGCGTGGGCCTGCTGGCCCGCTGCCAAGACGACCGGGTGGTGAGGCAGCAGCTGGCTGCCCACTACCCCCAGGCCCGCGTCCGCGAGGTTGCCCCCGAGGACGACCCCATGCGCCGCCGCCAGGGCGAGCTGGCCTGGGGTCTGACCCTGCGGGCCGGGGGACCGGAGTACGTGCCCCTGCGCACCTTCCGGGACGACGACCTGCTGGACCCGGGCTCCGACCCCCTGCTGGCGGTCGTCGGCGCGCTGTCCGCCCTCAGGCCAGGCGAGCGCATCGTGGCCCGCCTGCTGCTGCGCTCCCTGGGTCCCGAGTGGTCCCAGGGCCACCAGGCCCGGGCCCACAAGCGGGCCGTCGAGGAACGGCGGGACCCCTCCTACACCTACCAGACCGCCCCCCTGAAGCTGGACGGCGTGACCATGGCCGTCCTCGGGGTGGGGGCGCTGGCCGCCCTCCGAGGCTACCTGTGGGTGCAGGACGGTGAAATCTGGAAGGCGGCGTTGTTGGGACTTGGTTCCGCTCTCGGCCTCACCGTGGCCGGCTGGGGCTGGTGGCGCTGGAAGAAGGCCCGCAACCGGGTCTACGACCCGCTTCTGATCCGGGAGAAAGTCTCCCGCATCGCCTTCGACGCCGAGCTCCAGGTCACCGCCTTCCTGCCCGCCGACGCCTCCACCGAGCGGGCCTGCGACCTGCTGGAGAGCGTGGCCGCCGCCTACCGCCACTACGACCACCCCGCCGGGGCCAGGTTCAAAGTGGGCAGGCCCCGGCCCCTGTTCCCCGCGGTCACGCTCCACCCCGCCGGACCGGGGCTCTTCGGCAAGCGCAGCGTCCTGGGGGTGCGGGAGGCCGCCGCCCTGTGGCACCCGCCGGGGGAGGGCGACGAGACTCCCCTGGTGGAACGGTCTTCCTCCCGGGCGCTGGCGCCCCAGCCCCGGGGCGTCAGGACCGGCGCGCCGGTGGGCGACGCCACCGGCGGCGCGCCCCGCGAGGTCAACTTCACCGACGACCTGCTGAAGCGCCACCACCTCTACGTGGCCCGCACCCGCATGGGCAAGTCCACCCTGATGCACCACGTGGTGGCTCACAAGCTCAGGGAGAAGGCGGCGGGCCGGGACAATGACGCCATCATCGTGGTAGACCCCCACGCCGACCTGGTGGCCGGCCTGCTGGAGCAGGTGCCCGGGTCGCTGGTTGACAAGGTGAAGCTCATCGACCTGGCCGACGACGAGGGCGCGCCCGGCATCAACCTGCTGGACACCCGCATCTTCGCCGACCGGGACCGCACCGCCGACTCGGTGGTGCGGGTGGCCAAGGGGCTGTGGGAACAGTGGGGACCAAGGATGCAGTCCATCCTGGAACACACCGTCAAGACCCTGCACGAGGCCAACGAGCGAAGGGACGAGGACCGGCAGTACACCATCCTGGACGGGATGCGGCTCATATCCGACGGCAAGTTCCGCACCGAGGTGCTGGGACAGGTCAACGACTCCTACCTGCTGGACTGGTGGGTCCGGGACTTCGACGGCTGGCACCGCCAGTACCGCTCCGAGGCCATCGCCCCGGTGCAGACCCGCCTGGCCTACTACGCATCTTCCAAGAAGGCCAGGTCCATCCTGGGCCAGTCCCGCTCCACCATCGACATCCGCCAGACCATCCTGGACGGCGGCGTTCTCTTCGTCTCCACCGCCCAGGGCTCGGTGGGCCGGGATGTCGCCGCCCTGGTGGGCGCGTCCCTGCTCAACCTGGTGGACTCGGTGATTAGGGAGCAGGAGAGCCTGCCCCTCAACCGGCGGCGGGGCGCCCTGGTGGTGGTGGACGAGATGCAGTCCATGCCCGGCGTCGACTACGAGTCCATGCTCAGCGAGCTGGGCAAGTATGGGGCCAGCTTCATCCTGGCCACCCAGAGCCTGGCCAAGCTGGACGACCTCTCCCGCACCATGCAGGACACCATCCTGGCCAACGTGGGCTGCCTGGCGGTGTTCCAGGTGTCGGGCGGCGACGCCCGCCGGCTGGTGTGGGAGCTGGGCAAGGACCGGGTGTCCGAGGACGACATCACGTCCCTGCCGGTGCACCACTGCTACATACGGGCCACCGTGGGCGCCGACCGGATGCCCGCCTACTCCATGATGGTCAGGAAGCCGAAGCCGGGCGACCCCTACGTCGCCGAGGTCATCCGGGCCGGGGCCCGGGACTACACCACCAGGGCCGGAGACATCTCCCTGGGCGACGCCGAGGGAGAGAAGAAGACCAGCGAGTACCACCGGCTGCTCCAGGAGCGGCAGAACGACGACCAGCCCCAACCACCGCAACAGCCGGATCAGAACTCCGGCCCCAACCGCAACAAGCAGCGCAGCCGGCACAACCAGGCGGACGGGGAGACTGCCGGTGAGGGGGAGGTGGACGAATGACCCTGACCCACTGCGAGGCCGGCCTGCTGCGCCGGTTGGCGGAGACGCCCTTCGCCGACCGGCTGGACCTGGCGGCCCTGTCCGGCTGGTCCCGGGGCGCGGTGTACGCCGGTATGGATAAGCTCACGGAATGGGGGATGGCTCAGGCCATCCCCCACGCCACGCCCCTACTGCCGCCCACCCGCCGGTACTGCGTCACCGCCCACGGGCTGGAGCGATTGGTGGAGTTGGAGAACGTTTCCCCGGAGCACCTGCTGGAAAACCGACCCGTTTCCTCCCGCTGGCAGCGACGGCTAATGGAGCGGCTGGACGCCATCAGCGTCATTTACCGGCTGGCCGCCGCAATCTCCAACGCCGAGTTTCCCATCGGCTTCCGCTGGTACCGGGCCTCGCCGGTGGACGCCGGAATCATCCTGCCCGGGGGCCGCACCGTTGCCGTGGTTCGGCAGGGTATCACCGCCGACCGTACCGGATTTTCCAAGCGCCTGTGGCGGCTGCGGGAGGGACCGCCACCCGGGGCCGTCCTGGTTCTGGCCCCCGACCAGGTACGGCTGCGCCAGGCCCGGAGGATGCTGGCCGGCGCCAGGTTCCCCGTCTTCCTGGCCCTGGAGCGGGACGCCGCTCTGGCCGGCCCGGATGCCCCGATTTGGCGTCTCCCCTCCGTCGCCGCCGGCCTGGACTTGCGCGACGTGCTGGCCCACCTGGACCGGTGCGGGGGGTTGCCGGTGGAGGCCATGCCCGCGCGGGCGGCTCTGCCGGAACACATCTACCTGGAGGCGCCCGCACCGGACTGGCTGCTGCCCGCTCTGCTGGGTCCCGCCGAAAAGCGCGCCCTGGACCTGCTCTCCGACTGGCCCTGGGCGTCAAGGCGGGACCTGGCGGGGCTGATGGGCGTTTCCGAGCGAAGGGCGTCCCAGGTTGTGGCGGGGCTGGAATGCCACGGCCTGGCGGGCCATGCCGACGCAGGGCGCTACGAAAGGCTGGCCCTCACCGACCGGGGGCTGGGGCTGCTGGCCCGCCGGGACCGCACCTCCGTCGGCGCGGCCAGGCGCCGCTGGGGCGTAACCCCATTGGACCCGCAGGAGCCGCTGACCTGGCGCAACGTCTCCGGCTCCCGCAGCCGCCAGTTGCTGCGCAACGCCGAGCACACCGGCGCCGTGCACCGGTTCCTCGTCGCCCTGGCGGGGCAGGCCCGCGCCGCCGGTTGGGACGTTGTTCAACTGGACCCGCCCCGGCGGGCGTCCCGCTACTTCCGCCACGAGGGGCGGCTCCACTCGGTGCTGCCCGACGCCTTCGGCATGTTGCGGCACGGCGGGGAGGCCGTTCCCTTCTTCCTGGAGTGGGAGCGGCGGGCGGTGCGGCCCGTCACCATGGCGGCGCGGCTGGCCCCCTACCTGCGCTACTACTCGACGCGCCGCCCCCTGGACGACCACGGCGCTGAGCCAATCGTTCTGGTGGCCTTCGATGACGAGTTGGCCGCCACACATTTCCTGCGGGTGGCAGGGCAGGAGATGGAGCGGGCCGGGGTGCAGGTTCCCCTGTGGGTGTCCCACAAGGCCGCCTTGGAGCGGTTGGGGCCGCTGGGTAGAGCTTGGCTGACGCCCGGCGCGTGGGAACCAAACCACGCCTTCCCGGTGAGGTGAAGTCCTTCTCTCCCCAGGACGATTGCAAAGTCGAGTCAAGTGTCCCTCCCCCTTGATGGGGAAAGGTTAGGATGGGGGTGGCGCTCTCGCTGTTTGAAGCTATCCCCTCACCCTGACCCTCTCCCACCAGGGGCGAGGGAACTTTGCAATCGCCCTGCTTCTTTCCCGGCTCTGCTGGTATCTCTGGCAGTCCGGGGGTAGACTAATCCTCATTAGGTGGAATTAGCGTAATCATCATTCCGCGAAACTCTTAAATGTAACCGGGGAGCCAAGGTCAAGGAAGTGCACTGGAAAGACATATCCACAATTGAAGTATGGCTTGATCGGATGAAAGTCAACTCAGAATGCCCACTGCAACGTAGACACAAAACCCACAGGAGGGGGCAATGGGAAACGTAGAAGAGGGAGAACCAGCCCGCATCCAACAGACCTCGGACTACGGGGACGTTCCTTTCTTGGCTATGTTCGCGGAAACCAGGGAGGAGTGGGTTCCCGTCGGAGGGTACGATGATGCCCTAGACGTTTGGGTCGTGGAAGGACAACCTGTGGCAACCGGTAACACCCTGGCTTTGGCAACCATGACTTTCACAAGGACCGGGGGGGAAGGTCAGGATAGCGACTGACCTCGCTCCTTCAGCGTCTATGGGCCGCTCTCCATGTGCGGAGAGACCTGTGTGGGCGGCAAGATTTGGGTCATCGGGAACAAGGGCCTGCCATGAAAACAATAGGACCAGACAAAGT
The DNA here is from genome assembly GCA_965203675.1 of Dehalococcoidia bacterium. Classification (GTDB taxonomy): domain Bacteria; phylum Chloroflexota; class Dehalococcoidia; order Lucifugimonadales; family UBA3495; genus CATOSK01. Next base: position 1,287,866 of record CBDBDE010000003.1, on the reverse strand, counting down.
CGTCCTTATTGTGACAAACAAGACAGATATTACCGCGGACCTGGTAGTGCTTGAGCTCCAGCGCAGGGGAGCACCTTATGTCAGATTCAACACGGAAGACTTTCCTCAGAAAGTCCAAGTGGCATGGACATTGGGAACCAATGGAGTTGATGGATACCTCCGCTTTCCGCGCGTCGACTTATCCTTGCGAGATATAAAAAGCGTCTGGTACCGAAGACCCTCGGCACCGGACATCGCTGAATCAGTGCGGTCTTCGGGGTTCAGGAAGTTCGCGCGTCGGGAATCCCAGGAAGCCTTGTCAGGACTCTGGAGAACCTTGGATTGTTTCTGGATGAGTTTCCCAGATGCAATTAACTACGCGGGTTATAAGCCCAGGCAACTGGTGGCGGCGAGCCGACTCGGATTCAGGGTGCCGAAAACGCTGATCTCAAACTCGCCAGAGGACGCCGAAAGGTTTCGGTCCCAACATGGTCAGGTAATAGCCAAGCCGCTGTATTCCGGTGACATTGAGCATGAGGGCCACAATAAGGTTGTTTTCGCAACTCCAGTAGCCGCTACCAACCTCGCCGCAACCAGGAACATTCATCTGGCGCCGACGTTATTTCAAGAATACATCCATAAGGAACTGGAACTAAGAGTAACAGTAATAGGAACAGTGGTTTTTGCCGCATCAATCAATTCTCAGGATGTTGCAGACGCTTTACATGACTGGAGAAAAGCGTCTCCAGAGACCCTCTGTTTTCGCTCCTACCAACTTCCACATCCGGTGTCAGAAAAATGTGCGCGTCTGGTAGCTTCCTTTGGCTTGACATTCGGAACGATCGACTTGGCGAAGACTCCCGGCGGAGAGTACGTATTCTTTGAGCTTAACCCCAACGGCCAGTGGGGCTGGCTCGAAAGCCCCACTGGAGACCCTTATACAAAGACGATAGCTACACTCCTAGAACGGGGCCGTGTCGAGCAATGAGTGCCAATCCAGAATCTGACATCCCCAAGAACTCGGAAGAGCTCCTTCCGATCTTGACTAACAACTACCCGGAGCATGTCGATTTCAGTATTGACTTCCTCCGAACCCTCTTAAGGAATGGCCTTGACCTGAACACCGAAGTAGAGCGAAAGGCCGCCTTGTTGGTCGGCTCCGGCGGAATAACGGCTGCCATACTTGTAGCCCTCGCCGGTTTCTCGCTTAACTTTCCCGCGATGTTGCCCAGTTGGTCACGCTTTGTTCTTTTGGGATTCTTCCTGGTCCTCGCGATCACCTTCTTCATGACCATATTCTACTCAATGAAAGCGTTGCTGGCGGGTAAGATATCGTATCCGGGAGAATTGCTTCTCTTGCATGGGCAGAACCTGAATACCATTCAGTACAAGAAGCGCCACGTTGCCGACCTCTTCATTGCATATCGGAACAACAACTGCGCAATTAACGGGAATCTTAACGCCTTGGCAGCGGCCCAGAAGTGTTTCCGATTCTCAGTGGGGCTCCTATTGGCGGCGGGGGCCTTCATCGTGATCATTGCGTTGCTTCCGGACTAATCGGCTAGCAACCCCGCCTCCTGAAGGAATGACAACGGAGCTTGCACCTGCACGAACTCCTGCGGCACTCCGAAATAGTGGGCCACCTCCAATGAACAGGTCAGACCCTCCACTATCGCCTCCCGGTCATCGATGAGCAGGGCGTGGGCGAAGTCGTCGGCCTCCCGCTCGTACCTGACGCCCAGCATGGTCTTCTTGTACACCCACAAATGGTTGCCCTCGTGCATCATCTTGTGCCCCAGGGCGTGGGCGATGTACCAGCGGCTCTCCTCCGGCCCCAGCCGCTCGGCGATGCCGATGAACCCGTCCACCTCGATCTCCTTCTGCTTGACCAGGGGCCAGCGCACCACGGGATAGCCGTGCATATTTGCCACGGCCTCCGCGTCCACCCTCCCGGTTAACCCCAGCTTTCGCCGCAGGGCCGCGCCCTTTCGTTGAGCGCGGGTCATCCCCCGCCCTCCGTCCTGCGTCTCCGCTCCTGGCGGACGAAGCGGATGAAGTTGTGGATGGACTCGATGTCCTCCAGGGGCAGCCCCTCCACGGCGTCGTAGAAGGAGACGCTGGCCTCCCGGAGCAAATCAGCCTCCAGCACGTCCCGGCCCAGGAGCCAGGTCGTGCTCACCTCGCAGCGGAAGGCCAGTTCCTCCAGATGCTCATGCTTCGGCCTCACCCGGCCCGCCTCCCAGGACCAGACGGTCTGGGAACTGACCCCAACCTGCTGGGCCAGCTGCGCCTGGGTCAGCCCCAGCTTGGTCCGGGCCTCCCGGATGCGGTCCCCGATGTTCTTCCACGGGTACTCCCTGGTTTCAGGCATGAGGCGTGTTCCTCCCGGCGCAGGCTGGGATCAATTTCCGCCATTGTAGCACATTAGTTCGCTTTTCCTATTGACAGCCCGCATTGCGGCCGCCTAGAATCACTCTAACCACAGTTAGAGTGTGGTTAGATTAACCCAGGACCGGCAATTCCGCAATGACACGCCGACATCGACCCGTGGTGAGGCTCAAGCCCCAGGCCCTCTGGGACCGCCTCGCCCTGTTGCACCGCTCCCAGAACTGGCTGGCCGACGAGCTGGGGATCAGCCGCAGCCACCTGTCCCGGCTGGTCAACCGGGAGCGGGCCGCGTCGGGCCGCCTGCGCCGCCGGATGCAGCGGGTCCTGGAAGTGGAGGATTTCCATGAACTGTTCTTCATCGAGGGTCCCGGTGACCGGGAGTAGCCCTTCCCCTGCTTTCCACCGCGGCAGGCCGCAGATCATCATCGCCGGAAGACCCTTCCTCTACGGTTCCGGCGTGTTGCCCGAGGACTTCCCGCAGCGCCTGCGTTGGCTGCGGCGGGCCGCCGTCCTCACCCGGAATGGCTTTGCCTACGCTGTTGGGGTGGACCCCAAGCAGGCGGAGCGCTGGGACGATGGCACCGAACCCTGCGGCGGGGCCATGCTCTCCGTCGTGCGCCTGTCCGGGGTGGTGCCCGGCGGCCTGGACATGATCATGGGGGACGGCTTCCTGGCGTCCCTGTGGAGGCCGTAAGTCCATGCCCCGACAGAAGATACGCCACCGCCGAGGGCGGTATGAGTTCCCCGACGACTTTCCCGAATGCCTGAGACGATTCAAGGAGGCCGTAAGTCCATGCCCCGACAGAAGATGCCCCACCGCCTAGGGCGGTACGAGTTCCCCGACGACTTGCCCGAGTGCCTGAGACGTTTCAAGGAGGCCAGCGGGTTGTCCTGGAGCGAGATGGCCCGCCGCCTGGGAACCAGGCCGCAGACCATCCGGCGCTGGCTCAACGGCGTCCACCCCTGCGCCTATTACCTGTTGGCCCTCCAGGACCTGGCCCGAGGGTTTGGGCTTTCCCACCTGCTGCCCCGGGCCAGGGAGCTGCACCAGGAGTAGGCGGGCCGGGCAACACCCCGGCCGGACCTGCTCTATCTCCATCCTCTCCGGTCCTTCCTTCCGTTCCCGTTGCCGCCGCCGTGGCGGGACGGCCCACCTTCCGCGCCCGGCGGGTTTCCGTCCGGGCGCTTTCCCTGGATCATGGGTGAACCACCCTATAAGCGGTTCCAACCGTCGCTCCCACCGTCCAAAATTGGTATGGAACGGCCGTTCTATATCGGAAGAACGCCGCCAGGACCCCACGGAGCGACGACGTGGCAGGAACCAGAGACCAGCGCAAGCCGAAGACTCCCAGGTACGCCGGGCCGGAGCCGCACATCGGCCGGGTCGAATTCAATCCGGCTCCCGATGCTGAGGACCGCCTGCGCCGCCTCTTCACCCTGCTGGCCCGCCACTTCGCCGATGAAGGGATGAATCCGCCGGAGCGCGAATCCCCTCCGGGCGGTAACCCAGGAATGGAGTGAATCGGCCTTGGTCTGGCTGCGGCAGAGGGATGCGGCGGCGAACGGCTGACGGCCAGCCCTTTGACGCCGGGCCGCCCATCGGGTATCATGGCGACAACAGGTTGGCCCGGCGATGCTGGAAACATCCCGGGCCGTGGCGCCACCTGCAGGGGCAGGTGATGCGGTGGTATTGTACTACTTGCAGACCCGCTCCCGGCAGGAGGCGGGTTTCTTTTATTTTCAGCGAACGTCAAAAGGGGGAACACATGGCGAAGAGCACACCCAAGCGCCAGGAACAGGCTGCCGGAAACAGGGCGGCCATCTACGCCCGCGTCTCGGACAAGAGCCAGGACACCGAGGACAAGACCTCCATCTCCGAGCAGACCAGCGACATGGAAGCCTACTGCGAGAGCAAGGGGCTCACCATCACCGCCCGCTACCAGGAGGTGGGCCGGGGCTGGTCCAAGAAGCGCCCCGAATTCCAGAGGATGCTGGCCGACGCCAAACAGGGACGCTTCGATACCATCGTCTGCTGGAAGTCGGACCGGCTCAGCCGGGGGATGTACCCCGCCGCCGCCCTGATGGAGGTTGTCGAGGCCCACCAGATACGTCTGGAAGCCGTCATGGACGCCATCGACATGAAGACCTTCGGCCTCATGGCCGCCATCGGCAAGATCGAGCTTGACAATTTCCGGGAACGGGCCTCCATGGGCAAGCGCGGCGCCGCCAAGCAGGGTCGGATACCCGCCAGCCAGGTCCCCTACGGATACTGCATCGGCGACAACGGGGCGCCCGCGGTCGATGAAGCCTGCGCCGACGTGGTGCGGCGCATCTTCCGGCAGTACGTCTACGAGGGGATGGGAGCCCCGGCCATTGCGCGGCAACTGATGGCCGAGGGAGTTCCTGGCGGCAGGTCCCCGGCCCGCTGGTACGACTCTCAGATCAATCGCATCCTGCGGAACGAGACCTACAAGGGCACCTGGTGGTACGGCAAGACCCGCCATGTTTCCACGGAAGACGGAACCAGGGTCTATCCCCAGTCCAAGGATAACTGGATCGGAATCCCGTTTCCGCAACTGGTGGACGAAGAGACCTGGGAGCAGGCCCAGCACCAGCGCGACCAGCGGCTCACCCGGTCCAAGCGAAACACCAAGGCGTTCCATTTGTTGCAGCACCTGGTTCGCTGCTCCGAATGCGGGATGCTCATGGGCTGTCTCACCATCAGGCGCCAGACGGCGAAGTACAAGGGCAGGACCTACGAGTACGAACTGGACCCTCCCCGCCGCTACTACAAGTGCTACGGGATGCAGACGCACCGCCTGGGGTGCCGGGAACACTCGATGATCCGGGCGGAGCGGTTGGAGAACCTGGTCTGGGACGAGGTCAAAAAGGTGCTGAAAGACCCGTCCGTAATTGTCCCCGGCATCAAGTCCCTGGGGGACAGAGAGGACGCCTCGGCCAGTGAGGAGCTGGGCAGGGCAGAGCGCGAATTGTCCAACGTGCAGATGGAGGAGGACCGCGCCATCCGCCTGTACGTGACGGGCCAGATAACCCAGAAGCAATTGGACCTTCAGCGAAAGTTCATCACCGAGCGGCTGGAGAGCCTGCGGGAAAGGGTGAAGGACTGGCGGGCCAGGGAGTCGGCCCAGGCCGAGCGTCGGGAACTGGCGGAGCGGGTGATGGAGTGGGCGGAGCGGATGGGCAATGGGCTGGACGACCTGCCCCAGGAAAAGCGGAGGGAGGTGTTGCTGCTACTGCTGGATGAGGCCACCATCGACCGGGAGAACAGGGTCAGTCTCTCACTGGCGATTCCGACGGGAAATTTGGAGTCGATTGGGCAACACAATTTAGATCGTCGGGATAGGTCTCGAAGTCCGGGTAGTCCGGCCCGGCCTCCAGGAGCAGGACCGACCTTTCCGGGTCTTCCGAAAGCCGGGACGCCACCACGCATCCCGCCGACCCGGCTCCGATAACGATAACGTCGTACTTCATCGCCATGTTCCTCCCGTCGGAATTCCTGGCGCGATACTAACACATCATGGGACAGGGACGGCCGGGGATCGCCCGCTGGCCAACCCAGTGCCGGCGCGTGGGAAAGCAACCCGGAATGAACACCGGGACGGAAGGATTGGATGGAAGAATTGCCGGGCTGGAAGTGGACCTCAGGAGGAGGCGGGGGACTGGCTGGCCCCTCCGTGGGTCGACGCCATACCGGTCAGCAGGAAGGCCGCAGCGTCCCGGGCTTCGTCCAGGTTTTCGACGAACCGCTCTTCCGGCACGTTGTCCAGGGCATTCAGGGCTCTCAGGACGATTGACGGCTGGCCGTCCAGGCCCATGACAATGCATTCGGTGTCCTCGTCGCTGGCCACCTCGACCATTTGCTCCACCACCAACGCCGCGCTGTCGTCCATGAAAACGGTGTTCGTAAAGTCCAGGATCACCACCTCGTGCTCCGCGATGTCAACCCCGATGGTGTTGATGAGCTTGCCCGACGACGCCACCGTGAAACTGCCGCGCAGAGCCACCAGTCCCGCCCTGGCGGAAAAGGGGTCGTCCGGGTCGGTGGCCTCCGGCGGCAGGAAGGACTGGTCCAGCAGAGGGACCGAGACAACGCTGTCCAGCTCCAGCCGCTCGAACTGCCGGGAAGCCGCGATTCCCGCCGCGATCAGCCCGATGGCCACCGCCGTCACTAGGTCGACGAACACTGTCAACCCCAGTGTCAGCACCATGACCAGCAGGTGCTCCCGCTGCACGTGGTGGATGCGCTTGATGAACCGCCAGTCGATGATGTCCCAGCCCACCTTCATCAGGATGCCGGCCAGGGCCGCGTGGGGGATGGCTTCGACGTACCGCCCGAGGCCCAGCACCAGCGCCAGCAGGATTCCCGCCCGTATGCACCCCGAGACCGGGCTGCGTCCGCCGGCCTTTATGTTGACCACCGTTCCCAGCGTTGCGCCCGCTCCGGGCAGCCCCCAGATGAATCCGGCTATCGTGTTTCCAATGCCCTGGCCGATCAGTTCCCGGTTGGGGTTATGCCGCGTCCTGGTCATGGCGTCGGCCACCAGGGACGTCAGCAGGCTGTCAATGGAGCCCAGCAGGGCGAAGGTCAGGGCCGGCGTAACCGCCCCAGCCAGGATGCTCGGGGTCACCTCCGGCAATTGGAACGAAGGAAGCCCGGTGGGCACCTCCCCGATCACCGGGGAGTTGGTCAACCAGAAGATCCCCAACGCCGTCCCGGCGGCCAGGGCGGCCAGGGTCGGCGGCAAATACCTCCGCAAGAACCCCGGCCACAGCACTCCCACTGCCAGGGTCGCCACCGCAATCGCCAGCGCCTGGAAATTTACCTGCAGGACCACCTGCGGAATCGCCTTCACCGCCGCCACCGGCCCGCCCATGGCCACCGGCGCCCCCATGAAGGGCAGAAGCTGGAGCAGCATGATGATTATCCCGATTCCGGACATGAAGCCGGAAATTACGGAATAGGGCGTGAACGCCACGAACCGGCCGATCCCCAGCAGTCCCATACCGATCTGGATCAGACCGGCCATGATTACGATGGTGAACGCTTCTGCCAGGGTGTCGGCGTGGGTGGTCACCACCACCGCCATCGCCACGGCCATTGGGCCGGTGGGGCCGGAGATCTGGGACTTGGTGCCGCCGAACACTGCCGCGAAGAATCCCACGGCAATGGCGCCATAGATGCCCGCGATGGCGCCCAGGCCCGATGCAACCCCGAAGGCCAGGGCTACCGGCAGACCCACCACGGCTGCGGTGACGCCGCCGAATACATCTCCCTTGAGGTCCTCCAGGTCGTAGTTTATGTTGAATGGCATTGCGGGCATGATTATGCCAAAAATTCAGACGTTCGCCTACACCCCCCGCCGGATAAGCGGATAATTTGTGAAAATCGTGCAAAGGCTCTCGTGGGCTGGGCGCAACGGGCCCGGGCGGTGTTCCCATTGCCGGCCAGCGCGAGTCCAGCCCATGAACAATGGTTGAGGGACACTGGACGGTGCTCCAGTGTCCCTCACGGATGGGCGTAGTTGGGGTGCCGGTTCGCCGGGCGCTTCACCTGCAGAGGACGGCAGCCGGATAAGAGGACTGCTGAGAGGGCCCGGCCTGAACCCGCGATTGGAGAACCCGCAATTGGAGAAGCTGACGGGTTACAGCCCGGGCTTCAACGCCGGCGAGGCCGTCTGGGGCTGGGCAAGAGAGGGTATCACCGGAGAGAAGAGGCCCGGTGTTGCAAACCAAGTCCAAGGCGCTCCCGCGGCACCTTGCATCCAACCCCCGGTGCCAATCAAAGGAGCATCCCCCTGGCCTTGGTTTAGTTCTTGCTCAGGACGGCGTGAATCCAGGACAAAAATGTGGATGGTTCCAACCTGCGGTTCAGGCAGGCGTCGGCTCCCCAGGCCATTACCTGCTGGTTCGACGGGCAGTGGCCGTTTCCGATGACGACGATGGGCGCAGAGGTCAGGCAGCGGGCGGCGCGCACCATTCGCTGGGTCTGGTCCTGGCGCCTGCCGTGGGAGAGGATGACTATGCTGGGGGCCTGTTCGAGGATTTGCTTGAGGCCGCCGAGGGACTCGACGGTCTCGGAGACCTGGAACCCGGCATTGCGGAATGCCCGGACCACGGTGTGACGCCCCTTGTAATTGCCGATGACCAGGGCTTTGGCTTCAGTGACCATAATCCCTCCTCGACGTTGGCTGGGCTGATGACTTCCTTTTCGTTTGTGCTAATGAAACATAATAAATACTATCAGTCAACATTGTGTAAGACTTCACAAACTGATAGTGTCTGAGGCCCAGCCGCGGGGATAAAGGGATCAAAAAGAGTCCGGCCCGAGGGCGGACCCCGGGCCGGATGTATCGTGTTATTTTCTGGTTTCCCGGTCGGAACGGCGGTGCTGGTGGCTCAAGCCGCCAGTTCTTCCTGCTCCGCCTGCTCCCGCTCCCAGCGGTCCACCATCCTGCGAAGGGCCGGACGGTAGTCAAAGGTGTAATGCTTCACCCCTGGGCAGGGGACGGAATAGAACATCGGGGCGCTGTCGGGTTCAAAGCCGCCCAGTTCCCGGATGACCGCCCGGTCTTTGACCTGCAATTCGGGAGTAGCCATAGCTCACCTCCTCGTTTCGTACCACCGGGCGCCCCTGGTTGGGATTTCGCCAGGAGCACCCGGTGACCGTTTAGTATTGCTAAAGTCAATATACCATATCGTATTCAAGAATGTCAATGATTTGCGCCAAAATCCGTGAATCCGATATTGATAGCGTCCTATCATTGGATATCGTTTAACGAATAATACCCAAATAGCCCGTGTATTGTGACGGTATTCACATACCGGCAAGCCCGGGAACGTGGGGAGACGTCTGGAGGAGCCGCGGCCGGGGTTAGCTTGAGGCCCAGGGTCGGGAGCGTTCCACCTGCCGCAGGGCCCGGGGAGTTGTGACCGGGGCCAGGCAGCGCTCCCCCATGCAGGCGTAGAGCGCCGCTCCGCCGTGGAGGGGGAATCCCAGGCTCCGGATCTGCTCCGCATCCCGGCGGGAATCCAAGGGTTGCACCACCCGATGGGGCGCGAAGGTCCGCAGCGCTGCCCGGTGCAGGCGGCGATAGTCAGTGCTGGAGGAGTCACCGACCAGCAGCATCTTCACCGGCCCGTGAGTCACGATGTCCTGCGCCCTCCCCCAGGATGAGCCCGCCGGCAGGAACAGCGCCTCTTCGTCCTCCTCCATGCGGCGGGAGGCCCGGTCCCCCAGGTAGCTCCTGCCCGGCACCACGCCGCGGAAAACGTCAAGGGTCGCCGCGGCTTGCTGCTGATAACCCTCGTCCCCGGTGAGGTGGGACAGGAGCACCAGCGCCTCGGCCCACCCCCCGTTGTCCTGGACGGGCTGCTCCCGGGGCAGCAGCGAGGCCTCGAAGGACTCGGGGGCCGGCCCATCGTAGCATCCGCCTTCTGGAGCGCCGAACACCCGCTGCACCGTGTTCGCCGCCTCCACCGCCTTCGCGAGATGCTCCGGCTCTCCGGTGGACTGGTACAGTGTCAGCCAGGCCTTAAGGAACCAGACTTGGTCCGCCAGGAAAGGCGTCCCTCCGCCCCCTTCCCCGGCCCGGCGGCTCAGTCCGGCCGATGGGTCCCAGCCCTCCCGCCACAACCGCTCCAGGACGCTCTCTCCCAATCGGCGGTACCCGGCGTTGCCCAGGACGTTCGAGGCCTGGATTAGCGCATCGGCAGCCAGCGCGTTCCACCCTGCGTAGAAGGTGCGGTCAATGGGCGGCGGCACGGATGCGTCCCGGTCCTTCCACGGCATCTGGTAGTAGGGCTCGTCCGCGTCCTGGCTCGCATAGAACAGGCCGCTGTTCCGGTCCTGGAGGGTCGTCAGGAGGTAATCGACGATACCGGCCGCCGCATCCCGGTAGACCGTCCGTCGGATCAGCAGGTATCCCTCCAGGTAGGCGGTGAGCAGGCTGGCATTGGTGACCAGCATCTTCTCGTAATGGGGCACCTTCCAATCCCGGCTCACCGAGTACCGGAAGAACCCCTGGCCTTTCTCGTCGTAGATGCCGTGCTGCATTCCCTGCAGGGTCCGCTCAACCATATCCAGCAGGGAACGGTCCCCGGAAAGCCCGTACCGGGCGGCCAGGAAGCGCAGCGCCTCCCACGGTGGCTGCTTGGGCTCCACCCCGAAGCCGCCGAACCGGTCGTCGTACAGTTCCACCAATCTTTCCAGGACGGATTCGACGGAGGCATCTGCTCGTGAATCGTCCCGCTCCCGGGACACTGCGGGGGGCGTCGCTTCTCCACCGGCTTCCCCAATGGAAACCCGCTCCAGCAGGGCCGCCATCTCATCCGGCGGCGTGTAGGGCCGTCCTGTGATGAACTCCCCTTCGCTGGTGATGAAGGCAACAGAAGGAAATCCGCCCTGGTTGTACCGCAGGGAAATGTCCGGCCTCTGGTCCACGTCCACCCGCACTGGGATGAACCGCGAGTTGATTAGCTCGATGACCCGGGGGTCGGAGTAGGAGGTCTGGTCCATGACGTGGCACCAGTGGCACCAGGTGGCACCCAGGGTCAGCAGCACCGGCTTTTCCTGCGCCCGGGCGTCCAGGAAAGCGTCTTCACTCCAGTCCCGCCACGGGATGAGGTTGGAATGTCCGGTCTCGGTCATGGCAGCAGCACTCCCCGTGGTTGGTGTCGCCCGTGGGTGGTGTCGCCCGCGGGTGGTGTCGAACTGGCGTGAAAGCTCAGTTGCCGTAGCGGGCCATCATTCCTTCCAGGTGGCTCTTTACCCGGGGCCACTCCGACTCGATGATCCCGTAGACCACCGTGTCCCGGTAGGTGCCGTCGCGGCGGATCCGCTGGTTGCGAATGATGCCCTCGTGGATGGCGCCGATGCGCTCCACGGCCCGGCGGGAGCGGGTGTTGGTGACGTCCACGGTGAGTCCCACCCGGATCGCCCCCAGGTCCTCGAAGGCATGTTTCAGCAACATATACTTGCACTCGGTGTTGACCCCGGTGCGCTGGTAATCAACCCCGTACCAGGTGGCGATGTCCAGGGTGCGGTTCGCCCGGTTTATGCTGGAATATCCGGTGGAACCGGCGAACTTGCCGTCGGCCAGGCAGGTCACCGCAAAGGGCAGCCGGATTCCGGCGGCGGCATCGGACAGCCGCCCCTCAATCCAGTGGGCCGCGTCTTCCACCGTCCTCGGAGCGGGCACGGCGAAGAACTGCCAGATAGCTTCATCTTGGGCCACGGCCAGCATGGCCTCGGCATCGTCCATGGTCAGCGGTCCCAGCCTTGCCACCCTGCCTTCCAGGGTCAGCGGTTGGGGATCGAATGTCGCCGGTGTCGTCAACATGCACCTCGCGGAAAATTGGTGTCTCGGAAAGGTCGTGTCACTCGAAGGTGGTGTCCGCCATTATACGCCACCCGATTTTTGCTGACACTTGGCCGTTGACACCCCTGCTGCCGGGTGTTTAGGGTTCATTGTGGAGCGTTCATTGTAGGAGGATAGGCTCCTCTTGCCCCTGCCGTCTCATCCGCCCTTGCCCGGAGCGCATCATGGAATTTTCGACAACCCGCCCCGCCCTTTCCCTGCCTCATCGTCGGGAGCTTGCGTACTCTGCCCAAGCGTTGGCCGTAAAGTTGGGAAGGATGTCCCGAAAATGTCTCAAAATGTCCCAATAGTGTCCCACTGCGTCTCAATCATGGTCCCGTTATGCCCCGCAAATGGCGCTGATCGCCCATAAATCTGCGGGTTTTGAGCACAAAAACCGCAAATGTCCCACAAAACAAAAACTGCGCGACAGACCCGCCTGCCATTGCCCACGGAGTGCCCAAGGAGCCTTGGACAAGTCACCTAACTTGGCGACGGAGGGCGCGACCCTCAGAGCAAGCCTTGTGAAGGTGCAGAGCCTGTGCTATTCTACGAACGTCGGGGCGTGGCGCAGCCCGGTAGCGCACCTGCATGGGGTGCAGGGGGCCGCCAGTTCAAATCTGGCCGCCCCGACCAGAACCAGCACAAAACCCTCACTGACGAAGCCACCCGTTTGGGTGGCCTTTCTCTTGCCCGTTCATCCTGGCCCCATGTCTGGGCCCCATGTAAGGAGGCGTCATGGTTGTCCTGTCGGTTTTGAACCCAGTCGCCCAGCAGCGCGGCGTCATCAGCGCCCGGTCCATCAACCCCCGCCCCTCCGGTCTGGACGGGCTGAAGGTGGGACTGCTTTGGAGCGGCACGGCCATGGGAGACGTGGCCCTGGGCCGTATTGAAGAGATGCTCCACCAGCGGGCGGACACCGTGAAAACCAAGCTCTACCGGGGCGGCCTCCCCGCCCCGGAGGAGATATTGGAGCGGGTCGCCGCCGAGTCGGACGTCGTCATCGGCGCCACCGCCGATTGAGGGTCCTGCACTTCGTGGATGGTCCACGAAATGGTGGAAATCGAGAAGCAGGGCACCCCGACGGTGCTCATCGTCTCCGGGCGGTTCGAGCACGACGCCAGGGCCAGCGCCCGGGCATTTGCCATGCCCGGCATTCGCTACGTCGTCGTCCCATGGATCTACCGCAACCTGGACCGGGATCGGACCCTGCAGCAGACCGAGGCGGCCTTTGACTCCCTCATCGGAGAGCTGACCGGCGACCTCCAGTCCCTCGTTCAAAACGTCCAGATGCCCCCCACTCGGACGGAGCGGTTCGAGGGGACCGGCTACATGGAAGCCCTGCAGGCCATGAACCGGGAATTCCTCGACCGGGACTGGGGCGATGGCTTCCCCATGATGCCCGCCACGGCATCCGAGGTTGACCGCATGCTCAAGGGCACCAGCCTTCCCCCTGACCACGTCGTCTGCGACCTCCCTCCTGGCTACGGTCTGGCCACGGTCGAAAAGATCGCCATCAACTCGGTCATGGCCGGGGCCGAGCCGGAGCACATGCCGGTGATTATCGGCGGCCTGAAGGCCCTGTCCCAGATGGACCCCGAGTGGGTCAAGAGCCTGCTGACCTCCACCAGCTCCCACGCCTCCATGCTGCTGGTCAACGGCCCGATAGCGAAGGAGCTGCAGGTCAACAGCCAGGCCGCCTGCATGGGGCCGGGACGCCAGAACCGGGCCAACCTGGCCATCGGCCGCGCCTACACACTCTGCCTCAAGAACATCGGCCACTGGTACCCGGGACAGCTGGACATGGACGTGCTGGGCACCGTCCGCAAGTTCACCGTCTGCATCGCCGAGAACGAGGAAGCCAGTCCCTGGGAACCCTACCACGTCGAGCAGGGATTCTCCGCCGGGGACAGTGTGGTCACCGTCTTCTCCACCTCCGGAGAAATTGACGTGGCCGACCAGGGCAACAACACCGCCGAGGGCCTCCTCAAGACCATCGGCTACAACTGCATATTCAGCCAGTGGGACCTTGTGCGGCAGGGCCGGGACGAGAAGGGCAGTGCTTGGAACACCATCGTCCTGGTTACGCCGGACATCGCCCGTCATGTCAAGGAGGCGGGCTTTTCCAAGCAGGACGCCCGCGAGTACCTCCACGGCCTGGCCCAGTACAGCCTGGGCCGCATGGTCCACTACTATCCCCTGGAGGGGAAGCCGCTGCCCGAGGAGTGGCAATGGCTGCAGGACTTGTCCGAGCAGGAGATCCACGACACCTGGGTACCCGTGCGGGAGAGCGCCGACGACTACGTCCTGCTCTGCGTCGGCGCGGACCGGGCCAAGCCCATCGTCATTCCCAGCCGCCCGGCCTGTCCCCAGTCCGTGTGTGTCGACCCCTACCGCGCCGGATAGCGTTGCGGGTGCAGACGCCTAGCCTCCGGATATGGCGCACCCCGGGGTGAGGCGCTCCGGGAACTGGCGGCAGCGTTCCGGCCGGTCCTCGTAGATGCGGCACGCGAAGGTGTCCCGGTCCAGCATGGGGCAGAACTCACCCGGATAGTCGGAGAAGCGGACGCCTGCCCGTCCCCGCGACAGCGGCAGGAAGTCCACCTCAGCCCCTAGAGCGGCAGCCCGGCTGCGAAAGTCCTCCGCTTCCTCAGCCGCCAGCTCCAGGATCAGCGGCCCGCGGCAGCACATGCCACGGCACTGTTCCATGCAGATACGGCTGGCTTCCTCGGTTGTCAGTCCGTCAGCGAGGAAAGACATTTATTGCCTTCGTCAACCAAATATACGACAATTGCCCGCAGTAGGAAGGTAAACAAGGGGAGAACCAGTGACCACTTCACGTCGGAAGACCATCCAGCAGCATGTCACCCTCGCCCGCAAGTTCCTTGAGGACGCGGAACGGGAGTTTGCCGCCGGGGACGAACTGCAGGGTTGCGAGAAGCTGTGGGGTGCGACCTCCCAATCCCTGATGGCCGTAGCCAAGCAGCGGCGTTGGCGTTCCGGCAAGAGCAACAACCGCGCCGACGTGGTGGAACGCTTGGCGGAGGAACTGCAGGACACATCCTTGGAGTCGGAGTTTGTTGCCGCCGAGAAGCTGCACGCCAACTTCTACCACGACTTCATGGAAGAACCAGAGTTGACCCGGACCCGGCGCATCGCCAACCGGTTCACCCTCCGCATTCTCGAGATAGTGGAGAACAGCGAAGGAGTGGAGCCGGGAAACGGATAACCCGTCGTCCCTGTCCTGCGCCAGTCACCGTCACCAGTATAGTCGGTTATTCGTAAACCAGGATGCTGCGGGCGACCTCGCCCCGGCCCAGGGCATCGTAGGCGGTGTTGATCTCGTCCAGCGGATACGTGCGGCTGACCAGCGCATCCACCTCCAGCTTCCCGTTCATGTACAGGTCAACCATCTTGGGCAGGTCCACCCACGGGCGGGCCGAGCCGTACCACGACCCCATGATGACCTTCTCGGTGCGGGGCAGCGACAACGAGGAGATGGTCAGTTCGTCATCCTCGGCGGCCATTCCGACGACGGTGGTCGTTCCGCCCAGGCAGGTGGAGTTGTATGCCTGGAGGATGGTGTTGTGGTTGCCGATGGCCTCGAAGGCGTAGTCCACGCCGCCGTCGGTCATGTCGATAATGCGCCCGGCGGTGTCGCCGTGACTGGCGTCGATGATGTCGGTCGCCCCGAACTCCCGGGCGTAGGCCAGCTTGTTTTCCAGCACGTCCACGGCGATGATCCGCCCCGCTCCTGCCAGGGCTGCGCCCTGGATGATGTTCAGGCCGACCCCGCCGCAGCCGATGACCGCCACGCTGCTGCCCGGCTCCACCTTGGCGGTGTTCACGACGGACCCTACGCCGGTCATCACCGAGCATCCGATCAGGCAGGCCTTGTCCAGGGGCATGTCCTCCCGGACCGGCACGGCGCCCGACTGGGGCACCACCACATACTCGGCGAAGGAGGCAGTGCGGGCGAAGTGGTACAGGTCTTGGGTCCCCTTGTGCAGCCGGGAGGTCCCATCGAACATGACCCACCGGTCGGTGGCGGCTCCGTTGCACAGCACGGGCCGTCCCACGGAGCAGTAGCGGCACCATCCGCAGTTGGGACGGAAGTTGAGGATGACGTGGTCGCCGGGCTTGCTCATGTTCACTCCCGGGCCAACCCTCTCCACCACGCCGGCGGCCTCGTGTCCGAGGACAATGGGCATCGGCGGCTTCCACTCGCCCTTCATGACGTGGTAGTCGGAGTGGCAGACACCCGCCGATGCCAGGCGCACCAGCACCTCGCCTTCCTTGGGATCATCCAGTTCCACGTCTTCAACCACCAGCGGAGTGTTGGCCTCGTAGAGCACCGCCGCTTTGATCTGCATTCCAGTCACCTCTGCATGGTTTCGGAGGCTCACTTGGGAAGGGAGCCCTCCGTTGGTATTCACCGAGATTATATCCGCCAACGCTCCGGGGGCCAACTTGCCGCTCCGGGGGCTCCTGTGTATATTCACCGCATAATTGGAGAAGGACGCCGTGGCGGAGAACCCGGTATCAAATTCGGGAAACCATTCGGAGCAACACCCTCTGCTGGAACTTCAGGCCCGCGCGACCGCCTGCCGCATGTGTCCCCGCCTTGTCGAGCACCGGGAGGCAATCGCCGCAAAGAAGCGGCGGATGTACCTGGACTGGGACTACTGGGGCAAGCCCCTGCCCTCCTTCGGCGACCCGGAGGCCCGGCTCTTGGTCATGGGGCTGGCCCCGGCGGCCCACGGCGGCAACCGCACCGGCCGGATGTTTACCGGGGACCGCAGCGGGGACTGGGTGTTCGGGACCCTGCACCGGTTCGGGTTCGCCAGCTCTCCCGATTCCCAGCGGCGGGACGATGGCATGGAGCTGTGGGGAGCCTACATTACCGCCGCCCTGCGCTGCGCCCCTCCTGCCAACAAGCCGTTGAAGGAGGAGTTGTCCAACTGCCAGCCCTTCCTGCTCCGTGAATTGGAGATGCTGGAAAGGGTCGAGGTGGTGGTGGCGTTGGGGAAGATTGGGTTCGATGCCTACCTGGGGACTCTGGCGCCCCGGGGTATCCAGCCCCCGCGGCCGAGACCCAAGTTCGGGCATACCGCCGAGTACGTAATGGAGGATGGTACTGTCCTCATCGGCTCCTACCATCCCAGCCAGCAGAACACCCAGACCGGGCGGTTGACCCAGGACATGTTCGACGCGGTCTTCCGGCGGGCGCGGGAGATTGTGTCCTCCCCCACCGCCTGACCCCGGCATTGCCCGAGGGTTCATGGTGTATAATGGCCCCTGCCGGAACCTGCTCCGGCCCCACAGCCCGCCGGATGGCCCAGGGCAACTCCAACAGGAATCTGGAAGATGACGGAAGAACCCTACGGGGAACAGCAACTCGGAACCCTGGTCTACTGGGACAAGCACCGCATCCCGGTGAACCTGACCATCATCTTCGCAATGGCGGTGGCGGTCTACGGCATCTGGCTCACCGTCCGGGGAGCTGAGGGCGGCGCCATCAACCCAATTTTCATCGTCATCCTCGGCCTCGGCACCGCCCTGTACTCGTGGCTGACCAACCCCCGCACCTACCTCATTTACACCGACGCCCTCTACGTCATGTATGGCCGCCCCAGGATCAAGCGGCTGGGCTTCGAGGACATTTCCCACCTGGAGATGCGCACTCTCAACACTCCTGACCGGTTGCGGGTGTGGCCGGTCAGGGGACGGCGGGTCGTGCTGATGGCCCGGGACCCGGAGACGTTCCACGACCAGCTGCAGTCGGCCCTGGATGATTTCCGGCAAGCTCACCCCGAGCTGCACATCCTGGAGGAACCACCGGAGGGGATGCCTCCCTCGGCGGAACTGTTGGATGACATACCCGAAGTCGATGACGAACCGCCCCCCACGCGCGGCAGCAATGGAACTTCCGGGGGCTGAGGACCCGCCCGCTTCCTCCTGGTTTCTTCCTTTTCAGTAAATAACCTGCTCTTCAACGAGCCTGGCTATTTCCGCTTGAGGGAGGCCGAGCAGCTCCTCGAAGACATAGGAGTTGTGCTGGCCCCGGCGGGGCTGGCCAGTGATGCGGGCTTCCACTCTTCCGTCGAAGCGCCACGGCACGGTGGGCAGTTCCCGTTGAGTTCCGGCGTCGTCGTTCTCCCCATAGGCGCCGAAAAATCCCCGCTCCCGCAGGTGGGGGTTCTGCCATAGGTCCGCCACCGATGCGGCCGGACCGGCGGGAATGCCGCCCTGTTGCAGCCGTTCCATGAGATCCATCCCGTCCCATCCAGCGGTGAGGCCGGCAAGGATAGCATCCAGTTCGTCCTGGTGCTGGTGGCGTGAGATGGAATCGGCGAACCGAGGGTCTTCGGCCAGGTCGGCGTCGCACAGAATGCGGCAGAGGGACTCCCACTGAGCGTCGTTCTCCACCGTCAGCCCGATCCACTGGTCCTCGCCGCGGCTGGGGTAGTTCCCCGAGGGGGCGCTGGACGGGTGGCGGTTCCCCGCCGGTGACTGGACCCGCCCGTTCATGGAGTAGTCCAGTATGACCTCCGGGAGGAGCATGGTGGTGGCCTCGGCCATGGACAGGTCGAAATACTGGCCTTCGCCGGAGTGACGGCAGCGGTGGACGGCGGCGCTGATGAGGAACACCTCCAGCATTCCCACCATGGGGTCGGTCCATATCCCGCCGATATCGGGTTCGCGGCCGGGATAGCCCTGCAGGGCGCTCCAGCCGGTGAAGCACTGGATCAGGGTGCCGTAGGCCACCTGCCGGTAGTCGGGGCCGGAGTGCCCCAGCCCCGCTGACGAGAGCATGATGATCTCCGGCCGGACCTTCCGCAGTTCCTCGTAGCCCAGCCCCAGGCGTTCGATTACGCCCGGGGCGAAATTCTCGATGACAACGTCGCTCAGGGCGATTACTTCCTTGGCCAGCTCAATGCCCCGGGGTTCGGACAGGTTGATGGTGACGCTCTTCTTGGACTGGTTGATGAAGTGGCTGATGCTCCGCTCCCGGTAGGGGTCGGGCCGGCGGTTGCTCTCAATCCGTATGACCTCGGCCCCCATGGAACCCAGGTAGCGGGTGCATGTGGGACCGGCAATCTGCCAGCTGAAGTCGGCGATCCGCACTCCATCGAGGGACAGGGGCTGGGAGTCGTTCACGTCGTAAACCCTGGCGGCCCTTACCGCTGTTCCCTCGTCCCTGCCGGTGCGGCGTCAGGCTGGTAGACCGGGCGGACCATCTCGAAAACGTCGGCGGTGTGACAGTACATGCTCCCGGCGAGGCGTCCAGTGGGCTTGAGCAGGTGGTGGTCGACCCGGTGTCCGTCGATGATGTCGTCCCGGATGTGGAGCAAAACGACTTCCCCGATTACCAGGCCGTGCTGGTGGTCCCCCTCGCCCAGGTTGACGACCTGCTGGAGCCTGCACTCCATGTTGACCGGGGATTCAGCAACGCGGGGAGCTCGGACGATGTCCGACGCGGCGGGAGTCAGTCCGGCCACGTCGAACTCGCTGACATCGGCGGGGAACTCGGCGGCGGTGCGGTTCATCGCCTCGGCAATGTCGTCGGTCACGATGTTCACGACGAACTCGCCGGTGGCTTCCACGTTGTCCAGGGTATCCTTGCTCTTGGAGCCGGCCCGGCGGGAAGAGGAAAAGACGATGGTCGGCGGGTTGCTGGCCACGGCGTTGAAGAAGGAGTAAGGCGCCAGGTTGTTGACTCCGTCGGTGGAAACGGTGGAGACGAAGGCGATGGGACGCGGCACGACGACCCCGGTGAGCACCCGATAGAAGTTGCCGAAGGTCCTGGGATCAAGCTTGGTCATTCTGGTTCTCCTGCGGGTCTGGTTTTCTAGCCGCTGCTATATCGCCCCGGCGGCGCGCAGCTCGGCCAGCTCGGTGCGGGTGAGGCCCAGGCCGTTTTCGCCGAGGACGGCCAGGTTGTCCTGCCCCAGCAGCGGTGCGGCGGACGGCTCCAGCCGCTGGCCCGACCCGAGGCGCACCGGCAGGCTGGGATGCTGCTGGCGTCCGGCGGCGGGGTGGTCAACCTCGACGAAGAACTCCCGAGCCTGGAACTGGGGGGACTGGAAGAGGTCGGCGGCGGTGTTCAGGGGAAAGGAGGGGACGTGGATGCCCTGGCACTGGCGGTAAACGTCCTCCTTGTTCTGTTGGCTGGTCCAGTCAACCAGCCGGGGTTCCAGTGCATCCCAGTTTTCCAGGCGGCTGTCGCGGGTGGCGAAGCGGGGATCGCCGGCCCAATCGGGGTTGTCCATGAGGTCCACCATGCGCTCCCACTGGTCCTGCTGGCGGGGGGAGATGCCGACGTAACCGTCGCGACAGGGGAGGAGGGCAAGGAGGGATTGGCGGGGATACTCGGCGCGGCTTCGTCCTTTGACGGGCCGGCCGAGGGAGAACTCGGCGAGGGTGGTTTGGGGCAGCACGGCCAGCGCTTCCACGCCGCAAGCGTCGACGTGGCAGCCTGACCCGGTCACGGAGCGGCGGTTGAGGGCGAGCATAGCAGCGGTGGCGGCGGCTAGCCCGGCGAGGAATTCGGCCTGGTGAGCGGCCAACTGGAGCGGGGGCTGCTCGGATAGTGACGCCACGGGGCCGGGATGCTCGCGGGCGTGGCCGCTGAGGTTGCTGACCACCAGGTTGTTGGCCTGCAAGCCGGCCCAGGGACCAGTCTGGCCCAGCGGCGTCACCGAGGTCAGGATCAGCCTCGGATTGACCTGCCGGAAGGTCGGGTAGTCCAGTCCGATTCCAGGAAGGTAGTCCGGGGAAAAGTCCTCGATGATAAGGTCGGTGCCGGCTGCGAGATCCAGGAGAAGTTGGCGTCCGGCGGGAGTTTCGAGATTGAGGGTGATGCCCAGCTTGTTGGTGTTTAGTGCGAGAAAGAGGCCGCTGGTTTCGGAGTTGGGGACGTCTCCGGGGAAGGGGCCTTCCCCGCGGGACCGGTCTCCCCCTGGCGGCTCGACCTTGACGACCCGGGCGCCCAGGTCGGCGAAGAGTCGGGCGCAGAAGGGTGCGGATATTCCCTGTCCGAGGTCAAGCACGTTAAGGCCGGCGAGGAGGTCTAGCGGCATTCCCGCTCCTATTCTCCCAACACCAGGTCCCGCAGTGTCACCATGCCAACGGGGTTGCGGTCCTGGTCGACGACCACCGCCCGGGACACTTCAAACCGGGTCAGCAGGCGCACGGCGTATCGGGCCAGCATGTCGGAAGGCAGCGTCCAGACAGGCTTGGACATGATCTCGTACACGTTGACTCGGTCCGGTGACCGGTCGGGAGCGACGACGTGGCGGGCAATGTCCGAGACTAGGACTAGGCCGACCTCGTCGTTGTCGTCCCGCCGGTTCACCACCAGAGAATTAATGCCGAGCTGCCGCATCATCGCCATGGCATCGGCTGCCGTGGCCAGCCCATCGATACTGTATATTTCGGTGACCATGACGTCACCGACCCGGATTTCCCTTCTTGAACTCATAACTCTTGGGTCAATTCCTCGTAGATGGCGGGCATTTGGGTCACCATGCCCACCGCGTCTTCGATGTCAACCTGAAAGGCAATGCCAGCCCCATGTTCAGAGTCAAAATGGCCGGCATCGCGGATATGCTCCAGGATGTGCCTGGCCCGTGGTTCGGCGACCAGGAACAGGACCACGTCGCGCTTGGCTTCGAGCGCCAGGCCGAAGAAGGTCTTCTCCGGCCTCAAGCCCTCTCCGCGCACGCTGGTAATGACGGTCGCGCCGGTGGCCCCCGCTTCCCGTCCCGCATCCACCACTATTTCGGTTTTATCGTCGCTGACCAGGGCGACGATCAGCTTCAGTCTCATGCTTCAACCCCACCTCCATGCCGCTAGAGTCAGATGCGCCCGAATTGCGCCAGCGGTTCCACCACGCCGCCGCGATGGAATATCCCAACACCGCCATTATAGGAAACACGCTGGCGAAAGCAATCAGTCCGAAGCCGTCGATGAGCGGGCTGCGGCCCGGGATGCTGGCGGCCAGCCCCAGCCCCAGGGCCGCCACCACGGGAACGGTGACCGTCGAGGTAGTCACTCCCCCGGAGTCATAAGCCAACGGGATGATGGTCCTGCTGGACCGGAAGGTCTGGACGATCACGATGACATAGGCGGCGATGATGTACCAGGGCAGGGGGGTCCCGGTGACGATCCGGAAACAGCCCAGGGAGACTCCCACGGCCACACCCACAGCCACGGCAATTCTGAGACCCCAGGCCCGCACCGCGCCGCCGGAGACATCCTCGGCCTTCAGTGCCACGGCAATCAGGGACGGCTCAGCTATTGTCGTTGCGAACCCGATGGCGGCGGCGAAGGCATATACCAGCCAGTAGTCCCGCCAGTCCACGGCACCTGCATTCGCGGCGGCCCCGATGGTCTCGGGCGAGGTAAGCTGCCGGGCCATGGTTTCTCCGATTGGAAACAGGGCTTGCTCCAGGCCCACCAGGAACAGCGCCAGGCCCAACAGCACGCAAATGAACCCGGCAATCAGGCGGCGGGGATTGGGAATCGCACGGCGCAGCACCGCGACTTGAAACAAGACTAGGATTACGGCTATGGGGGCCACATCCAGGGCGGTGGACTTGACCGATGCCACCAATGCGTGGAACAGGACCTCCAAGGCTACACCACCATTCCGTAGCCCAGGACACAGATCATCGGTGTCAGGCTGGCGAATGCAATGAGCCCAAACCCGTCAACCATGGCATTGCGGCCCCGAATGGAGGACGCCAGCCCTACCCCCAGGGCCGTCACCAGCGGCACGGTAATGGTGCTGGTGGTCACGCCCCCGGAGTCGTAGGCCACTCCGACAATCTCCGCGGGGGCGAAGATGGTCATCACAGTTACCAGGACGTATCCGCCGATTATCAGGTAGTGGATGGGCCATCCCTTCAGGATTCGGAAGACGCCCAGCACAATCGCGGCTCCCACCGAGAAGGCCACGACCATGCGCAGGCGGACGGCGTAGTCGCCGCGGGCCCGGTCGGAATCCTCGATTACTCCGGCTTCCGATGCCACCGATGCGGCCTCGCCGGCCACGGCAATGAGGGCCGGTTCAGCCACAGTGGTGCCGAACCCGAGGCAGAAAGCGAAGGACAGCAGCGCAATGACGCTCCCCTTGCGGGCGAACCCCTGGGCCAGGACCTCTCCGATGGGGAACAGGCCGGTCTCCAGGCCCTGGATGAAAAGGGCCAGTCCAATGACCACGCAGACCAACCCGACAACCACGTTCCCCAGGTTGGGGAAGGGCTGCTGCAGCACGACAATCTGGAAAAAGGCAATGACGAGGATAATGGGGGCCAGGTCCCGCATCGAGTCGGTTATCCGGCGGACCACCGGGGTCAAATGGCGGACGGTATCCCTCATCCTGGTCCTGAACCTGTAAGAAGAACTAAACCCAAACGCGGCATCGCCAGCACATATCCGAATTCACGGCAGCTTCACCGGCCGGGGCGCAGGAAAACGGAGCGGCCAAGAGCCTGCCCCGAGCGAAGGCCGGGGAGCCTTGGACAAGTTACCTGAATCGGTGCCAGAGGCGGCGACCCTGGGTAAGACCGCATCACTCGGCCGGCGCCGTCCAGGCCGTGTTGCCCTCGGACATCGCAAATGGCGGCGAAGTGGCCGAGACGTATATGAGCTTTCCATCCCCCACGTTGCGGATCGAGTGGTACGCCCCGGGCGGCACCAGAATCGCCGTTCCGGGTCTCACCTCCTGCACTTCGCCGTCGACAGTCATCGCTCCGGTGCCCTGTACGACAACGTACACTTGCTCCCTGCCGTCGTGACAGTGTAGGGCCTGCTCGCTGCCCGGCTCACCTTCAACCCAGGTCACGGCCAGGTTCTCGGAGCCGAACTGCCCGGCCCCCAACAGCAGGTGGGAAACCTGACCTCCCCGGTGGTTTTGCGGGCTCTGGTCCACTGTCTGAATGTTCATCTGCGGCGTCTCCTGGTATTTTTGCGCCCGGGGGATTTCCCTACCACCCGACGGCGTAGCCGTCATAGCGTGGGTCGGCTGCCCCCATGAGCGAACCGTTTTCCTGGTCGACCTCGATCATCATTTCCCGTCCGGTAACCCCGTCCCAGGGCCCCAGCACCCGGACGCTGTGGCCCTTGCTTTCGAGTCCGGCCACCGTCTCCGGCGGGAACCGGCCCTCCAGCAGCAGTTCGTTTTCGCAGACGTGGGGAATGTTGGACTCGGTGGGGCTGTGGTTGTCCTTCCAGCGGGGAGCTTCTACCGCCTCGGCCACGGTCATGCCGAAATCGAGGACTTGGCTGATGACCTGGAGATTGGCCTGCACCTGGGTATCCGCGCCCGGAGTCCCAAGCACCAGCTTCAGCCGTTGCCCCGCCCCGTTGCTTCCAGGGGGACTATCCTCGAAGACCATCACCGGATTCATAGTGTGCCGCACGCGCTTGCCGGGCTGGAGGCAGTCAACATGGTCTTCCTCCAGGTGCCAGTAGGTCATCCGGTTGTTCAGCAGGATGCCCGTGTCTCCGGCGATCATGCTGGAACCCCACGCCCCCTGGAGGCTCTGGAGCTGGCATACGGCGTTGCCCTGCCCGTCCACTATCACGAAGCAGGTTGTGTCCTCCCGCTCCTGGGAGGCGCCGTAACGTCCCGAAGCCACCGCCTGCCGCTGCCGCTCCTGGAATGCCCATGGATTACCCGCTGGCGGAGATGTCGCGGCCTGCTTGGGATTTATCAGCCGGGCCCGCTCCCGGGCGTACTCCTTGGAAATCAGGCCCTCCACGGGCACGTCGACATAGTCGGGGTCGGCAACGTAAGCTTCCCGGTCAATGAACGCCAGCTTCTTGGCCTCGGCCATCAGGTGGACCGTCTCCGCCGTTCCCCAGCCGGACCGTCCCAGGTCGAACTGCTCGACGAGGTTCAGCTCCTGGAGCAGGATGTGGCCGCTGGAGTTGGGCGGAGCTTCGTAAACCGTGCGCCCGCGGTAGGTGGTGGATATGGGTTCCTGCCAACGGGAACTGCAGTCCGCCAGGTCCCGCATGGAAAGCAATCCACCCTGTTCCTCGCTGAACCTGACCATTGCCTCTGCGATACGCCCTTGGTAGAAGGCTTCCCGCCCGTCGCGGGCAATTGCCTCCAGGGTGCGGGCGAGGTCACGCTGGTAGAGAAGCTGTCCGGGCCGTAAGGGGACCCCGTCCCTGGTGAAAACCGCGCGGGATGTAGGAAACTCGCACAGCATACGGTCGGCAGCGATGGCCGCCGACAGATAGTGAGTCACGGGAAAGCCGTTCGCGGCCAGGTCCAGGGCGGGGGCAAAGACCTGGGACAGCGGGAGGGACCCGTACCTCTCGTGGACATCCAGCCAGCTATGGACCAACCCGGGGACGGACACGGACAGGATGCCTTTGACCGGAATCCCGTCCCTGAGGTAGAAGTCACGGGTGGCGGCATAGGGGGCCGCGCCGGTGCCGTTGGATACCTCGACGCACCCGGAATCCTTCCGGTACACCATGATGAAACCGTCCCCGCCGATGCCGGACATCATCGGCTCCACCACGTTCAGGGCGGCGGCCGTGGCGATGGCCGCGTCGACGGCATTCCCTCCCCTTTGCAGTGCGGAAATACCGGCTTGCGACGCCAGGGGGTGGCCGGAACAGACCATGCCGTTCCGGCCCATGACCACCGGCCGGTGGGACCCGAAGTTCACTCCGTGAGGCGTTGCGGGCATCACACTGCTCCTTCCCTCGACTTACAGGCCATCGACTGACAGGTTGGTCCTGGCCAGGGATGGGACTTTACTAACCCATGGCCGCGCGCCGGCGGGCGATGGCGGCCTCGGCCCGGGGGCTGATGGCCCCCTGGATGGCCACGTTCACCAGGGCCGGCTTGCCGGAGGCAAAGGCCCGCTCGATGGCCGGCTTCAGGTCCTCCGGCTTTTCCACAAACTCGCCGTGGCCGCCCAGTCCCTGCACCACCTGGTCATAGCGGGTCTGGAGCAGGTCGGTCCCCACCGTCTTGCCGTAGAGGCCCAGCTGGATCTGCCGGTCGATGCCCCAGGCCGAGTCGTTCCCCAGGATGGTCACCACGTTCAGGTTGTGGCGGACCGCAGTGTCGAACTCCATTCCGTTGAACCCGAAGGCCCCGTCGCCGGAGAAGTTGATCACCCGCGAGTCGGGATAGGCCACCTTGGCCGCCAGGGCGTAGGGGAGCGATGTGCCCAGCATTCCCAGGGTGGATACATAGAACCAGCGCTTGCCCGTCTGTGCCGGAAGCAGCGCCCTCCCGAAGTGGCAGTAGTCACCGCCGTCGAAGCACATCACGTCGTCGGGCTGCAGCATGGACTCCACCGTCTTGTGGACGTACATGGCGTGCATGGGAGTTTCGGGAACGGCCAAGCTCTCGGCCCATTCGGCGTGGGCGGCCCGGCTGGCCCGCATTTCCTCCAGCCAGGGCAGGTCTTCCCACTCGTACCTGGAGGCTTCTTCGGTCAGCTGCTGCAGGACGCTGGTGACGTCTCCGACCATCCCCACGTTGACGCCCCTGTTCCGCCCGATCTCGGCTGCGGAGGGGTCGATCTGGATGATCTTGGCATCGGCGGCCACGTTGGGCGGGCGACAGAAACCGATGGTATAGTCCTGTTTGCGTCCCAGCAGGATGACCAGGTCGGCGTCCCTGATCTTGGTGGCGGCCCGGTTCAGCCCCCGCTCGAAGAAACCGAAGCCGTAGGGGTGGTCGTCAGGGACCATCCCCCGCGCCTGGCCCTCGGTCAATATGGGGATCTTGGTGGTTTCGGCGAAGCGCTGGAGAGCGTCGCCCGACTGGGTGTATCCGGCGGGGTCGCTGGCGACGGCGAAGGGCCGCTTGGCCTCGCGCATCAGCTCCACGGCCCGGCGCACCAGGTCCGGGGACGCCAGCACCGACTCGCTGGGCCGGTATTCGTCGGGATTGTAGAAGACCACCTCTTCCTCGTCGACTTCCTGGTCCTGGATATCAATGGGGATGGTGACGTGGACCGGCCCCCGGCGGCCGCTGAACGCGATTCGCACCGCCCTGGCGATGGTGTCGGGAATGCGGCGGGCATCGTAGACGGTGAGGGATTCCTTGGCCACCGGCTCCGCCATCCCGACCTGGTTGATTTCCTGCATGGACCCCCGCCCGGCCTCGGAAAGGTCGGCGGACCCGCTTATGGACAGCAGGGGGCTTTCGCTGTGCATGGCGTTGGTCAGCCCTGGGATGGCGTTGGCGAATCCCGGGGTCGTGTACATGGCGACTCCGATCTGCCCGGTGATACGGCCGTAGGCGTCGGCCATGTGGACCGCCGCCGCCTCGTGGCGGGTGTCGATAAACCTGAAGTCCTGGTCAGCCATGACGTCCAGGACAGGCAGGATGTGGTCGCCGGCCAGGTAAAAGACATCATTGACGCCTTCCAGCTTCAGGGCTTGTCCGATCAGGTGACTGCCGGTTACGCGGGCCATTTTTCCTCCTTGGAGATTGTCTGGAGATTGAACAGAGTCAAACGGGCAAGTGAGGGAGATTGCCTGCCAATCTTAGCCCACCAAAGCGGCTAAGGAAAGTGCGGGAGACTGCCCCCCAAGGCAATCGCATTCGACCGGAGACCGATGGGGTGGTGTAAGAGCAAGGCGTATTCAACCAAGGCCAGTCGCGAAGCAGGAAGTGCAATCGGCCGCCAATCTAGTAGGTGATCAGTGTTGGATTGATGAATACAGAGACCTCAGTTTGATGCGAGCGTACTGACTCGTCGGATGACGTAGTGGAGTTCGCCCCCCGGCCTGGGCATGAAGTCTCCAGGTGTCGTCGCACATCCCTTTACGGGGCCAGTCCTGCCATAATCTCTTTTGTTATGCAGAGACTTGGGAAAGAGCAGAGTACACACATATATATTATGAGTGTCTAATGAATTGACAAACGTGTATTACCGAATTAGAATGCTGCGCTGTCAAGAATATTTTACTGTTCTATAGCAATAGGAAACCGCTTCCTATACCAATTGGGCCAATTGAAGTTGGCCAAGGACTAATAACAGTGCCGGACAATCGCATACTATGGGAGGGGTGCCGTTCTCCGCCCATGCATCGCTCCTGGGAAACATTTTCCCCATATCTGCGGAACACGAACCTTCAGTATGCGTACCCAACAAATTCCGCTTAATCGAAACGACGAACATGGAAAAGGAAAACATGAAGACGAAACTTCCGATTGCTGTCGCATTGTTGCTCGTAGCCGCATTGGCCCTGGTTGCCTGCACGTCTCGCGGCCCGACCGATGATCTCAAGGCGTCCGTGGTCGAGAACTACGCGGCCGGAGCGTACGCCTCCTACGCCCAGAGCCTCGCCTCTGCCCAGTCCATGGATGCAGCCATCGACCGGTTCCTCGAGGACCCGTCGCAGCACCGCCTGGACGCGGCCAAGCGTGCCTGGCTCCTGGCCCGGGATGATTACGGAGTGACCGAAATTTACCGCTTCTACGAAGGCCCCATCGACAATGAGGCGGACGGCCCGGAGGGTCTGATCAACGCCTGGCCGATGGACGAGTCCTACGTGGACTATGTTGAGGGCGATTCCGGCGCCGGCATAGTCAACATGCCCGGCGAGTACCCGACCATCGACGCCGACCTGCTGGTCTCATTGAACGAGGAGGGCGGCGAGGAAAACATTTCCACCGGCTGGCACGCCATCGAGTTCCTGCTTTGGGGACAGGACCTGAACCCGGACGGACCCGGTTACCGGCCTGTATCCGACTACACCACCGCCAACAATGCTGATCGCCGCGCCACCTACCTCGCGGTGAGCTCGGACCTGCTGCTTTCCCACCTGCAGGATATGGTCAACGCCTGGGCACCCGGGCAGAACAACTATCGTGCCCAGTTCGTCTCCAAGGACTCGGATGCGGCCATCAAGGACATCATCACCGGGATTGGCGAAATGAGTCGCGGGGAGTTGGCTGGAGAGCGCATGACGGTCGCCTATGAGGCGCGTTCCCAGGAAGATGAGCATTCCTGCTTCTCCGACAACACCATCTCGGATATCGTGGCCAACGCCGCAGGTGTCCAGCGGGTCTACTCCGGCGACTACGGTTCCGTTTCGGGCCCGGGCGTGAAAGCCCTGATCGCGGCCCAGGACCAGGAGTTGGCCGACCAGCTGGAAGCCGAAATAAACCGTTCGGTCTACCTTGCCCGGTCCATCCCCGCCCCCTTTGACAGCCAGTTGGTGGAAGGGCTATCCGACGCCTCCCCGGGACGCAAGGCGGTGCTCGACACCATTGTCGCCCTGGAGAACCAGACCGACACCATAGTCAGTGCTGCCGAGGAAGTGGGAATCACAATCAGCGTCAGCTGAGGATCAATGGGCAACCCCTCCCCTTCCCGCGCTTCCACCAGACGGAGCCGCCAAGGAGCCTTAGATAAGTTGCCTAACTTGGCGACGGAGGCGGCGACCCTTAGACCGTCGGCAGCTCTGCTGCTGGCGGTCTTGGTCGTGTTTCTGCCTGCCTGCCAGTTCCTCGGGAGCCCCGGCCTCTCCGAAATCTACGACGAACGCCTGGGCGGGGACACCACTGCTTTCAGCTCAGGGAAGAACGCCTTCGAGTTGTCGGCCCGCAACCTGGATACCCCCCTTCGCCGGACCTTCGAGGTTGGTGACAGCTTCTTCAATCAGAACTGGGTCGCCGCCCCGGCCAGCACTGAGGCCAGGGATGGACTGGGGCCGACCATGAACGCCCAGTCCTGCTCGTCCTGCCACAGCCATGACGGGAGGGGACGTCCTCCGGAAAATGCCGACGACCCTGCCAGGGGCTTGTTGCTGCGCCTGAGCGTGCCGGGGCCTGATGGTCCCGTCGACGAACCCGCTTATGGAGGACAATTGCAGGACCGGTCGATCCTGGGAGTTCCCTTCGAAGGGCGTGTCGCTCTCACGTATCGCGAAGTTCCCGGCAAGTATCCCGACGGGACCGAATTCAGCCTGCGGCACCCTGTATACGGCATCGGTGATCCCCAGTTCGGACCCGTCCACCCCAACGTGATGATATCTCCCCGGGTGGCCCCGGCCACCATTGGGATGGGCTTGCTGGAAGCGATTCCCGAGGAACGCATCACGGCCCTGGCGGACCCGGATGATGCCGACGGCGACGGCATTTCGGGGCGGGCCAACTTTGTCTGGAATATCCGCGAGGGCAAGTTGTCCCTGGGACGGTTCGGCTGGAAAGCCAACCAGCCGTCCGTCGAGCAGCAGTCCGCCGGTGCTTTCCTGGGGGACATCGGCATCACCTCCAGCTTGTTCCCCGATGAAAACTGCCCTTCGGCGCAGGCGGCTTGTACCCAGGCTCCCAGCGGTGGATTACCGGAGATTCCGGACACCCGCCTGGAAAAAGTAACAATATATACTCAGACCCTGGCAGTTCCGGCCATG
Organism: Dehalococcoidia bacterium; assembly: GCA_965203675.1. Taxonomy (GTDB): domain Bacteria; phylum Chloroflexota; class Dehalococcoidia; order Lucifugimonadales; family UBA3495; genus CATOSK01. The sequence goes on along the minus strand of CBDBDE010000003.1, from coordinate 1,257,711 downwards.
AGGAACGTGGATGACGGTGAGGTTAAACAGGGCGCTAGGTTGTTCGTTCAGTCCCAGTGTTCCGTGTGTCATACTCCCCGCCACGAGACCGGGCAGGACCATCCCCTGGAGCCGTTGCGGGGTCAGACCATATACCCCTACACGGACCTCCTGCTTCATGACATGGGCGACGGGCTTGCGGATAACCGTCCCGATGGACTGGCCAACGGCTCCGAGTGGCGCACTCCTCCCTTGTGGGGAATCGGACTGGTGCAAACTGTGAACGGGCATACCATGTTCCTCCATGATGGGAGAGCCCGCAGCCTCGAAGAGGCCATCCTGTGGCACGGGGGAGAAGCGAAGGCCTCCCGGGACAAGTTCATGGGCCTGACTTTGAAAGAGAGAAATGCCCTCATCAAGTTCCTGGAATCTCTTTAACGCCTGGCGGGCCCGGCAATGGGGACTGCCGGTTCTCCTGTCGGCCTTGGTCCTCTCCACGTTGGCATGTACGGGAGGGGGGGCGTCCGACAAGGACGTGCTGATTAGCCTCACGGATCACGTCGTGGTACCGGCCTACCAGCAAGCCGCCGCAGACGCTGTCCAATTGGAGCAAGCAGCGGCCGAGCTTTGCCGAGCCCCCTCGGAGGCATCGCTGGACGCCGCCAGGCAGGCCTGGAGTATCGCACGGGCCTCCTGGTTGCGAACAAGAGCCATGTCCTTCGGCCCGGTCATGGACCGCAGATCGGCCAGCCTGCTCGACTGGAGCCCCACCGATACCGGCAGTATCGACGCATCCATCGCATCGGCTGACTTCACCATCAGTGCCGACATGATAGAAAACTCCGTCTCGGCGGACCGCCGCGGTTCGGGGCCATGGAGCACCTGCTCTTCAACCCCGATTCCCTGGCTTCGTTGTCCGGTTCCCCTCCGGCCTGCGCGTACCTCTCGGCCGTTGCCCAGGTCAACCGGGAAGAAACAGCCGCCCTCCTGGACGAGTGGACCGTTGGCGGAGAGCTGGGCGCCCCCTACAAGGACTACTTCACCGATCGCGCCAACTTGTCGGTGGTGCCCAGTGACGCGGTGGAAGAAGTGGTGCGCGTCCAGGTATTCATGATCCGGGATATGGTCCAGGTCCGTATCGCTCCGGCACTGGGCCTGCGTGGGGATGGCCCCGACCTCACTGCTATCCCCGGCAACGCGGCGGATAACGGGTTGGCCGACATCCGCCATGAGTTGCTCGGAATGCAGGAAATCTACAATGGGGCCGGCGGTGAGGAGCTTGGAATCTCTCACCTCGTAATTCCGCTTTCAGAGGAAACGAACCAGCGGTTCCGCGACAATTTGTCTGCCGCCCTCCTGGCCGTGGAAGCGGTGGAAGTGCCTCTCACCGTTGCTATAACCGAACGCCCGGAACAGGTTGCCGCGCTTTACGAACGCCTCTCTGACGTGCAGAGGACTATGGCAACCGAAGTGGTCAGCCTCCTGGGTGTTTCCGTCGGGTTTTCCGATACCGACGGGGACGCCATGCGGTAGCACTCCGTGGCCTGGGCCAGGCGGCGTTCTGACTTCTCCCCGGAACCCGGCATTGCCCTGGTGACAGCCTCTATCGGGGCGCTCTACAACCGGGTCGTCCAAGCCGGGCTGGAACCGGTATCCCCTTACTCGGCCGCGGCATTCCGAATCATGTTCGGGTTGCTGGGCCTGGTTATGGTGGTCCGGTTCGCGGCCCATGGTTGGATATCACGCATCTACCTGGAACCGGCGCATCACCTGAGCTACTACGGGTTCGGCTGGGTCGAAGCATGGCCCGGGTGGGGAATGTACCTCCACTTTGCGCTGCTCGGGCTTGCCAGTCTGGGCGTCGCCGCGGGCTACCGCTACCGGTTGTCCATAACGGCCTTTTTCGTGCTTTTCACCTACATCGAACTTATTGACCGGACCACGTACCTGAACCACTACTACCTGGTCAGCCTGCTGAGCTTCATCATGATCTGGCTCCCCATGGGGAGAGCTTGGTCCTTGGACTCCAAAAAAGGCCTCGCGAGCTCAGTTGCGCCGGAGATCCCCCGGGCAGTGCTGTGGCTGCTGATGGCCCAGGTCGGACTGGTGTATTTCTTTGCCGGAGTAGCCAAGCTGAACCCTGACTGGCTGTTCCAGGCCCAACCCCTGCGCATTTGGCTCTACAACAGCGCGGGCATTCCGTTCCTTGGACCGTTCCTGCGCGAGGCCTGGGTAGCCTATGCCTTCAGTTGGGGCGGGATGATCTTTGACCTGACCATCGCTGGCTGGTTGCTCTCGTCCAGGTCACGCCCCTTCGCTTACGGGATGCTGGTAGTCTTCCACGGGGCCACCGCTCTGCTCTTCCCGTCCATTGGCATGTTCCCGTGGATAATGATTGCCGCAGCATTGATTTTCTTCGGGCCCGACTGGCCCCGCCGGGCAATTTGCAGAGTCCGAAACACCCTGGAACCTGCTCCCCTGTCGAACAGGGATGCTCCGAAACCGGACCGGGAACGCTGCCGCCTGACTTGGCTATCCAAATCGGTGGTCCTGTTGGGCATGGCTTTCCTGGCAGTCCAGATCGCGTTGCCCCTGCGTCACTTCGCCTACCCGGGAAATGTGCACTGGTCCGAGGAAGGCTACCTGTTTTCCTGGCGGGTGATGCTGACCGAGAAGAAGGGACACGTTTCGTTTCGCGTCCGCGCTCCCGGCGAGTCCAGGGAATGGGTGGTTTACCCCGATGATTACCTGACGCCGGGCCAGGTCGAGCGGATGTCTTATCAACCCGACCTTATTCTCGCCACCGCCCACATCATCAGGGACGATTGGCTGTCCCGCGGGTATTCCCCGGTACAAGTTTATTCAGACGCTTACGCCTCATGGAACGGCAGGCCAGCGGCCCGCCTCATTGACCCCTCCACGGACCTGGCTCAGATTGAGCGGGCCTTGGGTCCAGGGGATTGGGTCCTCAGTGCTCCAGGGCCCTCCGGAGAGCCAACGGGCCGGGAACGCGTCGTTCCCCCATCAGCTGCTTTGTTTTCCCGGTAACGTCGGCAAGCATCCATTTTCGACGTTTATTGTCGCTGACGGAGACCTTGGCGTAGAAAGTTTCCGGGAAAGTTCCCGCCGGCTAACTCCCGGCCACCCAGTCGGCGACGCGCTCGCCGATCATGATGGCGGTGGCGTTGGTGTTGGCGCGGGTTACCTGGGGCATGATGGAGGAGTCGGCGACCCACAGGCCGTTGACTCCACGGACGCGGCACTGCTGGTCGGTAACGGCCATGGCGTCGCCGTCTGGGCCGATGCGGCAGGTGCCGGAGACGTGGCGCGAGCTGCCGAGGGTCTGGCGAATCCAGGCGTCCAGATCGTCGTCGCTGGTGAGGGTGTCGTCGTCGGGGGCGATGCGTCCTTCGGAGATGCCCCGGTAGGCGTCAGACTCCAGAATGCTGCACGCCAAACGCACGGCACCGCGCATCCGGCGCATATCGTTCTCGTTGTGCAGGTAGCGGTAGTTGATGGAAGGCTGCACCGTGGGATCGCCCGACTGGAGGCGCACCCAGCCGGAGCCTTCGGGAAGCTCCAGGGCGCAGGCAATGCGGGCGGTGCCCGAGGGCACCATCTCGCCGGTCATCACATTCCAGATGGCAAGGGTGTGCAGCATCACGTCGTTGGGGTGGGACGGCGGCTCGGACGTTACCCGCAGGCCGAAGCGCAGGGCCTCGGCGTTGGCCGTCAGCCTGACGTCTTCATTGACCCGGAAGGTGACTGACCCCATGGGGTGGTTGAACAGGTTCTGCCCGACGCCGGGAGAGTCCACCAGTACCGGGACGTTGTTCTGCTCCAACTGATCGCGGGGGCCGATGCCGGACAGCATCAGGATGTGGGGTGATTTGAGCGCCCCGGCGCACAGCACTACCCGGTCCCCCTGGATGGTGAAAATCTCTCCGCCGCTCTCCGCCTCGACGCCGGTGACCTGACCGTCCTCGATTACCACCCGCCGGACGAACACCTCGCCGCGTATGGTGAGATTGAGGCGGTGGCGGGCGGGAGTGAGGTGGGTGACGTTGGTGCTCATGCGCCAGCCGCTGCGGTTGTTCATGGGAATGGCGCCGATGCCGCCGGAGTCTGGTCCGTTCAGGTCGTGGTTGGATGGGTAGCCCGACTCCATGCAGGCATCGTAAAACGCCTTCTGCACCGCCGGCCATTCCTCGTCCTCGCGGCGGACGATGGGGATTGGGCCCTCGGAGCCGTGGAAGTCGTCCTGGATGTCCAGGTCGGTTTCGGCCCGGCGGTAGTAGGGCAGGACTTTAAGGTAGCCCCATTCCTGGTTGCCGAAGTGGGACTCCCAGCGCTCGAAGTCCTCGGGCAGGCCGCGCAGGTACACCTGGCCGTTGATGGAGCCGGAGCCGCCGATGACCTTGCCCTGGGCGATGTTAATCTCGCCCTGCTGGTCGTTGATGACGCCCCGCAGGTTCCAGGAAACCGCCGAACCGATGGCTTCGCCCTCCGACGAGTGGCCGTTGCGGACCGGTTCCGGCAGTTGCTCCGGATCGGCGTAGTCCTGCCCCGCTTCCAGCAGCAGTACCGAGCGATTGGGGTCTTCCGACAGCCGGCTGGCCACCACGGAGCCGGCGGATCCGCCGCCGACTACAATAACGTCGTATTTCATAACCGTTCCTCGGCTTTTTCCGCAATTCCACGAAACCCACGAGAGCTGAATTGGGAGGGTGCCCGGCATCGGGCAGGATATGTAGGCGGGCAGGCCCCTACAGGTTTATGGAGGGTACGTCGTACTCTCTTAGCTTGTTGTAGATTTGAAGCCGGTGATTGTAGGACTCCAAAACTACGATCCGGTCGTCGGCGTCAACGTTGACAGCCACCGGCCGGCGGAACCGCCATTCAGGCTGCAGGTCCGTCCGCCGCCTGGCCTTGACGATATCGGGATTGGCGTCAATGTAGGTCTGGGCCCAGGGCGAAGGCTCCTGGGCGTCACCGACCAGCGCCGCAATATACTGGCCGTCCGGGGCATAGATCTGGACCCGGTGGTTCCCCCAGTCGGTCACGTAAACATCCCCGTCTGAGTCCACGGCCACGCCGGAAGGCCCCTTGAGAGACCCGACCCCTGTGCTGGAGCCTTCGAACCTGACCAGTAACTCTCCGGTGGGGGCGAACTTCTGCACCCGGTTGTTTCCCCAGTCCGCCACGTAGATGTTGTCCTCACCGTCGAGGCAGATGCCCCACGGCATCTCCAGGTCCCCGTCGCCGCCGCCTTGCTTCCCGAATGCGGACTGGAACTCGCCGATCTGATTGAAACTCTGCACCCGGTGGTTCTGGCTGTCCACCACCCAGAGGATTCCTTGGGAATCGAAAGCAATTCCTGACGGTCCGTTCAGCTGCCCGTCCCCGCTGCCCGGCCTGCCCCAGTGATACCGGTAACCGCCCTCTTCATCGTATATGGTTATCCGGTTGAGATACTCGTCCGAAACGAACACTCGTCCGTAACTGTCCAGATCGATTGATCTGGGCCAGACGAAGCGCCCGTCTTCCTCGCCGACGGAGCCGAACTGTCCCTGGAAATCGTGGTCGAGGGTGACCTTGGTGACCCGCTGGCCCAGCTGTTCCACGCCGCGGCTCAACACATAGATTCGCCCGTTGGGTCCCAGGACGAAATCCTGGGGAGCCCAGAATCCCCGGCCTGCCTGGCTGTACATGCCAATGCAGTAGCTGTAGTCATACACCCGCCCGGCGGCGACGGTGGTCAGCATATCCCCTCTCCCGCGAACTGTTTTGGGGTCGTGAAGCTAGACGAAGGACAGTTGCTCGAAGTGCCCGCCGACGATGGGTACCGGGTCGAGCCCCAGCCACTTTTCCGCCAGGGTTGAGTAGAAGCCGCGGAAATCGTAGTCGGGCGCCAGGTCTCCCTGGGTAAGGTCCTCCGGTTTCAACGACGGATAGGCCCCGTACATGCCGCCGTTCACCCGGTCGCCGATGGCGAACGCTACCCCGGCTGCTCCGTGGTCGGTGCCAGTGCCGTTGTCGCGGACGCGGCGTCCAAACTCGCTGAACAGCATGACGACCACCTCTTCTGCCGCGTCGTGCTCGCGCAGGTCGTCGAAGAAGTCGCGTATGGCAACGGAAATTTCCGTCCAGAGCTTTTCGTGGGGTCCCAGCTGGTCATAGTGGGTGTCGAAGGGCCCATAGGCCGTGTAAAACACCTGGGTGCCCAGGCCGGCCAGGTGTACCTGGGCCACGTCTCTGAAGCGCCTCGCGATGGGAGTATTGGCGTACTCCACGGTCGAGGAATAGGTTTCGGGAGCAACCCGGATGATGTCCGCCCCTTTCAACGCATCCCGTCCTGCCTGTCCCAGGTAGTCCATGGTCGGCCCGGTGCCGATGGTGGGGGAGTACATGCGGGCAAAGCTCTGCAGTAACTGGTTCCGCTCTTGCTCGGACGTGATCCCCGGGTTGGATGACAGCACACCGTACGAAGGAAGGTGGTTGACGGAAGTGACCGGGACCCCCTTCATGGCCAGTGCCCGGGGCAGGCCCTGGCCCAGGCTCACGCCCTTCAGCACGTTCTCGCCCTCCGGATCCAGGTCCCGGATGACCTTGGCGAGCCAGCCGTTGATCCCGATGGAATCCGGCTCGCACGTATGCCAGATGTCCATGGCGCGGAAGTGCGAACGGGGCGAATTTTCAAATCCGATTCCGTGAATGATTGCCATGTTGCCCTTGTCGTAGATTTCCTTCAAAGGCCCCATGTCAGACCGGAATGCCAGTTGGTCATCGATGGGCAGCAATTCGCTTTCAGGGATACGGACCTTGGGCCGGTTGTCCCAATACAGGGGATTGGCATAAGGAACAATCGTATTGAGGTAGTCGTTGGCCCCGGTCAGCTCCAGCACGACCAGCACGGGGTCCTTATGGGTTGATGTCATTTCCGTATCCCTCTACTTCAGAGTCAGGCCCTTGCCTAGGCAAACTGGTACTCTCGCGAGGCGGCGATCAACGTCAGGATCTTGCTCACGTTACGCAACGTAGCCCTCAGTTCTTCGTTGGTGCCCAGGGACAGGTCGCCGCACCTCTCGGCATGGACCATCAATTCAGAGCGGGTCTCCTCACTGACTTCCAACGGGCCCATCGCGTCGAGACAGGCTGCCACTATCGCCTCTGGAGATTTATCCTCCTGCACATTCACCAGCACCCGCTTGACGATAGCCTGCACGCCAGGCAGCGAGATGTCTCCGAATATCCTAGCGGCAAAGTTCACCCGGCGCATCAGGACCCCGGGGTCGATCCATTCTGAGCCCGTGTGCCAACCCTCCACGCTGGGAGGATTGAGCAGCTCCTGTCCCTGCCAACCGCACTCCAACGCCAGGTTGTTGAATCCTGGCTTGAAGCCGCTGTAGTTGCCCGCCATGCGCACGGTGCCGACGATCAATTCAGCCGGGCTTTTGACCCGGGCGAAGCGGGCATCCTTGAAGAACTCAGAGTTGAACAATGCCCGCAAAATGTGCCGGATGTCGCCCCTGGACTCATTGTAGGCTTCCGCCAGGAACTCGATGGCTTCAGGGTCAACCGGTGGGGTAATGTTCCAGCTGGCGACATGGGGTTCGTCGGCGACGAAGAACCTGTAGAGGTGACGCGCCAGGAACCGGGCCGTAGCCGGCTGGTCCGCGATAATCTCCACGATGTCTTCGCCGTTGAAGTTCCCGGTATGCCCCAGGAAGGTCTTTTCCCTGTCGTCGTGGTCCTCGGGCTTGTATTCGAACTCCCAGTGGAAACGGCCGTAGGGATTGCGGGGAATCTTGGGAGCTATCCCCCAGCCCGTAAAGGCCCTCGCAGCTTCCCTGATATCGTCCTCGGAGTAGTTGCCGACTCCCAGGGAGAAAAGCTCCAACAGCTCCCGCCCCCAGTTTTCATTTATGGCGCCGTCCCGGTTTCCCTGGTTGTCCAACCAGAAGATCATGGCCGGCGACTTCGCTACCTCTGCCAGCAGGTCGCGGTAGGTGCTCAATCCGTGTTCCCGGAAGACGGCAATCTGGCGGGTCAGCTCCGGTGGATTGTCCACCTTGGAGTTGCTGGTGGCGAACAACTGGTGCCAGAAGAGGGCCATCTTCTCTTCCAGCGGCCGTTGGGTGTTGATCATCCGGTAGACCCAATTGGCCTGGTTTATCGGCGGCGCTCCCGCCCCCTCATAGCCCGGGAAGAACCGGTACAGCAGTTCTTCGTCTATGGCCGGCTGCCGCTCTGGATTCAGCAGTTCTTCGACCACGGCTTCGTAGCCTTTGGAGACACGCCCCTCCAGTGCCCCGCGGGGTTCACCGAAGCCCGCGCGTCTCATCAAGTGGGCCATCAATGCAATGTCTTCTTGGTGGGGCATTACCACCTCTCAATTCCTGAGCCCGAAGCGCTAAGGCAGTCTCCATCCATGCCATATTAGGATTGGCCCGAGAGAGTGTCAACAAAAGCCTGGTATCCGGCCCATCCGGCATTGTCAGTTAATACTTGGGCCGGAATGGAATTCGGTCCGCGCTTTCACCCTCATACTGTGTCGGGATAGTTTCTTCGCCCAACAACCATCAAAGGAGCCGGGGGTTCGGTCCCCCCGCTCCTCTGATGTCATCCCCTTGGATTCCTGCCGGATCCTGTCGGCCTAGGGGAATGAAAACTCCTCCTCGTCCGGGGATGAGCAGCCTTCCTGGTCCAGGATGTTGCGGAGGCTCTCCGTCAGGGCGTCCCTCGCCTCCTGCTCCGCCCGCGCCGCCGCTGGGAAGTCCTCACCCAGCAGGTCCATCAGGGGCTCCTCCAACAACTGCTCAATCTCCTGCTGCTTCTGCTCCTCCGTCTTGGACTGGTCCATTCCGATGACCATGATCTGGGGCATGACGGTGGTCATCAACTGCTCCATGTCCGCCAGCATTGAGGCCTCCGCCGGACGGGACCGGGCGTGGTCTAGGAAGGCTTCCAACGTCGCCAGACGGGCGTTGTGATACTCCTCCACCTCCGCCGGCGGCTCAAGCTGGCTGTATGTCTCCAACTGGACCTCCAGCGCAGCGGCCGTCTCTCCCCAGGTAGCCCCTGCCTCGGTGTCGGCCATTGCCATGGGATTGGATGAGAGCGCGGCAGTCAACTCCCCGCACTCCCGGGCATAGGCCCTGACCCGGTCCTCCACGTCATCACCCGACCCCGCTGCTTCCGTAGTGGCTACCTGCGGAGTCGGAGCAGTCATGGCCTCGGGCGTAGACGTTGGCTCGGGGACCGCCGTCGGTTCCGGGGTGTTGGTCGGCGGTGGGACGGGAGTTGGCTCCGGGGTATTAGTGGGAGCAATGGTTGGCCGGGGGGTTGGGAAGGATTGCCTCGGCTCTGCGGCAGCCTGTGGTCTGGCAGTTTCAGGCGCCGGCTCCTCGCCACCGCAGGCTGTAAACCCGATGCTCCCCAGGACCAGCAGTACAGCGCCCAATAGGACTGGTCTCACCAGCGTCTTCATCTCTCTCCTCCCGGCAGTCCCGGTTTCCTGGGTTGACTCCCAGCTTACCCTCTGGCGCTGTTCCCCGTCCCGATATCGGCGGGCGTCATTGTGGGAATTCCAGCGGCCAATTCCTCACCCGCGGTGGAGGTAGACGGATCCGCCATCAGTGATGTGCCCCTCGATGGCATCCAGGATGGCAGACCGGGAACGAAACTACCTGGATTGCAGCGCCTCGGCAAACGGGATTGGGCTAACCCCGCTCTGCCCGCCGGGCGATGGCCCTGATCATGCCCCCGAATATCCAGGCGTGGACCGGATACAGAGCGTACCAGTAGAGCAACCCCGCCAGCCCCCTGGGAGCGAACACCGCCGTCTGTTCCAGTTCAGCATTGCCGTCACCCTCCGTCACCCGGAACTGCAGCCACGCCCTACCAGGGACCTTCATCTCCGACCTGAACCGGACGAGCCGGTCGGGCTCCAGGGCATCCACGCGCCAGAAGTCCACGGCGTCCCCCACCCTCAGGTCATCGGGATGGCGGCGGCCCCGGCGCAGGCCGGCGCCTCCCAGCATCCGGTCAAGCATGCCCCGCAGGCGCCAGGCCCAGTTCGCAAAGTACCATCCCCGGGTGCCGCCCATGCCGGTCAACGCCCGGTACACGTCACGGGCGGGGGCGGCGACGCTGCGGCGGCGTCTTTCCATGATCAGTCCCTCCCGCGATTCTAGGCTGACCAAATCTTCCCGGCCCCCAGGTGTGCCTGCGGCATCGCTCCATGAGGTGTCAACCCGGCCTTCCTCCAGGTCCAAAAGCGCCCGTTGGATTGCCGTGGTCCAGTCCACCGGCACGATGCCGGGGAAAAGGCTCCTTGCCAGGTTGTCGGTCACCACCACGTCGTTCCGGAGCCCCTCCACCAGGGGGACCGCGATGGACGCCGGAATGGGGGTCATCCAGTGGACCCAGTAGGAGGACAGGCGGGGCGTCAGGACCGGGACGGGGATGAGGAGCCGGCGGAGCCCCCTGGCCCTGGCATAGCCCAGCAGCAGTCCCCGGTAGGTGGTCGCGTCCCTGCCGCCCACCTCGATGGTGACGCCCCCGGGATGAGGGACGTTCAGGGCAGCCACCAGGTACTCAAGGAGGTCGTCAATGGCGATGGGCTGGATGCGGGAGTAGATCCACCTGGGGCATATCATCACCGGCAGGCGTTCGGCCAGGTGGCGGATCATCTCGAAGGAGAGGCTGCCCGGCCCGACGATGACTCCGGCCCTCAGTTCCGCCACCGGGACTCCCCCTTCCCGCAAAGCCTGCCCGGATTCCTGCCGGGAGCGAAGGTGGGAGGAAAGGCTGGATTCCGGGTCTCCCAGGCCTCCCAGGTAGACGATGTGGCTAACTCCCGCTTTCCTGGCGGCCTGCCCGAAGGTCCGGGCGGCCCGGGCGTCCATTTCGCGGAAGCCCGGTCCAGTGGAGAGGCTGTGGATCAGGTAGTAGGCGGATTCCACTCCCGCCATTGCTTCCGCCAGTGAGCCTGGGTCCAGGGCGTCGCCGACGGCCACCTCAACCTGCCCCGCCCATGGCCGCGAGAGCACCCGCTCCCGGCTGCGGGCCAGGACCCGTACCCGGTGTCCCTGCTGCAGGAGGCGGGGCGCCAGCCTCCCTCCGATGTATCCGGTGGCTCCGGTGACCAGGATGGGCTTCTGGCCGGTCATCCTGCGGTTCCCTGAGGGGTTTCTTCCATAGCGGTTCCAGATTGGTCGGCCCCATGCAGGGGCAGGAACAACTCCACCCTTACCTCAGGGCAATCGCGTTTTAACTGAGCAGGACTTTGAGGAGGTAATCGTCCCTCCAGCCGGCCTGCAGGCGCTTGCCCTGGATGCCGACTTTCAGACTGGTTTCCCTTTTCAGCTGGTTGTGGGCTATCTGCCTCAGCGTCGCCATGTTCTGGGGGCTGTGGTCTTTGCGCATCCGGCCCTGGTCTTCCCGGAAGGTGACGTCCATACTCCAGTGCAGCGAGTTCTCGATGCTCCAGTGGGCCCGCGCCGCCCGCAACATCTGTTCAGCCGGTCCCGACAGACTGCTGATGTAATACCGGGAGTGCACCGTGGTCCCCGTATCAGTCTCACGCCGGCCCGTCACCTTCATCACTGATAGCAACCCGGGCCAATCCTTCCCAGTGCTCAGGTATTCCAAGCAGGCCGGGTCGCCGATCACCCAGCATTCCCGCCGCTCTATCCGCCCGTGCCCCTTGTTCAGAGTGGTGGCATAGTCGTGGGGAACTCCATCGAATCCCCCTTCCTCCGCGCCTTCAAACAGGTCCCGGATGTCCTGATAGAGCCGCCCCTGGTTCTCCTTGACTGCTAGGAGATAGTCGGCCTCCCGGTCCAGAATCCCCTGGGCAATCTCCTTCTGGCAGCCCATGGCGTCTATGGTTACGATGCATCCCCTCAAGTCCAGCAGTTTCAGCAGCTGGGGAATGGCTGTGATCTCGTTAGACTTCTCCTCCGTCTTCACCTGTCCCAAGGTCAGAGTGTTGGCCGAGGCCCAGGCACTGACCAGATGAATGGCCTCCTTGCCCGCCCTCTTGTCGTGGGAGCGGCGCACCGTCTTGCCGTCGATGGCCACCACCTCTCCGGGCAGCAACTCGGCCACTGACCGGCTCCATTCCATGAAGCATTCCTGGAATCGGTCCGGGTCCAGACGAGAGAACACGTCGCCGAAAGTGTCGTGGGACGGTATTCCATGGGGAAGATCCAGTAAAGTGCGGAACCAGTCCTCCTTGCTCTTGCCGAACATCTCCACGTGAACCCACGAGTCGGCACCGCAGATAACGGCGCAGATGGCTATGGTGATGATGTCAAGCAACTGGTGCCGCTTGCACCGGTCTATCCTGGGATCCTCCAATCCCCCAAAACTCTCCACGATAGACACACCCTTTCCCCGCTCCATAGCTCCGCACATCCTCCCCCACAACCTCGACCTTTCACCCTGCCAACTCTATCATCCATAACGCGATTGCCCTGACCCTTACCTCGTAAACCCCGTGGCGTAGACGATTCTGGTGTAATATCCGGGACTGGGACGCGTCCCGGGGTCCGTCGGTCTCATGGTAGGCAGGGCAGGACCGGGGGTCAAGAACAGTTCTTCATTTGATGAACGGTTTCCGTGAATGAACACGAACGGCCATCACCGGTTCTCCCTCTGAAAAGCCGCCGCGCCCCTAATCCCGCTGTGAGAGTGCTAGAATTGCATCAACCCTGTCCCGAAGGAGATAGCTATGACGGCCCTGACTGACGACATGACCTTCGGAATATTCCTGGCCCCCTTTCACCGGGTGGGGGAAAACCCTACCCTGGCCCTGGAGCGGGATCTGCAACTGCTGGAGTGGCTGGATGACCTGGGTTACGACGAGGCCTGGATCGGCGAGCATCACAGCGGCGGCTGGGAGACCATCGCGTCCCCTGAGGTCTTCATAGCCACCGCCGCGGGACGCACCAGCCGCCTCCGCCTGGGTACCGGCGTGGTCAGCCTTCCCTACCACAACCCCTACATGGTGGCCAACCGGATGGTGCTGCTGGACCACCTCACCCGCGGGCGGGTGATGCTGGGCGTGGGTCCCGGTTCCCTGGCCTCCGACGCCTACATGTTCTGCATCGACCCGGAGCGCCAGCGGGAAATGATGGACGAGTCCCTGGGCGTAATCCTGCAGCTCTTTGAAGGCAGGGAACCGGTCACCTGTGAGACGGACTGGTTCAAATTGCGGGAAGCCTCGCTGCAGCTGCGCCCCTACCAGAAGCCTTCCCTGCCCGTCGCCGTGGCCTCGGTCCAATCACCGGCCGGAGTGTTCGTGGCCGGCAAGCATGGCGCCGCGGTGCTGTCCCTCAGCGTCCCCCGGTCGATGGTCCGGCAGACCACCCTCAAGGACCAGTGGGACATCGCCGAGAAATCGGCCGGGGAACACGGCAAGGAAGTCCACCGCAGCGAGTGGCGGCTTTCCGTGCCGGTCCACCTGGCGGAAACCCGGGAAGAGGCTTTCGAGCAGGTCAGGGTGGGCGCCGGACGGGTGGTGACCGAGTACACCGGCGGCACCAACGGCCACCCTATTCCCGACGTGCCCCAGGATGAAATTGTGGACCACATGGTGGACGCAGGACAGTGGATTGTCGGCACGCCCGATGACGCCGTTGCCGCCATCGAACGCTTCCAGGAGTCCAGCGGCGGCTTCGGCGGACTCCTGGTGCGGGCTGAGGACTGGACTACCCGGGAGAACCTGTTCCACAGCTACGAACTGTTCGCCCGCTACGTCATGCCCCGCTTCCAGGGCAGCCTCTCGGGGATCGAGGAGTCCAACAGCCGCTTCTCGGAAATGCGCGAGTTCCTGCAGGGCAACCGCCGCGCGGGCCTGCAACGGGCCACCGACACCTATCTGGCCAGGGCGCGGTGAGCCGCGAAGCATCCCGAATAAACCCACCCGTCGCCGGGATCTGCTCCGGATCCCGCCCTACCTGGTGGTTTCCCCTGGGTTGGCAATCGGCGCTCTCGGCCCGGCGTACCGGGCCATGAAGCCACGGATGGCGTTGAAGTACTGCCGGAAGCCCACGTACATCAGGTCATTGTGGCCCGCGCCCGGTATGATTTCCAGGTGCTTGTGGGCGGTCTCCAGCTTGTTGAACATGTCCACCGCGCCTGCCAGAGGCGCCGTGTCGTCCCACTGGCCGTGAATCACCAGCGCGGGGATGGCGATGGAATAGAACCTGGCCTGGTAGTCCTCCTCCAGTGCCTGTATCACCTCCGGAGCCAGCCCCTGGGCTATCCGTCCCAGGTTGGCCCGCCCGCTCTCGATGATGACGCCGTTGATCCGGTCTCCGGCGGTTACCGCCAGTTCGCCCGCGGCGTGACGGCCCATGGAGCGCCCCATGACATACAGGGGACCCGTGAACCTCATTGCCTGCATCGTTGCCCGCAGCCAGTCCAGCACCTCGTGCGCGTCTGACAGGATGGCGTTGAAGCCCGGCGACCCGCTCGACGCGCCGAAGCCCCGGTAGTCGGCGACGAAAAAATTGACCCCAATCCGGGTGTAGTGGGGCGCGATGTCGTCGTAACGGGCCACATTCTCGCCGCCGCCGTAGAAAAACAGCACGGTGGGGCGAGCCCGGCCCACCGCGTAAAACCGGCATGACAGGGTGGTCCCGTCGGCGACGGTCACCACGCAGTCCACCGCGCCGTCGGGCGTTTCGGTCCAGCCTCGCAGTGGGTGGAAGGAACTTGATGACGCCCCGGGGTTGTCCAGCACGGAGTAATCAACTGCAGTCATGGCGGCCCCCGCTGGTGGGAATGTCCCGCATTATACTATCGCCCCGGACGCTGTTCCTGATTCCCATTTCCCTCCATCATCAAGAAGTCTGCCGGTGCAAGACCTGTTGAGTCCGATGGTCTATAATCCCGCTGAAATATCTCCCCAACTGTGAGGCGGCTATGCGTTTTGGCTCCTTTGTTTTTCCGGTCAGCCACCACCCGGAGCAGGATTCGGCGGTGATCGACAGCACGCTCGAGGAGGTCCTGCTGGCCGAGGAAATCGGGATGCACTCGGTCTGGCTGACGGAGCATCACTTTGACGGGGCCGCCGCCCACGCCGATCCGCTGGTCCTGGGGGCAGCCATAGCCGCCCGCACCCAGCGCATCAGGATAGGGTTTGCGGTGGTGGAGTTGGCCTTCCACCATCCCGTCCGTCTTGCCATCCAGACCGCGCTGCTGGACAACCTGAGCCACGGCCGGCTCATTGTGGGCACGGGCCGTGGCTCCGCCTACAACCACTACGAATACCTGGGGTTCGGCATCACCATGGAGGACGGGATCGCCCGGCTGGACGAGGCGGAGCAGCTGATGACGGCAGCCTGGGAAGGAGAAGACCTGCAGCACCGGGGCGAACATTGGGAAGTGCAGTTCCCACGGCTCAGGCCCCGCCCATTCCAGCGTCCCCATCCACCGCTGGTGCGGGCCTGCATCAGCGAAGCTTCAACCATCAAGATGGCGGAGATAGGCCGCCCGATAATGATCGGCATCCAGACGCTGCCCACCCTGCAGTCGCGATTGGAACGGTACCGCGCCACCATGCTGGACGCCGGTTTTTCGGAAGGGGAAACAGAGGCGACACTGGACCAGTGCTGGGCCTCCCGGGACCTGTTCGTGGCCGAGAGCTACGAGGAAGCGCTGGAAATCGCCTCCGCCGGTTTCGAGCGGGAACGCAGCCACTTCCGGTGGGCCAGGGAACAATACAACCCCGGAGGGTTCCCGCCGCCCGATCCCAACCGCCCCAGGCCCGCCGGAGAGGTCCTGGAGCATGCCTTCATCCTGGGCACCCCGTCCCAGGTGGCCGACCAGGTGGCGGAGATGCGGGATATCGGCGTGCGGAACCTGATGCTCAAGCTGAACACCGGGGAGATGAACACCGCGCTGGTGCGCAAGTCCATGCGGCTCTTCGGCGAGAAGGTAATGCCCCTCTTCTCTTAAAACGTCTCCGAACGGTCCGGTTACCCGCCGGCGATCCGCAACAGGATATCCGCCAGCTCGCGGGGATGGCTGATCATCGGGTCGTGGCCCGAATCCAGGTGATAGGTGTCCCACCCCTCAGCGCGGACCCGTTCGGCGACGGGTTGAAAACCGGCCTCTTCACCGGCAATGAAGCTGCGCGGAATGCTCCGGGCTTCGGGATTCCCTATTCGCACCCTTCCGGCCATGGCCGCGGCGGGCTGGGGCGTCACCCTGGAGAACATCCACTGGCGGTCTGCTGCTTCAGGGATGCCCCACCGGCGTCCGACCTCCTCCGGTGAGGCCGGAGCCGGCAGATAGCCCTCTCCTCGTTCTATGCAGCCCTGCACCCAGGCGGCGAACTCCGGCCCCCGCACGGGTACAAGCTGGTCGGCCATGGACTCGCCATCGGCGGGAACAACACCGTTAATGTAGACCAGGCGGGACAGGCGCCTGGGGCAGACTTCGGCGACGCCGGTGATGACCATCCCCGCGTAGGCGTGGCCCACCAGGATGACGTCGTTCAGCGGCTCATAGGACAGGAGCTGGGTAATGTCGCGGATGTGCAGGCCCAGGTCCAACCGCGCCGGGTCCACCACATCGGCCAGGTGGGCCCGTTCGCCCAGCCCGCTGAGGGTGGGGGTGTAAACGGCAGCGCCTGAACCACGGAGGAGCGGAGCCAGCTTGCTCCAGCACCAGCCGCCGTGCCATGCCCCGTGCACCAGCACGAAGGTCGCCAATTCCTACTCCCCCATAACCGGAGCCGGATACTGGTCCTGCCACCACCGGGCGATGTCGATTCGGCGGGGCAGCCAGACGTCGGGCTTCCCCTTCACGTATTCCAGGAACCGGCGCAGCGCCGCCGCCCGGGCCGGCTTCCCGATGATGCGGCAGTGGAGGCCCACCGACATCATCTTGGGGTGGGTCGCGCCCTCCCGGTAGAGAGTGTCGAAGCAGTTGCGGGCCGACTCGAAGAAGTCCATCGGGGTTGACAACTGGCCCCGCCAGAACCCGTAGTCGTTGACCTCCAGCGAGTAGGGAACCACCAGCCACGGGTTGCCGTGGACCTGGGTGTAATAGGGAAGGTCGTCGTTGTAGGAGTTGCAGTCGTAGACGAATCCGCCTTCCTCCACCACCAGCTCCCGGGTGTTGACGCTGGGCCCGTAGCGAGTGTACCAGCCCAGCGGCCGCTGCCCGGTGGTGTGGGTGATGGAGGCCACGGCCTGATGGATGGCTTCGCGCTCCGCGTGCCGGTCCATCTTGTAGTACTCTTCCCAGCGGTTGCCGTGGCCCATCACCTCGTGGCCCCGGCGGACGATCTCCGGCCCGACCTCCGGGTTGCGCTCCAGGGCCAGGGCGCAGGCGAAGAAGGTCGAGTCGACGCCGTATTCGTCCAGCAGGTCCAGGATGCGCCAGACGCCGACCCGGCTGCCGTACTCGAAGAATGACTCATTGGCCAGGTCCCGCTCTCCCAAGGGCACCGGCGACGGCGACTCGCCAACCGTCTCGCCGTGGGGGTCTCCGTCGAGGATGGAGTTCTCCGACCCCTCCTCGTAGTTGACGACAAAGGAAACGGCGATACGGGCGCCGTCGGGCCATTCCACCGCCGGGGGATTGGGGCCGTAGCCGATCAGGTCGCGTTGTGTCATGAGATACCTCCTGATTGGTGACTATCTTGGAAGGCACTATAACAGAGGCCCAGGGCGTGATGGGGGGGACGGGGGGGACGGGGGGGACGACGGGGGCCTGGATTCCCGAATGACGGGAGGGAGCGCTGGGCGGCCCGGGATTGGCCTGTGATGAATTTTACACGTCTGTCACCCCCATCCTAACCTTCCCCCGTCAAGGGGGAAGGGACTTGTCCCAACGACGGGGGTATGGATTCCCGCCTGCGCGGGAATGACGGGCGGGGGCGGGGGAAGGGGCTTGTCCCAAGGCTTACCGGAACCTGGGCATTACTTCCCTGGCGAAAAGCTCCATGGAATGCAATACCCTGGAGTGCTCCATGCTGCCAAAGGACATGCTAGCGCCGAAGTACCCGATTCCATGCTGGTCCCGCAGCCGGGTGATCCGCTCCACGCATTGCTCCGGAGTGCCGAACCAGGCGGTGGTCTCAAGTTCCGACTCGTAGCTGGCGGGTTCCACGGTGCGGGTCCGGCGCCAGTGGTCCAGGTCCACGTTTATTTCATCGCCGTGGGTCAGCGTGCGCCGGTAGCCTCCCAGGTCCCGGACCCAGGTCAGGGACTGCCGGGGGTACTCCCGGGCCGCCGCTTCATCTTCATCCAGGTACACAAACCGGAAGTAGGGCATTTCCTCCAGCGGCAGATCCTTCCCGGCGGCGGCGCACCTTTCGGCGTAGAGGGAAAACAGGCCCAGGTTGTCCGCCTCGGGGGTGGAAAAGCTGGTCAGGATGGGCAGGTCCCGGGAAACCGCCACGTCCACGCTGGCGGGGGTCCGGGACACGGCCAGGTAGACCGGCGGATGGGGCTGCTGCACCGGCCGGGGAGCTATGGTCAGGTCCTTCACCCGGTAGAATTCCCCCTGGAAGGTGAAGTTATCCCGGGTCCACAGGCCGAGGATGATGTCCAGGGCTTCCCGGGTGCGGGCATCCCGGGTGTCGAAGTCGATGTTGAAGTTGCCGTACTCGTAGTCCGCCGAGCCCCGGCCGACCCCGAAGTCCAGCCTGCCGTTGCTCAGCACGTCCAGCATGGCGCTCTCTTCGGCCAGGAAAATGGGATTGTGGAAGGGCAGGACGCTGACGCCGGCCCCGATCCGTATCCGGCTGGTGCGTGCCGCGATGTGGCTGAGGAGGGGCATCAGGGAGGGACAGATGCCGTACCGGCTGGAGTGGTGCTCCGCTATCCATACCGAATCGAAGCCCAAGTCCTCGGCGCATTCAACCTGCTCCAGCATTTCGCCGAAGATGCGGCTCTGGGCGCTGGCCTCCGGTTCGGTCCAGGAACCCAGCAAAAACAGGGCAAACTTCATGGCTGGTAGTGACCTCCTTTTTGGGGTGGCCTGGAACTGATTTTACACGAATGTCACCCCCATCCTAACCTTCCCCCGTCAAGGGGGAAGGGATTTATAAAAAGAATGGAGGCGCCGCTGGGGCGCCTCCACGTTGGGTGCCGGTTGCGCCGAAGGCGCGGTCTGGACTTAGGAGCTGCGGCTCAGGTACCAGATGCCCGCCGCTCCGGCCAGGGCTACGATGGATATTACCAGGGCGATGATGCCCAGGGTGTTGCTGCCGGCCGGGCCCATGGGACCCGTCGCTCCGGCGGGGCCAGCCTGTCCGGGCTGGCCGGGAGCGCCCTGCGCGCCGGCTGCGCCCTGCGCGCCTTGGGGCCCGGCAGGGCCCTGGGGACCCTGGGGACCGGTAGCGCCGGCAGGACCTTCCGCTCCATCATGTCCGTGTTCGCCCTCAGGACCGCGTGGGCCGGCCGGACCACGAGCGCCAGGAGGACCCGCAGGTCCGGGCTCGCCTGCTCCGCCGCCGCCCATCATCATGCCCTCACCCGCCATGAGGTCCATCATGGACGCGCCACCCATCATCCACTCGCCCTTTTCCATCACCATTGCGTCGCCGACCATGAAGCTGACCTCAGTGCCGTCGCCGGCCTTGACCGCCAGGGCGTACTTGCCGTCCATGACGGAGGTGCTGCCCTTCTCGGCATCCCCGATCATCGCCGTCACCATGGTGCCGTCCGGGGCCGTCTGCCCATTGACCATGGCCTTGCCGGTGAAGACGTGGGGAGGAATGCCCGTCCCCTGACCATAGGCCACGGCGGGGAGGGTGAGCAGCAAGGCCAGCGCCGAAAGCACGGCCAAGAACTTTATTTTGCTCATAGATTCTCCTTTGGGGGTCCCGGCTGTCCTGGGTTTCGCCTGCTACTACGCCGGGACGGGGGTTTCGGTTTCATCAGCGCCAGCTTGCGCTGGCTGGTGGGTGCGGGGGAGCTATCCGCTCCCCCGCGTGTGTGCCGTTAGCCTGTGCTAGGGAATCGAGATCTGGTTCCAGCAGTCCTCGTTCTCCATGCCCTCGTTGATGCAGGAGAGCGTCGTGGAGGTGCCGAGGATGTCCGCCGTGACGGACTTGCTCACCTTGATCCACACCAGGTCGCCGGACGACAGGCCGCCCAGGTTGTTGGTGCTGGCGAAGGCCGGATCGTTGATGTACCACTGCCATTCCTTGGTCATGTTATCGAACTTGAACACCCGGTCCAGGGCGTCCTCGCTGATTACGTTGGCCAGGATGGAATCCACCGCTCCGTCCACCACGCCGCGGCCGGACACCACCGTGAAGGTGTGGCTGGCGACCACGTCATCGATGTCCACCCGGACGATGTAGATGCCCGGGTCCGCGCCGGGGATGCGGATGTCGAACTCCATGTTGCCGTTGGTGTCGGTGGCCGGCTTGGGTACGGGAGTCACCTCGGTGTTGTCAAAGTATACGGTGTCTACCGAGACGTAGCGGGCGAAGCCGATGGCGCTGACGGTCAGCAGGCTGCCCTCCGCACCCTCGTCGGCGCCGAAGGAGATGGCGCCCTGGGGGATCCGGTGGGTGAAGGTGTCCAGCACTTGGACATTATCATCGTCTCGGAACGAGACGCTGACAGTGTTGTTGGACGGTATGACGGCGTCCTCGGGCACCTCCAGGATGACGGTCCAGTTGCCCAGGGAGTCGGGCTCGACATCGTCATCGTCCGCGTCAACCCCGGCGTCGTATTCCACGGTAACGTCAATGTCGCGGACATCGCCGTTGGCCGCCGGGAAGTTCTTGCCGGTGATGATCACCTCAGAGCCTACGCCGCCCATCTCCGGGCTCATGGTCACTTCCCGTGCCGGGAAGGTCAGGTCCAGGGTGGCAACGCCGCCCTTGCAGTCAATCACCTTCAGCTCGCGGGTGGAGGCGACGGTGGTCAGCGCGTTGACCGGCAGGTCAATGGTCCCGGACCAGGTGCCGCCGCTCGTGATCTCAATGTCGTCGCCGTCGCTGACCCGGGTCCAGGGGATATCCGTTCCTCCCAGGGTCACCGCGCCGCCATAGCTGGTCGGGCAGCCCCGGTGGCCGTCTCCGCTGGAGCCGATGTACGCCGGCGCTCCGCCCTGGCTGGTGGTGAAGCCCGACGCCGAGACGGAGATCCGCTGGTTGGGCAGCACGTCGGTGTTCCCCACGTTCAGCTGTCCCAGCCCCACCACGAAGTTGGTGTCGACGTCCCTGGCATCCGGTTCGCTGGCCGGGCCGGCGAAGACCCGCAGCTGCTGGATTCCGGGGGTAACGCCGTTGGGAATCTCGAAGACGAAGCTCAGCCCGCCGTCGTCACCGACGGAACGGCCGGGGCAGGCCCGGTTGCTGCTGCCGCCGCAAACGTCGAAGCTGCGGCCCAGGTCGATCTTGGAGACCGTGTCGCCCTGTATGAAGTCGTACAGCTGCACGTTCACGTTGTCCCCAGGGCTGCCCGCTTCGGGAGAGGCGGACATGGAGGGCTCCAGCTCAATCACTGGCAGGACCGAGTTGGTCGACTTTTCGGCGCCGGTGTTGGCCTTGTTGTTGCGGCCGTCAACGGCGTTGATGTAGTTGCCCGCCGTGCCGCCCACGAAAGGCGGGTTCGACAGGGTGAAGGTGCACTCGGCTATGTCGTCGCCGCTGGCGGTGGCCGAGCACAGAGTCACCTCGGCGGGGTCGATTGTTCCCATGTTGCTGGCGTCGCGCCAGAACCGGACGGTCGTGCCGTTCTTGAAGCCCTTGCCGACAGCGGTGATTTCCTCGCCCCGGGCGTCGCCGTAGGAGCTGAGCTCCACCAGGAAGGGCACGGTGTAGGCGCTGTCTGCCTCGGTCAGGTCGTCTTCACGGCTGGACCGGTAGAACCAGTCATCACTGCCGCCCTCGGTGCGGTTGGTAACGCCCGCTTCCTGGCGGATCGTGACCGTGATGTTGCCGGACTCCAGGTCCTGCGCCCCGTCCACGTCGGACATGTCGCCGATGAACAGGGTGATCCTGTACCGCTCGGCCACATCGTCCACTTCCACCACTACGGACCGGGGAGAGGCCGTGTTGGTCCCGTCGGCAATGGATACGTTGCCCGCCGCGATGGCGGAGGGAACGCCGGTGTTGTCATCCACTTCGATGACAATGGACTCGTCAATGTCCAGCCCGTGATCGAGCGAGAACTTGACGGTGATCTGGGCAGCCGCGCCCGGATCATTCGGCAGCGCTTCCACGGAGCTGTCGGCCATCGGCATCCCGTTGCCGCCGTTGCCGCCGCCTATCATGACATACGTGGTGCCGCCAATGGACGTGACTACGTCTGCGCCGCCTCCCAGGTCGACTTCAGTCATAGTCCCCATGAAATTGTAAGTCCCGTCGGCGGTGGGTGGCGTCAGCATGTACTCTACCGAGCTTTCACCGGCCAACGTGAACGCGATTGTCCGGCTGCCAGAGGCAGGCGCAGCGTCCCCGCCGCTCACGTAGGTGTAGCCTTCCGGGAAGGTTTCACTGATGCTCCCAAATACGTTGCGTGCGCCGATGGTGATGGTCACTGTCACATTCCCATCGCTGTCCGCCGCGGAAATGGCCCTGGTGGCCGTGCCAACAGGATTAGCCTGCGCCTGAACGGGCTGGGCCGCGGTCAAGGCAACGACGCCCAGCGCTCCGGCGAGGGCCAGAGCAGCGACCACTGCCATTCCGGCCAGAATTCTTAGTTGTTTGTTCATCTTGTAGTCCTCTTTTAGATTCCCGGTTTGAATCAGCTATCAACCCTTCGGGCTAATTGCCGCCTGAAGGCGCCGCGATGTACTCCCGTATCGCTGCCAACAACGCTGGCCGCAGGGTTTCCCTCTCGGCGGGGGAAGCGGCGATGTACTCCTGTATGGCCATTATCAACGCTGGCCGCAGGTCTTCCTTGGTCACTACATCCGGTGCCGCCCGCGTGACGGTGATCGTGTACGTCATCTCCGTCGTGCCGTCTTCCGCCGTCACCATCACCGTGATGGTGTTGGCTCCCTCGGCCAGGTCCACCATGGCGGTGCCCTTGGAGTCAACTGCGGTGCCGTTGACCGTGACGGAGGCGCCCGCGTCGGTCGGGATGGCCCTCACGATGACGCTGTCGTCCGAGTTCACCACGTCCACCATGTAGGACATGGTGTCAGCCATGAAGGTCGTGGTCAGGTCACCGATCTCGTCATTCTCCGCGCGCCACAGGTCCAGGTGCATCAGCGTCGCGTCGTCGCTGACCGGCGAGATCGTCGGCGGTTCGTTCGGGTCGTCGGTGACCATGATGGTTACGTCGACGGAGCCGACCGCTCCAAAGGAGTCCTCGGCCTTCAACGTGACCATGTAGGTGTTCTTGGTCTCGTAGTCCAGCTCGGTGTCCTCGGCTACCTCGATTATCCCGCCCTCATCATTCGCAACATCGCCCGCGGCCACGGTGAGCGGGTTGTCCTGCCTGACCCTGAACTTGTCTGCGTCCGGCCCTTCCAGGGTGTAGATGAGGAAGTTGGTCGTCGGGTCGTTCTCGGCGTCCTGGTCGTCCACTGCCTGCACGGCCAAGCCGACGTTGTCCCCGGTCATATCCGTGTCAGTAGCAACTGCTTCAGCGTCGTCTTCCGAGATAGCCTCGGTGTTCTCCGTGATTGATCTCTCGGCTTGGACCCCTTCGGTATCGGCGTCCTCATCCGTGAACTTGGGCGCCTCGTTGTTGGGCGACCACGCCAGCACTCCCCTGGGGGTCGTCATGTTCACAGTCCTGGTTTTGACCCCAGCGTCGGCACCGACAGTGTCCTGCGGAGCCCGGTCGAGGTACATCACCTGAACGGTCAACGCCCCAGCGGGTGTCCCAGCAGTTCCGACATCAGCGGCAACCGGAGTGTAGGTGTCCGATGTTTCGCCTGCTATGATCGTCGTGGCGTCTAGCGTCGTGCCGTCGCCCTGATACCACTGCCAGCCCATGATGGACTTGACCACGTCAGGGTCCTCAAGCGTCGCCTTTACTGGCGTTCCAACGCGGAGCGTGGGCCTGTCTAAGGTTATCGACCCCTCCTCATTGGCATTCATGACCGTGACTTTCACGTCGAGAGTGCCACGCCTCTCTCGGGCGTCAGCCCCGCCTTCGGCTTCCAACGTGATCTCGTAGGTGTTGTCCTTGTTCGCGTCTCCCGGCTTTTCAAAGTCCGGGGCGTCGGTGAAGGTAAGAACACCTGCAGTCAGCGTGAACTTGCCCCCGTCCGGTCCCTTCACCGTATCGGAGAGCGTGGCTGTGGTGTCAAGCGTATCGGGGTCGGTCACTGTGTAAGCGGGAGATTGAGTTGTAAGGGCATCACGGTCATTGCTCGTCACCGTCGAATTCTCTTCTGTATAGAGAGCTTTCGCGGTTCCGTCCGCCACGCCCCCCGTTATCACCGGGGCTTCGTTCACGTCGTTGACCGTGATGGACACGACGACCTGGCCCCTGGCGCCGGACGGGTCTGTGGCCGTGATGGTGACCTCCAGCTGAAAGCCATCGCGGTCGGCTTCTCTGTCCGCCGGATCAGTAGATTCCGCGTTCAGTTCACCCTTGGTCATCAACTGGCCGGTGGCCCAGTCGATGTCAAAGGAGGCGTCGTCTGAGGTGGAGCCGTCGATGGTCGTGGTGGTGCCATCGCCGCTGCCCAGCGAGTAGGTCAGCGTGTCCCCGTTCACGTCCCCGGCCGCCACGGGATCCCCGATCGGCCTGCCCGCGGGGGTGTTCTCGTCCACGCTTCTCAGGGCCTGGACGACAACTTGGTTCTCGATATCGCTGTTAGTAGTGTTACCGCCGGTAGTAGCGTCAGTGTCCTCGTCGTCGAAAGCCGGGGGGCTGTTCACGGCGGCAGGCTTCGCCCGCACCGCGAAATCCGACTCTTCCGATTGGCTCTTGCCCGGGCCATGGTCGTCATCGTACATGGCCGTCACTCGCAGGAAGTAGCCCACGTCGCCGGCCTTCGGCGTATACGCATTGGTCTCAGCATCTTCGATGGGACTGTAGGTCCCGCTCTCAGTGCTGGACTTGGACCACTGCCAGGTTAGTGTGGCGAGGTCTACCTTGTCATCGTCGGTCAGGTCGGCCGTGAGCGGCCGTTCCACCTGGGGTTGCCGCCCCGACAACGTAATCTTCCCGGCCTCTTCGACGTTGGTCACGGTGACTTCCACAGCCGCCGTGCCCAGGTTGCCGTCCGTGTCGGTCGACTGGACGGTAACCCTGTAGACGTTGTCGCGACGGGAATCGTCAGTGACAGGGGAAACGGTAGTATCACCGTCCTGCATGGTCTCAAAGTCCGGGGGTTCCTTGAAGCTCAGCTGCCCGGCGTCGATGTCGAAAAATTCCGCATCTTGCCCAGACAGGCTCCATGACGTGATATCTCTCCCGTCATCGCTCCTCGCGCTGAACGTTATCACCGCGTGGTCAGCGTTTTCCGGGTAATTTATCTCCGTCTGCGCTTCGGCAGGCAGGGCGGCGTTGAAGGCGAACAGCCCCATCAACCCCGCCAGGGCCAGGAAGGCGAACACCGCCACTCCGGCCGGTAAACTGATCATTGTTTTCATGCTTTCCTCTCTGGAAGAACAGTTGACTGAAACCAGCCCCTTGCCGGAGCTGGAGGAAAGACCCGCTCTGTTACATGCACTCCTCCTCCTTGGCGTCACGCGGCCCCGTTGTGTTCTCTTGTATAAAAACAAGGTACCAGGGTCAGTATGGCAGATAAATATTACGGGAACATTACGAAACCGCCCCCATGATACCGGCACCCCCGCCCCAAACTCCAAGAAAAATCCGCACTGGTTTCGCCCGTTTTAACCTTGACAAACCCCCTTCCCCTCTGCCCCCCAGGGCTATCGCATCAAGTCTGACTCGACCCTTCCACCATTTTCCCGTCATTCCCGCCCCCCTCGTCGTCCCTGCGGAGGCAGGGACCCATCAGGCTTCCCAGCAAGCCTCGTGGACAACGCCAGACCACCCCTCTCCCCCATTTTTCCCGTCATTCCCGCGCAGGCGGGAATCCAGACCCCGGTAAATCCTTCCAGGAGGAGTGGTAACCGGAGCATCCCCCCTCCCCCTCTCCCGGACAAAGACCAGTACGGACGGGACAAGCACCCAAATAATGGTGCTGATTGATGGTGCTGATCGCCGGTGCACCTGCACCCCATATTCAACTGTTGCCCCCAATAAATAATACCCCCCCTCACCCCGTCGGCACCAGCACATCCCTTCCTATCTCGGCGGCGTTGGTCCGGTACCTGGGCGGCGGCGGATGCTTCTCCCGCCACCAGGCGTAGAACTTCAGCCAGGCCGCCCACAGTCCCGTCCCGATCATCAGCCCCCACTGCAGCCACGGCGGAATCTCGTTCACGTCCGCGATGGCCACCACCGGCGAGATGTTCGTGCTGGGCCCGGGCGGCGGCCCCGCCGGGGGTGGCGGCGCGTCCTGCACCACCGCCGGCGGCGGCTCCGGCGTCGGCGTGGGGGTCGGCGACGGGGTGGGCGTCGGCTCCGGCCTCGGCGTCGGCGTCGGCCTTGGCGTGGGGGTCGGCTCCGGCGTCGCCGTCGGCGTCTCCGTTGGCGCCGGTGCCGCCGGGACGGGCAGCGCCTCCGCCCCATCCGTGACGTTGATGGTGACCTCTATGCTGTCCTGCCCTCCCCGTCCGTCGCTGACCGACACGGTGACGATGTACTCGTCCACCGACTCGTAATCGAAGACCGCCCCGGTGGTCAGCTCCGCCGTCCCGCTGTCCATCCCGAAGTAGGCCCGGTCCGCCCCGCCCACGCTGTAGGTCAGCCTGTCCCGGTCCGGGTCGCTGGCCAGCACCGGCGGGAAGATGGCCGTCCCCGCCGCCAGGTTTTCCGCCACCGACCGGGTCGCGCTGGCCCCTTCCATGAACACCGGGGCCCGGTTCCCGGTGTATCCTCCGCCTCCGCTGCTGCCCCGGGCGCGCCGCCGCTGCTGCTGCGGAGTGGGGGGCGGGTCGTCGTCGTTGATGGTCAGCGTCGCGCTGGACGTGCTGCCCGCCGACACGCCGCCGGGCAGGTTCCCGAAGCCCAGGGTCAGCGTCTCCCGGTCGGTGTCGTCGTCCTGGTTGGCCGTGACGGTGAAGGTCCGCGAGGTGCTGCCCGACCCGAAGGTGACCGAGCTGGCCGACACCGTGTAGTCCCCGGCTTCCGCCGTTCCGCCGCCCGCCGTCACCGGGATGGTGACGCTCCCGTCCGCCGCCGGGGACAGCCGGACGGTGATGGTGGCGGCGCTTCCCTCGGTGACGCTGTACCTGGCCGCGCTGAAGCTGGCCGCGCTGCCGACCGGCTGCGGCGTCGGGGTGACGGTGGGTGTCGGGGTTGGCGTGGTGGTAGGCGTCGGGGTTGGCGTCGGTGTGGTAGTAGGCGTCGGCTGCTGCGGGACCGCCCCGTCGTCGTCGCTGATGTTGACCGTCGCGCTGGCCCGGCTCCCCGCCGACACGCCGCTGGGCAGGGTCCCCAGGCCCAGGGTCAGCGTCTCCCCGTCCGTGTCGTCATCCTGGTTGGCCGTGACCGTGAGGGTCCGCGAGGTGCTGCCCGCCCCGAAGGTGACCGAGCTGGCCGACACCGTGTAGTCCCCCGATTCCGCCGTTCCGTTGCTCGCCGTCACCGGGATGGTCACGCTCTGGGCCGGCGCCGGTGACAGCCGCACCGTGACGGTGACGGCGCTTCCCTCGGTGACGCTGTAGGCGGCGCTGCCGAAGTTCACCGTGCCGCCCGGGGCCTGCGGCGTCGGGGTGGCCGTGGGCGCGGGCGTGGGAGCCGGGGTCGGCTGCCGCGGGGGCAGCGAGTTTATCCGGGGCGGCTCCCGCCGCAGGTTGGCGGGCAATACCGCGTTGCTGGCCGTCCCCGATACCGTGAGCGACGCCCCGTTGTCGTCGTAGGTCACCGTCGCCCGCAGGTACTTGCCCAGGTCGCCGTCCTTCGGGGTGTAGCTGGCCGAGGTCGCGCCGGAGATGTCCGTGAACGCTCCGGCGGCGGCATCGGCGGCGGCCCACTGCCACTGCCGGTTGGAGACGCCGTCGTCCGGGTCCGTCAGCGTGGCGGTGAAGCTCGTCCCCACCCGGGGCTGGCTGGACGACAGGCTGACGCCTCCCGGCTCGTCAACGTCCGTCACATTGATGGTCACGGTGATGGAAGCCGTCGCCCCCGAAGGGTCCCTCGCGACGACCGACACCGTGTGGCTGCTCCTGGCCTCGTGGTTCAGGACGCTCTTCGTCTGCACCTGCCCGCTGGATGAGTCTATCGAGAAGTGCCCCCGGTGGGTCCCGCCCAGGGAGTAGGTCAGGGGGTCGTTGTCCGGGTCCGTTGCCGTGTGGGGGCTGCCGATGTCCACTCCCGAAGCCGTGTTCTCGTCCACCGTGGCGCTGGCCGTCGCGGACGGGAAGACCGGCGGCCGGTTCGCTCCCCCGTGTACCGGGCGCGTGGTGGATTCCTCCGCGCTGCCCGTTCCCGCATTGTCGGTATACGACACGACGACTTTCAGGTACTGGCCCACGTCCTCGTCGGCGGGCGTGTAGGTTGCCGCCGTTGCCCCTGAAATATCCGTGTGGCCGCTGGCCTGGCTGCTGGACCGCTGCCACTGCCACGACTCGCCCGACACCCCTCCGTCCGGGTCGGTCAGAGTGGCCGTCAACGCAACCCGCGCCCTCGGCTGCACCGAGGGAAGGGTCACCGCACCCTCCTCTGCCACGTTGGTCACATTTATGGTCACAATGGCATGGGCAGCGAACCTGCCGTTGGAAGCCCGCACCCAAACTACGTAGCTGTTCCGCGCCTCATAATCCAGCGACGCCCTGGTGCGCAGCTGCCCGTCGGATGAGTTGACGGCAAAAGACCCGGCATCCGGCCCCGCCAGGGAGTAGGTGATGGAGCCGGAGTCGGAGGCCGAGACCGGACTGCCGATGTCCTCGCCCGCGGGTGTGTTTTCGGCGACGCTGAGGGTACGGGTATTGCCGCCGGCGAAAACCGGGTCGGCGACATCGGTGACCGTGACCCCGATCCTCTTTCCGTCTGCCGCCTGGTTCATGCCGGACGTGGCAACGACCACCACCTCGTAGTCGGGTTTGCTATCGGCGTCCGGGGGCGCCCGGAATGTGAGGATTCCCGACCGGCTGATCTGGAAGTATTCATGGTCGTCGGTGGTCTGCACATACCACCGGATGGGGTCGTTCTCCGGGTCCCGGGCGGTGTATCTCGCCACCGCCCGGGTTGTTTCTTCAGTGACTGTTACCGAGTCCGGTCCGGTGACAACGGGACCCTCGTTGTGGTCGGTGATGTTGATCCTGACACTTTTGGACTTCCTGTTGTTCCCGTCGACGGCGTTGATCGTAACGTTGTACGCTCTGCGGGCTTCATAGTCCGGCGGCGATTTGAAGGCGAGGTGTCCGCCAGAGAATTCGAAATACCTGGCATCGGACCCGGTCAATGTTACAGCGGCATCGCTCGGCGTTATTTCGTAGTAAGCTGCTGAAGAGGAACTTTGAGCCGGGTCCTCGGAATGCTTGACGCTGGATGGGCCGTTTATCTCCACCGGCTCGTCGGTGACATTGATGGTAACGTCTATGTTGGCAGATTGTCCGGAGGGGGCGGTGGCCGTCACAGTCGCCGAGTAGCTGGACTGATCCTCGTAGTCCAGGTCAGCCTTGGTCTTTATCTGGCCGGTCCAGGGGTCGATGCTGAATGTGTCGTGGCTTCCCAGCGTGTAGCGCAGATCCGGGCCGCCCGAAGCTGTTACACGGGCACCGACGTTGGTGCCGGGGGGAGTGTTTTCCCGCACGGAGCGGGTGGCGGTATTTCCTTCGGAGAATGACGGCGTGGCAGTCGCGGACGGCTGCGCCCCGACTGATTGGGGCGTCACAACCTCCGCGGTCCGGTCATGACCCGAGTTGGTGTAGCTGACCGTGGCCCGCAGGTACTTGTTTTCATCGGCGGCGACCGGGGTGTAGGTTTTTGCAGTCCCGCCCGAGATGCCGGTGTAGGAGCCGTTGCGGCTATTGGCCCGCTCCCACTGCCAGGAGTCTTCCGAGTCGACGCCGTCCTGGTCCTCAAGTGCTGCCGTCAGCATGGTGCCAACGTAGGGTCGTCTCCAGTCCAGCGTCACCGTTCCCGGATCGTCCGCATCCTCAACCTCGATGGTTACCACGGCGGTGTCATCCCCCACCAGGTCGGTGCCGCCATCGGGGCCCTTGCCGTCCCTGACCGCCACATGGAACCAGTAGTCTTCCGCGGGCTTGGTCTCGTAGTCCAGGGGGGCCTTGGTCCTTATCTGGCCGGTTCTGCTGTCGATGGCGAACAGGGCGGCATCGCCGTTCAGGATCGCATAGAAGAGGGAGTCGCCGTCGGGGTCGGTGGCCGAGACCGGCTGTCCTATGGGCTGTCCGGGCGCCGTGTTCTCCGGGACCGACCTTTCGACCCTGAACTCAGGAAACCGGGGCGGCTGGTTTTCCGCCTGGGCGCGGGCGAGAGAGACGGGCGCAACGAGGGCGAAAAGGATAAGCGCTGCCAGTAACGGGACACACGGGCCCAGCTTGCCAAGCCTCATTGGATACCACCTACCTCACTGCCACCGCGTCATCTGGGCACCCTATGAACCAGCGCCGCCCACCGGCGGAATACGTCTGCAAAGGCTTCCCACTAGGATACTGTTTCAGTCCCTCCGGATGCCCTAACTGGACGGACGACTTTTCCCCGGTTTTCGGGACAAGGCTTGCGGTGGAGCGAGGCGAAATGGCCGGGGAGACCGGCAACAGTTGGATGCGAGGAAAAGACCGAAAGAGAAGGCGGGACTATCGCGAAATTATCGGCAGATGCAGTAGAACCTAACTTCTGACTACAGCCCCAATTACACAATAGTGACGCTGGTACGTTGGCTGACCTGGCGGAGAGGGCGGGATTCGAACCCGCGAGAGGCGGTTAGCCCCTACGCGATTTCCAGTCGCGCCCGTTCGTCCACTCCGGCACCTCTCCAGGCAGTTGGGGGAAATATGGGGACAGGCACTGAGGCCCTCGCCTTCACGCGCACGGAAGCCAAGGGGATGTCTAACCGCGTCGGCCATTATAGAACCCGCCCCCTTCCCTGTCCAGCGCAACGGCTGCATCCTTTCCGTCTCCTTCGTGCGGCCCATACGGGTTTATGGCATAATACCGACCGCCCTCCATAGGTCGTCCCACCTTCTACGTCCCCTTGCAGGAGTCGCCATGTTCGACAAGATCCAGCACATCGGATACCTCGTCGACGACCTCGACGCTGCCGTTGACTGGTACCGCGAAAACTTCGGCGGCGAGAACGCCGGCGGCAGCAACCTCAACCCCTCCGTCGCCGTCCCCAGCGGAGGGCGCAACGCCTTCGTCCACTTCGGACAGGTCGAAGTCGAAATCATCGAACCCAACGACAAGGCAGGTGTCTCCCCCGGCGCCCTCAACATGCACCACGTCGCCTACGTCGTCGCCGATATCGAGCAGGCCAAGGCGGACCTGGAAACCCGCGGCTTCCGCTTCGCCACCGAGCGCGCCTTCACCAACGTCCTCGGGCAGGGCGTCCTGTATTTCGACCCCGCCACCACCAACGGCTGCCTCATGCACCTCACCCAGCAGCCCCAGGTCCCCAACGCCACCGGCGTCGGCCAGGGCGTCGACGTCCAGCGCATCGTCCACGCCGGATACCAGGTCCCCAACCTCGAAGACGCCATCTCCTGGTACCAGGACAACTTCGACGGCGTCCACGTTGGCGGCGGCGCCTCCCGCCGTGGCGGCCGCAATGCCTTCGTCAACTTCGGACAGGTCCAGGTCGAGCTTATCGAGCCTGGCGATCCTGCTTCCCTTGAGGGAGCCACCGCCATGGACCACGTCGGATACGTCGTCAACGACATCGCCGCCGGCATCGACGACTGCTGCGGCCGCGGCTTCCAGTTCGTCGCCGACGCCCCCAACACCAACTCCATCGGACAGCAGGTGCTCTACTTCGACACCGCCTGCACCCGCGACAGCCGGATGCACCTGACCCAGCTCCCGCCGGACTAGGCCGGGCCCTTCCCGTGACCATTCCGGCTGACCAACCGGCCAACATTATCTTGGTGGGATTCATGGCCACCGGCAAGACCCATGTGGGACGGTGCATGTCCCAACTCACCGGCTGGCCCCTCCGCGACGCCGACGACGAAATCGTCCGCCGCGCCGGTTGCACTATAGATAAAATCTTCGCCCGCGACGGCGAATCCGCCTTTCGGAAACTGGAAACAGAAGTCATCGCCGACCTCTGCTCCGGGAAGAACCAGGTCATCGCCGCCGGCGGCGGCGCCTTCGTCCAACCCGCCAACCGGGATGTGATGCTCAGCGGCGGCCGCGTCTTCTGCCTCACCGCCGCCCCTGAGACCATCTACGCCCGCATTCAGAAGGAAGCCAATCCCTGCGCTCCCGTCCGTCCCCTGCTGGCCGGAGACAACCCCCTCCAGCGCATCCGCAACCTGCTGGAAACCCGCGCCGAAGCCTACTCCCACGCCCACCACACCATCCTCACCGACGGCTTGACGGTGGAACAGGTGGCCGACTGGGTCCTCACCCTCTGGCGGGAATCCGACGCTTCCCCTATCCTTGAACCGACTAACGGATGATCCCCCATCCAGGGAGAATACCTGACATGACCGACACCGACCTCGCCGCAACCGTCCACCACTCCGGCGGCTCCTACCCCGTCGTCGCCGGATGGGGCCTCATCGACCGCCTCGGGGAGAGACTCCTGGAGCTGGGCGTCAAGGGCCCCGCCTACATCATCACCGACGACAACGTCATGCGCCCCTACGGGCGCAACGCCCAGTGGGCCCTCCAGCGCGCCGGTATCGCCGCCCACGTCTTCATCATCCCCCCCGGCGAGACCAGCAAGACCTTCGGGTTGGCCCAGTCCATCTACGAGTGGCTCGTCGGACTGAAGGCGGAGCGCGGACAGCCCATCATCGCCGTCGGCGGCGGCGTCGTCGGGGATTTGGCCGGATTCGTCGCGGCCACCTTCCTCCGAGGCGTCCCCTTCTTCCAGGTACCCACCAGCATGGCCGCCATGGTCGACGCCAGCATCGGAGGCAAGGTCGCCGTCAACCTCCCCCAAGCCAAGAACCTGGTCGGCGCCTTCTACCAGCCCCAGGCCGTCATCGCAGATGTCCAGGCCCTCTCCACCCTCGGCAAGCGCGAACTGTCCGAAGGCTGGGCCGAGGCCATCAAGCACGGCCTCATCCTCGATGCTGACCTCCTGGACGTCTTCGAGGAACACGCCGAGGCCCTCATGGAAGTCGAGCCGGAAATCTCCACCGAGGTCATCCGCCGCAGCATGGCCATCAAGGCCGATGTGGTCAGCCAGGACGAGCGCGAGACCCTGGGAATCCGCATCCTGCTCAACTACGGCCACACCATCGGACACGCCCTCGAGGCGTCCACCGAGTACGGCCGGTTCATGCACGGCGAGGGGGTCTCCATCGGGATGATGGGAGTCGCCCGCATGGCCTGTCGCCTGGGAATGATCCCCGAGAGCGTGGTCGACCGCCACCGCGATATCCTCCAGCGGTTCAACCTGCCCATCAAGGCGTCGGGAATGTCTGTGGACCAGATCCGCTACGCCATGTCCCTGGACAAGAAGGTACAGTCCGGCACCAACCGCTGGGTCATGCTAGAAGACGTGGGCCGCGCCGTCGTCCGCCAGGACGTCCCTTGGGAACTGGTGGACGAGACCCTTCACGAACTCGTGGACTAGACTCGTGGGTTAGAAGCGGAGACTCCCTCTACCCCTCTGCCTCCAGCAGCCGGATCTCCGTCTCCAGGTCCTGCGCCGACCCGGCGTCCCCCGCCGACAGCCGGAAGCACCGGTCCAGGTACAGTTGCGCCAGCCGCGACCCCTTCTGGGAGTTGTCCTGCGCCGCCGCCAGCAATCCCGACATTCTGAAATCTTCCGGCAGGTGGCGTCCCAGCGACGTAATCTCTGCGGATGCCTCGCTGGCCATCCCCGAGTCCCGCCCCTCCTGGGCGAACCGCAGCTTGCCCAGCAGCCTGGCCAGCTCCGCCAGCTTGTCGCCCTCGCTCATCAGGCTGAACAGCACCTCGTTCACCTGTAGCGACGTGTCCTCTTCGGCAGCCGCGTCATTACTCGCTTCCGGAGCGCTTTCCGCGATGCTGCCCTCAACAACCCGTGTCTCCGGCGCATCCCCCGCCACGGCCGTGTCCAGGAACTGCCCGCAGATCCGCGAATACTCCTGCACCGCCTCCGTCACCGCCTCCATCATGCGGGGCAGGTCGAAGGAAAACATGCTGTCCGCGTAGACCAGGTCATCGTCCCGCAACCGGCTCAGGTGCTCCACCTTCTGGTAGCTGTCCACCGGCTCCGGCACCGGCGGCATGGCGAAGGCCGAGAACTCGCTCAGCGGCGCCGACCCCAGGTGCGACGCCAGGAAGGGCGGCACGTATTTGCTCAGGTCCGCCTGGATCGGCAGCACCACCGCATAGGTCGCATACACCTTGTCCGGCTCCGTCGAAACGCGGAAGTAGAGCAGCGCGTGCCCCTTGGGTCGTTGCGGGTCTCCTCGGTCAAATGACAGGTTCATATCCGCGCTCACCGCCGTTCAGTATTCCATTCAGCATCATTGTTTGATCGTCTTTCCGACCATTATAGGCGAAACCCTTTGCCCCAAACCACCCGGACAAATCCCTCCAAACGCCGGTTCCCGCTTCCTCGCCGGCCACCCGGTTTCGCGTTGACTTGCCTAGTGAATTAAAGTAATGTATACCCGATTCCACCAGCAGGGGCACTCCATCCGTCGCAAGGCGGCGGCCCCTTGGAGCAACCCTCAGAAGGAGTTGCATTCATGGCCCAACAGCAGCTGCCGGAACTGGTTTACGCCAACTTGCAGATTGGCGAGGAACTCGGCTCCTACGAGTACGTCCTCACCCAGGAAATGGTCGATGAATACCGCAAGTCGGTGGACGACCCCGAGGGCGTGTTCCCGACCATCGCCGTCAAGCACGACGCCACCGCCCTGGGAATGGCCTACGAGGACAACACCGGCGGAGTCAACGCCGGCAACGAGATCGAGCTCCACAACCCCCCCATCCCCGGCAAGGTCATCCGCGTCACCGGACGCATCCATGACAAGTACACCCGGCGCGACAAGCCTTACCTGGTCATCGAGGCCACCGCCACCGACGAGGATGGCCGGCTCATCGAGAAGATGCGGACCTACCAGATGAAAAAACCCGACGAGGTGGGAAAGAAATGGCATCCACAGGGCTAGAAGACAAGACCATCCCCGAGCTCACCAAGACCATCACCCAGGTCAAGATTAACCAGTTCGAGTCCTGCGGCATCCGGGACCGGGAGAACATCCACAACAGTCCTGAGCTTGCTAGGCGTCGGCTGGGCACCACCTACCCCATCGCCTCCGGGCGCATGTCCATCGCCTTTGCGTCTCAACTGCTGCGCGAGTATTTCGGCGGTGACGTCTTCCACCACAGCGGCGTGGTCAACCTCAAGTTCCTCCGCCCCGTCAAGGAAGGCGACACCCTTACCATCAACGGCGCCTACAACAGCAGCCAGGATACCGATGACGGCACCCTGGTCGTCGTCGACGTATCCTGCCGCAACCAGAACGGCGACATGACCGCCGTCGGCCAGGGCAGCGCCGTCGTCAAATAGCCGCCGCAACGCCTCCGCGGCATTCTCGGGCGGGAGGCATCATGCAACGGACACCAACCGGGAAAGTTATCCCGCTGAGGAGCATCATGCCCGGAGCAGAATTCGGTAAGGTCGAAGTCGAAATCGTCTACTGCGTACCTTGAGGGTACCACGCAGTCGCCATGTGGCTGGCGACAGAGATCTGGCGCTCCCAGGAAGCGGGAGACGTCGCCATCAAGCTCACCCCCGCTGGGGGCGGCAGGCTCGAGGTTAACCTCGACGGCGAGAAGATTTTCGACGTCAAGGAAGAGGGCGGGGTCCACCCCAACCTCTCCAAGGCCAACGAGCTCAAGATGGTCATCGCCGACAAGGTCTTCGAAGTCGAGGAGGCCATCGCCGCCGGCAACTAGCCGCCCCGGTTCGGCGCGCCCTAACGCCGTTTCATACCAGCAGCCCGGGCCGCCGCGTCTGGGCTGTATATTTTTGGAAACTCTGGACCGCTCCCCGCCAGCGGTCTGCACCTGGAGCTGGAACCTTGGCTAATCCTGAACACCTGAAGCTGGTCCAACAGGGACCCGAAGCCTTCGCCGAATGGCGCAAGGAAAACCTGACCGCCGAGCTGGACCTGGAAGGCGCCGACCTCTCCGGCATCAACCTGGCCGGCGCCCGCATCCGCAACGCCAACCTGCGGGGAGCCAACCTCGCCAACGCCCGACTCTTCCGCGCCAGCCTCGCCAAGGCCAACCTGGAGGGAGCCGACTTCACCGGCGCTGATCTTGGGCGGGCCAGCCTCGCCGACACCAACTGCCGGGGAGCCAACTTCACCAACGTCAACCTCTACTGGGCTGACTTCCGGGGCGCCCAACTCGAGGAGGCGGTGCTCCGCCACTCCCGCACCATGCGCACGTCCTTCTTCAACGCCGACCTCACCCGGGCCGACGCCAGCCAGGCCACCATGATCGAGGTTGACCTCCGCAACGCCAACCTGAAAGACTCCAACTTCTCCTCCGCCAATATGAACGGCGCCGACATCAGCCGCGCCGTCCTCGAAGGCGCCAACTTCACCAAGGCCATGATCCGCGATTCTTTGTGGATCATGACCGACATGCGCCACGCCAACTTCGACATGGCCAGCCTTCACCGCTCCGACCTCAGCATGGCCAAATACGACAGCACCACCCGCTTCCCCGACAACTTCGATCCCCTCAACACCGGCCCCAAGGACGCCGTCGACTAGCCCGCATCCGCCGGTCAGGGAGAGTTCTCTCCCGCCCTCGGCCCCCACGTCCTGCCGAAGTCGGCCCGGGCCGCCAGTTGCCCAGTGAACGTGCTGGCGTCCTGCAGTGCCAGGAACACCGCGCATGGGCCCACGACACTCGGGTCCACCCTTTCATGCCAGTCCCGTTGCGCCCATGGGATGGCTGCCGAACCCTCGCTGCGCAGCGCCCCGGGACTCAGGATGTTGACCGCAATGTTGTACTCGCGCACTTCATCGGCTAAGCACAGGCTGAACATGTGGACCGCCGCTTTGCTCGCGCTGTACAGCACTCCCCCTCCCTGGTTGGGATCAGTAGCCATCCTCGAACCCAGGTTGATGATGCTTCCCCGCCTCTGCTCTATCATTATCGGAAGCGCCGCCCGGCTACACAGGTATGGGCTGCTCGCGTTGACCCGCATTATCTGTTCCCAGCGCACTGGGTCAATTTCCAGGATAGACTCCCCCAGCACCATGGCCCCCGCGTTGTTGAACAGCACGTCGATCCGGCCATAACGTTCCACCGTTTGCCGGACCATCTCGTTGACCTCGGACTCGACGGTCACATCGCAGTCCACTGCCAGCACATCCCCGCCGTCTTCCCTGATAGCCTGCGCCGTCTCTTCCAGTGTCCCTGGAAGTCCGGTCGGCGATTGTCCACGAGCGCAGATGACCACCCTGGCCCCTTCTCGGGCGTACTCTCTGGCTATGGCCCGCCCCAGTCCCCGGCTGGCCCCGGTGACGATCGCCACCATTCCATCCATCTGCCCCATCAGCCTGCCTGCCTAAACGAACTGGGCCTTGGCCCACCCTTCGTCGAAGGGAGTCCAGAAGTGGGACGTCAGCTTCAGGTGTCTGAACATCCATGCCCCGTTCACCCGGACATACTCCTCGTCGTAT
This sequence comes from Dehalococcoidia bacterium, assembly GCA_965203675.1. Lineage (GTDB taxonomy): Bacteria > Chloroflexota > Dehalococcoidia > Lucifugimonadales > UBA3495 > CATOSK01. The sequence goes on along the minus strand of CBDBDE010000003.1, from coordinate 1,219,919 downwards.
CTCGCCGAGCCCCACACCGCCCGGTCGCCCTCCGAGTAGGTGCACGGCTGGAACAGGTACCAGGTGCCGGTGGCCGTGTCCCCATCCACCTCGATGATCGGGTTCATCACCATGTGGACCGCAAACGGCAGTCTGCGCGAAGCGTTAACGAAGAACTCGCGGATCGCCTCCCGCCCTTCCGCCTTCCCCCGGATGCCTCCGTCCCACACCCCGTCTTCCACGAACAGGCTGGCAATTTTGTCCGCATCATAATTGTTGTCGCAGTAACCGCAGTAACGCGCCTTCAGGCGCTTGATCTCCTCAACATCCTCCAGGACTCGCAGCCTACGCTCTATTTCTTCCAGGCTCATCGACTCTTATCCTCCCGCAGCGCCCCGCTATGATTGGCTCGGGCGGCCTGCCCATCACCCATTTCTGACTTCCGGCATTTCGCGATGTTCGATTCTACCTGCGGCTCCACCCTGTCGGAAAGCCTGCTTTTCGTTCCCCTTTCCCCCTCACCCGCAGAACGAACTCGGTCTCCGTGTTAAAATCCCTCCGTACCTTGCTTTCAGGAGAACCCGGTGGCAGTTCTGCAAGTCGTCGCCAACCAGGCCGGAGCGGGCAAGACCTGTCTCATCGCCGGCCTCCTCCACCACATCGCCGCTTCGGGCCAGACCGCCGGATACTGCAAACCCTTCTCCGGCAATCCCGCCTCCGACCCCGACGTGGCCTTCCTCGCAACCCTCCTGTCCCAGGCCGCACCCGAAAACACTTCCCCGCCCGCCGTTCCAGCCCCCTTCCCATCTCCGGCAGCCATCGCCTTGTCGGACCAGGAAACACAAGCAGTCAGGGACAGCGTTCAGGCTGTCGATGCCGCCGTTGGCCATGTCTTGTTGGAAAGCCCGGACCTCCTGACAGGACCGGACTCGCCCTCATCTCTCCCGTACCACTTGTCTGCCGCCATCGCCTCGAAAATCGTCCTCCTCGTCCGCTGGCAACCGGGCCTTGGTGTTGCTGCGGTGGAGGAATGGACCGAGGGTTGGCGGGACCGGCTGGCCGGCATATTGTTCAACCAATGCCCCATCTACCGTGCCCACGATCTGGAACTAGGCGTCGTCTCCCCTCTCCGGGACGCGGGTTTTCCCGTCTGGGGAACAATAATCGAAGACCGGGCCATGCTTTCGGTAACGGTCCGGCAGATTGCCGGCCACCTGCAGGGCCGGTGGGTGCAGGAACCCGAGAACATTGACGCCCCCGTGGACCACTTCCTCATCGGGGGCAACATCATGGACTCCGGGCCCAACTACTTCGGACGCTATTCCGCCCAGGCGGTCATCACCCGCGCCGAGCGTCCCGACATCCAGCTTGCCAGCCTGGAATGCGATACCCGGTGCCTGGTCCTCACCGGCGGCGGAGAGCCTACTGAATACATCCGTGTCGAGGCCGGCAAGCGCGGTGTGCCGCTGATTTCCGTCCCTACCGATACCATGACCACCGCCGAGGCCCTTGACGGTATCCTGGGTCTCTCACTCCCCCTCACATCCGCCAAAGCCGAACGGTTCGGCCATCTCATGGAGCAACACTTGGACCTGCCAGCCGCTTTGGCCGCCCTGGGCTGACCCTTCCGGCGCTGGAAAAGCAAACCCCGGCGTCGTGCCGGGGCTGCGGTTGTTCTACCCTGCCACCTCAAACCGCTCCGATTCGGGGGGTTGTGACCACAAGTCCTCCGCTCCGGCCATGGCCGCCGCCCGCTCCGGGCTGGCCCGCCATGCGTCGTATATCTCGTTGCTGTCCCACGTCACCAGGGTGGTGATCTTCGTCGGATCGCTTAGGGAATACAACGTCTCCCTGCTTCCAAACCCCGGCGCCCTGCTCTGGGCCAGCCCGTTGCCGTCCAGCAATTTGCGCGCGTCCTCCACCCGGTCTTCCTTGGCCCAGTGGTGAGTCAAAACGCCGATCATAACGCCATTCACTCCTCTGTAACTCTTGCCCGTCTGCCCCGGCCGGGATCAAATGCTTGCGGTCTTTCCCTGTGAGGAACCGCACCTGGAATGGCGGCGGCATCCTCAGTCTTCCGCAGCCTCCGCTGTGGCCGGTGCTGTCGCCGTGGACGGCTCCCCTTCCAGTTCCCCCCGCACGCCGCTGCCGCCCTTGCTGAACAGCTGCACCAGGACTACCGGCGCGATCAGGGTGGTAATCACCGTCATCATGATGCTGACCCCGAACAGGTCCTGCCCGATGATGTGCTGTGACAGTCCGATCCCGGCGATGATCAGCGCCACCTCTCCCCGGGGCATCATCCCCACGCCCACCCGAGCGCTCCCCTGGAGGTTGAACCGCGTCGCAAACGCCGGCACTCCCGATCCCGCCACCTTGGAAACGATGGCCAGGACGGTGATGATTAGCCCGAACACCACAGCCCCCTGCATCGAACTTACGTCCACCAGCATCCCCATCACTACGAAGAACACCGGCACCAGGAAGTCAATCACCCCGATCATCGACACCTCCGCCAGGTGCCCCACCCGGGTGGTGGACAGGGCCAGTCCCATGGAAAAGGCGCCGATTATGAACGCCAGCCCAAATATCTCGGACATCCCTGCCGCCAGGAACGCCAGCGCCAGCGGGATAACAGTGATCGCCCCCGACGTTTGGAACTTGTCCATCACCTTTTCCAGGTAGGGAGCCGCCAGGATGCCGGCCGCCGTCAATCCCAGCCAGAAGCCAATGGCCTTGAAGCTGATCAAGCCCAGGCTGACCAGGGAGAACCCCCCCGCCGCGCTGATGCCAACCACCACCGTCAGGATCAGGATGCCCAGCACGTCGTCCACCACCGCCGCCGCGATGATCGTCAGGCCCTCCGGCGCGTCCAGTCTGTTCAGGTCCGTCAGCACCCTCGCCGTGATCCCCACCGAGGTGGCCGTCAGGATCGACCCCATGAACAGGGCTTCCGGCGACAGGAAACTGTCCGCGAAGCCGAACATGACCGTCGCTCCCACTCCCAGCCCAAAGGGCAGCACCACTCCGCCTATGGCCACTGCCGTCGCCGGCCCCACGTAACGCAGGAACTGCCGCAGGTTGGTTTCCAGACCGATGTGGAACAAAAGCACGATGGAGCCCAGCTGCGCCAGCGACCACAGTTCCACGCTCACCGGGATAGGGTTGACTTCGGTAGCCAGGTTGGGGAAAATCGGCCCCCACCCTGGTATCGGCAGCGCTCCCAGCGCATACGGCCCGATCAGCACTCCGATCCCCAGCTCACCCAACACCGATGGCAGCTTCAGGAACCGGACCGCCAGTTCTCCCGCCACCTTGGCCGCGGCGATTATGATGGCAAGCTGGATCAGCAGCCGGATGACGGCGTCCGAGAGTTCGCCGCCGCCCCCCGCCAGGGGCATGGCAAGCAGCGGAACGGCGCCGAATAAGTGGTCGAACATCAAATAACCCCGGGGAATTGGCCTTGGGCAACGGCACGGATTATATCACCTGCCCCCTAACCCGCCCAAACATTCAGCCGTGCTCATTCGGGCCGGAATAGTCGCTGCCCGAACCCTGCCCAGGCCATGAGGAACGCCCCGGAACGGCCCCGGTCCCCGCTTTCTCCCCCGCCGCGCTGTCAGCCGGCCCGTGTAACCGGACCCGACAGCGGCGACTTCGCCGGAACCCCCGTCCGCCTTGGGAACTCCCGGGGAGTCTGTGCTGCCTTCTCCACCGCCACCAGGATACGGTCGTCCGTTAGGCCTGTCACCGGCACCCGGTACACCGCAGGAACGCCGCCGCCCAAGACCGGAGAAACCCTGGCTCCCGCAGTCAGCTCCTCGTCGTTTCCGCCATGCTTCCACGCCACTACCCTGCCCCCGGTTCGGCAGAAGGGCAGGCAATACTCCAGCAGGGTCGGCAGCTTCGCCACTCCCCGTGCCAGGACCAGGTCGAACTTCTCCCTCAGACCGGCGTCATGGGCCAGCTCCTCCGCCCTTCCCGTAAGCACGGTCACGCCGGACAACCCCATCACCCCAACCGCAGCCTCCATGAACCGGGTCTTCTTGCGAACCGAGTCCGCCAGGGTCAGCTCCACTGACGGGAACATGATCTTCACCGCCAAGCCCGGGAAGCCTGCCCCCGACCCCAGGTCCAGCACCTTCATCCCTCCAATCCCTTCCGTACCCACCGCCGTCACCAATGTCAGGGAATCCAGGTAATGCTTGACCTGCACCTCTTCCCGCGACGTAATCGCCGTCAGGTTGGCCCGCTCGTTGCCCGCGATCAACTCTCGGAAAAGAACTCGGAACTGCTCCAGTTGGCCCTCGTCCCATGCGAGGCCCAGCTCCGCCATACCCTTGGTCAGAAGCTCCACGGCAGCCCTTAACCCAGGAAACGGCGCAGTTGGGCCGCCTCCTCCACGTAGTGGGATATGTCCACCCGCGACCCATACGCAATTCCGGCCTGGATAGCGCTGGTCAACCCCTCGTGGACCCGGTCCAGTTCGTCGGTGTACTTTCCCGCCAGCCTCAGGTACTCCTCCCCCAGCAGTTCCTTCACGGCACGCTCGTTGACGAACCGCAGCGCCGCCCGCAGGTCATCGTCCAGGCTCGGATAGACCTCCCGCACGAAGGCCAGGTCGTCTCCGTCCAGGGCCGTCAGCCCCAGCAGCTCCGGCGGAACTCCAATGGCATACAGGGAGGACGCAAACCCGATGGCCCTCGGCAGCGTTACCTCGTCGCCCACCCCGTCCAGCGACCGGCCGTACCCGAACAGGCCCACGTGCAGCTTCCGCTCCCGCCGCTTCGGAACGTGACGGGCCGCCTCTGTGATCGTCCCTATCAGGTTGCGGACCTGTGACTGGTACTCAGCCGTGTACTTGTCCATCACCGCCCGGGCTCTTTCCTGGTCTATGGGGATAGGTTCGCCGCGCTCGTGGGCCCGCAGTTCAGCGATCCCTTCCCGCACCGTATCCTGGTCGTAGTCGTACTTGAACGCCGATTGCACCGTGAAGGTGTGGGCGCTGGGATATTCCTTCAGGGCGCGGTCAATGTTCACCGGCGTCAGGTGCCCCCGGAACGGCACCGAACCCGCGCCGATTATCGGATACAGGGGAATGCCCAGGCGCTCCTCCAGGTCGTACAGGCGCGACAGCCCCACCTTCAGCACCAGCTCGGCGGATACGATCCCGTAGTTCAACGCCGGATCGCTGCGGGCCAGGAACACCCGCTGCGCCGGCAGGTCCCTCCCATACAGGTATTCCTCCACGATGCGGTCGCAGTAGAACAGGTTCTCCATGTCCTCGATGAGTGGGATCACCCGCAGCTGCTTGGGAAAGAACTCTCCCACCCAGTCCCGAACCATCCGCCCCTGGAACAACGTCAGCCCCTCTTGGCCTACGATCACCCTCCGGTAGTAGGCTTCCACCAGCGCCAGTTCCTCCGCCGACGTCGTGAAGGGCAGGATGACTTCCTGGATCGGCGCCGTCCCGTCGTCCCCGTCCCCGTAGAAGTTGCGGGCCATGTCCCACGCCGACGGAACGCTCTGCAACGCCTCCACCATCGACTTACGCATATCCCGCTCGATCCCCGGATTGGGCACCCGCAGGGTCAGGACTACGTCCCGCCCCAGCCGCCGCTCTTCCTGGAAGAACTCCGGGTATCCGGTCAGCAGCTTGCGGACTACCTGGTTATCCGCCTCCTTCCCCTCCGAGTCCCACATCTGCTCATTGCAGCCCAGGGCGAACACCGCCGCCGCCTCCTGCACCTCCCCTTCCCCCCGGATTACCCCTGCGTCGTCGGCGAAAGGCGACGGAGTCGCGTTGTCGGGGTGCTGGGTACTCATCACTTTCGGAACAAAAAACACGGCCCACCCCCTGCTGCTTCTGCGCGGATTCCCAACTCAATCTGAGGCCGGAACCATACTAAACTTTCGCCGAAATTAGCGTCAATCCGGCTCGCCTGCCTGTGGCTGCAACTGTGCCCGGAGCGTGTCTGCTCACGGCCAGCGCCCCACAAACTGCTGACAGTTGCTTCTTTCCAACTCCATGCTCCTGCCGTTACTATGGATAGACGCAAGTGGTCCAAACATCCATCCCCCGCGTCCTACCGTCCAGATGGGACAAAACAGGACAAAATGGGACAGAAATTTTTCTGCGGCATGGTGCCAACGTCCCGGCCCAGGCAGTTCCTCCGGCAATGTCGAGACAAATGCATCAAAAAGCGCCAAAATGCGCCAGGATTTTTTCTCAGATCCCCTGCGCTCGCCCCATGAGCCTGCCGAGGAAAGATACCCCCGTTGATTAACCGGTTCTGGGTTGCGGCAATCATCCTCTTGGCATTTGCAGCCTGCAACGGCCAGGACACCCAGGAACTGGAGCTTCTGGAAATGCAGAAGTTCGCCGCCGTCGAGTCCCTGCGGCAGGACATCGACTCCCTTCGCAGCCAGGTAACCACCCTGGAAAGTTCCCTGGAAAATTCCACCGGCAGCGCTGGCCAACCCCGGGCGGAAACCGTTACCAGCGAAGCGGACGCCCCTCTCGTGGCTCGCATGGACGCCCTTGACGCCAGGCTCAGCGAACTGGGAGCGACCTTATCTGACCGCCACTCCGCAACCCTGGAACGCATCGACGGGCTGGCCCAGCCTTCCCCGGTTGGGGACGGGCCCGCGTTCACCCTGCAGCTCTTACACGCAGCCGACATGGACGGCTCCACCGGAGCGTTGGCCAACGTCGAAAACTTTTCCGCCATTCTCGACGGTTTCCGCCGCCAGCATCCAGCCAACACCCTGGTCCTCAGCTCCGGCGACAACTTCATCCCCGGCCCCCGCTACTTCGCCGCCGCCTCCCAGTCAACCACCCCTGTCCTGGGGGTGCCCGGCAGGGGACGCGCCGACATCGCCCTCCTCAACGCCATGGGCTTCCAGGCCTCGGCCCTGGGAAACCATGAACTGGACCAGGGCACCGGCGTCTTCGCCTCCGCCATAAGCTATGACGCCGGTGAGGACGGGACCTACCCCGGGGCGGCATTTCCCTACCTCTCCGCCAACCTGTTGTTCCAGGACGATGGAAACCTGGCTGGCCTGGCCGTCTCCGGCGGTCAGGAGGCGGATTTGGTTGCCGGCAGGGTAGCCCCCAGCACGGTTGTCACGGTCGGCGGAGAGCGCATCGGCATCGTCGGTGCCACCACCCCCGGATTGAAGCGGCTCACCAAGGCCGGGCACGTCACGGTCCTGCCGCCCCCGGACGCGGGCGTCACCGCGCTGGCCGCCGTCATTCAGGAAGAGGTGGACGCGCTGGCGGCGCAGGGCATCAACAAGATTATCCTCCTCTCCCACATGCAGCTCATCGCCGTCGAGACGGAGCTGGCTGGCCTGCTGGAGGACGTGGACATCATCGTCGCCGGCGGATCCAACACCATCCTCGCCGACGAGACCGACCTGCTGTGGACCGGAGACGAGAGCGCCGGAGAATACCCGCTGGTCTTCAACTCGGGCGATGGAGAACCGGTCATCGTGGTCAACACCGGCGGCGATTACCGCTACCTGGGCCGGCTGGTGGTGGACTTCAACGCCCGGGGGCATCTCCTCCCGGAATCCGTCAACCCCCACGTCAGCGGTGCCTACGCCACCGAGCGGCGGGAAGGCCAGCCCTTCGCCGGCCGTCCCATCCCCGAAGTTTCCCGCATTGCCGAATCCCTCCGAGTCGTCTTGGGCGGCCGGGACGCCAACATTTACGGGCGCACCGCCGTATACCTGGCCGGGCGGCGCGGCGACGTGCGTACCCAGGAGACCAACCTCGGCAACCTGACCGCCAACGCCAACCTGTGGATGGCCCGCCTCGTTGACCCGGAAGTGGCCGTCTCCCTCAAGAACGGCGGCGGAATCCGCGACCACATCGGTGCGGTGGTCCAGCCTCCCGGAGCCACCAGCGAGGCCGATGCCCTGTTCCTGCCTCCCTTGGCGGTCCCGGAAGCCGGCAAGCGCGCCGGTGACATTTCCCAGTTCGACATCGAGGGCACCCTGCGCTTCGACAACGGGCTGACCCTCTTAACCCTCACGGCAGAGCAGTTCCATCAGCTGATGGAACACTCCGTCGGCTTCGAGGGTGTTGGAACGGTGCCCCACGGGCAATTCCCCCAGGTTGCCGGGATGCGGTTCAGCTTCAACCCCAACGCGCCATTGGGGGCCCGCATCATTTCGCTGGCGATTGTCGGCGATGACGGCACGGTGGTTGACCGGGTGGTGGTGGACGGAGAATTGACCGGCGACCCCTCGCGGCCCGTCAAAATGGTAACGGTGGATTTCCTTGCCAACCAGGGCGACGGTTACCCCTTTCCTTCTCCCAGCCCGGCCCGTGTCGACCTGAAGGGAGAATCAGGCCAGTACAACCCCCTGGACCCTGGCTTCCCGGACTCCAACGGCAATGGGGTCATCGATGGGCCGGTCGACGTGGGTCCGGGGCTGGCGGGGTTTTCCTCCCCCGGAGGTGAGCAGGACTCCCTCGCCGAGTACCTGGCCCGTTTCCACGCCGAGACCCCCTACGACAAACCCGAGACGCCGCCTCTGCACGACCGCCGCATCCAAAACCTCGGCATCCCCGGCAAGCAGGACACCGTCTTCGGGGAGTAGCCGCCTGTTGGTTCCGGCTCTGGCGCCTCGAGTAAAGCCTGGCGGCCCCTCATTGTCGGACAGAGGGAGAAAGGGACTTCAGTTTGACGCGGCCGTCCACGGCATTCTCTCAGCCAAAAACATGAAACTCACGCTGCTGGCCCTGATATTTACCGGCACACTCGCCGCCATCGCATGCGCGGGCACATCATCAGAAAGCGTCAAGGAGACGCAGGAAGTATCCGTCGGCCCGGCCCGGCAGGAATGCTACGGGCCATTCCGGCGCATGTGCCTGGTGGTGGACGGTCAGCTGTTCTATAGCGAAATCGACGGGTTCACCCACGAGCCCGGCCATGAATACCGGCTGCGCATCGAACGCTACGACGCCTTTCCCCGGCAGGCTGAACCCCCACAAGACGCCGGCCGCTACGGTTACCGGCTAGTTGAAGAACTCGCCAGGACCCGGGCAGACGGGGAAGTGATCGAAGCTACGGTTGCCCCCTCCCGAGTCACTTGTCCCGGATCGGACGAACTTTGCCTGCTGGTCGACGGGGCACCCCAGTGGGGCGCCATATCCGGGTTCGAGTTCCGCGCGGGCTATGAGTACCGGATCCGCTACGAGCAATATGCGGACGGTTCCCGACGCTTGCTCGAAGTCCTGTCGCAAACTCCCGCCCCCTCTGCCGTGGCTGAGATAACCGTCGGCCCCTGGCGGGTCCAATGCCGCGAAAACGCCCCCATCACCTCAGCATGCATTGTCGTTGACGATCAACCCTATTACGGGAACATCGAAGACTTCGCCCGGAAACACGGCTACGAATACAGCTTGCGGGTCGAGAAGTACGACCTCATGCCCGGCGTTTCCGACCCGCCGCCGGAATCATCGAAATTCGGATATCGACTGCTGGAAGTCCTGTCCGAACTACCCGCGTCAACCCCCCCGGACTCCAACTGACGGCAGGCTGCCGTCGGGTCAACCGCTGCAACCCTTCTTCCAGTTCGCTTGCCACCTCCGGTCACGTCTTGACCGGGCCCATTACTGGTGAGCCCGCCCTTCGTAGGGATGGTCGCCGGTGAGGAGATCGCCCTCGGCGAAGCGGCTGGCCCGGAAGTCCCCGACCGGGTGGTCCTTGCATTCGCCGTGCATGACCAACTCGGCCACCATACGCCCCGTCACTGGGGAGAGCTTGAAGCCGTGTCCGGAGAAACCGGCGGCCCAGTAGAGGCCGTCAACGGCGGCGGACTTGTCCAGGACCGGGTTGCCGTCCGGTGTCATGTCGTAGAGGGAGCCGTAACCCCCCATCTGGGTCGCGGCGGCAAACTCCGGGAAGCGGAACCTGGCCCGGTCCCAGTAGCGGGTGATGGTGTCGTGGTCGGCGTTAAGCCCGAAGGCATCCGGGTTCACCACCTCTTCCAGGTCACCGGGCGCCTCGCCGCCGACCAGGGTCTTGAAACCGGCGTTGGTGCGAAAGTAGGCCCCGGTTACGTTGTCGATAACGGCGGTATCCAGGGACTCCAGGGACGGCGGCCGCCGCAGGTGGACCATCTGGACGCGGATGGGCGTCACCGGCAGGGTTTCTCCCAGGGGAGCGGCCAGGTGGTTGACCCAGGGGCCGGTGGCGGCGACCACCGCGTCGGCCTCGATAGGGCCATCGTCGGTCTCGACGCCGACGACCTTCCCTCCGGCGGTCCTGATGCCGGTGACGGCGCATCCGGTGCGGATTCCGGCCCCGAGGTCCTGGGCTGCCCGGGCATAGGCGTAGGTGGTGGCCATGGGGTCGGCGTAGCCGGAGTTGGGCTCGTAGGCGCCCACGGCGACCCCTTCCGTGTTCAGGCTGGGAAGAATCTCGGCAATGTCGGAGGGGGTCAGAAGCTCGATTTCCACTCCCAGGGAGCGGTTCATGGCGACGTTGGCCCGGACTGACTCGGCGTCGTTCTGGCCCCAGAGCAGCAGGCGCCCCGTCTGGATGAAACGGGCATCGCCGCCAACGGCATCCTGCCAATGGTGGAAGATGTCGCTGGCTTCCATGGCCATCCGGACCAGGGTCGGGTGAAGGTAGTGCTCGCGGACCATGGCACCGGAACGGCCGCTGGCGCCGCCGGCCAGGTGTCCCTTCTCCACCAAGAGGACCTTTCCCGCGCCCATGCGGGCGAGGTGCATGGCGGTGCTGGCGCCGTTGACGCCGCCGCCGATGACGACCACGTTGGCTGATCGGTTGGTCATTGCGGGTGTTCCTTGCGTTTGTGCTGAACCGGATTATATGGACTGGGAAGCATTCACGGCTAGACGGTGGCAGGCCCCAATCCACCCGGGCCGGCGGGCTGGGCTTCGTCCTCGCCGGGCCAGGGGGGCGTGGTGACGCAGAGGAAGCGGAGGGAAGCCTCCGGCCCGGCAGCGAACTGGAAGGACCATCCGGTGGGGATGGTCAGCGCGTCCCCGGGGGCCACATCCATGGGAGGAACGCTTTCCGGTGCCGCGTCCGGCGGGCAGCGCCAGACCTGCCCGGCCCCATCCAGGATGTACCAGACTTCCTCGACCGTGCGATGGCGGACCGGCCGCGACACCTGCCCGGCGGGAAGGGTCACCTCGACAATGCTGGCGCGGGAAGCCCCATGTGTTGCTTCGACGAGGAAGCGGATTTCCGACCCGTCGGGGGCGGTGGCGTCGGGATCGTCCCGGCGGCGGCCGAGGGGCGGGAGGGGTGGGGTGGGGTGGGACATAGGCCGGTCTTGCTCCTGAATTGCAAGGATGAGCTTTTGGTAATGTTCGATGCCCAAGGAATGAACGGCGGGGAAACGGTCGATCAGTTGTACCAGAGATTGTTTCTCCGGGCTAATCCAGCCGATGACTTCCACAATTTGTTGGTGGGTTTCTGGCAGGTCTTTCCAGTGCCAGATCGGTTCGTAGTGGAAGACCCGGCTGGATGAGCACACCTGTTAAAATGTGTAGCGTAGGCCCCGAGCAGTCCTCTCCCGGCTTCGCGCTGGTGATGGCCTCGGGGTGATGTTTTTGGTAGACTTGTTGCGCAGTCCCCGGGTAGTCCTCTCCCGGCCTTAGAGTCGGTGATGGCCCCGGGGTAAGTTTTTGCAGCCTTTTCCAGGACAGTTAATCCCCCGGCGTTGCTGCCGGGGGTTTGTTGTTTGTCCGGCTGGGGTTGCCCCTTCGCTTTAGGAGACGCGGGGCTTGCGGCCCTTGCGGTCGAGGAAGTCGCGGAAGCCTTCCTCGACGGAGAGTCCCTGGAAGCGTCCGCCCCGGGCGTTGATCTCGGCCCAGAACTGGTCTTCCAGGGGCTGTCCGCTGTGTTCCAGGAGCATCTGCTTGATGTTGGCCACGCCGACTGCCCGGTTCTTGGCCATGCCGGCGGCAACCTCGACGGTCTTGTCCAAGAGCTGCTCGCTGGGCACCAGGTGGTTGATCAGGCCGATGTGGTAAGCCTCGTCGGCGAAAACCTCCCGGCCGCTGAACAGCAGTTCCTTGGCCCGGTTGATGCCCACCAGGCGGGGAAGGCTCCAGGTGGCGTTCATCTGCCCGTAGTTGACGGCGAGGAAGCGGAAGCTGGTCTTCTCGCATCCCACCAGGAAGTCCATGGCGGTGGCCATGACGGTGCCGCCACCGTAGCAAAGGCCGTTGATGGCGCCGATGATGGGCTTGACCGAGGTGGTGAGGTGCCAGGTGTACTCGGAGCGCTCCTTCTGGGCCTCCTCCCGCTCCTCCGCCGTGCGCTCCCGGTTCTCGTGGATGTCGGCGCCGGCGGAGAAAGCGCGCTCTCCCGACCCGGTAATGATGATGGCGCCGACGTCCTCGTCCTCCTCCATGCTGGTGATGGCCTGGTCCAGCTCCCGGGAAAGTCCCAGGTTCAGGGCATTGAGAACCTCGGGGCGGTTGAGGGTGATGATGGCGACGCGGTCGGTCTGGTCGGTCGTGATGAACTCGTAGCTCATGATCGGATGACTCCTGTTCGGGTGAGGGTGTGTCTTCGGCCGGCTGCTGCAAATAGCACCCGCTGCCAGTGTGAGTCCCATAATACATCACAAACGATGGGGAAAGTAGACGGCTTCCGGGGAGCACGTCGACCGGAAACTCCTCTCTATTCTCCGGCGCGGTCTGCAACCCGCGTTGAACGTTATAGACCCGCTGCATCCCAAAAGCTATCATTGGGGTCGAGCGGTCGGCGGGATGTCAATGAACAGACGGAGATTATTCCGAAGGCTGGTCGGCGGCTCGGTGAACAACGTCGCCTTTGCTGACCTGGTGGACTTGGTGGAAGGATTCGGGTTTGGCCTTGTGCGGGTAAACGGCAGTCACCATATATTCGCACAGCCAGGTATTGACGAACTGATAAACTTGCAGAGGGTCGGACGAGAAGCCAAACCTTATCAGATTCGGCAGTTTCTCAGGCTGGTGGAGCGGAACGAACTCCGGTTAGAGGACTAATCGTGAAAGATTATCACATCAATATCTTCCACAGCGAAGAAGATGGCGGTTATATCGCGGACATTCCCGACTTGGAGTCGTGCTCCGCCTTCGGAAGCACGCCGGAAGAGGCTCTCGCCGAAGTGACCCGGGCAAGGACTGCCTGGCTGGAAGCTGCCGAGTCTGCCGGAAAGCCCGTGCCAGTTCCCCGGTACCGTCCGGCAATTTACCTGGTCTGAACCAGCCTAATCCAGCGTTCCCCCAGCAGGAGAGCTAAATGGGTTTCACCCGGCGCTTGGCCGAATACGTGCATAGCTTCTCCAGTGGTCCGCCGTTGCCTACGGACGTGGCCGAGCGGGCCAAGGAAATGATGGTCAACGCGGCGGCGGTTGCCCTGGCCGCGGCCGCCCAGCCGGAAAGCCGCACCATCACCAAGTTCGCCCAGGATATGCAGGGCAACGGCAAGTGCACCATCATCGGAATGGGGCTGCGGTCGTCCCCGGTGTATGCGGCCTTGGCCAACGGCACAATGGTCCACCTGCTGGACTTCGACGACGAAATCGCCGGGAGGGGGATCCATCCTTCGGGAGCGGTGTTTCCGGTGGTGATGGCGCTGGGTGAGATGAACGGGTCGCCGGGTGCGGACGTGCTGGCGGCGTATGTGGTCGGCTGCGAGGTCATCGCCAAGCTGGAGGGATCCGGCGCCGCCGGCTGGTGGAGCGTTCCCTCCAAGTCCTTATCAAGCGGGGCAGCGGGAGCAATCGGGGCCGCTTGCGCGGCATCGGTCGTGCTTGGGTTGGATATTGCGGAAACGGAAAACGCGCTGGGGCTTGCCTGTGGGGCTGCGGCCGGCGGCGCAGGCGTCCTTCCCACCGGAGCGAGGGCTATGCAGCGGGGACAGGCGGCCATGACCGGGGTGCTCTCCGGGATGCTGGCCCAGCAGGGCATCGCCGCCTCACCGGGAGCGCTGGAAGCTGTGGGGGGCTGGCTGGACACCCTTTGGGGTGCGGGGCAGGCCGATTCCGAAAGGTCGGACCGGTTCTTCAGCGGTTTGGGCAATCCCTACCACATCATGGACCCCGGCGTCACGATGAAGTTCTATCCCTGCGCGACCGCCAGCCATACTACTGTGGAGGCCTTGCTCCAGTTGATGCAGCAGTACCAGATCCAGGCTTCCGATGTTGCGTCGGTTCACGTGAGCGTAACCCAGGAAGCTTTGGCTGCGCTGCCCTATCCCACTCCGGCCGACGGGGCCGAGGCCAAGGCGTGCCTCAGCTACATAGCGGCGGCTACCCTCCTCCACGGACACCCCCTTATCGACCATTTCTCCGACCTCGCGGTGCAGGACTCGGATGTGCGGCAGGCCATGGACCGGGTCACGGTGGAAGCTTCTGAGACAGCCACCCAGTTGATCCCTAACCCGAGCACGGTGGCGGTGGAGTTGGCCGACGGGCGCGTCCTTAGGCACCGGGCCGAGTACGCGCGGGGATACCCGCAGCTTCCCCTGGACCGGGAGGAAATGGACGCCAAGTTCCTGTACTGCTCCCGGTACATCCTTCCTGCCGACCACATTGAAGAGGCCATCGACAGCTTCCGGGGGTTGGAAGAAATCGTCAACGTCACCGGCATGGCCTCTGTTCTGGGAGGATAGCCAGTCCAGCCCCCTTTTGTCCCAGCGCCGGGAGTCCCAACGAAGTCCCCCATCTACCACAACCGGGAGGATATGTGATGAAAGCGGTCAGAGCCCACGAAATCGGCGGCCCGGAAGTCCTGAAGTACGAGGACGTCCCCGAAGCATCCCCCGGCCCCGGCGAGGCGCTGCTGGACATCCGCTCCATTGGGGTCAACTACACCGACGTCTCCAGCCGGAAAGGGACCAACCCTCCGCCCAGCCTGCCCTGGACGCCGGGTCGGGAGGCGGCGGGAGTGGTGAAGGCGGTGGGCGAGGGCGTGACCGAGGTGGCGGTGGGCGACCGGGTGGCCTACGCCATGCACACCGGCTCATATTCCGAGGAGGCCGTCGTTCCGTCGTGGCTGCTGGTGCAGCTGCCGGATGGCGTGGAGTTCGCCACCGGGGCGGCTACTATGCTGCAAGCCATGACCGCCCACTTCCTCACCTTCGGCATCACCCGTCTAAATCCCGGGGACTCGGCTCTGGTCCACGCCGGAGCAGGCGGCGTCGGGCTGCTCCTCATCCAGATGCTGAAGAAGGCAGGAGTCCACGTCTTCACCACCGTTTCCACTGAGGACAAGGCCCAGTTGGCTCGGGACGCCGGAGCCGACGTGACCATCAACTACACCGAAGCGGACTTCGCTGAGGAGGTCAGGAAGGCCACGGGCGGGGATGGCATCCGCATCGTCTTCGACGCGGTGGGGCGCACCACCTTCGACAACAGCATCAAGTGTCTGGGGCGCCGGGGTCACATGGTATTCTACGGCCAGGCCAGCGGCCCGGTCGGGCCCATCGACTCGGGCGTGCTGCGGAACGGGTCGCTTTTCCTGACCCGTCCCGGCCTGGGAGACTACACGGCGACCCGGGACGAACTGCTCCAGCGGGCGGATGAGTGCCTGTGCTGGGTACAGTCCGGCGAACTGAAGCTGCACATCGGCCTGGAGCTCCCTTTGTCCGAAGCTGCCGAGGCCCACCGCCAGCTGGAGGGCCGGATGACCACCGGAAAGATTCTGCTGACACCTTAGCTAAGCGGGTGGCCACTGTTGGCTGAATAATGGCCGGAGCCTATAATGTGGAGGCAGGCGGAGCTGCCCAGCGAGCCTTGGACAAGTTGCCTTGTAAACAGCTTGCGGAGGCGGCGACTCTCATAGAAACCCGCTAACACCGATTGGAGGTCAAACGAATGTATTTGCTGAGAAGGATTGCCAGGACCCAGCCCGGGCGGGCTTGGGAAGTCGCCGCGTACCTTTCCAAGATTTGCGCTGCCTATGAGGAGAACGGCCGACCCAAGGCCACCATCTCCGTGGGCGGGCCCGGTCTGGCGGGCAGCGTCGACGTGGCCTACGCCGAGTGGACCCAGGACAGCATCGCCCCCAACTGGCGGCAGAAGATCCCGGAAGCCGTCCGCACCAACAACGCCAAGATGCAGGAGCTTCTCACATCCTACGAGCTGGAGATTTACGAGGTAGTGAACGACGAGAAGCTACAGGACCGGAACATCAACGTCTAGGAGAAGTGCCAATCCTGGGAAACCACCCGGTTTCCTTTGTTGACACTGCCGGAAACGCGCTCCTATACTCGAACCCGACATTTGAATTTGCAAAGGCTGCGATGGGGAGTAGTAGCTCTTCCAGCGAGGCACAGAGAGCCGGGTAAGGTGAGAGCCGGCGCCAGGCGCGGAAGAGGGAATGGACCCCGGAGCCGCAGGTTGAACCGGTGGATTGGGTTTTCTGAAAGCACCCATCCACCCCAGTAGGCCGGGACGCTTGGGCCGCGTTAAGGTCCCGCGGCACAGAGGCCAGGTAGACCCAGGGCCTCTCCGCCGGTTGAGAAGCTGACGGCGCTCCGTCTACGCTCAGGAGCAAGTCGGCAAAGAGGGTGGCAACACGGATAGCCCCGTCCCTTGTGGACGGGGCTATCTTTTTGTAGAGGGGAATCATGGAGCGGACATCCGTCCAATACATCGTCGGCGGTGACGGCAAGAAGACAGCAGTAGTGCTTCCTGTCGAAGCCTTTGATCGCTTGGTGGAACACCTGGAAGACTTGGAAGATGCGCTGGCCTTGGACAAGGCAAGGGCAGAAGCTGAGGACTTTCTTGCGTATGAGGAAATTCGGAGGGAACTCAAGGAAGAAGGTCGGATTTGCACCAAGTCCTGAATCCATTAGTTTTGACCAGACGCTAGAGGAGCTGAGCTAAACCTGATGTACTACCCATCCCTAGAAGAAGTCAAAGCCATGGCCGGCCATGGCAACCTGGTGCCGGTCTACCGCTCCATCAACGCCGACCTGGAAACGCCGGTGTCCGCTTATCTCAAGGTGGCCCGCGGCCCCTACTCCTACCTGCTGGAAAGCGTGGAAGGCGGGGAGCGGCTGGGACGGTACAGCTTCATCGGCACTGAGCCCTACAAGGTCATCAAGACGGGACCGGGTCTGCCGGAAGGGGAGGTTGACCCGCTGACTCTGGTAGAGCAGGAGATGGCTCAGTACGACCTCATCCCCGTGGACGGCCTGCCAGGGTTTCACGGCGGAGCGGTGGGCTATGTCGCCTACGACGCCATCCGCTACTTCGAGCCGCGGGTTCCGCCCATGCCCGAGGATCCCCAGGGTCTGCCCGAGTCGGTGTTCATGTTCGGGGAGACCATCCTCATCTTCGACCACCTGCGCCACGACATCAAGGTCGTGAGCCATGCCCATCTCTGCGGAGACGTGGAAAAGGCCTACGCCGAGGCCACCGCCCGGATTGACCAGATGGTGGACCGCCTCTCCCAACCCCTGGCCTTGCCGCCGGAACTGAACAACGGCAACTTCGGGGCCACGGCAGGAGCGCCGGTGGACTCCAACTTCACCCCGGAGCGGTACGCCGGCGTCATCGGGAAGTGCATCGAGTACGTCTACGCTGGGGACATCATCCAGGTCGTAAACTCCCAACGTTTCTCCCGGAGGACGGACGCCCACCCCTTCCAGGTCTACCGGGCGCTGCGGAGCGTGAACCCGTCTCCGTATATGTACTATCTGGACTTGGACGGTTTCCAGATCGTCGGCGCGGCCATCGAGACCGTCGTCAAGGTGGAGAACGGCATCGCCGCCACCCATCCCATCGCCGGGACGAGGCCGAGGGGAAAGACTCCCGGGGAGGACCGGGCCAACGAGATCGAGTTGAAGACCAGCGAGAAGCAGCGGGCGGAACACATCATGCTGGTGGACCTGGGCCGCAACGACATCGGGCGCGTCAGCGTCCCTGGCACGGTGTCGGTAACGCAGCTCATGGAGGTGGAGCGGTTTTCCCACGTCATGCACCTCGTTTCCCACGTCGAGGGAGAGCTGAAGCCGGACATGACTCCCTACGACGCCCTGCGCTCCTGCTTCCCTGCGGGCACGGTGTCGGGGGCACCGAAAATCCGCGCGATGGAGATAATTGCCGAGGTGGAGGGGGAGAAGCGGGGGCCCTACGGCGGTGCGGTGGGCTACTTCAGCTTCTCCGGCAACATGGACACCGCCCTGGTGCTGCGGACAGGGATCTACAAGGACGGCATGATGTACGTCCAGGCCGGCGGCGGCGTCGTGGCCGACAGCGTAGCCGAGGACGAATACATGGAGACCATCCACAAGTCCGGCGCGCTGATGCGGGCCATCGACGTTGCCGAGGGGAGAACTTGATGTCAATGAGGCGTAGAAGAAGAGTATTCATCAGCTTCGACGATACCGATGAAGACTTGAAGGATCATTTCATTGAGCAGACCGAGAGGGAGAATGTACAAATTTCTATAGTGGATATGTCGTTGACCGAGGCACTTCCTCAACACGAGTGGGTCGCGGAAGCCAACCGTAGAATCCAAGGTTGCGACGTGTTCATGGTGATCATGGGTCTAAATGCCCACCAAGCGCCCGGTGTCCTTCGTGAAGTAAGCATCGCCAGAGGATTGAACAAACCAAGATTCCAACTGAAACCGCGACGGCGCTACGGGTCTACGGTCCAAGATGCGGGGCCGGTAGTCAGATGGAGATGGAGGAATTTGGAGCCTTGGTTCACAATAGATGCAGGACGCATGAATCGATGAAAAGTTAGGAGGGCCAGCCATGCTCAAGTCAATGTTTCACACCGGGTTCATCGTGGACGACGTGGAGGAGGCGGTGGACTTCTACACCAACGTCCTGGGGTTCCGGGTGGCCATGCGGATGGAGCGCCAGGGAGAGTTCATCGACCAGGTGCTGGGGTTCGACGGGGCCCACATCAAGGGCGCTTTCGTCGACCTGGGCGAGGGCCACCAGTTGGAGCTGATCCAGTACATCAACCCGCCCAGCGGCCCGGGTGGCATCAACCGCAATGACCTGGGGGCGGCCCACCTGGCCTTCTACGTTGAGGACATTGATTCCTTCCACGCCGAGAAGTCCGAGAAGGGGCTCCGCCCGGTCAACCCGCCTGCCCCCAACTACGATGAGAACGGCAACCTCTTCCGCAAGGTGATGTACGCCCAGGACCCGGACGGAAACTGGCTGGAATTCGTGGAGCTTCTCTGATGCTCCTCCTCATCGACAACTACGACAGCTTCACGTACAACCTCTACCAGTACCTTTCCGAACTGGGCGCCGAGGTGGAGACCGTCCGCAACGACAAGATTACCCTAGAGGACATCGAGGCCATGTCCCCGGAGGCGTTGATAATCTCGCCGGGACCATGCACTCCCAGGGAAGCGGGTATCTCGATGGACGCCATCCGCCGCTTCGGGCCTGAGATTCCCACGCTGGGAGTATGCCTGGGGCACCAGTGCATCGGGGAAGTTTACGGCGCGACGGTGGACCGGGCCGGGGAGATCCGCCACGGCAAAACGTCCATGGTCCACCACACCGGGAAAGGGGTGCTGAACGGCCTGCCCGACCCCTTCGAGGCCATCCGCTACCACTCCCTGGTGGTCTACCCGGAAACGGTCCCGGAATGCCTGGAAGTGACGGCGTGGACGGACAACGGCTTGATCATGGGCCTGCGCCACAAAGAGCATCCCGTGGAAGGCGTCCAGTTCCACCCCGAGTCCATCATGACCCCGGTCGGTAAGGACCTGCTACGGAACTTCCTGGAGATGGTAGCTGGATAGACAAGGCCAGGGGATTGGACTACGCTGGCCGGTGAAACCGAACCAGGGATGCTACATCAAGGAGCCGAAACAATGCCTACCATTGCTGAACGTCTTTCCGAATATTCCGCCGCGACCCATTTCCGTCATTATCCCGACGACGTGGTGCATCTGGCCAAGCGGATGATCATCGACACCATCGGCTGCGCCATCGGCGGCTACACCAGCGAGCCCAGCAAGATTGCCCGGGACGTGGCCGGAACCGTCACTAGCACCAATCCCTGCACCATCATCGGCAGCGGCCAGACCAGCAGCCCGGATCTGGCAACCTTCGCCAACGGGGTGATGATTCGGTACCTGGACTACAACGACGGCTACACCAGCAATGAGTCCGGCCACCCCAGCGACAGCATCGCCGCCGTCCTGTCGGCCACCGAAATGGCGGGCCTCGGGGGACGCCGGGCGATAACGGCCACGGTCATCGCCTATGAAGTGTTCTGCCGGTTGGGGGACGCCGCTCCCATCCGGGCCGAGGGGTTCGACCACGTCACCAACGGCTGCATCGCCAGCGCTGTCGGTGCGGCCCGCTCCCTGGGGTTGTCGCCGGAACTGACGGAGCAAACGGTCAACCTTGCCGTCGTCCCCAACGTTGCCCTGGGACAGACCCGGGTGGGGACCCTGTCCCACTGGAAGGGCTGCGCCTACGCCAACGCCAGCCGGAACGCCGTGTTCGCCGCCATGCTGGCCCAGCGCGGCCTGACCGGTCCCGCTCCCATCTTCGAGGGCGAGTACGGGTTCTTCCGGGGAGTTTCCCGGGGAGCCTATGAGCTGGAAGCCTTCGGTGGGAACGGCCAACCCTTCAAGATTGCCGAGTGCAGCATCAAACGCTTCCCGCTGGGACAGTACTCTCAGACAGTAGTCCAAGGAGCGCTGGAATGCCGGGACCAGATGCCCCAGGTGAACGTGGACGACATCGCCGAGGTGAAGATCCGCACCCTCCAGAAAGCCATCGACATCATGGCCGGCGACGACGAGAAATGGCGTCCCCAGACCCGGGAGACGGCCGACCACTCCATGCCCTACACCACCGCCGTCGCCCTGACCCACGGTTACGTGAACCAGGGGCACTTCGACGACCGGTTCATCTTCGACGAGCGCTTGCTGGACCTGACCAGCCGGGTCAAGGTCGAGGCGTCTGAGGAGGCGGAGCGGCGGGTCCCCGAAGCGATGCTCTGCTTCGTGGACGTGGTCACCAAGGGCGGCCAGACCTACTCCGCCGAAGTCCCCTACCACAAGGGGCACTACAAGAATCCGATGACCGACGCCGAGGTGGAGCAGAAGTTCCGCTCGCTGGCCAAGGACCTGCTATCCCCTGACCAGACCGACGAGCTTCTCGCCAAGCTGTGGAAGCTGGAAGAGGTCGAGGACATCGGCGAGGTCCTGCGCCTGACGCGGATTTAACTCCCTCCGGTTCCTAAACTGCCGCGTACCGCCGCCCGTCGGGGTAGGTGTAGCCGGCCTTGTCGGTGAAGGCCCCGACGGCGGGGGTTATCTGCCGGTACAGGCCGCGGGCCCGCTGCTTGACCACCCCGCCTGCCGCTTCCTTGGTGGGCGTCGGATTGGCGTTCTGGTCGTTGTAGATCTGCGACTGGAGTGGGCTTTCGTCCTCCAGCTCCCAGATGCACAGGTAGCGGAGAACTCCGCCCCGGTTCAAATCGTCGCCATCTTCTAGCCGGAAGCGGCGGGCGCTGATGTACCCGGGGATGGACATGCGCTCGGGCAGGTGCTCCTCGTCGTACCACTTGTTGAACACTTCGTCGTCGGCCGGGTCCACTTCCATCATCACAACCAGGATGGTGGTGCCGATGGGCTGGGTGGCATGGCTGTTCTGGGTCATGTCCTTCTCCTCCTATGGGATAATTAGGGCTACTCTATCTCCAAAGTTGCGGCTTCGAGACCGCAGACGAGCTTCCCGATGGTCTCCAGGCAGCGGTCGTTGGCCGGAGGCATCACCGGACCGGCCAGGGAGTCCCGGTGCCACCTTTCCAGGGGGCTGCTCTTGAGGAAGCCGCTGCCGCCGGCCAAACGCATTGCCTGGGTGGTGACGGACACTCCCAGCTCCCCGGCAAAGTACTTGGCCTGATTGATGGCGATGGTCGCGGCATCCTTGTCCCCGGAAGCCTTGGCCTCAGCGGCATCCATGAGGAGCAAGCGCCCGGCCCGAAGGTTGGTGGCCATCTCCCCGATGGTACGTTGGGTCATAGGATGGTGGATCAGGGGCTCGGTGGCGGGAGCTATGACCCGGTTCTTGGCGTACTCCACGATGTGCTCGTAGGCGCACTCGGCGATGCCCAGGTAAACGGCGGCATATCCCAGGGCGAACCCGGAAAAGTCGGCCTCGAAGAACTGCCCTGGCCCCCCGATGACCGCCTCCTCGGAGACAAGGCAGTCGTACTGCATGGTGTGGCTGGTGGTGCCGCGCATCCCAGTGGCGTTCCAGGGAGCGGCGACCTGTACTCCCGGGCTGTCCCGGGGGATGAGGGCCGCCAGCAGCCCTTCCCGCGCCGATTCCGCCCCGTCCAACACCCCGGATACGAAGCAGTAGTCCGCCGCGTCCCCCAGGGAACAGAAGTGTTTCAGCCCGGAGAACCGGAACCCGTCCCTTTCCCTGGCAACCCTGGTGCGGAGGATGAAGCGGTCCCGGAAGCTGGACTCCGGCTCGCTGGTGACCGAGGCGAACAACACACCTCGTTCCACGACCTCGGCGAAATACCGCCGCTTCTGTTCCTCGCTGGCCAGGACATCAATGAATCCAGAAATGACGTTGGCGTGCATGTTGAAGGTCAGCGCCGTCGACGGGCACCCCTTCGCCATTTCCAGCAGGCACCGGGTGTAGGTGATCGGATCGGCGCCCCACCCGCCATGCTCTCTGGGAACCGTCAGGGAAAGTAGGCCGGCCTCCCGCAGGTCTGCGTAGTTCTCGAAGGGAAAGGATGCTTCAGCATCATATCCCGCCGCCCGGCCGGCGAAATTTTCCCGGGACAGGCGGGCAATTTCTGCGACGGCCTTCTCGTTGTGATCAGCTAAAGCCAAGACCTTTATCCAGTGAACGCTGGGTGTAGCCTGGGACGGGGATCGGGCGCGACGCCTTAGGTTAAACGGCGGCTTGGAGAGCGTCAACCGAATGGCGGCCACCCAGGTGATTCCTGGCTGGTCCGGGTCTCCCCCTCCAGTGTCCCCGTTGGTGGTATAGTGTGCCGGGCTTCAGGAACCACCATCAGCGCACGGGCAAAGGCATATTCTGCGTTTCCTCTTCCCAGTCCGCACAACCTCAACTCCCGGCCCAGTGTTTCCCGAACCTGGCACTTTCTCCAACCGGCGAGTCCGGCCAGCACGGAACTCGCCCATGACGTCATGCTGCAGCGCATAGGAACCAGCCCCCGGTACAAGTGGTGGGTCTTCGCCACCATCGGAGCCGGGATCTTCTTCTCGGTCGTCGACCACGGCAGCGTCCAGATTGCGCTGCCGGATATCGAAGCCTACTACGATTCGGACCTGCCCACCGTGCAGTGGGTGGTGGTGGCCTACGCGTTGGCCATCAGCGTCCTTCTGCTGCCTATGGGACGGCTGGGGGACATGCTGGGCCGCAAGCGGGTTTATGTATCCGGCCTGGCCATCTACCTGGTTGCGTCGGCGGTATCCGGCCTGGCGACGGACATGGCCATGCTCATCATTGGTCGGGTCCTGCAGGGCATCGGTTCAGCCATGATGCAGGGGCTGGCCATGGCGATGATTATTTCCTCCTTTCCCGCCCGGGAACGGGGCAAGGCCCTCGGTTCCAACATGAGCGTCGTCGGCAGCGGCGCCATCGCCGGCCCCGCGTTGGGCGGCCTGCTGGTGAGCGCATTGGGATGGCGGTGGGTCTTCTTCATTAACATCCCCTTCGGTATCCTCATCATGATTGCGTCGCTCCTTATCCTGGAGCGGCGGCCATCGGAGGAGGATGAACGGGATAACAGCAAGGGATTCGACTGGGTGGGGGCGGCTTTATCCGGAGCGATGCTCTTGCTGTTCCTGCTGGTGGTGGGAAACGGGCACCAGCTTGGCTGGACGTCGGTGGCGGTGGTTGGCGGAGCCTTCGTCGTCGTGGCCCTGATGGTGGCCTTCGTGTGGTGGGAACTGCGGGTGCCGTCGCCCATGCTGGAGCTGCGGCTGTTCCGCCGGAAGCTGGTGGCGCTGGGAGTGGCGGCGGGTTGGCTTTCCTTCTGCGGAATGTCGGCGGTGCGGTTCATGGTGCCCTTCTACCTGCAGCGGGTGCTGGGCCTGACGCCGAAGGAGGTGGGGCTCCTGCTCATTCCCGCCGCGGTGTGCATGATCGTGTGCGGCCCGCTCAGCGGGCGGCTTTCGGACAAGTTCGGCTGGCGGACTTTCACCGTGGGCGGCCTGGCAATCACCTCGCTGGCGCTGTTCATTCTGGCCAGCACCATCGCTGAGCGGTCGCCCGTCATCCTCATCGTAGCGATGCTGATGCTCCAGAGCACCGGGCTGGGGTTCTTCAACTCGCCCAACAACAGCTCCATCTTCAGCGTGGTGGAGCGTTCCAGCTTCGGAGTGGTGTCGGCCCTGACCCAGCTCATCCGCAACTCGGCCAACGTGGTCAGCATCGCGCTGGCGACAACCATCGTCGTTACCGTTATGGGAATGCGGGGCGTCGAGCCGAGCCTGGATGCGGTCTCGCCCCAGGTGGCCGACGCCTTCGTAGCTGGCTTGCGGGCGGCCTTCGTCGCGCTGGGCTGCTGCACCACCCTGGGAATGATTCTGGCCCTGGTGCGGGGGGAGCGCCCGCGCCCCCAGGAGGCAGAGGGTCTCCAAGAAAGGGGTCCCGCGGGTGGCCAACGGCAGGATGAGATGCCGGTCGTGGGCAGAGGTGGAGTGCGGCGGTAAGCCCCGGTTCCCGCCGCATTTCCTTCAGGGATCTGACCTGGCAGCCCCGCAAAGTTGCTTGCCGTCCGGTGCGGCAGTATAGTCCCACTTAATACTCAAGTGAGGTCGAATGACATGCAGAATCGGAAATCGCCGCTGGAAGGTTATCGGGTCCTGGACCTGGGTCGGCAGCAGGCCGGCCCCAGGTGTGCCCAGGTGCTGGCCCGCCTGGGCGCCGAGGTCATCAAGATCGAGCGCCTGGGGGGAGAGGAAACCCGATACAGCCAACCCTGGGTCGGCAAGCAAAGCGCCTATTGGGTCCAGTACAACAGCGGGAAAAAGAGCCTGAGCATGGACTTGCGCACCGAGAAGGGCAAGGAGGTCCTGCGGGAACTGGTGAAAGTCTCCGACGTTTTCCTGCAGAACTTCCGGCCCGGGACGATTCAGACCATGGGGTTTGACTACGAGACCCTGAAGCAGCTCAACCCCAAGATAATCATGGTCAACGTTTCCGCCTTTGGGCAGTTCGGCCCTTACTCGGAGCGCATCGGCGTCGACCCCATCGGGCAGACCATCTCCGGCATTACCATGACCACCGGCTCCCGCGATATGCCGCCCATCCGCACCGGCGTCCCCATCATTGACCGCACCACCGCTCTGCACGCCGCCATCGGCACCCTGGCCGCCTTGATGGAGCGGGAGGTTTCCGGGGAGGGCCAGTCCATCGACGTCTGCCTGGCCGATTCCGGCTACAGCTATACCGAAATACCGATCACCGCCTACCACGGCACCAAGGTAACCCAGGAACGGGGCGTGGACGCGGGCGTCGCCGGCGGAGGCGGGATCTTCCCTTGCAAGGACGGCTGGGTCCTGGTCACCCTGCCGGCCAGCTCGCCCTGGCCCCGGGTCTGCGACGCCATCAACAAGCCCGAATGGAAAGAGGATGAGCGGTTCGTCACCCGCCATGCCCGCAACGCCAACAAGGACCTCCTCGCCCAGGCCATCACCGAGTTCATCTCGGATATGACTCCGCTGGAGGTGGCCGCGCATTTCACCAAGTTCGACGTCGTGGCATCGCCGGCCAACACCATCGCCCAGGCGGCCGAGGACCCCCATCCCTGGGAGCGGGGAGCTTACCAGGAGGTCCCCGACTTCCTGGCCGGCACCATCGCCGTTTCGGGAGACTTCTGGCACTTCAGCCGCACCCCGGCGGTGGTGGGTTCAACTCCCCGGGTGGGCGAGCACAACGAGGACATTCTCACCGACCTGCTGGGATACTCCGAGGAGGAAATCGCGGGGATGCGCGAGGAAAGAGTCATTGGCGAGTGGGACCGGTATGACAGCATACCGGGTACGCCGCTGGCTTAAAAACCTGCCCTGGACCGGGCCACTACCATGATTGGGTGGCAGGACAACACCTGGTCGCCTGTCACCCCCAATCCTAACCTTCACCCATCGGGGGGGAAGGGATTCTTCCAGAGCCCCTTAATACAGAATCTTGAACCGGAAGGTTGTATCCCGCCTTTCGCCGCCGCTGTCAGCCATTGGTTCCACCCGGGCCTTGTCCGCAAAAATGGCGGTTCTCAACACTTGGCAAATGTCCTGAATGTCGTAGCAGCTTTCTTGACCGAAAATCTCTCGGACAGGCTCGCGCACGGTTTCCGCCCGAAAGGTGGCAAACTCGGATTTTTCGGAGCGGGCCTTTTCAATTTCACCTGTTAAGTAGCTCCGGGCCGCCTCAGCAAAACCTTCCCTAGACATAGTTAATCCTCCTTGTCGATAGGTCTTTAAGGAGCAGGGATGGTGGATGTCTTTAGTCGCCGATCCGGTAGAAGTGGCCGCTACACTTAAACCCATGAAACGAAACGTCTTCATGGTAGGTAAGGAAAGTAAATGTGAATGGTTCCCCGTAAGGCATGTCTACCGGGTTACCTGCAATAACAGAATTAAGGATGAGGAGGCAATCCTCCGCCTCCACGCGCTTGTCGCCTGACTGTTGCACGTATTGATAAGTGCCTGGCAGGAGTTCTTCTGGACCGTTCCCCACCTTAATGGAGATTCTAGCACCGGGCACAACATCACCCAAGATGCGGCTTTCAGGTAGAACGCCGAGCGGGAACCGGGTGAGACAATGCCTATCCGCCTCCTTCGCCGATAACTGGGGGTGATCCGGTACGTATGGGTCAACTGTATTGCCTTGCTTGTAAATTCTGCCCTGCTTAATCCACTCCAGCACCAGAGCTTCCCATTCCTGGCAGAAGGTTGCGGGATGGGGCGTCGGCGTTGGCAACGGAGTAGGCGTGGGTTCGGGCGTTGGAGTCGGTCTCGGCGTGGGTGTGGGGAGTTCAGCGATGCGGGTGGCTTCCAGCGAGGCAGCATACCGCTCGGCTTCCTCCTTGGCTTCTCTGGCAGCGCGGGTCGCCAGATCCGACTGGCGCCGGTAGGCGTCTATGGCGTCAATAGCAGCTTTGGTAGCTGCCAGATCGGGTGTCGGGCCAATCGCGGGGAAAGGTGTCGGGGCCTGTGTGGACGAAGCACTGCCAGCCCTGGAAGCATAGCTTGTCATACTGGCCTTGACCGTGTTGATGGGGATGGCGAAACCGATGCCCGCGATTGGTCTTCCGCTGTCGTCCGTCTCCAGCCGGGAAGTGATAATTCCGGCGACATTGCCATGGGTATCAAGAAGGGGTCCGCCGCTGTTCCCCGGGTTCAGAGCCGCATCGGTTTGCAAATGGCCGTTCCGCTTTGACGAAACAATCCCGACGCTGACCGTGGGTTCCAGACCCAGAGACTTGCTCAGGGGAAATCCGATGGCGATTACCTCTTCTCCAACCCGTATTTGGTCGGAGTCACCGATCGCTATGGGCTGGAAAGAGTCCGAGGTATTCAGTTGGATATAGGCTAGGTCGAGGCTGGGGTGCCGGTAAGTCACATTACCCCGGTATGTGTCGCCGGACACGAACTCCACGGAAACTTCGTTGTTGGAACCGACGACGTGCTTGTTGGTGACCACCAACCCGTCTTTATCAATTACAAAACCGGTGCCAGCCCCGGAACCGGCAGCAACGTGCGCCACGCTGGGCAAAGCCCTCTCGGTAACATCGGCAACGGACAGACCGGATGACAATAGCTCTGCGAAAGCTGATCCAACTTCCGAGCGCGGCACGGAAGCGCCCGTGTCTATCCCGGTTTCGTTCTCAGAAGCTGACGGTCCGCAAGCCAGTGCTACGACGGCAACCAGGTACGAACCGAGTAATAGCCTGCTGACCAAGGTTTGCTCCTGTCCTGCCTCTGTGAAATCGGGGAAGTTTGACTTGGAGCAACATGGACTTGCAGCTTCCTTTCCGCTTGACCGCGCACTCCCACCAAATCAAAGCCAGTATACCGTATGGGAGAAGGGGCAAGGCTTTTGTGGTAAATTAGGGCAAACTACCGTCGGCGGGGCCGGGACGGGCTCCGCATAGGTCGGCGGGTGGCTGCCAAAGTTCCCGTTTTCATTTGAACAACGCTCAGGGAGGTCCAGGATGCTTGACTACAAGCCGAACATGGTGATTTCGACCCAGGACTACCAGGTGGTGGGGACCCGTCCGGTGCGCCACGACGGGCCGGACAAGGTGATGGGGCGTGCGCGCTACGCCGCTGACATCCACCTGCCGGGGATGCTCCACGCCAAGATGCTCCGCAGTCCCCACGCCCACGCCCGCATCAGGGGAATCGACGCCAGCAAGGCCCTGGCCCTGCCCGGGGTGGAGGCCGTGGTGACCGCCGCCGACCTGCCGGACATATCCCCTGACCTGTCGGAGCAGGAAGAAGGCGCCGCCGTCAACTACGGGTTCTACAGCCGTAACGTGCTGGCCCGGGAAAAGGCCCTTTACCGGGGCCACGCCATCGCCGCGGTCGCCGCCGCCAGTCCGCACCTGGCCGAGCAGGCCATGGAGCTGATCGAGGTGGACTACGAAGTCCTGCCTCCGGTTCTGGACGCCGACGCTGCGATGAAGGACGACGCCCCGGCCCTCCACGAGCGTCTGGTCACCCTGGCGAACCCGGCCCAGCGGGCCGGCGGTTGGGGCGACACTGACAAGCCGACCAACGTTTCCAACCATTTCGAGTTCCGGCTGGGCGACCCGGAGGAGGGGTTTAAGCAGGCCGACGTGGTGGTGGAGCAGGAGTTCCACACCAAGCCGGTCCACCAGGGATACATCGAGCCCCACTCGGCCACCGCCCAGTGGAACAGTGACGACAGCGTTACCATCTGGGCCAGCAGCCAGGGACACTTTGCCCTGCGGGACCACACAGCGCGCATCCTCGGCCTCCCCGTCTCCAAGGTGAAGGTCATCCCCATGGAGATCGGCGGCGGATTCGGGGGTAAGGGCCAGGGCGGCTGCTACATCGAGCCGGTGGTCGCCACCCTCTCCCGCAAGACCGGCCGCCCGGTGAAGATGCAAATGAGCCGCATCGACGTCTTCGTCGGCACCGGCCCCACCTCCGGTACCCACATCCGGGTCAAGCTGGGTGCGACTAACGAGGGCAAGCTGGTGGCGGCGGACTGCTCCCTCATCTACGAGGCAGGAGCCTTCCCCGGCTCGCCCGTCCCATCGGGCTGCCGGACCATGCTGGCGCCCTACGAGATTCCCAACTCTTTCATCGAGGGATACGACGTTCTGACCAACGTCCAGAAGTCGGCGGCCTACCGGGCCCCGGGCTCGCCGCCGGCATCCTTCGCCGCCGAGCAGGTCGTCGACGAGCTCTGCGACCAGCTGGGGATGGACCCGGTGGAATTCCGGCTGCTCAACGCGGCCAGGGAAGGCTCCCGCCAGCCCACCGGCCCCACCTTCCGCAAGATTGGCTTCGTGGAAATTCTCCAGGCCGCGCAGCAGCACCAGCACCTGGCGGAGCCCATTGCCGGACCCTGGCGGGGACGGGGAGTGGCCGCGGGAGCGTGGTTCAACGGCACCGGGCCTGCCAGCGCCGTCGCCAGCGTCGCCCCGGATGGCACAGTCAGCCTGGTTGAGGGCTCGCCCGACATCGGCGGAAGCCGGGCGGCCATGGCGATGCACATCGCCGAGGTGCTGGGCATCCCCGCCGAAGACGTCAAACCCTCCATCGTGGACACCGACTCCATCGGGTACAGCTCCGGCGCCGGCGGCAGCGGCGTCACCTTCAAGATGGGCACCGCGGTCTACCAGGCCGCCGAGGACATCCGCACCCAACTGGTGGAGCGGGCGGCCAAGATCTGGGACGTTGATACCGACGCCGTGGAGTACGTCAACGGCAACCTTCAGCACAAGTCAGACCCGGAACTGCGGCTGACCTTCAAGCAGATTGCCCGCCGTCTCAACGGCACTGGCGGCCCGGTGGTGGGCCACGGAACCGCAAACCCCGGCGGCGTGGGCAACGCCTTCGGCCTCCACGTCGTTGACGTGGAGGTGGACCCGGACACTGGCAAGGTGGAGATTCTCCGCTACACTGCCCTCCAGGACGCGGGCAAGGCCATCCATCCCAGCTACGTGGAGGGCCAGATCCAGGGCGGCGCGGTGCAGGGCATCGGCTGGGCGCTGAACGAGGAATACTACTACGGCGGCGAAGGCCAGATGTTCAACTCCAGCTTCCTCGACTACCGGATGCCCACCAGCCTGGACCTGCCGATGATCGACACCGTCATCGTCGAGGTTGCCAACCCCGGGCATCCGCTGGGAGTGCGGGGCGTCGGCGAGGTATCGCTGGTGCCTCCCATGGCAGCGGTGGCCAACGCGATCAAGCACGCGGTGGGAGTCCGCCTGGACAGCCTCCCAATGAACCCGGGCAGCGTCCTCGAAGCAATGTGGGAGCAGGCCCCGGCGTAGCGCCCCTCAGCCCCGCGTGGGTTAGGAATCACACAGAACGGGGGCGCAGTATCCCGCGCCCCCGTTCCGGTTCAATAGGGTTTACGATGAGCCTGCAGGTTAGGTGCGACCCGGAAGTTGACATCCTTGCCATTTGGACTGGTCAGCCGATCGCAACGTCGTCTACTGTCGAACACAGCGAGAGCTTGATAGCCGATTTCGGGAAAGAGGATGGATTCGACGTCGTAGGGTTCGAGTTGATGGGTGCCGCTAAGTTTCTGGACCCCTATTTATCCGCGGCCAACCCGGGCAGGGCGGAACAAGAGTGAATTCATCCCCCGACATCATCGTTATTGGCGGCGGGCCGGCCGGCAGCGCGGCGTCGGCGATGCTGGCATCCCAGGGCCTTCGGGTCCTGCTTCTGGAGCGGGAGCGCTTTCCCCGGGCCCACGTGGGAGAATCTCTCCTTCCGGCCAGCATCCCCGTGCTGGAGGAGCTGGGGGTTCTTCCCGCCGTGGAGCAGGCCGGGTTCTTGCCCAAGTGGGGGGCGACGATGGTGTGGGGGAGAAGCCGGCAGTCGTGGAGCTGGTACTTCCGGGAGACCAACCATACCTATCCCCATGCCTACCAGGTCTGGCGGCCCACCTTCGACCAGATTCTCCTGGACAACAGCCGGGAGAAGGGCGTGGACGTGCGGGAGGGGCACCACGTCATCGAGGTGGTCTTCCGGGATGGTCGGGCCGCGGGAGTGCGTTTCCGGGATGAGCGAGGCCAGGAGCGGTTCGTGGGAGCGGAAGTTGTCATCGACGCCAGCGGCCAGAACGGGCTGGTGGGAAGGCAGTTGGGTCTGCGGGAGTGGGACTCCTTCTTTCAGAACCTCGCCGTGTACGGGTACTTCGACGGCGGCAAACGGCTGGCCTCGCCGGACGAAAACAACATCTTTATCGAGGCCTGTCCCGAAGGGTGGCTGTGGAACATACCGCTGCCGGGGGGATGCTCCAGCGTGGGAGCGGTGGTGGACAGCGCTGCCGGGCAGGCAGGGATCAACCGCGTGGGGGCCCGCAATTTCCTGGTGGAACAGGTCGGGCAAGCGTCGCACATATCGGAGTTGCTGCGCAACGGGATCTTGCGGGACGACCCAACGGTGGTGCGGGACTGGTCCTACGTTTGCCGTCCCATGGTTGGGGACGGGTACATCCTGTCGGGAGACGCGGCCTGCTTCGTCGATCCCCTCTTTTCCTCGGGCGTACACCTGGCGCTGATGTCGGGAGTTATGGCGGCTGCCTGGGTGATGTCGGCGCTGGCGGATCCGGGGATTGCCCGTCCCGCGGGAATGGTGTACCAGGAATTGTACCTGAAGGAATACACCCACTTCCGCGAGCTGGCGCGCCTGTTTTATTCCAGCAACCGCACGGCAGACTCCTACTTCTGGGAGGCTCGACGGATACTGGAGGGAGACGAATCCCTTTCACCCCGCAACGCCTTCATCCGGGCGGTGGCGGGCCAGCCGCCCCGCGGTTACGAGCGGGCCGTGCTGGAGCAGGGAGAGCTTCCATCGGAGTTTGTGGAAAGCCTGGGAAGCGTCGAGGGGGAAAGGTCTCAGCGGCGAAGGGAGGTCGGCGCGGCGGACTTGTCGGCGCGGAGCCTCAGGTTGGTCGATGGGGCACGGCTGGAGCGCAAGCCCGTCCTGGCCGGAGGGAAGTTCAGGTGGGGATACGTCCTGTCCACGCCGGACCGGCCGGAGGGAACGGAGTGTGGCGATCTGGTGGCAGTCCTGACATCCCGGCTGGACGGGCGCACGACTGCCGGAGAGGTTATCAGCCGGCTCCTGGAAGGCGTTGATCCGGGACAGCACGGGCAGGTAGAGAACGCGGCCCGGTCGGCCATCGAGATACTGTACGTGGACGGGGCATTGACGTACTGAATGGCTCCAAGGGTCTAATTTCCGTTAAGTGAGGTTTGGGAGCATGTGCCGCAGCATCAAGACGTTGCGCCGCCCGCAGGGTTCGGTTCCAGAGGAAGAGGTCTACGAGGCGGCGTTGCAGTTCGTCCGGAAGATAAGCGGCTACCGGGTCCCGTCCAAAGCTAATCGGGAGGCGTTCGACGCGGCGGTGGCTGAAGTTGCCCAGGCCAGCCGTCGGCTGCTGGACGGGTTGACGGTCCGGGGGTGAAAAGAGACGGGGCAGGAATTTATCCTGCCCCGCTGCGTTTGCTCGTCCTGTTAAGGGTGGCGGCTTAGACCAGCACGCCGAACCCCGAGTAGGTGCAGATTTCGATGCGGTTGCCGTCGGGATCGTTGAGGTAGAAGGCCCGCTGTCCGTCGTTGCGGGTCTGGATCTCGGTGCATTCGATGTCCATACCCTCCAGCTGGGTGTGGGCGGCGTCAATGTCCTCGACCTCGAAGGCGGTGTGGTGAGAAGGCGCCGACGGAGCGTCGGGGTTCTCGATGATGTGGACCATGGCTCCGCTGGGAAGCTGGAGCCAGTAGAGGTGGTCGCTGTTCACCATCTTGGGGATCTGCTTCAGACCCAAGACCTCCTGGTACCACTTCAGGGCGTCGTCTTTATTCTTGACATTGTAGGTGATGTGGTTGATGTTCCTCAGCCGCGTGTTGCCGCTCAGCATAAGTTGACCGTCCTCCTCGAATAATTGACCGGGGGAATCAGACCGGAGAAATTAGACCGGCGCGCGGTCGTTCCGGCGTCGGTCCGGTGAGTTCAAGGGGAGTGTAGTTGGGCACCGGGCGGCTGTCAATTCGAGCGGTTGACCGCCGGGGAAGCCGTCCCTACAATGGCCGTTGTCCCACCCGGAACCCGGTTTTTCCAGCCTGTTTGCGGCCGCCATTCCACCGGCGGTCAAGGGAGTCTTTGATGGTTCAGGCGCAAGCGCCCCAGGTCCTCGAGGGAGTCCGTATCCTGGAGCTGGCCCGCTGGCAGGCCGCTCCCCGCGGCGGAATGGTGCTGCGGGACATGGGCGCGGAGGTCATCAAGATTGAGTGGCGCAAGGGGGCCGACCTGCGCAACTCCGGGCCCTTCGTCGACGACATGAGCGTGCAGTTCGCCGCCTACAACCGGGGCAAGAAGAGCATCACCCTGAACACCCGCCACAACGAGGGGAAGAAGGTTTTCATGGACCTGGTCGAGGTGTCGGACGTGGTGCTGGAGAACTTCCGTCCCGGTACGATGGAGACGATGGGGTTCAGCTACGATGCGATGGCGAAGGTCAACCCGGGGATCATCCTGGCCTCGGTGTCTGGCTTCGGCCAGTACGGGCCATACCGGGACCGCCAGTGTTTCGACCCGATAATCCAGGCGATGAGCGGAATAGGACACCAGACCGGTCGGGACTACGGGGAACCCATCATGGCGGAAGGCCCGATCATGGACCGGACGGCGGCCCTCCACGCCACCATCGGAATCCTGGGCGCCCTGCGCCACCGCGACCGCACGGGCGAGGGCCAGTGGCTGGAAGTCGCGATGATGGACGGTGGAATCACCTATGAGGAAGTCGCCCTTGCCATGTGCTACGAGACCGGCACCAACGACTTCCGCCGCACCGGGTCCTTCATCCAGTGCAAGGATGGACACATCACCACCGGCGCGGCCCGTGCTGGTATGTGGGAGAGGATGCTGCGGGTGATGGGGTTCGACGAGCTGGCCGAAGACCCGGAGTTTGCCGCTCCCATGTTCGCCACGGCCCAGGTGGAGACCCGGATGGAGCTGCTCCATGAATGGTGCGAGGAGCGCACTGTGGCCGAGGTGGAAGCGGCTCTGGTCGAAGCCGACATTCCCATCGGTAGGGCCATGAGCATCCCCGAAGTGCTCGATGACAAGCAGATCTGGGAGCGGGAGGTTATGATGAAGGCCGACGTGGACAAGCCCGGCGGCAAGCAGATGCTGGTTCCTGGCCCTACCATAATCAAGTTCTCCAAGACTCCCACCACGGCGGGGCCTATCCCCAAGTACGGGGAGCACAACGAGGAGATTTTCGGAGGCGTGCTGGGAATGGACGAGGGTGAGATGGCGCGGCTGCGCGAGGGCGGTGTTATCGGGTAGCCGTTGGCACACTCCACTCCGGCCCCCTCCGGTTACTGACAAAACGCCGTTGACACCCGCCCCTGCCCGGCATAACCTTGATATACGGCCTCGGACACTCCCCGCCGCAGGACCATCCTCCGTAGAAGACCGCACCAATGTCCGATTCCACCGAATCCGCTCCCGTCTCCCGGTCCCCCACTCCTGGCGCTGTCGCAAAATGTCCCAAGATGTCTCACTTTGTCCCAAACGTGTCCCAATTGACGTCCCAAATGCGTCCCGATGTGTCCCCGAAATGCACGCCTGTGTCCCGCAAATCGGGGGATTCCGTGCTCAAATCGGCCAAATGTCCCACATTTCCCTTTTTCCTTCTTTTCTTGCCGGGCCAACCGCA
Organism: Dehalococcoidia bacterium; assembly: GCA_965203675.1. Lineage (GTDB taxonomy): Bacteria > Chloroflexota > Dehalococcoidia > Lucifugimonadales > UBA3495 > CATOSK01. Next base: position 1,185,023 of record CBDBDE010000003.1, on the reverse strand, counting down.
ATGTGGCACTGCCCCGGCCCACGCACCGTTGACTTTCTGTAATTCACACATCTATAATTATTCATGGTGTGTGAATCATTAACGGTTCATGCAAAGCGAATCCAAGCAACAATTGACCGACCGGTTCGTGGAGCTGGTGGAGCACCTGAACCAGCACATGCACTGCCGTCCCATGGATGAGTGGGAAGGGCTGGATCTGACCATTCCCCAGATCAAGACCCTGGCGCTGCTCCAGGACCAGGGGCCCATGCGAATGGGGAACATCTCCAACGCTCTGGGGAGCGCCCTGTCAGCCACCACCAACATCGTGGACCGGCTGGTGGACAAGTCCCTGGTGGAGCGGGTGCCGGACCGGGACGACCGGCGGGTGGTCAACTGCCAGCTTACGGACCAGGGCCGGGACGCGATGGAGCAGTTCTGGCGCATCGGCCGAATGAGGATTCTGGAAGTGGTGGAACTGCTGGAAGCCGGGCAACTGCAACGGGTGGTGGAGGGATTCGAGCTACTCTGCGGAGCGGTGGACGAACTTAGGGATACACCCACGACCGAACAGCCTGCCGTCTAACCCCTTCCATTCCCGCCATGCTGCACCAACCTCCCTCAGACTGCGTGTGTCCTTGCCCTGAATCAACGGCAACCCCGGCCGGGGAAACTGAACCGTGACCTTCCTGACCCAGCTCGCCCTCCGCCGCCGTTCCGTCACCCTGCTGGTCGTCATCCTCCTGCTGGCGGCCGGGGTCTACACCTATCAGAACCTGGAACGGGAGCTCTTCCCCGAGATTGAGTTCCCCAACATCACCGTTACCACCGTTTATCCCAACGCCAACCCGGAAACCGTTCTGCGGGACGTGACCGAGCCCATCGAGGAGGCTATCGAGGGGGTGGAAGGCGTCCAGGATATCCAGTCCATCTCGTCGGGCAGCACCTCCCAGGTGCTGGTCACCTTCGAATTCGGCGAAGACATGGAGGAAGCCGAGCGGTCGATTGAAAGCAACATCAACGGGATCGACTTCCCCGACGAGGTGGACAAGCCCTTCATCAGCCGCATCAACAACAACACCTTCCCGGTGCTCCGGTTGAGCGTCACCGGAGACCGGGACATTCCCTCCCTGCAGCGGATCTTCGACGACGACATCCTTCCGTTCATTGACCGGATCGACGGCGTGGGAGAGATCCACGTCCTCGGCACGGTGGAGGAACGGATTACCGTAACCGTCGACACGGAGAAGCTCCAGGAACTGGGGCTCACCATGTCCCAGGTGACCGGGGCCATCCAGGGGAACAACACCAGTTTCCCCACCGGGGAGATCTACCAGAACGGCGCGATCTACCCGGTGCGGGCCTCCTACGAGTTCGGCGCCCTGTCGGACATTCTGGACCTGACCGTCGGGTTCGAACCGGGGTCGCGAGACTCCGCATCGGTCCAATCACCCTCGCGCCCCCACATCGCCCACGCCAGTCACCGGGGAGAACGCCGGGTGCTTCTGCGGGACGTCGCCGAAGTGGAAATCGGCACGGCCCAGTCCAGGACCATCTCCCGGGCCAACGGCAAGCCCAGCCTTAACCTGCTGGTCATCAAGGACCCGGACGCCAACACCGTCGACGTGACCTCTTCCGTCCTGGATACACTGGACAGCATCGAGGGCCTGCCGCCGGATATCGAGATCGTCACCCTCCAGAACGACGGCCCGGAGGTGGAGGAACAGCTCACCGGACTGTTGCGGGAAGGATTCTGGGGTTTTGCCTTCGCTATCACCACCGTCTTCATCTTCCTGCTGAACTTCCGGCCCGGGCTGCTGAAGGGCCCGGTGGTCACTCTGCGTCCCACGGCCATCATCGGAGTCTCCATCCCGCTGAGCATCATGACCGGCGTACTGATTATGGGGGCATCCGGGCTGTCGCTTAACTTTATGAGCCTGTCCGGTTTGGCCATCGCCGTGGGACGGGTGGTGGACGACAGCATCGTGGTGCTGGAAAACATGTACCGGCACCTGCAGCGGGGGGAGGAGCGCGTCTCGGCCGCGCTGGACGCCACCCGGGAGGTGGGAGCCGCCATCATCTCCTCCACGCTGACGACGGTGGCGGTGTTTGTACCGCTGGCGTTCATCCAGGGACTGGTGGGTGAGTTCTTCGCCCCCTTCGCCATGTCGGTGAGCTTCGCGCTGCTGGCCTCCACGCTGGTGGCGCTGACCGCGGTGCCGGTGCTGGGCGTGGTACTGCTGCGGGAAGGGGACTTCCCCCAGGATTCGGAGGAATCGGCCGGGCAGCGGGACACCCTGTTGCAGATGATCTACACTCCCATCCTGGTCTGGTCCCTCCGGCTGAAGCCGTTGACCCTGCTGGCCGCTTTGGCCATCGTCGGGTCCAGCGTCCTGTTGATTCAGCGGGTGCCGGTGACCTTCTTCCCGGAGGCGGCCCCCGAGTACCTGACCATCGACGTGGAATTGCCGGTGGGCACTTCGGTGAGCCGCACCTTCACCGAAACGATGAAGGTGGAGGAAGTGCTGGAGCACTACCGCCGCCACGGGGCGGTGGAGGTCTACAACACCACTCTGGGCAGTTCCTCCGAGGAATTCATCGGAACGGACCAGTCCGCGGGATTCCACCGCTCCGCCTTTTTCGTAAGGCTTTCCGAGCACATGACTCCCGCCACGCTGGCCCAGCTGCATGCGGACATGCCGGAAATAGAAGGCGGGACGGTCCGGGTGACGGAGATAACCGACGGGCCTCCCTCCGACGAACTGGAGATAACCGTTACCGGCAGCAACTTCACCGGCGTCGGAGCGGTGACGCGGGAGCTGGTCTCCCGGATCGAAAGGATCCCCGGGGTCACCAACGTGACCGACGACCTGTCGGTGGCCCGCGACGAGGTGGTCATCGACGTCGATCCCTACGCCGCCGCCGAGTATGGGCTGTCGGCCTTCGAAGTGGGGCGGCAGGTCAACCTGTTCATGATCGGCAGCGAGGTGACCACGGCGGACATCGACGGGCAGACCCTGGATGTGGTGGTGCGCGGCCGACCGGAGGACGCCGAGGACCTGGACCAACTGAAGGACCTGGAGATTTCCGGTCCGGTGGGGACGGTCAAGCTGGGGTCCATCAGCCAGATCGGAATCCGGCAGGGGCCGGTCAGCATCAGCCGCTTCGACCTGGAACGTTCCGCCAGCATCGGCGGGGAGATCACCGCGAGGGACACCCAGGCGGTGGGCGCCGAGGTGGACCAGGCCATAGCGGCCCTGGCTTTGCCTCCAGGAGTGAAGGTCGAGAGCGGCGGAATCTTCGAGCAGATTGACGAGGGATTCCAGGACGTTTTCCTGGCGATGGGCGTCGGCGTTGTGCTGGTGTACCTGGTCATGGTAGCCAGCCTGGGGTCACTCCGGGACCCCTTCGTGGTGGTGCTGAGTCTTCCCCTGGCGGTGGTGGGAGCGATGACGGCCCTGGCGGTGACGGACCGCACCCTGAGCCTGTCGGCGCTGATGGGGCTGCTTCTTTTGATCGGGGTCGTGGTCACCAACGCCATCGTCCTCATCACCTTCGTGGAACAGCTTCGGCAGTCGGGCATGGGCGTCTACGAAGCCCTGGTGGAAGGGGGACGGACTAGGGTGCGTCCCATCCTGATGACGGCCTTCACCACCACCTTCGCGCTGCTTCCCCTGGCCCTTTCCGACCCGGACGACGGCGGGATCATCGGCGCGGAGCTGGCGACGGTGGTCATCGGGGGACTGATCAGCTCAACCTTCCTGACCCTGATCGTGGTGCCGGTTATCTACATCTTCATGCACTCCAGTATTCCCTGGGCGTTCCAGGTGATCGGCTCCCTGCCAGGCCGGACAGTCCGGCTGGTGCGGGGCCTGCCCAGGTTGATCCGGGCCGGAGCCTGACCCGTGCCCCAGGACCCGTCAGCGGACCGGTTGCGTCTACACGCGGATATAGGCTGGCAGCGTGTCCGCATGGAGCTAGTCCACTACGAGCAGGTCACTACCAAATAGAGAGAACTTTCTGAGATGAGGTTTAGCTGGTCCAAGACCTGGATGGCAGCCGCGGTGGTTGCCGCCATCATGGGGAGCGTCGGATGCACCGAACTGCCCTTCCTGTCCGGCCCCACTGCGGTACCCCAGACCCCAACGCCAATCCCCCCTCCTCCAGCCCGGACGGAAGTGGTGGTAAACGGAAGCCTGGTGTTTCCCCGCCGGGTGGAGACGTCCTTCGATACGGCGGGCGAGGTGGACGCGGTGCTGGTCTCCCAGGGCGACCGGGTGGCAGAGGAACAGCTGCTGGCGCGGCTCGACCCGGATGTGACCATCGCCCTCCAGCAGGAACTGTCCGAGGCGGTCCTGAAGGTGGACCAGACCAACGAAGCCCTGGACCGGGCGCGACTGAAGTACGAGCTGTTCCCGCTAGAAGATGCCCAGCGGCAACGCGATATAGTCAAGGCGGAGCAGGAGATTGCCGACGCCGAGGAGCGTATCACCGACTACCTGTACGACCATTCCCAACTCATCGTCAACGCCGAGACGGCAAGGACCAACGCGGAACTCGCGGTTGCCAGCGCCGAGGACGCCCTGTCCGACTACGACGAGGACTTCCTGCGGGACCGGCGGCAGCGCGGTCTGGACATCGCGGCCCTCAAGGCCCGGATAACCTCTCTGGAACTGAGCATGGAGCAGGTCCAGATGCGGCTGGACAACATCAACCTGGACTACCAGGACCGGGAGGCGAAGGCGCGGGTAGCTTTCCAGCAGGCCGAGGTGGCCGTCGAAGTGGCCGATGACAACGTGACCGCCTTCCTGCGGGACCCCATCCCGGACTACGACAACCGCAAGCCCATCGACCTGGACATCCTTAACCGGCTGAAGACCCTCCTTCATGAAGCCGAGGTCGATTTGCTTTCCAGGGAGAACGCCCTGAACGACCTGGAGTCCAGCCGGCAGCTCGAGGTGGAGGAGGGAGAGTCCCAGCTAGTCCTGCTGCAGTCCCAGATGGACCAGGCCAGGGAGGATCTGGACGAGTTGGAGACCTTCGTGGAGGAGGACCTGGGCTTCCGGCGGCTGTCGGCGGCGGTGGATGCCGCCAGAGTGGCCCTGACCCAGGCCGAGCACGACCTGGCTGAGCTGCGGGAAGGCCCCGACGAGGCCCTCCTGGCGGTTATGCGCCGGGATGTGGAGCTGGCCCGGGAGAGGCGGGAGGACCTGAACGAGGAGCCGGAACTCCTGGAGATCGAGGTGCTGGAGGACACGCTGGTGACGGTGCAAACCCGCATCGGCGAAATCCACGAGGAGATGGGGGAGCTGGAGCTTCACGCCCCCATTTCCGGCATCGTTTCCCTGGTCAACGTGGCGGCGGGAGACCTGGTGACGGAGGACTCAAGGGTGCTGGAGATTACCGATCCGTCCGACGTGGCGATCGACGGAATTATCGGCGCCAACGACGTCCCCTACGTCCGGGTGGACAGCCCCGCCCGGGTCACCATCGAGTCGGTCCCCGACCGGCGATTCCAGGGATTTGTCGCCGAACTGGCCGATGAACCGCGCACGGAACGGGGAGTGGTGAGCTATGAAGTGCGGATCGCGGTAAAGGTGCCGGCAGGAGTGGAGGTTCCCGTGCGGCTCAGCCCGGTGAGCGCAGTCATACCCATCAGCAACTAGCCGCCCGGGCGCCCCGCGCCGAGTTCGTCCTGCAGCGAACCGCGATCCAATCCCGCTCTTAGCAGCAGGCCGTCGGGGAGGGAATCCAGCAGCGCCAGGGCATCGGAGATTCGATCATCATCCGGCGGGGCGTCCCGGCCCGCTATCTCCCGGAGAGCTCAGGCGGCTTCCAACAGGCCCGCCATGCTGAGGCGGTGCCCCAATCGCCAGATGGCCCGGTTCACCCGCACGCCCACGCCCTTTCTTCCCGGGGTGCCAGCTTAATGGGGAGTGTTGAACTGAACGAGGATGCCGTCGGGGTCGAAAACGTAGATGCTGCGGATGTCGCCATCCGGCGCGGTGAAGGACTCGACGGGACCGGCCAGCTCCACCCCCTTGTCCAGCAGTTCCTGGGTCAAACCCTTGACGTCGGCGACGCCGAAGGAGATGTGGCTGATTCCAACCTCGTCCAGCTTGATGGGCTGTCCGTCGGGGTCATCCCCCGGATGGCTGGTGAGCGTCAGGGTCGGGGTGGCGCCGTCGCCGTAGGCCAGGCTGACCCAGCGGCGGGCCTGCCGCTCGCGCCGGTAGTTGTGCAGACGTCCCCCTTCGGTGGGGTCGGTCATGCGGTCGCCGAGGACGGTCATGCCGAGGATGTCCCGGTAGAAGGCCAGGGACCGGTCCATGTCCCGGACGCAGATTCCAATGTGGGTTACGCAGGTTGCTTCCATAACGCTCACCTCGCCCAATCAATGCGGTTGCCGGCCGGAAAGCGGCCCTGGGAGGGGACAGGATGGACGGCCAACGTTCCGCCCATCCCTGGGGTATTCACGATGGCGTCAGTCCAGAGGCAGCTTGTGAAGCCAGCCGGGCTCGGAAATGTCGAGCACCTGCCCGTTGGGGCCGGCCCATTTCTCCTCGGCCCGGGGCGGCCGGTCGGATCCGGTCCCTCCCACATCGCGGCGGACAATTTCCTGGCCGTCAATCTGCTGGAGACGCGCGCCCGTCTCCTCCAAGCTGTCAACCTGGAAGCCGATATGGTGGATGCCGTCATAGTTCTCGCCGTTGGGGCCAACGTCGGCATCATCATTGGTCTTCCACTTCAGAATGGTGAGGTTGATGTCGCCGTCGGAAAGCTGGACCTGCCGGTCGTTGCGGGCAACTTCGACCAGATCGAAGCCTTCCTTGTAGAACTTCGCCACGGCGTCGGGGTCCTGGCAGGTGATGGCGACGTGCTTGATTTTGGCCACGGGGACACCTCCGAGTTTGGGTTCGGCCCATTATACCCCGTAACCGGCGGTGGGGAACAAACCCGCGTGGAAGGGAAGAATAGAGTGGCCCTGATACCGCCGACAGTTTGGATGGGGGTGCACGGTGTGATAGCATCGGCGGAACAATCGGATCGACAGATTGGCTGAGAGGGCTCACGGATGGAGATAATCGGAGTCATCATTGGCATCATTGTGGGTGGGGCCGCTTGTTGGGCCATTCGCGGGGCGCGTAGCGGCAGTGAACTGGCACGACAGCGCAACGCACAGGCCACTACCATCGCGTCAATCCAGCAGGAGAACGACGCAAAAAACGCTAGCCTGAATCTGTCACACCAGCAAGAGTTGTCCGGGAAAGATGCGGAAATTGCTCGCTTAAATGGACAGTTGGAACAGGTTACTACAGCCCAAGAACTGTTGGAGACAGCCAAGGCACAGTTCAGCGAGACCGCCAAGCTGACCGCGTCCGAGGCCATGCAACGCAATAACCAACAGTTTCTGGAGTTGGCCCAAGAAAATATCGGAAAGACGATAGAGTCGGTGAAAGGTGAGTTCAACGAGCGCCACCAGCAATTTCAGGAACTGGTCAAGCCCCTGACGGAAAACTACTCTCAGCTAACTGAGACTTTCCAGACTACGGCTAACCGCGCTCTAGCCACTAACAGTGAACAGTTCTTGGAACTGGCTAAGGAAAATATGGGTAAGACTCTGGAATCCGCCAAAGGCGAGTTCCAGCAACGCCATACTCAATTCCAGGAATTGGTCAAACCGTTATCCGAAAACTACGGCAAGCTCAACCCGCAAATTGAATCGCTGATGAACCAGAACCGTTCCCTGATAGCGGAAACCACCAAGCTCTCCTCTGCCCTGACTGATAACAGACAAGTGGGCAGGTGGGGCGAAATGCAACTGCGGAGAGTGGTCGAACTGGCTGGCATGGCTGACTACTGCGATTTCGTTGAGCAGGAATCCATTAATGGCTCCCAAGGCCGCCCCGACTTGATTGTCAACCTCCCTGAGGGCCGCTCGATTATTGTTGACGCCAAAGCCTCTACCCTTGCCTACATGGACGCACAGCAGGCCGAGGATGAAGAATCGGCCAATTCGTCACTGTCCCGACACGCTCAGGCGATGAAGAACCAGATCGACAGCTTGGTCAGCAGGAAGTACGGTGCAGACAGTGAAGGATACCTGGACTTCGTGGTGATGTTCGTGCCAGGCGACCAATTCTTGGCAGCGGCGTTGAGTTCCAACCCCAGCCTTGTCGAATACGCAATGTCCAAGCGCGTTGCCATTGCTACGCCATCTTCGTTGATTTCGATGCTGTGGGCGGTAGCCAATGGTTGGCAGCAGCATCGGTTAGCAGCAGACGCTGCTGAAATCAAAAAGGCTGGTGAAGAAATGCACAAGCGCATGATGACCTTCATCGGCTACTACCAGAGCGTCGGGAAAGAACTGGAACAGGCTGTATCAGCCTACAATAGATCCATCGGGTCTTTTGATAGTCGCCTTGCGCCGCAGGGCCGGGAATTTACTCGGTTGCTAACAGGAAGCGAAGGTGGCTTCAAAGGTCCGGAAAAACTAGATATTTCCCCAAGAGTATCTGCTTACGCACTTCCTCCCGCCATAGAAGAAGCGCCGGATGACTAGCGCGGGTGCCTCATGAAAAGAGCAGTTCGCCACCGGCGGTGAACTTGTGGACCCCTGCGTTCCCGTCGCCGGATGTGGGTTCCACAAGTTGCTTACATAACGCTCACCTCACGCAATCAATGCGGTTGCTGACCGGAAACCGGCCCGTGGAAGGAGGCAGGATGGACGGCAGCGTTGTCCATCCCTGATCATGTGCCGGGTTACCGCTCTGCGCCAGTCCCACCGACGTCTGGCGGACGATCTCCTGGGCGTAAATCTGCTGGAGTCGTGCGCCGGTCTCTTCCAGACTGTGGACCTGGAAGCCGAGATGGAGGATGCCGTCGTAGTTCTCGCCGTTTGGCCCTACGTCGGCGACGTTGGCCTTCCACTTGAGAATGGTGAGTTGATGTCGCCGGCGGAAAGCTGGTCCTGCCCGGGGGCAACGGCCGGGTTATCGCACTTGGAAAACACCACCATGCATGTGCTGCACCGCCGTGTATATAACTCCCATTGACAACCCTTGAATCGTGATAGGACCATGTCTGTCCATCCGGGAACTATTGACAAGTCTAGCCTCCCGCCCCCGGGGGCTTGGCCCCCAAATTTCGCAATAATCCCGGCATTCGGGCGTTCCCGGAGGTATCCCCTAACCCACGACCGTGTTCCCCCGGAAACCCATCCAAATTGGTGATGTTTCGGCGGGTGCCCCGGCGGCAGGGGCACGGGCATTGAGGTAGTAAGGTGCAAAAATCCCGCCCATCGGGGGTGGGATTTTCCGACTCTGACTGACTGCCAAACTGGTGGATTGTCATAGTGGTGAACTAGCAATAGGAGAGAGTGAGACAGCACAGCAAGGGGCATCAGGCATGAGTGTCACATCCCAAGACAACGCTCGTCCAATCATCGGGCTGACCGGAAGCGAACATTTTGAGTATTCCCCTACGGCACAAGTCCCGGGCATCGCTGTGGAGTTGCCGATTGTCCGAAGGGTCAAAGCGCCCTGCGTGTACAATTTTGGACGCGATGTTATATACCTCGCGCAACTGTCGAAAAATGCGCTCTCTATCAGGGAAGTCCACCCCCAGATGCCATGCGCCGTTTAGAGCTAACCTGAAGCTCATTTCGGAATTGCTCCCGTTGTGCAAATATAACGCTTCCAAAGCGGTGCGCAGATCTATGAACTGGTCGCCCAAGTTGCGCCCGGGATGGTTGGATGCCATCCACCGACCGACTGCGATCTGTAATCTTGGAGACCTCGTGCTGTTGACGGCTTTCAAAATGTCACGTAGACGCGTGCAATCAACGTCAACAGTTGGCACTCCTTCCACGTACATTGTAGAAGTAACGAAATCGCGCCCATGTGATGACCGTTTCAAACCTCTAAGTCGTGCGTCGTTTGTTGACCATCTTTCTCTGGCGTTCTGTGTGAACAGCGCTCTCAGGTCTCCGTAGTCATGCCAGGCCGTTGCGGCTTCAGTCCATGTGTTTGTTTGCAGGGCGAGAGCGTTACACAAGGTTTCCACTGTGACGTTGCTCACGAAGGTGGGATGAATATCACCCCTGTTATTTCGTCGCTCGCTATGCGGGCTGAGGTGGAACCCATTATTTGGACAGGATCAGGGCCGAATTAAGTGAGAATCCCGGTTCTCCCGCCAGTGCTTGGGTCCCCTTTTCCGGTGAATACCTCCTTGCATCAGACTCCTCTGCTACGGCTTTCTGCTCCCCATGGAACACCTTGGCCGGAGTCCGGTAGCCCAGGGCCTGGTGGGGCCTGAGCCCATTGTAGAACCGGAAATAGTCTTCCAGTCCCCGCTGGGCCTCCAGGACGCTGGCGTAGGCTTTCAGTTACACCTCCTCGTACTTCACCGTCCGCCACAGCCGCTCCACGAAGATGTTGTCCTGGTACCGCCCCTGGCCGTCCATGCTGATCCTCACGCCCCGGTCCTGCAGCACCTGGGTGAACTCCAGGCTGGTGAACTGGCTCCCCTGGTCGGTATTGAACACCTCGGGCCGGCCCTGGCCCAGGGCCTCCTCCAGCGCCTCGGCGCAGAAGCCCGCCTCCAGGGTGTTGGACAGCCGCCAGGCCAGCACGTACCGGCTGTGCCAGTCCATCACCGCCACCAGGTACAGGAACCCCCGGGCCATGGGGAGGTAGGTGATGTCCGCCGCCCATACCTGGTTGGGCCGGGTGATTCTGACATTACGCAGCAGGTAGGGATAGACCGGGTGCTCCGGCGACCTTCGGCTGGTGCCAGGCCGCCGGTAGATGGCCCGCAGCCCCATGGCCCGCTGTTTCTCAAAAGCCCTCCTCAGCCCGCCGCCGCTCGCTCCCTCCGCTTCGGCAGGTCTTGGGGCACGGGCGCTGCACCCGCTTCCGGCTCACCCCTACCCCACGCCGATCCAGCCAGGCCTTCATCCGCCTGGACCCAAAGAAGGGCGTCTCCAAGTACTGCCGGTCAATCTCCCCCATCAGGGACAGGTCCTCTGGCGAGGCAGCCCGGGGCCGGTAGTAGAGGCTGGAACGGCTGATGCCCAGCAAAGCGCACTGGCGCACCAGGGACAGAGAGGGGTGCTGCCGGTCCACCATCTGCCGCCGCCGGGCCGGACTCATGGACCGGACCTCTCCGCCAAGAAATCCCGCTCCACCTTCAGCCGGCCGATCTCCTGGTACAGGCGGGCGATCAGGGCGGCCTCGTTCCGGGACTTCTGCTCCTTGCCGTTGCCGAAGACCCCGGAGGCGCCCTCGGTGAGTGCTTTCTTCCAGGCCTGATCTGGCCCGGGTGAACCTCATACCTGGCGGCCAGCTGGGCCACCGTTTCCTGGCCCTTCAGCGCCTCCAGCGCCACCTTGGCCTTGAAAGCTGGGCTGTGTTTCCTGCGTCCTTGCGACATTTCCTGCTCCTTGACGACAGCAACCGCTGCCCTTAGTTTAGGAGCGGGACTCTCACTTAGCTACCTGTCCGAATTTCCGGGTCCACCTCAACCCCAATCATCACCATGACATGCCTACGGGAGGCCCACACTAATGACTGAACAGCGACGCCCACCCCTCGATCTGGAAAAAATCGGCATCCGGCTTGGCGATGTTTTGTACGTGGGTGACAACCCAGAGGAAACCTGCGTGGTGGTGCAGCTTTACCCGCCGCTCGTCTTCCACGACGGCCAGGTCAAATCACCTACTGAAGCGATCAACCAAATATACAACGTGGTATGGAACGACCCATACTCCGCTTGGACATACGAAGGAGAATCGCTGACGCAACGACGTCTAAGGTTCGAGGAATATCACGGCAGGCGCTTGTCTTAGGCGACTTCCGTGTAGTGGTCGGGGATTCGGGGTTGGTAGGACGGGATGGCCGCTATCCGCTTAAAGACGCTCTCGTGGATCAGGGAACCCGGGGGAATCTCGCGCGGCTTGGTCAGCCCGGGCAGCCGCCAGATATAACGGTGAGACGGCTGCACCTCCCCCAGCGCGTCGGGATTCAAGTCCATAATCCAAGCGTCCTTCGTGATCAGTCCTTGCGCCTTGGCCCGAGTGATCATCCAGACCAGCGATAGGTCGGATATACGGCGGTTGGAGTGTTGGCCGCCTACGTCGGCGTGGTAGCCAGGGAACCAGACCTGCTCGATGGTCTGGTTGCCGACATTGGACTCGTCCCAGATGGCGGGCCGGAACTGCCGTCGGCGTTCATCGACGGCGAGGGCTTGGTATCCATACCGTACATCCGAGCTTAGGGGCTGGTTGAGGTAGTAGTCGCGGGTAGGCCCCCAGCCGACCGACGCGACGGTGTCCCAGACTCCCACGAGGAGCGGTCGGCATATGCGGCTGAAGCTGTCCCTGAAGTTGGCGGAGACCTGCCGCGACGGCGACCTCGCCAGCCGGGAGGCATAGGGGATCAGGTGGTTGCTGCCCCGGGTGAGAAGCCCCACACGGTTCAACATCGCCGCCAAGAGCCGGACGGTGTAGGCTCCCCGGCTGTAACCAAAGAGGAAAATCCGGTCGCCGGGTTCGTATTCGTCCATTAGGTATCGGTAGGCGGAGTGCGTCTTGGCCGTTACGCCGGTTCCCCACGCCATGCCGCTCAAGTTTTCCAATGTCCGACCGGTGAAAGTTGAACTGCGGCTGTACGTGCCGACGCCGGGGTCGTAATAAGAGATTTGGCAGTCGCTGTCGGGACCGAGACGCTCGAACAGCCGGACGACGTTGGTGTTCACGTCGTCGGTGCCGTATTCGGCCGCCGTTCCGTCGCAGCAGATGACGATGTTCCTCTTCATCGGCGCGTCAGTCCTTCTCGTCTCCTGTGTCGCGCTCGCGCAAGAACCCTTCCCGACCCAATATGCGAATCAAAAGGTCTAAGCTGTTCAGGTCATCCGCCTGAAACTCCCGGCCCGTCGTGTCGAGGCCGCTGCCACTGAACTTCCCTTCACCGATCAATCGCACGTATGCCCACCGTGCGTCTTCGAGGTCGTAAGTGACCACGAACTCGCCCATGGGCGAACCAAACCAAGCCCATGAGGGCGTCGCTCTCGGTCTGCGCCAACAACCGCAAAGCCGCTTTCGCGCTCGCGTTGGTCGGAGGCTTCCGGCCGTCCTCCAAAGCGCCCTTGCCCTCCAAGTGGAATATCCGGTCCACCATTTGGTGCTGCTGGGTGTCTCGGAAATAATGGATCAAGCCGCGAAGGGTCTGTTCGCGGTTCCACCGGCCGATCTCGCGGATTCCCCGGTAGATACCGTATCCGACAGCACTGGCGGCAACAGCGGGGGCGGCTACCGCAGTCGCTGCCCCGATACCAATTGCACCGCCTCCGAAAGCCAGACCCACGGCCCCCAAGCCGGTGGCGGTGGCCGCCGCTCCGCCACCTATAAAAAATCCGGCGGCTGGGGCCAGAATCTCACCGGCGCTTATCCGGCGCTTCGCCTCTTTTTCGTCGAACCCGACTTCAATGGCTCCCCCGATTTGCCAACCCCTATATGACCTCGCTAGTGCCGTCATCATCCTGTCCAACGAAACTCATGGCCCTTCCGAATCCTGCCGATTATTCTACCAGCCGCCGGTTCGGGCGGCATCTTCGAGACAAAGAGGCGCGTACAATGAGCAGAAGGGATGGGGCCGGATCCGGCCCCATCCCACCCAAATGGTTGACGATGGTTCATCCCCGTGGTTTAGCGAAGTGAATAGTCCCCGGTGCTGGGGCACCCCGATTGCCCGGGGGACCGGTGCCGGTGCCCGCCTGAACGTTGGCTAGGCATGTCAATAGTCCCCGTCCATCCCTACCCTGGTCCCGTGGGCCGACGCATCGTGGACGTCAATGCATCTTCAGGGATTCAAATGCGGCCGCCCGGGCACGACGTTGCCCGGACAGTGCGTTGTAGCAGGGCGGACGGTTCAGGCAACACGCCGGTACTTGAGCAGACGCTGGCCTTCCAGGTTGCGGTTGACGTAGATGTCTCCCCGGGAGTCCAGCCACAGGGCGTGGGCGCCGGTGCCGTGGGGCCCTTCGGTCGGCGGGTCCCAGCGGGTGATCAGCTTCCCTTCGATGGTGACGATGCTGACGAAGCCGTCCAGTTCAACGACGAACATCGTGTCGTCCCCGTCAACGTAGATGTCGCAGGGGCGGGCGAAATCAGTCCACTGCTCCAGGAAAGTCCCGTCGGGGGAGAAAATTTGGATGCGGTCGTTCTCGCGGTCGGCCACGAAGACCCTTCCGTCGGTGTGCACCCAGACCCCGTGGGGAACGTGGAACTCTCCCTCCCCCGTCTTTCCGGGAGCTCCCCAGGAGAAGAGGGGGTCGCCGCCAGCAGTGAACTTGTGGACCCTGGCATTCCCGTAACCGTCGGAAATGTACATGTCTCCCCGGGCATCCAGCCCAACGTCCGTAGGACAGTGGAAGGGGCCGGCGGCACGCAGCACGGTGTCGGAGTAGCTGCCGGACCAGCCGGTGTCCGAGGGCTGGTCCCGGACGCCCATGCTTAGAAGCAGGTCGCCTTCCCGGGTGTACTTGAGGACAACGTGGTTGTTCTTCACGGGCAGGTAGAGGTTGTCTTCGGCGTCGATGAACATGCCGTGGGCGTCAGTCAGGACACCCTCACCCCAGGAGGCCAGGTAATTGCCGTCCCGGTCCAGGACGATCAGCGGGTGGTCGCTGCGGTTGAACAGGTAGACCCTATCTTCTGAATCGGTGACAATGGCGGTCTGGCCCAGGACCCAGCCTTCGGGAAGCCTGGCCCAGTTATCCACCAGTTCGTATGTGTACTTTCCGGCGCCCACGGTGGTCATGGCTGAAACCCTCCCTTGATAATGTTGGTGATCGCGGGGCACTTTCCCCGGCGGCTAGGCGGGCACCAGGTCAGCCACCCGGGGCATCACCTCTTCCGCCAGCAGGCGGGTGGACTTCTCCCACCCCTCCTGGTTCTGCCAGTGGTCGTAGACCAGGACGAGCAGGCCGCCGAACCCGCCCACGTTCTCGTACAGCCTCCGAATCTTGGCGGCGACGGTATCGGGCGAACCCACCAGCCACATGTGGTCGGCCATGTATTCCGGCGTGACATCCTCGTCGGGAACGTCCGGGTCGTCTTTAAATACGTGGATCAGGTCGAATTCCCTGAAAATGCGGAGCAGGTAGTCCCGCCATACCCTAGCGGTCATGCCGCCGACCGCCGCTTCCCTCGCCTCTTCGTCGGTGTCGGCCACGTAGACGTCGCGGACCAGACGCCATTCCTTCCGTGAAGGAGTCTTCCCCGCTTTGTTCGCACCTTCCTCGATGGCCTCCCAGTGGCTGCGGCAGTAGTCCGTATTCAACGCCAGGCTCATGGGGATAAACCCCCGCTCCCCGGCGATGACCAGGGTGGGAGATCGGTAGCTGGCCGACGCCACCGCGATGGGCGGGTGGGGCTTCTGGTAGGTGGTGAGGAAGGGACGCAGCACGCCGTACATCTCGTCGGGCACGTTGACGTTCCAGAACTCTCCCTTGTACTCCAGGGGGCCTTCCGCCTGCCAGATTTTCAGGATGATGTCCAGCGACTCGCGGGTCATATCCCGGTGCTGGCCGTTGTTGCCGTCAACGTCGAACAGGGCCCAGTCGCTGGGCAGACCGCTGGAGCCGACGCCGAACATGAACCGTCCCTGGGCAATGTGGTCCAGGTAGGCCACCCGGTGGGCCAGTTCCGCCGGGTGGTGGTAGGGCAGGAGATGGACTCCCGAGCCCAGCCTGATGCGGCTGGTGCGCTGCAAGGCCTGGGCGATCATCAAATCCGGGGCCGGAATCGGCTCCCAAGGAGCGGTGAAATGCTCGCCAATCCAAGCCTCGTCGTAACCCAGCCCGTCGACCAGCTCCAGGTAGTCCAGGTCCCACTGGTGGGAATCATAGATGTCCCGCTCCGGAGGGTGGGACGGCATCATGAACAGGCCGAGCTTCATGGGTCCTCCTTCAAACGGGGCTGTTGGGAATCCACCCGCAAGGCCCCGTCATCAAAGTTCGTGCACGGCGGGGAGTACCTCCCTGCCCACCAGTTCAATGTGATCGAGGACTTCTCTCTGCGCCATCTCCGGGTAAAACAGCCGTATCGAGATTTGAGTGAACCCGAGTTGGCGGTACCGGGCAATCTGTTCGACACATTCGGAAGGACTGCCGACGATAAAGGTGTCATCCATAAGGCCTTCCAGGTCCCCCGATATCTTCCTGGTCAGTTCTTCGTCGGTACCCTGGAACCCGTGTTCATCGTAAACGCGGTATTTAGTCTCAAATCCGCGCCGGGCCGATTCCAACGCCTCGTCCCGGGTCCGCCCGCAAAAAAATTCCCTGACGACCACCATTTCCTCCGGGCGTGGATGCCCGTGATCCTCCAAAGTCTGGTGGTACAAGTCGATTTGTCTCTGGATGGTCTCAAAGGGTTGGGCCGGTCCTACGAATAACGTATGTCCCTCGCGACCAACCCGCCGCACGGCCGGGTCGCTCATGGCGGCCAGCCAGATTGGGGGATGAGGAATCTGGTAGGGACGGGCAGTGGGTCGCGCGTCGCTGACGTGAAAGAAGCGGCCATGGTGAGTGACCTGATCCTCGGTCCACAACCTGATCATGAGGGACAGCGCTTCGGAGTTGCGGGCGGCGCGGTCGGCCATCCTGGTGTTGAAGGCTTCGCTTTCCTCGGGTCGGTAACCCAGTCCCAGCCCGAGGATGAAGCGTCCTTCCGAGATGTGGTCGAGGGTGGCCACCTGCTCCGCTACATCCACCGGGTTGAGCAGGGGTAGCAGGAGGACCGAAGTGGCCAGCTTCATGTTACCGGGCTCAGCGGCCAACCGCGCCAGGGCCGGAAAGGGTTGAAAATGTTGAAAGGGATCGATGAGGTAGTGATGGGCCCAGCAGTAGATGTCGAATCCGGCGTCACGGGATGCCCGAAACTGTTCCAAGTGGTCTTGCCACTGCTTATGCAGCGGAACGGTGTCCCGCAAAACCACTTGGCCAACCTGGTATCCGACCTCCATGCAACTCTCCCTTCAAATGTCCTGAGAGGCGCCGGACCGCCATAAAGAGCCGGCACCTCCGTCTGGTTGTCTACTCGTAGGGCTGGAGCTTGACCTCGTGGAGGGCGGGAATGACCTCCTGGCCCAGGAGCTCGATGGAGCGCATCACGTCCTTGTGGTCCATGTGGCCCTCGTTGCCATAGATGTGCACGTACCCGGGACTGAGCCGCTCGATAACCTCGGTGAGCTTGCGGGTGACCGTCTCCGGGCTGCCGACGATGATGTTGTTCACGCCCTGCAGCTGCTCGTAGCTGAGGCCCACTCCCAGGCCGCCCGCACCGGCCACGTTGCCGGTGGGGCGCTGGGCCTTCACCTGGACCGCCTCCCGGGACTGGTAGCCGGGCGGGTCGTTGTGCTCCATCGGCCCCCGCTGCCGGTGCTCGATGGTCCACATGAACTCGCGGCCGATCTCAATGGCCTTCTCGTCGGTATCGGCGACGAGGCAGCGCAGGAGGTAGCCGAAGTGCTCCGGCCCGGCCTGGTAGCCCTCATCCTTCGCGGTGTCGATGTAGACCTGCCGCAGCCACTCGGTGGTGTCCACCAGGGCGCCCAGGTTCATGTAGGGGTGGCGGTGCTTGGCGGCCCAGACCACGCTCTCCGGGCTGCCCGTGCCCGGGAACCAGATGTCGGGGTGGGGTTTCTGCACGGGAAGCACCCAGGGATTTATCGCCCGGTATTTGTAGTACTGGCCCTCGTACCGGAAGGGGCCTGGCTCAGTCCAGCACTTGATAATCAGGTCGTGGGCTTCCTCAAACCGCGCCCGGTTCTCCGGCGGGGCGATACCTGCCTGCAGAGTCTCCACCGCGGTACCCCGCACAAAGCCGGAAATGATGCGGCCGCCGGAGTAGCAGTCCAGCATCGCTATTTCCTCGGCCATGCGGATGGGGTCGTTGACGGCGATGACGTTGCCCAGGATGGCTATCTTGACCCGCTTGGTCAGCTTGCTGATAACTGCCGCATCCAGGTTCACCGACGGCTTCATGCACCAGTACGAGGCGTGGTGCTCGTTGCTCATAATGCCGTCGAACCCGGCCTCGTCGGCCAGCGCGTACTGCTCGTGGTATTGGTTGTAAAGGACGTGGGCCTTTTCCGGGTCGAAGTAGGTGTTGGGAAACCCCAGGCGGCCGGATTCGTACTGTTCCAGGTCCTGGTTGGTGATGTGCCCGTAGGGCTGCTCGGAAAACCAGTAGATTTCCGCCTTGTCCTTGGGGCGCTGCAGTTGTTCGGCCATGGCTGCCTCCTCGCTGCTGTTCTTATCGGATCACGTGGGACTGTTGGCCTATCTTAAAGTCACCAGCCAGTTGCCGCAAGCTAATCCGTTCATCAGGCCCCGTCGCCAGTCCGATTCACGATTGGACAGGCCCCGGCGTTATCGAATCGCAACCCCGCAGTCCCGGCCCTGTTCGCTTTGCCGCAACCTGCTCCCGGGGTGTTTCCCTCCGGCCTCTTCCCCTGCATTGGTATAAGATGGGGCGGCTATGCCCAACTCTCCCCTGACCCGCCTGCTGGAACGGCGCAAGAGAGTGTTCTACGGGTGGTGGATCGCCATCGCTGGAGCGGTCCAGGACGCGGTGAAGGGAGGAACCTTTGACGAGGGGTTCCTTGCAGCGGTGCCAACCCTGGACATCCCCCTCTTCCAGGGGGTTTGGGGGATGCATCCCCCAACGCAGTCCCCGTCACGACATCCCCTCGATTGGTATAAGATAGGCGGCGATGACGGATTCGTCCCTGACACGGCTTCTCGAGCAGCGCAAGAAGGTCTTCTACGGCTGGTGGATTGCCATCGCCGGCGCCATCCAGGACGCGCTCAAGGGAGGCACCTTCAACGAGGGCTTTCTCTTCTATTTCCTGCCCATCACCCGGGACCTGGAGATTTCCCGGGCCGCCGCGTCCCTGCCCTTTTCCCTCGCCAAGCTGGAAGGAGCCTTTGAAGGCCCCATTGTGGGCTACCTGATCGACCGATTCGGGCCGAGAAGCATGGTGGTCGCCGGTGGGTTTTTGTCCGGGTTGGGGTTCGTGCTCCTTTCCTTCACCCACAGCTACATCATTTTCCTGCTGGTGTTCGTCTGCGTCCTGTCGGTGGGGTTCAAGGCCGGATACAACCACGCCATGCTCGCCTCCATCAACACCTGGTTCATCCGCAGGAAGGGCCTGGCGATGTCCTTCGTCTCCACCGGCAGCGCGGTGGGAGGCCTGGTAATCACGCCGCTGGTGGCCTTTGTGGTGTTCTCCATGGGCTGGCGTACCGCCGCCCTGATGTCGGGCCTGGCGATATGGTTGATAGTCATTCCCCTGGCCCTGGTGGTGAAGCGGTCGCCGGAAAGCATGGGGCTGCTGCCCGACGGGGAGAGGCCGAGACGGAGCCACGGCGGTCCCGCCGGCCGCAGCGTTTCCCGGGCGACATCCGGGTTCGAATACACGGTAAGGCAGGCCGCCAGGACCCCGGCGTTCTGGATGTTCGCCATGGCGCACAGCTTCCGCAACGTGGGCCACGGCGGGATATTCGTCCACTTGGTGCCGGTGCTGGTCTGGAAAGGAGTCCAGGAAGAGGACACCACGTTTTACATCGTGTTCATGCTGTTCACCATCATGGCGATGCGCCTCCTCATGGGCTGGATGGGGGACCTCTGGTCCCGCCAGAAAGTGGCGTCACTGGGAGTATCGCTGGGAATAGTGGGGATGGGGATGCTGGCCTTCAGCAGCGGCCGGTGGTGGGAACTGACCCTCTTCGTGTTCCTGTTCGGCACGGCGGACAGCGTCAACTCCACCGCCAACGCCATGGTGGGAGACCTCTTCGGCCGCCGCAACTTCGCGACGCTGCGGGGCTGGATGGGCCTGATCAGCAGCTTTCTGCCGATGGCCGCGCCGGTGTTTACCGGACGGGTCTTTGACCAGACCGGCAGCTACGACCTGGTCCTCTGGGTGTTCTCCGGCGCGTACGTGGCCTCCGCGGTGTTGTACTGGACGATTCCCAAGCCCAAGCCCCCTCCCGGTTGGGTACCGGGGCAACCAGCGGAGGAGCGGGCCGGCGTCGGCGGAGGGCACTGACCTTGCAGAAAAAAGAGAACTGCGAAACTCCACAAGCAGGAATCCCCAGATAGTCGTCACAGGACACTTTCCATGGGGTAGAGTGGGTAAAATGGGATGACAAACCTCGCCACCCGATGGGAGACAGCAGTGAAAGCGCAGGAAAGGACCGGAGACAACCCGCTGGGCTGGGAAGACTGCCCCGTAGTAGAGCGCAACCCCCGCCGCGTGCACGGCGCATGGACCCTGGGGGACACCCGCCTCCCCCTGTATGTCATCTTCGAAAACCTCGCGGCCGGCGCCACCATCCAGGAAGTCAGCCGGTGGTTCGAGGGTGTCAGCGAGGAGCAGGTCAAGGCCGTTCTGGCCCACGTCGCTCACATGCTGGAAAAGGACAGGAGCACAGGGGAAGCCCAGGGGTGAAAATACTCCTAGACCATAACGCACCCCAGGGCCTGCGCAACGTGCTGCCCGGCCACGAGGTTCACACCGCTGGCTACCTGGGCTGGAGCAGGCTGGAAAACGGCGACCTTCTGGAATCGGCAGCCAGCCACGGCTACGACATGCTCATTACATGCGACCAGGGCATGCGTTACGAGCAGAACCTCGGCCGATACGATGTCACCGTCTTGACCATCATGAGCGGAGACTGGAACCTCATCCGCCAGAATATCGGCCTCGTCCGCGAGGGCATGATAACCGCGGTCAGAGGCGAGGCTAACCCCGTCCACCTCCATCCCCAGGACTGAACCGGTTTACCGGAAACGACAAAGTCAGGGACAAAGGACAAAAAGGAGAATTTCGCGGTTGTCTAGAAAGACCTTCAATGGACGATTCGCTCAAGGACGCTTATAGTGTCCTCGCCGTGTTTCGCTGGCGCTATGCTGGCTGGGAGGCGAAAATCCGGCGGAAGGGGGTCTTTCAATGAAATTTGGACTGTTTTACCTGGTGCAGACCGACGAACTCCGCACTTCCAAGAATGAGGCCCAGCGCCTGTGGGAGTCGGTCGATGAGGTGGTCTACGCGGAACAGATGGGCTTCGACAACGCCTGGTTCGTCGAGCATCACTTTGTTCCCGACTGGTCCTTCAGCAGCACTCCGGAAATTACCCTGACCGCGTTGAGCCAGCGGACCTCCACCATGCGCCTGGGATTCGGGGTGGCGCTGGTGCCGGTGCATCATCCGCTGCGGCTGGCGTCCCAGATAGCCACCATGGACATCCTCAGCAACGGCCGCATTGATTTCGGCGCCGGACGCACCAAGAACCTGTGGCAGCTATCCCCCTTCGGCGTCGGCCTGGAGGACGCCCGGGGCCGCATGATCGAGTCCCTGTCCATCATCCCCAAGATGTGGACCGAGAAGGAGTTTTCCCACGACGGCGAGTATTACCAGATTCCGCCCCGGGAGGTGGTGCCCAAGCCGGTCCAGGACCCCCATCCGCCAATCTGGGTGGCCTGTACCCAGGAGGACACTTTCGAGATAGCGGGGCAGATGGGCCTGGGTTGTCTCCTCAACTCCATGGGCGGGCTGGACAAGACGGCCCGGTCCATCGCCAGCTACAAGGAAGCCATTCAGGGCGCCAGGCCGGTCGGCTCCTTCGTCAACGACGGAGTAATGGTCTCCATAATGACCCACTGCGACGAGACCGATGAGCTCGCCCTGGAAAGGGGCGGCCAGATCGGGGCCTGGGCCCGGAACACCAGCAGTTCCCGCCAGAAGCGCGAGTGGGAAGGGGTGGACGCCGGCGCGGTGCCGGTGGACTACCAGGTATACGTTCCGGGAGGCGGATACCGTCCCGCCGGGCAGGAGGACGCCATCAGCCCCGAGGAGTTCCTGGAAAAGCGCGGCGGGTTCTGCATCGGCAACCCGGACACCTGCATCGAAACGCTGGAGAAGTACGAGGCGCTGGGCGTGGACGGGGTGATGTGCAACATCCAGCAGGGGCCGACTACGCATGAAGAGGCATTGAAGACCCTCCGCCTCTTTGGCGAATACGTCATACCCCATTTCCGCGAAAAGGAGAAACGGGCCGGAACGGCGGCGAAACAGACCTAGCGACGCCCTGAAGATTGAGATCCCTGGGTTGAGATCCATCCGGTTAAATTGGGGGCGGCCTTCCAGCGTCCCGGCCCTGGCGGTCCTGCAGAACCGGGACTTCCGAATACTCTGGGGTTCCCGGGTGCTGCACGAGGCCTCCCGCCGGATGGAGCTCCTGGTTCTCATCCTCCTGATCCGGGACATCACCGGTTCCTATTTCCAACTGGGCCTGCTGGCAGTCTTCCTCAACGCTCCCCGCCCCGTGCTGTCCCTGTTTGCCGGCGTCATCGCCGACCGCCTGGACCGGCGAGTGATAATGGTCAGCGCCCACGCGGCGTATATGGCGGTGGCGGGGACAATACTGGTGCTGCTCTTCATGGACGCCCTGCGGCCCTGGCATGTCTTCGTCGTAGTCTTCTTCCAGGGACTCGCCAAGGTGCTGGAGGACCCATCCCGCCGGACCGCCATGTTCGACCTGGTGGGCCCGGGGCGGATCGCCAGCGCGATGGCCCTGGAATCCATGACTTCCACCATCGGCAAAATCGCCGGGCCCTTGGCGGCCGGGGTGTTGATTGCGGCGGCCGGTTTCACCGGCACTTACGTTTTCCTGGCCGCCCTCGACCTGGCTTCCCTGTTCCTGCTCATCCAGTTGAGGCTGCCCCACCGAAGCGTGGGCGCCGCTGGACATCCGGCGGTCTGGCAAAGCCTGCAGGAGGGGATCAGCTACTCGCTGGTCAACCGAACGGTCCTCGGCGTGCTGCTCATTTCCATCGTCATGAACGCAATGGTGCTGCGGATCCAAGAGTTCATTCCGGTAATCGCCAGCGACCATTTGCTGGTCGGGCCGGTGCTGATCGGACTGCTGACATCCAGCGAAGGGATGGGCAACCTGTTGGGAGCCACCATCATTTCGCTGAAGGCGAACATCCGCCACCACGGCCGCCTGTTCGTCGCCGGTTCGCTGGTGATGGCGTTCATGGTGCTGGCGGTAGCGTTGTCGCCCTTCTTCGCCCTTTCCTTCGTCTTGCTGCTGCTGGCGGGAGTGGCCCACGCCGGATTCAGCACCATGCAGAGCACGATGCTCCTGCTGGCATCCCCGGCGGAAATCAGGGGCCGGATTGTCGGCGTCAACAGCCTGACCAACGGCGCGGCCCAGATGGTGGGGCCGCTGGAGATCGGGGCCATCGGCAACGCCGTGAGCATCACCTTCGCCATCGGGCTCAACGCCGCACTGGCAATGGTAATGATCGTCCCGTTGGCTATCGTCACGCCCATGCTGAAGCGGACCGCGGAACCCGTCCCGGAAACAAGCCCGGCCTGACGGAACAAGCTGGTTGCGGCGCCCATCGGCCCGGCCAACAAACAAAAGGGCCGGGCAATCAGGCCGGGTAGAGCGGCCGCGCTCCGGCGACTCTAGCGGTCCACCAAGTGTTGAATAACCTGCTCCGCGGCGGTGCGGGCGCGCTCCAGCAGTTCCTCATGGGTCAGGGTCACAATGGGGTGGTCAATGATGGCAAGGCCATAGGCCGGATCGCCCCGCATCCGGGACATGGTGCGGGCCTGGCTCACGAAGGGAATGGTGGTCAGGACGGTGGACGGGATTCCCAGCAGCTCGGTTTCCATTGCGTCGTGCACACTGCACGCGGTGCAGGAACCTCATTCCGCCGTGGCGTGAATCGCCACGTCACACTCCCGGGCCAGGGCCTGCAAATCGGAGGGCTGGGCCGGCCACTGGTGGCCTCCCTTGTTGTGCTCCACGACGCCCTTGATCTGGTAACGCTCGGCAATGACGTCCGCAATCATCCGCAACAGTTCCTCGGAGTGCGGCTTGTTGTTGGAAAACAGCCCCAGCGTTTTCCCGTCCAGGCTGGCGGGCCGGGGAGCCAGCGCCGCCGGCCCGGGGCTGCCTTCGTCCCGGGGGTCAAGGGTCACGATTGGCTGGGAAGTGGTCATACCTTACCTCCTGGATTACTAACCGTCCGCGCTCGCTGGCATGTCCCTAGCCGGACGCGCGGGGGGCTTGAATCTGCCTGGTCACTGACCGGCTGCTGCCCCACGAGGATATTATGTCGATGAACGCGCCGGCCATTCCGCCGCCGGGGACCACGACGATGCGGCCGGGGTCGGCGAAACACCCTCGCACCAGTCCCAAGTCTTCATCGGGGCCGGGATGGTCCAGGCGCTTCCAGGCCACCCACTCCCGGACAGGCCGGTGCGTCTTCTGGAAGAGGAACTCCTGCACCTGCGCCCGGCTCCAACCGGCCTCCCCCACGTAGGCCATCAGCTCCGGGCTGATAACCACCACGACCTCGGACACCGACGGACCCAGGGCCAGCATGGCATGGGCGGTCTGGGTCAGGAAGGTTTCCGGCTTCTTGTCCCCGTAGATGCTGACCTGCAGCGGAGAGTTGGCCGCCACGGCGGTAACGGTGCTGGAGCCAGCGCCGAAACCCATATCCTCCGCCAGGGATGGCCAGGGACTGACGGCGGTGTTCTCGGCGAAACAGAAGCTGAACTTGCCGGGATGGCCGAAGGTGCTGTTGTCCATCTCCTGGGCGACCGAGCCGTAGAAATTGGTCTTCACCAGGTTGACGGCCCGCCCGATGGTGGCGTTGGCCCGGTTCCCATTGCCCATCAGCTCGACGCCCGAGTTCATGCCGATTTCCTCGGCGTAGGGCCCGCTCACCAGGGGCATGATGGTCACCCCGTTGGTGGAGGTGCTGCTGGCGTGGAGGTTGTAGGGCCGCTCGCAGGCGGCGGCGATGGTTGCAACCACCACCGGAAAATACTCTGGCCGGCAGCCCGCCATGACCGCATTCACCGCCAGCTTCCCGGCGGTGAACCGCTTCCCCCGGATGGTCTCTGTACCCACCAAGGCGTCTGGAGCCAATCCGGCGAAGTCCAGCATCGCCTGCACCTTGTCCGGCGTCGGAGGGAACACCGGCAGACCGTCGCTGAGGCCGTTGTCCAAGTAAAACTCCTGGGCGGCATCCCAGGAATCGAAGGTATGGCGGCGGGCGCCAGGGTCACTGCTGGTCATCAATCGGTCTCCGGGGGACAGGAAATTTGAGCGTACGTTTTAAACGGCGACGGGCTTGCCCATGCCAGCGGCGGCGCCCAGCGTGGTCAAGGCCCGGATTGCCCCAGCCGGCTGGGGCGGACGGGCGATTGATGGGCCAGAAGTTCTTATGTGTCGCAATTTGCTGCATTCTGTCGCATCCGGCCGGCGGGGCCGGGTTTATGACGCCCCAGAGGATATGTTAACGCGGGGACATTGGGGTTGGGAAGGGGCCGAGCGTCAGTAGTCCGGGCGGCGCCGGGGGACAGGGAGAAACGGCCAGGTTTTTGCACCTGAATTGTGGTGCTGTGGCACCTGAATGTTGGTGCTCTGGCACCCATATGTTGGTGTCCTTTTGGTGTCCTGGCGGGGGAGATAACGGGATACGCTGGGGGATGCTCCCCCAGACCCCCTGAATGAGGCAGGGAGATTGCAAGGTTGCGCTCAAGGGCCGGCAGTTGTCGGAAGGGCCGATCTTCCAGGGGCGCCGTGGCCCTATCTGCCCGACGACCGACAGAGGCGGACCGGACTAGATGGGCAAGCGCCGGTAGTCCCTGGGATTGCCCAGGATATCGTTTTCCTTGAGATTGATGTCGTGGTCTTCGGTCGCTGATATCCCGCAGTCCCGTGAGTTCGTGATCCGGTTCCCCGAAACGTGGTAGGTCCGGCGGGGTCCTGCCCCGCCCGCCTGTCCCTCCGGCAAGGGATTGCTCCAGAGGCGGATGCCGTTGCGGTTGGCGTCGAGAAGGTTGCCGTCAATGCGGTTGTCCTGCCCGTGCTCGATGGCGATTCCGTCGAACCGGCACGCCTTGATTTCGTTCCCCTTGACCGTGGTGTTAGTTGAACACCCCAGCCAGAACCCGTAGTTGGAAAAGCTGGCGATGTTGTCCTCAAAGACGTTGCCCGAGGAGAACCCGGCCTCGAAGGCGTTGTTGGGCGAGTAGCTGCCGTCGTTGCCGGAGACCAGGTTGTGGTTGGAGGGCTCCCGGTTGCTTCCCCGGATGAAGAACCCGTCACCGCTGTAACGCAGGGAGTTGCCGGTGATCCGGTTGTGGTGGGAGCCAGCCTCCAGGAGTATCCCGGCGGAGTCGGCGGTGTCGCACCAGAAGCGGCCGGTGTAGCGGATGCAGTGCTCGGCCAGGTTGTCCAGCACCTCGTTATGGCTGGATGCCAGCAGGTATATCCCGACGTTCCGGCAATACGATGCGTGATTCCCCCGGATGACGTTGTGTTCCGACCGCACCAGGCTGATGCCGTTGAAGTTGTTGTTGACCTGGTTGCTCTCCACGACGCTGTTGCGGACCTGGCGGAGATAAATCCCGCCGCCGAATCCCTCCTCCACCGGAGCCTCCGCATCCGGGAGCCAGCCCGCGTCCCGAGGGTTGGCGTTGTCCGAAGCAACGCAGCCCCGGATGGTCAGGTTGCTGACGTTTTCAGCGCGGATGCCGTAGTGAAATCCGATGATTATCCCGTTGGCAATCGTCACGTCGCGGCAGTCGTGAATCCAGACCCCCACACCGCCGACCCCTTCTCCATCCAGCACGACGCCCGAGAGGTCCAGCACCAGTCCATCGGTGCAGACTTCAATGACCGCCTCCGGCGGGGGTGTTGCTTGAAGCCCACGATATCGGGACGAGTCGAAGGTGTTCCTCGTGTACCGGTGGGGAATCACGCTGACATGGTTCATCGCAGGAAGCCTCGGGCGGGGCTTGAGATGGAGAGGGTGGAAGGCGCTGGGCCGGCTGGGGTGGTCACGGAGATTATAACCGTCCCGCACCCGGCCGGTCCCTGCGCTAGGGAGACATCGGTTCACTGACACTTGCCGCTTGCCCCGAGCGATGGCCGTCCGATAACATAACTGTCGGAGAGTCACCGTCGGCCGGCGCCGGTTGGCGGGAAATGGGACAGTTTGGGACGAAATAGGACACATATTTTTTCCCCTGGCTCCGGCCGGTACCGGTGCGACAAAACCTGACAAAAGCTGCCCAAACCGCGACATTCGTGAGGAAAACCCGGACATCTGCGGGACGAATGTGGATAACTCTTCCTCGTCTCCACGCTCAAATGTCGCAGTTTGTCGCACCCCGGCATAGTTCTGGAGCGCGGGGCAGGGCAATCCCTCTTATTAACAAGGAGCGCGTGTAATGGCCGAGAAAGTTCGCCTCGGATTCGTGGGAGCTAACGTAAATTCCACCTGGGCCTCTCAATCGCATTTCCCGGCCCTGCTGGCCAGCCCGGATGTCGAGTTTACCGCGGTCTGCACCACCCGTCCCGAGAGCGCCGAGGAGGCACGACAAGCCTTTGGAGCGAAGCTCGCCTTCCATGATTTCCGGGATATGGCAGCATCGCCGGAGATCGACGCGGTGGCCGTGGTGGTGCGGGTGCCATCCCACTACGAGCCAACGAAAGCCGCCATCGAAGCCGGCAAGCACGTCTACACCGAGTGGCCCCTGGGCCGGAACACCGCCGAGGCCGAGGAGCTGGCAGCCCTGGCCAGGGACAAGGGCGTCCAGACCGCCGTTGGTCTCCAGTCCCGGGTCAGTCCCGCCTTGCTCTACGTCAAGGAACTGCTTGAATCCGGGTATGTGGGCGAGGTGCTCTCGTGCAGTCTGGTCACCATGCGCGACGGCACGCTGGAACGCCCATCCAGCCGCACCTGGCAGCGCGACGCCAGCATGGGGGCCAACACCCTGACCATCGCCAACGGGCATGTTATCGACGCTTTGCGGTTCGTCGCGGGCGACTTCTCCCGGGTGTCCTGCATGGTCACCACCCAAGCGAAGCAATGGTACCAGACCGACACCGAGGAGTTCGTGGATGTCACCTCGCCGGACAACGTGCGGGTGACCGGGCAGCTGGAGAGCGGCGCGGCGGCATCGGTCCACGTCGGCGCGGCCCCCTGGGCCGGCAGCGGGTACCGGATGGAGATCTACGGGCGGGAGGGCAGCCTGATCGTCACGGGGAGCGTCTCTTCCCAGCGCGGCGAGATGCTGCGGGTGCAGGGGACGCAGAGGAGCCATCAACTGGAGGACCTGGAGATACCCGGCCGCTTTGTCTACGTGCCCGCCGACTTCCCCAAGGGCGACCCCTTCAACGTCGGGCAGATGTATGCGCTGTTCGCCGAGGCCATCCGTACCGGGGAGAACCGGCTGCCGACCTTCGACACGGCGGTAGACTTGCACCGCTTCCTGGATACCATCAAGGAGGCGTCGGATTCGGGGCGGGAATTGCCGGTCAGTTAAGAGGTTGTTCTAAGGGTCGCGCGACCCCAACCTGTCCAGATTAAGCGGGCGGCCCGGTCCCTGAGCCGCAACCCGCAACTGAAACTCTGAGGCCCCGCCGCTTCCATTCATCCCGGTGGAAGCTGGCGGGGCCTTGATAAGCTTGGGGCAGGCAGGGAGTCGTCAGGCCGTCGCGGTTGCGGGGACGTGGGACTTGAGGAAGCGCCGGGCGTGGGCGACCACCTCGTCGATGTGCTCCTGGGAGTCCTTCCAGGGATAGATGGTCACCTCGGCGTTGGGGGCCAGCTCGGCCACCTCCATGGCGCGGGCGTAGGGGTGGGCCGGAACGTCGTCGGGCGCTATCAGCAGCGGGACCTGCAGGTTGCTCACGTATTCTCGGGTGGTGGTGAACACGAAGTCGGCCCGGTTGGTGTACATATTGGTCAGGAAGTCATGCACCATTTCCATGGTGATGTCGGGACGGTTCTGGCAGAGGGTGGGAGCCCATCCTGCCGTGTTGTTCTGGTAGAAGAGGTCGGGCATCTCCGGGCGGAACCCGCTGGGCTGCATCAGCGCGGCGGCCACAAAGCGCTCCGGGGCCAACCGGAGCAGGTTGTGAATCATCGGGCCGCCGATGCAGAAGCCAATCACCCCGCACCGGTCGATGCCGAGGTGGTCCATCAACCCCAGCTGGTCGTCGGAATAGGCGTCCCAGGGCCGGTCGGTCTCCAGCGGGCCGCTGGACTGCCCCCCGTTGGCATTGCGCAGGTCGGCGGCGATGCAGCGGAAGTCGTCCCCGAAGGTCTTCATGGGGTTGAAGGGGCAGGACTGGTCCAGCGAGGCGACGGTGGAATTCAGTCCGCCGCCGGGAACAATCAGCAGGGGGAATCCCGAACCGACCTCTTCGTAGTAGATGCGGGTGGAGCCTCTTTCGTAGAACGGCATGGCACTTTTCCTCCATCAGCGGGTTCCAGGGTTGACTTGATGCGCCACAGGCGGGCTGGAATTTGCCCACAACAGCCCCAGGCTGGTTGTGCTGCGGGACCCGGCTCCGTCCGCCTGTTCTGGCGTTGAATCTAACCCAACCTGGTTGAGCGGTCAACACAACCACGCCGGAAGCTGGGACGATTGCAAAGTTCCCTCTCCCCTGGTGGGAGAGGGTTAGTGTGAGGGGATAGCTTCAAACAGCGAGAGCGTCACCCCCATACTAACCCCCGCCTACGCGGGGGCAGGCTCTTCCCCCGTCAAGGGGGAAGGGAAAATTAAGGGAATTACATACCTGTGTACCCACGACTCCGATTTGTCCAGGACTTGGAGCTAGGAGTGCCTGTCAACAGAGCTTAAAGTTCTGTTCTCTATTCACCTCCTTGTTTAGCTAGAAATTTCAGATATGGCTTGATTTCCTTCTTGCACTTCTTACAAGAAGTGGCATTGGGATTGATGGTCTTGTAGTGATTTTCTGGAGATAAATCCCGCATGAACAACCCACATAAAGTTATAGCAGTCCACCAATTATCAGGGTTCCCAAAGTCGCGACGGACAAGATGAGTTGTAGGTGAGTTTCGCCTCCAGCCAATGGAGATAGGGAAAGTAAAATGTATCCCAAACACGTCATTCTCCTGTTCGTGGAAGCACCCGCCTCCCTCCTAACCGGAGCAGGCGTCCAACTTGCGTCCGTGAGTCAGCTGGATTATGCCGCTGGCACCAGGCGCACAAGCATATAATTCCCAAAATTAAAAGGCCCGGGTTGGACAGACGCGTCTCTTCCCGCGAGCTGCGGGACTACCTTCCGCCGCCCAGCACCTGCTCCGCCGAGTCCACGGCTTCCCGCATGGCCTGGGACAGGTCCTCCAGGCGCACTTCGCTTTGCGGCTGGAGGTAGAGGAAGACCACCTCCTTGACCGGCTTGCCCGTGATTTCACCGACGGCGTGAGCGTAGGCCCCACCCTGCAGCCGGTACCGGGCCACGGCTTCCCCCGCCCCCTCGGCGGATATGGAGTCGGTCTTATAATCGACCACCACCAGCCCGTCGGGTTCCTCGAACAGCAGGTCGATGAAACCCTGCAGGGACCCTTGACCGATGGGTGTCGCCACGGGGACCTCCCGCCACATTCTCCCGGAAGCCACCGCCCGCTCCACGATGGGACTCTCCACGGCGACGCGGGCCAGGCGGACGACGTCGCCCTCGCGTCCGGGGATGCCTTCGGCCACCGCCTGGGCGTGGGCCCTCTCCTCCAGACCCTCGCCGGTGGACAGGTCGATGGACTGGAGGACGGCGTGGACGGCCCGGCCCACGGAAGTGCCGGCCCGGCCCCTCTTCCAGGGCTCCTCCGCCGTTTCTCCCTCCGGCTTTTCCTCTTCCCCGGGGCCGTGCAAGCCTGTAGCGGCGGCATACGAGGGCCGGGACAGGGACTCCACCAGCTCCGCCCGATCCCGCTGCCAGCGCTCCCAGGCCTCGATGGAGTGGTCGGGCTCGGCGTTCTCGGGATGGCTGGCTGAGTCGTCATCTCCTTGCGGTTCCTCCGCCAAACCCGGGCCGGTCAGGGTTACGGGCTCCCACAGGTGGGCGGCATCGGCGAGGTAGCGGGAGATGGAGCCGGCGCGGGTATTTTCGCCCGAGGTCCCGGAACCGCGACGCAGGCTCAGGACCAGGTGGTCGCGGGCCCGGGTGGCGGCGACGTACATCAGGCGCACGTCCTCCGCCGCGGACATCATGTCTTCCCGGTCCTTCAAGTCCTCGAACCCCGGCGTGCAGAAGCGGTCTTCCCTCTGGCCAAAACCCACCTCGACACTGCCGCTGGCACGGTCAAAAAGAACCGGCTCGCCCTGTCGGTTCCCCTGGGAGTTGATGCCGGTCAGCACCACCACCGGGAACTCCAGCCCCTTGGCCGCATGAACGGTCATCACCCGCACCGATTCCTCGTCGGACTCGGGCACCGGGGACTCGGTAACCCGAGCTCCCTCGGCCATCTGGTCCTCCACCCACCGGATGAAGGCGCGCAGCGATCCGCCGCCCGCGGCCGCGAACTGCCAGGCCCGCTCCACCATGAACCGGTACCGGCGCCATTGCTCCCTAATGCGGGGATGTCCGGCCGACGCTTCCATCAACTCCCGGTCCCGCACGAAACGGTCGACCAGGGAAGCGGTGGGCTCCCAGAGGCGCTCCTCGTGAAACCGGCGCAGCACGGCCAGGGCTTCGGACACAGGACCAGGGACAGCATCCGGTCCGTTCGCCAGAAAGTCGAACCGCCCTCCTGCCTGGTGATGGCGGAACAGCTCCACGTCGCTGCAGCCAAAAGCCACCGACCGCAGCGCCGCCACGGTGGCAACCTGGTCCGCCGGGTTGTCGATGGCATTGAGGCAGTTGAGCAGGTCCCTAATCTCCTGGGTCTCGAAGACCAGCGATGCGCTCTCAACCCGGTAGGGAATGTTGGCGGCTTCCATCGCGCGTTCCAGGGAAGGCAGCGCGGTACGGGCCGGCATCAGCACGCAGATGTCGGAGTAAACGGCCGGGCGGTAGACTTCGTGACCAGCCTCTTCGGTGGCGCTCCGGTCCAGGACCTGCCAGCCCTCGGACACAATCTGCCGCAACAGCGCCGCGATATCCGAGGCTTCCGCCCTGCGGATGCCATCCATCGGCCCGGGCGTGGCCTCGTCGCCCAGGGCCCAGACCCGAGGGCCGGCCGGGCTGTCCGTGCGGGCCTCCCAGCGGGGAGTCATCGCCTCGTAGTGCGCCTGGACATAGCCGTCCCCGGAACCATCCTCGGCCATCCATTGGGAGAATAAATGATTGACCCAACCGGTGACGGGACTCTGGGAGCGGAAGTTCTGCACGAGGCTGACGGTGCGGCCCCCGGCCCGCCCCATACGCTGCTGCAGGCGGCACATCTGCTGAACGTCGGCGCGGCGGAAGCGGTAGATGGACTGCTTGGGGTCGCCAACTACGAAGAGCTTGCCCGGCGCGGGGACTATCCCCTCCCACGACCTGGGCCGGTCCCCATCCGGCGCACCTTTGGAAACATCCTCCGCCAGGAACATGGCGATCTCGGCCTGGATCGGATCGGTGTCCTGGGACTCGTCAATGAGCAGGTGGGAGAAACGCCGCCGGAAGTGGTCCCGCACCTCCACCTGGTCCCGCAGCATGTCCCGGGCCCAGACCAGCAGGTCGTGGAACTCGGCCCGCCCCTCGGCCCTTCTCTGGCCGGCGTACTCCAGGGCGAAGTCCCGCACACCCTGGAGAAGGAAAGCCAGGGAGTGCCGGCGAGCCGACGCCACTTCCTGGACAACGACCTCTTGCAATTCTTCCAGCAAGTCCTTGAGGGCTTTGCACGCGTTGACGCCGGTGACCTGGTCCGTCTCCCAATCCGCCTGCCGCCCCCGGGTCTGCTTCAACGGCAGGACACGCCGCAAAAGCCGGAGCGACGAAACCGATCCCGGCCCAGCCTCGGCCAATCGCCGCAGCGCAGCCTGTTTTCCATGGACGTGACTGAACAGCTGGTCCTCTTCAGCCAGCCTGGAAAACCCGCAGAGCCGGTCAACTTCCGGCCAACGGGCCAGCACCGCGGGAACGGCGTCCCCGACGGACACCGATTCCGGGTTGAAGCCCGCATCCGACAGATCCGCATAGTTCTCATGGAAAGCCCGGGCCACCGTCTTGAGCTGGGGCAGGGTCAATCCCAGGGTCAGCGCAATAGCCAGGTGCTGCGCCAGTGGAGAGCCGGACTCCAGGGCGGCGTCCAGCCAGGTTTCCCACGCATCGTCGAACTTGAGGCCGGCTGCGATCTCGTCGGTGGTGTCGAACCCCGGCGGAAGGCCCGCCTCCAGCGGGCGCTCGTGGAGCAGCAAGGCGGCGAAGGAGTGGAGGGTGCGGATGGTGGCCTGGTCCAGGTCGGAGAGGCCCTGGCGGCAGCGCTCCCGGCGGACCCCGTCCTCCGCGGCCTCCGCCTCTTCTTCCAGCCTCTCCCGGATGCGATGCCGCAGCTCGGCGGCGGCGGCCTCGGTGAAAGTGATGGCGGCAATCCGGTCCAGGGTGGTCCAACCCTCGGCCACCAGGTTGACCGCGCGGGATACCAGGCTGTGGGTCTTGCCGGTGCCCGCGCTGGCCTCGACGAAGAGGGTTTCAGCAAGCTCCGTCTCGATTACCCGGCGGGCTTCCCAATCGCTGGGACGGAAACTTTCGGAGGGTGTGACACCGGCGGCAGGTCCCTGGACCATGCTATTCCCCTCCGTTGCCGTCATTCGGAATTTCATCCGGCGCTTCGCCGTCCGACAGTTGCCGGTAGGAGTCCAGCAGCGGGTCGCTTCTCTTGCGCTCCCAGATGTCAGTCCGGCGGGAAGGGCAGAGGGAGTCGAAGTCGCAGAACCTGCAGTTCTCCGGCCCGCCCTGGCCTGCCGGGTTCCCCGGGTTAGCGGGAAACACCCCTTGCCGGATACCCCCGACAATGGTGGACACCCCCTCCCGGAACCGCTGGGCAGTGGCATCGTCGCCGATGTCGAAGTATTGCCGGGGGGAAAACTGGAACCCTCCCCGTGTGGTGGTGAACCAGTAGGCGGCGCGGATGAGGGAGGCATCGGGGAAAAGACTGCGGGCGGCCAGGGAATAGACTCCCAGTTGGAGCCGCTTTCCCCGGTCGATGGGGTCCTTCTCCAGGTTGGAGTAGGGCCTATGGCTTCCCGTCTTGTAGTCGATGACCAGGGCGACGCTGCCGTCGCCGTTGGCGTCCAGCCGGTCGATGATTCCGCGGAAACGGATGCCGGTCTCCTCGTCAAACACCTCCGGCGTTGCGCCTCCCAGCCCGAACCGGACCTCGGGAAGCAGCCGGCTGGTGGCGTTGGCCGCCCTGAGCCGGGCATCCTCCTCGAGGAAGGTGGCCAGGTCCTCCCGTATGTCCTCCTTGGCCAGGTCCCAGAGCAGGGGTTTGCCGGTGACGCCCCGGGACTCGGCCTCCCGGAAAGCCTCTTCGGCCAGGTGCATCAAGCGGCGGTGGGCCCTCTCATCCCATCCCTCCCCGGGACCGGGCATGGCCCCGGAAGCGGCGGTATCGGCGACGAAGCGCTCCAGGATATGGTGGACCAGGCTGCCCTGCTCCAGGGGGGTTATGGCGGTCGTTTCCTCCGGGGTTTCCAGGGCCGAGAGGCGCAGGAGGTGGCCGAGGAAGTATCGGTAGGGACAGCCCGCCCACGTTTCCAGGCTGGTGGGCGACACGGCCGGTCCTTGCAGCCGGTCCCCGAACCAGCCGCTCCCACCCTCTCCCGACAGGTTGCCGTCGAACTCGGTCAAGCTCTCCGAGTAGCGGCTGCGTCCGAGGCGGTGCGCCCGCAGCAGGCTTCCCCGGGATGCCAGGGGATGGCGAGCCATCGGCCTCTCCATGCGGCCCCACCGCAGGAGACGGTTGAGGCGGTAGTCGTGTCCGTCCGCCAGGGACGTGTCGGGCAGGGCGGCCAGGCTCTGCTGGGCCGATACGTCCACCGTCAGCCAGGGGCGGTCCCCCAACCGGCCAAGCACGCTGGTGTGTACCGTCCGTCCCTCCAGGGCCGAAGCCTGCTCCAGCAACCAGCGCGACGGATGGGCCTGCCTCTGGGAGGCGGCATCAGCCACGGGATAGGACAGGAACCTGCGGGGCGCCGAAGCCGCCGCCGACAGGTAGTCGTACCGTTCCGCAGCGATGCGCTCCTCGACCCGGGACGGGCCGCCGGCAGCGCGCCAGGAAGATTCCGGTAGCAGCGGGTCCGGGGTGATGGCGGGCGGCGTTCCCCCTTCGATCATGCCCACCAGCCACACCACGTTAAAGTCCATTCCGGCGGCGGATGCAAAGGGGGATACGAACACTCCCCGTCCGGTCGTCCCCAGGTGCCCCACCGGGGTCCGCAGCGAGTCGGCCACCGTGCGCCGGAACTCATCGGCTGTGGTGGAGGGATGGACCCGGTCCGCGCCCCGCAGTTCCTCGAGGATGCGGTCGACCCGCTCCCGGAAGGCAAGCTCGGCGTCAGGGATGCCAGGTGAGAGATATTCGTCGAGGAGGCGGCTGGCCCAGTTGCAGTATTCGGTCCACGACCGGCCCGCATCCGGCGGGGCCGTGTCCGCCGCCAGTTTTTCCACGAACGCCAGGACGCGGCGGGCGGTGGCGGCTTCCTCCTTCATGCGGTAGGCGCGGGCCTCCGTAATCTCCCCCTCCGTTTCCCGGCGTTCCGCATCCTCGGACAGGCGCCGCGCATGACGGCCCAGGCGGTCCCGCCACTGCTGCAGCCCTCCGACCACCCCCGCCGACCGGGCCAGCGAGTCCCAGCGGCTGGGGTTGAAGGCGGATTCACGGACGCCGGGTGGCAGGACGGGGCAACCGGTCAGCCAGGCCATCACCGCTTCCCTTGTGTAGCCGCCTTCCGGCAGTTCCAGCAGCCCGGTCAGGGTGCGCCCCAATCCGGTGTCGGCCAACGAGTCCCTGCCGGGGCCGGCCAGGGGCAGACCGGCCAGCCGCAGTTCGTCCCGGACCAGGGTGGCGTAGGGGTTCTCCGTGCGGTAGAGAACAGCCATCCGGTGGAAGGGGGTGCCGTGCTCAGTGGCTTCCCTAGCGATTTGCCGGATTACCCACCGCAGTTCCTCGTGCGTATTGGGAGCGATATGAACGTGGGCTTCTCCCGCCGGCGGGAATGGTGCAGAGCCTGAGCCGGTCTCCACAGGGTCTCCCATGACTGGTTTCAGAGCTTTGATTGTTTCCCGTACCGGTGCGTCGGCGGCTTCGTCTCCGGTGGCGCCCAGGACGACGGCGCACCAGCCACGCTCGGCGAGAGCCTCCAGCAGAGCCGTCTGGGCGGGGCTGATCCGGCGGGGCAGGTAGAAGATGGTCTGCCCCAGGTCCTGCAGGGCGGGGGCAGCGCCGTTGCGGACGGCTTCCGCAGCCGCTGCCGTCAGGTCCTCCACGTCGTACCAGTCCTGCCCGGTGCCCTTCCGGTATTCCCGGTAAAGCCGCGCCACCGCTCCCGGAACACCACCCTGGGCCTCCAGCGCGGCCCGCGCGGGCTCTTCCAGGCGGCGAAGCTGGTTGAAGGATCCCCGGAGGCTGTTCTGGGTGCTGCGATGGTGCCTCACCGGGGCCAGGGGGCCGTCATCCTCTTCCAGAACCTGCCGCAGCAGGATGCTCTGCAACACCGCGGTGAGCGGCCGCTTTCCGGCCAGGTGGACGGCTCCCAGCAGCTCCGCCAGCATTGGCAGCTCGATGAACCTGACGTTGGCGAATCCCCGCCGGCCCAGGTCATGGCGCAGGCTCAGGCTGGCATACCGGGACGGCGCCGCCACCGTGACCGGGGCCAGGGGGTCTCCCTTCTTGGCAGAGCCGACCAGTTCCCACAACGCCTCCCGCAAGGAAGGCGACTGGCGGCCCACTACCAGGCGGCTACTGGGGTGCATCGTATTCCCGTGCCACCGTTTCCGCGTAGTCGCTTTCGTACCGCTGCAGCCGGCCCTGGCGCACCTGCTCATCCAGCGAAGGCCGCTGGACCCCCACCGGGTTGGTGGGAGCATAGCCAATGACTCCCTCCGCTTCCAGTTCCTCCAGGTCGGCGTCCGTGTACCCAAGAACCTCGGATAACACCAGCCGGTTGTGTTCCCCCATGAGCGGCGCGGCCCGGCCGGACACGGCGGGCGTTTCGGACAACTTCCAGGGACGGCCGGCGTAGGGAAGGGGAGGCATCCCTGTGCCGGGATGATGCGCCACGACCTCGTAGAAATTGCGTTCCTTGAGGTGGGCATTGAGCAACAGGTCCCTGCTGTCCAGCACCGCTCCTGCCGGTACTCCCCGGCTTTGGAGCGCATCCATCAGCCGGTGGGAGTCCCAGTCCCGGGTCGCTTCGGCAATGTATTCGTCCAGTACCTCCCCGTGATGCCGGCGGGACAGTGGATCGGCGAACCGGGCATCTTCCAGCCAGCCGGGTCTTTCCAGCGCCTGGCACAGGGCTGTCCATTCCTCTTCGTTGGCCACGGCGATAACGCACCACCGGTCGTTGCCCCGGCAGGGGTAGCACCCGTGGGGTGCCATCACCGGGTCTTCATTGCCGATGCGGGGCCGGACCCGGCCGTTGACGGTGTAGTCCAGCAACGCCTCCGGGACGGTGGCGCTGGCCGTCTGGGTCTGGGATACGTCAATGAACTGTCCCTCCCCGGTGCGCAGCCGGTGCATCAGGGCCGTCATGACGGCGAAGACCGTGTGCTCCCCGCCGGTGTAGTCGGTGTAGGGAATCTCCGACATGACCGGCCCGCCGTCCTTGTACCCCGTCATGAAGGCCAGCCCGGACGCCCCCTCGGTCGCCGGACCGGTGGCCCCGAAGTTGGCCCAGGGGCCGTCGTACCCGTAGCCGGTGGAGGACACCATGATGATGTCCGGCCTGATTTGGCGGAGGTCCTCGTACTCCAGCCGGAAGTTCCTGATTACCCTCGGAGTGAAGTTCTCGGCGAAGACGTCGCTGACCGCGACCAGCTCCCGGAGAACCTGCAGGCCCCTCGGCTGGCTCAGGTCCAGGGTAATACCCAGCTTGTTGCGGTTCTGCTCGTAGAAGTTGGCCGCCCGGTTCCAGAACTCCCCTTCCACGTCGTTCCGGTACAGGGAATCGGAGCGGTAGCTCTCCAGGCGCTGGCAGGACTCCAGGCGTATCACCTGCGCGCCCATGTCCGCCAGCAGCTTCATCGCATAGGGGATGGCAATCAACTGGCCCATTTCGATCACCCGGATACCGGCTAGGGGACTGCTCATGCTCAGATTACCTCCGTCGCGCGAAACTGCGCGATGTCCGCTTCCGAATACCCCAGGCGGTCCAGCAGCACTTCCCGGTTGTGCTGGCCCAGGGCGGGGGCCGCCCGGCGAGCTTCCCAGGGTGTGCCGCTCATCAGGAAGGGAGCGCCGGGGAACTTGACGCTGCCCATCTCCGGGTGTTCCATGTCCACGAAATATTCCCTGGCCTCGAACTGGGGATTGGCCAGGACTTCTGCCGGGGAATCAATGACGCCGAAGATGAACCTGTGCTGGTGGGCCGCGTAGAACATCTCCTGCTTCTTCCTGGACTCGAACACCCGGTCCAGGATTTGTCCCAGCTCTTCGGCGTTGGCCAGGCGTACCGAGGCGTTGCTGAACTTTTCGTCATCCAGCTCCGGCGCGTCCAGAAGTTCCACCATCGCCCCCCAGTCGACCCGGGAAGACACGCCGGGGTTGGGAAGGATGTATCCGTCGGAAGTGGCACGCAGGCGGGTCAGGTCGCCGCTGTGGTTGGGCTGGCGCCGCCGCACCCCGCCAAAGTAGGTGTAGTTATTGGTGACGTCGCGCAGCGCCGACGCGATGCTTTCCTGGATGGATACGTCCACGTGCTGCCCCTGCCCGGTCAGCCGCTGGTGGTAAAGGGCCATGAGCACGGCGGAGGCGGTGTTGGTTCCCGCCTTGAACTGGGCCTGGCTGAAGGCGTGTTTCAGGGGCTCCCGGTCGTAGGCCCCGAAAATGTACATCAGGCCGCCCAGGGCATACTCGACGATTTCAGTGGCCTTGTAGTCCCGGTAGGGGCCGGTCTGCCCGAAATTGGAAATCGAGGCCATCACCAGCCCGGGGTTGACCTCCCGCAGGGCCGCGTAGTCCAGCCCCAGGGATGGCATGACTCCGGGGGAAAAGTTCTCCACCAGCACGTCCGAGTCCCGCACCAGCTCTTTGACAATTTCCTGGCCCGGCTGGGACTTCAGGTTCAGGGTGATGCTGCGTTTGCTGGTGTTGAGGTAGAGGAACAGGAGGCTCTTTTCCGTTTCAGGCTCGTCATGGTAGAAGGGGGGCATCCGGCGGGCCGGATCTCCCTCCGGCCGTTCCACCTTGGTGACCTCCGCGCCAAAATCGGCCAGCAGCTTGGTGCAATATGGCCCGGCAATGTGGTGGGTAAGGTCCAGCACCTTGACCCCTTCCAGCGCTCCTGCCGTCAACCTGACCTCCGTTCTCTACCCGATTTCCGGTAGCCGCCGCCCCCGCGGGAACGGCTGCCCGGCGAGTTCGCCTCCCGGCCGGTACGCCCCCATTGTAATGTTTTCACCAGGATTCCACCCACTCCCCAACCCGTTTCAGGGAACGGATGCCCATCCCCCTTGAGCGGGCCGGCAGGCTTGTCCAACCGGGATGGCGGTATTCTTCGCCCGCCTCCCCCTGGGTGTATACTCCGTGCATATCATACGGGCCGTCCCCGCCGTAACCGCCGCTTTTTGTCGAAACGGTCCTGGTTCCAGCGCCGTCCTACCCCGGTTCACAGTTTCTCAGTTCACGATCCAATGCTCTCAAGAAAACAAGTCCATTACGCCTGGATCATCGTCGCCATTGCCGCGGCAATGGGGTTCATCACCTCTTCAATGCGGTTCGCGGCGGCGGCCCTGGTGCCCCACCTGAGCGACCCATTGAACGGGTTCGGCTGGAGCTACGGCGCGATAAGCCTGGCGTTCAGCCTCCAGTGGATGGTCCTGGGGTTGGCGAGTCCCTGCGTGGGATGGCTGGGAGACCGGTACGGAGTCCGCCGGCTCTTCCTGCTGGGAGCCTTCCTTTTCATCGCTGGCATGATGCTGACCGGCATCATGAGCAACCTGTGGCAATTCTACCTCTTTTTCGGCGTGGTCCTGGGAGTCGCCACCACCATTTTCACCGTGCTGCCGGTGTCCGGTGTCACCCTGTGGTTCAGGAAACACCTGGGAGCCGCCATGGGGGTCGTGTGGTCTTTCCAGGGGATCGGAACGATTGCCCTCCTCATCCTGATTGGCGCCGCCTTCGATCAACTTGGAATGAGGTGGATCTTCTGGCTTCCCGGCATAGCGGGCGGCGCCCTGCTGGTGTTGCTGGTCAGGTTCTTCCACAACGTGCCCGCCGACATCGGCCTGCGCCCCCTGGGCGACCTGGGAAACGAGCCGGTTGAAAAGCCCCGAAGGGACGAGGCCGCCAAGATAAGGGCCAGGGTGTTCCTTCAGCAAGCCCAGCGCACCCCCACCTTCTGGAACCTGATCGGCATCCACTACTGGGGATGCATGGGCCACAACATCATCAACATACTGGTGGTGGCCATCGCCGTCGACCGGGGCCTGTCCCTCGGAGTTGCCGCCGGAATCCTGGCAGCCATACAGGGCGTTGGAGTCGTCACCCGGGGAGTCGTGCCCGTTGTGGCGGAAAGGCTGGGCTGCCGGACGATTTGGATCGTGGGCATGTCCCTGCAAGCTTTCCCGCTGCTGCTCGTTCTCTTCTTCCACGATGCCTGGGCCTTCTACCTTTTTGCAGTCCTGCTCGGCATCGGCCAGGGCTGCGAGGTGCCCACCTTCCCCATCGCCAACCGCCAGTATTACGGCAACGTTCCCCAGGGCAGCCTTTTCGGCTGGCAAAACCTGGGCAACGGCCTGGGCATGGGAATGGCGCCGGTGTGCGCTGGGTTCCTGTGGGACCTGACGGGGACCTCGGTGGCGCCCTTGGTTATGTCTTTCGCCTTCAGCCTGATGGGACTAATTTCCGCCTGGATGCTGCCCTCGCCCCGGGCGAGGCTGATCCCCGACTGGGAAAGCCACCTGCCCGCCAACATCAGGGCTACCGACTAGGGGGGCCCCGGAACGCCCGGGAAGACCCGCGCTGGCTTCCCCGGTGAGGCTGCCATCCCCGCGACAATACTGGAGAATAAACAGGAACCTGGAGTAAACTTGCTCCGAAGAACCTTATTCGTGAGCGGGAGGCCCGGCCATGGTTGAAGCGGATGCGCGAATCCTGCTGGACTGGGATGCCTTGGAGGTCGGTGAGACCTTCGAGACCTATGAGTACCTGCTGACCCAGGAAATGATCGACACTTATCGCAAGGGAGTCATGGACCCGGAGGCCGGCTTTCCCACCATATCGCACAAGGTGGACGTGAAGCAGTACAACGCCAGGTACCGGGACGCCGGTTCGGTGAACGCCCGCTGCGCCTTCTATTGCTACAATCCTCCCGTCGCCGGGAAGAAGATAAAGGTACGGGCCTGGATCGCCGACAAGTACCTGCGCCGGGGCAAGAACTACATCGTCACCGAGGCGGTGTCGGTGGACGAGGACGGCAGGCTGATTGACCGGGTGATTACCCACGAACTGAAGCAGCCGACCGAGGTGGGCAAGAAATGGGGGGGCTGATCCGGAGCTACTCCGCGGGGGATGAGCTGCCGCCCCTAGTGAAGGAGATGACCCAGGAGGCGATCAACCTCTTCGAAGGGAGCGCCGGGCAGTCCGGCCCATCCCAGTTCACCGACGAGGAGACGGCGCGGGAGACCCTCGGCACCGAGGGGACGGTGGCTTCGGGAAGGATGTCCCTGTCCTTCGCCATCGAGATGCTGCGAAGGTTCTTCGGCAGCGAGGTGTACAATCACTCCGGCACGGTTGACCTGCGGTTCCTGCGGCCGGTACGTCCCGGCGATACCATAACCTTTACCGGGAACATCCTCGGAGTGACCAGGGAGGTCAACGGGAGCCGGGTTTCCGTTGAGATAAAGGCGGAAAATCAGCGGGGCGACACCACGGGAGTGGGCCAGGGCGGCGCCGTTGTCCCCAACGCCTACCTGCCCCCGGACGAATAGTTCTTTTGAATAGTTCCTGGCGCGCCGGCATTCCTGCCCCGCCGTCCAGCTTCAAACGCACCAGGGCAAAGGGTCGAAAAACACAAAACCGCGTTAAAGTCCACGCCAAGTAGGAGGACGCAATGGCTGAATTGCTAGGCATAGGATGTTCCCACGGCCCGATCATTCTGACTCCGCCCGAAGTGTGGGCCAAGGGCAGGGAGCGGCTGTTCGCCCGCGTGCCGGGCTACGAGCCGCCCGCCCAGTTGCTGGAAGAGTTGGGGGATGACAACGGGCTGAGTCAGGATATCAGCGACCAGAAAAAGGTCATCGAATCGTTCCAGACCATGCGCGACCGCCTCCACGAGTGGGAACCCGATGTCCTGCTGGTCATCGGCGACGACCAGGCCGAGAACTTCCTGCAGGACAACCTGCCTCCCTTCTGCCTGTACACCGGCGCAGAAGTCGACGGCTATCCCTTCCAGCGCCCGGCGGCCCGCACCAACCTGTGGAACGCCGACCCGGAGACCAAGTTCTCCTTCCATTGTCCCAAGGAATTTTCCAGGGACCTGCGCAACCACCTCATCCGGGACGGGTTCGACATGGCCTCTTCCAGCGCTCTCAAGGGCTGGGACTGGGGCCTGGCCCACGCCATCATCAACCCGCTGGTGTTCCTGGACCCGGAGGGCAAGTTCCCGCTGCTCCCCCTCTTCGTCAACTGCTACGGCGAAGAGGCCGGCCCCGACTACCCGCCGCGGCCCACCCCCAAGCGGTGCTACGAGCTGGGACAGGGCATCCGCCGGTTCCTGGACACCAGGGACGAACGGGTGGCCGTGGTGGCGTCCTCCAGTTGGTCCCACAGCTTCCTGGCCCACAAGTTCCAGTGCCGGTCCATAGACATCGAGACCGACCGGCGGTACCTGGAACTGGTGCGGACGGGCCGGGGGAGCAAGCTGGCGGAACTCACTCCCGAGGAGATCCAGGAATCGGGAGACCACGAAATCCTGAACTGGATCATCGGCCTGGGGATCCTCGGCGACATCCCCGCGGAAATCGTCGACGTGCGCGAGTCCCAGACCCAGCTGGCCTACCGGGTGGCGGCTATCTGGAACTGACCGGTCCCCTTTCGGGCCCCATCACTGGGGAATCAGCCTTCCGAGCTTGCGCTCAGAGTTGAATCGCGGCATCCTGCACGGGGGACGTACAGCATGAATCCGCTTGCCGGAACGCGCCGTATTCATTGACAGTGTTCTCGCGCCGGACGTATCATCGCTGGACTCAAACGCGGGATTTCAGTTTGCATACGCACCCGAAACCTCGGGGCAATGGGGTTGGAACGGGCGCCGGCCCCGGGAAGATACAGTGACCTTTGATAAAAGGACTTGCGAACGTGCTGGGCGCCTTGGGTAGAGGACTGGTCAGGCCTTTCGTGGCGCTTCCGGTGCTGGCGGCGCTCGGGGTCGCCGTTGGCGTCATCGTCGCGGTCAACGTATACCCCGGCAAGCCGCAGATCGGAGTTATTTCCCTCCCGTTTACCGTCATCAACGAGGACTCCGCCTTTGTCGTAACCAGCTACCTGGACTACGCCCGCCGCAATCCCGACATCAAGGCGGTGGTCATCACCTTGAGCAGCCCAGGGGGAGGGGCGGCTGCCAGTGAGCGGCTTTACCTGGAAACACGCCGCCTGCGGGAAGAAAAGCCGGTGGTCATGGTGATGAACGGCCTGGTGGCCAGCGGCGGGTACATGATGGCGATGGGCACCAGCCACACCTACGTCAAGACGTCATCGCTGGTGGGGAACGTGGGCGTCATCGCCGGCTCCAATCCCTTCCTGCCCTTCGTGCCCCCTGAATTCATCGTGGTGACCGGAAAGTCCAAGCTACCGGGAGCCACCCGGAGGGAATGGATCGGCCTGGTGGACCTGCTCAAGCAGAGTTTCGTCCAGATGGTGGTGTCGGAGCGCGGTGAGAAGCTGGCGGTTTCCCCCGAAGAACTGGCGGAAGGCAGGCTGTACTCCGGCATTGAGTCGGTCCGGCTGGGCCTGGCGGACGAGATCGGGGACGATTCCGCGGCCATCGAGAAGGCCGCCGACATGGCCGGCATCTCGAACTACGAACTGCTGGATGTGAATACCGAGGTCAACCGGATATTCGTCCAGAAGATCCGGCGCATATTCGCCGAGTCAGACTCCGGAGAGGTGGACGGAATACTCTCGGCGGCCCTGGGCATGCCCTACGGTTCGCCGAATGTTCCCGGAGCCGCTGCTTCCGGATCGGATGGTTCCCCATGGGGACGGACCGAACCGGTCACCCTGATGGAGTTGAACCGGCTGGCGGTTACCGGGGCCCTGACTCACCCGGAAGGGGACCCATTCCCTGAACTGCCGCTGGAGATAAAGCCCCCCGAAATCTACTACCTCTACACCGGGTACACTGGCGAGACCGAACCCGGAGACCCGACAGCCCTTGACGCTCCTTAAAGTTCTCTCCTACCTGCTGGTCCCGATTGCGGCGGCCGTCGTGGTGTTTGTCGCCTGGCTTTTCTATTTCAAGCCGGGGTCCGCGTACAGCCCGCCGGAAACGGAGATGTTCCCCTTTGAGCAGTTGACGGTAAACACTCCGGTCAACGGCCAGGTGGAGTTCACCGATGCTCCCCGCGTCGGGGAGTCACGGG
Source organism: Dehalococcoidia bacterium (assembly GCA_965203675.1). Classification (GTDB taxonomy): domain Bacteria; phylum Chloroflexota; class Dehalococcoidia; order Lucifugimonadales; family UBA3495; genus CATOSK01. The sequence goes on along the minus strand of CBDBDE010000003.1, from coordinate 1,140,404 downwards.
GTACGCTGGTGGTGGACCACGCCCACCGGAACATTCTCCTGCCCGGAGAATTGACCCAGCTCATTTCCCGGGTTGCGGATAGGGGCTATGCCATCGAATACCTGGAGCCGCCGGACCGGAATTCCACGGCCAGAACCGCGGCCGACCTGAATGCCAAACTCGCCGAGGCCAACAGCCTGCTGATCGTGTCTCCCTACCAGTCCTTCAGCCGGGAGGAGGTGTTCGCGGTCCAGAAATTCCTGGAGCGCGGCGGACGGGTGCTGGTCGTGGCCGAACCTTCCCGGCCCAATGATATCAACAGCATCGCCGGCCCTCTTGGCCTGGAGTTCCAGCCCGACTACCTGTTCAACTCGGTGGAATACGACCTCAACTTCCAGCACATCATTGTCCGGCAGTTCCAGCCCCATGAGATAACCTCCGGGTTGAACGAGATCATTCTCCACTCGACCGGGACGGTGACCTCCGCCGGTTCAGGACTAGCCTTTGCGGACGAAAACACGGAATCCTCCCTATACGGGAAGGGCACCGGCGCGTCCCCCATCGCCACCGGCGAGAACCAGAACGTGGTCGGCGTCTACGACCTGACCTTCATGGTGCCGCCCAACAACCTTGTAGCCGACAATAACCGGCTGGTTTCCAACCTGGCCGACTTTCTCACCGGAAGCCAACGGGAGTTTGTCCTGGTCAACTTCCCGGACTTCCTGGAAGGAAATGTGGACATCGTCCTCGGGGATTCCTCCCTCATCTCCCAGGGCACTTCTCTCCGCCACTCCTTGGGGAAGCTGCAGGTAAGCGCGCAGCTTCGGGAAGAGGAAGACCTGGCGGCGGACACCGTGTTCTTGGGACTGTTCGATCATGCCGAGCAGGTTGCGGTCTACCTGGAAGCCAACGGCGTCCGGGTGGAGGACGAGATCAGTGTCCCTGGAGCCTCGGACATTTCGAGGGAGGGTACCGCAGTCGTGGCCCTGTTCCAGACCGGCGACCGGCAGGTGCTGTTGATCCTGGGAGACACGGCAAAGACCGTTTCCAGCGCCATATCCAAGGTGACGTCAGGCACTATCCAGCAGGGATTGGTCAACGATTCGGTAGGGGTGTACAAGACACAATGAAATTGAAGACTTGCCTGCTGCGGGTGATGGCCTGTGGCGTTATTGCGGTCCTGTTTGTGGGATGCGCCGAAACGGCCCCTCCCGCGGACGGCCTCCTTTCCCGGGAAAGCGCAGCCGCACCGGCTCCAACCCCGGTGCCGCCCTCCGCCATAGCGTCGGCCAACGAGTTTGCCGAGGGCCAGGCCAATATCCAGGCCGACTGGGACGCCTACCATCAGCAGTTCGACTCGTGGCGGGCCGGCTTGACCTCGTGCAGCAGGAACGCCGCCGAAATGGGCCTGCGGGAGTTCGCTTCCGATGCCGCCGGCATTTCGTCCCTTGCCCTTGACCTCCCCAGGTCGGCGGACACGCGGGCCCTGGCCGACCTGCTTGTGGAAGCCGGCGAGGGAGAAGAAACCGCCTTCCGGCGCCTCAGCATCCAGTGGCAGCCCGGCACAGTCTCGCTTTTTGAAGCGGTGGATGAGGCCCGATTCGCCTCCAACGCCGCCCAAACCTCGGTCGCCGACGGCCTGTACGACCTGACTTTCATTGACCCGGACATCCAGGATACTCTCGACGAATTCTCCTCGGAGTTCGAAAAGGTCGCCGACGAGTGGGCCGAACTGGAGAGCGACTACGAAGAAGTCCGCGACGGGCAGGCCACGATGCCGGCTGAGGAGTCCATTGATGGCCTCAACGGTGTTGTGACCGACCTCGAAGGCGTCAGGAGTGACATTGAAGAGCTGCCCTCATCGGCCGTTACCGACCGTCTGGTCAAGGACATGTTGGACGCCGTTGACGACCAGATCGAAGCTCTGCAGGCGCTCATAGGAGAATTTGAGGGAGGCGACGGCAAGGGAGAGGACACTTCTTCCAGTGAATCGGCGGACAAGTCCGGGCAGCCTTTGACCCGCCCGTCCCAGTTCACCTCCCCGTTCACGCCCCCGGGAACCCAGGGTGGCAGTCCGCTGCCCAGCTCCCAGGAGCAGGACCCCGATCCGCAGATTCAGATTGACCCGCCGGAAGGCACTCCGGGAGAAGAAGAACCGCCTCCGGCTGCGACCCCGGCTCCGGACCGCGGGAACGGCGCGGGCACTGCCGATGTTTCCTTTGATGATGCCGACGACGCCTTTGCCGACGCGGCCGATGTCCGGTCCGATGTTCAAACCAAGATCAAGGAGATCATGGACAACCCCGACGAGGGGCTGGATATAGACCTGGAAAGCGTGAAGGAGTTTGAAGCCGCCTACGACGACTTGGTGAGGTCGTGGGACCGGTTCCACGCCAGCTACACCGACTGGCGGGCGACGGACGGCGGCTGCGACCGGGAACAAGTCGCAGAGGCCCTGGCCGGGTTCTCCGAAACTCTGGGCGGGATCGCCTTCGCCGTGCGGGCCCTGCCTCGGGACTCCTTCCTGAGGCCAATGGGGAACGCGCTGAACGATGCCGTGCAGCAGGAGCAGGAGGCGCTGCGGGTGCTGGGGTACGACTGGCGCCCCTTCAGCACCGACGCCTTCCGCGCTTTCGACGACTCCCGCAGTCGGTCGCTGGAGCTGCGCCGCGAGACCGAGGTAAGGGTTGACGAGCTTCTGACCCGCTTCGGCAGCGGCTAGCCCGGACGGAGATCCTCAACGACATCAACCGGCCTGCGGTGACAACTTGCAGTCCGGTTTCAGTTTCGGCCGGGGGTTTCTTGCAATGCCGGATGCCGAGCGGCTAGGCTCCGGTGATGACTTGCTCGCAGACCTCCGCCGCCTGCAGGATTTCGGGAAGCAGGGCGGTTTCCTCCCTGGTGTGAAACCCGCGAACGCCGATGCCCACGGGCAGGGCGGCGATGCCCCGCTCGAAGAACACGTTGGCGTCGGACCCGCCGCCGCTGGCCTCCAGCACCGGTTTCATCCCGCATGCCGACAGGGCCCGCGCGATGGTGTCCACCGCCGGATTGTCCGCCCCCACGCTGTACGAGCGGTAGGCGTTGTGGATATCCAGCCGGATTTCAGCCCCTGGGAACCGGGCCCCAACCTCGTAACAGACCTGCCGGAATTCGCCGGTGACCCGTTCCAGCTTGTCCCAGTCCCGGCTGCGGATTTCGCCGTCGAGGAAGGCTTCCTACGGGACGACGTTGCGCTTCAGGCCGCCCTCCAGCCGCCCGACGTTGGCGGTGGTTTCGGCGTCAATGCGCCCCAGGGGAAGCTGGGTCATGATATGGCCGGCAATGACCAGGGCGGAGATGCCTTTTTCCGGTTCCAGCCCGGCATGGGCGGCCCGGCCCCGGATGGCGGCCTGGACGATGTTCTGGGAGGGAGCGGATACGGTGATGCGGTTGACCGCGCCCTCGCCGTCGAAGACGACGCCCCGGCGGGCGGTGAGAAGTCCCATGTCCATGTTGCGGGCGCCGTTCAGCCCTCCCTCCTCCGCCCGGCTGAAGGCGATCTCCACCGGCAGATGCGGGCGGCCCGATTCCACCACCGTGGTCAGCGCCTCCAGGATGATGCTGACGCCGGCCTTGCAGTCTCCGCCCAGGATGGTGCTGCCGTCGGAACGCAGGACGTCGCCGTCCCGGACCGGGTTGATGCCCCGGCCCGGTTCGACCGTGTCCAGGTGGGCGGAGAGCATGACCGGCTCCCCCGCCCCGGGGAACCGCGCGATGACGTTCTGGAAGGAGTCGTGCTCCACGGCACATCCCAACGACCGAAGGCGGGCCGACACCTCGGCGTCCATGGCGTCCTCTTCCCCGGTGGGGCTATCGATGCGTATCAGTTCCATCAGTGTTTGGACTAGGCGTTCCCGGTCAGCCACGATGGCCTCCTTCATAGCCCGGGCAAGCCCGGCGGATAATTGGGGCCAGTATAGGGTACGGACAAAGGGTTTAGAAGCGGCCCAGGATGTCTGCAGCACAAAAAGAAGGAGGAGAGCTCAAGCTCTCCCCCGAATGTTTTGTCGCTGGACTCTTTTGTCGGTTGGCCGGGTGCGGTCACTCTTCCGGTTCCCGCTCCCGTCTTTCCTGGTGAGCCCTTTCCGCCGTCTTGGCATCGGTCAAGGCCTGCACCTTGGAATTCCGCCACGGCCCCACCGGGATGATGCATTGCCCCACACCACCCTTCACCTGGATGTACCCCTGGAACCTGGCGGGTTTCCGGCGCGATTGACGAATACCGGCGGTTACTGCGCGGTCTTTGAGCCACATATCGCCGCTCCTGGTTGAGACGTCACCGCCGCCGCCCCGCAGCCGCACTCTTATTGTCAACCTGTATTGTTAACGGTAAATTAACCCAAGGTTAATCCACATAATCATTATAACATATTCAGATATTAGGCGGGTTGTGGCGTGGTTGAAGTTGCGCCTGTCACGGGAGAAATGGCCCGGGCCGACCGCCAGCCAAGCCCCTTAAACAAGTGGCCCAAATCGGGCCCGAAAGCGGCGGCTTTCCGAGCCGGCGGGCTGCTCCTTGCCAGACCAGGGGCCGGTGGTTATGATTCCGGCAGTCCCACGCTCCCCGGCCCAGGAGGCGGTTCTTTCCAGGCCCCGGTTTCCCGATACTTGATTGCAGGAGGTCCTGCCATGGTAGCGAGGAAAGGCTCGGCGGTGATGATGGTGTTCGTGGACATCGACGCGGAAATGGATGCGGACTTCAATGCATGGTACGACCAGGAGCACATAGGCGACCTGCTCGGTATGCCCGGCTTCCTCAACGCGGGCCGGTACCAGGCCCTGAAGGGCGGGCCCCGCTACCTGGCCTGCTACGAGCTGGAGTCGGTGGAGGCCCTCCAGACCCCGGAGTACCTGAAGTTCCGCAATGAGCCGACGGAGTGGACGAGGAAAATGTCCCTTTCGGTGAACGGGCGCAGCTATGTCCGCAACATCTGCACCCAGATCTATCCCCAAGAGATCGACCCCAACGGCACCGGGCGGGGGATGGCCCCGGCCCTGCAGGTCGGGCGGATGGACGTTCCGGCGGATATCGAGGACAAGTACAACGAGTATTACGACACGGTGCGGACGCCGGCCAACCTGGAGGTGCCGGGGTGCATCGCGGTCCGGCGGTACCACGTGGTGGAAGGCAGTCCCAAGTACACCACCATCTACGAGTTCGAGCATGAGAAGGTCCCCGAGACCGCGGTGTGGACCCAGCGGCGGGGCGAAGACCGGATGCACGAATACATCGGCGGCACCTACGGACACGCTCCCGGGTCGCCGGGGGTGTACCGCCGCATCCTGCCGGCCCGCTCCTTCTGACGCGAAGGCGGAGAAAAATGACTTTGCCAGATTTGGTGCCTCCCAAGTTCATATCCATGAAGAATCACCCGACGCTTAATGAGCGTTGGTTGCATCAACGTCTACAGGACGATCCTTCATTGCTCGGATTGGGAGATTTACAAGCGATTGACTCTGAGCGCAGACAGCTAAGTGGCGGTCGGCTCGATTTGTTGCTGCGGGACCCAGAGAGTCTTGCTCGTTACGAAGTGGAAATTCAGCTTGGGCCGACAGATGAAACTCACTTGGTGAGGACCATCGAGTATTGGGACATAGAACGCCGTCGTTACCCGAAGTACGAGCATACGGCGGTCATCGTTGCCGAGGACATCACCAGTCGTTTCCTCAATGTGATTTCCTTGTTCAATGGGTTTGTCCCACTGATTGCGATTCAGTTAAAGGGCGTTGAGGTTGGTGGAATCTTCACTCTGGTTTCGACGAAAGTTCTCGATACAATGCCTTTAGGAACCGACGAGGAGGACGAGGGTGAGGTCTTTGATAAAGCTTCGTGGGAACGGAAGTCCTCAACCGCGTCTCTAGCTCTGGTGGACCGTTTGGTAGAAATGGTCCGCACTGAGGTGCCGGGAATCGGCCCGAAGTTCAACAAGTATTACATTGGCCTTGCAATGCCTGGCGGTCCCGCACAAAACTTCGTTTCCTTCGTCCCCCGTAAAGCAAATCTAATTGTACAATTCCGCATCCCACAAGAAGACGATCTGGATACACGGTTGAGCGAAAGTAACCTTAACCTTCTCGCCTATGATAAACAGTGGGGATATTACCGCATCAGGGTTTACCCATCGGAGTTAGAAGACACTGATCGCTGCGACACGATTGCAGAGCTCATCGGTTTGGCCCGTGCCGCATACCCTGGGAACCTTTAATTCCTTACGACATAAAGACGCCCACTAAATCAGAGGGCTTGGGTACATCACAATAACCAAAGTCCCCGGTGGTCAGCCGGGGGCTTTTTCCTGTCCGGCCTTGACCTGCCGGAACGTTGGCCGGCGGTGGAAGGGACTTGTTCAGAGGTTCCACTGCGATTGCCCTGGGGGTTGGCGGCGAGCGTTGTTGAGGATGGATAGGGGTGCTTGATACAATTACGCCGCAGTTCGGCCGCGGCAACGGCGGCTTGGTATTACGATTCAAGGACGCTTCATGACGACTTCCGGCAGGTCACCGATTCACGAGGTCAGCGCCGTAGACGCGGTTGACGAATGTTTCCGGCGGGGGTGGACCGACGGGCTGCCGGTGGTGCCGCCGACGGTGGACCGGGTGCGGCAGATGCTGGACTACGCAGGGCTGGAGCCGGACCACATCCTGGGGGAGGTTCCGGTGCGGCGGCGGGTGCTGACGGCGGAGCAGGCGGCGGCCAACGCGGTGATGGCGGGGTGCCTTCCCGAGTATTTTCCGGTGGTGCTGGCGACGATGCAGGCGCTGTTCGATCACGACCCCAACTGCATCCACGAGCTTTCGGCGGTGACCAACTCGGTGGGGATCCTGACGCTGATTAACGGGCCCATCCGCAACAAGCTGGGGCTGAACTGTACCGACAACCTGTTCAGTCCAGGGAACCGGGCCAACGCGACGATAGGGCGCGCCCTCCGCCTGATCCTGATCAACGTCTTCGAGCAGCGGCCGGGGGTGCTGGACCGGGGGTGCATGGGGTCCTTGGGGAAGCACGGGGTGTGTTTCGGGGAGGACGAGGAGAACAGCCCCTGGGAGCCCTTCCACGTTTCACTGGGCTTCAAGCCCGAGGACTCGACGGTGACGGTGGCATCTATACAGGACCCGGAGATGCTGGGGAACCGGTACGGGGCTACCGGCGAGAGCCTGATGGACTCGATAGCCGAGGGGATGGCGTCCCACGGGCTGGCGATTTACTTCGGGCGGGACATCAAGTGGTTCTGGATCGTGGGGCACTGGCATTCGGAGCTGCTGGGCCGCCTGGGCTGGGACCGTCCGGCGATGCAGAGGTACCTGCAGGAAAAGGCCTTCCGTTCCCGGGGGCAGCTGAAGGAGCTGGGGTACATAAACGGGGAGATACAGCCCGGCGACTACGAGGAGAAGGTGTACGCCGCCGACCACCCGGAGGACATCCTGATAGTGAAGGCCGGGGGGAACAGCGGCATTTACAGCGAGCTTATAATGAACTACTACGGCCTAGTGGCCACCACGGCGAAGATTAACGATCCGCAGGCCTAGAACCGCACCCGCAGCACTCCGAGGGAGGTACCGATGACAACTGCTTCCATCCAACTGGTGGACCCGACGGGGGCCGACCCCGGGCTGGTGAACCTAGACCTGTCGCCCCGGCCGACGGACCTGCGGGGGCTGCGGCTGGGCTTGCTGGACAACTCCAAGGCCAACTCGGACGTTATCCTGCACGCCATCGCGCGAATCCTCAACGAGCAGTACGAGTTCTCGGACATCTTCTACGCGAAGAAGCACTCGGCGTCATTGCCGCCGGTGCCGGAGATCGTGGCGGACCTGCACCGGCACTGCGACGTGGTGATCGCGGGCGTGGGGGATTGAGGGGGCTGCTCGTCGGGCAGTTTGCACGACGGAATCACCCTGGAGCACCAGGGAATGCCCACGGCGACCATCATAACGTCGGTGTTCACCAACACGGCGCGGGCCTACACCCGCCTGATGGGCGTGCCGGACTTTCCCTACCTGGTGTGTCCGCATCCGATAACCAACGTGAGAGGTCCTGGTCTCGAGGAAAGGGCCCAGGCGCTGGCGCCGCAGGTCGTGAAGCTGTTGCTGGAGGGTAGGGTTTAGGGGCCATTGCGAGGGGACGAAGCGCCCTCTCCTCGGATTGGTCGCACTCAGAAAGGTATGGGGTCTCCATCCTCGCCGCACCCAGCGCGCTGGTCCAACAGCCAGCGGTGGGCGGCACTTTACTGAACCAGCTTGCACACCACTGCCATGGAGAGGCGATGACACTCGAACAGAGAGTAACAAATCTCGAAGAAGCAATGATCACGATGGCAGATACCATCAGGCGACAAGGCGAAGCGCTGACTGAGAGCGTCGTCAAACTGGTTGACGTGGTGTCCGCCCAACAGGAAATGCTCGTTGAACACCGGCAGGAACTGGTTGAGCACCGGCAGGAACTGGCGGAACACCGCCAAGAGGTCGCCGAATACCGGAGGGAGTCAGCCATGATGCAACGCTTGTGGGTCCACCTGGCCCGCAAGAACGGCTGGATGGACGAGGACGACTGACCCCCGCCGGAACAACCCTGACGGGGGAACCAAGACTTTCTGGGGGAACGTCTTACGCGTTCTTCGCGAGCCGCTCAATTTCTCCGGAGCGCAGGTGCTGGCGCCGCAGGTGGTGAAGTTGCTGCCGGAGGGGCGGGTTTAGGGCGCGTTCCACCCAAGGAAGCAACGAATCCGAAGGAGGGGCCCGGCGCTGATGGTAGCGCCGGGTTTTTTGGTCCAATAGAAGCCCTTAACCTTTAACTTCGCTTGCGGCGAAGCCTCCCCGCCAGGCGCTTGGCCTGGACTACGGGACGGAAGCGGGGGCGGAGGTTGTGGGCGATGAGGGGAGCAAGGTCGGCGTTGCCGGCCACCAGCGGGGCGACCCAGCGGCGGAGTTCCTTGAGGCTGGGGGGCTTCTCATCCCAGGCGGGGACGAGGGAGTCGAGGGGATGCCAGGACTTTTCGCCGCGAAATTTGGTCATCACCGTGCCGCTGGCTTCCTGGACGGCGATGGCCCCGCCGAGCATGTCCCACATCCGGGGAGCGCCAAAGACAACGTACTGCATGGCTCCCATAGCGGTCATGGCCAACTCGTAGGCGATGCTGCCGGTGGTGCGCGGCTCGCCGAGGCTACCCTTCCAGTCCTGCCTGACCCGGGTGGTGACGGGGAAGAAGCCGGGGAGTCCGACGAGGCGGTTGCCGACGGGTTTTTCCGTGGCGAACACCTCCACGGGGTCGTCGTTAGCGAAGCAGCCGCCTCCTTTCCGGCAGTGCAGGACCAGGCCTCCATCGGAGTTGGGCCAAGGGAGGTAGAGGGCGCCGGCGAGGGGGCGTCCGCGGTGGAGGACGCCGATGGATGAAGCGTAGACGGGCAGGCCGTTGAGGAAGTTGGTCGTGCCGTCCAAAGGGTCGAGCACCCAGAGAATGTCTGGGGCCGGGTCGTCGGTCTCTTCTTCACCGGAAGTTTCCTCTCCGAGGATGCCGTGGCCGGGGAAGCGGGCGGAGATGGCATCGGCGAGGTATTGCTGGGTCTCCTTGTCGGCGGAGGTCACCGGGTCCAGGTTGTTCTTGTCCTTGTATTCGATGGTGAGCTGGCTGCGGAAGCTGCGGGAGAGGATGTCCCCGGCTCCCCAAGCCATTTCGACAGCGGCGTTCTCGATTTCCTGGGCCAACTCCGGGGAAACAGCGGGTGACGGGGAGGACATGGAGGGGCTCCTTTGTCCGTGGGTATGCCATCTGGCAGGTTCAGGGGACAAGTTCAAGGGATAGGAGTGGTCAAGTATAGCATTGGCGTTGGAGGGCGTTCTCTTTCCAAGGGTCGCGCGCTCCGTTGCCAAGTTGGGTAACTTGTCCAAGGCTCGTTGCGCGCTTCGGTCTGGTGGAGGATGGGGGCCGTTGGGGTATTTATCCCCCAACCCCCTGGATGAATCGGGGGCTTGCGGGTGGACTCGCTGCGGGATACTCTCGGGAGGGACTTTGGCAGAAGGGGTAACGCGGCTTTGAGAGGCACCTTTGGATTGTTTTCGATAATGACAGTGGCGGCGGTGGCGTTGCTTGCCCTGGCCTGCGCGAGTCCGGCAGCGATGATGGAGGAAGATGCCGCGGTTGCTGCCGGTGAGGCGGCCCCCGAGGTTGCCGGGGCGGTTGACCCGGAGATTCCGGTGATCGTGGAGTTTGCCGACTTCCAGTGCGGGTACTGCGCCCAGTTCGCGTTGAAGACGCTGCCGCTGCTGCAGCGGGACATCGTCGACAAGGGGATAGCCCGCTTCGAGTACCGGCATTTTCCCTTCCTGAGCCCGGAGTCGACTACGGCGGCGGAGGCTTCCGAGTGCGCCCGGGACCAGGGGATGTTCATGGAGTACCACAACGGGGTGTATGACCTGCTGGCCCGGAGGGAAGGTATGGGGCCGGACAACCTGAGGGGAGTGGCCGAAGGTCTGGGCTTGGACCTGGCCGAGTTCGACGCCTGCACCCGGGACCGGGTCCACCGGGAGACGGTGGAGGCGGACAAGGAGTACGGCCGCAGGCTGGGCGTGCGGGGTACTCCGGCGTTTTACATCGACGAGCAGACGCTGGACTGGTACAGCTACCGGAGCCTACTGGAGGGGGTGAAGGAGCACGCCGCGGTTAGGGTGGAGGATGGGTTGTGATCCCGGGGTGACGAGGTTGAGGACGAGGGCACGCTGGGGGATTCATCCCCCAGACCCCCTGGGTTTAGAAGGTTGGTCTCCGGTGCGGGGATGCGGGTGATATAATCCGATGCGCTGGCCGCCGGGGTCTACTTTCCCCGTATTTTCCGGGTCAGCGTGAAGGAGACTATCCGCATGGACCTGGAACTGACAGGGAAGGTAGCAATCATCGGCGGGGCGAGCCAGGGTCTGGGACGGGCGAGCGCCGAGGTGCTGGCCGAAGAGGGGTGCCGGATCACCATGTGCAGCCGCACCAGCGAGAGCCTGGAGCGGGCGGCGGCGGAGATCCGCGACACCACGGGCGCCGAGGTGATGACCTACGCCGGCGACCTGGAAAGCTACGACACCATCAAGGACCTGATCGCCACGACCGTCGAGCACTACGGTCAACTCGACATCATGGTCAACAACTCGGGCGGGCCTCCGCTGGCCCGGTCGGCCAACGCCACGGAGGAGCAGTGGGAGACGGCGGTGCAGCGCTCCCTCTACTTTTTCGCCCGGATGTCCCGGGAGGCCGTTCCGCACCTGAAGGAGCAGGGCGGGGGCCGGATCATCAACATCCTGGCCAGCACCGTCTACCAGCCCATTCCCAACCTGGCCCTGTCCGGCGCGACGCGGATGGGGGTGGTGGCCTTTGCCAAGAGCCTGGCCGACGAGGTGGGGCGGGACGGCATCCTGGTGAACAACGTCTGCCCGGGTTCCATCCTGACGGAGCGGATGCTGTCCAACGTGACCAATCGGTCCAACGAGCTGGGCATCTCGGTGGAAGAGGGGCTGGCATCGCGGGCGGAGGAGACGGCGGTGGGACGCATCGGGGAGCCGAAGGAACTAGGCTACCTGGTGGGCTTCCTGGCATCGGGCAAGTCCAGCTACATCACCGGCACGACCATCCTGGTGGACGGAGGGCTGGTGCGGGCGGTCATGTAGGCTGTCCGCCCGCAGCGTTTCCAGGCATGACGTCACGATTCAACCCGCCGCCCGAACCCACCGACGCGGCGGGTTTCAACGATATGGGGAACCGGTACAGCCGGAACGGGGTGTACGACCAGGCCATTGATAACTACACCCGGGCAATTGAGCTGGACGGCACCTTCGCCGAGGCCTACTTCAACCGGGGGGTGTCCCACTACGAGCTGGGGATGTATGCCGAGTCCATCGCCGACCTGACCCGGGCCATCGAGCTTAATCCCACCGACGACAACTACTACGGGCGGCGGTCGCTGGCTTACCTGTTCAACGACCAGTTGGATCTGGCCCAAGCCGACTCGGACCGCTGCGACGAGTTGCGGGCTGCGGGATAGACCGCCCCGGGCCCCTTTTCCCCCTCTATTGCACAAGGAACCTGACCTGTGGCTTTCCTGAACGTCTGGGTGCTTTCCGTTTTCGGCGTGTACTTCGCCGTGCTGATCGGAATCGCGGTGGCGCGGGCGCGGCAGATGCGGGAAATGCAGGACTACGTGCTGGGGAGCCGACGTCTGAGCGCCGTGACGTCGGCCCTGAGCGCCAGCTCCTCGGCCGTGAGCAGCGGGTCGATGCTTGTGGTGCCGGCGCTGGCCTTCGCGGACGGGGGCATGACGCTGTGGCTGGCGGGCAGCGTCTTCATCGGCTCGGTGTTTTCCTGGACCGTCATGGCGCGGCGGCTCAGGCGTTACACCTACGCTGCGGACAACTCGCTGACCATATCCGAGTTCCTGGAGAAGCGGTTCGAGGACCGGACGGGGCTGCTGCGGTCGCTGGTGGCGGTGGTGACCCTGTTCTTCGTCATCATCTACATATCATCGGGGCTGGTGGGGGGGTCGAAGCTGCTGCAGACGACCTTCGGGCTGGAACCGGCGGCGGGGATCGTGGTGACCCTGGCCGCGGTGGCGTCCTACACACTCGTCGGGGGATTCCTGGCGGTGTCGCGGACGGACGTTTTCCAGTCGCTGATAATGCTGGCGTCCTTCACAATCATTCCGGCGATGCTGCTGCAAGTGGCGGAGAACCCCCTGACGGGGGTGCTGGCCGGAGGGTCGGACTTCCTGAATCCGTTGAACGATGCGGAGGGCAATGCCCTGTCCTGGGTGTACGTTGCGGGACTGCCGGGATGGGGCGTGGCGACGCTGGGATCTCTGCGGGTACTGCAGCGGTACATGGCGATAGAGGACGAGGCGAAGATCCCGGCCAGCCGGAACATCGGGGTGGTATGGCTGTTCCTGATATCGGTCTTCGGGCTGGTCATCGGGTGGGCGGCGCGGCCGGCGCTGGAACAGGTGGGGATGCTGGCGGCGGCGGTGGCGGACCCGGAGAAGGTGTACTTCGTGGTGACGGAGGCCTTCTTCCATCCGCTGGTGGCGGGAGTGCTGCTGTGCGGCGTGGTGGCGGCGGTGATGAGCACGGCGGACTCGCAGCTCTTGCTGGGGTCGGCGGTGGCGGCGGACGACCTGCCCTGGCTGAGAAGGTTCACGTATTCCATCAGGACGGGGTTGCGGGTCTGGCTGGGCCGGGGACTGCTGGTGGTGATCGGCCTGGTGGCGGCGGTTATCGCGCTGACGCAGCCAGACTCGATCTTCGACTTGGTGGCGTACGCCTTCGGCGGGATGGGTGCGGCCTTCGGTCCCTGCATCATGATGTCGCTGTACTGGCGGAGGTTCAACTACTGGGGAGCGGTGGCATCCATTATTGCGGGAGCGGTGATTTGCTCGATCTGGGAGTTCACGTCGGGGGGAGTCATGGATGTGATGGTTGCCACGCCGGGATTCATCGGGGCGGCGGCAGCGGGAGTTTTGGCGACCCTGGCGACGCCTCCGCCCTCCGGGGTGGTGGTGGAGCTGTTCGACGAGGTTAATCCGCCGGATTAGAGGGTGACGTCGGGGGATTCATCCCCCAAACCCCCTGAATGTTGAGGTGTGTCCGCATGGAGAGGGGCGATTCGCGCTAGAATTAAAGGCGGGGAATCGTCCCCGAATTCATTTCTGGAGCGGATGGCGTCCGGGCCGAGATTGTCATGCTGGACAGGCCGATACAGATTGCCGACGGGGTCTTCCAACTGCGGGTCATCGGGGCGCGGGTGACGGTGCTGGTGGAGGATGGGGAGGCGCTGCTGGTGGACGCAGGTCTGCCGGGAAGCGCGCCGGTCATCTGGCGCGGGCTGCGGCGGCTGGGGGTCTTTCCCGAGGACCTGACCCGGGTGGCGTTGACTCACTACCACCCTGACCACGCCGGAGGGCTGGGGCAGCTGGTGGCAGGACGGGACGTGGCGGTGGCGGCCCACGAGTCGGAGGCGGAGATTATTGAGGGGAAGGAGCCGATGCCCACGGTGCTGCCGGAGGGGCCGCTGGGGGAGATGACGGCGCCGGTGATCGCCAAGCTGATGGGGCGTCCGGTGGCGGTGGACGACCGGCTGGAGGAAGGGGACGTGATTCCCTTCGGGACGGAGGTGCGGGTGGTCCACCTTCCGGGGCACACGCGGGGGAGCATCGGGCTGCTGCTGCCGGAGAAGGGGGCGGTGATCGTGGGAGACGCTCTGCAGTACAAGCTAGCGCGGCGGTTGACCCCTCCCATCACGTTGAACGAGGAGCGGTTCCGGCTGGCGATGCGCTCTCTGGAGAAGCTGTCCAGCCTGGACTACGAGACGATTGCTTTCAGCCACTTTCCTCCCCTGCGGAGGGAGCCGCGGGAGGCGGTGCGGCGGCTGGTGGAGCGGGTTGGGGGGTGACGGGGCAATACATGGAGTATAGGGAGAAAGCGTGACTCAAGAAGCAAGCAACCCCAAAGAATCATTGAGCCTGAAACTGCCCGAACTTGAGGTTTCGGCTGACGAACCTTGGGGCGACGACGTGCTGGGCCGTGCGGAGATTGCGGGAAGACTGACGAACCTCATTCGTGACCAGTCGGCACCGTTTACCATCAGTATTCACGGGTATTGGGGAACCGGCAAGACGTTCATGCTGAAACGGTGGCAGCAGGATCTGGAAAACCAGGATTTCCAAGCCATTTACTTCAACGCTTGGGAGGATGATTTCTGCGATGACCCACTGCTGGCAATAATTGGCCAGTTGGCGGAACACTTCAACAAGGACGAAAGCACGTTCAAGTCCCTTGCTGCAAACGTAGGGAAGAAAGGTGTGCTCTTACTAAAGCAAAATGCCTTAGGGTTAGTGGAAAAACACACCGGAATAACGTTCGAGCTAAAACAGGACGAAACTGACCAGTGGGATCCGTTGAAGGAGTATCTTTCCCAAAGAGCGACAAAGGACGAGCTAAAAGAGGAGTTGAAAAAACTGTCCTCCAAAGTTCGGGGTGAGACCGGGCACCCGTTGGTTTTCATCATCGATGAACTAGACCGATGTCGTCCAACGTTCGCAATCGAATTGTTGGAGCGGGTCAAGCACATATTCGACGTTCCTGACTTGGTGTTCGTCTTCGGGGTTAACCGAGATGAGCTTTGTAAATCTCTGGCGTCCGTCTATGGCGAAATTGACGTGGATGTTTACCTGCGCCGGTTTTTTGATATGGAACTTACGTTGCCGGAGGTGGATTCAGCGGAATTCGCATGGCACTTGATGACGCGGTTCAAGTTGGACGATTTCTTCTCGGGGTTAAGCGCGAAAGCCCGAAACAGGATACACCAAAGCGAGTATAGAGTGCTGGCGACCTACTTCCCCCGCATTTGGAGCGGCTTAAGTTTGTCTTTACGGGACATCGACTATTGTGTGAGATTGATTGCCTTAACTGGCAAGAATATGGAGTTGCACAATTATATGTACCCTTGGTTAATTGGTTTGCTAATAACGGTGAAGATCAAAAATCTTAATCTTTATCGACGTTTTATTGGAGGGTTTTGTTATGGAAGCGAAGTCGTGGACTTTGTGGACAGTGTTCTCCATTCCTCTGAGTTGGATGATGATCTCGCGCGATTCTCGGAAAGGATAGAGGCAGAACTATACATGGCTCAACAACGGGTTGGTTCGAGTTCACCGTTAGCGCAACTACGTCTGCTCCAACAGGAGGAGCCATTAACGCATCCCTATTATTTGTCCCAACGCACCAGAGCATCGGGTTCGGAAAGGGCAGGAGCACTCATCCGCATCATCGAAGCTCCCAGAGAGTCGTATTTTCCCTTCCCTTCAGTGGCTTCTCTGGCGAGAATGATCGACCTCCACCAAGAAATGGTTAGGCGTTAGACCAGGAGGCAATGTCGTGGATAAGAAACCCAAGACATGCAACTGTGGGCAGGATGAACGTGAGAAGCCTCCAACATCCGCCACGCCGTTGCTGGACAAGATTTTGCCTCCCCGCTCCGTTGGTGAATGGCCGGAGGGGTTGAGCCTGCGGCGGGAGGACATGTACGAGGACAGAGGTTAACGTCGGGGAGGGGGAGTCTTCGCGATGACAAGTCACAGCGCGAAGGCGCGGTCGAGTTGTTCCAGCTGGGCCGGGGTGAGACGCCAGCCGGAGGCGCCGCAGTTTTCCTCGGTGCGGGCGACGCTGTTGGACTTGGGGATGGCGATGACGTTGGGGCGGGATACGCACCAGTTCAGGGCGACCTGGGCGGGGGTCTTGCCGCCCACCCGGGCGACGGCGCGAAGGGTATCCAACTGGCGGCTGCGGCCGGTCAACCGTCCGGCGGCGCGGCGCAATCCTGAAGCTCTCCCACGGGAGCCGGCCGGGGTTGGGGCCAGGGCTCCGTCGGCCAGCGGGGTGTAGGCCAGGACGGTGACGTTGTTCTGCTGGCAGTAGGGTAGGAGGTCCCTTTCGATGCTTCTCCGCTGGAGGTTGTAGAGGACCTGGTTGGAGACGACGGGGTGGCGGGGCATGGCGGCCTGGGCGTCGGCAAGCTGCTGGACGGAGAAGTTGCTGACGCCCACGTAGCGCACCAGGCCGGTGTCCACCAGGTGCTGCATGGCCCGCATGGTCTCTTGGATAGGCACGCGGGAGTTGGGCCAGTGAATTTGGTACAGGTCGATGCGGTCGATGTCCAGCAGGCGGAGGCTCTGCTCGGCGGCACGGAGCACTTCGTCATAGCGCAAGTGGCGTCCCAGGACCTTGGTGGCGATGAATGCCCGGTCCCGGATACCCTTAACGGCCCGTCCGACGGCATCCTCGGTGCGGTACATTTCCGCGGTGTCGATGAGGAACGCGCCCAGCTCGATGCCCCGCTGCAACGGTGCGTCGTCGCCGGTGTACTTCCACGTACCCAGGCCGATTTCCGGGACCATAACGCCGGTGTTGCCGAGGGGCTTCAGTTCCATTCCATCTGATTATTCTTGGCCATTCGAGTACGCGGTTGGGACGCTTCCCGCAAGCGCATGAATCATGCCATCGGGACGGCATTTGAGCAATGGGCGGTCACGGCAAGGCGGGCGGATCCCTCCGGCGCATGAGGAGTGCGGGGAGGATGGCCAGCAGGGATACTAGGGCGGCGGAGCGTAGGAAGTTGTGGAAGAGCGAAAGTCCCGCTTCGGTGAGTCGGCGGTTGTACTCGTCAACCCGGGCCGAGACCTCGGTCAGGTCCTCGCCGGGCCGGGCCAGGGGCAGCTCCAGTCCCGATGTCAGGGCCTGGAAGTGCTCGACGCCCCAGGCGGAGAGGGCAGCTAGGCCGAGGGTCATCCCCAGCATCCGGGATACCACCACCAGCGAGGCAACGGCGGCTCGGTATTCCCCGGATACGGCGTCGAGGGCGTGGGCCGCGATGGGGGAAATGACCAGTCCGAAGCCCAGGCCGGCTGTTGCCAAGTGGATGGTGAGCCAAGGGTCGGCGATGTCGAGGGTCCAGTTCCCGGCCAGGAGCAGTCCTGCGGCCGCCAACAGCAGGCCGGTGATGGTGACGGGGCGGGCCCGCAGGAAGGGGAGCAGGAGGCCGCCCAGGACGGCTCCCACGGGGATGGCTACGGTGAGACGCAGCAGCCACAACGCTCCGGTGAAGGGATCGCGGCCCATGACGGTGTTGGCCATCAGGGGGATGGTGACCAAGCCGATTATCAGGGCGATGCCCACGAGAAACTGAGCCAGGTTGGCAGTCACCAAGGGCAGGGACCGGAGGAGGGGGGGCGGAAGCAGGGGGAAGGAAGACCGGCGCTGCTGCCAGAAGAAAAGGGCGCACAGCAGCAGCCCCGCGGCTCCGACGACGAAGGGCAGGGGTGAGGAGAGGGTGAAGAGTCCCTGGCGGGAAACGGCCAGCGAGAGAGTGAGCAGCACGGCGGCCAGCAGGATGCTGCCCAGGTAGTCAACCCGCTCTTCCCGGTTGGGGCGGTTGGCAAGCCCGGCCAGGGCCAGCATGAGCAAGGCCGCCTGGGGGACGTTGAGCCAGAAGATCCAGCGCCAGCCGAGCCACTCCACGATGGCTCCTCCGTAAATAGGGCCGAGCATGGAGCCGGCCTCGGCGGCCCCGCCCACAATGCCCAGGGCGAGGCCCCGCTGTTCGGAGGGAAGGAGTCCGGCGGCGACTGCCATGCCAACCGGCACCGCCGCGCCTCCGCCGATGGCCTGGATGACCCGGGCGGCGATGACCCATTCGAGGGTCGTCCCCAACGCGACGAGGGAGGTGCCGATGATGAATATAAGGAGGGAGACCTGGTAGACGCGGACGTAGCCGTAAACATCAGCCAGGCGTCCGAAGACGGGCATGGCGGCGGTGTAGCCGAGGAGGTAGGCGGTCACCACCCAGGAAACCCGGTCCAGCTCGGTAAAGGGGATTTTCAGGTCCAGCATCAGGGCGGGCAGGGCGGTGACGACCACGGTCTGATCCAGGGCGGTGACCATCGCGCCGGAGCCGACGATGGCCAGGACCAGCCAGGAAGGAAGCCCCGGGCGGCGATGAGTGGAGAAGGGCCTGTTCCCCATGGTCAAAGGCCGGGCTTACTGTTCCAGGCCGGGGGGAATGGCGATCTCCACGGGTTGGTCGAGGGCGGTCAGGGAAAGCGTGCGGACGACTTCGGGGACATCGGTGTCCACCAGGCGACCGGTAAGGGTGGCGTAGATGAGGGCCCCGGTGTCCAGGTCCACCCACAGTTCCAGGGCAACATCATGGCCCTCTCCAGCGTTGGGGACGAGGACGCGAAGGTCCTGGGACCAGGACTTTCCGCGAATCCGATATGCGTCCCTGCCGTCAATTAGCTCCTCGCCGACCAGCTCCGGGTCGCGGACGTCTTCGAGGACAATAGCGAGGAAGCGGCCGACATCGGTGAAGTTGAAGGGGAGGGACCCGGGGGCGACTTCCTCCCAGTTTCCGGTGAGGAAGTTGGTCATGTAGGTCCGCTCGTCGAGGACGACGGCATGGGTCTCGAAGTAGGAGCTGCCCAGCCGGGCCTCGACGGTGAAGCGGAACCCCGTGCCGATATCGGTCTCACCGAAGGCGCGGGTCATCTCCACCCCGGGGAAGAGCTGGGTCGAGCCTTCCTGGTGCTGGAGGTCAAAGGCCACGGTGCGGAGGGCGATGAGGCGTTCCGCTGCCTGGTCAAGCAGGGCGCGGGGGTCGGGTGGGGGTTCGGGCGTGGGCGTGGGCGGAGCGCCGCAGGCGGCGAGGGCCAGGGGCAGGAAGGACGCCGCCAGGATGCCCAGGGCAGACCACGGACAACGGAAGGGGGTCACTTCCAGGACCAGAAAGCCAGGGTCCCTTCGGCGATTTCCAGGGGAGGCTCCGCGCCGGAAACGTCGATGACGAAGACCCGGGACCCGGTGGGGGTGTGGCCGTTGCGCCGTTCGTAGGGCAGGGTCTCCGTTCCGGCAACCACGAGGCGGGAGCTGTCCGGGGACCAGGGGGAGTGGGAGTAGGCGTACTGGTCGAAATATCCCAGCATGGTCAGCACGTCCCGGGATGGCTGGAAGGTCATGAGGGCGCGGCTCTCGCCGGAGTCCCCGGGCAGGGGCGAAGCGGCGTTCCATACGTTCCAGTTGAAGCTGTGGTCTTCCTGGTTAACGCCCACCCAGGCCAGGCGCCGTCCATCTGGGGACCAGTAGAAGGCGAGGGAAGGATCGTCGGTGACGGGGCTGACTTCGCCTCCGGCGGCGGTGACGATGCGCACGCGGTCGAAACTCAGGGCGCGGCCGTTGGCCTGGTCGCCCACGGCCAGCTCGGCCCCGGTGGGAGACCACATGAAGGCGGAAAACTCGTTGACGTCCACCAGCGGGGAGGGCCGGCCCAAGTCGTCGACGCCGGCAACGAAGAGGGCGTTTCCCGCATCGGTGGGGCCGATGTAGGCCAACCACTGGCCGTCGGGGGAGAAGGCGGGAACCCGGTAGCCCTGGGCAGTGGACAGGAACTGCTCGTCAAAAGCCCCGGAGGAATGGCGGAACAGCTTCAGATCGCTTCCGACATGGACGAGTAGCGCGCCCCCCTCGCCGCTCCAACTGTAGTAGAGGGGAGCGCCGCGTTCCACCAAAAGCGGGGGGGCGGCATTGCCGGTGTCTGCGGTGTCTGCTACGAACAGTCCCAATCCCTGTCGGGTGGCGGCGAGGAAGGATAGATGACGGTCGTCGGGAGACCAGTAAAGATAGTGGGGCGACCCGTCAGCCACCAGGCCCGGAAAGTCGTTGTTGTAGACGGTCTGGGAGCGTCCGGTGGCGGCGTCCAGAAGCTGGACGGAAACCTCGGCGGACCGGCCGCCCAGGTTGCGCACGCGGGACACGGCCAGTCTTTCGCCCCCGGGCGACCAGGTGGGCCAGGCATGGAAGTTGTCAAAATCGAGAGACTGGGCCAGGACCGGGCCTTCCGGGCCGGAACCGGTGCGGCTGCCCTGGGTCAGGGCATGGCGCTGCGAACCATCGCCGTTGATGGTATAGACATCACCGGCGGCATTGACGTAAGTAATCCGATCCACGCTCACGTTGTCCGCTTTACCCAAGTCCCTCAACCCGTTTTCTATGGCGGTGACCGGCCAGCCGGAACAGCCGCCAAGGACCAGCGCGATCCCCACCGGGAGCAATAAAGACCAGGCCGACTGGACCGCCCGGACTGCCGGGAGAGTGTGGGGGAGCAGCGGCAAACCCGACCTCTTCAGCTCCGGGCGGATGGATTCCATGCCTCGCCGCTACCGGCCACGATAATGCACTGCGGGCCGGGCTGCGGCGGCGAACCCCAGCGCTTCCGGCGGGCCGTACCGGGCGGGCTCCCAAAGGATAACATCGCCCGAAAAGGCGGGCAACGGAGGCCCGGAGCAAGGGGTTTTCGCCGGGGCGGTGATATAATGGCGTCCCCATGAGAAGGCCGCCTCATCCCCCGTCCCGTTTCCCCTCCGCATTTGCCAAAGGGCCAATCCCCCAACGTTTCCCCGTGGCCTGACGGTGGAACACCTCTACATCTGGGTCGCCCTCCTGAGCGCGGGGACGCTGGGCATGGTGACCGTCCTGGACAAGCGGCTGGCGTCCTACAACATGCCCAGCCTGGGGTCTTTCTACGCGGGGTCGTGCATTCCTCTGCTGGTAATCGGCGTGGCGTGCCTGGCCTACTTCCGAGTCCCCAGCGGCGCGGACAACTTCCACATCCTGCTGGGCGGTCTCTCGGGCGTACTGTGGGGCGGGGCGCTGTGCCTGATGTTCTGGGGGTACAAGCTGGAGGAAGCGTCCCGGGCCTCCGCGATAATCCACACCTTCCCGGTGTTCGTGGCAGTGCTGGGAGTGGTGTTCCTGGAGGAGGTGCTGTCGGCGGCTCAGTGGGCGGCGATCCTGGTGGTGGTCGGAGGAGCGTCGACCATCTCGCTGTGGGGGACGGCGGGGGGATTCATCATCCGCATCAACCGGAGCCTGCCGATTCTGCTGGGAGCGAGCCTGCTGACGGCCCTGGGTCTCATCACGGCCAAGGCGGCGTTGGACGAGCTGCCCATCGGGCTGGTGTTCGGCCTGCGCTACGTGGGGATGGCGGCGGTGATGATTTCCCTGACCCGGCCCCGGGACTACCGGGACCTGTACACAGCGGTCAAGGACTGGAGGACGGCCCTGGGGCTGTTCCTGGCGGAGTACAGCCTGGCGCCGCTGGCGGTGGTGCTGAACGTGACGGCGATAAACCTGGGGCCGGTGGCCCTGGTTTCCACGGTAACGGCGACCCGTCCCATATTCGTGTTCATATACAGCACCCTGTTCAGCACTCCGGTTATCGGGCTGCTGCACGAGCCGCTGGACCGGTCCACGCTGCTGGTGAAGATGGCGGCGATCCTGCTGGTGGTGGGAGGGATCGCCGCCCTGACGCTGCTCTAGCAGGACGACGGGGGTAATCTGAATCAGAAGCGCCCCGTCCATGCTCTCAAGCCGGACGGGGCGCTTCCAGTGGTCGGGGTGTTGGTCTTATTCGGCGGAGTTGCTGCCGAGGAGGATGCGCTCGACCTCGGGGGCAAGCTCGACGGCCCGCTGCCTGATTTCCTCGCTGGTGAGGCTGGAGAGGGGATGCTGGGCGACGACATAGTCGAAGTCGGGGACGCCCATCATCTTGGTCATGGCGTTGGCGGTGTTGATGAAGACGTGGGTGACGATGGAGGCGGTGGGGATGCCCAGCTTCTCCATTTCGATGCCGTCGTGCACACTGCACGAACTGCAGGACCCTCAATCGCCAACCCCGGTTATCAGGAGGTCTACCTCGTCGAGAACGGACTGGATGACCTCCGGCTTGGCGGGAACCGAGGCGTGGTGCTTGCTGTAGTACCTGACCTCGGCGAACTCGTACTTCTCCTTCAGGACCTCGCCCAACTCGTGGAGCAGCTTGTCGGAGTTGTCCTTGGAGTTTTCCATCAAGCCCAGGCGCATTCCGCTGAGGTCGCTGGGCCGCCGGTTCAGCGAGAAGCGGCCCGGGTCGAGATCGACCCCCTTGGGATTGACCAGCCGCATGTTCCGAACAGTTACAGTCTCGGCCATGATTCCTCCTGTCTGCACCAGTTTCCGGGATGCCCGGCTCCAGGGGCGGGTTAAGGGCCGCCGGGCTTTCCCGCACGGGAGAATGTTTGGGGCATTATGGCACAGACCAGGCGGCCGGGAAAAGCGGGCGGGGGCCTTTCGCCACCCATGCAACCCTTCTTGACAGGGTAAGCGGGTAATCTATACTGGCCCCCGGAGCCGACCAGCGCCCTTGGGCTAGTTGCTTACCTTGGGAGCGAACTAGGCGGCCGTTTAGAGCAGACACTGCCGGAGACCTCCGCATGCACAAGGACGGACTCGCGTGACCACCCAACCGACAACACTCCCCCAGGTTCCTCCCTCGGCCCTGGCGGGGGTGCGGGTGGTGGAGTGGGGGAACATGGTTTCCGCCCCCTTCTGCGGGAAAGTCCTGGCCGAGCTGGGCGCCGACGTGGTCAAGATAGAGCCGCCGGGACAGGGGGACAAGAGCCGGGGGCTGGGGCCGTTTCCCGGTGGAAAGGCGGACCCGGAGGCGAGCGGGGTTTTCCTGTTCGCCAACCTGAACAAGCGGGGCGTCACGCTGGACCTGGATGACCCCCGGGGAAGGGCTCTGCTGGACCGCCTGCTGGAGGCGGCGGACGTGCTGCTGGAAAACCAGCCGGGGGACGCGCTCCGAGACGCTGGCCTGGAGTACGAGACCCTGAAGGACAGGTTTCCCCGTCTTATCGTCACGTCCATTTCTACCTACGGGCGCAGCGGGGCCTACAAGGGCTACAAGGGATACGACCTGACGGCCAATGCCATGAGCGGGTTGAGCTTCGGGACGGGACATTCCCACCGGGAGCCGCTGACCACTCCGATGCACCAGGCCAGCTATCTGGCCGGGGTGGGGGCGGCCTTCGCCACGCTGGCAGCCATCCTGGGGCGGGACCTGACGGGAAGGGGGCAACTGGTGGACGTGGCGGAGGCGCAGGTCATCGGCACCCTGCTGACGGGATACCACCTCCCGACCTACATCTATCGCGGGGTGGCCGGGTTCCGGTCGGGGAACCGGATGCGGCTGGGGCTGTTCCCCAACTGCGTGCTGCCCTGCCGGGACGGGTACGTCTGCATCGACGCGCCCCAGATGGAGCAGTACCAGCGGTTCCTGGACCTGCTGGGGGACCAGGAGTGGTTGGCGGAGCCACGCTACCGGGACCGGCGGGCCATGAGCGACCAGTACCCGGAGGAGGCCGAGTCCCTGATCGCGCCGTGGTTCATGGAGCGGACTAAGGAGGAAATCCTGCAGGCCTGCCTGGAGAACCGGATCCCCTGCGTGCCGGTCAAGACCTTCGACGAAGTGCTGGCAGACCCGCAGCTCAACGCCCGGGACTACTTCCACTCCGTGGAGCATACATCCGCGGGCCGCTTCGACTACCCCGGCGCTCCCTACCGCCTGTCGGCCACCCCCTGCCGGGTGGTGCGCGCCGCTCCAACGCTGGGGCAGCACAACGGGGAGGTGCTGGCGGGAGAGCTGGGACTGTCCGAGGCGGAACTGTCCAGCCTGGCAGCGGCAGGGGTGGTGTGAGCATGACCGGTCCTGACAGCGTCCAGCCGCCCCTGACGGGCTACCGGGTCGTCGATTTCGGCACGGCCTGGGCCGGTCCCATGGCGGCGCAGCTGCTGGCCGACCTGGGGGCGGAGGTCATCAAGGTGGAGAGCCGGGAGCGCATTGACGGGCTGCGGCTGGGCCGTCCGATTGTCGGGGATGACATCGCCGGCGGAGACCGGGGGTTGTGGCCAGACCTGCAGCCGGTGTTCCACGGCATCAACCGGAACAAGCTGAGCGTGACGCTGAACCTGAAGACGGAGGCGGGGCTGGACCTGGTCCGCCGCCTGATCGCCGCCAGCGACGTGGTGATGAACAACTACTCGCCGGGCGTGCTGGAACGGCTGGGCCTGTCCTATCCCGACCTGTGCAGGCTGCGCCCCGACATCATCCTGGTCTCCATGCCTTCGGTGGGGGAGTCGGGGCCGCTGCGGGACATCCTGGCCTACGCTCCCATCATCCAGGCCCTGTCCGGGCTGATGAGCCAGGTGGGGTACGACGGCGAGGAGCAGCTGGTGGGGGAGCTGCAGGCGCCGTGGAGCGACGTGGTGGCCGCGATGCACGCCGCGCTGGCGGCGCTGGCGGCGCTACGTCACCGGAACCTGACCGGCCAGGGGCAGTTCGCGGAGGTGGCCCAACTGGAAGCCACCACGTCCATGCTGGGGGAGGGCATCCTGGACTACCAGATGACGGGGGAGGTGCGGCCTCCCTCCGGAAATTACGACCCGGACTTTGCTCCCCACAACAACTACCGCTGCGCCGGGGATGACCAGTGGGTCGCCATCGCCGCCAGGGACGACGAGGAGTGGGCGGGCCTGCGGCGGGCGATGGGTGATCCGGCGTGGGCGTCGGCGGAACGGTTTTCCACGAAGGCGGGGCGGCTGGAGAACATATCCGAGCTGGACCAGCAGGTGTCCGGCTGGACGGGACATCTGTCCGCCGAGGAAGTGGTCGAGTTGCTGCAGGGGCACGGCGTGGCGGCGATGAAGGTGATGAATATCGAGGACCAGTTCGCCGACCCCCACCTGCAGGAAAGGGAAGCCTACGCCGAGATCGAGCATCCGCTGGTCGGCATCGAGTGGATCTACGGTATGCCCTGGCTGCTGAGCGGGACCCCGGGAGGCGTCCGCACTCCCGCTCCGTCGCTGGGGGAGCACAACGGCTATGTGCTGGGGGAGCTGCTGGGGGTGCCGGCGGCGGACCTGCAGCGGATGGTGGAGGCCGGGGTGGTGTGGTGATGGGGCGACGGTAGGGGGTTGCGGCGGGCTCACCAGGACAGGGGATGGAATCACTGGCGGGGGAGCCGGGGGTCTTGCTTAACTCGGCACCGAGTCTGTGGGATTAACAGGTCCCACCTCAAGGCCCTTGCCGTCGCAAGGTCCCGCGGTTTGTGGGGTAGTGGGAAGAAGTTAGAGGTTACCCAACGTGAGCAGGGTGAGGATCTTTCGCGGTCAACAGATGCTGCCTTATCTCGATGGCGGACCCAGCTAGGTCAACCGTGGTGAATCGGATGGGGTGTCCCTGGATTACCACAGCTTCATCGAGCATTTTCCCGACTGAAGGGTGCAGCAGCACGCCGGATGAGTTGGCTGCCAGTGGGTTGTCGTCGCCCTCCTGAGAGCGCAAGTAGGCGTAAATCTGGTAAATGTACCCGCTGCGTAAAGACTCTTCCCGATACTGACCGGTAGTCAAAATATCGGTAAATTTCGTGTCTATAACAACGCGACGGCCTAAACTAGGGTGGTCCAGCACAATGTCTGTTTTCATAGACGGGAGGATGGCTTGGATGCCGGAGGTAGAGTTGCCCTGCGGCCAACGAATCGTCTTGCCGGTGCTGACCTGCCAACCACTCTGGGATAACACCACTGAATAGAAGCCTCCCACTGCTTTCTCGAACAGCACCCGCAGGAATTCTATATTTCGAGAGGGCGTGGGGAGGGCTGTGTGTCCAGACTCCTCGTTAGGCAAAGCCAAATCGAAGGCCAACCACGCTGCCGTCACCATCCGGCGGTCGTTGGCGCCGAAAACGCCAAAGGCGCTTACCGAGGCCTCCGTTCGGGGTGGCTTATCTCCCTTGACTCCCAATCGCTCCAGTCGAGCTGACAGGATACGGCAGCGGCGGGCCAATTCCCGGCGGCTCACAATACCAGCCAGTTTCGTCAACGCCGCTCGGACGAGGCGATTTCGAGGGGTGTCGATGGTTAATTCGTCGAACCGGCAGGCCACCATTCCCCGGTCAAGCAGCCGGTGGGAAACCGTGTGCCGTAGGTCAATCCGGCCTCGGACACGGGTAAGCACCGCCTTGCGTGTCTGCCAACCCAGGCTCAGGTTCCGTTCCAGCCTCCGCTCCACTTCATGGGTCAGGATTTCCGCCACCAGGTCTGGGATGTCGTCCGGGTTGTCCTCAAGCTCAGTTCGTGTGCCTTCGTCAATGCTTTTATAGAGCTCTGAGGCGTACAGCATCAGCAGCCAGATATTTCTGACCGGAATCCGGTGACGCCCTGATACGACCGGTGCAGTCATTACAACCCTTGGAGCAAGGCAAACTTGGCTTGCTCGGCGGTTTCAGGGGAATCAAACCAGTATTCGTCCAGCAGGGGGCCAATCTCTTTGTCCACTACCCGGGTGAACCAGGACCGCGGGTCTGGAATGACAGCGGACGGGGTTACGTAGCTGTGGCCCACGCGAAATTGACGTCCCAGATTGCGGTCATCTCCGATTTGCTGGTTCAGATTTCCAAGTCTCCGTTCAATGTCTGCCAGGAAATTGACATCTATTCCGCAATTCCGGCTCACCCAATCGCGCCACGGTCGGCCAAAGGTGGGTTCAAGTTCCTCGAAAGCGAACCTCCGGCGGAAGGCCAGGTCCACCAGGGCCAGCGACCGGTCGGCAATGTTCATCGTGCCTATAACGTAGACATTTTCCGGGATGTAGACCCGCTCACCCTCGGACCTGCGGTAGCTCAGGCCTAGCGCTTCAGATTCCCTGCGCTTGTCGGCCTCCAGCAAGGTGAGCATCTCGCCGAACACCTGGGCCGGGTTACCTCGGTTAATTTCCTCAATGACCATCACATAATCTGAGTCCAGGTCGTTGCGGGCAGCCTCGATCATTTCCAAGAATGGTCCGTCCACTAAATCCAGGCGCCCTTCGCCGGCTGGCCGCCACCCACGGACAAAATCCTCGTATGAAAGGTTCGGATGGAATTGCACCACATGGACCATGTCTTCGTCCTTGCGGCCTATCAGAGCAAACGCGAGTTTTCGGGCCAGCCAAGTCTTGCCCGTGCCCGGCGGCCCCTGGAGGATGAGGTTTTTCTTGAGTTGGAAATGTTCAAACATTTCATCCAACTTGGGAACATCGATGAAGCAGCCTTCCTCCACTATGTTTTCGATGGAATACGGCGGTGGCATCGGAGTCTCGGGCCTGTTGTCATCCTCCTCGCCATTTGTGTCCGACGTTTCGCCATTCAGCCATCCCCATGCTGACAAAAATCTGCCATAGTCCTGGGGGCGGTTCTCAAATGCGAAACCAATTAGCGCGTTAGCCGCCCATGGAAGCGTACCTTTCCCAGGCCGTACTTCCCAAACGGTCTTCCTGTAGGTGTAAAAGTACCATTCCTTTGGGGGATCGACTTTGGTCCAGTCAACTCTGACGTGACGACCGTCTCGCATGTTCTCAGTAACAGTCCCTATGGCTTTGATGGCCATTACTGAGGCTGTCTTCTGTTCGGGATTCGGGAAAGGTAAGTTAAGCTTTCGATTGAATGCCGCTTTTATGGCGATACGGTCCCCCGCGCGCATGGATCTGACTTGTTCCAGGTACCGGTCATGGTAGCCGTTTTCCCAAATTCCCCGGTTCAAGAACCGCTCGGTCTGATCATCAGTCGCATCGAAAGATGCCCCCACGAACCAGCAGGGGCGCTGGCCCGAGGTCATTGGGATGGTGGCCATGTCTTTCTCCCTTCACTGTCCACAGAACACCTGCCACCGAAATACTGGTGGCCATTTTCCTGAGTGCCTACAAGGCCGCCGAAGTGCCGCTTGTGTCGACGATTAGCGGCTTCACCTATCAGCGGCGTGGCCTAGCCTCGTGATCCAGCGGTGCGTTCCGCAGCCTGGCCTAGTGTCTTGTATAGTCAAAGAGGAGAATACGATAAGCATGTTGGCGAACACAATAAGGTGGACCCCATAATCAGAACAGCACCAGGCCCGAGTTCATCGAGAATCCCGCCTCTCCTGCCGGTGATTCGGTTTCCTGTCCCGGTGGACGCCTACCTCCTTTCGACTCCACTACTATACTCTCCTGCCCTTCCGGAAGACGTCGGCCGAAGTCCGGTAGGCCGGGCCCTGGTGGGGCCTGGCCGGTCGTGGAACCGGAAGCCTGATTCCAGCCCTTCCGGGCCTCCCGGGATGCCGGCGCAGGTTTTCCGATACACCTCTTCGTACTCCGCCTTGGAATCCACCCCAGTCGACAGGTGTGTATAATGGCGGCGTCACACATCAGGCAGGAGGACTCATGGTTATAAAGAACTGGGATACCAAGACCTCCCGAGTCGTTTACCGCCGCCTGGAAGCCGGGGAATCGCTTATTGAAGGCATCGAATCCCTGGCCCACTCCGAAGGCATTCGCGAAGCCGCCGTAATCTCCTGTATAGGAAGCCTGCGCCAGTTAAAGCGCCGCAATCTTTGCAACCTCGAAAGAGACCACGAGAGGGAAACAATCAACGAAGTTCTCGAGCTGGTGAGCGCCGAGGGTTACATCCAACCCGTGGCGGAGGGTGGAATATACGTTCATATTCACATCGCCGCCGCCCGGCCTTCCGGCGAAATTATCGGCGGCCACTGTGAAGACGCCACATGCTTCACCGGCGCCTACGTATATCTCCAGGTCATAGAAGATACCCAAGGCTGAGCTTTAGTCTCCCGGTTTAGAATCTCCCGGTCTAGCTGTTCGGCCACCGCTTCAGTCCTCTACTGTTCCGGCGGGAATGGTACGCGGGGATTTACACGAGCCCCGGCTTCTTCCAGGGCCTTTACGACCTCCTCGTTCTCCCATTCCCTGGCCAGATCCAGTGGGGTCCGGCCGTCATCGAGCGTGGCGTCAATGCCGGCGCCAGCCTCCAGCAAGGCACGGGTCAAGCTCGTATTCCTGTTGTACGCCGCCGCGGCATGGAGCGGGGTCCAACCTTCATCGTTCCTGGAATTGATGTCGGCGCCGCTCTCCAGCAAGGCCAGGATGATTACCGGATAGGAGCCAAAGCCCGCCGCAAAGAACAGCGGTGTGTTGCCCAAGGTATTTTTGGTGTCAACACCGGCTCCGGCCTCAATCAAGGCCCGGATAACTGCCGGGTTGCTGTTGCCGTGCGCCGCGGCATGGATCGGGGTCCATCCCCGATCGGCCTTGGCATTGACGTCAGCGCCGCCTTCCAGCAACGCACGTATGACAAGCAAATTGTCGTACCCGCCCGCTGCGTAGTGGAGCGGGGTGGCCCCCTCGATGTCCGCCGCCTCGGTATCCGCACCAGCCTCCAGCAAAGCCTGGACAATTGCCGGGTTGTCGCTCCACGAAGCCGCAATGTGCAGCGCTGTCTTGCCGTAATCGGTTTTGGCTTCAATATCAGTTCCGCATTTCAGGGCCAATTCCACTGTTTCAACATCGGTGTCATGCCAGAAAACCTCGCTCAACCAGGTTTTCCCGGTTACCTCGGCGCAGGACAGGGGTGGCAGCGTCGGGGAGGCTGCCGGCGCAGGCGTAGCCGGGGCTGCCGGCGTCAGGGCCGGAGTGGCTGTGGGTATGGGAGGCGGCCTGGTCGTGACTGTTGGCGCCGGGACGACCGCCGTGGGACTGCGTACAATCGTGGGGGTTGATACCGGAGTGGGTCCAACCGTGGCTTTGGCTACAGGAATCTCAGGGAGAGAATCCCCGACAACCAATGCCGGCGCCACCGCAACCTCGCCGGTCGGAGAGACGGCGGGTTGAGGAGCGCTGTCCTGATTGCAAGCCACTGCGAGCAACAGCACCATAGTGTTCGCCGCCATCAACAGCTTGTTTTTAGTTCGTCTTTTGGCTGCGTGACAGTTGCTGTTATATCCGGCCATCCTTCACCGTCTTGGCAAAGTATAGCCCGTAACCGGCAGACTGGCACATGGAAGCCGGACGGTGGTCAGGGGTATCGCATCATTTTGGACTTCCAATAATCCTGTGCTCCCCGACAGTAAGTACGTCACCCCGGGCTTGCTGGGGAGTCTGATATCCTGCCGAAAGACCCAGGCCAACCTCCCCAAGAATGACTCAAGAATGACTCGCCAGCGTGGACTTCAGATGCCTCGATTTCGCTCAGCATGACATTGTCTCAAGACGCGATTGCCCTTACCGCCCCGGCGGCCCGCGCCCCGGAGGGTTGGATCGGCTGGTATACTGGGCGGGTTAATTTCCAGCCTGGCGCCGAAAACCGGCGCACGACTCCCTCTCCAAGAGGCCAAACGCCGCGTTGACAATCCAGATGACAACCTTCCGGGGCAGTTTTCCGTCCCTGAACCCACGGACACCCATTGGCTGAACCCCAGGTGCAGCAACCGCCGGAGGGGCACCCTCCGGGACAGGCCAGGGCATCCCGCCAACCCCGCATCTTCTACGGTTGGTGGATCGTCGTCATCAGCCTGATCGCCGACGGGCTGAAGCACGGCAACTTCAACCGGGGCTT
Organism: Dehalococcoidia bacterium; assembly: GCA_965203675.1. Taxonomy (GTDB): domain Bacteria; phylum Chloroflexota; class Dehalococcoidia; order Lucifugimonadales; family UBA3495; genus CATOSK01. The sequence goes on along the minus strand of CBDBDE010000003.1, from coordinate 1,109,570 downwards.
CACCATCTACGTCATCCCCATCCGCAACGAGCTGGGGATCGGGGTGGCGGCCATCGCCGTGGCCGACATGCTGGGGCGGATGCTGGGGGGAATCCAGGGGCCGATTGTCGGGTACCTGACCGACCGCTACGGCGCCCGTGTGATGCTCTTCTTCGGAGCGGTGGCGTCCGGCTTGGGGTTTATCATCCTGGCCTTCGTCCACAACTACGTCTTCTTCCTGCTGGTTTTCGTTGGGCTGCTGTCCCTGGGGTTCCGGTCGGGGTACAACAACGCCTCGGTGACGGCCATCAACAAGTGGTTCCTGCGGCGGCGGGGGCTGGCGATGTCCATTGCCTCCGTCGGGAACGGCCTCGGCGGAGCCTTCGCGCCGCTGGTGGGGCTGCTGGTGGTGACGGTGGGGTGGCGGTACGGGGTGTTCATCTCCGGGGCCATCATCATCCTGATCATCGGGCCGCTTTCCCTGCTGCTGCGGGACAACCCGGAGAGCATGGGACTGCTGCCGGACGGGGACCGCCCGGAGGACCGGGCGGGCGGCCCGCAATCCGGCCGCCGACCGCCGGGAAGCGCCGCGCGGCGGCGGCGTTCCCGGCTTCAGGACACCGATTTCACGGCGAAGGAGGCGATGCGGACCCCAACCTACTGGCTCATCATCATGTCGGTGGGGTTTCGGAACACCGTCCACTCGGGCATTTCTTTCCTGCTGGCGCCGGTGATGGTATGGTTCCTGCAGGGGGCAGACCGGGGAGAGACGGAGAGCCTGCTGATAGCCTCCTTCTTTGTGATGGCCCTGGCCCTGAGCACCATTGTCTTCAATCCGACGGTGGGAATGCTGGGAGACCGCATGAGCAAGCAGAAGCTGAGCGCGGTCTGCATGATCGGCGGGGCGCTGGCCATTGCGACCCTGCTGAACCACAGCGGCCATCTGTGGCAGCTGTTCATCTTCGCCGTGCTGCTGGCCTTCTCGGAAAGCGCCAACCCCCTGGCCTGGGCCATAATGGGGGACACCTTTGGCCGGAGGGCCTTTGCCACGCTGCGGGGGTGGCAGCACCTGCCGGACCAGTTCATGTCCATGAGCACGCCGGTGTGGATGGGCTGGATTTACGACCAGACGGGCAGCTACTTCTGGGCCCTCGTCCCGCTGGTCATCCTGTACCTGATGGCCGCGGTGGGCTACTGGACGATTCCGCGCCCCCGGCCGCCGGCCCGGCTGCGCGCCCGGGGGCAGGCGGGGGCGGCGGCGGGGTGACCCTTCAGCCCACGAGGGTTGCTGCGCCCGGATTGCGGGCGCAGGCCGAGTTCCGCTTTCGGGTATAATCAACAACAACCATTCCGCGTACATGCGACTACTGGAGCGTGTTCACGCAAGCGTCCCCACCAAGCATTCGGGAGTAAATCATGGTCCTAGAGTCTGGAAGAATCACCCAGGAAGGCATCGACCGGCTGCGCGCCAGGCTGGGAAGCTTCAACCGCCCGCGCCAGTACGGGGTCGGCCTGTTCAACGAGGAAGCGTCCCGCAGCGCGATCCGTCATTTCTGCCAGGGCATCGGCGACTCCAACCCCCTCTACTGGGACGTGAGCTACGGGCAGACCAGCAAGTTCGGGACCATCATCGCTCCCGCCTGCTTCCTGTACAGCGTCTACTGGTGCTCGGGGCGCACGGGCGGGCTGCCGGGGGTCCACGGCTTCCACGCGGGGAACGACTGGGAGTGGTTCCGCCCCATCTACCTGGACGACAAGATTTCGGTGCAGGAACAGTTCACCGGCCTGGAGGAAAAGGAGAGCCAGTTCGCCGGGAAGATCCTGATCCAGTCCAGCGTGACCCATTACTACAACCAGAGGGGCGAGGCGATAGCCAAGACCCGGGGCTGGCAGGTGAGGGCCGAGCGCACCGCCGCGCGGGAGCACCAGAAGTACACCTTCGAGCCCTACCAGTACTCCCGGGAAGAAATCGAAGCCATCGCGGACGCGGTGCTCAACGAGGAGATACGGGGCAACAATCCCCGCTGGTGGGAGGATGTGGCGGTGGGGGACGACCTGAAGCCGGTGGTGAAGGGCCCCATGAGCCACGGCGACATCACCGCCTTCGTCGCGGGGTGCATCGGCGGAATCTCCCACGGGATCCAGCTGCGGGAGATGATGCGCCACCCCTCGTGGGGATTCACCGATCCCAACACCGGGGCGCAGGAGGCGATCATCCGGGTCCACGACATCCAGGAGGCGGCGGAAAGCGCCGGGCTGCCCGGGGCCTACGACTACGGCTGCCAGCGGTGCTGCTGGATGGGCAACCTGTTGACCCACTGGATGGGAGACGACGGGTTCCTGAAGAAGATGTACGTGGAGCTGCGCCGGTTCAACGTGGTGGGTGACACCACCTGGTGCAAGGGAAGGGTGACGGGCAAGCGGGTGGAGGACGGGGAACACCTGGTGGACCTGGAGATCTGGGGGGAGAACCAGCGCCAGGAAATCACCACCAGGGGCACCGCAGTGGTGCGCCTGCCCGCCAAGGGAACGGCCGGCTAGGAACAGGTTCGCCCGGGAGCCTCCCTATTAACAGGTGCGAGGTTCCCACCTTCCTGGGAACTACGTCGGGTTTCGTCCCGGTCCAAACTTTCTTTCCATCGAAGGGAAGGGACCGGTCCGGGAGTTCTTCAGGGTGACGACAGCTTGGCTACGGCGGCACGCCAGACAGATGGGTTGCCGATACGGACGGCTTGGTCAGCGCCGACGTTTTCCAGGAGCAGGGCCAGCATATTCAGGCGGTCCTCTTCCGACCAGAATAGCTTGCCTCCAGTCATTTCAATCTTTTCGGGAGTCAACTGGTAGCGGGCCATCGCCTCGGGTCCTTGCCAGGCCCACCCATCCGGTCGCACATCCCATTGGATTTCATTCATAAACTGCGCCCTCTTGAGTGTTTGCTATTGCCCAACGGCAATCGTGTTTCAGGTATGGGTCTTTCCCAAGTATAGCAGTTGATTTCAGAAAGGGTTTCCCCCTTGAAAGCTGTCCCGAAACTCCCTGCCCTGTAACGGTGCAGTTTTCACCCTCATCCCGGCCTTTTCTCATCAAAGGGGAAGGTACCGGTAGGGACTCTGGGGTTCCCCGATGCTACCTGACTACAACCCGAAACGCTCCGCGGTTCGGGCGAACCCGTCCATCGCCCCTTCCAGCACCCGGTCTTCCACGCAGTAGGAAATGCGGAAGTGGCCGGGCGTCCCGAATCCCCGCCCCGGCACGGTCAGGACGTTGAACTCCTGGAGGGCCTCCACGAAAGCGACATCGTCCTCCACCGGCGACTTGGGGAACAGGTAAAACGCTCCCTGGGGCTTGACCACCGAGTAACCCATTTCGGTGAGCTGGGAGTGGAGGAAGTCCCTTTTCCGCTGGTAGTCCCCGGCGTCCACGCTGACCCCCTGCAGGCGGCGGACGACGTGCTGCATCAGCGCCGGCGCGTTGACGAATCCCAGGGTGCGGTTGCAGAAGGTGAACCCGTCCGCCAGATCCCCCCGGTCGGGGCAGGCCGGGCTGACGGCGATGTGCCCGATGCGTTCCCCCGGCAGGGCCAGATCCTTGGCGTGGGAGGTGACCACGATGGTGTTGTCGTAATGGGGGAACACCTGGGGATAGGTCAGGCCGTCGAAGATGATGCGGCGGTAGGGCTCGTCGCTGATCAGGTAGATGGGACTGCCGCTGCGGGACTGGCATTGCTCCAGGAGTACGGCCAGGGCTGCCAGCGTATCGGCGGAATAGACCACTCCCGACGGATTGTTGGGGGAGTTGATGATGATGGCCTTGGTCCGGGGAGAAACGGCGGCTTCGATGGCGGCCAGGTCCGGCTGGAAACCCTCATCGGTGGGCACGACCACCGGACTGCCCTGGTGGTTGTCGATGTAGAAACCGTACTCGACGAAGTACGGCGACAGGATGATGACCTCGTCTCCGGGGTCGAGGATGGTCTTGAGGACGACGTTCAGCGCCGCCGCCGCCCCGCAGGTCATAACCACGTCGGCGGCGGTGAAACCGAGGCCGGTTTCCTCCCGCAGGCTGTCGGCCACCGCCTGCCGGGTCTCGGGGTAGCCGTTGTTGGGCATGTAGCGGTGCATTCCGGGCAGGGGCGTCTCGGCCAGCCGCCGCAGCTCATCCCTGAACTCGGCGGGAGGCTCCACCACGGGGTTTCCCAGGGAGAGGTCGAAGATGTTGTCCTCGCCGTACTGGGCTTTCAACGCTATGCCGGCTTCGAACATCCGGCGGATCCACCCGCCCTGCTCCAACGACCTGCGGACACCTGAAGAAACCGGCATCGGATACCCCCCTGAGCTGTTGCTGCGGCCAACCCCGGGGCACGGCAACCGGACCGTCCGTCCCCGGGGAGCAATCATACCCGTCGGGCGGCCGGGTTGTCGAAAGGGGAGTGTCCTAAGGGGATTTTCCTACTTGGCGGGGAGGGTTGAAGCGAAGGACACTCCCCGCTGCACCCACTCATCCAATGCGGCGTCGCCGGCGATTCCCTCCGGGTCCACCACCACCCTATCTGACGGTATTCTTATCTACCTTAGCCGGCCGCCGATCCGAGGCCTATTTTGCAAAGGCTGGCTCTCCCTTCGCTCTCGTCCCTTATTACGCAATTACGCACGAGGGTATAATCATCCTAGTCGTAAGGGGAGATTGAACTGATGCCTATCCAGAACCGGGAAGACGCCGTTGAAGTCGAAGAACGAATAGGCCGGATATTCGCTGCATCTCCAGGGCAGCGGGCGGCTGAGATGCGCGGGTTGTTCGTGGAGGTGATGGACTTCAACGTTGCCTCTGGGCAAGTAAGTCTGGCTGGTGCGACGGGAAACGTACTCCTGCCCGACGACGCAGAGCGCATCGCGGAAATGGACGGGTTTCACGTTGTGTTCATAACTTTACCTGCTTCTAATACCGACCGGGTGCGTAAGGCAGAGGTGGACACAGCGGCTAAACTGCTGGCCGAACAACTGGGTTACGACCTGCTGCTGATCTTCATGAACCCGTCGGCCAACCAACTTCACATCATCCTCCCCAGCTTTGCCAGAGCCAAGCCCACGCTGCGGCGCATGGTGGTGGACCGCGACCTTCCCCGCCGGACTGCCGTACAGCAGGTTTCCAACATCTACTGGAACCACGGAGCCAGCGGCAGCATTCGTACCGCTCTGGACGAGGCTTTCGACGTAGAGCCGGTGACCCGGGACTTTTTCCGGGACTACAAGGCAGCCTACGATGCAGCAGTGGACCGGCTAGCCGGCGCCATTGACCGGCAAGAAGCCGAGCGGTTCACCCAAACTCTGTTTAACCGGCTGCTGTTCGTCCACTTCGTCAGTCGCAAGGGTTGGCTCCGGCTCAAGGGCGACGCCGATTACCTCAGGGCCCTTTGGCAGGACTACCAGTCCGATGAAAAGCAGCAGAATTTCTACTCCGCCCGCCTGTCACCCCTGTTCTTTGCTGGCCTCAATAACCCTCGGTCGGCGAACCTGATGCACGACAACCCCGTAATGCACGCTACCATCGGCGATGTGCCCTTCCTAAACGGCGGTCTCTTTGAACAGACTGAACTGGACAAACGGGCGGAGAAGGGAGAGTTTGCCGTTCCCGACGCCATTGTCGCTTCCCTGGTGAGGAACTCAAACGATCCCACCGAACTTGGCCTCTTTCACCACTATAACTTCACTGTCATGGAGTCTACTCCCCTTGACGTGGAGGTGGCGGTGGACCCGGAAATGCTGGGCAAGCTTTTTGAGGAGACGGTCAACGAGCGACACAGCAAAGGTGCCTACTATACCCCACGGCCCGTGGTCTCCTTCATGTGCCGAGAGGCCATCAAGGGGTATCTGGCCATCCGGGACATCCCCGGCCTGACCCCCGCCAAAATATCTACCTTGGTGGACCTGGGCGACGACCAAGCCATTGACCAAGACCAGGCTCGGCCCATCGCCGACGCCCTCGCCGGCATGAAGGCTGTGGACCCGGCCTGTGGCTCTGGTGCCTTTCTCTTGGGGATGCTCCAGGAAATCCTAGCCCTGAACGACAGCATATTTCGGGCCGGCCACACTCCGGAATCCCTGTACCGACAAAAGCTGAACATCATCACCAATAACATCTACGGTGTGGACAAGGACGGGCTGGCAGTTGGCACGGCCATGCTGCGCCTCTGGTTGAGCCTGGCCGTGGACTTCGACGGCGATGGGGCCCCGGACCCGCTGCCCAATCTGGACCTGAAGTTGGTTACGGGAGACTCCATAGCCGGACCCGATCCGCAACAACTGGACTTTACCCTGCAAAACATCGTCAACACCGACCTCCAAAAGGCCAGTGCCGCCTATACCACCGCTCTAGGCGAAAAGAAACGGCGACTGCGGGAACAGGTCGACACTATCAAAACCCAACTACGCGACAACATGCAGGACGCGGCTCCGGCAGGGATCGTGGAGTGGCGCATCGACTTCGCCGACGTGATGCTGAACGGCGGATTTGACGTGGTGATTGCCAACCCGCCCTACGTGCGCCAGGAGGATATTACGCCCAAACCCTACAAGGATGCCCTGACTACCACCTACGCCGCCGCAGTTACGTCCCGTTCCGACCTGTACTGCTATTTTTACACCCGCGGCCTGCAACTACTTCGCGATGGCGGTATGCACGTTTTCGTCTGCTCCAACAGTTGGCTGGACGTGGGATACGGAGCCAAACTCCAGGAATACCTGCTCAACAACGCCCGCATACATGCCATATACGAAAGCGCCATAGAGCGCCAGTTCTCCACAGCAGATATCAACACCATCATCAGTGTTATCGGCAAGACCCGTGCGCCGGATGACTTCGACACCCGTTTTGTCTCCCTCCGAGCGGAATTCGAGACCGCTCTCGCTGATGCTGAGCAACGGCGAGAGATTCTGAAGAACCGCGCCGCCCTGCGGGCAGCCGGAATGAACGGCAACAAGTACGCTGGCGACAAGTGGGGTGGCAAATTCTTGCGCGCCCCCGACATCTACCACAACATCCTGGATAAGTACGGTGACAAGTTAGTGCGACTTGGCCACGTAGCGTCGGTGCGACGTGGCATTATGACCGGGGCCAACGACTTTTTCTTCGTAAAGAAAAAGGCCATCGACGAATTTCAGATAGAAGCGAAGTACCTCCGTCCGGTAATGACTACGCCCCAAGAATCCCGGAGAATAGCCGTCAACCCCGCGACGTTGCCCATGCACATGTTCATGTGCCACGAAGGCAAGGCCGATCTGCAAGGCACGGGTGCGTTGGCATATATCGAATGGGGCGAAACTCAGGGATACCACACGCGTAGCAGCGTAAAGTCGCGTCGCCGATGGTACGATTTGGGGGGGCGAAAAGGCGCATCATTGGCAATGAACTACGTCATAGATACAACTGCGCGGACCTACTATTTTCATGACGGTTGCTTGGTCCCTAATGTCTTTCACACAGCAGAGAGTAAGGATAATTTGCCTGTGCAGCTATGTGCCGCACTGAATTCAACGATTGCTCAACTTTTGATCAACTTGTCAGGCCGGGCTAATCTGGGTGGAGGGGCCTTGAAACTGGAATTGTTTGAGTTTGAAAGCCTGCCAATAGTGAACCCGCAGTTGCTCCCCGAGCTTCAGGCCACGGTCTTCAACGTCGCGGATTGGGACGTGCTTTCCCCATCAGCAGAGCGTTGGCAGATTGACGGTATGGTTTTCGATGCGCTGGGCCTGACGCCCGGCGAGCGGCACGCGGTGTATGAGGGCGTGGCGGAGTTGGTGGGTAACCGCAAACGAAAGGCGGGCAGCACTCCCGAGAGTCCACCGGATGGCAGTCGCGGGGGGCCTTATCATGACGCTGTTGGGCGGAACGTCGTGGCCCGAGGGAAAGCAATTTACGAGGGAAAGGTGCGCCCGCAGGTGGATGAGGAAACCCACCACGGCCATTATGTGGTCATTGACGTTTTCAGCCAAGACTACGAGATAGACCCGCACATCTCCGCCGGTACCTGGCGCCTGTTGGACCGGCACCCCGGCGCCATCACCTACAAACTTCGCATCGGTTATCCCAGCGTCTATAAGATGGACCGGCCCCGGAAGCGCGTCCGATGATGAGAGGGTACGTGAATCGGTACCTGGAGCTGGTTGTACTCATCGAAATAGAGGACAGAGAAGGGACCTTTCAATCCTTTGAGGCCATCCTGGATACCGGGTTTAATGGAGAGATAGCGCTGCCTTCCCGGACAATCCAACGCTTGGGTTTAGCCGATAGCGGCCGGGCGCTGAACTGGACCGTAGCTACCGGTGAAAAAACGAAGATCCGCGAATTTGATGGGGTAGTATCCTGGCATGGTCAAAGCCGTAGAGTGGCAGTTCTGGAAACCGGCGACGAACCTCTCCTCGGTACCTCCCTGCTCTCCGGCAGCAGGATTTCCATCGACATGAGGGACGGCGGCGAAGTGCTGATAGAAGAGGACTGGCCGACGCGGTGAGGCATAGGTCCTTTGTGAGTGAACTTCAATTTCCGAGGAAGGGGACTAAATGACTTTCAGGATTCCAGAAGTGGGCGAGGTTCTGGTTCATCGATTCCGACGGCGGCCTGGGGAAGTCCAAGCCGTCGTTCTCAGTGTGGACCGCGAGAAGCGGTCGGTCGTAGTTGAAGTAGACGGCAAAGAATATGGTTCTCTGTCAGCGGCAGCTTCCGCGATATCCGGGAGTAACCAGAATGGATGGATATATTGGGGGCTGAAGAAACAATCCACTGAATCTAACCGCTCTTAGAATATTGTAATCCGCGGCAGCCCTCGGTGATGTTATGGGGAACCAGCGTCGGCATATATTGGGCTTGTGGCATCTGATCAACGTAGCGGGACCGCACCAACAACCATAGCAGAAGGCGGACATGAGCGAAATCACAGAATTTTCAAAGTTGGGGAAGGCGAGCCTTGATCTTGTCAGTAAGCTGTTCGGCCCCGGAATCACACGGAGACAAGCGGCAGCCAATTCAGAAGCCGAAGTACAAGGGGCCTTGGCCAGACGTCTGGCCGATTACATCGAAACGAATCCCATGGACTCTGAGGTTATGGAAGCATTGATATCATGTGGGGGCAAGTTGTCCTTCGCCAATCTCGCGAGGATCGTGCAAAAGGCAGAGCTTCAGTTGACAGAGGAAGCAATGCCTTCTCTCATCACCGATGATTGGGCATCCAATTTCCGGGAAAAGGCTCGGACCTGTTCGGATGAGGACATGGCCGAACTGTGGGCCCAATTGTTGGCTGGTGAAGCGAACAATCCTGGCTCCCGGTCAAGGAAAGCAGTCAATATTTTGGCCGACTTGGACAAACCAGACGCTGAGTTGTTCAGCACTCTGTGTCGGTTTCGGCTGATAACGTTCAATTTTTCCAATCTTCGTTTCTCCGGTTCTCCGCCACCGCCACGCTCGAGATTCAACACCGCGCCAGCTCCACCACTGTTGGTAGTGTTGGACGCCCAACATCCGATGTACAAGGACCAAGGAATAGACTTCCAATCCCTTGCCCATTTGGAAGGATTAGGACTGATAAAAGTTCTTCCACAAGGATATACCATTGGGCCCGGAAAAGCTGCGTATGTCCTTGATGAAACGTCTCTTGTTTTATCTTGTAACCGCCCGATCCAAATGGGAATAGCATACTTTACTACGGCAGGATCCCAATTGTCGGGACTGTGTTTTCCCCTGGAGTCACCAAAAGGTTTCGCGGATTATCTGGTAGAAGTTTGGCGTAGTCATGGAGTCACAGTTAGCAATGACCTTAACGAAGTAATTGAAGCCAGGATCGAGGTCTACGACATTGACCCTGAAACGGGCGAGAAGAAACTTCAGGAACCTAAGGATACTGGAGGAACAAATACATGAACATCCTCCACGCCACCACCGACCCTGACCTGCTGACCCGGCTGCGGGAGATGCTCGATAGCTCAGCCCGAGCCGACATCGCCGTCGGATACTTCTTCATGTCCGGCTTCGATGCGGTGGCCGACAACCTGGCCCGGCTGGATAAAGTCCGCATCCTGGTAGGCCGGACTGACCGGCCAACGCTGGAATCGGTGGCCCTGGGGTTGCAGCAGTCCCAGGCGTTGCAGGCACAGTTGGAGGCCGACAGCATCGTGCAGCGCCGGCAGCGGGAGGGCATTGCCCAGGAGTCAGTGAACCACATTGCCAACGGCGTGGCCGTCCTGCCCCAGACCACCGATTCGGAACGCGCCGTCTGCACCTTGCGGGACTTGGTAGCTTCGGGCAAGGTCGAGGTGAGAAGCTACCTGCGCAGCCCGCTACACGCCAAGGCATACCTGTGCTGGTATGACAACCACGCCGAGCCGGGCGCTGCGGTTGTGGGATCGTCCAACCTCACCCTGGCTGGGTTCACTGGCAACACCGAGTTGAACGTCAGGGTCACCGGCGACGCGGAGATGTCGGCCCTTCGGGAGTGGTTTGAAGCGCTGTGGGCTGACTCCCAGGACATCAGCGAGGCCTTGCAAAAGGAGTTGGCCCGGTCCTGGGCGTTGGCCAAGACCCCGCCGTATCACGTCTATCTCAAGGCTCTTTACGAACTGTACTACGCCGACTTTCCAGCTACCGAGTTGCTGCCCCAAAGGACTGAGGAACTGGCGAATTTCCAACTGGAAGCGGTACGCCAGGGACTGGGGATGATTGAAGCTCACGGCGGGTGCTACATCGGCGATGTTGTGGGCTTGGGCAAGACATTTGTTGGCGCGGAATTGCTGCGCCAGCTGCGAGTCAGTTATCCCAATGACGGTCCACCGTTGATTCTCTGCCCCGCCGGGTTGAAACCCATGTGGCAGGCGTTCAACGAACGGTTCGGGCTGGGAGCGGAAGTCGTGTCCCATAGCATCATCTCCGCGCCCCAGGCCCCGGACTTCGACGAGGAATTGGGCCGGTACGTAGAAGCGGACAGCCCGGAGCGGGGCATCATCCTGGAGCAGGAGTACCCCTATAGGGGACCGGTGTTAGTGGACGAAGCCCACAACTTCCGAAACATTAACCAGCGGTCCCGGGGTTTACGCAACTACCTGGAGTCGGGGGACCACAAGGTGGTATTGCTCAGCGCCACGCCGCAGAACCTCGGGCCGATGGACATCTACCGGCAGCTAACGTTATTCCTCGACGACACGGAACACGGCCTGAATCTCGAACCGGTCAGCTTAGAAGAGTATTTCCACAACGCCCAGCGATGGCAGCAGCACCGGGCCGACTTCGAAAACTATCGGGCCGAGTTCAACGCCTGGCAGAGGAGGCGGAGCAAAACTGCGCCCCCGCTGCCGCCGGATAAACCATCGGTCCCCAAGGCGGACATCGAGCAGGCGCTGGCGCCGGTGTTCATCCGCCGTCGCCGCAAGGACATACGGGACCTGTACGGTGATACGGCGGTGGTCGGAGGGCAGCCGGTTCGCTTTCCCGAACCAATTCTTGAAAATGTAGCCTACCAATTGGATCGGGTTTACGCCAAGGCCGGGTCTCTGGGCGAGATTGACAGCATGCTGGCCGAGCACAAGGGGTTCCGGTATCGGGCCACCGACTACATCAAGCCCGAGGCCAGGAACAAACCCGAATATCGGGATCTATTCCGTGCCGCAGACCGAATCGCCGTGTTGATGGCTGTTCTCCTGCTGAAACGGCTGGAATCCAGCATCGAAGCCTTCCGGTCCACCCTGAGAGCACTGATGCGGAGCAACCGGAATTTCCGCGCCGCGCTGGACGGTGGCTATGTGCCCATCGGCGATACGGCAGCCCGGATGTTGTCGGGGCAGTCCTTTGACGCGGATGACCTACTGGAACTCCTTATTCAGGAGGAGAACCGGCGTCGCCAACTGGGCAGGAAAAACGCCAAGCTGGTTCACGACGTCGACGACTTCTATGCCAACGAGTGGGCCGAAGATCTGGATGAGGACTTTGGGATCTTAAGCGACATCCTGTCCAGAGTTGAGGGCATCACGCCGGAGGACGACGACAAGTTTCAAACCCTGCGAAAGTTCCTCGAACAGCCGGACGTTAAAGCTGGCAAGCTCCTCATTTTCTCCGAGGCTGAAACCACCGTTGAATATCTGTACCAACAACTGAACCCTAATGGAGAAGACCCCAGCATTGCCCGGCTGACCGGCAGCACACGCCAGCAGGCGGAAAGCATTGTCAAGCGGTTTTCGCCTACATGGAACTTGTCGTCCAATGAGAGAATCCCTGGTCCTGAGATTGACGTGCTGCTGGCTACGGACATCGTTTCCGAGGGCCAAAACCTTCAAGACTGTGCCAGGGTGTTGAACTACGACCTGCACTGGAATCCGGTCCGTCTCATTCAACGCTTCGGGCGCGTGGACCGCATAGGAACGGAACACGCCGTTATCAACCTGCACAACATGTGGCCCGATGTGGCGGTTGACGCCGGACTCTCCCTAACCGAGAGGCTGCACAAGCGCATCCAATCCTTCCATGATCTCATAGGGTTGGACAGCAAGCTGTTGTCTGAGGCCGAGCGGCTCAACGTCAACGCGATGTACCGGATTTACGATGGTAAGCAAATGCCGGACCTGGAGGATGGGCTGGACGAGGTGGCGGCGAACCAACGCGCCGTGGCGCTATTGCAGCGCATCCAGGAGGAGGACCCGGAGTTGTGGCGTACCATAACGGAATTACCCGATGGGATACGCTCGGCGCTTCAAGTGCGGGCAGGAGAGTCCGACGCTGACAACGACAGCTACGTGCAAAACACACTCGCCATTGAAGGGGCGCAGGCGCCACTGATGTCACCGTCCACTTTTACGTCGGTCCCATCCCCATTCGACGATCCAAGGCCCTCGGAAACCGTGGTGTTGCTGGGGACTGAGGGCTCCAGGGGAGTCAACGCTTGCTACGCCGTGGGAACTGACCTTCAGTCCCGGCCAATCACTCCGGCCCAACTGGTGGCTGCGGCTGAATGTGGCCCCAACACTACTGCGGAACCGTTGCCCAAGGATACCAACGAGCGGGTTATGGCGGCTTTTGAGGCGTTCAAGACCGACTATCAACGGCGTCTGGGCAGGGCCAGAAGGCCCCGCGACACCCGCGCGCGTCGCTACGTTTCCAGGCAACTCAACATCGCACTGCGGGAAGCCGCAGACCGACCGACTGATGTGGGGCGGATTGAGGTGCTCCGCAGAATTTTCATGGGAGACTTGTCCCCCCAAGTAGAAAATGCTATGAGCGAAATCAGGGAACTGAGGCTGGAGGGTTCGGCGCTCCGCACCCGGTTGGAAGCATTGCGGGAGCGGTACCGTCTCAACCCACCTGAAGACTCCGATCGTTCCCAAACGCAGGAACCGCAGGTAATTCGCATAGTTTGCTCAGACGGGCTGACAGCTTAAGGCCGAACCTGAGGGGTATTTGCCACCTTTGCGAATGCGCATCAGCGCCAGCAAAGCCATCACCATACTGACAAAAGACCGGGGCCATCTCACACGGAGTGGAGATCAATTACGGCCACCCACTAACATGTACACTATCGCACAGAGGAGGACCACGAACAGGTAGGCCCGAGAAGGTTTCGTGGCCTGGCAGCGGCATGCACAAGTCGAAAAAGTCTCCCTGGAATCATAAGTGTGGTCCAGGTTTCAATCTGCACTAATAGTTATCTTTGAACCAAAAGTAAGCCCGGATTCATAAGTCCAGTTTGAATCGTTAAACGGCTAGTGAATCAAAAGTTGGATTCGCATGATACTATTGATGCCAAGCCGTGAAGCCCCATCTCATCCCAGAACCGCTCCGCTACCCGCGCTGCCACTTCAGCCAACTCCACCGTATGGCCAGGACGCGCTCCATTGACGTGACCGCCCCGTCTTCAATGCCGCAGGGGACTATTCCGGTCGCAGTAGGATAAGTCGGTGTTCACGTTAATGGAGAAGCCGGGGGAGGAGACAGGGCAAAAGTCTCGAGAGGTGTGGGAGAGTGTCGAAGGGAAGCCCCGGGACATGTCAACAGAGAACCTCGTGAGAGGGGATATCCTACTTAGCGGGTAAGCTGGATGCGAAGGACACTCCCCGCTGCACCCACTCATCCAATGCGGCGTCGCCGGTGATTCCCTCCGGGTCCACCACCACGAACCCCCGCATGGGGCGCCCGGTGAAGTCCATGGGCCGGCAGTGGGGAAGGGAAAGGGCACTTTCGTACCCGTCGGGGCCGACCCGCACCATTAACTGGTCCCGGAGGATTCCCACGGACATGTTCCCGTTGAGCATGAAGGCCAGCCCGCCGAACATCTTCCTGGATACGATGCCAGGCTGGTGGGAGAGAATTTGTTCGACACGCTGGGCCAGGGTCTCGTCGTAGGGCATTGGCGACTCCAGTCAGATTTACCACCATCTACTCTTGCGCAGCCAACGATTTAGTGTTCGCGCCGCTTGGTTCATTTGGTCGTTGTAGGTATCAACAGTGTCAGTTAACTTCTCTTGGAACCTACCGCGTTGTCCCAAGTCGTATATGTGCCAATATTGCCCATCCGTCAACGCTCCGACGCCTCTTGTCATTCTGAGGTGGAGCCCATTATTTGGACAGGATCAGGGCTGAATTAAGTGAGAATCCCAACGCTCCTGCCAATGCTTGGATCCCCTTTTCCGGTGAATACCTCCTTGCACTAGAGTCCCCTTCTACGGCTTCCTGCTCCCCATGGAACACCTCGGCGGGAGTCCGGTAGCCCAGGGCCTGATGGGGCCTGAGCCCATTGTAGAACCTGAAATAGTCTTCCAGCCCCCGCTGGGCCTCCAGGACGCTGGCGTAGGCTTTCAGGTACACCTCTTCGTACTTCACCGTCCGCCACAGCCGCTCCACGAAGATGTTGTCTTGGTACCGCCCCTTGCCGTCCATGCTGATCCTCACGCCCCGGTCCTGCAGCACTTGGGTGAACTCCAGGCTGGTGAACTGGCTCCCCTGGTCGGTATTGAACACCTCGGGCTGGCCCTTGGTCAGAGCCTCCTCCAGCGCCGCGGCGCAGAAGCCGGCCTCCAGGGTGTTGGACAGCCGCCAGGACACGACGTACCGGCTGTGCCAGTCCATCACCGCCACCAGGTACAGGAAGCCCCGGGCCATGGGCAGGTAGGTGATGTCCGCGGCCCACACCTGGTTGGGCCGGGTGACCCTGACATTTCTCAGCAGGTAGGGATAGACTCGTTGCTCCGGCGCTGGCCGGCTGGTGCTGGGACGGCGGTAGATGGCCCGCAGCCCCATGGCCCGCATCAGCCGCTGCACCCGCTTCCGGCTCACCGGCATCCCCTGCCGCTCCAGCCAGGCCTTCATCCGCCTGGACCCAAAGAAGGGCGTCTCCAGGTACTGCCGGTCGATCTCTCCCATCAGGGACAGGTCCTCTGGCGATGCAGCCCGGGGACGGTAGTAGATGCTGGAACGGCTGACGCCTAACAAAGCGCACTGGCGCACCAGGGACAGGGAGGGATGCTCCCGGTCCACCATCTGCCGCCGCCGGGCCGGACTCATGGACCGGACCTCTCCGCCAAGAAATCCCGCTCCACCTTCAGCCGGCCGATCTCCTGGTACAGGCGCGCGACCAGGGTGGCGTCCTTCTTCGACTGCTGGTCATTGCCGTTGCTGAAGACCCCGGAGGCGCCCTCCGCAAGAGCCTTCTTCCAGGCCTGAATCTGTCCGGGGTGGACCTCATACCTGGCGGCCAGCTGGGCCACCGTCTCCTGGCCCTTCAGCGCCTCCAACGCCACCTTGGCCTTGAAAGCTGGGCTGTGTTTCCTGCGTCCTTGTGACATTTCCTGCTCCTTCCGACAGCAACCGCTGCCCTCAGTTTAGGAGCGGGACTCTCACTTAGCCACCTGTCCGAAATTCCGGGTCCACCTCATTCCTCTGGTA
Source organism: Dehalococcoidia bacterium (assembly GCA_965203675.1). Taxonomy (GTDB): domain Bacteria; phylum Chloroflexota; class Dehalococcoidia; order Lucifugimonadales; family UBA3495; genus CATOSK01. Next base: position 1,093,682 of record CBDBDE010000003.1, on the reverse strand, counting down.
TACCCCGCAAGTTGTCTGACGAACCCTGGCTGGCTTGAATACAAACGGTAACTTTTCGCTTCGAGGAGGATTACAGAGTTACCTTCACGATCCATTAGCACATAGTCTACCTTTTTCCTTCTCCCTCCACGAGGGTATTCTACTTGACATTCGATAGGGTCTGATGTGCACCAACCCAAGGCCCTGACTATGGGATCAATGAGCACGTACCGTGTTGATACTTCATGCCGCGCGATGACATCTCCATGTTGGTCCATCATGTACTGGTTCGTCTTGATTGCGTCTTTCACGTCATTTAATGCCATGGTCGTCACCACGCTTACTTCTAGCTCTATCTACTTACATGCTTTCGGCGGTTTGTCGTCTGTCCTTCCATGCATCTTCAGCCCCATCCCCTCCCCAAACCTGGCCGCCACCCGCTGCGCCACATCCGCCAAGCCTAGCGGATGGCCCAGGACGCGCTCCATTGACGTAACGTCGCCGTCTTCAATGCCGCAGGGGACTATCCGGTCGTAGAAGGAGAGGTCGGTGGTTACGTTGATGGAGAAGCCGTGGTAGGCGACGCCACGGCTGATTTTGACTCCAATGGCGGCGATCTTCGCGTCTCCTACCCACACGCCGGTCAGGCCGGGGTTGAGTCCGGCGGAGATGCGGAAGTCGGCCAGAACGTTGATAATCACACGCTCCAGAGTCCGCACGTACTTCAGGGGACCGCCCCATCCCCTCAGGTCCACTACCGGATAGGCAACCAGCTGGCCGGGGCCGTGGAAGGTTATCTGACCGCCCCGGTCGGTTTCCACCAGGTCCACACCGGCATCCGCCAGCTCCTCCGGGGCGGCCAGCAGATGCTCCGGCTTGCTGAGGCGGCCCATGGTGTACACCGGAGGGTGCTCCAGCAGGAGCAGGGTGCTGGGCTGCCGTCCCTCACGGACAGCATCAGCAAGGGCTACCTGCCACTCCCAGGCACGGCGGTAGTCCACCGTTCCCGGCATGACCACCCGGCATACCGACGGCAACGGAGCCGCCCAGCGAGTCTTAGACAAGTTACCCAAATGGCACGAGCGAAAGCGGCGACCCTCAGAACGCCGTCAGTAGATGGGGGTATCGGCGTCGATGGCTTCCAGCCGGCGCTTCACCGACTGCAGGAACGCGCTGGACTCGGCGCCGTCGTTGATGCGGTGGTCGAAGGACAGGCATACGTTCATCATCGACCTGATGGCTATGGCGTCCCCGTTTGTTGCATCCGGGACGACCACCGGCCGCTTCTGGATCGCCTCGGTGGTCAGGATGGCGGCCTGGGGTGGATTGATGATGGGCTGGGAGACGGTGGAGCCGAGAACGCCGGTGTTGTTCAGGGTGAATGTTCCGCCCTGCACGTCGTCCAGGGTCAGGCGGCGGGAGCGGGCCCGGGAGGTGAGGTCGGCGACCCGGTGGGCGAGGCCGGCGATGCTCAACTGCTGGGCATCGTGGATTACCGGAACAATCAGGCCCTCGGGGCCGGCCACGGCGATGCCCATGTTGATGCGCTTCTTCAGGATGATGGCGTCTTCGCCCCAGGAAGCGTTCAGCGTGGGGTTCTCCCGCAGGGCCTCGACCACCATCTTGATGACGAAGGGAAGGTAGGTAATCTCCACGCCTTCCCGCTGCTGGAAGGACTCCCGCAGCCCGCCGCGCACCGCCACCAGGCTGGTCACGTCCACCTCGACGGTGCTCCAGGCGTGGGGTATCTGGGTCACGCTGCGGACCATCGCCTCAGCGATCATCCTGCGGACCGGGGTCAGCGGGATGCGCTCTTCGTCGCTGCCTTCGGTTGCCGTAATTGCAACAGGCCGGGGCTGGGAAGCAGTTACCCCGTCCGGTACCGGGGGCGCTGCGGCCTGAGTCGGCGCCGGAGTGGTGGGCCGTTGTTCCAGGTACGCCTCCACGTCCTGCCGGGTGATCCGCCCGCCCATCCCGGTGCCCGCGACCTGGGACAGATCTACGTTGTGCTCTCGGGCCAGGCGGCGCACCGCGGGAGACAGCCGGGCCGGTTCCTGAATGGGGGGGTCAGACGCGGATTCGGGTGATGCCACATCCGACCCGGGAGGCTGCCCGCCGGGGCCGCCGCCAGTGGGCCCGACGGGACGCTGGTCCCGGATGAGATAGCCCGTCGTCCCGGGGCTGGCGGGGGGCGCCGGAGCGGATGGCGCAACATCTGCAACGGATTCGGAAGGGGAAGCCGCCGCAGGCCCGGGCGTGTCGTCGGTCTCGACCTCGGCGATGGGCGCGCCCATGGGGACCACGTCGCCCTCCTGCGCCAGAATCCGCAGCAGGGTGCCGGTGACCGGGGACGGCATGTCCATGGTGACCTTGTCGGTCACCACCTCCACCAAAGGATCGTACCGTTGGATTGTGTCCCCCGGCTGCTTCAGCCACTTGCCGATGGTCCCCTCGACCACCGACTCGCCAACCTGGGGAAGTTCAATCACTAGCGCCAAGGTTCACCGCCCAAAAAGGTTAAGGTCCTGGTCAAACAGTATTCTCATGCACGAGATAAACTTGCAAGGACTTCACTGCGTGGTCCAGGACGGCGTTGACCTGGGCCTCATCGACGCAGGGGAACCACTCCACGAACTCTTCCACCGTCGCTCCGTCCCTCAGGTTCGCAAAGAGAGCGTACAAAGGAAGGCGGGTATGCCGGAAAACCGGGACTCCGCCGAGCTTTTCCGGGTCCCGTTCCACCTCGGGGCAAGTTTCCCAGTCTGTCGCCAACATTCCTTTGCCTCGCGATCATGGGGTCAAAGATGGGACCCGGAACAGTTCAATACGCCCCCAGCCGCTCCAACGCCGCGCCTATCTTCTCCGCCGTCGGCATGTAGGCGTCCTCCAGGCTGGAAGCGAAGGGCATGGTCGGAACATCGGGGCCGCACACCCGCATCACCGGCCCGTCCAGGTACTCGAAGGCCTGGTCGGCGGCCAACGCAGCGATCTCCGCGCCGACGCCCCCGGTCAGGTTGTCCTCGTGGACCACCAGCAGCTTCCCCGTCTTCCGCACCGACTCCAGGATCGTCCCGGCGTCCAGCGGACGGAGGCTGCGCAGGTCCACCACCTCGACGTCGATGCCCCGGCCGGCGGCCTCTTCCGCCGCCTCCAGACAGTAGTGCAGGACCAGCCCGTACCCCACCACGGTAACGTCCGAGCCAACCCGCTTCACGTCCGCCGCGCCGATGGGAAGAACGTACTCCTCCTCCGGCACCTCGCCCCGCACCAGCCGGTAGGTCTTCTTGTGCTCCAGGAAGATCACCGGGTTGTTGTCCCGGATGGCGGCTTTCAGCAGCCCCTTGGCGTCGTAGGGCGTGGACGGCGTCACCACCTTCAGCCCCGGCGTGTGGAAGAAGAGGGCCTCCACGTTCTGCGAGTGGAACAGCCCGCCCCGGATGCCGCCCCCGTAGGGAATCCGCACCACCATCGGCACCGGCAGCTGCCCGTTGGTGCCGTAGCAGGTCCGCGCCGCCTCCCCGATGAGCTGGTTCACGCTGGGCCAGACGAAGTCGGAGAACTGGACTTCCGGGATGGGCCGCATCCCGCCGAAGGCCGCCCCCAGGGCGATGCCCATGATGGACGCCTCGGCCAGGGGCGTGTCGATGACCCGCTCCGCGCCGAACTCCTCGATGAACCCCTGGGTGGACAGGAACACGCCCCCGCGCCGGCCCACGTCCTCGCCCATGACGAACACGGCGGAGTCGCGCTGCATCTCCTCCCACATCGCTTCCCGGACTGCTTCGATTACGGTCTTTTCGGCCATGATGCGGGACTACTCCACGAACAGGTTGTCCAGCATCGTCGACGCCGGCGGCGGCGGGGCCGCGTCGGCCGCGTCGGTGGCCTCGTCCACCGCCCGCCGCGCTTCCTGCGCGATAGCCTCCAGCCGTTCCGGCGTGGCGTAATCCTGCGCCACCAGCAGCTCCCCCAGGGACTGCACCGGGTCGCGCTGCTTGGCCTGCTCCACCTCGTCCGCCGGACGGTACCGCCGGTCGTCGTCGTCGGTGGTGTGGGGCATGAACCGCTCCAGCTTCAGCTCCACCAGGACCGGGCCCTGGTCCCGCGCCCGCCCGATGGCTTCGCTGATGGACTGGTAGACGGCCAGCAGGTCCATGCCGTCCACCACCACGCCGGGGAAGCCGTACCCCTCGGCCCGGGCAGCCACGTCGCTGATGGCCATCTGGGAGGCTTGGGGAACGGAGATGGCGTAGCGGTTGTTCTCGCAGACGAACACCACCGGCAGCCGGTGAATCCCGGCGAAGTTCATGGCCTCGTGGGTCTCCCCCTGGCTGGACGCCCCATCCCCGAAGAACACTATCGCGACGGTCCCATTGCCCCGCATCTTGCTCGCCAGGGCGAATCCCACCGCCTGGGTCATGCCCGCCGCCACCACGTTGGAGATCTGGATGACCCGCCGCTCCAGGTCGGCCCCCTGGAGGGGAAACTGCCGGGCGTTGCTGTAAGGCTCGCCCTCCTTCCCCATGAAGGACTTCATCACCTGGGTGGGAGAAAGCCCCACCGACATCTTCAGCGCCAAGTCCCGGTAGTAGGGAAAGAAGAAGCAGTTGCCGTCCTTCTCCGCCGCCAGCAGCACCCCCAGCTGCCCCGCCTCGTGCCCCTGCGACGACGCGGCGATGGGAACCTTGCCCTGGCGGTTCATCATCCAGATGCGCTCATCGGTGGTGCGGGCCAGCACCATCCGGGTGTAGATGTCCACCAGGTCCTCGGGATTGAGTCCTGCAGGAAGGCCCACAGCGGCATCGCCGGAAATTGCGCTGCTGAGATTGTTGGGAGTGGCTTGAGTCATTGCTGATGGTCGTCCCCTCGGTCTAAATCGCTCGGGCCAGCACAAGGTTGGTTGGTGGCCTTTTCTCTAAAACGCTCGGCCGCCATGCAATGTGACTTGTCTCATCATGGCGTCCCCGCTCCTAAAGGTTTCTTCCAATGGCTCCGCCTTGGGTGGCACAGCCGGGTCCGGGGTTATTTGACTAAAACGGTCTGGCCAGATATTCAACGGGAACCAGCCTCTGCCCGTTGGGATCAATTACCAGCCCAAAGTTTTCCAACGTGGTTGCCCCCAGCAGGTAGCGTCCCTCCGGGCCGAAGAAAACCGGACACTCCCATTCCTCTCCTTCATAGACCACCCGCATCTTGCCAATGGGTTGCATTGCCCTCTGACCATTCGCAAATCCAACGGGCCGCTTCTTGTAAGGCTCGATGCCCAGCTCATTCAGCACAGACTCGGGAATCATCGAATGAGTGGCCCCCGTGTCGACCAGTGCATCGACTTCCAGCAGGCTGGTTCCATCTGGATTGCCAATGCCTACGGATACCTCGAAAGTTCCCATTTTTTCTAATCCCACCTCTAGAACGCTCGGCCATGCCGCCAAATAACTTGTCTAACCGTCAGGCCCGCGCCCCTAAAGGGGTCTCCCAATGGCTCCGCCCCTTTCCCTCGCTCCGTTCGCCAGGGGCAGGCTCTTGGGACAACTGTTCCCGGGCGGCTCTGGCGGGACGGCCTGTATTCATGGCTTGTATTCGAGGATTATATAGGCCGTCTTGCGGCCCCGCAATTTCTGGCCTCAGCCCCTCCTGTCTCCAAGACCGCGCACCCCGGCCATCGCTCGGGGCAGGTTCTAGGGCCACACCTGAACGCGCTGCTCCCCATCGGAGATGATGACGAAGGCGGCGCTCTCAATGTCCACGGCGAACAGGTGCCAGTCCTCTTCTTCCTCCTCCAAGTCGAACCCCAGCTTCTCGTAAAGAGTCTCGGCATAGACCCGGCGCCTTTCCGGGGAAACTTCGTCCCGGGCCCACCCGTACAGCTTGAACTCCCCTTCGGAGCCGTCCCGGTTGGAAACCACGCTGTTGACGGTGCAGCGCGAATCCCGCAGCAGGTCCAGCGCCTTGGTGGACCGCCACGACATCCCCAGGTACAACTCCCCCGCCACAATCAGCGGTTCCACCGGAGAAATCCGCGGCCAGCCGTTCCGCCGGATGGTCCCCACCAGGACAAGCCCGAAGGTCTCGAACCGCTCCTCGCCCAGTTTCGCCAGGTCCGGGGCAGCTTCTTTGAAATCGTTCCAGTTCATGCACACCACCTTTCATCCGAATCACGCCCGGGCCATCCGGGGTATCCCATTGGTTCCGTCTTGGGTGGCCCCGGCAGGGCTGCCGGGAGCTTCCCGTCCCCCTTCCTAAACCGCAGCCCCTCGAACCCAGCCGCCGCTCACCCGCCCAGCTTCGTCTCGCTTAAACCATCCCCCCAAGCCCAGCCGCCGCTCGCCCTCCCTCTTGGGGCGCTGGGGGCCTCGGGGGCACGGGCCAGCAACACCCCAATCCCCGGGGAAAACTTGCTTGACACCCCCCGGACGTTGTGATAATTTTCACTAGGCTTGCGGCCGGCCCTATTTTTACGGTCAAAAGCCCCCCAAGTTGAGATAAGCCAGTCAACGTCAACCAGCCCCAACCGGACAGCACTGACGAGTATCACCAACCGACCATGCCATTTCCAGACCCCAACGGCTTAACCAGCGCTGACTGGGCTAACCTGCACACTTGGCTAACCCTGCTCTGGATATTCTTCCCCCTGGTCATCACATTCGCCTTCTGCATGATGATCGCCCACGCGTTCATCCCGTCGGGCGTAGCCACCGGAGACTACCCTCCGGTCCTCTCCAAGCTCCGCATCCCCCTGACCGTAATCGGGCTGATCTGCGGCGTCATCGCCCTGGTGCTCTTCATCACGGCGGCTTTCTTCACCCCGCAGACCCTCAACCTGTTCTGGAACCGGTACTTCGTATGACCCCTCCGGCTAATCTAAACCGCAGCCCCTCGCACCCAGCCGCCGCTCTACCCCTACGCTTCGGGCCTCGGAGAGCACGGGCCACCTCCCGCCGCAGCGGAAGTTCCCGCTCGCGGAGCGAGGCCATGCCCTTGAGACAAGTTCCCTCGCATCGCGCGGGAGCCCCGGCCTCCGCTCGGGGCGGGCTGTTTTAGCTCATGCTGCCCAACGTCAACATGATACCCCTGGCCATCGTCGGCCTCATCGTCACCGCCATCGTCGGATTCGTCGTCGTTGTGCTGGCCATTTCCTGGTTCTCCAGTCCCCCCTTCGGCCTGGGGAACGCCCCTCCGCAGCCCATCGCATTTCCCCACACCGTCCACGCCGGCGCGCCGGAAGAGGGCGGCATGGGAATCCAGTGCGAATTCTGCCACCGCAACGTGACCAAGGGAGCTGCGGCCACCGTCCCCGCCGTCGAGAACTGCGTGTTCTGCCACGGGCAGATTAACGCCGAAAACGCCGTGGACCGCACCCAGGTCAGCGTTGACCTGGACGAGATCCAGCGGGTGGTGGACCGGTTCCACGACGACAACCCCATCGACTGGGAGCGGGTGCACCGCCTTCCCGACCACGTGCGGTTCGTCCACGAAGCCCACATCCGATTCCTGACCAGCGGGCCGGAGCGGACCGTAAGCCTGCCCATGGGGTCGGGAGACCCGGTGGACTTGCCGATGCAAGCGGGCCAGACCTGTTCCGTCTGCCACGGCGACGTCGCCGGCATGACCGAGGTCCAGCCCCAGGCCGGCCAGTCCCTGAAGATGGGCACCTGCGTCGACTGTCACCGCGAACTGAACGCCGCCACCGACTGCACTATATGTCACAAGTGACGGCATGAAATCCAATGACCCGACGTACCGCCGCCCCGGACAATTTGCCTTGATTGGCGGCGAGAGCGAAGGGTCTGAGAACCTGGTTAAGGGCGCTATTGCCCCAAGGGTCACGGCATTATGAAATTTACTCGGCGCAACTTCCTGGCTTGGGCGGGCCTGTCCGCGGTGGGCGCGGTGGGCTGCGACATCTTCGGAAGCGAAGGACAGGAGCTGCGCATCCAGAGCCCGGCCCGTCAGCCGGAGGACCTGGTCAAGGGACGGGACAACTGGTACGCCACCCTGTGCCGCCAGTGCCCCTCCTGCGAAGGCGTCCTCGTCCGCGTGATGGAAGGTCGCGCCAAGAAGGTGCAGGGCAACCCGATGTACCCGGTGAACCAGGGACGCCAGAGCGTCCGCTGCGATGCAGGACTCCAGGCCCTGTACCACCCGGACCGCATTCCGGGCCCCATGCGCCGCACCGGGCCGCGCGGGTCCGACCGGTTCACCAGCATGACCTGGGACGACGGGCTGGACTGGCTGGCCGCCGAGCTGCGCGACAAGGGCGACGGCCTGCTGATAATGACCGAGCCGGTGGGGCCTCACCTCGGCATGATCGCCTCCCGATTCGCCGATGCCTTCAACGGGACTCACCTGGGGTTCGACTCCCTGGAACAGGGAGTGTACCGCCAGGCGGTAAAGAACGTATTCGGCCAGGACCTGCTGCCTGACCTGGACATAGCCAACGCCAATTACCTGCTCTCCTTCGGCGCCGATTTCCTTTCGACCTGGGTGTCCCCCACCCGCTGGTCGGTCGGGTACGGCGAGTTCCGTCAGGGAACGCACCGGGAACAGCGGGGCACTCACATTCACGTCGATACCCGCTATTCCATGACGGCGGCCGCCGCCGACAAGTGGCTGCCCATCCGTCCCGGCATGGAAGGCTACCTGGCCATGAGCCTGGCCCAGGTGATCCTGTCCGAGGGACTGCAAGCGCCCGGCGTGGATGTGGCGACCCTCACCGGGGGCCAGGGCATCCAGTCGCTGAACGGATTTGAACCCGACGCCGTGGGTCCCACGCTGGGGATTCCCGAGGGAATTCTCCACGGAAAATCCCCGGGGGATTACATCCGGGACTTGGCCCGCGACTTTGCCGGACACACACCGGCCCTGGCCATCGGCGGCGGCACGGCGGCGGCCCAGAGCAACGGCCTGTTCAACCTGGAAGCGATTTACGCGCTGAACTACCTGGTGGGCAGCGCGGGCCAAAAGGGCGGCCTGCTCTTCAACCCGGGCAGCCCGGTGTCCGGCCTCCCGTCCCAATCGAACGTGAACTCCCTGGTCGAGCTGGTTTCGGGCCTCAACTCCGTCCGGAGCGGGGACGCCAAGCTGGTCATGCTCCACTCGGCCAACCCGGCTTACGGCCTTCCCGAATCCGTGGGCGTACTGAACACGCTGGACCGGGAGGACATTTTCGTGGTCAGCTTCTCGCCCTTCATGGACGAGACCACGGCCATGGCCGACCTGATACTGCCCGACCGGGTATACCTTGAAGACTGGGGCAGCGACATCCCCGACCCCGGTCCCGGCCACCAGATGATCGGCATCCAGCAGCCGGTGGTGAACCCCCTCAGCGACCTGGACCCCCGCAGCTTCGGGGACATCCTGCTGAGCATGGCCCAGGAGGTGCTTGGTCAAGAGCCGGGCCGGGCCGACGACCTTCCCTGGGCCAACATGCAGGAGGCTATCCGGGAAACCTCCGACGCCCTGTTCGAGTTGACAGGGGGCGGGCTGGGACGGGGTTCGGTGGAAGGCGCCACCGCCGCCGAGTTCTGGAACAACCTGCTGCGCCAGGGTGGTTGGTGGGACGAGGGCCGCACTGGTCCTGTGGCGCAGCCGCCGGGAGACCTCTTCCGCACCATTGCCGGCAAGGCCAGTCAGCCCCAGTTCTCGGGCGACGGCCTTTATCTAGTTCCCTTCGCCCACAACACCCTGCTGGACGGGCGCAGTTCCCATCTGCCCTGGGCCCAGGGGGCGCCCGACCCCCTGACAACCATCGCCTGGCAGACCTGGGTCGAGATGAACCCGTCCCGCATGGCCGGCATGGGCTTCCGGGAAGGAGACCTGGTGCAGGTGGCGGCTCCCGAAGGGTCCATCACCGCTCCCGTCTATCCCAACCCCGGAATGCCCCCGGATGTCATTGGCGTTCCCATGGGACAGGGCCACAGCCGGGGTTCGGACTACGCGGTGGCCGGGCGGGACGGCGACAGCGCCAACGTGCTCAGCGTCCTGTCCACCCGGCAGGTGGACGGGGCCGGCAGCCTGGCGTGGGCGGCCAACCGGGCGCGCGTCACCAGCGCCGGAAGGAGCATCCTCCTGGCCAAGTTCGAGGGCTCCTTCACCAACCGGGAGGTCGGCAACCAGATAGACAACAACCCGGGCGAGGAGGTCATCAAGACCACCACCCCCGGCGGGGCTGCTCACTAGCCTCGCTTGCGGAGCGAGCGCGTGATGTTTAGACGAGTTATCTCGCCCTGCGGGAGAGCGATTTAGATAAAATGGTAACGAATCGAACGGATCACAAGTGGGGAATGGTCGTTGACCTGGACAAGTGCACCGGGTGCCAGGCCTGCGTCGTCGCCTGCCAGGCCGAGAACAACATCCCCATCAACGACAAGGACTCCTTCCTCCAGCGCCGCGCCTACGAATGGATCCGCATCGAGCGCTACTGGGAAGGCGAGTATCCCAACGTCAAGGCCCGGTTCATCCCGGTGCTCTGCCAGCACTGCGAGAACGCCCCCTGCGAACCGGTGTGCCCGGTCTATGCCACCTACCACAACCCGGAGGGCCTGAACGTCCAGGTCTACAACCGCTGCGTGGGCACCCGGTACTGCATCAACAACTGCCCATACCAGGTCCGCTTCTTCAACTGGTGGCACCCCAACTGGCCGGAACGCCTCCAGAACCAGCTCAACCCGGACGTGACCGTCCGCAGCCGGGGCATCACGGAAAAATGCACCTTCTGCGTCCAGCGCCTCCGCAGGGGCGAGCTCCAGCAGGAGCGCACCAAGGGAGAGCGCCTCACCGACGCATCCCTGGAACAGGGCAACTACGCCCCCGCCTGCGCCCAGGCCTGTCCCACCAACGCCCTCATGTTCGGCGACCAGCTGGACGAGACCTCCCGGATCAGGCCCTACTTCGACGACGTCAACAAGCACGACATCCACCACGAGCACGAGCGCGAAACCCGCGGCTACCGGCTCATGGAGGAAGGCGCCACCAAGCCCAGCGTCATCTACCTCAAAAAGGTCGAACCCTACCCCCTGGATAAGTGACCGCTGGACAACCAACGGCTCATGGGTATCATAGCCCCATGCTGAAGAGCAACAAGAAACATGGCTGAACACTCGCAACATAGCCCCTTCCCCCCGGACATGTGGGTCTTCCCCGACAAGCCCGGCATCTCCGCCGACGTCGAGGAAAAACGCCGCACTCTCCCGTCCCTCTACCGGACCGCCCTCATCGTCTCCGGCGTCCTCGCCGTCCTCGGCGTGGTCGGATTCGTCCTCCGGGTGTCCACCGACGGGTTCTCCCAGCACGGACCCTGGGGCTACTACGCCGCCATGTTCTCCTTTGTCTTCCTGGTCACCGGCTCGGCCCCCCTCTTCGCCATCGCCTTCCGCATCACCAAGAACCACTGGCGCCGGCCCATCTCCCGGATAGCCGAGCTCTTCGCCGTCCTCGGCATCCTCAACGTCATCCTCTATATCCCCCTCATCTACGCCCTGCCCCCCATCAACAACCCCAGCTTCGGCCCCGGCTCCCACGGCGAGCTGGAAATCCGCCGCACCCTCTGGATGGAGGTCCCCATCGGCGCCCCCCACTGGTGGAACCTCCTCGGCATCGTCTCCCTCGCCCTCTGCTCCCTGGCCATCCTCTGGCTCTCCGCCGTCCCCGACATGGCCGAGTCCCGCCAGACCGCCACCGGCTTCCGTGGCGCCCTCTACCGGATGCTATCCGGCCACTGGTTCGGCACCAAGCGCCAGTGGATCTTCCAGAAGGCCTCCCTGGCCATCCTCGGCGCCCTCTACTTCATGATGCTCATCTTCGTCCAGTTCCTCATCGTCAGCGACTTCGCCATGAGCCTCATCCCCGGCTGGAAGGACTCCATCCTCCCGCCCCTCTACACCATCACCGGCTTCCAGTCCGCCCTCAGCCTCACCCTCATCATCGCCTTCCTCATGCGCCGCAAGGGCGGATACGACAACTACATCGGACGCTCCCCCTTCTGGTCCGCCAGCAAGGTCCAGCTCGGCCTCACCCTCCTCTGGACCTACCACCTCTTCGCCTTCTTCATCACCATGTGGTACGGACGCCTCGAAGTCGAGCAGAACCTCATCAAATACCTCATCTTCGAGTCCTACACCGGCATCTTCTGGGCCAACGTCATCCTCATCTTCTTCATACCCTTCTTCATGCTCATCTGGAACCCCCTCCGCAAAAGCGACTGGGGACCCTCCCTCGCCGGACTCTCCATCCTCTGCGGCAACCTCCTCTTCCAGCTCCGCATGTTCGTCGCCGCCTTCAACTCCGGCGACATCTACGACCTCGGCCTCAGCCGGGTCCCGCCCCCCATGTTCCCCGACCAATGGGATGTCCTTATAGTCATCGGGGGCATCGCCCTCGCCGCCTTCATCTACCTAGTCGCCGCCCGCCTCCTCCCCCTCATCTCCCTCTGGGAGGTCAAGGAGGGCGCCCTCTACCAGACCAAGGACCGCCTCTTCCGCGGCGAGTACATGGTCCTCGCCAAACCCGAGTAACTCTGATTTCCGTCATTCCCGCGCAGGCGGGAATCCAGACTCCGAAAACGGCCAAAGATACCGAAGTGAGAATGAAAACCAGCATCTGTATTCCTCGGAGGCAACGCAAGGCAACTTGCCCAATTGCTGCCCCCTCGCTCCGGCCAGTGGCCGGAGACGGGGAACAGGGCGGCCACCGGGAGGGACGCCATGCAGGAAGGTAGACCCCTCTCTGCCCCCGAGATTAACCGCGACCTCCTCCGGTCCATCCTCGACACCCCTCGCTGGTTCTGGCCCGTCGTCGGCTTCCTCGCCACCATCGTCCTCGTCGCCGCCATCACTATCGGCATCATGATCGACCGCGGCCTCGGCATCACCGGCCTCAACCGCCCCATCGTCTGGGGCTTCTTTATCACCAACTTCGTCTTCTGGATCGGCATCTCCCACGCCGGCGTCATGCTCTCCGCCATCCTCCGCCTCGCCAAGGCCGAGTGGCGCAGGCCCGCTACCCGCGCCGCCGAGGTCCTCACCATCTTCTCCCTCATGACCGCCATGATCATGCCGATCATCCACACCGGACGCCCCTGGCGCATCCTCTACTGGGCTTTCCCCTACGACTTCGCCCGCGGCATCTGGCCCAATATCCGCACCCCCCTCGTCTGGGACCCCTCCGCCATCCTCACCTACCTCACCTCCAGCACCCTCTTCGTCCTCATCGCCCTCGTCCCCGACTTCGCCGTCCTCCGCGACCACACCACCGGCTGGGCCCACCGCATCTACTCCCTCCTCGCCATGGGCTGGGAGGGCAACCCCCGCCAGTGGAAGCTCCAGATAATCGCCGGCGTCCTCCTCTCCGCCCTCATCCTCCCCGTCTTCGTCTCCGTCCACTCCATCGTCTCCTGGGACTTCGGCATGGCCGTCGCCGTCAAGTCCTGGCACTCCACCATCTTCGCCCCCTACTTCGTCGTCGGCGCAGTCCACTCCGGCGTCTCCGCCGTCGCCTTCGTCATGATCATCCTCCGCTATATCTACGGATGGCAGGACTACATCCGCCACGAGCACATCGACGCCCTCGGACGCCTCCTCATCGTCGTCGCCACCGGCTGGTTCTACTTCTTCGTCATGGAGGTCATCTTCGGCATCTACGGACGCGAGGCCGACGAGGTCGCCGTCCGCAACCTCCAGTTCTACGAATGGCCCATCAGCGGCTGGACCCTCGTCTTCGTCATCACCACCTACTTCATCCCCGTCGCCCTCTGGCTCACCCGCGCCGCCCGGCGCAACCTCTGGATAATGTCCGCCGCCTGTATCTCCGTCAACATCGGGATGTGGCTCGAAAGATACATCATCATCGTCCCCGGCCTCGCCAACCGCGGCCTCTTCTCCTTCACCTGGCACAGCTACGTCCCCGCCCCCGCCGAAATGATAATCATCGGCGCAACCTTCGCCTTCGTGTCGATGCTCATGCTCCTCTTCAGCCGCGTCTTCCCCCTGGTCCCCCTATACGACATCAAGGAAGGCGAATTCCTCCGAACCGAAGTCCAGATCGGACGCCGCACCGTCCCCGCCACCTTCCGCGAAGACTAACCACCCATGCCAACCATGCTGCCGACGACTCGAAACAACTCTCCCGTCATTCCCGCGCGCCCTCCCGTCATTCCCGCGCAGGCGGGAATCCAGACCCCCGTAATCCCTTCCCCCTCGACGGGGGAAGGTTAGGATGGGGGTGACACCTTGCCAAACATGAGCTACAACACCAGGACTGACCAGCCAGCAATAATCTCTCCCGTCATTCCCGCGGAATATCCCGTCGTTCCTGCGCAGGCAGGAACCCACACCCCCGTATACCCAGGGGGTTTGGGGGACGCATCCCCCAACGCAACCCCGGCCATTCCCAATCAACCCATCATGCACCCCCGGAGCATATAACCATGCCAAAACGCCCCCTCCTCGCCCTCTACCAGGACCCCAACCAGGCCGCCGACGCCGGCGACGGACTCAAATCCGCCGGCATCCCCGACACCGACTACGACTTCCTCACCGACGCCCCCTACCCCGAGGGCGCCTTCGGCGAGCGCGAAGAAAAACACCGCCTCTACCTCTTCCCCTTCATCGGCGCCCTGCTCGGCCTCACCTCCGGCATCCTCCTCACCTCCATGACCCAAATGGCCTACCCCCTCGTCACCGGCGGCAAACCCATCCTCTCCCTGCCGCCCATGGCCGTCGTCAGCTACGAAGGCACCATGCTCGGCGCCATCCTCTTCACCGTCCTCGGCATCATCTTCGAATCCCGCCTCCCCAAGCTCAAAATGGGACTCTACGACACGAGAATCACCGAAGGATACATCGGCGTCCTCGTCCAGGCCGAAGAAGACCAGCACGACCGCCTCTCCAACGTCCTAACCCAAGCCGGCGCCATAGACATCAAACGCGAAAACTAACGGACACCCAGATGAAAAACCACCTGCCCAACACCCCCGGAAAGCCCCTCCGGCGCAAAGCCCCCCTCCTGGGCGGCATCCTCGTCGTCGCCCTCCTACTCACCCTCGGCTGCGCCCAGGGCTCCTACCCCCTAGACATCTTCTACGAGATGCACTACCAGAAGTCCTTCAAGGCCCACGAGCCGCCCCGCCTCAGCGTTCCGGCCACCGCCGTCGGCTGGTTCGACGCTCCCGCCGAGACCATCCCGGTCGCTCACCAGGGCGCCCGCCTGTACGAGGTCAACTGCGTCATGTGCCACGGCGCCAACGGAACCGGCAACGGCCCGGTGCTGACCAGGATGATGGACACCTACGGGTACACTCCCTCCATCACCCCCGACCTGACCAGCCAGACAGTCCGTGACCTGGGGCCGGTCGGAATCCAGGGGTTTGTTACCAGCGGCCTGATCGTCATGCCCGGATTCTCCAAGCTGCTCACGGAAGAGGAAATTCGGATAACTTCCGAATACGTGGTCAACTGCATTCAGGGCACCAACCTCGCGGCCTGCCCCTGACCCACCAGGCGTTCCCGTCCTGAGAGCCCTTTCCCGAACTTACCGGCCGGTCTGAATACCGGCGGATAAGCCCGTCAACACAGCCGGAACGGGACGCTCGCTGCCGCGTTTCCCACCGGCTTTTCCCTCAAACCCACGACCCCTCCAGCCCAGCCAATCAACCCGGGCAAACGGTTGAGGCGGGTGGCGCTGCGTTTCACATGGCTGCGTTCCACATGAATGTACTGACCTCGAGACCGGCCGCGCCCTAAACGGCGTTGCCGGACGGTCAATCTCGGGCGGCTGCGGCAGCCGGTTGCACGGAGGGACGCCAGACCAGGGGGGTGAGGAACACCGCGGGTAGCAGAAGCAGAAGCCCAGCCCCCGCATTGGCGGATATGGCCAGCTGGGTGCTGAAGACTGATGCGATCCACCCGATTTCCAGCGTGCCCAGCGGCGTCCCCACCCCTATGCAGAAGCTCATCAGCCCCATCATCCGGCCCCGCAGCTCGCGGGGAGCGGACAGCATGGTGATGCTGCTCTGCATGGTGCCGAACCCGGACTGGCCCATGCCTCCCAGGGTCAGGAGGGCGAAGGAGACGGCGTACCAGGGAGACCACACGAACAGGATTGCCATGATCAGCACCACCGTGGACCCGATCATGAACACCAGACCGTGACGCTGGAGGTTTCGGGTCGCGGCCATTACCGCCGCTCCCATGAGCTGACCGACGCCTTCGGCGGCCGCCAGCAATCCCACCAGGGTTGCCCCGACTCCCAGATAGTCGCGGCCAATGGCCGGTATGAACTGCTGCACCGGGAAGGCCAGTGCGTTCATGACGATGGTGACGTAGAGCATTCCCAGCAGGGCCGGGTTGCGGAAGGCATGGGAAAGGCTGTCCGACAGGCTGCGCCACACCGGCTCCAGTTGGATGCTCCCTCTCTCGAACACCGGAATCCTCACCCGGATGAGCAGTCCCAGGGTAACGATGTGGGCAATGACCACCAGGATGTAAGCGCCGGAGAAATCAATGGTGTCGATGAGAACGCCGCCCAACAGGGGGCCGGACAGCTTCCCCGCGGTGTTGGCGATCTGGTCCAGGGATAAAGCGTTCACCAGGCGGCGCTCCCCGACGATGTCCAGGATGGCCGTCCGCCGCGAGGGATCGTCCAGGGCCTTGGTAAGTCCTTGCACGAAAACGGCCAGGAAGACATGCCACGGCGCGATGTTTCCGGCAACGATCAACGCGAGGATGGCCCCCGCCGTCACGGTGTTGATTGTCTGGGCCAGAAAGATTACGCGGTAGCGGCTGAACCGGTCGGCTACCAGGCCGGAAAATAGCGAGAAGAAGGGCCGGGGCAGGTTGTTGAAGACGAGGACGAGGCCGAGCTGGAACGGTGAATCGGTGGTCTGGAGGATGAGCCAGCTCAGGATGAGCATCTCCATCCTGCGGGAGACCTCATGAAGCCCGCCAACGTACCACAGGGCCCGGAAATCCCGGTCTTGAAGGACGGTAAAGGCGGGGGCGTTGGACGGGAAGCGGGGGCGCAAAGGGCGGACAACTCCAACCCGGGGCGGGGATTGACCCGTCCATTGTACTCCACCGGGAAGCCGCCCCGGTTGAAGGAAAGGGGACTAGATTCCGGTGATTTCGAGGGTCCGGACTATGTCGTTGTCCAGGTCGGCGACTCGGATGAGGTGGTTGTTGGTGTCGGCGATGTACAGCAGGCCGTTGGCGAAGCTCAACCCGCAGGGCTCGGAAAAGGCCGCCTGCTTTCCGGGACCGTCCTGGCATCCCGCTTGACCCGTGCCGAGAACGGTGAAGACACTGCGGGTCTGGGGCAGAACGCGCTTGATCTTGTGGTTGTAGGTGTCGGCGATGTAGGCGGCCCCATCCTCCCACGTTATTCCCTGGGGGTGCTGCAGGCGGACGTGGTGGTCGGAACCGTCGAAGTCTCCGAACTCGAACAGGCCAAGCCCCACGATGGTCGCGATGCGTCCACCGGGATTGAGGTCGGCGGTCCGCACCGAGCTGGTCTCGCTGTCGACGAAATAGAGCTTGTTGCCGTCGGTGGTTATCCCGCTGGGCTGCGCCAGGGTGGCCGAAGCCAGCGGGCCGTTGTCGATGGACTCGCCGCCGGTGCCGGCGTAGACGCCGACCTGCCCGTCGCCCAGGGTCATGGACCAGAGCTGGTGGGTGCCGGCCATGGCGATATACAGGGTGTTGTCATGGAAGGCCAGGTCCCAGGGAGAGTTCAGCTCCATGGAAAGGCCCGGCCCGCGGCCTGCGCGCATCCGGCCCTGGTTGCCGTTGCCCGCTATGGTCTCGACCCGCCCGGATGCCAGGTCGACGCGGCGGAGGGCGTGGTTCTCGGCATCGGCCACGTATAGGTTGTCCCCATCCAGGGCCATCCCCTGGGGATGATTGAAGGTGGCAACCGCGAAGGAGCCGTCGTCCAACCCGACCTGGCCGGATCCAATAACTTGCTGCACCTCCCCGTCCAGCGAGGTAATGACAAGCCGGTTGTGGTTGGTGTCGGTTATGAACAAGCGGCCGGAGGCTCCGTCGGCCAGGATTTTTCCCGGGAACGACAGGAGAGTTTCGGGACCGGCCTCCGCCGGTTCCACCGGACCGAAGTCCAGCCGCGTCCTCCGCATCAACCCCTTGGCGTCGAACTCGGAGATCATGTCCCGTAGCAAGTTGTCCAGCGACTCGTAGGGAATCTCTCCTTCGTGCTTGCCGATGACCTTCCCTTCAGGATCTATGAACATGATGGTGGGCCAGGCCCGGCAGGCGTAGGAACGCCAGACGTGGAAGTCAGCGTCGTTGATCACCGGGTGCTGCAGCTCGTTCCGGCGGACGGCGTTATAAAGGTTCTGCTTGTCCTTCTCGTTGGGGAACTTGGCGGAGTGGACGCCAATGACCGCAACCTCGGTGGCGTACTGCTCTTCTATCTTCCGCAACTGCGGAAATATGTGGACGCAGTTGATTCAACAGTAGGTCCAGAAGTCCAGGATCACGATCTTGCCTCGAAGGTCGGACATGGCAACGGGCCGGTTGGTGTTCAGCCATTCCAGGTCGGGAGGGAACTCCGGAGCGTTCACCTTGCCAGCGTAGGACCTGCTAGTCATCGTCGTGCCTCCGCCGTTGCGAATACCGTCGCGCGGCGTCAGATGCCGGCCCGAAGGCCGGGTGCCATTAGGGGACCCCTGAACAAGTCCCTTCCCCCTTGATGGGGGAAGGTTGGGATGGGGGTGATGGCCTGGTGCAGTATCGCTCCGGCTATTCCAGGGCCAGGGTGGCGTACCGGAAAAAGATGGTGCCCACGGGCGTGCCGAGGGGGGCGTTCCCCACCAGGACGGCGATGGTGTGGGTGGTCCCCGGGGTGGCCGGATCGGCCATCAGGACCCGCTTGCCCACGTTGTTGCCGGTTATGACCCCGATGTTCCGGTCGATTTCGCCGTCGATGTAGACTTCGCCGTAGTTGTCCACGTTGCCCTCGAACCACGCCCGGCGGCCCGCGACGCTCTCCCCGTCAACCTCGGCAGGAATGGTGACCTTGATCCGGTACCAGGCGAAGGTGAACCCGGAGGACAGGCGCTCCTGGATGTCCACGTTGTGGTCCCAGCCGGAGTCGTCGTAGTCGGCCAGGCGGGCGGGGGAACCGGCCAACTCGGCGACGAGGCCCTGGTTGGGCTCGCCGGGCACCAGGCCCATGGCGCGGCTCCAGCCCGAGGAGCCCAGGGTCTTCAGGTCATCGGCGTTTTCCAGGTTAAGGGAAATTCTTGCCATTTCGTTCCTTCCTTATGCGGGTTGGTGCTGAATGGGCTAGGCGCTGACGGCCGCTCCCTTGAGGTGGCGGTCGAAGAACTCGATGGTGCGGGGCCAGGACGCATCCGAAGCCGCCTGCTGGAAGCGTCCGGCGGTGAAGTCCATGAAGGCATGGTCGGCCCCCGGGTATACATGGAACTCGTGGTCAATCCCCAGCCGCGTTAACTCGGCATCGAAAGTGGCCATATCCTCCGGAGAGGGATTGACGTCCACCTCGCCGAAGTGGAACAGGACGGGGCACTTCATGCCGCTGGTCAACTCAAAGGGAGACTGGGTGCCCGAACCCCAGGGGACGAGGATGTTGCCGCCGTAATATGGGGCCGCCGCCTTGATGTGGGGGTTGGTGGACGCTCCGAGCCAGGCTTCGCGGCCGCCCATGCAGAACCCGGTGATGCCGATGCGCTCACCATCAATTCCAGGATGGGCTCTGAGCCAGTCAACAGTGGCGTTGATGTCGGCGATGGTCTCCGGGTCGCTGAGGACATCCCAGGGGCTGGGCCGGGGGGAGGCGTTCATCCGCTCTGCGGGGATCCGGTGATACAGGCTGGGAGCCACACCGGCATACCCGGCCTCGGCCAGCCGGTCGCAGATGGTCTGGATGAAGGTATCCACTCCGCCGCCATGCTGGCTGACAACCACCGCGGGGAAGGGCCCGGACCCTCCGCTGGGGACAGCGGCGTAGAGATCCATTTCGTTGCCGTCGACTTGGAGCTTTTCCCAGAAGGATGGCATGGGGTTACCTCCTCAAAGTGTCGGATTGGGTCCAGAGTCCAGCCCGGGGTTTCAGACCGCAGCCGTGGCTCCCTGCAGGTGCTCGGCAAAGAATTCCAGGGTGCGGGGCCAGGATGCGTCGGCCGCCTCCTTGTGGTAGCGGTTGGGCTGGGCGAAGTCCATGAAGGCGTGGTCCGCCCCGGGGTAGGTGTAGAACCGGTGGGCTTTGCCCAGCCGGTCCAGCTCGGCGTCCAGCTTCCGCATATCATCCTGGGAAGGGTTGGCGTCCACCTCACCGAAGTGGGTCAGCATGGGACAGTTGATGTTCGCAGTGAGCTGGAAGGGGGGCTGTGCCCCATCGCCCCGGGCGGCCCACAGGTTGCCGGGATAGTAGGGTACGACCGCCTTGAAGTGGGGGTTGGAAGCGGCGGCCAGCCAGGCAACCCGCCCCCCCATGCAGAAGCCCGTCACGCCGATGCGGTCGCTCGAAACGGCCTGGTGGGCGATGAGCCAGTCCACGGTGGCGTTAACATCAGCCACTATCTCGGCATCGTTGAGGAAGGCGTTGCGGGCGGTGCCGTCGGCGGTCATCTCATCGGTGACCCGGTGGAACAGGTCGGGAGCCACGGCGGCGTATCCCGCTTCCGCCAGGCGGTCCGCGATGCTCTGGGTGAACTCGGCAACCCCGCTGGCAGGATGGGCTATGACCACCGCCGGAAAGGGTGCGCTGAAGCCCGCGCTGCTGGACGGGACGCTGGCGTATAGCTGCATGTCCTGTCCGTCCACCTGGAGAGTTTCCCAAAAGCTGGCCATGACCCGCCTCCATCCACAGACTGGTAATTTGGGGCGATTCTAGCAGAAAAGGGGGTTGGCGGCTAACGGGGACAGGACAGTGCGGCGGCTCGGCCCTCTACTCATCCCCTTGTTCCAGGGGCGTCGCCGTCGTCGAGGATACTCTCCGGTCCTCCCACGCCTCCTTGAACTTCCAGTTCAACCATGAGGTGGTAGCCAAAAGTATGAAAGCTGCGCCGAAAGCACCGGGAACGGGAACGCCACTCACGACGAAATACTCGTAGGGTATCGCCTCAAAAACGTCAGGGATCCTTTCAAAAAGGTATTGGACGCCGACGAAAGCTATCCCCAACACGAACAATAAACGTTGCGCACCCTTCAGGCTCATGGTCCGCTTATTCCGTGAACATGCTAATTACCCAGAGGGTCATGCCAAACCCAATCAATGCTGCCACCCAGCTTATTAAGATAGCCTGCAGAAATCCCTGGTCGTTTATCGTCGGGAACGTTAGCCCAAAAAAAACGATGGCCATCGACACTGCGACGAGCAGTTTAACGTTTTTTCCACTTGGATAGTTCATCATCCCTGGTCCTGACTTTCCGAATGCCTGCCTACAACGCCAACATGTTCTACACCAGCCCCTCCTCCCGCACCGCCGCCAGGGAATCCTCCACCGCCTGGAGGGTCTGGTCGATGTCGGCCTCGGTGTGGGTGGCGGAAACAAGAAATGCGTCCCGCCCCATTATGTCCACGCCCTGGTTCAGCAGGCCCCGCTTGAACGCCGTTACGGCCGGAGAGGCGGTCGCCCGCTTGATCTGGGCGTGGGACATGGTGCAGATTTCCCGGCCGCAATCACAGTCGTCCAGGATCACGTGGATCATGGAGGCGATGCCGTGGGCGTGGCCCGGAACTTCCATCCGCCCGAAAATGTCGTTGAGACCGGTCTTCAGGCGGGCGGCCATCGCGTCGGCCTGCTGGTTGATGGGCTGGGACGCGATGATTTCCAGGCAGGTCGCGCCGGCGACGGCGGTGAGGGGATTCCCGTTGAAGGTCCCGGGATGGTACACCCGGCGGTTGTTGTCCCAGTCCGGGTCGCCCCGGTGCGCGATCATATCCACGATGTCAGCCTTGCCCCCGACGGCTCCTCCTGGAAGGGCGCCCGCGACGATCTTCGCCATGGTGGTGAGGTCCGGGGTCACGCCGTAGCGCACCTGGGCGCCGCCGGACGATGCCCGGAATCCGGTTACGACCTCGTCAAAAATGAGCACAACGGAGTGTTTCGCCGTCAACTCCCGCAGCCCGCGCAGGTAGTTGGGGACGTCGAAGGGAAGCTGCCCGTAGTGGGCGCCGGTGGGCTCCAGGATCAGAGCGGCGATGTCCGGGTCCCGCTCCAGCGCCGCCTCCACCGCCTCCAGGTCGCCCGATGGAACAATCACCATCGTCCCAAACGAATCGGCGGGAATGCCGGGGGCGGGACGGTCGGAGCCGGCCATGGCGTAATCGTGCCAGCCGTGGAAGTGGTCCTGCAGCTTGATGACCTTGTTCTTTCCGGTGTAGGCCCGGGCAAGCCGCATGGCCATCAGGGTGGCCTCGGTGCCCGAGCTATGGAAGCGGATCCGTTCGATGGACGGCATCAGGGCCTGGACGGCCTTGGCCCACCGCACCTCGTCGTCGGTGCAGGCGCCCAGGTGGGTGCCCCGGCGGATCTGCTCCGATACGGCGTCGGCGATGGCCGGATGGGAGTGGCCCAGGATCAGCGCGCCGTGACCGGATACGTAGTCGATGTATTCGTTGCCGTCCACGTCCCACTTGCGCGGCCCCTGCCCGTGGGTGATGTAGAGGGGGAAAGGCTCGGCGTACCGGTTGTCGTGGGTGACGCCGCTGGGAAAGATTCCAACGGCCTCGGCGTAGCGCTGGGCGGACCCGGGGTGCTTGGCGATGTACTCTTCCAGAATCGTCGGCATGGCGGCTCCTTTGCATGCTCCCTTGGCAATTGCCGGAGAATCGGCGGGGCGTCACCCCATTGTAACGGAATACGGTGTAACGGAACACGGTATTATCCGCCCGCAGGGAGGCCTTCCGCAGGCTATGCCGGATGTATACCCGGGGCGTGGCAGCCTCGTTCCGGGGAAGGTCAGGCTGGGCTGGCTGCCGGCTCCGGCTCCGCCCGGGTCAATTGTGGCGGCTTCCGAATGACGAGGAAGCACACCGCGGCGATGGCGGCGCATATTCCGCCGGGGATAATCGCCAGGTTGTAGTTGCCAAAGTAGTCGAAGACCCATCCGGCGTATACCGGGGACACCACCAGAGCCCAGCTGTGGGAAAAGGTGATGTAGCCCCGCAGGCTGGCGAACCGTTCCCGCCCGTAGTATTCCCCCACCGCCGCCCAGACGATAATCCCCGCGCCGTCACCCATCCCCTGCAAAACGATGAAGGTCAGCACCAGGGTAATGCCCAGCGCGCTGCTCCAGTCCCCGTAGTAGAGGGCGAAGAAACCCAGCGCCTCGATGGCGAGAGTCCCGGCCAGTATCAGCGACTTGGACCAGCGGTCTCCCATATACCCCAGGATGAGGCGGGAAAAAAAGTTGATGCCGAACATCAACCCGGTGAGGTTGGCGGCTTCCTGCCGGCCCATTCCCTTCAGCTCCAGGATGGGCACGATGCTGACCAGGATGCCCAGGGTTGCCACCTGCCTGAGACCGGCCCCGACCATCAGCAGCCAGTAGGAGCTGGTGCGGAGGGCTTCCCGCACGGTGTAGTCCCGCACTTCCAGGCGGCGCACCGCTCCGCCCCCGCTTCCCGTTGGCACCGCCGCGGTCTGGGGGCGGGTGTCCCCGTCGGGCCGGAGCCCCATGTCCTCCGGGCGGTTGCGGAACCAGATGCAGAGGGGAAGCAGGATTATCAGGAAGATGAACCCCGAAAAATACGACGCCCGCTCCCATCCATAGTGGATGATTATGTAGGAGATGGTGGGTACCAGGGTCAGCCCGCCCAGAGACGAGACCGCCGCCAGGATGGATATGGCCAGGGACCGCCTGCGGTGGAACCACTGGTTTATCCCGGCGAACATTGCGTGCTGGAAGGCAATGCTGTTCCCCAGCGACACCATCAGCAGGTAGACCAGCGCGAAGGTGATCAGATCGTGGACGAACCGCCCCAGGACGAAGTAACCAACGACGGCCAGGATAATGGAGGGCACCAGCAGCTTCCGGTTCCCGAACTTGTCGATGAGCCAGCCGGCGAAGGGGCCTTCCAGCCCTCCCTCGGCCCGGGCCAGGGAAAAGATGAGGTTGGTCTGCGCCTGGCTTATGCCCAGTGAGTCCCGGATCGCGGGAACGAATACCGTGAATCCCCGGAAGAACACCCCGCTGGCGACGAAGGCCATGGCCGACGTAATGGCGACCATCCACCAGCCATAGTAGATGCGGGGTTGCCGGGGACTGGCCTCGGGAGAGGCGGGGTCTTGCATGGTGCCAGTGTACTTTCCCTCCGGGCGAGGCGCAACGCAATTCAATGGAATAGTAAAGATAGTTAATGGGAATACCGGCAAAGAGTGTTCCTTTTACGTAATTTGTGGTCTGGCGGCGTTGATATGACAGTTGTCCGGTGCCGCCCGTCAAGTTGCGGAGTAAAATGGGAAAAGCTCTTGACGGAAGTTATCCGCAATCTTGGGTCTGCAAATGCCATGTCCTGGGACGGAATAATGGACGACAACCTTCCGCTCCGTCACATCCTCCACGCCGACCTGGACGCCTTCTATGCGTCCGTCGAGCAGCTCGACAACCCGCAGTACCGGGAACAGCCCGTGCTGGTGGGCGGCAGTCCCCAGTCCCGGGGCGTGGTCGCGGCGGCGTCCTACGAAGCCCGCAAGTTCGGGGTCCATTCGGCCATGCCCATGTCCACCGCGGTCCGTCACTGCCCCCACGCCGTCATCGTCCGCCCCCGGTTCGACCGTTACCGGGAGATGTCGGGAAGAATCATGGACATCTTCCGGGAGGTCACCTCCCTGGTTGAGCCCCTGTCCCTGGACGAGGCCTACCTGGACGTGACGGAGGCGGTCGAGGCTGGGGCAACTCCAACGGCCATCGCTGCGGGAATCAGGGAACGGGTCAAGCGGGAAACGGGGTTGAACATCTCCGTGGGAGCGGCTACCAGCAAGTCCGTGGCGAAGATAGCATCCGACCTGCGCAAGCCCGACGCCCTGGTGGTGGTCCCGCCGGGAGAAGAGCAGGACTTCCTCGCGCCCCTGCCTGCCGGAAAGTTGTCCGGCATCGGCCCCAAGGCGGTGGAGTCCCTACGGCAGGAAGGGATCGAGACCATCGGGCAGCTTGCCGGGCAGTCGGCAGACTGGTTTGTCCGGGTTTTCGGGAAGCG
Organism: Dehalococcoidia bacterium; assembly: GCA_965203675.1. GTDB lineage: Bacteria > Chloroflexota > Dehalococcoidia > Lucifugimonadales > UBA3495 > CATOSK01. The sequence continues at coordinate 1,068,527 of CBDBDE010000003.1, read as the reverse complement.
GGCGGATTCGGTGCATGCCAGGGCCCTGGGGTTGGATCGGGACCCCGTGCAGCCCACCAGGGCAACCAAGTCGGTCAGCGCGGAAACCACCTTTCCCTCAGACCTGAGCTCCGCCGAGGACCTCTACCCCGAGCTGGCCAGGCTGTGCGGACGGGTCGCCCGGTCCCTCGAACGCAAGGGGATCGCTGGAAAGACGGTGAACGTGAAGCTGCGGTTGACCGACTTCACCACCTTCACCCGCCAGGTCACTCTCCCGGAGCCCACCTCGTCCGAGGAACAGCTCCTGGAGACGGCATGGGCATTGGTGGAGAAGGAGCTTGCCCCGGGGCGGGCGTTCCGCCTCATCGGCGCCGGCATGTCCTCCCTGCAACACCCGGGCGTGGTAGAGGCGGAGGGTAAAGAGGGGAGCGAAGCGGAGGACGTTGCCCGCCAGTTGAGCCTTCCCCTGTTCCGGTAGGACCCCGACTCCGGCGGCTACCCGGCGGCTACCGGAACAGGTCCTTGTCTGGGTCCCGCAGCAGGCTGTCGTGGGTTGCCGTCTCGCTGGGCTCGAAGGGGTAGCCCTTGATTACCGCCACGGGAACGTTGGCCACCTTGCCGCCCACCAGTTCAGCCATCGCGGCCAGCTCATCAGCCACGCAGATGACGGTCGTGTACATCATGTTGCCGTGGCTGTCCTCCTGGCCGACGTAGCTAAGCATCGGCTCCAGTCCCGCAACCCCGATGGCGACGTCGGTGGCCCCGTTGCGCCAGGGACGGCCGAAAGTGTCGGAGATAATCACCCCGACGGTCGCTCCCAACTCTTCCTTGATACTCTGCCGGATCCGGCGGGCCGAGGCGTCGGGGTCCACCGGAAGAAGCGCCACCGTGCCCTCCCCGGGAATGTTGGATGCGTCGATGCCGGCGTTGGCGCAGTGGAAGCCATGGTAGGTCTCGCTGATGATGACCCCCCGGTCCATGCGGACGATCCGGCGGCTTTCCCGCAGGATCAGCTCCGTGTGGCGCGGGTCGCGGCGGTGCCCCTCGGTAATGGCGATGGCCAGGGGGGAGGCTTCCACGCTGTCGATGGAGACGACCCGCCCCTCGGCCTTGGAGACGATCTTCTGGGTTACGACGAGCACGTCGCCCGTTTCGATGGGCGTGCCCTGCCCGCGGGCGGCTGTCATTATCAGGGCGGCAACGTCGTCGCCGTCCCTCACTTCAGGTATGCCTTCAATGCCGATGGCGCGTATCTCTGGGGGCATGGTCTTTACCTCTCCCTGAAGGTTGGTTTCAAGCAGCGTCGCCGACCCAACGCAAGCCCGGGCGGCCAGTTCAAGCCCACAGGCGTTCAAAATGGGCAGTTTCTGGTGTCGTGAGATTGACGCGGTAGATGTCCGGCATTGACAGGGCCTTCCATTCTTCAAAGCCTACCGAGGAATCGTAATGGTTCATCAGCAGGGCCAGCAGGTTTCCGTGGGTCGCCAGGACGACCGGACCCATTGGGTGATTCTCGGCAATCTGTCGAAATGCGGCGACGGCTCTCCGCTGGGCTGCGGCACTGCTCTCGCCTCCCGGCAAAGCGAAGGAAAAATCTCGCCAACTCCGCTCCAGGGCAGCTTCCCAGTCATCCACCGGGACATCGCTCAGGGCGCGTTCCCGCAGGTCGGGAACCTCCAGCACCGTCATTCCCAATTTGCCCGCCAGTGGCTCCACGGTTTGCCGGGCCCGGAAGTACGGGCTGGAGTAAATGGCCTCAGGGTGGACCGGCGCCAGGATTTCCGCGACCCGGAGAGCGTCGCCCATGCCCGCCGGAGACAGGGGCCGCGTCTCATCGGGAGTCCAGAATGAATGGGCATGCCTGACCAGGTAAAGACAACTCACGTTTTGTTCCCGGCGCAACGTAACTGACCCTGCGTAAGGTGACGGAGTCGCTTTTCGCCTTCCTTGGATAGCGAACTCCTTTGGATGGCTCCAGTATAGTCCAAACGCCTGATTTGCGCCGTGTTAAACTGGACGTGCGACGGAGCGCGCAAGAGCCCGCCCCAAGCGAAGGCCGGGGAGCCTTGGACAAGTTACCCAACTTGGCGACGGAGCGCGCGACCCTTAGGAACGAACCTGGAGGGACCGCCATGGCCGAGGAAAACGAAAAGACAACCGGATACGTCATCCTCACCGGCGTGATTGAACCGGAAGACGAAGGCGGTTTCACGGCGGTCTGCCCCGAATTGGGAGTGGCCAGTTGCGGTGACACGGTGGAGGAGGCCCTGGATATGCTGGGGGATGCTCTGGAAGTGCATTTGAACGCTCTGGAAGAGATCGGCGAGGTGGACCGGGTTTTCCTGGAGCGGAATATCGAGATTCGTCGCGACACAACGGATACCGGACACGTTTCTGTAACGATACCTACCAATAAAACCGTAAGAGCATATTCGCGGGCAGTACAGTCAGCTGCTGCTTCCTGACTTGGGAATGCCGGGGCAAATACCGCTTTGTTCAAGCCAGCAGGTGGAAAACGCCTTGAAGCGATTGGGTTGCTATCCGCTAAGATCAGGGAGCGGCAGTCACCAGGCTTACTGCCGCGAACTGCCCAACGGAACCAGGCTCACGGCGCCCATCGTCTTGGGCAAGCGGGAGATTCCAAGAGGCACAACCAGGAATATACTCAACTTGCTCCAGATCCCCGTGGCGGAGTTTCGCAATGCTCTCCGGTAGTCTTTCCTCCCCGGCCATTGTGCTACAATTGCCCTGTCCTCGGCGGCATACGGAGCGCGTAAGAGCCTGCCCCGAGCGAAGGCCGGGGAGCCTTGGACAAATTACCTGCGGGTAAGCCTTTAGCCCCGGGCGGAGACCCGGGGGCGCGACCCTTAGAACAGTGTGACGAGGTGGCAGGCTTGAGCTCATCATCCTCTTCCTACCGGAAAAAGGTCTATACCAAGTTCGGCGACAAGGGGGAGACCAGCCTGCTCTACGGCGGCCGCGTTTCCAAGGCCAGCGTCCACACCGAGGCTTACGGCATCACCGACGAGGCCGTATCCGCCATGGGCCTCGCCCGCGCTTTTTCCTCGGAGCAGAAGATCAAGGACATCCTGCGCGATCTGCAGCGCGAGCTGTTCACCATCGCCGCCGAGCTGGCCACCGACCCGGACAAGTACGACCTGTTCCAGCAGCACTTCACCCCGGTGACCGGGGACATGGTGGACAACCTGGAGACGATCATCGACTCTCTCGAAGAAGAGTTCGAGATGCCCAACGTCTTCGTGCTTCCCGGCGGGTCCCCGGCGTCGTCGGCCATCGACATGGCCCGCACCATCATCCGCACCGCCGAGCGGCGCGTTGTCGTCGTGGCCGAGGCGGAACGGTTGACCAACGACCTGATTCTCACCTACCTCAACCGCCTGGGCGACCTCCTGTTCGTCCTGGCCCGCTACGAAGACCGGGAACTGCCCATCGAGCGCGCCACCGGCGACCGCAGCTAGGCCCCCATGGCCACCGTCCCGAACATAGTCGTCATCGACTACGAGTCCGGGAACCTGCGCAGCGTCGCCAAGGCCCTGGAAACCACCGGCGTAACTCCGGTGGTGACCGGAGACCCCTCCGCCCTGGCATCCGCCGACGCCGTGGTCCTCCCCGGGGTAGGATCAGGCCCCGCGGCGATGGACGCTCTCCGGTCCCGCAAGCTGGTGGGGCCCCTTCACGAATTCGTCAATTCCGGCAAGCCCTTCCTGGGCGTCTGCCTGGGCCTCCAGCTGCTGCTGGACCACACCGAGGAAGGCGACGCCCCCTGCCTGGGCATCGTTCCCGGGACCGTAAAGCGGCTGCCCCCGGGGCTCAAGGTCCCCCACATGGGATGGAACAGCGTCGAGATACGAGGCGATCATCCCATGCTGGAAGGCATACCCCAGGACGACTACTTCTACTTTGTCCACAGCTACTACGCCTCGCCGCAGGATGAAACGGCCGTGGCAGGGATAACCGAATATTCGGTGCCCTTCTGCAGCATCTATGCCCGTGACAACGTGGTTGCTACCCAGTTCCACCCGGAGAAAAGCGGCGGCGTGGGCCTGCGCTTCTACCGCAACTTCGTTAACTGGGCCGCCGCCGGGTAGCCGCCACGCAGGTGGGGGCGGGAATCCAGACCCCCGTAAAACCCCCCTTCAGAAACGGCAACCGGAGCAAACCCTCTTTCCGGTCACACCCGCGCAGGGCCTGCCCCCGCGTAGGTGGGGGTTGGGTGGGTTAGAATGGGGGGTGACGGGCTGGTGTTGCAGTGTCACCGCACCACGCAACCGCGAAAATCAAGAGCCTGCCCCCGCGCAGGCGGGGAGCGGCCCTCAAAACCAAGGACACTACCATGGAAGTCATCCCCTCCATTGACCTGCGAGGCGGGAAGTGCGTCCGCCTGTTCCAGGGAGACTACCAGCGGGAGACCGTTTTCTCGGAAGACCCCCTTGCCGTGGCTCGTTCCTGGCGTGAGCAGGGGGCAACCCGCCTCCACCTGGTCGACCTGGACGGCGCGGTTTCAGGAGAACCCGCCAACCTCCCCATCATCGCCGCGATAGCCGGCGCAACGGACCTGCGGGTGCAGGTGGGCGGCGGGATACGGAGCCTGGCCACCGCCGAAACGCTGCTGTCCGCCGGGGTGGAGCGGGTCGTGTTGGGCACAGCCGCCGTCCGGCAGCCGGAGCTTGTCCGGGAGCTCTGCGCCGCCCACGGCAGCCCGGCAGTTATCGTGGCGGTGGATGCCAGGGATGGAATGGTCGCCATCCAGGGCTGGACCGAAACGTCCCAGGTCAGCGGGGCGGAGTTGGCCCTTCGCATGGCCGCGCTGGGCGCCGAGCGCCTCCTCTACACCGACATTTCCCGGGATGGGACGTTGACCGGACCCAACTTTGCCGCCAACGAGGAGCTGGTGCGGGCCACCGGCCTGGCAGTCCAGGCATCGGGAGGAGTCGCCTCCCTGGAACACCTGGCCCGCCTGCGCGAAACCGGGGTGGAGGGCGTGATTATCGGGCGTGCCCTCTACACCGGCGACATCAACCTTGGCGAAGCCCTGGACCTGGTCCGGTCGGCTCTGGGGAACTGACCGGCGTCCGGTTTAGCCCTCCGCCGCGGCATCCGGGGACGAGACGACGGAGCACCCAAGGAGCCTTAAACAAATTACCTAAATTGGCGACGGAGGGTACGACCCTTATAACAACGCCTCTGGGGCATCGCTCCGTTCCGCGACGCATACTCCGCCCCGGTCCCGCAGGTAGTCCCAGCGAATGGCCAGACGCCGGGGCCCGTTTTCCAGCCAGTCCTCCCGCAGCACTTCCATCAGCAGGAAGTCATGTCCCATGCGCCGGACGGAGCGGACCGTCTGGAAGCCGCACCTGGCAAAGCACTTCTGCGCCCGTTCGTTCCACTGGAGCGTATGCAGGTAGACCCGGTCCAGGTTGATCCTGTGGAACAGGTGGTCCAGCAAAGTTACCACCGCGTCGAAGCCGTAGGCGCCGCTCCAGTAGTCCCGGTCGCCGATGACGATCCCCAGCTCGGCCTGCCGGTTGATGCTGTCGTAGTCGTAGTACATGCAGTTGCCGATGAACTTGCCGTCGGCAACCTCGATTCCGAAATGGTGGGACGCCGGGGTGGGATATCGGAGCTGGTCCTGGAACATCTTCAGGTAGCGGTCGTAGTTCATCGTCAGCGGATAGGCCGCGTCCAGCCGGGCCAGTTCCGGGTCGCAGCGCCAGATGTAGTCCGACTCCGCGTCCTCGACACGCTTGTCCCGCAGGATGACCCGGACACCGACCAGCTCTACCATCGGCGCACCTTAATCTTTCCGGTTGGCATCCCGTTTGGCCACGAGTTGGAGCGCGTCCCGCAGCACGTCGGCTTCGTTGGCGTAAGCCATGGATTCCAAGGCCTCCTCGCAGGGAAACCACTGCACCACGTCGAACTCCGGGTCATGGAGGTCAATGTGGCCCCCGACTGGAGTCATCAGGTAGAAGTGGACCGTCTTGTGGTAGCGGACGTCGCTGTCCCGGTCGGCGAACCAGTAGTCAATGCTGCGAATCCGTTCCTCTATCCGCACTTCCAGGCCGGTCTCTTCCCGTACCTCCCGCAGGGCCGTCTCCTCCATGGTCTCGCCCGGGTCCGGCGTTCCCTTGGCCAGGCTCCAGCGGACCGGGTTGTCCCGTCCGCACAGGACCGTTTCCAGGCGGCCGTCAACGGTGCGGAAGACAACGCCGCCGGCGGATACGGGTTCTTCGATTCTGGGTTTCCTGCCCCGGGCCGACGCCGCCCGATTGCGCGAGTTGCCGTGTTTTGCCATGGGATGGGGAAGCTCCACCAGGTTTGGGATTGCCGCGACGCCAGGGGATTGAAAACGCGGGTCCGGCGAGTGGGGAAATGCCGCCGGAGCACCCGGATACGCCGCGCGGCTGCGGCGCCAACTGACAGCATTGTACGTGGCGGGCCGGGGGCAGTCAACGCCAATCACGACCGCCGGCAGAGGGTCAGCTGCCCCCGGAAACCGGAAAAGGCGCTTTGACAAACACCCGGTGCCGGAATAGCATTCCCTAACCCCGTTTCCTTGGGGAAACCGCTCCAATGAGTTTTCGCTCAACCCCAACACCTGCATGGGAGGCCGAAAAATGGAAGCTACCGGAATTTCCCACATCGCCTTCTGCGTCAGTGACATTGAGAAATCCCTGGAGTTCTACCGCGACATCCTGGGAATGACCGTAATCTTCGACCAGGTGCAGGACACCACCAGCGGCGGCCTGCCCAGCGTTTACGAACACTCCCGCCAGACCCGCCGGACGGTCCACCTCACCATCGGCGAAGGGGGCAACGCGCCCCACCTGGTTATGACCACCCACCCCGGGGACGACGCCGACGGTTCGCCCATCAAGCTGGACCAGGTGGGCATCAGCCATTACAGCTTCTCCGTCAGGGACACCAGGGCCCTCGCCGCCGAGCTGGTGGCCAAGGGCGTCGAGCTCGCCGGTCCCCTGGAAAACTGGACGGACGCCGAGGGCAACATCAGCAGCTTCTACGTCAAGGACCCCGACGGCATCCTCGTCCAGTTCGACCGCGGCGGCTCGGCCTGACCGGCGCCAAGAGCCCACTTCTGGGAGGTGCTACCATGCCCAGCCGCGCCGATGCCCATGACGCCGACAAGCTCCGCCGCTGGCGGACCGACCTGTCCGATTCGCCGTCCCAGGCCTTTCCCGTCTATGCCATGTTCCTGGTCTCCGAACGGGACAAGGCCGCCCACGATGTCTTCCGCAGCTTCCGCAGCAGCTTCGAGGATCGGGGAGCCGGGTTCGGAAACCTGGTAATCTTCGGACAGCACGGGGTGTCCAGCACCGTCCACGTCATGCTGCAACAGCTCGGATTGACCCCAGACTCCCTTCCCTTGCTCGCGCTCTGGCAGGGATCCGAGTTCCCCCGGGTCTGCCACCTGCCGCTGCCCGCCGGGGAGGCCGGACAGGACTCCCGCACCTTCCCCGACCCTTCAGACCTGCTGGGCCGGGTGGAGCAGTTGGCGTCCGGTTTGGAAAACCAATCTCCAACCTCAGGCATACCGGGCACCTCAATCGGCTCGGTCGTTGAACAGGATGTCCTCGTTTGGATTTCAGGGCTGGCCGACGCGGTCGCCGCTGCGGGATAACGCTCCCTCTTGCCGTCGGTTTTCATCGAGATAACCCAAACGGACGACGGGTCCATTCACAACTGACCGCCCATTATCCCGGAAAACGGACTGGGCCGAAATTGACCCCCTTCCGTGTCCGGCGTATATTCCCTGGTATGTCAGGGAAGTTATGCTGACAACCGAGCGCGGCATCCAGCAACGGCGGCAGGGCCGCTTTTTTTATGGCTGGCGCGTCCTGGCCGTGGCATCCATCCTGGGGATGTTCGGCAACGGAGCTATCTCCAGCGGCTTCCCCCGCTTCTTCGACCCCATCCGCATGGACCTGGGCATCTCCTACGCCTCCATGTCCCTGGTCTTCAGCCTGGCACGGGCCGAGGGAGGCATGGGCGGGCCGCTGGTCGGCTGGGCCGTGGACAAGTTCGGCGCCCGTCCCCTGGTGTTATGGGGCGGTCTTACCGCCGGCATCGGGTTGATGTTCCTCTCCCGCGCCGAGAGCTACTGGATGCTCGTCTTTCTCTTCGCCGGCGTCATATCCGTCGGCAAGACCGCCGGATTGGGGCAGACGTTGATGGCCGCCGTGAACCAGTGGTTCATCCGGCGGCGGGCCCTGGCCCTCTCCACCCTGATGACCGCCTTCGCCGGCGGCGGGGCCTTCGTCGTCCTGCTGCTGGACCTGGGAATATCCCAGCTGGGCTGGCGCTGGACCGTCTTCTACACCGGCCTGTTCATCACCCTGCTGACCCTCCCCGTCGCCTTCATCCTCCGCAGTCGTCCCGAGGACGTCGGAATGCTGCCCGACGGCGACCCGCCTGGAGGACGGCCTGCCTCCGCGGGGCACGGCCGGGGAGGACGGCCCACTTCCGCCGCAACCGAACAGAACTTCACCGTCCGGCAGGCCCTCCGAACCACGACATTCTGGATGATGCTGGCCGGAGTCATCACCCGCGTCTCGGCCACCAACGCAGTCATCATCCACATCTTCCCCATGCTGAAACTGAAGGGCCTGGACGAGACCACCGCCAGCTTCTACGTGGCGGCCATGTTCTTCATGGCCATCCCGATGCGCTTCTTCCTCGGCATCGCGGGCGGCCGGTTCTCCTCCCGGAAGATGCTCTTCTGGGGAATGAACTTCGGGGCGGTGGGACTCTTCGCCCTCTGGGGGCTTCCCGGAATGGCCGGCGTCCTGGTGTTCATCCTCGGATTGGCCATCGTCGAGGGCATCACCTCCGTCAACTGGCTAATGCTTGGCGACTACTTCGGACGTAACCGCTTCGCCAGCCTCATGGGAGCCATGAGCGTGTTCCACAACGTCGGGCTGTTCATCGCCCCCATCTTCGCCGGATGGGTGCGGGACAGCACCGACAGCTACGGCCTGGTGCTCCTCACCTTCGGCCCCATGTTCGTAATGAGCGCCATCTTCTTCGCCCTGGCCGGCCGTCCCACCCTGCCCCAAACGTCCCAACCCCAAACCGAAGCAACCCCCGCTCCTTAGGAACTATCTCAAGAGTCCCTTCCCCCTCGACCGTGAAAGAGCCTGCCCCCGCGTAGAGCCTGCCCCTGGCGACTGAGGAGGGACGGCGAAGGAGGGAAAGGGCGGGGGTTAGGATGGGGGTGACGCTCCCGATGTTTGAAGCTGTCCCCTGTCTATACGCCCACCAGGGGTGGGGGAACCTCGCAATCGTCCTGCGAAAGGCAGGTAATCTGGTTGCTGCCCTACGCTTGGTCGAACTCCGTCCTGGAGATCCCCAGGTTTCGTCTGATCCGGTGTAGGGTTCCCGTAGCCAGGTCGCGGTTGCCGTGCCTGGGGATAGGTGTCCGCCTCCCGTTGGCGGGATTCACCCACATTTCGTGGGAACCGTCAGCATTCCGCTGGAATCTGCAACCCAGGGTTTCCAGCTTTCTGCGCAATTCCCGGTAGGTCATGCGGTTACGGTCAAGGTGCCCTCGGCGCTGTGCAGCGAGGTTATCTCCAGTGGCAGCGACTCTCCGCTTTCTCTGCGGAGCTGGATGATGGTCTGTGCTACTGCCAACAGGCTTTTCAGGGTCTCTTCCGCGGTATCTCCCCAGGCCATGCAGCCCTGCAGCACCGGAATTTCCGCCACGTACATCCAGCCCTCGCTTTCCTGGGGTTCGTGGAGTACGTAGTCTAGCCGGTAGATGTCCATTCTTCCCCCGCGGACCCGCCGCTGCCATTATCAGGTACTCTCCATTTTGCCCTGCTGGATTGTCCCGGTCAAAGGGTACTCGGCAGGCACGCAGGACAATCGCATTTGTTTGAAAGATACCACCATGCAGATGCCGCAGTTCAACACCCATACACTACATAGTCAACTACTTCCTTAAGCAAGTTCTTGACTGTCCATTCCTCGCTTCTTCCGGTGGGCGGCTGCATCGTCAACGTAATGGGTCTTCAGGAACCTCAATTCAGTCGCCCTGCGCCCTCTCCCTGCCTTGCTGACAGTCAATAGTGCCGGTGTTATAATTCCGCACGGAAGGAGGTGGCTCTTGGAAGCTATCGATTATGTTGCACCAACTACTATAGACGAGGCCGTTCAGGCAATGGCCTCCAAAGGTGACCGCGCCCGGGCCTTGGCCGGCGGCACCGATCTTCTCGTCCAGCTGCGGGGCGGACGCCGTTCCGCCGATCTCGTGGTGGATGTCAAGAGCATCCCCGAGCTGAACGAAATCTCCTACAGCGCGGGCAGCGGCCTGACCATCGGCGCCGCAACTCCCTGCTATCGCATCTACCAGGACGACGATGTGGCCTCCAACTACCCCGGCCTCGTGGATTGCACGTCCCTCATCGGGAGCATCCAGATCCAGGGGCGGGCCAGCATCGGCGGAAACCTCTGCAACTCCGCTCCCAGCGCCGACGCCATACCCAGCGTCATCGCCCTGGGCGGCGTGGCAACTATCACCGGACCCAACGGGACCCGGGAAGTTGCCGTCGAAGACTTCTGCACCGGCCCTGGACAGAACGTGCTGCAGCCCGGCGAGATCCTGGTCAACATCAGGATTCCCGCCCCCCAGGCCAACTCCGGGGCCAACTACCTGCGGTTCATCCCCCGTAACGAAATGGACATCGCCGTCGCGGGCGTCGGATCGTCCGTAGTGCTGGACGCATCCGGTCAGAATTTCGTTTCCGCCCGCATCTCCCTGGCCTCGGTGGCTCCCACCCCGGTGTTCTGCCAGGAAGCCGCCGCCAGCCTGGCCGGCAAGGCCGTTTCCGACGAGGCCATCGACGAAGCCGCCGAGAAGGCCATGGCCGACGCCCGCCCCATCACCGACATGCGCGGCACCATCCGCCAGCGGGTACACCTGGTGGGCGTGCTGACCCGGCGCACCCTCAACAACGCAATTGCACGAGCAAGGGGAGAGTAAACAATGCCCGGACTGGTTCACGTTTCCACCACCATCAACGGCAACCAGGTAGATTTCCTGTGCGAAGCCCGCCAGAGCCTCCTTGAATGCCTGCGCGATGTCGTCGGCATGACCGGCTCCAAGGAAGGGTGCAACGACGGCAACTGCGGCGCTTGCACCGTCGTCCTTGACGGCCGCATCGTCACCTCCTGCCTCGTACTGGGCGTGGAGGCCCAGGGCAAGGAGATAACCACCATCGAGGGCGTTGCCACCCCCGAGGGACTCCATCCCGTGCAGCAGGCCTTCCTGGAAAACGCCGCCCTCCAGTGCGGCATCTGCACCCCCGGGTTCATCGTCGCCTCCAAGGCATTGCTGGATCGGGAACCCGACGCCGACGAGGCCCGCATCCGCCACTGGCTGGCCGGCAACCTCTGTCGCTGCACCGGCTACGACAAGATTATCCGCGCCGTCCTAGACGCTGAGGAGCGGATGAAGGCGTAGCTTTTGGCACCATCGACAAAAGCTAATGTCACAAGAGGGTGGTCAACGTAAGGGGGCGTCAAAAGTCCCTTCCCCCTTGAGGGGGGAAGAGCCTGCCCCCGCGAAGGCGGGGGTTAGGATGGGGGTGAGAATCCAATTCTCACACACCCCTTTAGCCTCTTAGAAGGAGCAACGCCGTGGCTTCCAACGTAGTCCTTTCCGAGGTGGAGTACAACGTCGTCGGCAAGCGCCCCGTGCGCCCCGACGGTGTGGACAAGGTTACCGGACGGGCCCAGTACGGCGCCGACCTGCAGCTGACCGGCCTCCTGCACGCCCGGGTGCTCCGCAGCCCCTACGCTCACGCCCGCATCAACTCCATCGACACCTCCGCCGCCGAGGCCCATCCCGGGGTGCGGGCCGTGGTCACCGCCAAGGACCTCCCCTTCGCCTCCCTGACTAGGGAGGAATTGGGCGGCGACTACCAGCGCCTCAAGTTCGCCAGCGACAACTTCCTGGCGTCGGACAAGGCCCTGTACAAGGGACACGCCGTCGCTGCCGTAGCCGCCGACACCGTTCACGCCGCCGAGGCGGCCCTGGCCCTCATCAAGGTCGACTACGAGGAGCTCCCGCCCGTCATGGACGTGCGGTCGGCGATGAAGGACGACGCCCCCCTCCTGCACGGCGACCTGCTCCACACCACCTACCTGGGCAACGCCTCCGACGATCCCAGCAACATCGCCGCCTACCTCAAGTTCGAGAAGGGAGACATTGAGCAGGGGTTCGCCGCCGCCGATGTGGTGATCGAGCGGGAGTTCGAGACGGCCTCCGTCCACCAGGGATACATCGAACCCCACAACGCCACCGCCTTCTGGAACTCCGACGGCCAGCTCACCATCTGGTGCAGCACCCAGGGTTCCTTCGTCGTCCGCAACAACACCGCCGACGTTCTGCGCCACCCCGTTTCCAAAATCAAGGTTGTCCCCATGGAGATTGGCGGCGGTTTCGGCGGCAAGGTCACTTTCTACCTGGAACCTGTCGCCGCCCTGCTGTCCCGGATTACCGGCCGGCCGGTCAAGCTCCTGATGAGCCGCACCGAAGTATTCGAAGGATCCGGCCCTGCCCCTGGCACCTGGATGAAGGCGAAGATAGGCGCCACCCGGGACGGGAAGATAACCGCCGCCCACGTCACCCTGGCCTTCGAGGCCGGCGCCTTCCCCGGCTCCCCCGTCATGGCGGGAGCCACCTGCGGTCTGGCCGCCTTCGATTTGGAGAACGGCGCCATCGAGGGCTACGATGTCGTGGTCAACAAGCCCAAGACCGCCGCCTACCGCGCTCCCGGCTCGCCCCAGGCCGCCTTCGCCATCGAGTCGGTCATAGACGAGCTTTGCCAGAAGCTGGACATGGACCCCATCGAGTTCCGCCTCCGCAACGCCTCCAGGGAAGGCACCCGCAAGGTGGAAGGGCCCGTCTTCCAGAGGGTCGGCCTGGTCGAATGCCTGGAAGCTGCCCGCAATCACGAGCACTACCAGGCTCCGTTGGAAGGGCCCAACCGGGGCCGCGGCATCGCCGCCGGCTTCTGGATGAACCGGGGCTTCCACTCCAGTTGCAACATCACCGTCAACCCCGACGGCACCGTCAGCCTCATCGAGGGTTCGGTGGACATCGGCGGCACCCGCGCCTCTATCGCCCAGCAAGCCGCCGAGACCCTGGGCATTCCCTACGAGGACGTCAAGCCCACCGTGGTCGACACCGACTCCGTCGGCTACACCATGGTCACCGGCGGCAGCCGCACCACCTTCGCCACCGGCTGGGCCGCCATCAAGGCCGCCGAGGACGTGAAGCAGCAGATGGTGGAACGGGCCGCCCAGATCTGGGACACCGATCCGGAAAACGTGGAGTACAAGGACGCGGTGATCTCCCACCTGTCCGACCCGGAACTGCGGATGACCTTCAAGGAGTTGGCCCGCCAGATCTACCCCACCGGCGGCGCCATCACCGGCACCGCCAGCCTGGACCCGGCCGGCGAGGGCAATTCCTTCGGCGTCCACATCGCCGACGTCGAGGTCGACCCGGACACCGGTAAGACCACCGTCCTCCGTTACACCGCCATCCAGGACGCGGGTAAGGCCGTCCACCCCAGCTACGTCGAAGGGCAGATGCAGGGAGGCGTCGTTCAGGGCATTGGCTGGGCGTTGAACGAGGAGTACTTCTTCAACGACCGGGGTCACATGGCCAACTCCAGCTTCCTGGACTACCGGATGCCCACCAGCCTCGATCTGCCCATGATCGACACCGTCATCGTGGAAGTCGCCAACCCCGGGCATCCCTACGGGGTGCGCGGCGTAGGCGAGGTGCCCATAGTCCCTCCGCTGCCGGCCGTTGCCAGCGCCGTGTCCCGGGCCATCGGCGTGCGGATGGACAAGCTTCCGGTCAACCCCGGGGCCATCCTTGAAGCCCGGTGGACCAACGGGCACTAGCCCCGCAGCAGCAACGACAACAGAACCGGCCCCTTTTGGCAGGGGGCCGGTAGCCTTTTCGCCGGTAGCCTTTTCCAGGACCTCTATCCCATGACTGCACCTGCATGGCGGTACCGCATCCTGGTGATTCTCACCCACATGTTGGTGCTGATCTATGCAGCATGTTCCCCTCCGGATTCGACCGGGTCCAGCTCACCCGGCCCTGGGCCAACCAGCCCTCCGTCCGCCCTCACCGGACTCCCACCTCAGACCCAGCCGGGAATGGAGGCGTTCAACGCCAACTGCGCGGTTTGCCACGGAGCCAACGCCGCCGGAACCAGCCACGGCCCCCCTCTTGTCCATCGCGTTTACGAGCCCAACCACCACCAGGACTTCGCCTTTCGTAACGCTGTCCGCAACGGTGTGCCTTCCCACCATTGGCAATTCGGCGATATGCTGCCGGTCCCCGGTCTGTCCGACGAAGAGGTGGACTCCATTATTTGCTACGTGCGGGAACTGCAGCGCGACGGGGGTATAATCAAGGCAGACGCACCCGCAACTTGGTGCTGAAGAGGGTCCCCTCCTCAGCGTCGCCCCTTTCAACCGGAGGTGACTGATGCCTACCGTATTCGTCCCTACCATGCTCCAGTCCGTCACCGGCGGAGTGAAACAAGTCGACGTCGAAGCCCGCAACGTCCGCCAATTGGTGGACAAGCTGGACGAGATCTATCCCGGCATCAAGGACCGTCTCGTTGAAGACGGCCAGATCCGCAGCAACCTAGCCGTCGCCATCGACGGGGAGGTTGCCCGCCTCGGCATGATGGAGCGGTGCGGGGAAGCACGGGAGGTCCACTTCGTCCCGGCGATAGGGGGCGGCGCCCGGTAAGGCGCGGCAGGAATTGGCCCCCATCCTCGAATGGCCCTTTACTGACATTTGGCCCTTTCGCGGTCTGCCCTCTTTCGGTTAACATACCTGTGAGGAACAGCAACACCGCGCCGGTGCCCCGCTTGTGTCCAGTGCGAATGCACCAAAATGCACCATAATTTTTTCTCCACAGGACAAAATGTTTCTTTTGCGGCCACCATCGGCTGACCATCCGGTGAAGGACGACAAAACGCGACTAACCCGGCCCAGACTGCGACATACGGGAGGAAAAACCGGACATTTGGAGGATGAATCTGGACAAAATTGTTCTGGTTTCACGCTCAAATGTCCCACTTTGTCGCACCTCCCGATAAGGTACTTGTGCGCCATCGGGGCAGTCGCATGAAGTCTTGCTAGTTCCTTTCACCTTTCCTCCCGTCATTCCCGCGCAGGCGGGAATCCAGACCCCCGTCGTATGTTCCCCGCAATGCCTTGTTGGCCGTTCACCGAAAGTCTGACCAAACCGCCACTCATGCGATAGCCCTGCCCCGCCGCACTTTTGCCTTGACACCGGAACCCCCGCCCTTTAGGATTTACGGAGCCGCCCAGATCCCTTAGACAAGTTACCTTCGTCGGGGGAGAAAGCGGCGACTTTCAGAACACAGGTTTTTATGGACTACGCTATTTTCAAGACCGGGGGCAAGCAGTACCGGGTGAGCCAGGGCGATGTCCTGGACGTCGAGAAGCTGCCCTTGGCCGAGGGTGCAACGGCAGAGTTCGACGAGGTCTTGGCGGTTTCGGAGGATGGAACGGTCAACATCGGCACTCCCACCGTCGCCGGCGCCAGGGTGGTTGCCCAGGTACAGTCCCAGTACAAGGACAAGAAAATCCTCGTCTTCAAGTACAAGTCCAAGACGCGGTACCGCCGCAAGAAGGGCCATCGCCAGAACTACACCCGCCTGGTCATCCAGGACATCCAGACCGGAGGTTAGACTCATGGCTCATAAGAAAGCCGGCGGCAGCTCCAACAACGGCCGCGACAGCAACGCCAAGCGTCTGGGCGTCAAGCGATACGGCGGGCAGAAGGTCACTTCCGGCTCCATCCTGGTCCGGCAGCGCGGCACCAGGATCGCCCCCGGCACCAACGTCGGGTTGGGCCGGGACTACACCCTCTTCGCCACCGTAGACGGCGAGGTCAAGTATGAATGGGCCCGCAAGGGCAAGCGTCGGGTCAGCGTCTACCCCGTCTAACCCGTCCCCGACTTCTATCCAACAGGCAGGAATCAACCGATGAAGGCAGAAATACATCCCCAGTTCTACACCGCGACCGTCACCTGCTCTTGCGGCTACGTTTTCCAGACGGGCGCCACCAAGCCCGCCCTCCGCGTGGAGGTCTGCAGCAAGTGCCACCCCTTCTACACCGGCGAGCAGCGCATCGTGGACAGCCAGGGCCGCATCGAGCGACTCCGGCGGCGTTACAACCTCACCTGACCGCCGTGCATCCCCTTCCGAATACCCGAGGGCTGGCTCCCAGCCCTCTTTTTCGTGGCAGCAATTCCAACCACTCGTCCGGCGCCCGCAATCCGCCGGCCCAACCCTGACCGAGGTCCCCTTGGCGCGAGAGAATAACTTTATCTACGGCGGACAAGCCGTCATCGAGGGCGTGATGATCCGGGGCCGCACCTGCTACAGCCTGGCGGTGCGGCAGAGAGACGGCAACATCGCCCACTCCCACGGCCCTCTGAACTCCTTTCTCACCGGCCCGCTGCGGCGGATATGGTTCCTCCGCGGCGTCGCCGTCCTGGCCGAAACCCTGGCGCTCGGCATGAAGGCGCTGCACCAGTCCGCCAACCTGTCCCAGTTGGGCCAGGATGAGGAGGAACCGGAGGAGCTTTCCGGCTGGGCAATGGGAGTCACCCTGGCCGTTTCCCTGGTCATCGGGATTGGCATCTTCTTTGTTCTTCCGCTGCTGGTGGTCTGGCTCATCGACCCCTTCATCACCTCAGACCTCCTGAGCAATACCATCGAGGGACTGCTCCGGCTGGCCATAGTGGTCGGTTACATCTGGGGCATCGGGTTGATGAAGGACATCCGGCGCGTCTACGCCTACCACGGCGCCGAGCACATGACCGTTCACGCCCACGAGGCCGGGCTGCCTTTGACCGTCGCGAACGTGCGGCGGTTCCCCACTCCCCACCCCCGCTGCGGGACCGCGTTCCTGCTCACCGTCGTCCTGGTATCGGTGGTGGTGTTCGCCTTCCTGGGGCGGCCCGATATCGAGTGGCGCATCCTGTCCCGCATCGTGCTGCTGCCGGTCATCGCCGCCGTCAGCTATGAGATGATCCGGTTCAGCGGGGTCCACCAGTCCTGGTTCATCGCGCGGGCCTTGGCCGCTCCGGGGTTGCTGCTGCAGCGGCTGACGACCCGTCAGCCCGACGACGACCAGATTGACGTGGCAATTGCCGCCATGGAGCTGGCCCTGGCCACCGACGCGGGCCTTCAATACCCTCCACCACCGCCGGAACCCGTCGAAGCCGCCAGCGAACCCAGTGAATCCACCGGATAGTCCTGGCGCCTTCCCTATCCTTTGGTACAATGGCGTCAATCGGGGCCCCGCCCCTCTGCCGAAGGCCGTTCGCCAGACTCACCCGGAGGTGCCGATCATGACCATGCCGCCCGATCCGTGCGAGTCCTGCGGGCGCGACCTCAGCGACTGGCAGCCTGACATCTACTCTCCGGCTGTGACGGGACAGCAGCAGGATATCCGGTCCATCGCCGCCGAGAACCTGAAGCGTTACAACGACACCCTCGACAAGCTGACCGGGCAGCTGGATGAAGTATTGGAACTAGCCAGGGACGGCGTCATCGACACCCAACAGGTCGTCCAGCAACTCGACGCGCTGAGGCGGGAGCTGACGCCCCGCCACGGCCTGTGCATCGACCGCAACTGCGCCATGTGCCGCATCCACGAGGAAGCCATCAAGGAGCACGTCCTCGTCTACGTGGACTGGCGGGTCCCGGGGACCATCCAGAAGCTCCAGCAGGCCCGCCACCGCAACTAGACGGAGAACTCCCGGCGCCCGGAATCAGTGGGCAAAGCGCATGATGTGATACATGTGCCGGCCCAGCTTGAGGGCGCCCCAACCCAGCTGGAACCAGTTCCGGTCCGCTCCGGGCCGGACGTGGTCGAAGATGTTGGTCTCGGTGTAGAGCACGTCGCCCCGGTCGGCCACCGCCGCCGCAAACCGGCGGGACTCACCCACCGGGATCAGCTTGTCTCCTTGGTCGTGCATAATCAACAGCCGTCCGTGCAGGCTGTCAACGTGGTTGCTGGGAGATATGAAGTCCAGCTTCTCCAGGAATGACGGAGGCATCTGTTCCATCAACTCGGCGGCCTCCGCGGGAGTCGGCCCTTCTAGGAGATCCCTGACGACCGGGGCGGTCCCGGTCAGCGGAGGAAGGGTTGTCGCGGCCGCAGCAACTTCGTCCTCCCCAAACCGGACTGCCAACGCCTGCCGCTGCTGTTCGTTCTCCACCGGTTCCAGCAGTTCGTTGCGGAACACCCGGCGGGTCAGCTTATCGACCTTCCAGGGCTCGGTGTCCCGGTCTCCCACTCTCTCCGTCTCCTCGTAGAGGGCGGGAAACCAGGAGTTACTGGCTATCTGGACGAAGAGGTCCCGCGAGTCGTAGTAAGCGCCCATCGAGTTGACGAAGGCCACTTGCCGGTTGATCCTGGGGTCCGCCGCCGACACCATCACAAAGGACCCGCCCACCGAAAACCCCGCCATCCCCGCCTTGTCCGACCGGACGTAGTCCCGCCCGGCCAGGTATTGGAAGGCCCGTACGAGGTTCTCCAGTTCCTCCGGGTCAACATTGGCCCTCTGTCCCATCGTCTCCGACCAGTGGATCATGGCGACGAATCCAGCCCGGGAGATGGCGTGGCCGAGGTTGACCACATCCTTGTCCTCCCTGCCCGCGGCGTTGGCCCCGAGGAAAATCAGGATGGCCGCCCTGGGCTTCCCGTCCGGGATGCGGTAGATGTCGGCCTGCAAACCGCCTGACGGGCCGGGGTAGGTAACTTCTTCCCTGATTGCGTCCCTGGTGAACCACGACTGGGGCTTGACGGGGAGGTCCAGCACCTGCAGGACGAAGAAACCGGTGTGGGTAGCCGCCCGCACCTGGGGGAAGATGGCGAAGGCCAGCAGGTACAACACGACCAACCCGGCTATGCCCACCAGGACCGGCATCACGACCCTCCTCCACAGGAACCACAGGACTCTCTGGGTTAGCGCCATCTCGTCCGCTACACCTTCACCCGTGAGATCATTCCGACTGATACCAGCCTGGTCGCCGCCATGGCCAGGAAGACTGCAGGCCACGGGCTGCCCGACAGGTCCAGCCACACGCTGAAGACTAGGGCCTGGAGTCCGGCATAGGCGTAGCCGTGGGCGTCGAGCAGGCCCGAGGCTGTCCCGGACATCCGGCGGCCCGCCAGGTCCACCGCGATGGTGGATATGGGCGACAGTCCCATGCTGATCCCGCCGGCCAGCATCAGACCGGCACCCAGGTACGGATCGGAGGGCGGCGCTGCAGCCACCGCCACCAGCGCGGCGGCGCTACCCGCGCAGGAAACTACCAGCAGCGGCCGCCGGGAACTGGACAGCCAGCGGTCGGAAATGAACCCGCCCA
The DNA here is from genome assembly GCA_965203675.1 of Dehalococcoidia bacterium. Classification (GTDB taxonomy): domain Bacteria; phylum Chloroflexota; class Dehalococcoidia; order Lucifugimonadales; family UBA3495; genus CATOSK01. The sequence goes on along the minus strand of CBDBDE010000003.1, from coordinate 1,049,056 downwards.
GGGGAGGAGCAACGAGATAACCCAACGGCAATAGAACGGTCAGGATAATGGTGGACTCGATGGACAGCCCGCCAGCCTCGTGGTAATAGATTGGCACCCAGGTGGTCAGGCCGTATCGTACCACGTTTTCCAGCCCCTTCACGTGGGACGCCAGGTGAAACTCCCGGCGGGACAGCAGTTCCCGGTAGGGGCCGAATCCACGCAGCCGTTCCTCCGAAATCGCCTCCGGCTCCGCCGAAACCCCGTGTTCTTCGACGTAGTCCGGCAGGCCGACGTCCCGAGGCCGGTCCCGGGACACGAAGTAGAAGACCAGCCCCGCCGCCAGGATAATCAACGGCGGGTAGCGGAAGGCCGCCCGCCAACCCCACTCCACGGCCACCCAGCCGGAAACCCACCACATCACCAGCATCGCCCCGCCCGAAGCGGTGCCGACGATTCCCATGGCGATCCCCCGCTCCCGGCGCGGCCACCACTGGGAAATCATGCTGATGGCCGGGGACCAGCAGGCCGCGTTGACGAACCCGTTGATTCCCCAGGGGATGGCCAGCGCCAGGGCCGTAGTGCCGAAACTGGTTGCCCAGTTCATCACGACTGTGAAAGCTGCTCCCAGCAGTACCCACAGTCGCAGACCATAGCTTTCGGCCAACCTGCCGTGGACCAGGTCTCCCACTCCGAACCCCCAGAGCAGAAGGGCGTTGATGACTCCGATCTCAACGTGGGTCAGCGCTAGGTCCTCCCGCACCAGCGGCGACACGGGCCAGAAGTTGAAACGGCCCAGGTAGACAAACAGGTAGAAGATGCCGAAGGCCAGCAGTACCCGCCACTTCCAGCGGTGGTAGCGGGGAGGCAGGTCGCCGTATTCGGCGAAGGATGGGGGGTTGCCGCTTTGACCCATCTATGGTCCCAAGGAGACTATCGGACGCCAAATTCTGCTATTGCCCATCCAGCCGGTTGGGCCCATGAAAAAGACGCCCGGAACAATCCGGGCGTCTGGCGGTCGAGAGTGGGCCAGGGACTAACGCTTGGTGAACAGCAACTCCCGGGCATCGGTAAGCAGCTCGTCGTCAGAGCGGGAAAGGTCGATGGGGTCGCCGTGGGGCTGTGGGACCGGGAAGCCGGTCCGGTAGTACAGCTCCACCCGGTTGCCCTCGGGATCGAAGAAGTACATCCCGAAGGCGTTGCCGTGGCTGACGATCCGGTCAATCTTCATTCCCTCTTCGTCCAGCGCCGACTTGTACTCCCGGAGGTCCTGGATACTGGGGACCTTGAAGGAGATCTGCTGGATGACCTGGGTCTCGTCGTCGGACTGGCGGCCCTTCATCAGAACGAACTCGTGGTGTTCGGAAATAGGGTCTGAGCTGAGGAAGCACATTCCCCGGCCCTCCAGATCCTCGTCGGCGACCTCCAACCCGATAACCCGGGTGTAGAAGTCGCGCATCTTCATAATGTCATGGGCGTAGATGCCCACATGTCCGAGTCCTGCGGTCCGCGCCATGATTATTCCCTCCATCATCAGTGGGGTGCCGCCGGGACACCGCCAACCTGGTTGGATTGGATTATAGCACCAAAGGGCAAGGGAGCCGGGCTATGGGCCCTGACGGGGACAGGCCGCCTTGACCATCCGCAGCACCTGGTCCACCACAGGGGCGATGCCGGCGGAGGAATCGACCCGGATGTGGGGATGCTGGATGGGTTCCTGGCCCGGCCTCAGCCGCCCGTACACCCGCCAGTCTGCGTCGGAGTAGTCATCGGGGAACAGGCCGTCGCTGCGGCGGCGCAACCTCTCCCGGACCAGGGAGCCGGGGGCGGTGAAACCGACGACGCAGTAGGGCGAACCGGCGCGGTCGGATAGCTCGTAGACGGGACGGCGGAACCCCTCGGTCAGGTTGGTAGCGTCGAAGATGACCCGGTATTCCTCGGCCAGCAGTTCCTCAATCAGCCGGTGGCAGGCGGCGAAGACCCGAATATGCTCGGACCGCTTGTATCTTGGTTGGGGGACGAGGGTCTTGCGCATCCGGTCGCTGCCGACGGTTACGAAAGAGAGCCGGCGGCTGAGGAAGTTAGCAAAGTAGGACTTGCCGGTGCCGGGCAGGCCGCTGAGGATTACGAGATAAGGGCCGCGATGGGCGTCCGCCCGGTAATCCCGGATGTCGGGGGACAGGGCACGGCGGAGGGAAAGGACATCGGCGGCGACTCGGGACGGGTCGGGCTGGGCCTGAGCGGGAGTGGCCAATGGGCGGCCCTAGACCGCCCGGAAAAGGCTGGGACCATTGAGAAGCAACGACAAGAACAAGGGATTTCTCCGGCAGTCAGATGAGGACTGACTTTATGAAATACCGGAGGATCTCGAGCAGGATGATAGCCACCATGGGGCTGAAATCGAAGCCGCCGAAGGTGGGAAGCACCCGCCGGATGGGGCCGAGGATCGGCTCGGTGACCTGGGCCAGGGCCTGGTAGATGCTGACCAGGGTAAGGTTGGGCTGACGTCCCAGCAGCGGGATTACAAAGGAAAGGATTATGCGGCCCAGGATGGCGATGAAGATCAGGTTGAAGAGCCAATCGATGAGCCTGATACCCAGTTCTTCCAACGGCGCCTCCCGCTAACCTTGACCCAGACGCACGGACTTGGCGTAGGCGGCGTTGACTGCATTGACGATGGCAGCGGGAACGCCGGCCTGCTCCAGGGCCTGCAGGGCCTCGGCGGTGGTGCCGGCCGGGGAAACCACCATATCCTTCAGCTCGGCGGGATGCTTGCCGGTCTCCATGACAAGGCGGGTGCTGCCGTAGACGGTCTGGAGGGCGAGGGTGCGGGCGATGTCACGGGGAAGGCCCACGTAGACCCCGGCGTCGATGAGGGCTTCGATGAAGAGGAAGACGTAGGCGGGACCACTGGCGCTGAGGGCGGTGGCCATGTCGAGGTACTTCTCGTCGTCGACGTAGATCTGCCGGCCAACGGTATCTAGGATGGAACCAGTCAGCTCGCGCTGTTCCCCGCCCACTTCGGGAGCGGCGGTCCAGAGGCTCATGCCGGCGCCGATCTGGGCGGGAGTGTTGGGCATGACCCGGATAATCCCGGCGTGGTCCAACCCCTGGGAAAGGGTGGTCATCCTGGCTCCGGCGATAATCGAAGCAACCGCCTGTCCCCGGTCCAGCCTGCCCTTGAGGCCAACCCCGGCCCTGGCGAGATCCTGGGGTTTAACGGCAAGGATGACCAACTCGGCGTCCCGGGCTGCCTCGAGATTGTCCTCCACCGCCGGAATCCCGTAATGGCCGGACAGATACTCGCGCCGGGACGGGACGGGTTCGCCGACAGCGATGTCGGTGGGCTGGGCCAATCCAGCGTTGAGGATTCCGCCGATGATGGCCTCGGCCATGGTGCCACCGCCGATAAAGGCGAGTTTCATGAGGGCACGTCCAAGAAATTAGTTGGCGGGGGGAAGATTCTTCCCGCGGGCCGGGTGGATTATAACATTACGACCCGGCCCAGTTGGCCGGAAAGGCGAGCCAAAGGGAGGGCACCCGGCGGGCAAAGGCGGGCGGAAGTTTTTTATCTGCTACATTTTGCTGCATTCTGCTACATTGGCAGCGGGACACCCCGGAATTGGCCAAATGATCCCTAACGCGTGCACCACACTTTCCCTATGGTAAGAACGCGGCACCGGGGATGGCAAAGGGCAAGTGTCAGGAAAGTGGGGTGTCAGAAATCGGACAGGCCGTTGCCCCGGGCCAACTCGACGGCGAGGCGGATGGACTCCAACATGCTGACGTGCCCGGCGATGCCCTTTCCGGCGATGTCGAAGGCGGTGCCGTGATCAACGGAGGTGCGGACGAAGGGGAGGCCAAGGTTGGCGGTGATGCTTTCCTCGAAGCCGTAGACCTTGACGGGAATGTGGCCCTGGTCGTGGAACATGGCGAGGACGGCGTCGTAGCGGCCGTTGATGGCCTGGTGGAAGACGCTGTCGGCGGGGACCGGGCCGGTGGCGTCGATGCCGAGTTCCCGGGCGGAGGCTACGGCCGGGGCGATTTCCCCGGCTTCCTCGTGGCCGAGGAGTCCGCCGTCGCTGTTGTGGGGGTTGAGGGCGGCGACGCCGATGCGGGGAGCGGAGAAGCCCCACTTGACGAAGTTGTCGTGGATTATCTGGAGGAACTGGACGATTCGATCCTTTTTGACGTAGTCGCAGGCAACCCGGAGGGAGCGGTGGGTGGTCAGGTGGACGACCCGGAGGTTCTTGGCCATGAGCATGGTGGGAACGGCGGGAGCGCCGCAGAGCTCTTGGAGAAGCTCGGTGTGGCCGATGGACTCGTAGCCGGCCATGGCGGCGGCTTCCTTGTTCAGGGGAGCGGTGGCCATGCCGTCCATGACGCCGGCCAGGCAGAGCTGGCCAGCCTTGGAGACCCACTCCATGGCGGCCTTGCCGCAGGCGACGCTAATCTCGCCGACGGTGATGTCCTCGGGGTTGAGGTTGTGGACATCCACGACGTCGACGACGGAGGGGTTGTCCCCGGCAGCGGTGGGGTCATCGGTCTCGTTGATGGACAGGGGGAGGCCGGTGAGGCGGACGGCCTGATTCATGGCGTAGGTGTTGCCGATGACGACGGGGCGGCAGGAGGCGTAGACGCGGGGGTCGGCGAGGGCCTTGACGACGACCTCGGGACCGATGCCGCAGGGGTCGCCCATAGTGATGGCGATGGCGGGTTTTTCAGAGTTGGGCATGGTGGAGGCTCCTTGGAAAAACGTCTCTTCTGATGCGGTTAACTGGTGGGGTTAAAGTCGAAGACCGGCGTTTCGATGATTCGTACCGGGTCATTCTGTTCCCAGACAGTTTTTTGCAGTTTCTCCACAGTATCAGGAGAGAAGCGCCGTTCCCCACACTGACCGCATACTTTCGCAGGGACGTTCTCGACGACCACCAGCTTGTCATCCAGTTCGACGGTGAAGGTGATATTTTCTCCGGCAACAGTACCGTGGCAGACTTCACAGGTCATCGGATGTCCTCCTGACAAGGTACCAATCCATGCCAAGAGTCACGCTCCCTATTCAAATACTCTGCGACATCAACGTCCCGCCAAAGGTCTTTTCCCAAGCCCCTCAATTCGAGAACGCTCCGCTTCCCAGACCCGTCCGAGTTCAATTGATCGCCTGTCCTCAACGATTCAATCCAAGACTCTAGCCTGACGACGGGATCACCGATGGTTGACAAATGCCGCCGACTCACCAGAAAACCGACAACCACTTCCAAGAGCGCCTGCTCTTCGTCGGTCAGTTCATCAATCAACTTGTATAGTCGGGGATTCATACCTAATCCAACAGCGGCCCCTGCGGGTAACGAATTTTAGCATACGCCTTCTGTGAAACCGGAAACAAACCCCCGGGACAATCCCGGGGGCCCTGTTTGGTTGAATTGGGTTGCCAGGCTGGAACCGGACCGGGTATCCCCTAATCGCACTTGTTCCAGCCGCAGTAGGTATCGGCGCAGCTTAGGCAGCCTTCCCGGTACTCGACCGGGCCGTTGCAGTCGGGGCAGCGGTAGGCGGACTGGAAGGCGTCGCGCTGGGGCGGGACGGCCTCGGTGGTGAAGCGAAGCTGGGCAGCCTCGGGCACGGAAGCGCTGCTGCCGTTGGTCCCGTTGGCGTGTTCCTGGAGGTGGCGCTGGAGGGCCAGGGCGACGGCGTCGGGGGCGGAGCGGACGAGGACGCCTTCATCCCAGGCGGGGCAGCAGGTGATCCCGCGGAGGTGGTCGACGATGGCCTGCGGGTCTATGCCGGAGCGGAGGGCGAGGGACACGAGGCGGGAGATGGCCTCCAACTGGGCGGAGTCGCAGCCGCCGGCCTTGCCCAGGGTGCTGAACAGCTCGAAGGGCTGGTGGGCCTCGTCGAAGTTGACGGTGATGTACATGTTGCCGTGGCCGGTGCGGACGCGCTCGGTGACGCCATGGATCTCGCGGGGACGCTCCCGGGGGATGCGGTAGATTTCGGCTCCGCCCAACTGGTCCGCCTCGGCCTTTCCGGTCTGGCCGGTGCTGAGGACCTGCTCGGACTTGCTGCCGTCCCGGTAGACAGTGATGCCCTTGCATCCGGTCTCGTAGGCCAGCATGTAGGCTTCCCAGATATCTTCCGTGGTGGCGGAACCGGGGAAGTTGATGGTCTTGGAGACGGAGTTGTCGGTGTGGGTCTGGAAGGCGGCCTGCATCCTGACGTGCCACTCGGGGGATATGTCCTGGGAGACGCGGAAGACGTCCTTGACCCAACCCGGGACATCCAGGCCCTCGAGGGTGCCGGTCTCGGCAAGCTGCTCCATGAGTTCCGGGGAGTAGAATCCCTCGTTGCGGGCAACGGCCTCGAAGTAGGGGTTGACCTCGACGAGGCGGGTGCGGTCCATGACGTTGCGGACGAAGGACAGGGCGAAGAGGGGCTCGATACCGCTGGAGGCTCCGGCGATGATGCTGATGGTGCCGGTGGGCGCGATGGTGACCGGGGCGGAGTTGCGCATCTTCCTGATGCCGCCGGGCTGGGCCGGGTCATTGTAGATGCTGCCCTCCCAGGAGGGGAAGGGGCCGCGGGTCTCGGCAAGCTCGCAGGAACTCTTGTATGACTCCTCCTGGATGTACCCCATCACCAGCTCCGCCAGTTCCAGGGCTTCCTCGGAGTCGTAGCGCATGCCCAGCTCCATGAGCAGGTCGGACCAGCCCATGACGCCGACGCCGATGCGGCGGGTGGTGCGGCTCATGTCGGCGATCTGCTGGATGGGGTACTCGTTCATGTCGATGACGTTGTCCAGCAGGTGGACGGCGGTGCGGCACACCCGGGACAGGCGCTCCCAGTCGATGCTGACGTCGTCGCCGGTGTAACGGACCATGCGGGCCAGGTTGATGGAGCCCAGGTTGCAGGACTCGTAGGGGAGGAGGGGCTGCTCGCCGCAGTTGTGGACATACAGGCCATTGGCATCGAATGCGTTGACCCCGGGGACTTCGACGTCAAATACGTCTTCCGTCCCGTCCCGTTCAACGGTGGCTACCCTGGCGACAAACCTCTCCCGGTTCAGCCGCCGCCGGTAGTTGCCCAACAACCCTTCCAGCCTGGCCTGTTTCTCCGAATCGGCGAAACCGATGAGATCCGCGAACCTGGAGACATTATCGTTGGAAATGACCAACTCGTGCTGGCTCTGCACCGAGTATGAGCCTTGTCCGCCCTTCCCGTCGGGCAGCAGGCGGATTCCTTCAGGCCGGCGCTCCCGGTATATCTGGCTGACGATGCCCAGACGCAGGAGCATCCGTTGCACACCTTCGAGACGGGAGATGTTGCTCTGGGACAGCCGGATGCTTACTCCCTTCTCCTGGGTCCCGACCACCGTACCGTCGGTGTCGAAGAAGCCGCGCAGGAATCCCTGGTAGAAAGAACTGGAAGCCGCTTCAATGGCCGGGGTGACCGCCTTGTGACCGGGCCTCATGCCCAATTCCAAGGCAAGGTCACGAAGGGCTGCTGTGGTGATGCGGTATTCGCCGCGCCCCGGCACTGGCCTCCAGCCGGCAAAATCACTGCGGTGGGGCATTGTTGCGGCCGCCGCCTCGGCTCTCTCCATTACCGCCACGGCCCCATTCGGCGCCGCTGTGCTGTCGCCCTTTGATGCCCAAGGCCAAGCGCTGATGACCGCTTTGTCGCTTTTCAGGGTCCCATCACCGACCAACAGTCCTGCCAAGTAGCCCTCTTCTTGCGTATGGCTTCCGGGCCAATGCGGGCTATCGCGGTGGCTGTGGAGCGCTATCTCATCGCCCTGTTCCAGTTCACCGGCAGGGGTCCACGCAAAGTCCAACCGATACCGGGTCCGCTTGACCACCTTGCGAACCAGGTGGCCGGCGGTGAGGCGGAGGCTATATCCCTCGACGGTTTGCAGCTTTACCACCTGCTTGCGGCCGGTGGGGAAGAATCCGGAAGGCCCGCTGTCGTACCGTTGACCATCCACCAGGGCCGTAAACCTCCGTCCTGCCAGGTCGCCCACCTGCCGGGGCCCCTCGCCGGTGTGAACCCACGTTTCGGCAGTGACGCAGGGGTTGGTGGACTCGATGTTGCCCAGCTGGGGGTTGGGGTTTTCCCGGTTGATCCGGTCGAGGAAGACAATGCCCGGGTCGCCGGTCTGCCAGGCGAGGTCGACGATCTGCTGGAAGACCTCGCGGGCGTTGAGGGTGGCGACGACCTGCTTGGTGCGGGGGTTGACCAGGTTGTACTCCCGGTCCTGCCGGACCCGCTCCATGAAGTCCTCGGTGACGGCGACGGAGATGTTGAAGTTCTGCAGGTGGATGCCGTCTTCCTTGGAGTGGATGAACCGGAGGATGTCGGGATGGTCGACGTTGAGGATGCCCATGTTGGCGCCGCGGCGGGTCCCACCCTGCTTGACGACGTCGGTGGCGGCGTCGAAGGCATTGATGAAGCTGACCGGGCCGGAGGCGACGCCCCCGGTGGAGCCGACCACGTCTCCCTCGGGCCGGAGACGGGAGAAGGAGAAGCCGGTTCCGCCGCCGCTCTTGTGGATGAGGGCGGTCTCCTTGACCTTGGAGAAAATCGAGTCGAGGGAGTCTCCGACGGGAAGGACGAAACAGGCGGAGAGCTGCTGCAACTCGCGGCCGGCGTTCATCAGCGTGGGGGAGTTGGGCAGGAACTCAAGCCGGCGCATCACGTCGTAGAACTCATCCTCGGTGGCCTGGCGGTCGGCCTCGGCGGCGCCGTAGTTCAGGTCGGCCTGGGAGAGGTTGTTGGCGACGCGCCGGAACATCCCTTCCGGATCCTCCAGGACGTTGCCCTCCCGGTCCTTGGAGAGGTAGCGGCGCTTGAGGACGACCAGGGAGTTTTCGGTAAGCTCGTCGGAGCGCTCGTTAATCTGCCGGGCGATGCCGGCCTCGGTCAGGGCTTTGCGCACGTGCTCCCGCGCCTTCTTCGACCCAACTCCCAATCTGTCGTGCGTAGCTGTCACTATTCAACCCCCCCGACGGGGGTCAAGCTGACCAAACCAGTCTTGACCCCGATAACGCCTTGTTATACATTGTGCCTGTGTCTTAGCACCCTGTCAGACGTTATGTCGGGGGTCTGATGCAGAAGGCCCCTTCGCTGCAACGAAGGGGCCTTCTCACGCTTGGTGAGCTAGAAAACTAGGTCGGGTCTTCACCTAACGTTATCAGCCCCTTGGATTTCCGGCGTCGATGCGCCTGGACTATTTTATCCCTGTCACACTCCCTCTCCCCTTGGGGCGATGGTCCTCTGGTCGTTCTCTTCCACAGGCAGGCCAAGGCCTGCCTTACATCCGTCAGTCGCCTGCCAGGGTTGGGTTGGCAGCGGGGCGGCGCGACTTGGCCGACAGGAGCAGGTCAAGGACCACGTCGCGGTGGAAGAACATTACCGGCACCAGGCGGCCGCTGGACAGGGCACCGCCGGGGGAGCGCATGACCGGGAATCCGGTCAGCTTTTCGCAGACGGCCGCCCCGGTGTGCAAGGCCTTTTGGGGAAGCTGCCGGCCAAGCACTCCCCGGCCAAGCACTCCGATGAAAGTGCCCAGCGGGTCATGGTCAACGCGGTTGATGACGCCGGACCGGAGCCGAAGCCCGCGGGCGGTCAACTGGTCGATGAGGGCATCGGCCAGATCCTTGAAGACGCCGTCCGCGAGGGGGTGGGTGGACTCCAGCTCGACCGTCAAAGAATCGCCGGAGCACTCGTACCCGGTGAGACTGAAGACGGACCGCAGGGCCTCCACGATTTCCCCGGCGTATTGAGCGGGGGATGGCTCGCATTCGGCTTTAATCTGGTATTTGAAGGGTTCTGTCAAGGTTTCTCCTGATGAACTGGTTAGGGAGCCGGACCGTTCTGGTCTGTTCTATATATAGCACCGGTTGGCAGGCTGCGTCTCGGCCCAAATGTCAGTAAAAGGGCTCAGGTTACCATAAAATGAATGGATTACATTATGTATAATAACAGGATTCGTGGGAAATAGCCCCAAATTACCGATTTCGGACACGCTTGCAGAGGGCCCCGCTATTCCTCAACTTCCGGCGCGGCGGGCATGGCCAACCAGGCCGTGACGAGACTGGCGCGGGCTTCCCGGTCGATTTCGTTCTGGATCTCCGAGAAGGGGTTTATCTCCAGGGCTTCCTCCTGGGGTTCCAACTCGGTCGGGTAATCGGATGGGACCTGCATGTGGTCCAACACTTCTTCCAAGTCATGCACCCGGTTGTTGTGGGTCAAAAGCCGGGCGAGAGCGGCGTATGGAACGCTGGTACTCATGGTCGATCTCTCCTTGACAAGCGCACTCCGGCCCGCGCCGGGTCATGCGTCCTGGTCGAGCGTTGATTCGGGCTGCCTGCTCATTGGCCTGGCTGCCTGCGGCGCTGCCGCCGCGGGGCATCCGGCCCTATGTCCGGCAAGGAGAGCTGGGTATTGTCTTCCCTGAGGTCCCTCACCACACGCTCAAAGCTCTCGATGTCCTGGAAATCTCGGTATACGCTGGCGTAGCGGATGTACGCCACTCTGTCCAGGTTTTTCAACCGGTCCATCACCATGGCTCCGATGTACTTGGATGACACCTCCCCCTGGCCCAAACGGAGAATCTCGGTCTCGATATCCTCAGCCATTTTTTCGATTACCCTGGATGGGATGGGACGCTTGGCACAGGCCTTGCGGATCCCGCTGGTCAACTTTTCCCGGTCGAACTCCTCGCGGCGGGAGTCCTGCTTGGCAACCATCAGAGCGGTGGAGTGGACCCGCTCGTAGGTGGTGAATCTCACCCCGCACTGGCGGCACTCCCGTCTCCGGCGGATGGCGTTCTCGGTCTCCCTGGAGTCGGTAACCCTGGAGTTGGGGTGCCCGCAAGCATGACACCGCATCTCCCACACCCTTTCTTAGATTATTTTCAATGTTTTCTAAGAAACACCAAATGTTGTATTGACCCGTCCAATGACCACAACTTATGGTAGCGAGATTCTATTTGGACAGCGAAGATGCTGTCAATACAAAAATCCCGCGAAGTTTCGCGGGTTGCAGGGATTGACAAAAATAGCGGAAGGGAATTAGAGGGAGAATTGAGGAGGCCGCCCCCGGTCGGGGAGCGGCCTCAAATGTGGTTCTCGGCGCCCAACTGTTGCAGTAGATAATGGGAACTAGTCCGTGCAGGCCTCCGAGAATATTACTCCTGGTTGAGCCGGGACCGAATCCGGCTTTCGGTGCTTGATTGGGGGGGTGGCTCGTGAATCAATTCACGGATAGGGTATCACGTGAGGCGCCGGGCTGGCTCGCAAACCCCGGGCGACTTTCGCCCGTTTTCCACACCGTCCTGCCCTGCCGAGCCGGCCGACGCCCCACCGGGTGGCCGGACCCTGGAACGGGTCCCGGCCCGACTGTCGATGTTACCTGAAGAAACCCCTCCTACCGCTGGAACCCTTGCGCAGGAAGCTGGGAACGTCCAAATCTTCCTCCACCTGCGGGGAAACGTCCTGGAGGAGCCGCTGCAATTCGGCCTCCTGCAATTGCTGGTTGTCGCTTATGAGAGGAAAGGCGGCGGCGACCATGGTCATCTTGACCTCGTCATCCAGGCGCGGATCCCGGCTGGTGCCGAAGATGATGTTGGCGTCGGGGTCGGCCACTTCCTCGATGACCCGGGCAGCGTCCTGGACCTCCTGCAGGGTGAGGCTGGAACCGCCGGTGATGACGAAGAGGATGCGTCGGGCGCCGTCCATGGCGATGTCGAGGAGGGGACTGCGGGTGGCCATCTTGGCGGCGTCGGCAGCCCGGTTTTCGCCCTTGCCCTTCCCGATGGCCATCCAGGCGGGGCCGGCCCCGGCAAGGATGGTCTTGACGTCGGCGAAGTCGACGTTGATTTCCCCGGGAACGGTGACCACCTCGGCGATGGCCTGGATGCCCTGGTGGAGGACCGAGTCAGCCATCTTGAGGGCGTCTTCCCAGGTGAAGGCCTGGTCCCGCTGGTGGTTGAGCTCGAGCAACCGGTCGTTGGGAATGGTAATCAGGGTATCTACGTGGTCCTTGAGCTTGTTGATGCCTTCCTCGGCGTTCTTCCGGCGGGCGGCGGCTTCGAAGGAGAAGGGCCGGCTGACAACGGCGATGGTGAGAGCTCCGCTTTCCTTGGCCAACTGGGCGATGACCGGCGCAGCGCCGGTGCCGGTGCCGCCGCCCATTCCAACGGCCAAGAATACCATGTCGGCGCCTTCGACGGCGGCCTGGATGTCGCCGCGGGACTCTTCGGCAGCCTGCCGGCCCAGCTCAGGCTGGGCGCCGGCGCCCAGGCCCCGGGTAAGGTTCTGGCCCAGGGCGACCCGGTGGGCCACGTCGCAGCGGAACAGGTGCTGGGCGTCGGTGTTGAGGGCATAGTATTCGACGACGGGCAGCTTTTCCTTGTACATGCGGCTTACCGCGTTGCTGCCGCCGCCGCCGATGCCCATGACCTTGATCATGGGTACGCCGCGGGCAATTTCGGGAATGAGGTTCGACGGCCGCTCGCCGATTTCCCCGTTAGGCTCCCACGAAGCTGAATTATCCAGTAACATTCTTGTTCCTCCGAACGATTAATTTCCGAAATTCCCCTTGGACTGCCCCATGGCTATAGTCTGCTCCGGCAGCGCCGCCCGGCTTCCGCAAAGCGTTCCGGCCTGGGGGCGCTCCTTGCCTCGCCCGACAGGCCACGGCGCTGTGGCGGGCAGTTGCCGGGGGAGACCCTAGCGACCACCACCCATCATCCAACCGCCTCTTCCCGAGGTTTGGAGAACCGACGGAACAGGGATCGGGGACCCTCTGTCGAGGACTTGCCGCGGTCGTCGTACCTGCGGCGTTGGCTCCCGTGCTTGATGCCCCAGAGCAGGGCTCCTACGCTGGCCGAATAGGCCGGCTTGCGAAGTTGAGATGGCAGACCAGCTACCTGGTCGGGCGTGGCGATTCGTACCGGCCCGCCCAGGGCGTTGTCCACCATTTCCTTCAGGCCTTCGATTTCCGCTCCGCCGCCGGTGAAGACGATACCCCCGATGGGAAGCCTGCGCAGACCGGCCTGATTGACGCGCATCATCACCAGCTTGATGATTTCGATCATCCGTTGGGTCAAGGGCTGGCAGACGCCGCGGCGCCGGACCAGGCGGGGCGGCTGACCCTGGAAGCCGGGGACGACAACCTCTTCGCCGGCGCTGACCATTTCCGGCATGACGTGACCCCACTTGACCTTGATTTCCTCGGCGATGTAATAGGGAACGCGCAGGCCTACGGCCAGGTCCCGGGTCATCTGGATGCCTCCCACCGGCAGGACGCCGGTGTACCAGGGCTGGCCGTGAAGGTAAATGGAGATGTCGGTGGTGCCGGCGCCGATGTCCACCAGGATTACTCCCATCTGGCGCTCGTCTCCGGTCAAGGTGGCCTCGGCGGAGGCGATGGACTGGGTGACCAGGCTGTTCACGGTGGTTTTGCCGTTCCTGATCGCCCTCACCGTGTTCTGGACAGCCTGGTCTTCGCCCAAAACGACGTGGGTCTCCAGTTGAAACTCGCCGGCTTTCAAAGCCGCCGGGTCGCGGACACCCGACAAACCATCCACGTCGTACCCGTAGGGTATGACGTGGAGCATCTGCTGGGAGCGGTCGAACCCGGGGACCTCCGTTTCCATCAGATTTCGGAGAGCCATCGCGGAAAGCCCGCCCGGTTCGGTCCCTTCCCCGAGGCTGGCCTTGGTGTTGACCGAGTTGATGTGGGAACCGCTGATCGTTGCAAACACCCCCCGCACCACGCCGGACCCGGCGTACCGCTGGGATTCGGCGAGAGACGCGGTAATGGCATCGCTGGTTTCTGCCACGTTCTCGACGACTCCCTTATGAACGCCCTGTGACGGAGTGATGCCGGCGCCCAGGACTTTCAGTTCCCCCTCCGGGCCTATCCGGACCAGGATGGAGCAAATCTTGTTAGTTCCGATGTCGACAGAGCTGTAGTAAATTGCCTTAGCCAACTCGATTCCGTCCTTCAACTTGCCCGAGCGCAGCTTCGCGAGAGCCCGATGGCAAGCCACCTGATTGTTTGGGAGCCTTGTTCCTCCAATCCAGGGGAAGGGAGGAAGACCGGGCGGCTCCCCACATGCCCGGTTTCTTCGCCGGGCGGATTCACAGCCGCTGGGCTACCCTCAACCGGGCGCTGCGGCTCCTGGGATTCCCGGCGGACTCCCCGGGACTGGGCCGAATAATTCTCCGGTTGACGATGGCCAGTTCGGGAGTGTGCGAACAGACGCACTGGGGCAACCCCGGTGGGCAGATACAGCGGGCGGCGAAGCGGGCGAAAGCGTTTTTTACGAGGCGGTCTTCCAGGCTGTGATAGCTTATGACCGCCAGCCTTCCCCCAGGCTTCAGCATTTCCACCGCGGCATCAAGTCCGTGAGCGAGGTTGTCCAGCTCATTGTTTGCCGCAATCCGCAGGGCCTGAAAGACCCGGGTCGCTGGGTTCACGCGGCGGTTGCGTCCCTGCCGGACGACTCCCGCCACGAGAGAGGCCAGCTCGCCGGTGGTGTTCAGTGGCCTCCTTCGGACCACCTCCCGGGCGATGCGGCGGGCATTGGGGTCCTCGCCCAATTCGCCGAAGATGCGGGCGAGTTCCCCTTCCTCGTAGCTATTGATGATTTCATGGGCGTTAGGGGAGCCGCTTGCCGGGTCGTACTGCATGTCGAGGGGTTCGTCCCGCTGAAAGCTGAGCCCGTAGCCGGGCGTGTCGATCTGAAGAGACGAGAACCCGAGATCCAGCAGGAAGCCGTCGACCTTGTCGACCCCGTTGGCGCGGGCCAGGACCGGGGCGTCGCGGTAGTTGCCGGCAACCCCGACAAACCGCTCGCCATAGCGCGCCAACCGGCGGCGTGTTCGTGAGAGAGAGCGAGGGTCCAGTTCGATTCCCAACACCACACCCTGGGGAGCCGACGCCTCGAGGATGGCGGAGGCGTGTCCGCCGCCTCCGAGGGTGCCGTCACAATAAACACCACCCGACCGCACGACCAAATGCTCCACAGTCTCCCGCAGCAACACAGGCTGATGACCGACAGAGCCGCTCACCGGGACCTCCGGTTGGAGGCTCGGGACAACCCGGTCGGTATCGGCTGGTTCAGCCCCGTAATGCCATTGGGCGATTGCCGCAAGAGACACCATGCCTTCGAATCAGGACCTCACTCTCAATACGCTGGGGACCGGGCACCGCAGGGAAGGCCGAAAAGCACCACCCGGGACGGCGCCACAGGGCTCTCTACGGACCCCACTGTCAATGACGCCGCCGGGGAACGGCCCCGGTTAATATCGGTTCGGTTGCCCTCCGCGGGGCGAAGGTTGGCCGATGCAGACCGGCGCAGTGCTGATTTTGGACTCAGCCAGGCCGGCAATCGAGCGGGGGAGACCCGGAGGTCTTGCCACACAAACCCCACCACACAATCCACAAGGGCAAGTTATCAATCGGGCCTTTGGAGTGTCAACGAGACTTTTTTACGTTTTTAGAGATGTTTTAGAAAGTGACAATATCCCCGGTTGGGCCATTCCCCGCGGCGTCGGCGGAATCGTATCAGGCAACAGGAAGCGGAGGCATTGAAGAAGGAGGATGCGCCTCCGGGGGCAGGCCGCATCTCTTCCGCACCGGGCGCCGGGGTCTATTCAAACTGTTGACGCAAAGACGTTTATGCTATAATTTTCGGCGTCCCACTTGAGCAAATCCGCCGCAGCGGTTGTGTCGAGTGGGTACTGCTGTGATGCTCCCGGAGAATTGTTGGTGAAGGTTACCAGAGAATCGGAAACTCCCATAGAAGTCACCCTCACTATCGAAATGGACTCCCAGGACGAAGACCCGTTCATTGACCGTTCCTACCGGCGGTCGGTGGGCCGGATGTCGATTCCCGGGTTCCGCCGGGGGAAGGCTCCGAGATCCATCGTGGAGAGCTTCGTGGGCAGGACGGCATTGCTCCAGGAAGCCCTGGAATTCATGATTCCCGAAACCCTGGACCAGGTGCTGCGGGACGAGGGGCTGCAGGCCTTCGTGGAGCCGGAGATCGAGCTGAACGATCTGGAGCCCGTCTCGTTCAAGGCCGTAGTCCCGTTGGAACCGGTGGTGGACCTGGGAGACTATCAAAGCATACGAGTCGAAGAGAGTCCGGTGGAGATCACCGACGAGCAGGTGGATGAGATCATTCAGCGCCTGCAGCAGGAAGCGGCCCCGTGGGAGCCGGCCGACCGGGCGGTCCAGTACGGGGACCTGCTGAATTTGGACGTTCAGGGGACCATCGACGGGGAACAGGTGGTGGACGACGAAGCCGTCGACTACGTGCCCGAGGAAGCGAACGTCCTTCCCTTTCCCGGATTCGCGCAGCACCTGGAAAACATGACCGAGGGGGAAATCAAGGACTTTACCCTTACGATTCCCGATGACTACCCCCGCCCCCAGTTTGCCGGCAAGGACTGCGAGTTTCACGTGGAAGTGTTGTCGGTCAAAGAGAAGAACCTTCCTGAGCTGGACGACGAGTTCGCCAAAGGCGTCGGGGAAGGGTTTGAGACCTACGATGCGCTCCTGGAGCACGTCCGGGGCCGTTTGATGGAAGAATCCGAGGCGGAGGCGGCCCGCGAACTGGAAATCAAGAGCCTGGACGAACTGGTCAGCCTGGCCAGCGTGGAGGCGTCGGAGACCCTGTTCCGCCGCGAGCTGGACAGCATGCAGCGGGAGCGGGAGCAGATGCTCCAGAACCAGCGCCTCGATATGAACACCTACCTGCGGTTCATCGGCAAAACCGAGGAGGAGTTCCTCGACGAGTTGCGCCCCAATGCCAACGACAGGCTCACCCGTTACCTGGTGATGCGCAAGCTGTCCCAGGTAGAGGAAATCGAGGTCTCAGACGAGGAACTGCAATCCGAGATCGAATCCCGGCTGGAGACGGCAGGGGAGTCGGGGGAACAACTTCGCCGGGCGTTTGCGTCGGAAGCGGTGCGGGACAACATTCGTTCTTCCCTGCTGAACCAGAAAATCATCTCGCGGCTGGTCGAAATCGTGCGGGCCGGAAGCGGCGGGGATTCCACGGAGGCGGCGGACAGCACCGATGACGGCGCCGCATCATCCGGCAGCCCCGAAACCGGAGAAGAACCCGCGGGCGAAATTACACCGGAACAATCCCCGGAACAACCTGCCGAAGAGCAGCCGGAAGCTTCCACCACGTGAAGCCTCGACCCTGCAAGGAAACCAATAAAAAGGAAAACAATAACGGGAAAGACATTCTACTAAGGAGCATTTTTCGATGTTGAACAACCCCTTCGATTCGCCGTTGGTTGTTCCGAGTTCCTCACTGGCGGCTCCCAGCAACATCATCCCCATGGTCATTGAGACCAGCCCCAGGGGGGAGCGGGCCTTCGACATTTATTCCCTGCTGCTGCGGGAGCGGATTATCTTCCTGGGAACGCCCATCATGGACCAGGTGGCCAACACGATTATCGCCCAGCTGCTGTACCTGGAAAGGGAAGACCCGGACAAGGACATCAACATCTACATCAACAGCCCGGGCGGGTCGATCTACGCCGGAATGGCGATTTACGACACGATGCAGCTGGTCAACTGCGCCATCTCGACCATCTGCCTGGGAACGGCGGCGAGCATGGCCACGGTCCTCCTGTCGGGCGGCACCAAGGGCAAGCGCTATTGCCTGCCCAACTCCACGCTCCACATGCACCAGGCCCAGGGAGGCACCCAGGGAGCGACTGCCGACGTCGGCATCCAGTACCGGGAGATGAACCGGCTGCAGGACCGGCTGCAGAACATCCTGGCCGACAACACCGGGCAGACGCTGGAGAAGATCATCCAGGACTCGGACCGGGACTTCTACATGACGCCTGCGGAGGCGGTGGAGTACGGCTTGGTTGATGAGATTCTCAGGGGCCGCAACGGGGACGCCGCCGAATAGCAGCATTCTTCCGGACCGGCGCTACCGCGGCATGACATGACCAGCACCCGAAGCGGCTCCAGGGCTTCCCACTGCTCGTTCTGCGGAAAGCCGCAACCCCGCTCGAACCTGGTGGTAGCCGGACGCGGGCAAGCCACGGTCTGCTACGAGTGCATCCGGGTCCTGGGGCAACTGGTCGAATCGGAGCAGCCCGCCGGCAAAGCCCCAAGAAGGGACGCCGAAAAGCCCCTGGTTCCCAGGGCAATCTATGCCAGCCTGGACGAGTACGTAGTCGGGCAGGAAAAGGCCAAGAAGACCCTCAGCGTCGCCGTTTACAACCACTTCAAGCGCGTGCTGAATGGGTCCAGCGCGTCGGGCGTCGAGCTCCAGAAAGCCAACATTCTGCTCATCGGGCCCACCGGCTGCGGCAAGACGATGCTGGCGGAGACGCTGGCCCGCACTCTCGCCGTGCCCTTCGCGGTATGCGACGCCACCTCTCTCACCGAATCGGGCTACGTTGGCGAGGACGTGGAGAATATCCTGCTCCGTCTGATCCAGGCCGCCGACTGGGATATTGCCAAGGCGGAGCGGGGCATCATCTACATCGACGAGCTGGACAAGATTGCCCGCAAAGAGGGCGTCAACCGGTCAATCACCCGGGACGTTTCCGGGGAAGGCGTACAGCAGGAACTGCTGAAGATCATCGAGGGGTGCATGGCCAACGTGCCCCCGCAGGGCGGGCGGAAGCACCCCCACCAGGAATTCCTGCAGATCGACACCAGGAACATCCTGTTCATCTGCGGCGGGGCATTCGACGGTCTGGAGGAGATTGTCTCGCGGCGGATTGCCTATACCGGGTCCCAGATGGGGTTTTTGTCCGGCTCCCGCTACCGGACTGGCCCGGAGGGCAACGCGGTGAATTACGTGACCCCCGAGGACCTACTGGAGTTCGGCTTCATTCCCGAGATGGTCGGGCGGCTGCCGGTGGTCACCTGCCTGGAGCCTCTCGACCGAGAGGACTTGATCCGGGTCCTGGTCGAACCCAGAAATGCCATCGTCAAGCAGTACCAACACCTCTTCACCTACGACGGCGTGGAGCTGACCTTCACCCAGGACGCGCTGGAAGCCGCGGCGGAGAAGGCGCTGGCCCATCAGACCGGGGCCAGGTGCC
Organism: Dehalococcoidia bacterium; assembly: GCA_965203675.1. GTDB lineage: Bacteria > Chloroflexota > Dehalococcoidia > Lucifugimonadales > UBA3495 > CATOSK01. The sequence goes on along the minus strand of CBDBDE010000003.1, from coordinate 1,029,980 downwards.
TGCGCTACGTGGTGGAAGAGGCGTTGATGGACGTGATGTACGAGCTTCCGTCGCTGGAGGCTGTCATGGAGTGCGTCGTGGACCGGGCGGCCATCGAGGGCATTGCTTCACCGGAGTTGGTCACGGAGGACGGGCAGCGTTTCAGGCTGCCCGACACACCGGCAATGCAAAAGTCGGCCTAGTCCCTCACCGCGCCCGGGTCAGCCCGTCCTTCTCCATAGCGGAGGCAATCGCATCGTCGAGGCATTGCGGTTCCCATTGGGTCCAATCCGTTAATGCCGGCGGCAGCAGACCATCCGCCACCGACCTGAGGGTCTCCAGGACCAGGTAGGGCTCCCTGGCATAACCGGCGGCCCGTATCTCCCGGAACAGGGGAAATTCCTCCCCTTGTTTCTTCCTCGCTTCGGACAGGTCAGCAGCAGTTTCTTCCCACAAGGCGTCAAAGGGACCGCCCCGCAGCGGGACGGTGCAATATGACACCACCGGACCCCGGTCGACCTGCTCCGTGGCCAGGTGGATCATGGCTCCGGTTCGAGGCGCGCCCGTCTCGATTAGCTCCCAGATGACCTCCTGCCAGGTCCCAACCGGACCGTCGGGAAGAGCCGGGTGGAGGTTCAGAAAAGGATAGCGGCGGCACATCTCACCGCCCAGGATCAGCATGTACCCGGCAAGAACGCACACATCCACCTGGTAGGGTTCAACCAGGCCGATTACCCGACGGTCGAAGTCTTGCCGCAATTCCGCCCACGGCTGGCCCCCGGTCCGGCGGAATTCCGCGGAAGACAGGGTCACCAGGGGAATTTCGCAGCGGCGCACCAGCCCGAAGAATTCGTCTGAACCCTCCGCCTCGCCCGGTTGGCGGTTGCTGAACACATACTGGATGCCGGCGTCCAGCTTCCCTTCCCGGATATGGGACTGAACAAACTCCAGCAGCCCCCGGGAACCTGGGCCCCTTCCCGTGCTGAACCAGCCGATTTTCAGCAACTTATTCGTCCGGCTCCTCGTCCCAATCCAGGCCCGGGCCAGGGTCGGGGCTTGAGTATGCTTCCTGCAGCTGGGTTATCCTGAGCTCGGTCTCGTTGAGGAGCCGGTTGCAATACTGCATCAGGGCCATCCCCCGCTCGTAAACGGCGACGGCATCGGCCAGGGGCAGTCCCCCGGTTTCCAGGCGGTCGGCGGTTTCCCCCAGGCGGCGAAAGGCGTCTTCGAAACTCAGGGATTCGATGTCGTCATCGAAACCGGGTTGGTCCGTGGTAGTCATCGGCGCAATATCCTCTACCGCTGAGGGGCAGGATGGGGGTGGAGCTTTTCGTTGGGGGCAGGGGCCGCAAATCCATGACCGGCTATAACAAACGTTCCATGGCTTGCTGGGACTGAGCGGCCTTGGGTCTTTCGCCGGCCCTTCTGGTGAACCGGCGGGGACCCGGCGGCAGAGGGCACGTTCTCCTTGCCGGTTCCTTCGGAGCCGGCGCCCGCAGACTGCGGGGAATTCTCCGTCGGACACTGTGACGGACAGGGCAGTTCCGGGAGCGGCGTGGGCCACTCTGGTCACAACCTTGCCGTCGGCCTGCCCCGTCACCACCGCGAAACCGCGGCGCAGGGTGGCCGAAGGGTCCAGGGCTTGAAGCTGTCCGCCGAGGCCCGACACTTCAAGACGCTGAATTTTCAGGCGGTTGGCTAGGGAGGAACCGGCTGACCGGTCCAGGTCGTCTATCCGCCGTCGCCAGGTTGCCAAATCGGGCAATGCGCCGTCGAGGCGGGTCCGAAAGTGGGCGACGCTCTCCTCGGACCTGGCCAGTTGGCGGCCCAACGACCAATTGCAACGCTGCCGCATATCATCCAGCGCACGGACCAGCGCGCCCCGGTCCGGCACCACCAGTTCGGCCGCGGCGGACGGCGTGGGAGCACGCACATCGGAGACCAGGTCCGATATGGTGTGGTCGGTCTCATGCCCGACGGCGCTCACTACCGGGATCGCGCTGGCGTATATGGCCCGGGCAACCGGTTCCTCGTTGAACGGCCACAATTCTTCCAGCGATCCGCCCCCACGGGCAACGATGATCACGTCGGCGCGGCCGCTGCTGTTCAGTCCTTCAATGGCGGAAACGATGTTGGGAGCCGCGCCGTCACCCTGGACCTGGGTGGGAGCCAGAACCAGCTCCGCCAGCGGGTACCGGCGGCGGATGACGTTCTGAATATCATGGAAAACCGCCCCGGCGGGAGACGTCACGACACCGACCACCGTTGGAAACTGGGGCAACGGCCGCTTGCGGGATTCCTCGAAAAGCCCCTCCGCCCGCAGGCGGATGGTCAACCTCTCCAGCTCCAGGGCCAACTCGCCGACGCCCTCGGGCATGGCTAGGTCCACCATGAAGTCAGTGGAACCGCGGGCTCGTAGAAGCTGAACCGCCCGTGGGTTGATACCGAAGCGCCGTTGGACAGCAGGTTCGCCCCGGTCTGTCCCTTGAACATGACGCAATTCAGGACAGCCTGGCCATCCTTCAGCGTGAAATAGGAGTGGCCGGCCCCCGACACCCGCAGGTTGGAAACCTCGCCGAGGACGTACAGGTCGGAGAGGAAGGGGTCGGCTTCCAGGGACTGGCGAAGGTAGGCGGTTACCTCGCTGACGGTGTAGACAGCCAAGGCTCAGCTGACCCGCTCGGTGTACTCGCCGGACCTGGTATCGACACGGACAACGGTGCCGGGGGTGATGAACATGGGGACGTTGATCCGCAGGCCCGTTTCCAGGGTGGCGGGCTTGTTGCCGCCCTGGGCGGTGTCACCCCGGAAAGCCGGCGGAGTCTCGACCACTTCCAGTTCGACGTGGGTGGGGAAGTTGACGTTGATGGGAGAACCCTTGTAGAACACCATCTCGACGATCATGTTCTCTTTCAGGTAGTCCAGCGCGCCGCCCAATTGCTCCCGGCTAAGGTCGTACTGGTCGAAGGTCTCCTGGTCGAGGAAGTAGAAGTAGGTGCCGTCGGTGTACAGGTACTGGGTCTGCCGGTTGTCAACGTCGGCCACCGTGAAACCGGTGTCGTACCGCTGGAAAGTCCTTTCGACGACGGCGCCGGAGAGGAGGTTCTTCATCTTGATGCGGGTCACCGGGGCGCGCTGCTGCATCTTGTGACGTTCATAGTCCATGACCTGCCACGGCTGGCCGTCCAGTTCGATAACCATTCCCCGGTTCAGGTCGCCAAAGTTGATGCTCATTTCGCCCCCCTGCGAATCGGTTGGGCCCAGGCCGGAACAGTCCCAACTCGATGTGCTTCAATCAACCGGTAGTGTACTTTAAGCGGCGCCTTGAACGCCACCACGGGACCGAATCGAGCCCAACCGGAAAGGGTCAGGCCTCTTCCCGGTCGCGGAGCAGCCCGGCCATCACCTCGACGGCGGCGGTGTAGCTGCGCCAGCCGAACCCGGCGATTTGCCCGACGGCGGTATCGGCGATGACGGAGTGCCGACGCCACTCCTCCCGGGCGTGAATATTCCCCAGGTGGACCTCGATGACCGGGACGGCGGCATCAATGAGGGCGTCCTTCAGCGAATACCCGTAATGAGTCAGAGCGCCGGGGTTGATGATGATGCCGTCTGCCTGTCCCCAGTGGGCCTGGATGTGGTCTACGAGATCGCCTTCGGTGTTGGACTGGAAGAAGGAGATTTCGACTCCCAGGGAGCCGGCTTTCGATCGGACTTCCCGGTTTACTTCTTCCAGAGTGCGGGAACCATAGATGCCCGGGTTCCGGCGCCCCAGGAAGTTGATGTTCGGCCCGTTGAGAACCAGGACTCGAGCCATCGCAGGCTAACTTGCCAAAACGGGGAACCCGGCGGCGCCCATCAGGACCGGGACGCCAGCGGGTGACAGTTGAGGTAGGCGTTGCGCGCTTCCTGCTTGGTAATGTGGGTGTAGATCTGGGTGGTCGTGGGGCTGGAGTGGCCCAGCAACTCCTGGATCACCCGCAGGTCGGCGTCCCCTTCCAGCATGTGACTGGCAAAGGTATGCCTCAGGGTGTGGGTGTGGATGCCATCCCTGAGGCCCGCCTCGGCGGAATATCGCCGAACGAGATTCTCGTAGGAACGCCTGGAAAGCCGCTGGCCGTAGCGGTTGAGAAAGAGGGCCTGGGTAGGGATGTCCAGGAGCTTGGTGCGGGACTCCCGCAGGTATTCCTGGAGGGCGTCCTCCGTGGGTTGTCCGAAGAGGACCCAGCGCTCTTTCGAACCCTTTCCCCGGACGAGAATTTCCTTGCCGGAGAAGTTGATGTCGTCCAGGTTGATGCCGTGTATCTCGGCCAGTCGGACTCCGCAGGAGTACAGGACCTCCAGGATGGCCTTGTCCCGCAACCCGTAAACATCCGAGGTGTCGGGAGTGTTCAGCAAGCGGGCCATTTCCTGCTGCCCCAGAAAGATGGGCAGGGGCTTTTCGACCTTGACCTGGAAGGTGCGTCCCGTGGGGATGGGACTTGACTTGAACCAACCCTCCTGGACCAGGAACCGGTAGAACGAACGGAGGGCGGTCAGCTTGCGGGTGATGCTGACCCGGGCGTATCCGTCCCGGCCGCCCTTGGCGGAAGTCGCCAGCCAGGCCAGGTAGCCGCGGACCATCCCCCGGTCCATGTCCCTGAAGTCCAGCTTGTCATGGTGCAGGAACTGCCGGAAGGAGTCCAGGTCATCGCAGTAGATCCTGACGCTGTTCTCAGCCAGACCGCGCTGTCCCCTCAGGTACAGCCTGTACTTCTCAAGCAGCGCATCGGTCTCTTCCGGACCTAGGCCGGGCATCCCGAATTGAACAGGAGGAGGCGCCGTTTCCGGCAGGGTATCCTGGGGCAACACCTGCTCAGCCGCCAACGGAGGCCAGCTCCTTTTCCGCCTGGGCCGGGGATTCCGCGGGTTCCCCCTGCCAGGCGCATGAGCTGCACTGGACGTTGTTTTGGGCTTTCTCCACCATCATGCCGCCGCACTCGGGGCAAGGGCCTGGGACCGGCCGGTCGTTGACCAGGAAGTCACAATCAGGATACCTGGAGCAGCCGTAAAAGGGGCGTCTCCGGCCCCGGGACTTTCGCTCCACGAGCTCGCCGGAGCACTTCGGGCAACCCACGCCAACCTTGTTGAGGATCTTCCTGGTGGTGCGGCAATCGGGAAACCCGGTGCAGGCAAGAAACTTGCCGAAGCGTCCTGTCTTGATCACCATGGGCTTGCCGCAAACTTCGCAAACCTCGTCGGTTTCCTCTTCGATCTTGACCCGGGGCATCTTTTCCTGGGCAGTTTCCAGGGCATCCTCGAAAGGTCCGTAGAATTCGCGCAGCATGGGGACCCACTCCCGGTCTCCCTGGGAAACCTCGTCGAGCTCGTCCTCCATGCGGGCCGTGAAGTCCAGGTCCATGATGTCCGTGAAGTACTGGGTCAGCAGGTCCGTCACGGTGGTGCCCAGCGTCGTGGGGAGGAGGCGATTCTGGTCCTTCTCCACATAGTTGCGGTCGAGCAGGGTCCCGATGGTGGGGGCATAGGTGCTGGGGCGCCCGATCCCCTTTTCTTCCATGGCCTTGATCAAGGTTGCCTCGGTAAACCTGGGGGGAGGCTGGGTGAAGTGCTGCAACGGCTCCAGCCCGCTGCAGCGCAGCGGGTCTCCCGCTGCCATGGGAGGGAGCAACTTGCGGTTCTCGTCATCTTCGGCGCCGTCATCCCGTCCTTCAAGATACAGTGTACGGAACCCGGCGAAGACAAGCACCGAGCCGGTGGCGCGGAAAATAAAGATATTCGGAGACGTTCCGCCCTCCGCAGGCCGGGCGCAAGCGGCTTCGATATCCACCGTGGTAGCCTCTGACCGGGCGTCGGCCATCTGGCTGGCCAGCATTCGGGCCCAGATGAGGCTGTACAGCCGGTACTGGTCGCTGGAGAGGGAAGCCCGGAGCGATTCCGGGCCCCGCCGTATCCCGGTGGGGCGGATGGCTTCGTGCGCTTCCTGGGCAGCCTTGGTCCGGGTGGCAAAAGTCCGGGGCTTGTCCGGGAGAAAGTCCTTGCCGTACCGTTCCCGGATATACGAGCGCGTTTCGGAAATGGCGCTCTGCGCTACCTGGGTGGAGTCGGTGCGCATGTAGGTAATCAGCCCGACCGAGCCTTCCCCCGGGACGTTGATTCCTTCGTAGAGTTGTTGGGCGACGACCATCGTGCGCTGGGCGGTGAAACGCAGCTTCCGGCCGGCTTCCTGCTGCATGGTGCTGGTGGTGAACGGAGCGGACGGGCGCTGGCGGACGTTCCGCTTCTTGACTTCAGCAACGGAATAACCCGCGCCTTCCAACTCCGATTGATAGGCCCTTGCCTCATCTTCCCGTGCAATCTTGATGGTCCCCCGCTGTCCCTTGAGGGACCGCAGGGTGGCGGTGAATGACGCCGGCTGGGGCCCATCATCGGTTGCCTTGTGGAGCTGGGCGTCGATGGTCCACGATTCCACGGGAACGAAGGCTTCGATCTCCCGCTCGCGATCGGTGACCATGCGCAGGGCTACGGACTGGACCCTTCCAGCGGAAAGCCCCCGCTGGACGCGGCGCCACAGGAGCGGGCTGATCTGGTATCCCACCAGCCGGTCGAGGATGCGCCGGGCCTGCTGGGCGTTGACCAGGCGCATATCTATTTCCCGGGGATGCTCGAAGGCTTCTTCCACCGCCTGCTTGGTGATTTCGTGGAAGACAACCCGCTTGGGCGGCTCCTGGTTCTTGTCCCAGCCGGCGGCGGTCTGGATATGCCAGGATATGGACTCGCCTTCGCGGTCGGGGTCAGTGGCAAGATAAATGGTTGACGCGCCCTTGCCCGCCTTTTTCAGGGCGGTCACCAGGGGCTGCTTGTCCCGCATGGTGACGTACGACGGGACGAAGTCCTGCTCGACATCCACGCCGATCTTGCCCTTGGGCAAGTCGCGGACGTGGCCCTGGGAAGCGGTTACGACGTAGTTGCGGCCCAGGATCTGCCCAACGGTGCGTGCCTTGGCCGGTGATTCAACAATGACCAGCCGCTTGCCCGTGGCGTCGGGAACAGCGGTCTTCCGCTGGGCGGCAGTCTTGGCCCGGGTTGTCGCAGCTTTGCCGGACTTGGCAGCTGCCGTGGTTTTCTTGGGGGTTGCCTTGCGTTTGGTAGCTGCGCCTTTCGCGGGCGGCTTACTGCCGTTTTTCGTTACCATATCCTTTGACCATGCACTCTGATACAAGAAGACGATGAGCGGGCCTGAAATGTCAGGCAGTCACTACCCTGCCCGGTGAACCGGTCCTGACGTAATGCATGCAGCCGACCTGGCTGATCCAACCCTTCAGTTCCATCATCGTCAGCACACTGCTGGCCTCGCTGGTCGCCAGGCCAGTGCTCCTTACGATGTCGTCGATGTGAACGGGGTCGCCACTCAACGCGCCCAACAGCCTGGACTCCGTTGGATCGGGAGCCGGGGACTCGGTGGCGGGACGGTTCGCCGTCACCGGAGCCAGATCCATTTCAGCCTGGCGCGCCACAGAGGTCAGATTCAATTCCTCCAGGACGTCGGTGCCGTTCTCCACTAGTTTAGCACCTTCCTTGATGAGCCGGTTGGTCAAGCGGCTGGCGGGAGAGAAGATGCTGCCCGGCACGCAGAAGACCTCCCGGTCCTGCTCCAGGGCGTGGTGGACGGTCCAGCGGGCTCCGCTGGTCTCCCCCGCCTCCACCACAACCGTTCCCAGGCTTATGCCGCTGATCAGACGGTTGCGGCGGGGAAAGCTGCGGGAGTCGGGACGGATGCCCAAAGGCACCTCGCTGACCACGGCGCCCGATTCGGATATCCGCTTGGCCAGGGACGAGTGTTCCCGGGGATACACAATGTCCAGGCCGTTGGCCACCACGGCGATGGTCCTCCGGCCAGCATCGAGGGCTGCCTTGTGTGCAATCCCGTCGATGCCGAGGGCCAGCCCGCTTACAATGGTCAACCCCGCCGAAGCCAGTTCGCCGGCCAGGTGAGCCGACGCCGTCCGTCCGTACCCGGTTGGGCTCCGGGTCCCGACCATGGCCACCGATAGCTCGTCTTCCGGCAGCATTTGGCCCTTGACGTAAAGCACCGGGGGCGGATCGGGGATTTCCTTCAGGCGGGGAGGGTAGCCGCACTGTCCCCAGTGGACCGCAGTGACGCCGGCGCGTTCCAGGGAAGCCATTTCGTCGTCGGGACAAATCAACGCCCGGGCATCCACCAGGTTTCGGGCCGCGCGGTCCTTGATGCCGGATGCTTTGATGTCGCTCAGGGATGCGCGCCAGATTTGTTCTGCCGACCCGAAGCGGGCTTCCAGGCGGCGGGCCCGGACCGCACCCAGGACCCGGGTGCGGTTCAACGCAACCCAATACTTGAGGTCTTCGGACCTTGTTTGTTGCATGGTGCGGATAATAGCACACCGTCAGAAAGCCGAACAATGGAGATACTGACAGTAATCTGCCGCCAACTGCCCTAGGTTGAACGGCCGGGAATTGGTTCCGCCCCCAACGGGAACCTGCTCGGCGGGGACCTGTTTATGGGGACCTGTTTATGGGGACCTGTTTATGGGGACCTGTTTATAAGGAATGCCGTTCCTTGCTACCCGTGAAGGGGTATGTTAGGCTGAATGCCCGCGCCGGGGGGACATCCTGAACCATCCTTGGCGCCAAACTCGGAACGGGACCGGAAGAGATGCGGTGTGAAATTTGCTTGAAGGCCGGTATGAGCGGCAACAACGTCAGCCACTCCAACCGCCACACGAAAACCAGGTTCAAGGCCAACGTTCACAAGCAGACCTTGCTGATCAATGGCAAGGTTCAGCGGGTAAAGATCTGCACCCGCTGCCTGAGGACTCTCAGCAAGCCTCCCCGTGCCAGGAAGTCGTCGGCCGCCGCCGCCTGACCCGGCTGAAGGCAACTCCAGTTGGTCGGGTTGAGAGTCAGAAATCCGGTCCCAACCCTCGGACGCTATCCCGCATTTCCCGCATGGCCTCCGCCACGGACTGCCGTGGGTTGAAGATGGCAGTCCCGGCCACCAGGATGGAAGACCCCGCGCGCACCGAATCCTGAGCGGTTTCGTCGGCCTTTACCCCGCCGTCAACCTCGATTTGGGCTGCATATCCGTTTTCGTCGATTAGCCGGCGCAACCGTTTGACCTTGTTCAAAGCGGCCGGAATAAATGCCTGGCCCCCGAACCCCGGGTTGACGGTCATCACCAGGACGATGTCCACCAGGGGCAGCACTTCCTCCACCGCCGCGACGGGCGTGGCCGGGTTCAACGCCACCCCAGCCTGATGCCCGCCCTCCTTGATCACGCTCAGAGTGCGATGCAAGTGGTTGCACGCCTCCGCGTGGACCAGCACCTGGTCCGTCGGGGATTTCACCAGGCCCGGGAGCAGGTAGTCGGGCTCCCTCACCATCAAATGAATGTTCAGAGGCAAGTTGGTGGACTGCCGGACGGCGTCCACCACCACCTCCCCAAAGGAGATGTTCGGCACGAACTGCCCGTCCATGATGTCAACGTGAATCAGGTCGGCGCCAGCCTCGTCGGCCTCGCGGACCTGGTCGCCAAGGCGGGAGAAGTCCGCGGCCAGCAGCGACGGCGCAATCTGGATGTGGTAGTCAGCTTCCACCGGACACCCCTTCCAGCTCCCGGGACAACCCAGGATGGGATTCCAGGGCCGCCCGGGCCCTTTCCAGCTCTACGGCAACCCGGTTGGGAGCGGTTCCTCCGGGGTTGTTGCGGGCTGCCACCGAGGAAACGGCGGTTATCCCGTAAACATCCTCGTCGAAAAAGTTGGAAAACTCGCGATATTTCGCCAGTGGCAGAGACTGGAGTTCTAGGCGGTTGTCTTCGCAGTACCGGCACAGGCGGCGCATTACTCCGTGGGCTTCCCGGAAGGGCACCCCTTTCCCAACCAGGTAGTCGGCCAGGTCGGTTGCCAGCATGTAGCTTTCGCCCGAGACTTCGGCAACGCGCTCCTCGTTCAGCGTCAAGCCCGGCAGCATCCCCTGGAAAACATTCAGGGTTGCCAGCAGGGTGTCCACGGTGTCGAAGAACCCTTCCTTGTCCTCCTGGAGGTCCCGGTTGTACGTCAGGGGAAGGCCCTTCAACACGGTGAGAAGCCCCAACAGGTTCCCGTAGACCCGGCCGGTCTTCCCGCGGGCGATTTCCGCAAAGTCCGGGTTGCGTTTCTGGGGCATGATGCTGCTGCCGGTGGTGAACTCCTCGGCCAAGGTGATAAATCCAAACTCCCGGCTGGACCAGAGGACTATCTCCTCCGACAAGCGGGACAGGTGCATCATGCACGTCGCCGCCGCCGCCTGGAATTCCAGCAGGAAGTCCCGGTCCGAGACGGCGTCCATGCTATTGGCGGACACCCGGCTGAACCCCAGCTCCTCTGCCAGGAATTCCCGGTCGGTGGGATAGGGCACTCCCGCGAGAGCGCCGCTGCCCAATGGGAGAACATCGACCCGCCGGAAGCAGTCCCGGAAACGTCCCTGGTCCCTCTGGAACATCTCGAAGTAGGCCAGCATGTGGTGGGCGAACATCACCGGCTGCGCCCGCTGCAGGTGGGTATACCCGGGGATGATGGCATCACGGTACCGGTCCGCCAGCCCGACCAGCGCCTTCTGGACTCCCCGCAATGCCTTGAGGGTTTCCCCGGTCATTTCCCTGGTGTACATCCGCAGGTCGACGGCGATCTGGTCATTGCGGGAACGCCCGGTGTGGAGCCGTCCCGCCACCGGCCCGATCAGCTGGGCCAGGCGGGTCTCGATGTTCATGTGCAGGTCTTCCAGCTCCGGGTTCCACGGAAATTGACCGGACTCGATTTCCCTTTCCACCCCGTCCAGGCCGGTCAGTATTTCGGAAGCGTCGCCTTCGGGGATTATTCCCTGGCGCGCCAACATGCGGACGTGGGCCCTGGACCCGGCGATGTCCTGCCGGTAGAGGCGTTGGTCGTAGCGCAGTGAGACAGTGTAGTCGCGGTATTGACTCATGGGTGTAGCTGACTGGGCCCTTCCATCGGGTTGGCAGGCGGGCTGGCGGGGGAGTTCAACGGGAGCGCAGTCCCTGTTCGGCCAGCCACAGGAAGTAAGCCCGGTTGGCCTGGGACGCCTGGTGCAACGCCTCGTCATACTCGTCGAACAGGCCTTCCGGGTAGTCCATGGTGCACTTGCCGATCTGGAGTTCCAGGACGGACTGGAGTATATCGACCCGGTGCCGCTCAGCTTCGACCCAGGCCCGGCTCAACCGCCGGTGTTCTTCCACCGGGTCCGGTGTTTCGGAGACCATCTGCTTCCTCCCTGCTCGCAGCCGGGTTATCCCTCGGGCCAGAGAAACCGGTAGCTGGCCGACAGGTTCTCGAAGACATCCTGGTGGGGCGGGATTTCCATGATGGCCTGCCCTGAGTAACCCTTGTTGTCCAGGACGTCCCGCATGGCCCCACAGTCCAGGTCTCCCGTATCCACGGAGGGAAGGGCGTCGCCGTTGCGGGCCTGCTTGAAGTGGACGATCTTTATCATGTCCAGCGGAAGCGCCTCCAGTTCGGCCACCGGGTCGGTGTCCGGGAAGCGCCGCAGCTGGTTGGTGGGGTCGGGGCACAGGCCAAGGAACTGCCCTTCCTCCGGGGACAGGCGGGAGCGGACCTCGTTCACCAGCAGGGCCATGCTGGACAGGGGTTGCCCCGAGTTTTCCATGGAAAGAATCACGCCCTGGCTTGCCGCCTCCTTGGTCAACTCCACCAGCCCCCATGCCGTCTCCGGGAAGTCGTCCGGCCTCTGCCATGCGTCGCCAGCCGCCCCAGGGTCCACGGTGCGAAGGTGGGGACTGTCGCCGCCCACCAGCTTCGCCCCGGCCAGCGCCGCCTGGAAAAGACCGCCCTTGGGGTCGATGGATTGACTCAGGCAGGGCAGGGCCATCGCCAGGTCGAAGGTCAGCCGGGGGAATCGGTCTACCAGGGACTGCATTCTCGGAAACACCGGGCGCCAGTCGTCTCCCTCGCCCGTCTCGTAGTCCCCCAGGCAGGTCTGGCGAAGTTCCACGTGTTGCGCGCCCTGGGACTGCGCCTGCTCCACCAGGTCGGACAAGTCCTGGTCGGCCAACTGGATCCGCCACGAGTTTGAAATCGCCCCAGGTATCATAGCGTTACCTCTTCCCGTCCCGAGGTTTCCCAGCCTGGAAAACTTCGGGAGCCACAACGTTCCATGTTCAGGTCGAATATACTACCCTTTGGCTTGAGCGTCCAACGGCCGGAGATGTGGTTCGATGAGGAGTGGTTGGGTATTGGGAACAACCCTGCTGCGGCCGGTTTGCTAGCCGGTTTGCTAGAATGATGCCAAGTAAGAACGATTGCTGATTCCGTAACCCATCAGGAGCGTGATATGTCAGACGAGCTTTACAGGCAAAAGTGCACCGCTTGCCGGAGGGACTCGCCCCACGTCACCGAGGACGAAGTAGCCAGGTTCAAGCCGGAAATCCCCGACTGGGAACTCATCGAGGATGCGGGAATCCCCAAGCTGGACCGGGCCTACAAGTTCCGCAACTTCCAGCAGGCCCTGGACTTTACGGCGGCCATCGGAGAAATGGCCGAAAGCGAGGGGCACCACCCGAAACTTGTCACCGAGTGGGGAAGGGTCGGGGTAACCTGGTGGACCCACAAGATCCGCAACCTGCACCAGAACGACTTCATCATGGCGGCCAAGACGGACCAGGTTTATCAGCAGCACCAGGAAGACTCTGTCCCGGCCTGAGCCGGCCAGCGCCCTTCGACAAGCTGCCTAACCGGGAATGGAGGTGACGGTCTGACGTTCAGACGGGCGATTGTCCGGTGCTTGCGCCGGTACGCCGAATTCTCAGGCCGGGCTGGCCGCACCGAGTTTTGGCGATGGGTCGTGGCGGTGCCGGTCCTGTGGTTGGTGCTGGCATTGATATGGGGCGGGTGGCATATCGTGCATGACTTCCCGATCCTGGGATTCGGGTTCGGCTGGATGGCATTCATGCTGGTCGTAGGTGCCGCCAAGGCGGGCGCGCTGGTGGCTCTCGTTACCTTCTTGCCGACCTTGGCCGTCACAACCCGGAGGCTCCACGACACGGGCCGGAGCGGCTGGTGGCAGGCCCTCTGGTATTTCGCTCCCGCGCCGCTCTGGTTGCTGCTGTTGTACGTGCTGGCCTACCAATTCGCGGAGGCGTGGGGAGGCGCCGATCCTTCGCCCGCTCCGCTCTTTATTATCGGCGGCCTCTCGCTGGCGGTGAACGCGGCGATGGGCGTGTGGGCGTTGGTGTTGTTGGCGCGGCCCGGCGACCCGTTCCAAAACTCCTACGGGAAGCCGCAATAATGTGTCGCCCAGTTCCATTAGCTTGTGGTTATCATCCAATTTAGAACGGAACCGAGGCGGCCGTTAAGAAAAATGGGAAACCCGGCCTGTCAGCTCAGGGCAGGTTCAGGCGCTAAGATACCGCCAGCCTAGAGTATCCAGGTTGAAACGGAGCCTGCGGAATCCCTCGGCGTGGGCCAGCCCCACCGCCTCGCCCTGGCGGGCCGTTCCTTCCTTGATCCGGTCCAGCCGGTGCTCCGGGTTCCGGCCGCGCATCTGGCTGACGTGGGCGCTGAGGGAGTCGGCCTTGGCCTCCAGGTAGCCGTCCACGTCCACGTAGACGTCCGCCTTCTCGGTGCTCCACATGAATGCTTCCGGGACCCGGTGAGGCAGCAGCCCTTCGTCCGAGATCTGTTCGGGAAAGTGCAGGTAGCTCCAGGCGTAGGAACCGGCTGCATCCAGCGCCAGGTGCCCGCTCATGCGGTGGTCCCGGTGCGTGTGGCTGACGCTGCGGTAAGGGTCGATGCAGAAGACGATGTCCGGGCGGTGGCGGCGGATTTCCCGAACGACCTGGCGCCTGGCCTCCAGGCTGTTCTCCAGGGCCCCGTCTGGGTAGGCCAGGAAGACCACGTCCTTGACGCCCAGCAGGGCCGAGGCGTTCCGCTGCTCCTGCTCCCGGATGGTTGCCAGGTCTTCGGGGTCCATTTCCCGGTCGGAGGTACCCTTGTCCCCGTTGGTGCACATCAGGACGCCGACCTCGGTCCCTGCCTCTTTCACCCACTTGGCGATGGTGGCGCCGCACCCACCCTCGGCGTCATCCGGATGAGGCGTGACCACCAGCATGCGCCTGGGTGGATCGGTGATTATCTCCATTGACCCTCGACTGTGACCCTCGACTGCCCGGATAATAGAGAGGGCGGCAGAGCTGCCGCCCCCAAAGCGCTTGCGCCTACAGGTGGAACACCACCATCTTCAACTCGGTCATCTCCTCAATGGCATAGCCCGGGCCTTCCTTGCCCATTCCGCTGTCCTTGAGGCCCCCGTAGGGCATGATGTCCGCCCGCCACTGGGGCGACGAGTTGATGTGCAGGTTGCCGGACTGGACCTCCCTGGCAAACCGCATCGCCCAGTCCACGTTCTGCGTGAAGATTCCGGCGGACAGCCCGAAGCGGCTGTCGTTGGCCATCGCGATGGCCTCGTCTATATCACCGAAAGCGCTGACCGCCACGGCGGGACCGAACAGCTCCTCCCGGGAAACCCGCATATCCGGCTTCACGTCGGCGACCACCGTCGGAGCGTGGAGCGTCCCTTCCCGGTCTCCGCCGGCGACCACCCGGGCGCCCTGCCCCACGGCCTCGGCGATCCAGTCATGCACCCGGGCCGCGTCGGACTCGCGTATCATCGGCCCCATCTTGATGGACTCGTCCAGCGGATTGCCGGCGATGAAAGCCTCCGTCGGCCCAACCAGCGCGTCCAGGAAATCTGCGTACACGTCCCGGTCGGCAAAGACCCGCTGCGTCGAGATGCAGACCTGCCCCGCGTTGGCGAAGCCGCTGGCCACCGTGGCGGCGGCTACCTTCTCAATGTCCGCGTCGTTCATCACGATGAGCGGGCTGTTGGAACCCAGCTCCATCGTGACCTTCTTGATCCCGGCGTTCCGGCAGATCTGGTCCCCGACCTCCATGCTGCCCGTGAAGGTGATCTTCCGCACCCGCGGGTCGCCGGTGAGGGCATCCCCGATTTCCGCTCCCGAACCCGTGATGGTCTGGATGGCCTCCGCCGGAAGACCCGCATCCAGGAGGATTTCGGTCAGCTTCAGCGCCGAGAGGGGCGTATCCCCCGCCGGCTTCAACACCACCGCGTTGCCCGCCGCCAGCGCCGGCCCAACCTTGTGGCACACCAGGTTCAGGGGAAAGTTGAACGGCGCGATGGCCGCAACCACTCCTACCGGAACCCGGATGGTGAACCCGAACTGGCTGGTAATCCCCGGCGCCCCGTCCAGGGGAACCGTCTCGCCGTGGAGCCGCTTGGCTTCTTCCGAGGACAGGGTGATGGTCTGGATGGCGCGCTGCACTTCGCCCCGCCCCTCGGCCAGCACCTTGCCTTCCTCTTTCGTTATCGTCTGCGCCAGGTCCTCCGCCCGTTCCGCCATCAGGTCGGCGGTGCGCCGGAGGATCATGTACCGGTCATAGGCGGGCATCTTCCCCATGACCTCCGACCCGCGGACGGCGCTGGTCACCGCCGCGTCCACGTCGGCGGCCGTCGCCCGGGGGACAGTATCCAGTTCCGACTGGTCGAAGGGATTCCTGACCGGCATCTTGTCATCCCGGTCAACCCAGTTTCCGCTCAGGTACATCTTCATGATTGGCGCCTCCCTGACAGACTACTCTCTGGCCCCGGACCGCGGCGGGCCCTTCCCGCTCAAGTTGAATAAACAGTCCGAAAACCCCAATAGGATAGTCTCTGCCGCATTCCCACGCAACAGCCGCGCGGCGGTACTCCAGGGCGATCCTTTTTTTGGAAAACTACCACCATGCAGATGCCGCAGACCGACACCCATATACCCAATTCTCAACTATTTCCCGGAGTAACTTCTCGCCCATCCATATCGGACATCCAAGGGGACATGGAAGGGCTTCCCGACAGGCGACGCCCGCCAAAGAGGAGAAAGTCTCGCCCTTAAACGAACTCCTCCGGCATTCCGAAGGACTGCTCCGGCAGGGCCGTCTCGCGCCCGGTGTCCGTCACCGTGTAAAAGCCCATCCTCCCCGGCACACGCTCCAGCCACCCGAACTTCACCCGCGCGGCATTCCGCATCGTCTGGACCAGGCTGTGTGGCCGCGGCCATCCGGCCAGGGCAAAAAGGGCTTCCAGGGTATGAGAATCCACGCTGGGCACCCCCAGCAGGCGCTGGGCGCCCTCGGCCGCCACCACAGCCCGCCGCATATCCCCCGTCGGGTTGGCGTCCCGGCAAAACTCCCTGAACTGCAGTTGCTCCCCCGAAAGTTCGCCGTTGGCATCGGGCAGAATGTTGGCGAACGCGTTCCCGTAGGCGCCGTTTCCCCCGGCGCCGGAGAAGTCCGCACCTCCGCTGGGACCGGCCGGGTCGGCGGAGCGTACAGGGGCCCCCACCGATGCGACGACGCCGTTTCCTCCTGCGCGTGCCCCAACCCCGGCGGTGGGCCGGTCGCCGGGAGATGTCTCCTGTCCAGCCTGCGCTTCCGCAGTGCCGCCGGTCTGCCCGGGCAGCGCCGGAAACTCCTTCAGCGACGTCATGATTATCTCCTGGACAAACTCCGGCTCCGCGGACTCCAGGGTGAGTTGAGCGCCGTTGGGAAAGGTGAGTAGCAGCTTCACGGTGCACCGGCCTCGCGTGAGTTTCGGTTGCGTATGCTTGGGTTATGGTAAGTGGATGTCGTCCGCCGAATCAATAACTGGACGCCGCGGTTTGGTGGGAAATTGGCCTTCTGGACGAAATCGGCAAGGGCAGCGGGCTCACAGGGTCTGTTTCAGCCGGATGGCCAGGGAGCGGGTCAGTCCCGGGACGGCGGCGATTTCATCCACCGGGGCGTCCTTGATCGCCTGGACCGTTCCAAATTTCCGCAGGAGCATCCGCTTGCGCTTGGGACCAATGCCGGTGACCATGTCGATGGAGGACTTGAGGCTCCCCTTGCTGCGCAGATTGCGGTGGTAGGTAATGGCGAAGCGGTGGGCCTCGTCCCGCAGCCGCTGCACCAGGTACAGGGCCTGGGATGTGCGTGGCAGGACGATGGGTTCCGGCGTGTGGGGCACGAACAGTTCCTCGTTCTCCTTGGCCAGGGAAGCCAGCGGAACGTCTTCGAGACCCAACTCCAGCATCACCTCCAGCGCCGCCGACAAGTGCCCTTTGCCCCCGTCGATGAGCACCAGGTCCGGCACGATTCCCCAGGCATCCCCCGGCTTGTCGGGACCATTGGGGCCCGGGTCATCGCTGTTCCGGCCTCTGGCCCGGGTATCCGCCAGGCGCTTGAACCTGCGGCGCAGCATCTCCTGCATGCTGGCGTAGTCGTCCACCCCCTCCACTGACTTAATCCTGAACCGGCGGTAATGGGCCGGCCTGGGACGCCCGTCCTGGAAGACCACCATGCTGCCCACGACATTCGATCCCTGGATGTGCGAGATGTCGTAACACTCCATGCGCTGCGGGGGAGAAGGCAGGCTCAACTCTTCCTGCAGGTCCGCGACGGCCTGTTGGATGACGCTGGCATTGTTCAGCCACTTCACCCGCTGCTGGGCCAGGCCCTGGCTGGCGTTCTCGGCCACCACGTCCAGCAGTTTCCTGTACTGGCCGCGCTTGGGGTACAGAAGTGTAACCGCCCCACCCCGCCGCTCCTTCAGCCACTCATGGATCAACTCGTGTTCTTCAAGTTGGTGCTGCAGCAGGATCCTGCGCGGCACCATCGTCGCGGACTCGTAGAACTGCTTGACGAACTGCCCCAGGATGACCCCGGGGGCCTCTCCCTCGGCGCCTTCCATCAGGAACCGGTCCCGGCCCACCAGCTTGCCGCGCCGGATGAAGAAAGTCTCGACCCAGGCTTCGTTGGCCTCTTGGGCCATGGCGATGGCGTCCAGGTCCCCGACCGGCTGGGAGTCCATCTTCTGCTGCTCGGCGACGCGCTCGATGCTCCGGATCTGGTCCCGCAGGACCCCGGCCCGCTCGTATTCCAGCTTCTCCGACGCCTCGGCCATAGAGTCCCGCAGCCCCCGGGTCACAACATCGGTGTTCCCCTCCATGAACATGATGACCTGCTTGATGACATCCGCGTACTCGTCCCTGGAAGCGTAGCCGGAGCACGGGGCGACGCAGCGATGGATGAAGTACTCCAGGCATGGCCTGGGGTCGGTGCCGGTGATGGTCTTGGTGCAGGAGCGGTAGGGGAAGAGCTTCTTGACTAGGTCCATCGTGTGACGGACGCTGCCGGCGGAGGCGAAGGGGCCGAAATAGCGGGCTCCATCCTTGGCGACCTGGCGGGTTATGTAGACCCGGGGAAATTCCTCGCTGAGGTCAATCTTCAGGAAGGGGTAGGTCTTGTCATCCTTGAGCCGCGCGTTGTACCGGGGCTTGTACTTCTTGATCAGGGTGTTTTCCAGGATCAGGGCTTCCGCCTCGGTGTCCGTAACGATGAACTCGAAATCGGCGATCTGGGGGACCAGGCGGCGGATCTTGGGCGCGTGACCGGAGGGAGACCCGAAGTAGGAGCGCAGGCGGTTGCGCAGGACCAGGGCCTTGCCCACGTAGATGACGTTATCCTGGGCGTCCTTCATCAAGTAGACGCCGGGTTTCTCCGGCGCCGACTGGAGGCGGTGTTCGATTAACGGGGTGGGCATGGCCGCCTAGATGACGAAGGACAGCGCGATCAACCCCACCAGCAAAACGCCGGCCATGATTGAAATGCGGCGTACCTCGGGGACCATGTAGTTGTACGCCGCGGGACGGTCCCCCCGCGACCGCGACGGGGCGGCCGGAGCGGGAGCAGGGGCCGGGCGCTGCTGTTGGGGCGTCTCCCGGGCTGCCGGAGCAGTCGAGTCCTCCTGGGGCTCGGTAACGGGAGCGGTGTTGGGGGTTGGGCCGGCAGGAGGAGCGGCCACTGCCGCCGACGCCCGGTTCTGTCTCCTTCTTCTCCGGCCGAGCTCGGCCTGACGCGATGCCATCCGGCGACCCTTCCCAGGCATATCAACCACCTCCCGTCCGTGACCCTGCCGGGTGCGGACTTCCTGTTTCGTTGCTGGACTTCGTCAATCCGCGTTTGAATCAGTATACTACAAACGCCTCGTGCCCAATTGGAGACGCCGATGGGCTTCAACGAAACAGATGAGATTGCCCCGGGGCAACCGGGGCAATTCAGCCAGGGGAGGATTCATGGCGGGAGACGCAGACAACGGCACAGAAAACTGGGGATATTCGGGGCCGAACGGGCCGGAGTACTGGGGCGGCCTTTCATCCGATTATGCCCTCTGCGCCGAGGGCTTGCAGCAATCGCCGGTGGACATCACCGGGTATCAGACCGGTGCCGGGCAGCCCCTGGAGTTCTCGTACCGCGGCGGCTCGACGGCCGTGAGGAACGACGGCACCTTTGTCCACCTGGACTTCCAGCCGGGCTGCACCCTCAACGCCGGGGGCAGGGACTACCAACTGGCAACGGCCCACTTCCACTCTCCCTCGGAGCATTGGATTGACGGCGTCAGCTTCGCGGCGGAGCTGCACCTCGTCCACCAGGATTCCGATGGGAACCTGGCGGTGGTGGGAGTCCTGTTTGCGCTGGGGGAACCCGACCCCTTGATGGAAGAGGTCCTGGGCATTGCCCCCACTCCCGGCGGTACCGCTGACGCGCCGGCTCTCGACCCCACGGGATTTTTGCCCGGGGAATGGAACTATTTCCGCTACGACGGGTCGAAGACCACGCCTCCGTGCGACGAACCGGTCGATTGGTATGTGCTGCGCCGGCCCCGGACGATTTCCCTGGACCAAGTCAACCGGCTCGGTGCCCTCGGCCGGAGTCCCAACAACCGGCCCGTTCAGGCCCTGGGAAACCGTGGGATCACCTGGGTGCAAACCTAGGGGCGGGTTGTTTCCTGCATCAAGCGCGAAAAACAAGCGGGGCTTCCTCTTAGGAAGCCCCGCAACACAGGCAAGTAAAGAATTAAGAACTATTGCGCGTGGGGGTGGCTCTTTTCGTATTCCTGGCGAAGGTGGGTGTTGGTCAGGTGGGTGTAGACCTGCGTGGTGGAGATGCTGGAGTGTCCCAGCAGTTCCTGTACGTGCCTTAGCGACGCCCCATTCTGCAGCAGGTGCGTTGCGAAGCTGTGGCGCAGGGTGTGGGGCGTAATCCGTTCCTCCACGCCCACCTTCTCGCCGCAGGTCTTGAGGATGTTCCAGATCCACTGGCGGGTCAAGCGTTCGCCCCGGTGGTTGACGAACAGGGCAGTCTGGTCTTCCTTGGCGCCCAACAAGGCGGCGCGGGCACCCTTCAGGTAAGCCTTCAGGTTTTCCAGGGCCTGCGGGTAAAGATAGGCGATCCGTTCCTTGGAGCCTTTTCCCCAGCACCTGATGTACGACTCCTGCAGATCAATGTCCTGCACGTTCAGGGACACCAGCTCGCTGACCCTCAGCCCGGTGGCGTAGAGCAGTTCCAGGATGGTGGCGTCCCGCTTGCTCTCCCAGGTGTCGGACTGGCCGGCCACCTCCAGAAGCTGCTTCACCTGTTCTTCGGACAGGTACTTGGGCAGTGCGCGGCCGACCCGGGGCGACCCGAGGGATTCGGTGGGGTCTTCCGGAACATCCCCGTTGGCGGTGAGAAAGCCGTAGAAGGACTTGATGGCGGCGACCTTCCTGGCCGTGGTCGTGTCGCGATAGCCCTTCCGGTCGCGGAGGTCGGAGATGTACTCGTTCAGCAGGTTTATGTCCACCGATGTCCAGGGAACGCTCTCGTTGATGGCCTCGGTAATATGGTCCTTGACGAACACTTCAAACTGGCCGAGGTCGTTGCGGTAAGCATCCAGGGTGTTTTGCGAGAAGCCTTTTTCCACCACCAGGTGTTGTAAAAAAGATTTGACAGAATTTTCCATATGCGCGTCCTTGAAAACGAAGAATAGTGCTGTTGAAGGCCCAAAGCCCAGGAACACAGGCATCCCCGGCCGCGATATCGACCCGAAAACGTAATTTCGACGCGTTCCGGAAACACCGGAATAGAATGAAAACGGGCGCAGTCTAGCACGGAAAGGCCGTGCTCCTCCGAGACAGCCCGGTGCGAGTATTGAGCAAAGTTGCTCCGGTAAACATAACGCCAGGGACTTTCCGCCAAGGAGGAACGGACTTGTTCGGAGGGCAATCGCGTTTGAATCCCCGAAGATCCAGTGGTTCCCGTTTGAGACCTGACAAGGCTCGAACTCCGTAGTGCAGGCATCGCATTTTGGTAACGTCCTTGTTACCATATTAGCGTGATTGAGATTAGAGAATACACCGACACCCAAGGCCGCAGTCCTTTTGGCCGGTGGTTCGATGATCTTGACGCCAGGGCGGCAGTCAGAGTGAGGACGACCCTCGCCCGCATGGAGGCCGGCAACTTGTCAAGCGTGAGAGGCGTTGGCAGTGGAGTGCTGGAGTGCCGCATCAACGTCGGCCCAGGCTACCGGATATATTTCGGCAGAGACGGAGACACCCTGATAGTCTTGCTTGGCGGTGGTACCAAGGCACGTCAGCAGAGGGACATCGAGGATGCCCGCCGACTCTGGCGGGAATATAGACATCGCAAGCAGCAGGAGGTATGAGATATGCCGCTCACTCGTGACTTCAAAGAGACCGTGAAGGCCCGCGCCGAGCGCGACCCTGCCTTCCGGGAGGGACTGCTGAAGGAAGGCGTCGAGTGCCTGCTTGCCGGAGACGTCGAAACGGGCAAGATCCTTCTGCGTGACTACATCAACGCTACCATGGGATTCGAGGAGCTTGGCTCCCTCACCGACAAGCCCCCCAAGAGCCTCATGCGAATGTTCGGCCCGGCCGGTAATCCCTACGCTCGCAACCTGTTCGAGGTCATCAGCCGTATCCAGCAGCACGAAGGCGTCCAGCTCGAAGTGAACGCTGTTCGATAATCCGGAGACCCCTGGTTGAGCCGGGAGGCTCACCTATGACGTTGGCCCCGTAGCGGTGTTTTCCATGCGAGTCGGTCCCGGGAGCCCCGTGCGGCCCGGTGGGGCGGGGGTCAGCCCGGGGAGAGTATGCGCTGGACCGAGTTGGCGGGAATCATCCCGGAAAACAGGCCGGGATGGATGAGTTCGGCCAGGATTTCCAGGCCGGTGACTAGGCGGGGCCCCAGGCGGCTGGTGTATGCGCCTCCGTCAACTACGTGGACATTTCCTTGTTGGACGGCGGGGAGGGAAGTCCAGCCGGGGAGAGAGGTGAGGATGGAGACGTCCTCCATGGCGCGGTCGAGGTCGAAGCCGCAGGGCATGAATAGCACCATGTCCGGCTGGCTGGCCACCACCTCGTCCCAGTCGAGGCGGGACGCCCCGGAGTGCCTGGAGCCGAAGCAGGGATCCCCGCCTGCCAGCTCGACCATTTCGACGACCCAGTGGCCGCCGCAGAGGAGGGGGTCTATCCATTCCAACTGGAGAATGCGGGGCCGGCGCGACACATTGGCCGTCCTGGCGGCCACGGCGTCGATGCGGGCCCGGAGTCCTTCCACCAGGCCGGCGGCGCGGTCCGGGACGCCGGCAGCCTCCCCAACCCGGCGGACATCTTCGAGGACATCTTCGAGGTAAGTCGGGGTCAGGGACAGGACCCGGGGTTCCTTGTTGAGGACGCCGCTGAGCTCGGCCACCTGCCGAGGGGAGAGGGCTCAAACCTCGCAGATGTCCTGGGTCAGGAGGAGGTCGGGGTTGGCGGCGCGGAGAAGGTCCTCGTCCACGTTGTATATCTTCTCGCCGCCGGCGAACCGCTGGGCGATGGTGCGGCTGATTTCCCCGCTGGAAAGATGCTGCCCGTCGAAAACGCTACTCACCACGACGGGCTTGGCGGCGGCGCCCGGCGGGTAGTCGCACTTGGACGTGACGCCGTAAAGGTCGTCCTCCAACCCCAAGGCATACACGATCTCGGTGGCGCCGGGCTGCAACGAACAGATCCGCATGGCAATTCCTCTCCATCCAGGACTACAAGATTACGCCTGGGCCAGGCGGGCGACTACGCCGTCGTCCAACTCGACGCCCAACCCGGGCCCACCGGGAACCCGGAGATAGCCCCCCTGCACCTGAAGCGGGTCCTTCAGGACGGGCCACTGGTCGCGGATGGAAATGGGCTCGATGTTGTACTCCTGGGCGTAGGGGATGTTGGAGTATGCGGCAGCAACATGCAGGTGGGCGACGGTGCTGAGGATGGGCTGGGTGTTGTGAACGGTGATGGGCTTTCCGAAGGCGGATGCCAGGGCGGCGATGCGCTGGAACTCGGTGAAGCCGGGCACCTTGACGATGTCCGGCTGCAGGATGTCCACCCGCCCCTGAACGATGAGGTCACGGTACTGGTGGTGGGTGAAGATCATTTCGCCGGAGGCGATGGGAACGGTCAAAGCGTCGGCAACCTGGGCCAGGCCGTCGAGGTCGTAGAAGGGACGGGGCTCCTCGAAATGGAATACTCCCAGGTCTTCCAACTGCCGGCCGATCTCGATGGCGTGGTGGGCGGAGAAGGCGCCGTTGACGTCCACCAGGATTTCCACGCCGTCGCCCACGGCGCGGCGCACCTCGGTGACGGTGGCGACGGTCTGGTCGGCAGGGTCATCGACGGCCCCGGGGACGGCGCTATGGAGCTTGTAGGCGGTGTATCCGGCGTCAACCAGGGACTCGGCCCGCCGGGCTTCCTGGAGAGGAGTCAAGTCCCGGCGCAGGGAACTGGCGTACATCCGCACCTCTTCGCGGACAGCGCCGCCGAGGAGGCGGTAGATGGGAAGGCCGAGGGCTTTCCCCTTGATGTCCCAGAGGGCGATGTCCAACCCGGCGATGGCGCAGAAGACCGCCCCGCCCATTTCCACAGCGCAGCCGGCGCGGACCATGTCCTGCCACCTGAGCTCGGTATCCAGGGGGTCCTGGCCCTGGATGGCGGGGCCCAGGGTGGAGTCGATGAGGAACTTGACCAGTTCGGGCTGACGGCGGAAACACTCGCCGATGCCCACCAGTCCCTCGTCGGTATAGACCCGGACGAAGGGGAACTGGCGGTCCAACAAGAGACACTCGACGCGGGTGATTTTCATGGGGCCTCCTGCCGGGAGCTGGGGGGCCGGCGATGCCGAGGGGCTATCACGAAGCTAATGCTACCACGCTGGTCCCATTGACGTTCATAATCCGGCCGCCCGCCGGATATAGTGAAGGATGGAAAGGCGAGACGTTGCCTATCGCAATAGTTGAGGATAGGTTGTATGGGTATCGAGTTGCGGCATCTGCATGGTGGTATTTTTCAAGCGCGATTGCCCTGGACTTGTTCGGAGGCGCCCTAATGGTATCACCCTCGTCCCGACCCCCGCCTGAGCGGGAATGAAGGGAGGACGGCGAACAGTGTTGGGATGGGCGGCACCGCCCGCTCAATTGCGGTTCTCGGGTGCATTCACTCTGCCCGACCAGAACCGGTCGACTATCTCTGATTGGTCCGGGTAGAGCAGGCGCATGACTTCAATGCCCGGATCCTCCCGTTCGTCGAATAATTCGTCCTGCTGGGAATAGGCTTTCCGCATTCGAGTGACAAACTCCTCCATCCCCACTTCTGCAACAATCTCGCGGGCCATCCGGTGGCCAAGGTGATGGTGACACCTGGACTGATAGCGTTCCGTCGGCATCAGTTCTTCCAAGGTCTTGAGATCCACAACGTCGCAATCCCGACGGGGCGATTGCTCGATCAGTTTCTCAGGCACGTCCGCTATTTCCCGCCCGTCGAGAATCCAGATGACCTCGTACATGATTACGAAGAAGTGGTGAAGCCACGATTGCATAGGACTGCCGAAATACCTGTGGCCGATTTCGTGGATTACTACGGATTGAAGCATCTCCCTTCCCGAATCGTAATCCGCGGGTTCCTCCTGGCGAAGGCAAAAAACAGTGGCGAATCTCCGATTCTGGCCACATAAGCCGGGATTGGAATGGGACTCATCGTGGAATACGACAATCAGGTGGGGCGGTCCGGGAAGGGGCGCATCCATCAACCGTTCAAGAAAGTTTACGGCTTCCACGATTCCCTCCAAGGTCCCCGGAAGGCGAGGGCTGCGGCCGTGAACGATGCTTATGCGCAGATCCGGCGAAAGGTGCGTTGCTCCCTGCCGTTCCTCTATACCAGCCCACCCAGGGCGAAGCATTCGCTCAAGCTCACCGGGTTGCTGCATCGTGAGTGCCGCTATCACCCTTGTCCGGTCCTCGTCGCGGATTCCGTGATTGAAGGTGTCGGACTCTTTGAAGGCGCGCCCGGTGGTGTCAGCGTGATAACGGAATATTCGCCATGTCGCGTGCAGGATAAACCGGTCCTCCGGTTCAAAGGTCTCAAGGAAGGGCATATCCAGCAGGGCGGGCACCACTTCATCGTTCCTTCTGCTGGTGCGTTCCATGAACTCGACGGCCAGGACCATTTCCGGCGTCAGGGATTCTTGCATCCACGGTTTCTCAAGGATTGCCAAGACTGTCTTTGGCCCGACTTCCGCGTGGCGGCCAAGAATCTGATGGAGCCTTCTGAGCACCTCCATGCTCATGATTTGGTCTGCTTCTCCCACCCAGTTCGCTTGGATGAGGGCTTGCCCGATCTCAGGAGATGCGCCGTGCAAGCTCCCAAGAAGGTCCAGATAATCCCAGTCTGCCTCGTCCAGGCCGTCCTGCACCAAGGCCGTAGAGATGACCGCCGCTACCAGGTCTTGGTTTCCTCGGGAAAACCTGGCCAGCAGGTCCACCTGAGGCCGTTCGTCCTGGGTGACACCATCCCTCACCCAGGGCAAGTCTTCGAGTTGCCGATTCAGGTCGGGGGCGTTGTCTCTCACCCAGGCAATGGCCCGCGTGTCGGGCAAGGGAGACACAAGAGTTGGGGTTGCCTCAGTTGCAGGCGTTGGGGTTGGCACAAGGATTGGCGGGGGAGCAGTCGGGGAGGGCACGGGAGGAGTGGTAGGCGTGGGGACCGCTGTCGCCGTGGGCGGGGGAGGAGGCGCCGGTGACTGGTGGACTGCAGTCGGCGCTTGCTCCATGGGGACCGGCTCTTGTGCTGCCGTGGGAGCCGGATCAGGAGTTGGGGTTACTACCAGTGAGGGTGTAAGGGAGGGAGGATTCGGGAGACTTGTGGCTATCGGGGCGACTTGGGCCTCCTGTTGGGAGCAGGCCAAGGCGAGAACCAGAACTGCGAATGCTGTGAGCATCCTTGGAGTCATGGTGGACCCCCGAAAGAGTGATCATTGGACGCCGCAAGAACAATGACGGAAAAGGGAATAGTACCATTGCCCTTAGAGGGTGTGTGAAAACGTACTGTCCTAAGTTGGGACCGTGCGAAATGGGGACGGCACGGGGGTCTGGATTCCCGCCTGCGCGGGAATGACGGGAGGTAAGCCAGAGAATCTCAGGTATTCCCGCTGGCTTCTGGGGCAGTTGCTTAGTCTGGGGCTATTTCGATGACGCACTCGCAGATGACGGAGGTGTTGTTGGGCAGGGCAGCCATGCCAGGGGCGGAACGGGCGTGGCGTCCGGCATCGCCGTACAGCTCAACGAAGAGGTCGGATGCGCCATCAACGACCATGGCCTGCTGGAAGAAATCGGGGGAGCTGTTGACCATCCCCACGACCTTGAGGATGCGGGAAACCCGGTCGAGGGAGCCCAATTCGGCCTTGATGCGGGTCAGCAGGTTGAGGGCGCAGAGACGGGCGGCGGCGTAGCCTTCCTCGGTGGTGAGGTCCGCGCCGAGCTTGCCGGTAACGACGGGCCCGTCGACCTGGCGGGAGCCAACCCCGGCGAGCCACATAATGTTGCCGCTGCGGGCGGCGGCAAGATAGTTGCCGGCCGGAGGCGGCGGAGGGGGCAGGGAATAGCCCAGCGCATTGAGTTTAGCTTCGATTTTGTCTTCGGTGTCGTGGGGCATGGATTCACCTCCCGGGAAGATGGAGCCACCAACACAGAGGCCGAAGAGGCAACGGGGGGCCAGGCGGACGGTCAAATGTCCCGGAAGCGGGCGTCCCGCCAGTCCAGGGCAGCCCGAAGGCCCTTCTTGTCGCGGATGGCGTTGAATTCCTGCTGTTCCGGGGAGACGCTGATGTCGAAATGGGTCATCAGCTCGACGTTGGTTTCGACGGCGGACAGGAACCCCATCCCCTCCAGGGCGCGGTTGACGGACAGCTTGGTCATGCGGACGCCGACCTCGGACATGCGGGAGATCTTGGTGGCCACCCGCTCGCACTCCTCCATGAGCCGGTCGTGGGGGACGACCCGGTTGACCAGGCCAATCCGGGCCGCCTCGTGGGCGTCGACGGTGTCTCCGGTGAGGAGCATTTCCTTGGCCATGGCCAGGTTGACGCTGAAGGGAGTTATCAACAACGGCGGCCCGAGCCCGGCCCGGATTTCCGGCTCGCCCAGGACGGCCCGGTCGGAGGCAATCTTGACGTCGCAGACCTGCACCAGCTCACAGGCGCCGGCCAGGGCGTACCCGTTGACCGCGGCTATGACGGGTTTGCTCAGGCGCCAGACCTTCAAAAAGGTGTCGACGAAGGCGTTGAGGTGCTCCCGCCATTCATGGGCCTGCATCTCGTGGGGGTCGGCGGAGTCGGGTCCCCGCTCCAGGTCGAACCCGGCGGAGAAGGCCCGGCCGGCGCCGGTCAGAATCACCACCCGTATGTCGGGGTCGACCTCGATGACATCCATAGCCTCCCGAAATTCGGTCAGGATGGCGCCGTTCAATGCGTTCAGCTTGTCGGGACGGTTGAGAGTCAGGTAGCAGATGGGACCCTTTTTTTCGT
The DNA here is from genome assembly GCA_965203675.1 of Dehalococcoidia bacterium. Classification (GTDB taxonomy): domain Bacteria; phylum Chloroflexota; class Dehalococcoidia; order Lucifugimonadales; family UBA3495; genus CATOSK01. Next base: position 1,002,198 of record CBDBDE010000003.1, on the reverse strand, counting down.
ACAGGAGGCACTGGAAAGCCACGGAAAAATACTCCTACCGGATTGGGGAAGGTGGAAAGCCCAGCGAAGCCACGGGCAAGCTGATGAAGCAGCCGGGGGAAGGCAATCCGGCGGGTTTGCCGGAATCACGCCAAGCCAGCAATGGGCGGGTGAACGGGCGGGACCGGGTTAAGATGTTGCGGCCCAGCCTGGCCAGGGGTGGGGCAGTTAAGAGCCATCCTCCGAGATACGAATGCTTTCGATAATTATCGTTTCGGTGGGGACCGAAACCTCGCCGGAACGCGCGGCGCGGACCGGGGTGTTGGCAATGGCGTCGAGAGTGCCGATCCCGGAAACTACCTCCCCAAAGATGGTGTAGCTGGGGGGAAGCCCGGCATCGCTGGCATGGACGATGAAGAACTGGCTGCCGTTGGTGTTGGGGCCGGCGTTGGCCATGGCCACGATCCCCTTGGTGTAATTCCGGCCGACGGGTTCGTCGGCGAAGCGGTAGCCGGGGCCGCCGGCGCCGGTGCCGGTGGGATCTCCGGTCTGGACCATAAAGTCCTTGATGACGCGGTGGAAGGGGACTCCGTCGTAGAACCCTTCCCGGGCGAGGAAGACAAAGTTGTTGACCGTATTGGGGGCGTCGGCAGGATAGAGAGCAACCGACATTTCGCCCCGGTTGGTGGCGATGGTTGCGGCGTACTGCCGGCTGGGGTCGATGGCCATGGGCGGAGGAGCGGCATACTGCTTGGGGCCGGTGCGGCGAGGCTGGGCGGCGGCATCGGAAGGGGAACCGGGAGAGCCGGAGGCAGGCACGGGCGTGGGGGTGGCTTGTTCCGATACGGGAGGCGGGCCGGTCGGGGCCTCGTCGGGGGCTTCCGGGTCCTCCAACAGGAGGCATCCGGCGAGGAGCAACATGGCCGGAAGCAGCAGCCAGGGGAGTCTAGCAAGCAAAGTGGCCGGTGATTTCATTGGTTACAGACCGTCAAATTCATCCGTCTAATATACAGGGTGGGCCGCAGTACACTCCCGCCGTTCCTGGGATGCGCGGCCAGACAACTAATAGGGTCGGGTAATCTTGGCGACTTCCTTGAGGGCCTCCATGGAAAAATCGGGAGACTGGCAGACGCTGATGGTCTTGGCCTCGTAGTCGGCGATTTCCTGCACCTTGGCGGGGATGAGGTCGGCGAGTTCGAAGGGAATGTGGCTGACGCCGTGCTTGTCCCCGTGGATGAGGTCGCCGGTGTTGACGGTCAGCCCGCCAACGGTAACGGGTATTCCGATTTCCACCAGGTGGGTATAGGCGTGGGAGACGCAGATGTCCTTGGCGAAGAAGTGGAACCCGAGGCCGCGGACTTCGTCGAGGTCGCGGACAGTTCCGTCGGTGGCTACTCCGACGGCGCCAAGGGCCTTGTGGATGTTGCCCTGGACCTCTCCCCAGTAGGCGCCCAGCGGGGGACTGTCCATGTCGTGGAGGATGATGAAGCGGGGGCCCGGCACGGAGGCGATCAGGTCCCACCATTCCTCGCGGGCGACGTTGCGGCCTTCGGGGCGCACCGAGCTGACGACGCCGGTGACGGCGTAGCCGAGGGCGGGGGGCAGGTCGTCGTAGATGGAGCGGATTTCGGGGCCCATGAATCCTTCGGCCTTGGAGCGGTAGTTGAACCCCTCGATGGCGTTGCAGATGCTGGGGCCGTCGATCTGCTGGAGGGCGGCAAAGGTCTCGTCGCTGATGGTCTGGTACAAGGCGGGGCCTCCTCAAGTTCTTGGCTGGTGCGCCAGGGGTCTGATGGACGATGGGACGGCCCCGGCGCCGGCTGCTTCCGAGTTCGCAATGTCCGAGTTCGCAATGACGGCAAGAGCATACCAGAAACAGGGAAAGAGGTGAAGGATACCCAAGCAGACAATTGCAATACCCCCCACAGGAGAAGAAAATACGGCCAACGGACGGTGCGAAATGGGAACGGTATTTACAACAATAGAAGTGGGAGACCTCCAGGGGAGGAATTTCCAGAGAGTGGAGGTCGAGGTGGACACCGGCTCCACCTACACGGCTTTGCCCCGGGGAATGCTGCAGGCCCTGGGAGTGGCGGCCGAGAGGACCATCGCCTCACGGCTGGCCGACGGCAGCGAGCAACCCGTCCAGGTCGGCTACGCGAGAATCAGGGTGGAGGGAGCTGAACTCATCACCCCCGTCATCTTCGCTGAAGAGGGAGAGCCCAGCCTGCTGGGGGTAATCACCCTGGAAGACGCCCTGCTCGCCGTGGACCCGGTGAACAATGAGCTGATACCGGTGGTGGCCAAGCGATACTGACCAAGGGCCGCGCCCTCCGTCGCCGGGCAAGGCCGGAAGGCGGTCAGCTTTTCCAATCGTCCGGGCCCAGATCCTCCCATTCGTCTTCCTCGCGGCGGGAGCGGAGTTTGCGGAGGGCGTACTGGACGGCCCAGGCGGCCATGACCAGCAGGATGAGGCCGCCGAGCATGGCGGCGTTGAAGGTTAGGAAGAGGGAGTTGGCGTCCAATCCCTGGCCGCTTCCACCGGACCTTCCACCGGACGCACTTCCGGCGGACACGCCCCGGTCGCTGGCCGCCCAGCGGGCTTCGAGTCCGGGGGTGTCGAAGCCGTAGGTGGCCAGCAGGGCCTGGTCGGTGGACAGGCCGTCAGTCAACCCGTCCAGGAAATGCCGGAACGAAGCCGTGCCGTGTTCCTCGATGAGGAAGGCGACGACGCTTTCCGACTTGAGGTAGAAGATGCGGATGTTGCCGGGGGTGCCGGAGACGGCGGCCATGGCGGCGAGGGGCGGTCCCTGCTCCGCGAGGCTGCGGCCGCTGCGGGGGGCTGCGCCGGGTTCCACGTAGCTGGCGAAACCTTCCTCCAGCCACGCGGGTGCAGGGTAGGAAGCTCCGGCCAGCTTCTGGCTGAACATCAGGTGGGCCGACTCGTGGACCAGCAGGTCCCGGTCCAGTCCGATACCGAGGAAAACGCGCTGGGAAGGGAAGGCGAACCCGTGAAAGACCTGCTGCCGGCTTACAGTCCGCGCCCGGTTGGGGAAGGCGGGGGCGGCTTCCTCGAAGCGGTTGTAGACGATCCCGAGCATGGGCTGGACGGCATCCAAACCGAGCATCTCCTGGACATATCCCAGGTCGTCCGCCGCCTGGGCGACCACCCGGGCGGCGCGGGACGAGGAGCGGTCGTGGTACTGGAGGGTGAGGGGGCCCGACTGCACCTGCTGCCAGTCAAACCGGGTGTCGGTGTAAAGGATGTCGCGGGGGACGGTGTCGAGAGAGTATCCCTCGGAGTCTTCGATTTCCCAGCGGTACTCGATGGTGGTGCCGGGAGGAATGTAGCCGCCGGGGGCGATGATTCCATCAAAGGCGGCGCTGACCCGGCGGGAGGGAGCGAAACGGGCGGAACCGCTGAACCACGGGCCCGATCCCTTGAGCCGGTACAGGATGCGGATATCGGTAATCTCCCACTCGCTCTCGGCGGTGAGAGAGACCCGGAGGCCGCCGGGGAAGGTTACGGCGTGGCCTTCCTCGATGACGCGGATGGGTTGGTACCCCTGCCCATGCAGCGTCGCGGGGAGCAGCGCCATGACGGCGCCGACCAGCAAGACGAAGCGCAGAACGAGGTATGTCATCCGGCGGGACGAGGGAGATGGGCGGGGAACGGGCAACATCTTATAGCGCGTGAGAATTGATTTCTCACCCCGGTTCGGTTTGCTTGCGGCGGATGGCCTACTCATGCCGTCCGTGGGTCAGCCAATTCGTTGCAACAATCTCAACCCTCACTCGCAAGCGCGGGCAAGGGCAAGGAGCAAGGACACCACCAAGACAAAGGCGACTATTCCGAAGCCACTCCCCTGGTCATTATCTGAGTCGGTGTTGCGGACTGGTACGGGAATCGGTTTGCGCGCTGCCTCCCGCCTCCTGAGCGGAGGACTTGGGGTCGGTTGGGAGGGACTCGGGAGCGGTCGTGGTGAAGGACGCTCCAAGCCGGGTTGCCTCCAAACCCAAGGGCGAGTCCCAGGGTCTCCGCTGACCCACATCCCCCTCCGCCAGGTGCGCGCTTCATTCTCGGCTTGCCTGATGCGGTCGTCTTGGTCGTATTGTGAATAATAGAAAGCCCAACCAGCCGCTACCATTTGTCGGTTTATGGACGGAGCATCGCTTACCGCGAGAATGCCAACCACCCGGCCGTAGCGATCCGAGGGCTGCACCACGACCAACGTAAAGGTCTGGCCCCCTGCGATGCTTTCGAGATAGTCGGTGGATTCTTGGTAGAAGAGTTGCCCGTCTTCCGGGGCGTCAATCATAGCGAGGCGGACTCGGAGGATTCGGCCGTTGTCGAGACGCCGGACGCGGACGGTATCTCCGTCAGTCACATACTCGACGCGGACATCGATACGGCCAAACCGCTTTAGTGCTTCCAATCCCGAATTAGCCCTTTCACTGTCATCGCGCCCAGTCAGAGCCACCATGAATGTTAGTCTCCCGCGTTGGGGCGGTCAAACCAAGGGGAGAAGGGACTTGTTCAGAGAATTGAAAGACCCCAAGGGGTCAGGGTTCCAGGAACTGCCGGCGGGCCTGCTCGGTGACACGCTGCAAGACGCCGGGCAGGGGAAGCCCCGATTCGAGGGCGATGCGGCGGCAGTCGTCGAATTCGGGGGAAACGCTGACAGGACGGCCGCGGAGGGACTTGATCTTGACGCTGACGGTACCCAGCTCGGTGGACATGGACCGGCTTTCCCGGGCGGCCACGTAACGGTCGACAAGGCGGGTGCGGACGCCGAGGGTGGGGGTTTCTGCCAGGATCAGGTCGGCGGCGGCGGGCTCCAGGTCCTGGGGGACGAGGGCGGACAGGAGGACGCCGGGGCGGTTCTTCTTCATCTGGATGGGGGTGTGCCACACGTCCAGGGCGCCGATGGCAAAGAGACGCTCGTGGACGTAGCCGAGCATCTCGCCGGTGGCGTCGTCCAAGTTGGTCTCCAGCAGGACGACCTGGGACCGGGCGGCCCCGGCGGGGTTTCCGGCCACCTGTCCCAACCAGAGGCGGACGGCGTTGGGAAAGTTTTCCGGGTCCCTGGTCCCCAGGCCGACACCGATCCGGCTGACGGACATGGCGGGACGCTGAAAACTGGCCAGGGTGGTCAGGATGGCGGCTCCGGTGGGCGTGGTGAGTTCGCCGGCCCCGCGGTGGATGGGGCGGTCGGCGGCGGTTGGAGCGTTGGCCATGGCGACCAGCTCCAGGGTGGCGGGAGCCGGGTTGGAGTATCCGTTGGGCCAGCGGGGGGGTTGCGCTTCGCCCAGCACCAGGGGGGCCGCGAAGACCTGTTCCACTCCCAGGTATTCGAGGCAGACGGCCACCCCGACCACGTCAATGAGGGTGTCCAGGGTGCCCAGCTCCTCCAGCTCCAGGGCCTGCTCGGGTTCTCCGTGGACCCGGGCTTCCGCTTTCCAGAGGGCGGAGAGGACCCGGGAGGCGCTGGCCTTGACTGTTTCGGAGAGGGTGCTGTCGGCGACGGCGTCGAGTTGGGCCTGGGGAGTAAGGCGCCGGAACTTCTCGGGGACCTGGTCCAGGGAGACGGACAGGTGGGTGCCGCGCACTTCGCGGCGGACGGCGGGGGCCGACTGGAGGGAATAGCCGGAGAACCCCAGCTTGTCCAGTTCACGGACCACCACTTCCAGGGGCGCGCCGGCGTCGAGGCAGGCGGCCAGGAGCATGTCGCCGCTGGCGCCGCCGATGGACTGGAAGTAGGCGGCGGCCGGCATGGGATCAGGGAGACGGGATGGCGCTGCGGCGGGATTCGCCGAGCTGGAGGTTGAGGCTGCCGGAGCGGAGCCCGGTGAGGTCGAGGGACACCCAGAGGTATCCGAGTTTCTTGAGTGCGGCCGCTATCTCGCGGCGGTGGGCCATGGCCAGGTCCATTTCGTCTTCGCCAACCTCGATGCGGCAGACCCGGTCATGGTGGCGGGCCCGCACTTCCCGCAGGCCGAGGCCGCGCAGGTAGTCCTCCGCCTGCTCGATTCGGGAGAGGGTTTCAACGGTAACCGGCGTCCCGTAGGGGATGCGGGAGGAGAGGCACGGCTGGGCGGGTTTGTCCCAGACCGGCAGGTCGAGGGTCCGGGCGATGGAGCGGACCAGGTCCTTGGACATGCCCGCTTCGACCATGGGGCTGCGGACGCGGTGCTCGGAAGCGGCCTGCAATCCAGGGCGGTAATCGCCCAGGTCGTCGGTGTTGGCCCCGTTCGCCACCCACTGGTAGCCCTCGTCAGAGGCAAGGCGGCCCAGGTGGGTGTACAGCTCAGTCTTGCAGAAGTAGCACCGCTGGGAAGTGTTGGCAACGTACCCTTCCCGTTCCATCTCCGCGGTGTTGATGATGCGATGGGGGAAGCCGAAACGCTGGGCCAGGTCCTGCGCTTCCTCCAACTCCCGGGACGCCAGGGCAGGGGATACCGCGGTAACGGCGAGAGCGCGGTCCCCCAATACCCGGTGAGCGACCACGGACAGCAGGGCGCTGTCAACGCCGCCGGAGAAGGCGACGATAACCGAACCCATTTCTCCCAGAATGGACTGCAGGGATTCGAGGCAGGCGCGGGAGTCTTCCAAGCAGGATTCTTCCGAGCGCGATTCTTCCGAGGAGGTGCCGGGCATATTCAGGTCCCCCGGGATATGAGTGGGCCACCCCATTCTACTACCCGCGAAGGCGCCGGCCAACCGGAGACCGGCAGAGTTCCGTTTGTTCTAAGGGTCGCGCGCTCCGTTTGCACAGCCCAACGGCTACGGGGGTCTGGATTCCTGCCCCCGCCTACATGGGGGATGGGAGAGGTGTTGGGTGCAGGAGACGGGGTTGTGGGGAAGGACTTACCGGGGTCTGGGCCCCCGCCTGCGCGGGGGTGACGGGAGGGACTGGTTTTACAAGTCTCCCGCTTCGTCAACCTTGTCTAGGAACAGCCGTAGTAGTAGACTTGGGCATGACTGTACCAGCGCCGCGGGTATCCAAAACCGCAGGATTCGGGGCAGTCCCCAGCACGCACAACGACGGCCCCCCGGCACTCAATCGAAAACAGGCGGCCGCTGAGGGATTCCAGGCCCGAAGTTCGCCGTATTCGCGGGACCTTTATTCATTAGACTTGGCACCTTAGTGGTCCCGCCCAGGAGTTGCAGATGGCCCCTCGGAACTACGATCTTTCCATCGGGATTGGCGGTGAAGCCGGACAGGGGATCGCCACTCCGGGTGACATTCTGGCCCGCATTTTCGTGCGGCGCGGGCTCCACCTGAACACCTACAACGCCTACCAGTCTATCATCAGAGGCGGGCACATCTTCCTGACCGTCAGGATCTCCGACGAGGAGATCTACACCCACGGGGACCGGCTGGACCTGCTGCTGTGCCTCAACCAGGACACGATGGACCGTCACCTGAACCTGATGGGTGATGGCACGCGCGTCGTATATAACTCGGATACGATCCAGCCCGGGGAGGTCAATCCCGGGGCCCAGCTCTGCCCGATACCGGTAGGGGAAATGAACGAGAGCCGGAACCGGCTGGTGCAGAACACCATTGCCGTCGGAGTGGTAGCATCCCTGATGGGGCTGGAGTTCGACGTCCTGGAGGAGAGCCTGGCGCTGCGGTTCCGCCGGCAGGGGGAGGCGATCGTCACCCAGAACATAGATGTAGCGAAGGCTGGTTTCGACTACGCCGGGGAGCACTTCGAGCCGTTTGCCAAGGCGCTGCCGCGGGGAGGGAAGCCGCTGGGAGTCTGGGCGGGAAACGACGCCATCGCCATGGGCGGCGCCTGCGCCGGGGTGAAGTTCTACGCCGCGTATCCCATGAGCCCTTCCAGCGGCATCCTGCACTGGATGGCGCAGAACGCGCGGAACCTGGGAATCATGGTGCGGCAGGTGGAGGACGAGATTGGCGTGGCCAACATGGTGATCGGGGCAGCCCACACCGGGGCCAGGGCGATGTGCGGCACCTCCGGCGGAGGCTTCGCGTTGATGACGGAGGCCGTTGGAGCGGCCGGCATGATGGAGATTCCGGTGGTGTACGTCAACGTGCAGAGGGCAGGCCCGTCGACTGGTGTTCCCACCAAGACAGAGCAGGGAGACCTATGGCAGGCGCTGGGCGCCAGCCAGGGCGACTACGAGCGGTTCGTGGTGGCTCCCAGGGACGCGCTGGACGCCTTCCACACCGTCGCGGAGCTGTTCAACTACACGGACAGAGCGCAATGCCCGGGGATCATGATTTCGGACCTGCTGATTTCAGAAGGGCGTTTCTCGTTCGATCCCGGGGATGTGGACATGCACCCGGTTATCGACCGGGGTGAGCTGATAACCGAACACAAGCCAAGCAACGGGTACCAGGCCAGCAATGGCTACCAGAGGTACCTGGACACCGAGACGGGCATATCGCCGAGGGCAGTCCCGGGAACCGAGGGCTATGTCCATGTCGCCGCCACCGACGAACACGACGAGGACGGGGTGCTCATCAGCGACGAGTTCACCCATCCCCACAAGCGGCGGCAGATGGTGGAAAAGCGGGCCCGCAAGTTCCAGACCATCGCGCAGGATGTACCCGCGCCGCAGCTGGAAGGCGCGGAGGGCGCAGAGGTCACTCTCGTAGGATGGGGGTCGACCTACGGCGTCATAAGGGAAGCGGTGGAGCAGCTGGCCGAGAAGGGAGTCACGGCGAATCAACTGGCGGTGAGGTGGCTGATACCGCTGAACGGCGAAGCCATCCGGGAGACACTGGAAGGCTGCCAAAAGGTGATAATCGTAGAGAACAATTACTCCGGCCAGTTTGCCCGGTACCTGCGGAGCGAGAGCGGATACGCTCCCGACGGGCATATCCGCAAGTACGACGGCGAGCCGTTCATGCCCCACCACGTGGTGGACGGGGTGATGGAGCAACTGGCCGGCAAGACCAACCACTACGTGCCATACCAGGAAGTCATCGTATAGCCGCAATCGCGGCGGGGACTTTTCGAGAGACCGCAAAACAGAGATCGCAAAACGAGGTGAACCAATGACCACTACCGTAGCCGAAGGCCAACCGATCCAACTGACGGCCCGGGACTTCAAAGGGAAGGTTGACCCCGACTGGTGCCCCGGTTGCGGCGATTTTGGAGTATTGAACAGCCTGCAGCGGGCGTGCTCCGAGCTGGGACTGCGGCCCCATGAAATCCTGGTGGTCAGCGGGATAGGCTGCTCGTCCAACCTGCCCGGGTACATCAACGCCTACGGAATGCACACCCTCCACGGGCGCAGCCTGGCGGTGGCCACCGGGGCGAAGATGGCCAACCACAACCTGCACGTCATCGCCACCGGCGGCGACGGGGACGGGTACGGCATTGGCGGCAACCACTTCACCCACACCGCCCGCCGCAACGTCGACCTGACCTACGTGGTGATGAACAACCAGATCTACGGGCTGACGACGGGCCAGATTTCTCCCACCAGCCGGGACGGGATGAAGACCAAGAGCACCCCTTTCGGCAGCGTGGAGATGCCGATAAACCCCATCACGTCGGCGATTATGAACGGCGCCACCTACGTGGCCCGGGGCTACAGCGGCGACATCCGGCACCTTACCGAACTGATCAAGGGGGGCATCCAGCACAAGGGATTCGCCCTGATTGACATTTTCAGTCCCTGCGTGACCTTCAACCACGACAACGGGCATCCCTTCTTCAAGGACCGCGTGCAGAAGCTGGAAGACGAGGGGCACGACACGACGGACTGGAAGACGGCGTGCGAGAAGGCGATGGCGTGGGGAGATACCATCTACACCGGCCTGTTCCTGCAGGTGGGCTCGCAGGAGAGCCTGGACCAGCGGGAGCCGATCCTGGACGATGGGCAGTCAATCTCGGCCCGCCCGCTGGGGTTGACCGACGAGCAGTGCGAGCGGTTGATCCAGTTCATGATGTAGGGCATCCGGCGCCCGTCCCAGGATATTGGTCCCAGGATGATTGAATGGTAACGGACACCGACCCCGGCAACCCGGTCAACGCCGACATGTGGCGGGCCATTGGCCGACTGGAAGGGGCCACCGCGGCCCTGCTCGAGGGGCAACGGGAAATCAAGTCCAGCCTGCAGGCGGTCAACCAACGCGTTGACCGGTTGTTCTACGTGATCCTTGCAGGAGGAGGCGCCGTGGTCGCTACGGTGATTGCCAGCCGGTTTATTGGCGGGTGACACCGCAAGTCTAAAGGGATGATTGAATGGTAACGGACACCGACCCCGGCAACCCGGTCAACGCAGACATGTGGCGGGCCATCGGCCGCCTGGAAGGGGCGACCGCGGCCCTGCTGGAGGGGCAGCGGGAGATCAAGTCCAGCCTGCATGAGCAACAGCAGGAGATGAGGTCCGGTCTGCAGGAGATGAGGTCTACCCTGCATGAGCAACGGCAGGAGTTCAGAGCAGGCCTGGAAGGGGTCAACCAGCGTGTTGACCGGTTGTTCTACACGATTCTCGCCGCTGCAGGCGGGGTAATCGTGACGGTGATTGCCAGCCGGTTCATTGGCGGGTGACACCGCAGGTCCAAGCGGACAGACATTTCCGAGAGGAAAAGCACCTATCCAGCTTTCGGATAGGTGCTCTCTTTATGCCATGGTCAGGGCGACGGCAGAATGCCCAAACGGATGGCAGTGACCACCGCCTCCAGCTTGGTGGAGGCATCCAGCTTGCCCCGGAAGTGGCGGATGTGGTTCAGCACCGTGTGGTGGCTGACCTCCAGATGATCCGCTATGCGGGGCGCGCTCCAGCCCAGGGCCACCAGTTGCAGCACCTCGATCTCCCGGGCGGTCAGCGCCTTCCTCCGGGCTAGCGGGTCCGCGGTGGGCAGTGTCCCGCCTTCCCCATACCTTCCCGAATACGAACCCTGAGCACCACCATCCTCGGCCCCGCCCGGTGTTTCCACGAACAGGTGCATCACGACGGCGGGTTCCTGCGGGCTCCCCCCAACCACCACCGGAGTGACCGAGACCAGCTTACGCTCCCCCGACGCGCACATCATCCGCAACCGGGTCGCCTCCGGCACCCTGCCTTCGCGGAGCCGCCGCATTGACGGGCACCCCTGCCGGCACTCCGGCGTGATGCCTCCGGGGACAACCCCCTGGACTATTTCGTAGCACTTCCGGCCGACCGCCTCATCCAGCCCCATTCCAAGAATCCGTTCCGCTCCCCGGTTCCAGAACAAAATCGTCTGGTCCGATGACACCGCGTAGACGCCGGTTTCCACGTCAGCGAGGGACGCGAAGAGGGATTGGGTAGTCACGGGGCTGCGTCTCCACTCCTTCGGGTTTTCACGACCTGAGAAGAGGTCTCAACGAATAGTACGGGATGCCGTCCACCGGTATTCCAATTGACCCGCAACCCAGAGTCAACCCGGGTTTTCCGGGGACTCAGCCGGGACACCGCCGCCGGCCAGCCGGTGCTGAGTCCAGTAGAAGAACACCACCCCCACAGGCAAAGCCAGGATGAGGGCGCTGAGGATGGCCACCATCAGCCACGGGCCGCCGCCGAAGAGGTGGTCCAACAGGCCCTTGGCCCACTCCAGCAGCGTCGGATCGGCCGGCTCGTCGTGGTGCAGCGGCAGGGCCAGCAGGACGGACCAGCCCATGAGGCGTCAGTCTCCCGCTCCCACCGCCGCAGGCTGGGCCGCGTAGCGGGAGGAATACCTGCGCTCCCGGATGGTGAAGGCCGACAGGGCGGCGGGGAAGAGCAGCGCCCCGGCGATGCCGAAGGGCAGGTTGTAGGAACCGGTCAGGTCGAACAGGAACCCGGCCAGCCAGATGAACACGAAGCTCCCCAGCGCATGGAACATGAAGGATATCCCGCTGATGGTCCCGATGGCCCGCAGACCGTAGACATCGGCGGTCAGGGCCGAGGTCAGCGGCGCGGTGGCGATCCAGGAAAGTCCCGCCACCGAGGCGAAGAACCAGAGGCTGGGCTCGCCGGGGACGAAAACCAGGAGCATGTAGGCGCAGCCCCGCAGGAAGTAGGTAAAGGCCAGCAGGTTCTTCCGTCCGACCTTGTCGGAAATCATGGTTGCGCCGACGGCTCCCAGGGCGTTGAGGGCCATCATGTAGCCGAAGGCCAGGGCCGCCATGCTGGGCGACACTCCCAGGTTCAGGGCGTGGGGGACGAAGTGGACCGCCAGCGTGGCGGTGGTTGCGCCGCAGACGAAGTAGGACAGGGTCATCTGCCACATGGGCATGCTCTTCAGCGAGTCCCGCCATCGGTCGGTGTCCAAGGGGCCGCGCCCGGAGCGGGTACGGCCGCCGGGGCCGCCCGAAGCGTCGGTGTCGCCGTCGAGGTGGAGTCCCATCTGCTGCGGGTCGTCCCGGATGAACAGCCAGGCTAGGGGAGCGCCGATGAACAGGACCAGCAACCCCAGGGCAGCCCAGGTGACCTGCCAGTTGGTCGCCTGGAGCAGGTACATGGCGAAGGGGACCATGATCAGGCCGCCGATGGACACTCCGGCGGAGTTGAGCCCCATAACCGTGCCCCGCCGCCGCCGGAACCATTTGCTCAGGAGGGCGCCGGTGGTGGTGATGGATATGGCGCTCAGGGCTACCGAGCTGACCACTCCGAACATGAAGATGAGGAACCACAGGTGGAAGGTGAATGCCAGGGAGAAGGTGGAGAGGCCCACGACGATGAGGCCGCCGGTGATAACCAGCCGGCCCCCGAACTTGTCGAAGACCCCGCCGATGAAGGGCTGGACGATGCCGTTGAGGAGGAATCCCAGGGAGGCGGCGAAGGAGATGCTACTGCGGCTCCAGTTGAAGTCGTCGCTCATGGGGACGACGAAGACGCCGAACCCCTGGCGAGCGCCGACTCCGATGAAGGCTATAAAGACGGTGGCGGCAACGATGTACCAGCCAAAGAAGACGGGGCGGCGGGAACCGGAAGGGGAGAGGTTGCCAAGCAAGGGCGGGCTCCTGGGGATCAGATGCGGGCAGTATACCTTATTAGGGTGGGGACGGGGTGTATAATCGGCGGTAGACTATGAGGACAACCGATGGCAGGCGATAAGACAATTATCGAGAAACACACTGACCTGGCCCTGAAGATGCTGGAAGATGCCCAGCGGGAGATTGAAGCAGGCGATCTTCCCCAGGGCGGGGAAAAGCTTTGGGGGGCCACCAGCCAGGCCCTGAGGGCCTACTGCGAGAGCCACGGGCTGCCCCACGGCAGGTACCACCACCGCCGCCGGGCCGTCCTGGACCTGGCGGAAGGGTTGGGGAACCCTTCTATCAGGATGGCGTTTGGCATCGCGCAGGCGTGCCACGGCAACTTCTACAACGATTCCATCGAGCAGGAAGACATGGAAACGTACCTGCCCGATATAAGGGAGTTGGTGCGGACCATTCTCGACGCCAGAGCCGGGTGACGGTCAAGCCAGCATCAACCGCTCCCCCTTGGGTTCAGGGATGGGGTCACCGAATTCACGGGCGGTCTCAATCCACAGTTCAACCGCGTCGTTAACGTTTTTCAGCGCCTCCCCCTGCGTTTCTCCGTGGGCGGCGCAACCCGGCAGTTGCGGGACTTCGGCGACAAAAACGCCGTCCTCGTTGCTCCAGTAGATGATTACCTCGTACTTGTGCATTGGCGCCCCCCTCAAAGCTGGTTTTCCAGGATACTAGGCCCGGTCCGTCTAAGCCTGGTCTTCGGCAGATACCTTCCCATCGGCCACGGCCAGGTAGGTCGCGCCGTCTCCCAGGTGCTCCCGGAGAAACTGGGCGTCGGTGGTGGTGATGAGGACCTGCTGGTACCTGGTCAATTTGTCCAGGACCCGCCGCCGCCGCTGCCCGTCCATCTCGGAGAGAACGTCGTCCAGCAGGAGCACCGGCTCGTCGTCCCGGGCCTCCCACAGGTAGGATGCCTCGGCCAGCCGGAGGGTCAGCGCCAGGGTGCGGGCCTCTCCCCGGGAGGCGAAGGTCCCCATGTCCAGGCCGTTGACCAGCAGCCGGAAGTCATCCCGGTGGGGCCCCACCACCGTGGTGGCGGTGGCCAGCTCCCGCTGGTGGGCCTCGGCCAGCTTCTCCCAGAACCCGGTCTCGGTGGCCGCCAGGTCGTCGCCGCCGGGAACGCTGGGATGGTATTCCAGGCGGAACTCATCCCCCACCTCACCAAGCTGGGCGTGGTGCTCTCCGCCCAGGCCGGACAGGCGCTGCATCACCCGCCGCCGCCGCCAGGTGATCCAGGCCCCTTCCTTGACCAGCTCCCGGTCCCAGAACTCCATCTCGTCGAAAGCGGCCCGCCCTTCCCGCACCATCCGCAGCAGCCGGTTGCGCCGGCGGACCACTTGCTGGCATCGCTGCAGCGAACGGATGTAAACGGGGTCGGCCTGGGAGATCAGGATGTCTAGGTAGCGGCGGCGCTCCGACGGCGAGCCGTAGATGAGGTCCACGTCCCCGGCGTGGAAGAGAGTCGCGCCCATCAGTCCGACCAGGCCGGCGGCGGTTTTCCTCTGACGGTCGGCCCGGACCTGCTTACGCACCGAGTAGCCCAGACCGGCGCGGCCGGGTGAGCCGCCGGAGTTCTCGCCATCCCTCATGGCCGGCCGCGGGCTGCTGACCGGCTGGTAACCAACCGCCAGGGATATGCGTCCCGTCCTGGTCTCGGCGGTGCCCAGGACCAGTGCCTGCTCTCCCGCGGCCCCGGCCCGGAAGCTGACGACCTCCCGCTCGTTCTCGGCGCGAAAGGAACGGGCGATAGCCAGGATATAGGCGGCCTCCAGCAGCGTGGTCTTGCCCTGGGCGTTGCCCCCGGAAAGCACGACGATGCCCGGCGGCAGGTCCAGGTCCAGCTGGGAAAAGCCGCGAAAATTGGTCAGGCTGATCTGCGTTAAGGAGGCCATGAGGAACAGCCCCGGTCCCGGCACAGGTTGGAGACGGCCGCGGGGCCGGTGAGGGCTATTCTAACAGGGGCAGGGGGGAAGCAGGCCCGGAGGGCGCTAGTTACGGTCGGGGTCGCAGCCGGAGCACCAGCCGTAGAAGTCGACCCGCTGGGACGAGACCTGGAACTGGGACTCAGCAGTGACCTGGTGCTCCAGTTCGGCCACCAGGTCCAGGCTCACCTCGGCGTCAATCACCGAGTCGCAGCCGATGCAGACCAGGTTGGCATGGGGCTCCAGGTTGGCGTCGTAGCGCGAGTGTTTCTGGAAGGGCAGCTCGCGGACGATTCCCGACTGTTCCAGAGTGGCCAGGGTGGAGTAGACGGTGGCGATGGTCACGTAGGGGAAGAAGGCCCGCACCCGCTCGAAAATCTCGCGCACGGTGGGGTGGTCCGCCGAGTTGATGACGACTTCGGCGATAGCCAGCCGCTGGGGGGTCAATCGGATCCCCAGTGGCTTGAGCAGATCAACTACCTGGGACTGGCTGGCCAAGGGCTTCTCTCCCGGAAAGGGGCGTTAAAGGTATATTGTATCACAAAGCGGGCAGGACGCTGGACGGCGCGGGAACGAGTCCTATGTAACCGTAATACGGGTACGCCTCCCCGTATTGGAAACAAGACAACCCCGCCCATCCTTGCGGATGGGCGGGGCGATTTTTCCGGTGTTGCGCCGGAGAGTGGTCTGCGCTGCCGGCGGATTACAGGCGGCCGCTGGCGCCGTTCTCGCCCGGTGCGTAGAACACGGGGTATTGCTTGTGGAAGATCTGGATGCGGGAGCGGGCGGACTCGACCACGAAGACGCGGCCCTGCTGGTCGCAGGCCACGCCGACGGGACCCCAGAAGTCCTTCTCGCGCTCGATGCCCTGGGCAATGGCGCGCTCGTGCCACATCTCGGGGTTGCCGCCGTCCAGCTTGTTGGTGCCCCACTTGGACAGGGTCCCCTCGCCGGTGGTCATGGTGAGGAAGTTGCCGTCCGGGTCGAACACCTGGAGCCGGTCGTTGTTCCAGTCGGCTACGTAGATGTCGCCGTCCGGGTCCACGGCCACGTCGGTCGGACGGTTGAACTGCCCCTCACCGTCCCCGGAGGAGCCGAAGGCCATGAGGAAGTTGCCGTCGCTGTCGAACTTCTGGATGCGGTCGTTGCGCCAGTCGGCTACGTAGACGTTGTCGTGCTTGTCCAGGGCGATGCCCCAGGGCATGTTGAACTGGCCGTCGCCGCTGCCCTCGCTGCCCCACTGGGAGATGAACTCTCCGTCCTTGGTCAGCTTCTGGATGCGGTTGTTGTTGCTGTCCACCATGTAGAGGACGTCGTCCTTGCCGAAGGCCAGGCCCGAGGGATGGTCCCACTCGCCCGGACCGGAGCCGGAGCGTTCCCACTTGCGCAGGTAATCGCCGTCGGGAGTGTAGATGGAGATGCGGTCCAGGGCCTCGTCGGCCACGTAGACCGTCCCCTCGCTGTCCAGGGCGATGGCGGTGGGCCAGATCAGGGCGCCGTCCCAGGCCACGGGCTCGCCGTCGCCCTGGGTGGTGACGCCGCGGGCGAACTCGCCAACATAGTCCTCGTCAACGGTGCAGATGGTGATCCGCTTGCCGTCGGGGCGGTAGTCGTAGGAGCGGTTGAGCACGTACATCGTCTCGTCTTCGCCCAGAGCCACCGCCACCGGGTTGCGGAACCCCGGCCCGCCGAACTCGGCGCGGCCGATGGTCTTGTCGTACTGGAGGGTTACACTCAGAGTCTGAGTAGTCATTCTCACCTCGCGAATGTGATGGTTTCCGGCGCCTTCCCCCACATGATGAGGCGGGGGAAGGCGGATTGGCGTTGGCTTAGATGAAGGCGTGCTTCTCGAAGTTGCCGTTCACGATGGGCTGGGCGTCCATGCCCATGTGGTTCTCGAGAATGGTCGTGTAGATGCTGCGGAAGTCGTTGTTGTAGTGCAGGTCGCCTTCCAGCAGCTTCTCCTCTTCGAGGGACGGATACTCGCCGTAGAGGCCGCCCTGGATGTTCTCGCCCACCACGAAGGCGACGCCGCCGGAACCGTGGTCGGTGCCGGAGCCGTTGTCGTGGACCCGGCGGCCGAACTCGGTGAAGACCAGCATGACGACGTTGTCGGCAGCGTCATGCTGCTTGACGTCATCGTAGAAGTCGGCGATGGCGTTGGAGGTCTTGGTCCACAGGTCGGCGTGGGCCATCAGCTCGCCGGCGTGGGTGTCGAAGCTGTTGTACGGGGCCGTGGTGTAGAGTACCCGGGTGCCGAACCCGGCCAGGTGCACCTGGGCGATGTTCTTCATGTACTGTCCCACCACGTCGTCGCCGTACTCCACGGTGGAGGAGTAGGACTCGGGGGCGGTGGCCAGGATGTCGGCGCCCTTCAGGGCGTCCATGCCGGTCTGGGACAGGTAGTCGACGACCATGCCGCGTCCCAGGGTCGGGGAGTAGATGCGGGAGAAGACGTCGAGAGCGTCGGCCCGCTGGTCCTCGCCGTCAATGCCGGTCAGCACGCCGTAGGTGGCCAGGTTGCCGACGGAGGCGACGGGAACGCCGGGGGCGGCCAGGGCGCGGGGAAGTCCGCGTCCGAAGTTGACGCCGGTCAGCACGTTCTCCTTGTTGGGGTCAATGTCCTTGATGGTCCGGCCCAGCCAGCCCTCGGTCCCCTGGGCCTCGGGCTCGCAGGTGTGCCAGATGTCCATGGAGCGGAAGTGGGAGCGGTTGGGGTTGGGGTAGCCAACGCCCTGGATGACCGCGACCTTGCCCTCGTCATAGAGCCTCTTCAGGGGGCCCATGTTGGGGTTGAAGCCGACCTTGTCGCTCAGCTTCAGGACCTGGTCCTCGGGGGTGCGGACGGAGGGCCGGTGGTCGTAGTAGAGGGGGTCGCCGTAGGGCACCAGCGTGTTGATGGCGTCGTTGCCCCCGGACAGCTGAAGGACTACCAGCACCGGGTCTTTCTTGGTAGAAGTCATGTCCTGTTCTCCTTTTGAGTGATGGAGTCTCTGGGTTGGTCCGGAGCGACTAGGCGAACTGGTATTCCTGGGTCGCCACGATGAGCTGCAGGATCTCGGCCACGCGGTTGGAGTATTCCTCGGTGCCGGGGCTGACCGGGCCGCCCTTGGCGGCGTGGTCGATCAGGTACTCCAGGGTCTCGCCGGCCAGCTGGTAGCTGCCCACCAGCTCCAGGCACCGGTTCACCAGGGCCGCCGGGTCGCTCACGTTCTCGGAGCCGAGGCGGCTGATGATGTCCTGGACGCCGGGGAGGCTGGTGTTGCCCACCTGGTCGGCGGCGAAGTTGATCCGCTCCACCAGGGTGCCGCTGTCGATCCACTCCTTGCCGGTGTGCCAGCCCTCAACGGTGGGGGGATTCATCAGGTCCTGGCCCATGTAGCGGATGTTGTTGGCCAGGGGCTGCAGGCCCACCTTGGGGGAGGTGAAGTCCTTGACCAGGCGCATAGTGCCGATGACGACTTCGGTGGGGCTCTTCACCTTCTCGAACCGGGCGTTCTTGAAGGCGTCGGAGTTCAGCAGGGCCCGGAGCATCTCGCCGACGTCGTAGCCGGTGTCGAAGTAAACGTCCTCCAGCATCTTGATGGTCTCGGGGTCCCGGGGCGGCGTGCGCTGCCAGGCGGGGACCTCTACCTCGTCGGCGACGAAGAAGTTGTAGAGGTGGCGGGCCACGAAGCGGGCGGCGGAGGGCTGCTTGCAGATGATGTTTATGATGTCGTCACCATCGAAGTTCCCGGTCTCGCCCTGGAAGGTCTTGTCCTCGTCGTCGTGGTCATAGCGGTTGTAGATGAATTGGGCCTCGTAGCGCCCATAGGGGTAGCGGGGGATGGCGTTGGTGATGGTCCAGCCGGTGAAGGCCCGGGAGGCTTCCTTGACGTCATCCTCGGAATAGTTGGCCTCATCGTCCATGCCGACGCCCATGGAGAAGAGCTCCAGGAGCTCCCGTCCCCAGTTCTCGTTGATGGCGCCCTTGTGGCTCATGCAGTTGTCCAGGTAGAACACCATGGCCGGGTCGCGGGCCAGGCCCCGGAGCAACTCGTCGAACTTGCCCATGCCCTGGTTGCGGAACATGTCCAACTGGAGCTGGATCTGACGGCCATGCTCGCATTTCGAGTTGCCGGTGCAGAAGATGCCGTGCCAGAAGAGGGCGACCTTCTCCTGGAGGGGGCGCTCCGTGTTGATCATCCGGTAGGTCAGGTACGCCTGGTTGATTTCCAGGGCGTTCATTTCCTTCCAGTCGATGAACCGGCGCTCCAGCAGGTCCATTTCCAGGTCGGGCTGGCTTTCCGGGTTGAGAAGCTCTTCAACGGTCGCTTCGTACCCCTTGGCGGCCCGACGTTCCAGTTCCTCATACGACGCACCGAACCCGGCGCGGCGCATCAGGTGAGCCATTAACGCGAGATCTTGTTCTGCCATTCCGGTCCTCCTGTTTGATTTTGCCGTGGTTAATTCGCTTTCGACGGGTTTGCCCCTGGTGGGCCACGGTTGTCCCGGAAACCTGTCCAGGATGCCGGACAGGGCCCGCTCACGTCCGATTGGCCCATATCGACGCCGACCGTCGAGCTATGGCTGCGGTTTCCCGCAGTCACACAGGAAAAAGCCGCTTTTCCGCCGCCCTGGCAGGACGGTTTTCGTAAACGACTTCTACCTTTGAATGATTATAGATGATACCATGCAGGGGGTGAATGTCAAGGCGCAACGTGCTTCCCGGACTGGCCCCGGGGCGACCTGTCCGGGCCTCGCCGCCATGCCTTTTCCCCCGCCCGCGTGGAGATAATTTCTAGTTGGCGCCGAACCGGCGCTTGTGCTGGCGGAGGGTTCAATCGTTCTGGATGACCGGGATTCCGGCGGCCTCGGCCCTGGCGGCGGCCTCGGCGTGTTCCACGCCGTCCTGCATCCAGATGTACTTGGCCCCCACCTCGATGGCCTCGTCCACCACCGGGGACACCAGCTCGGAGCGGCGGAAGATGTCCACCATGTCGATGGGTTCGGGCACCGATTTCAGGTCCGGGTAGCTCTTCTCCCCCAGCGCCTCCTCGATCATCGGGTTCACCGGGATAATCCGGTAGCCCTGTTCCTGCATGTACCGGGACACGCCATAGCTGGGCCGGTCGGGATTGTCGGACAGCCCCACAACGGCGATGACCTTGCTGTTGCGGAGTTGCTCTTCCACCAAGTCCATGCGCTTCCTCCTTCTTGAGTTGACGGCAGGCTTCTTGAATCGACGGCAGGTAGGTCCCGATTCGATTCCTCTCCTGCGGGCTCGGCTTGAGCTTAACCCAAGGCGCAGCGTCGGGCAACCGCTGGAATACCCAGGAATGGAACACCCGGGAAGATTCAGGGGCGGCTGGCAGTGCTGCCCCCCGAAACTTCGGGCGGGAGCAACAAACGGATACGGTCGAGGAAAGCGGCGGCAGTTTCGCAGGCTTCCCAAGCTTTCGTCTCGTCAAACACGGCTGTCGCGTCGTAATCCGCCGATAGACGCGCCCTGAACGAGTCAGCGATTCTTAAACCCCACTCGGCTTCGATTAGACCTGTCCGCACCAGATGGAGACCAAACTGATTCCGTAGCCCCCGATGACTGGTGGGGCTGATTTGCCGGGACTCCAGAGCTGCCTTCGCCCCATGCATGATGGAGTAATATGTGCGGGAAACACAATCCGCGTAAAAACCTGCTTCCATGCACAGCCGGGCGGCCCCCAAACATTCCGCCGCCCGCCGCCATTCCGCTGCCATATTTTGGGCGATGATGTGCCTAATCCTCGGGGGGCAGCCGGAGGAACGGCAGCCTGTGTTCCCGTTTCCGGCACTCCCAGTCTTCTTTTGTATAGACCAGGGTGAACGGAAACGCCTCGGTTAACAGTGCCAGTTCTTGCGCTAGGAGTTCGACACCCCTGATAGTCTCGCGGTCTCCCTCTTTCAGGATCACCACGACGTTGACCATGTACTTCGGCAGGTGAATTTTACTGTCCGCCCGGTCGAAGGTGAACAGCCGGTCGAACACCCCGGCGTATTTCTGCCGGAGGGCTTCCTCGTATTCATCGAGCCATTCTTGCTCGTAGGGCTTCAGCTTGACAGCCACGGTGGTCCTCCAGGAGTCGTGGGAAAGGGACGCTTGTCGATTATTTCTGCCGATAGCCTCCGGGAACGTCTATCGGCAATGGTCACGCTCCACTCCCTTTCAATCAGACCGGTTCTCACCAGGTGGAGACCAAACTGGTTTCTTACTCCCTCGTGACTCCTGGCGCTAACTTGCCGGGATTCAAGCACAGCTTTGGCGCCGTGCATAATGGCGTAATACGCCCGGGAGACCGCATCCGCGTAAAAGCCCTCGTCCCTGCACAAAACAGCAGCACCCAGGGATTCTATTGCCCGCCTCCATTCGCCCGACGGATTCTGATTGACGATGCGCCTACTCCTCGGGAGGCAACCGAAGGAACGGCAGCATGTGTTCTTTTTTTCGGTGTTGCCAGTCCTCTTCGGTATATCCCCAAATGAGAGGGAAGGCTTCGGACAACGCGGCGAGATTATATCCCAGAAGTTCGATGTCCTTGATGGTCTCCCTTTCTCCCTTTTTCAGGATCACCACCACATTCACCGAGTAATCCGGCAGCGGAATGCGGCTGTCGTCCCGGTCAAAGGTGAACAGCCGGTCGAATAATCCGGCGTATTTCTGCCGCAGGGCTTCCTCGTATTCATCGAGCCATTCTTGCTCGTATGGCTTCAGCTTGACAGCCACGGTGGTCCTCCAGGAGTCTGGGAAGGTGTCGTGGGACTGGGATGCCTTTCCATTATATATAGTGGGGGCCCCTCCCACACACAGGTCAGTTCCGGCGGTACGCACGCCGGATGATGAACAGCACCAGACCGCCCAGGGCGATTATGGCCAGCGGCAGCATGAACCGGGGATTCAGCCGTACCCACCCCAGGTTGTAGCACAGCATCGCCGCGCCCACGGCCAGCAGCGGGCCGGATTTCCAGCCCAGCCGGTATCCGTCGGCGGCGAACCGCCACAGGCCCACACAGATGAGGATGATGGGCCAGTACTTGCGGATAAACCCGCCGGTGGTGAAGGACTCCCCCAGAAATCCCAGGTTTCCCAAGAGCAGCAGCCCGCCGCCCGCCAGCAGGACTACGGCCCCAACTGCGGCTCCATAAAGAGAATTGCGGGCCGCCCGGGAAGTTTCCCGGGTGGCCCCGGACGCGGCCCCGTCGGGGCGGGCTTCTTCAGAGCTCAAGAGACCCGCTCCGCCGGAACCCCGGAAGGACTGCCGTCACCTACTTGACGATGCCGGTTATGGTGATGTGGGCCATGGACGAGTCGGCCCTGGCGCCGTGCCAGTGATTCTCCCCCGGCAAAATCTGGACCACGTCTCCCACGCTGACATGGTGGGATTCGTGCTCGTTGGCGACGATGCCGTTGCCGCTGGTGATGACCAGGAGTTGGTCCGTGTTGTGGGTGTGCCAGCCGGTGGTGCAGCCCTTGCCGAAGTTGACCACGCTGCTGCTGAACCACTCGCTGGCCCCCTCGGGAAGCAGCGGCTGGCGGGTGCGGCTCACCTCGCCGCCGGTCCAGCCCTCGATGGGCGTGGCAGTGGCGATGGGTTCGTGGTCGATGCGGGACAGTCTCAGCAGTTTCATAACTTCCTCCATTCCTTTGTAGGATGCACATTTGGCCCATTGTCCGGCCGCAGCGTCGGGCCGGATGGTTGGATATTAACACGCCGGCCCCTCGCGTGGGCGTGCCTAAGCCCCCGGCGATGGCACCGGAACCCCGGCCACGTTCACCCGGATGCTGCCCAGGGTGTGACGGGTGGTGAAGTAGAGGGTCTTCCAGTCCTCGCCCCCGAAGGCCATGTTGGTGGTGCCCGGGTAACCGTGGACAATCGTCCCCAGGTGGTTCCCCTCCGGGTCCATCACCCAGATCCCGCCGGACCCGCCGCAGTACACATTCCCTTCCTGGTCCACCTTCATCCCGTCCGGGTTGCCGGGACGGTCCCCGCTCAGGTCGGCGAACAGCCGGTCCGAGGCCAGGGCGGGCATCCCGTTGGGCTCCACGTCGAAGGCCCGGATGATCCGCTTCCGGGAGTCGTTGATGTACAGCACGCTCTCGTCCTGCGAGAAGGCCAGCCCGTTGGGACGGGCGAAGTCCCACACTATCAGGGTGATGGTCCCCAGGTCCGGCGACACCTGGAACACCCCGTTGTAGTCCAGGTCCAGCCCGGGAGTGGGAAAGCCGGGATCGGTGAAGTAGATGCTGCCGTCGGACTTGCAGATAACGTCGTTGGGCCGGTTCAGCCGTCCTCCCCGGTAGCTGCTGGCAACCACCGTGATGCTCCCGTCCGGTTCCTCGCGGGTGACCCGCCGGGACTGGTGCTCGCAGGCCAGCAGCCGCCCCGACGGGTCGCGGGTCAGGCCGTTGGCCTGGTTGGTCGGCTCCCGGTAGACCGAAAGCTCACCCTCCGGCGTGTACTTCATCCGGCGGCTGTTGTGAATGTCGCTGAACAGCAAGAAGCCGCCGTCCGTCCACCACACCGGCCCCTCGGCGGGCCCGCTGTCGCCGCCGAAGCCGTCGGCCAGGTGCTTTATCTCCGCATCCGCGGAAACCAGGCGGTCCAGTTCATTGGAAAGCTTCTCGATGGGCATGGCTTTACCTCCCTTCGCAGATTCGCGGTCGGTTGCCGGGCTGGCTGGCTACCCGGCCGTTTAGCTATCGGTCCGTCGGGGCGGGAATCCCGGCGATCTTGCACTGGACGCTGCCCACCGTGGCGCGGGTGGTGAAGAACAGGGTCTTCCAGTCGCCGCCGCCGAAGGCCAGATTGGTGGTGGCGGGCTGGCCGTGGACCACCGTGCCGAGGTGCTTGCCCGACGAGTCCATGATCCACAACCCGCCGGAGCCGCCGCAGTAGATGTTCCCCTCCACGTCCACCTTCATCCCGTCGGGAATGCCCGGCTCCGGGCCGGTCAGGTCGGCCACCACCCGGTCCGTCGACAGGTCCAGGGTGCCGTCCGGCGCCACGGTGAAGCCGCGGATGTGTCCCCGCCGGCTGTCGTTGACGTAGAGCACGCTTTCATCCGGGGTGAAGGCCAGCCCGTTGGGGGTGAGAAAGTCCCCCACCAGCAGGGTCAGGGTGCCCAGGTCCGGGGACACCCGGTATACCCCGGAGAAGGTCAGCTCCCACTGCTCGCGGGGACGGCGGTGGGTCCAGGGATCGGTGAAATAGATGCTGCCGTCGGACCTGACCACCACGTCGTTGGGACGGTTCAACTGGCGTCCCTGGAAGCTGTTGGCGACGACGGTGATGCTGCCGTCGTGTCCGGTGCGGGTCACCCGCCGGCTGTCGTGCTCGCAGGCCAGCAGCCGGCCCTGGAGGTCGCGGGTCAGGCCGTTGGAGCGGTTGGTGGGAGCATGGGCCACGGTCAGCCCCGCCGATTCCGACCACTTCATGCGGCAGTTGTTCTGGATGTCGCTGAACAGCAAATAGCCGTCTTCGTGCCACCACAGCGGCCCCTCCGCCGGGCCCTGGTCCCCGCCGAACCCGGAGCCCAGCTCCCTGATCTCGGCGTCGGACGAAACTATCTGCTCCAGCTCGGGAGCCAGTTGCTCAATGGGCATAGAACCCTCCTTGGGAAGTTGACTTGAGGAAATTGACTTGGGCAGGTTGACCTGGACGGGTAGACGTGGGTGTGACCGGGGCATTATAACCCGACGCTCCCGGTATTGGGGGAAGAATATTCAGCGGGCCGGCCGCCGCTTTACATATCCGCCGAATATTCCCCAATACCCGTTGACAAATCCCTTGAACCGCCGGAAGACGGTACGCTTTAATGGTTTCCAACGAGCCTGCGATAGATACGGCGCCCAGCGGCCGGTACTGCGGCCATTTGGCCCGCCTTCCCAGGTTCTTTAACGGAGCCGTTTCCCTGGAACAGGTCCCGACAGGTGGATGTGATGCGGTGGACGAGGTGACCCGGGGACTGAAATTCCCCGGCTGCAAGGCCCTCCTTCAAGACTGGCAGGCAAGACCGGCCAGTCCTGTCCAATCCCCGTGGCCAGGCCACCAGCCCAGGCGCCGCCGGATAACGGCGCTGGAGGAACCGTAATCGTCCTTTGACCATTGCCCCTCCCGTCAGGGGCTGCGTCGGGAGAGCGGTCCAGGGGCTCATCCCCGGGCGCGGGAGAATCCACTACGAAACCTAAGGAGACAGAGTATGGTAGACCTGAACACTTCGACGCTCGAGGAACAGCTGCGGCGGGCCGAGGAAGCCGCACAGGAAGTGAGCCGGCTGGAGCAACTGGCTTCCCAGGCCCCGGCCCTGCGGGAAAGGATTGCCAAGATCCAGCGGCAGGAGGAACGGGAGCTTAACCGGCGCAACGCCCTGGACCTGGCCGAGCAGGAAATCCTGGCCGCCTCCGAAAAGCAGGCCGCCATTCCGGCCAACCTGGACACCGTGTCCCGGCTGGTCTTCTCGCTGTACTCGGCGCTGAAAGAAATCGACAACCACCGCAAGGCGGCATTTCACGCCATGGGCGTCGTGGACCAGATGGACTACGAGCAGGAACTGGAAGAGCTGGGGGAGCAGCAGAAGGAGATGGGCCGGGACCCCCAGACCGTCGAGTACCTCGTGGCCAGCCGCCACGGCCAGACCCGCATCAAGCAGCTCATCGACCAGCTGGACCCGGACTTCGGCTACCTGCGGAGCTGCGACCTGAAGGAGCCGCTGCGCCGGGATGTGGCCAACTTCATCCTGGCCCAGGTGGTCTCCCCGGACAAGCTGGCCGCGGAGAGGTCACAGTCGCCGGCCACCCAGCTACCAGCCCAGCCCACGATAATCCCCCAACCCACCGGCAACGGCAACGGATTCTCCGGGGACGACCACAACGACCTGTCCCCCTTCTAGGAAACTGTGTGAGAAATCCATGGAACCCAGTCGTTGCGACTGAATTACCGTCAACTTAATCCCTTCCCCCTTGACGGGGGAAGGGCCGCCCCTGTTCACCCTTTTTCCCGTCATTCCCGCGCAGAGCCTGCCCCTGGCGACTGAGGAGGGAAAGGGGCGGGAATCCAGACCCCCGTAACCCCTCCCTAACAGCCCGCGTCTCGCCCCCGCCCCCATCCCCCCGTCATTCCGACTCGGTTTGCCGGACCCGCACCCGGCTGCTCGTGACCACGATGAGAGTCCCTTGACGGATGGAGCCCACGTATTCGCGGAGCAGTTCCTTCATGGCGGCAACCTTTTCGTCCACTCCCATCTCCACAAACCTGATAATGCAGGGGTGTCGCAGCCTGTGGACGAACACCAACTCCCCGAAATCCTTATCTTCGGTGATGATGGTCCGTTGCTCGTCCAGAGCGAGGGACAGCAGTGCCTCATCAGAGGCTTTCGGATCGATCTCCACGGCGGAGACAACATCATGCCCCAGATCTGTCAACCCCGCCCTCAGTTTCCGTGATGACGCACAAACGTCGATCAAAAACCTCATCACTCTCGCCGCACCATGGTGCGGTCATGCACCTGCTGCCCCGACACGGAGCGGTGGGCAAACACCAGGCAGGCCCGGATGTCCTCCGGCTCCAGGAAGTCATACTCCGCAAGTATCTCCTCCACGGAATCTCCCGATGCCAGCATCGCCAGGACATGCTCCACGGCGATCCGCAGGTCGCGGACAATCGGTTTTCCTCCGAATACGTCGGCCCGCACCGTAATCCGGCTGAGGAGTTCGGTTTCGGATAGCATCGTGCCCTCCCAGGGTCCCAGGGGTTTCCGGATCATTCTAGCACGGGGTCCTCCCGGGACAGCCGCCGGGCAATCGCATCAAGTCTGACTCGACCCCCTACAACAATCCCTTCCCCCTTGACGCAGGAAGGCCCCCTTGACGCAGGAAGGTTAGGATGGGGGTGACATACCCACCCCACAACTCCATCACCCCCACCTCCTCCCCGGTGTTGCCCCACCCCCAAAACACCCACAGAATGGTGCTATTCTATGGTGCACATCCTGTCAATGCTCTACGATAGTGTCCGCTTGAACTGCTCAGGGAAAATGTCCGCCTATGAAGGACGTGACATTGAACCAGAGAGAGCAAGCCAGACTCCAGGTACTCAACAGCGTGATGGAATATCAACTACCCAGATCTCAGGCGGTCGAACTTCTGGGGATCAGTGAACGCCAGCTCCGGCGAGTCCTGGCGGCCTACCGGAGGGACGGGGCCGCCGCACTGGTCCACGGCAACCGAGGCCGCCAGCCCCGCAACACCATTCCCGAAGAGGTCGCCTCCGCCGTGGTCATCCTGGCCAGCGAGAAATACGCCGGCTTCAACCACAGCCACCTGGCCGAGGTGCTGGCGGAACGAGAGGACATTCACCTGAGCCGCCAGACGGTAAGCCGCCTCCTCAACCGCCACGGCCTGCCCAGCGCCAGACGGCACCGTCCACCCAAACATCGGGTACGGCGTGAGCGGATGCCCCAGGAGGGCATGCTCCTGCAGATCGACGGCAGCCACCATGCCTGGCTGGAGGAGCGGGGACCCCGGTTCGTTCTGCTGCTGGCCGTGGATGATGCCACCGGCACGGTCGCCAACGCCGTCTTCCAGCCTGGGGAGGACACCCGGGGCTACTTCCAACTGATGGAAGGGGTCATCCGTCGCTATGGGCTCCCCCTGGCCCTCTATGGCGACCGGCACGGGGTCTTCAAGTTTGCCGGAAAGCCCCGCCATATCCAGCCGCCGGTGGAAGCCACCCACTTCAGCCGAGCCATGCAGGAACTGGGCATTGAGCAGGTCTTCGCCCGTTCTCCCCAGGCCAAGGGCCGGGTAGAGCGTATGGCGGGCACCTTCCAGGACCGGCTGGTCAGCGAGCTAAGGCTGGCTGGCGTCGCCACCATCGACCAGGCCAACGCCGTGCTGCAGGACTTTCTGCCCCGGTTCAACCAGCAGTTCCGCGTCCCGGCCCAGCAGGCCCAGGTAGCCTACCGCTCCTTGGACTCATCCCTGTCCCTGGAACGGATCCTCTGCTTCAAGCACACCCGCCAGGTGGCCAGGGACAACACCGTCAAGTTCCAGTGGCGTACCCTCCAGTTGCTTCCCAGTGAGGAACGGCCCAGCTATGCCGGGACCAAGGTGGAGGTCCTGGAGCAAAGCAATGGCCAGCTCATGGTCCAGCACAATGGGGAAGTGATCGCCCATCGGGAAGCTCCGCCCAGGCCCGGCGCCTTGAGAGCTTCCAACGGCGCGCTGGCGCCCACCCCGGAGATGGCCCAGGTGGTCAGGAACCTGGCACGGCACGGCCTCACCAGATTGCAACTCCAGCGCCTGGCCACCCTGGAAGCTGCTGTCCCCCAGCGCCAGGAGGACGCTGAACCCCCCAGGCCCGATGCTCCACCGCCCCGGGAGGCTACCCCGCGCAAGCAGGCCCTTTGGAAAGCCGTTCACCACGCCAGGCTTCAGGGTGTCTCCCTACGGGGCATCGCCAGGGACCTGGGTATTTCCCGAAACACGGTCAGGAAGTACGTGGAACTGCCGGCTCCGCCCGTCAACCGGACTGCCAGACGGGCCGCTTACCTATCCACTCAGGACAGGACTAATGGACATTTTCCCTGAGCACTTAACCGGACCTTTTTGCTGGACATCGACACACATCCAACCCTCTTCCCAACTGTTGCCTATGCCAACATCCAGGGGGTTTGGGGGATTCATCCCCCAACGTCCCCCATCCCGTCCCCCGCCCTCCGGGAACGCCCCGCCGTTGACACAATTCCGCCGCCTCTTTAAGGTTAGGCCCAACCCGAATCCGCAACGCCCGCAGGAGTCCCCATGCCCGAAACTCCCCTCTTTCCCGTCACTGTCGTCGGAAGTTGGCCCCGCTCCACCGGCCTCGTCCGCGCCCTCCGCCGCAAGGAGGCCGGCGAGATCACCCTGGACCAGTTCAACTCCGTGGCCGACGGCGAGGTCCTCGACTGCATTCGCGCCCAGGAAGAGGCCGGCGTAGACATCATCAGCGACGGGGAGCAGCGCCGCGACAACTTCTACTCCTTCGCCGTCGACAAGCTCACCGGAATGCAGCTGATGAAGGTCTCCGAGCTTCTCGACTACTCCCGCGACCGGGCCCGCATGGAGGAAGTCCTCCGCGCCCTCGACGTGCCCTCCTTCGCCATCAAGAGCCCCATCGTCGTCGACCGCATTGGCAAGCGCAACGGCCTGGCACTGGACGAGCTGGCCTTCATGCGCGAGCACACCGACCGGCAGATCAAGATTCCCATCCCCGGCCCCTACATGCTCACCCGCTCCAGCTGGTTCGAGGGCCTGTCCGACCAGGTCTACCCCAGCCCCGAAGACCTGGCCGCCGACGTGGTCGCCATCCTCCGCGAGGAGATAATCGCCCTCCGCGACCAGGGCTGCGACTTCGTCCAGCTCGACGAGCCCATCCTCAGCCAGGTGGTGTTCGGCGAGGAGAGCACCGAGACATTCATGTGCGCCGCCCTGCCCAACCGCCGCGACCCTACCGACGAGCTGGAGCTGGCCGTCCGCCTGATGAACCAGACCACCGAGGGCATCACCGGAATCCGCACCGGCGTCCACATCTGCCGGGGCAACTGGAGCCGCCGCGAGGAGGTCCTGCTCACCGGCAACTACGGCCCCATGCTCCCCTACCTCACCCAGATGAACATCGACCAGCTTGTCCTCGAGTGCGCCACGCCCCGCGCCGGCGAGATGGAGGTCTTCAAGGAGTATTCCAACGAGAAGGAGATCGGCTTCGGCGTGGTCAACCCCCGCACCGACGACATCGAACCGCCGGACCAGATCGTCGCCCGCGTCAAGGAGCTTCTCCAATACTTCGACCCGGACAAGATCTACCTCAACCCCGACTGCGGCTTCGGCACCTTCGCCGAGCGCAACGTCAACACCCACCAGGTCGCGACGGAAAAGATGCGGACCATAACCGAGGCCGCCCAGCAGCTCCGGGCGGAGTACCAGTAGTCCCTCCAGTCTTTCACCGCAGACGGGAGATGCACATCCAGGAAGGGAAAAATATGAAAGGGTTTGGCCTGTGGCCCCTTCTGTTGTTCGTCGCGGCGGCTGTTTCGCTGGCTTGCAGCCAGGAAGCGTCCCAGATCGAGACAGCCGCGCCAACCGGCGCCGATGTACCCACGGCTGCCGTTGCCCCAAGTCTGCCGGCCGAGGCGCCCACGGCTGCCGCTGCCCCAAGTCTGCCGACCGCTGGGCCGGTTGCGGCAACCGTCACACCGAGGCCCGCGGCCATGTCGACGGAAGCCCCCATGCCCACCGCTGCGCCCAGGGCTGAGTCACGAACTGGCGGGGCGAGCGGGGGATTGATGGTGCTGGGTTCCCATTCGGCAGCTGCGCCGTCCGGGCCTGGATTGGGCTCCATCGGCGGATTGAGTCTATCGCCGCTTCCCCAATCGATGGCGGCGGAGGGCAGCCTGACGGTTTCCGCTGTCGGTACGGTCACCGTGGCTCCCGATGAGGCCTACGTGGTTGTGATTCCCGAAAGGGACTATGGCCCTTCCGGACCGGAGCAGTTGTCCTTGGAAGACCGCCAGGACATTCTGGCGAACCTGGCCGCGATCGGTTTCAACGAGGAAGCCGTCGATTTCGAACACCTGGGCCGGTACGAACCTTCCAGCGTCTCCGTTGAGGTGGAGGTCGACGATTTCGCCAGTACAGGCGACGCCATAGTGGATGCGATAGAGAAAATCGTAAGACGGTCCGAGTCCTTTGGCGTAAGGTTCGGTCTGTCCGAAGAAAACTGTGACCAGGCCCTGTCCCTGGCACGCCGGGAGGCGGTGCCCGGGGCCGAAGAAACCGCCGATGACCTGGCTGACGCCCTGGACCTGGAACTGGGCGAGGTGACCGGCGCACTGGAGTACCCACTTCAGAACGTCCCATTTGTTTATCCCGGCGCCGACCTCAACCCCTGCGCCGGAGGGACCCCCTCCAGGTATGCCGCGTTGCTCCCCTTCGATTCCGAACCGGAGGTGGAGGTTTCTGTTGGATTGCAGGTGTCCTACCGCATCCGGTAGAAGTTGGCGGCTTGGGTCCATCCCGGCGTGTCGCAGGTGGTGTGTCGTAGGCAATGCGTACCGTGGTGCGAAGTCCTGGTTAGGCGAATAGTATTACAGCGACGGCTTAGAAACTATCTCAAAAGTCCCTTCCCCTTTGACGGGGGAAGAGCCTGCCCCCGCGTAGAGCCTGCCCCTGGCGACGGAGGAGGGACGACGAAGGAGGGAAAGGGGCGGGAATCCAGACCCCGGTAATCCCTCCCGGGAGCGGTGTTCCCCTCTCGAGACTTTAGACATAGGGAGTAAGAAATGACCGAGCAGCAGAACCTCAACGGCCTCCCCCGGGAAAAGCTGGCCGAAGTCCTCGATTCCTTCCGCGACCCCGACGTTTTCAACGCCGTCACCGGCCCCTGGAAGTCCCGGGTCGTCTGGCAGGACGGGATGCGCGCCCGCGCCTACATGCGCAACCACCAGGTTGACATGGACGAGCCCGGCGACCTCACCGCCACCGACGTCGCCGCCTCCGCCCACGAGCAGCTCCTCTCCGCCATCGGCAGCTGCATGACCGTCGGCTTCGTCGTCAACGCCACCAAGCAGGGCGTACGCATCCACGACCTGGAGATTGCCGTAGAGGGCTACTTCGACAACATCCGCAAGTGGGCCGGCGTCGAGGACGAGGGCAATCCCGGCTACGGCCGCATCTCCGCCAAGTGCTTCGTCCGCGCCGATGCCGACGAGGACGTGCTGAAGGAGATCTGGCGTCTCGCCGTTGAAGGGTCCCCCGTCACCCAGTCCGTCGCCCACTCCACCGCCGTCGAGACCGACTTCGAAATGGTCGGCTAGGGATGGCTGGATCGGGATTGCAGGATAAGGATGGTTAGCTGGTGACCACCTTCGTTTCCGCCGACTGGGTATCCGAGCATATCGGCCGGCCGGGGTATCTCATCATCGACCCCCGGTCGGCCATGCGCTACCTCATGGGCCACCTGCGGGGGGCCGTCAGCCTTCCCTTCAAGAAGCTCCAGGGCCCCGACGGACGCCTCGGCCCGCCCGAGCAGCTGGCCGCCGCCTTCGGAGACGTGGGCCTGGGCGACGATGTCATCCCCATCCTCTACGACCACCAGGACGGCCGCAACGCCGCCATGGCCGCCTGGGTCCTCGAATACCTGGGCCGCACCGACACCCACATAATGCACCCGCTCTTCGAGTCCTGGAAGGAGCAGGGGCAGGAGATCCTTTACCGCCCCGTTCCCACCGAGCCGCAACCCTTCACCATGCGCCTCAACGCCTCCATCCGGGCCACCATCGAGGATGCGGCCAGCCCGGAGGGGGCCACCCTCCTCGACACCCGCTCCCCCGAGGAGTTCCGCGGCGAGGTGGAGATGGACCACCGCCCCGGCCACATCCCCGGCTCCGTCAACCTCTCCCACCTTGAAATGACCGGCTCCAACGGCAGCCTCCTCATCGACCCGGCCCTCCTGAGGGAAAAACTCTCCGCCGCCGGCATCACCCCCCAGGACTCAGTCATCGTCTACTGCCGCAGCGGAGTCCGCGCCTCCCTCGCCTACCTGTCCATGAAAAACGCCGGCTACAACGTCCGCCTCTACGACGGCTCCTACGCCGAGTGGATGGACAGCCCCCACCCGGTGGAGGCCTGAGGACGGCCAGAGAGAATCGGGGGATGGCGGGTCAGTACAGCGACCCGTCCTCCATCAACGCCCGCACGTCCGACTCCGCCATTCCCAGCAACTCCCGGAAAACGTACTCGTTGTCTTCGCCGATGTTGCTGTACTCCCCGAACTCCATCGGCGTGCCCGACAGCCTGGCCGGGGTTGACCACGCGATGCTCTCCCCCTTCTCCCACTCCCAGGCCGGAGTGCCCCGCTCCGCCGTATAGTAGGGCGACGGACGGTAGAACTCCCGGGCCGCCAGGTGCTGGTTGGAAAACAGGTCCTGTCCCTGGGAAACCAAGCTCGCCGGCACTCCCTCCCGCTGCAGCCGCTCCATCGCTTCCTCGGCGGATAGCCGGCCCGTCCACTCGGCAATCAGCCCGTCCAGCCGGTCGTGGTTCGCCAATCTCCCTTCCACGGTGGCGAACTCGGCCTCATCGCACCACCCGGGATGGCCCAACGCCCGCCGGAAACCCTCCCACTGCTCATCGTTCGTCACCGCGACGGCGCACCACCGGTCTTCCCCGAGGCAGGGATAGACTCCGTGGGGCGCCCACTCCGGGTGGCGGTTCCCCCGGCGCTCCGGCAGCCGCCCGTTCACCTGGTAGTCCAGGATCGCCGGCCCCGCCGTCACCGCCCCCGACTTGAAGATGGACGATTCCAGCGTCACCGGCTCCCCGGTCATCCGCCGCCGCATCAGCGCCCCGATGACCGCCGCCGGCTGGAAAACCCCGGTGTGATAGTCCGAGTAGGAAGTGTTGATCGCCGAGGGCGGCGTGCCCTCGTCCCCGGTCATCAGCGACACCCCACCCATGTGCTGCACCAGGATTCCGTAGGACTTGTAGGTGTAGTAAGGCCCGATGCCCCCCAATCCCGTCTGCCACATGATGATTAGGTCGGGACGCAGCCGCCGCACCTCGGGGAAGTCGATGCCCCAGCGGTCGAGGATGTTCCGCCGGAAGTTGGTCATGAACACGTCGCTGATCTTCACCAGCTCCCGGAACACCTCCAGCCCGCCCGGCGTCCGCACGTCAATGGTTATCCGCCTTTTGCCCCGCTGGAACTCCGGCTGCCCCGCTCCCCGCGACCACGCCGGGATGAAGGCCATCTCATCCAGCACCTTGTTGGTCTCCACCTTGATGACCTCGGCCCCCAGCGACGCCAGCAGCCGCCCGGTCA
Source organism: Dehalococcoidia bacterium (assembly GCA_965203675.1). Lineage (GTDB taxonomy): Bacteria > Chloroflexota > Dehalococcoidia > Lucifugimonadales > UBA3495 > CATOSK01. The sequence continues at coordinate 968,447 of CBDBDE010000003.1, read as the reverse complement.
GCGGCAGCGCCACGTAGGGCCCCAGCTCCAGGACTCGCACCCCGGCCAGCGCCTTGTCGGCTGCCACTAGATAACCCCCTCCCGGCGCAGTTCCTCCATCTCTCCCTCCGTCAGCCCCAGCTCTCCGCCGTAGATTGCCCGGTTGTCCTGCCCCAGGCGGGGAGCGGACTCCGTGGCCGGGGACACCTCGCCGCTGTCGAACACCCCCAGGGGATACTGGAGGCTGCCGGTGGATGGATGCTCCAGCCCGAACCAGAAGTTGCTCTCCTCCAGCTGCGGGTCAGCCAGCAGGTCCGACACCGTGTTCACCGGAATGAACACCAGGTTGCGCCGCTGCCCCTCGTGGAACAGCTCCTCGCTGGTGAAGCGGGTGGTGAAGTCCACCACCAGCGCGGTGATGATGTCGTTGTGGGGAGCCCGGTCCTGGTTGCCGCCCCGGTAGGCGTCGTTCAGCACCTCCTCGTTTCCCGTCACCTCGTAGATCCACTCCGCCAGCGCGTCCCACTCCCGGGGCGTGATGATCCCCGCCGAAATCCACCCGTCCGCGCTGGGATACGCCCCCAGCGGAATCACCAGCGTCGAGGTCGCCCCCACCCGCGTCACGTTCTGGCCCAGCTGCATCCACGCCAGGGCCGGATGCGCGTCCGTGTAGTAGGTAATCAGCGCCTCCTGCAGGGAAACGTCAATGTACTGTCCCTCGCCTCCCGCCAGGTCCCGGTGGTACAGGGCCGCCAGGATGGCCGCCGCCGCGTACTGCGCCCCGGGAAAGTGGGACTGGTCGTTCCCCTGGCGCATGGGAGGGCCGTCCGGCTCGCCGGTTATCTGCATGAACCCGCTGGCCGCCAATGCGACCAGGTCCGTGGACTGGTAGTCCCGCCACGGCCCGGTCTGACCGAAGGGAGTCACCGAGGCCATCACCAGTCCCGGATTAATCTCCCGCAGCGCCTCATACCCCAGCCCCAGCGAGTCCATGTATCCGGGAGAAAAGCTCTCAAGCACCACGTCCGCTCCCGCCGCCAGCCGCCGGAAAAGCTCCTTCCCCCGCTGGCTGGACAGGTCCAGCGTGACGGACCGCTTGTTGGTGTTGTAGAACAGGAAATAGAGGCTGTGCTCCGGCCCGGGGTTATCACCCGCGAAGGGCCCTTTCCCCCGCGACGGGTCGCCGCCCACCGGCTCCACCCGCACCACGTCCGCCCCGTAGTCCGCCAGCAGCTTGCCGCAGAACACCGCCTCCGGCCCGCTCAGGTCCAGCACCCGGTACGGCGGCAGCAGTCGTCCTTCCTGTGGCATCTGCATCGGCATGGGCGTGCCCGGATTGTAGGCAGTCCCCGCAGCAACGTCAACGGAAACGGGACGCCTCCGGCGACCTGCTTTCCCGCCCCGCCCTTCCTGCCCCCGGATACGGCCCGAATCGTCAGCCGGCCCGCCCGCCTGTGCTAGAATGAGCCATCCGCAATTCCCATCTCTTTTCTGACCGCTACTCTTGTTCCCCAAGGAGGCTCCCATGCCAGCAGCCAACGGCCCCACCGCCCGGCTCTGCCGGTGGGCAGACGAGACCGGATACCAGGACATCCCCGAAGAGGTCCGCCAGGAATCGGTCACACTTCTCTACGACCAGTTGGGAGGCATGATCGCCAGCGCGACCCTGCCTTCCTGCCGCCCGGTTGCCGGCCTGGCGGCCCGTCTCGGCGGCGCCGGCGAATGCAGCATCGTCGGACTGCCCCTGCGGACGTCCGTTACCAACGCCGCCCTGGCCAACGGCACCATCGCCCACGGCGACGAGGTGGACTCCACCGGACAGCAGGGCACCGGCCACTACGCCGCGACCACCGTTCCCGCCGCCGTGGCCATGGCCCAGCACGTCGGGTCCAGCGGCCGGGACTTCATGCGGGCCTTGACCCTCGGCTCCGAGGTCGCCGCCCGCTTCCAGAGCGTCCTCGGCCACTACGGCACCCGACCCGAGTTCGTCGGTAGCGTCGGCGGGACCATGGGCGCGGCGGTCAGCGCCGGCCTGCTCCTCGGCCTCAACGATGACCAGATGGAAAACGCCCTGGCCCTCGCCGCCTCCGGGGCCTGCGGCCTCTCCAGCCACCACCAGGACGACACCCACCAGATCAAGTCCCTCAACCACGGCCGCGCCGCCGAGGCCGCCATCGTCTCCGCCCTGCTGGCCCAGGACGGCTTCCACGGCCCCCGCGAGGTGATGACCACCGAGCACGGCTTCTTCGACGCCTTCCTCGGACTCCCCGGAGCCGGCCACGACGTGATGACCGGGCTGGGGGACGAGTACCTGATGCGCGAGGTCGCCTACAAGCGCTACCCGGTCGGCGGCCCCGACCAGACCCCCCTCTACGCCTTCCTGCAGCTGATGCGGGCCAACGAGTTCACCGCCGACGACATCGAGCAGATCGAAGTGTCCGTCTCCGGGTCGGCCTTCCACACCGTCAAGACCAACCACCACCCCTCGGTCCACATGGAGACCGTCCTGACCCTGGCCGCCGTCTACGGGGACATCACCTTCAACCACATCCACGACCCGTCCTACCTGCAGGACCCCCGTTGCGCGGCCTTCCAGGAGCGGGCCCGCATCCTCATCATCCCCCGGGCGGGTCGGGCCAGCCAGGGCGCCCGCCTGGAAATGGGCATCACCGTGCGCACCCGGGACGGAGAGGCCGTAACCCAGGACCTGCGCTACCCCCTGATGACCGAGGACGAGATAAAGCAGAAGTTCCGCACCCTGGTCGGCCTCAGAACCAGCGCGGAACAGGCCCTGGAACTGGAAAACAGTCTCCTGGCAGTTGAGGAGTCGGACAACGTAGCCCCCCTCTTCCAGCAGCTGGAGATCGGGGAGGGGTGACAACAATGTTGACGGGACCCGAATGGGTCCCGTCAAGAGGTTCAGACCCCTGGATTCTTGTGTCTCACCGGGTTGCGTCCGGCTTGAAGCCTGTAGCTCTCATGCTCCCCTGGACGAGAGGTACATCAGCCCGGTGAACACGGCTGCGGCCAACGCACTTCCGATGGTGAGCAATGCGGCGGTGATTACAGCGGCCGGTTTGACCAGCCACCAGGCCCCCTCCACCCGTGCCGCCTGCTCCTCCAAACGTCCCAACCGCTCCTTTACGTCGCCAACATCACTCTCCAGGGCCGCGATCCGGTTGTCGTCAGGCGACATGGCTGGTCGCTTGGTCCAGGCTGTTCATCCAATCCACGAACTCTGGGATGCTCTTGGCCGTAGGAAAGCTCACATCCACCGACCGGACGACCAGCTCGATGGATTCCGCTCCGAATTGCTTCTTCACCACGTTTTCGAGGCTGTTCAGCGCCTTCTCCGGGCTATCCCCGCGACCCGACGCGTCGTGGGTTAACGCCCTTGCATACCACATCTTGCCGTTGTTGCTGTTTCTGACGCTCACAGGAACCAATTGCACCATCATGTCGCCCCCTTTCGTCCCGCGCCGTGCCGTCTGTTGAAACCCATGATATCGAGGGACTGATGGACTGTCAGCCCGGCATCGCCGTCCGCAGTTGCGCCCACGCGCCCCCCTAGTCCCCCCCGCTGGCCTGCGGAGAAGGCTCAGGCGGCGCTTCCCGGCGGACCGACACCGGCACCCGCTGGAATAAGGCCACCGCCGCTCCAGCCAGCACGATCCACACCACTATCATCGCCGCCGCCCGGAATCCCTGCTGGTAGTAGGGCTGGGCCTCCACCGCCGACATCATCTCCACCGTTGCCGGCAGGCTGATTCCCAGCACCATCGCCGCCAGCGTCGTTCCCACCGTATGCCCCATCTGCCGCGTCGTCTCCAGCATCCCCGACGCGAAGCTCCGGTTCTCCGGCAGCGTGTTCATCACCAGCGCGTTATAGGGCGATATGAACAGCGCCGTGCCCACCGAAGCGGGAAGCAGCAGCACGGGCAGCCCCCATATCGGCACCCGCGCTGCGAACAACGCAATCCCCGCGATCCCCGTTGCCACCAAGACCAGGGACAGCGGCCCCAGCCACCGCGGGTTGTACCGGTCGTAGATCAGCCCGGCCAGGGGCGGAATCCACAGCCCGAAGCTCTGGTGACACAGCAGCACGGTGGAAACAACAATGGGGGAGTATCCCAGCCCTCCCTCCACCACTATCGGCACCAGCGTGAACACCGTCAGCATCGACAAATGGAAGGTCGTGTTGCTGAACAGCGCCATGGAAAAATACTTGCGCCGGAAGTACCGGAAGTCCAGGAAGGGCTCCCGGCTCATCGACTGCACCACGAAGAACAGCCCGAACAGCGCCAGCGTCAGCAGGTGCATCGGAATGTGGTATCCCCGCGCCTCGGGCGTCGTGAATGACTCGGCCCCGTCGTGCAGGTGCGAGCCGGAAAGCACGAACACCGCCAGCGTCGCCACCAGCAGCGCCGCGCTGGGATAGTTGATGTTGACCTCCGCCCGTTCTTCCTCCCGCTGCCTCTCCCGGTGCTTAAGGATCGGATAGCTGAACCACAGCGCAACCAGCCCGATGACCACCGCCAGCACGAACACCAGCCGCCAGTCGAACCACTCCAGGAACACCCCGTACAGCACCACCCCCAGCAGCGTTCCGATCCGCGACGCCGTCACCGGAACGGCAAAGGCCCGTCCCCGCTCGTTGGGCTCGAACACCATCGCCAGCATGGCGTTCCCGTTGGACGTGATCAGCGCCCCGCCGAACCCGCCGATACCGCTCCAGACAATGAGTTGCAGCAGGCTCTGGGACGTGGCCGCCAGCAGGTTTCCGGCGGTCATCACCAGCAGCCCGGTGAAGAACACCTGGATGTGCCCGTACTTCTCCCCCAGCCGGGCCGCCAAGAAAACAGTGCTCCCCAGCACCAGCAGCCGGATGATTACCGACCACGACGCATCGTCCACGTCCACGGCGAAGTAGTCCGCCACCGACGGGATGGTCAGGGTGATGGGAATGAAGGTGGCCTGGACCAGGAGGTGCCCGAAGGCCAGTGCGAACAGCGTCGCCTTCCGCTGCTCGGAGGAGCCCAGTTCCTTGAAGTCGCCGACGAAGTTCAGACGCCGGAAAATCAGGGTCAATGCGTACAAGGTCTAGTCACCCGTTCCCAGCCCGTTTCCGCCCCATGTTAACCCGTCATCTTACGTTCCACAACCGGATCTGCCGGCAGGTCACGCCCCTTCCGCCAGGCGGGGTTCCCTTCCTGCCGGACGCCGCGCCAGCACCGCCAGCACCGCTGCGGAGAACATGAGGGAGGCCGAAAAAACGATGAGGCTGGTGTAGCTGCCGTTGAAGTCGTAGATGACCGGACCGATAATCTGCCCCAGCCCCAGCCCGCCGGCCTCGAAGGGACGCATCGCTCCCGCAATCGCCCCATAGGAGTTCCGTCCGAAATAATCGGCCAGCAGTATGTACACCAGCACCTCCAGCGCGCTGTGGAACAGCCCCCAGAGAACGCCGTACACATAGGCGGTCAGCAGGGAATCGACCCACAGGAGCCACAGCGCCAGCGTTGCCGAGACCAGGATGACCGCAACGATGCACCACCGGGCCGTCAGCCGTCCCGCCACCTGCCCCCATACCAGGCTGCTCAACGCCAGGAAGGTGCTCACGCTCAGGACCCCCGCCGCCTGGGGAGTGGTCAACCCGGCGAACTCATGCAGGTAGGGGACCAGGCTGAATCCGATGCCGGAACTGCCGGTCACCACCAGGAAGATAACGGAGGCGACCAGCCAGAAGGCCCGGGTCCGCAGCGCTTCCCTCGCCGTCCAGTTCACCTCGACCGCCGGGGCCGCCGTCCCCGACCTCGCGGAAGCGCGGCCCCCTCGTCCTGCCTGCGGGGGCGCGGATGCCCCGGTAGCCGCGGAAGGCCGCGCCCCGTCGGGCAGCAGTCCAATGTCCTCCGGCCGCCGCCTTAACAGTAGAATCATCGGCGCCGCCAGGGCCAGGCTGAAGAAACCCAGGTACTGGAAGGCCGCCCGCCAGTCTGCCAGCACGGCGATTACCGAGAAAGCCTGGACGATCAACGCACCGCTGATGGGGCGGTAGACTCCGGTTAAGGCCAGGGCGATGTTCCGGCGGCGCTGGAAGAAGTTCACCGCCATCGTCCTCGGCACCACGCCGATCAGGAAGGGCTGGCTGACGGCCCGCCCCACCACCGCCGCCAGGAAAAATTGCCATGAAGTCTGGGCCCATCCCGTGGCCACCAGGCAGACCCCCAGGACAATCACACCCACCGGCATCAACCACCGCGGCCCATACCGGTCCGCCAGCCTTCCGGCAAAGGGGGCAAAGAAACCGGACATCCAGACGCCGCAACTGGCTGAAAGGCCGATGCTGGTGCGGGACCAGCCCGTATCCTCCAGGATGTAGCTCTGCACGCCTCCCAGCACCACGCCGGCCACCGCCGTCGCGACGAAGGCGCCCGCGCCTGCCAGCCCGAGCACTAGCCAACCGTAGTAAAAGGGAGTGTTGGGACGCCAGTTGAGGAGAGCGGAGAGCGAGGACACCATAGGTCTGCCGTTTATATCAGACCCCTTGCGCCTGGACAAGCGGCGCAAGATACAACAACCAAGCCTCTTCTGCTAACATGACCCTATGACTGGAAAAGGAGCCGCCGAATCGTGACCGCTCAACCCGTACCCCCTCTTCCGGACCCAGTTGAACCCGGCCAACAGACACCCGAACACCGTCGGGCCATCAGCCGCCGGTTCATCATCCAGGCCCGCAACGAGCTGGCGCAGGGCAACCGTTTGCAGGCCGGCGAGAAAGCATGGGGAGCGGTCGCCCAGCTCTTCAAGATTGTGGGCCAGGAACGGGGGTGGCGGCACCATTCCCATCGCCAACTCGAAAGTATCGGGCGTCATATCCGGTCCGAGTACCCGGACTTGTCCTCTCAATCCCTGGCCGACGCGCTATCCGACGCCTACCACGTCGGTCACGAGAATTTCTACGAGAACCAGTATGACTTCGACGAAATCGAGGCATTGGTGGACGCCGTAGAGCGGGAACTTCCGGCCTTGGAGCGCTTGGCAGAGGAAGCCTCCCTGCACCCGCGCCTATTTGAAATAGAGTCCATAGGACAGCGCCGCCGTCTCCGGGAAATCACCGGCGACAACACCCTGAACATCGGTGACAAGTCCAGCGTAGGGTTTTCCCGGCTGCATTCGCCCGGCTCCAACGGCGATACCCCAAGTTGACACGCCCCTTCCCCCATGTTATGACACCCGCGGCCCCCGGATTCCAACCATCCAGCTCCCCCTAGCCACGGGAGCAGAAGGAGCCGCCCATGCTCGTAGTCGACGGACAGGTCCACATCTGGTCCCAGGGACTCCCCACTAATCCGGCCCACCGCCAGATAACCTCCTACTCCAAGGAGGACCTCCTCGCCGAAATGGACGCCGGGGGCGTCAACGCCGCCCTGATCCATCCCCCCGGCTGGGACCCCGACTCCGGGCAGGTCGCCCTGGACGCCGCCCGCGAGCACCCCAACCGCCTCGGCATCCTGGGCAACTTCCCCCTGGACCGCCCCGAAAGCCGCGACCTCGTACCGGCGTGGAAGGACCAGCCCGGAATGCTCGGCCTGCGGTTCTCCTTCCAGCAGGCTCACCAGCAGACCTGGCTGACCGACGGCACCATGGACTGGCTCTGGCCCGCTGTCGCTGACGCCAACATCCCCGTCGCCCTGGCCGCCGGCAACTTCCTCCCCGCCGTCGGACAGGTGGCCGAGCGGCACCCCGGGGTCAAGCTCATCGTAGACCACTTCGGCCGCGCCGGGGGCGGCACCCAGACCGAGGGCGTCTGGGAGAGTCTCCCCCAGCTCCTGGAACTGGCCCGCCACCCCAACGTCGCCGTCAAAGCCACCGGCGGCCCCGGCTACTCCGCCGAAGGTTACCCCTTCGCCGACCTCCACGGGTACATCCGCCAGGTCTACGACGCCTTCGGCCCGGACCGCATGTTCTGGGGAACCGACATCACCCGCATGCCCTGCCCCTGGGCCCAATGCGTCTCCCTCTTCACCGAGGAGCTGGACTGGCTCCCCGAGGCCGACAAGGAGCTCATCATGGGACGCGCCATCTGCAACTGGATCGGCTGGGACATCTCCGAATAGCTCCCGTTCCGGCCATCTGTTCCCCGTCCCACTGGGCGACATAAGTGGGCACTGCTGAGACAAGTTACCTGCCAGCGCCCGCCCCCAAGGCGGAGCCATTGGGAGTACCCGGCCCACCGGCCGGAGCGAGCGGGCGCTGTTGAGGCAAGTTGCCTTGCAGTACCCGTAAGCGTCACAGAAAGAGAGAGAAGATGAGAACCATAGACATCCACGCCCACATGGCACCCCAATGCCTCTGGAACGGCATCGAAGACGGCGGAGAATGGTACGGGATGCACTACCAGTCCGGCGACCGGGACACCCTGGTCACCCGCCCGGGAAGGGCTGGCCGCGTCTCCCCCAAGGCCAGGTTCACCCCGGAACAGCGGCTGGAGGACATGGACCAGTCCGGCACCGATGTCCAGGTCGTCTCCATCCAGGCCCAGGTCATGGGATACCACCTGCCCGCCGCCGACGGCCTCTCCCACGCCCGCGAGTTCAACGACGAGGTCGCCGGCATGGCCCGCCAGTGGCCGGAGCGCTTCGCCGGGATGGCCACCCTGCCGATGCAGGACGTGGAGGCATCCATAACCGAGCTGGACCGGGCGGTGAACACGCTGGGCCTCAAGGGGGCCGAACTGGACACGGAAGTCAACGGCAAGAACTGGGACGAGCCCGAGTTCCTGCCCCTCTTCCAGGCCGCCGAGTCCATGGGGGCAGTCCTCTTCTACCATCCCCAGCCCCAGCACAACATGATGGTCGACCGCATCGAGCGGTACTCCTTGCCCAACAGCATCGGCGTCCCCATGGAGGACGCCCTCATCACCGCCACCCTGATCCTGGGAGGCATCCTCGACAAGTGCCCCGACCTGAAGGTCTGCATCGCCCACGGCGGCGGCCCCGCCTGCGTCCTGATGAACCGCATCGACCGGGGCTGGGCCGAGCGGCGGCAGGGGCAGGTCATCGCCAACCCGCCCAGCACCTACCAGCGCAGGCTCTACTACGACTGCATCACCATGAGCGAACCCGCCCTGCGCTTCCTCATCGACACCGTCGGCGCCGACCGGGTCGTCCTGGGCAGCGACTGGCCCTTCGTCACCTGGGACCCCTCCCCCGCCGGCTGGATCCAAAGTCTCCAGTCCCTCACCGACGAGGAAAAGGAACTGATCCTTGGGAAGAATTTGGAGGGACTGCTGGGGATTTAGTGGGAATATACGCGGCGGGCGCTGCCTAGTATTCAGTCAAATCAAGAAAGGCAGGGGTAGAGGCGGCGGAGCTTCGTTCGGGCGTCCTTGGCGGTGAAACGCCAGTTAATGGCGGCTGCCGTAGCGTTGCGATCTGACACGCAGGCGTCCACGGCAGTTTCCAGGCTGTCCTGGTCCGGGTTGCGCCCTCTGAGGCAAGCTCGAGCCAGCACGCTGAACTCGATCTCCGCCATGTTCAGCCAACTCCCATGCTTGGGTGTGTGGTGAAACTCCAGCCGCTGGGCGATGCGCCGAGCTTCCGGGGCCGGAAAGGTCTCGTACAGGGACGCCATGCGATGGGTGTTCAAGTTGTCCAGCACCAGGCGGATCACTGGAACGTCGGGGTAGGACTCGTCCACCAGCCAGCGCATCCGATGGGCGAAGTCCTGCATGGTGCGCCGTTGGGTGATTGCCACATGGCGCCAGCCGGCCTTTGGCTCGCAGGTCAGGAACAGGTTGCGGGTGCCGGCCCGCACGTATTCATAGTCCTCCCGCCTGGGGCGTCCGCGCCCTGCCGGCAGGGGTGCCCTGCTCTCGTCCAGCAGTTGGGTGGAGGTCTCGTCGAAGCAGACCACCGGCCTCTGGGGATCGTAAGGCTCAGCGTAGAGGTCCAGCACATCCTCCATGGCCGCTACGAACTCCCCACCTACCTTGGGAATGCACCACTGCTGCTTCCGCCATGGCTTGAGGGTGTTTTTTTCAGGTGCAGCCGCACCGTCTCGTGAGACAGGGATTCCACCAGCCCCAACTCCACTGCCTTGCCCGCCAGGGCCCGCAGCGTCCAGTGATCATGGCCCTCGGGAGCCGCACTGCAGGCCAGGGCTATCAGGTGGGCTTCGACCTTATCGTCCACCTTCCGGTACGGGTTGGGCGAGTTGTGGTGCCGCAGCACCTCCTCCAGTCCTTCCTCCGCATACCGCCGCTTAACACGGAACACGGTCCGCTCCGACACGTCCAAGGCCGCGGCCACCTGAGAAGCGCTCCGGCCTTCGTCGGTCTTCAGCAGGATCCGGGCCCGGGTAATCGCCTGGGCGGAACTCCTGCCCACTCTCATCATCTTCCTGAGCCGTCCCTTTTCCGCAGCGCTCAGCCGGACCCCGTACTTCTCCTGAACCATGGATGCCACACCCTCCACAACCCAACTCCCTCAACGGTAGCATCTCGGGTCACCCGGTGTGACATCTGCCAATACGAGTTTGACTGAATACTAGTATTCAGTCAAATCAAGAAAGGCAGGGGTAGAGGCGGCGGAGCTTCGTTCGGGCGTCCTTGGCGGTGAAACGCCAGTTAATGGCGGCTGCCGTAGCGTTGCGATCTGACACGCAGGCGTCCACGGCAGTTTCCAGGCTGTCCTGGTCCGGGTTGCGCCCTCTGAGGCAAGCTCGAGCCAGCACGCTGAACTCGATCTCCGCCATGTTCAGCCAACTCCCATGCTTGGGTGTGTGGTGAAACTCCAGCCGCTGGGCGATGCGCCGAGCTTCCGGGGCCGGAAAGGTCTCGTACAGGGACGCCATGCGATGGGTGTTCAAGTTGTCCAGCACCAGGCGGATCACTGGAACGTCGGGGTAGGACTCGTCCACCAGCCAGCGCATCCGATGGGCGAAGTCCTGCATGGTGCGCCGTTGGGTGATTGCCACATGGCGCCAGCCGGCCTTTGGCTCGCAGGTCAGGAACAGGTTGCGGGTGCCGGCCCGCACGTATTCATAGTCCTCCCGCCTGGGGCGTCCGCGCCCTGCCGGCAGGGGTGCCCTGCTCTCGTCCAGCAGTTGGGTGGAGGTCTCGTCGAAGCAGACCACCGGCCTCTGGGGATCGTAAGGCTCAGCGTAGAGGTCCAGCACATCCTCCATGGCCGCTACGAACTCCCCACCTACCTTGGGAATGCACCACTGCTGCTTCCGCCATGGCTTGAGGGTGTTTTTTTCAGGTGCAGCCGCACCGTCTCGTGAGACAGGGATTCCACCAGCCCCAACTCCACTGCCTTGCCCGCCAGGGCCCGCAGCGTCCAGTGATCATGGCCCTCGGGAGCCGCACTGCAGGCCAGGGCTATCAGGTGGGCTTCGACCTTATCGTCCACCTTCCGGTACGGGTTGGGCGAGTTGTGGTGCCGCAGCACCTCCTCCAGTCCTTCCTCCGCATACCGCCGCTTAACACGGAACACGGTCCGCTCCGACACGTCCAAGGCCGCGGCCACCTGAGAAGCGCTCCGGCCTTCGTCGGTCTTCAGCAGGATCCGGGCCCGGGTAATCGCCTGGGCGGAACTCCTGCCCACTCTCATCATCTTCCTGAGCCGTCCCTTTTCCGCAGCGCTCAGCCGGACCCCGTACTTCTCCTGAACCATGGATGCCACACCCTCCACAACCTAACTCCCTCAACGGTAGCATCTCGGGTCACCCGGTGTGACATCTGCCAATACGAGTTTGACTGAATACTAGGTTGTTTAGGAAGGGAATTGACTTGACCTCCCCGGTTTAACCCCGGTTGAAGGCCCGCAACACCAAGCCCGTCAGAAGGAAAAACGCGCTGACTCCCATTAGCCACTTGTCAAACCCCAAAGTCGGCTCAGGTGGGAAACCGTTGACAAAGAAGAGAGCCGCCACGCCAAGGAAAGATGTACCCAGTCCGGGAGAAGCAGGGTAAAGCGGGCCCACAGCAATGAGCCGATGTTCCCCAGCCAATCCTTCACTTCTTGAAAACTGCCAACACGACGACGGCGCCAGCAACTGCCACTGACATGAAAGCTATCGGGTAGGAAATGTATATTGCTCCTTGCAAGAATCCGTAACGGCTTGCATCAAAGGCTGGCCAACCCAATTGATGCCCGATGACGAATATCCAGCAAGCTATGACAAAGATTGCAAAGAAACCAAGAAGGGAGCTCGGCATCGGCTCACCTCCTCCCCAGGTCCGCTCTCGGATGTGACTTTTCCACAGTATATCATTGCGCTCGTGCTACTGACTGAAGCGGGCAATCCCTTTTCCTGGGCCATCCCATTTTGATTCCGAGGTTCCCTCGCGCCAGTGAACCGTTTTCGTGGTACCACACCTCTCCTCCCTCGTTCTGCTAAAATGCCTCCAACCCGCCCCCGACTTCACGCCCCTTAACAAACTCAAGGAGGCCCCACCCATGCAGCTAGGCCTGTTCTACCAGATCCAGGTCCCCAAGCCCTGGAACGACCAGAGCGAATCCAGGCGATACCACGAGATGCTGGAAGAAGTCACCTACGCCGAGGAAATCGGCATGACCAGCGTCTGGTTCGTCGAGCACCACTTCCGCTCCGAATGGTCCCATTCCAGCGCCCCCGACATCACCCTGGCCGCCATCAGCCAGCGCACCGAGAAGATGCGCCTCGGAATCGCCGTCGTCCTCGTCCCGCTGCACCACCCTCTGAACATCGCCTCCCGCATGGCCACCCTCGACGTGGTCAGCAACGGCCGCGTCGACCTGGGCATCGGCCGCTCCGGCTACCCCTACCAGATGCAGCCCTACGGCTCCGACCTCAAGGACGTCTCCGGGATGGTCGAGGAATACCTCAAGGTCATCCCCGGCGCCTGGACCGAGGAGGAGTTCTCCTTCGAGGGCGAGTACTACCATATCCCGCCCCGCGAGGTCGTGCCTAAGCCCGTCCAGAAGCCCCACCCGCCCATCTGGCAGGCCTGCAGCCAGGACGACACCGCCCGCAAGGTCGGCGAGCAGGGCTTGGGCTGCCTGGCCCAGACCAGCGTCGGCCCCGAGCGCGCCGAGCAGATCATCCGCATCTACAAGGAAGCCATCAAGGACCCCCAGCCCGTCACCAAGATGGTCTACGACCGGGTGGCCGGCAACACCGTCGCCCTCTGCGCCGAGAACCGCCAGAAAGCCCGCGAGCGCGGCGCCGAGCTCATCGACTGGTACCGCCACCAGCAGCGCCTCCGCGACGCCAAGGTCTGGCAGGGCTACGACCCCAACAAGGTCCCCGAGGACTACAAGTGGCACTACCAGCGGTCCCAGGGAGACACCGTCCGCCGCGACGAGACCTCCTCCATCGACCTGGTCAACGACGGCGGCCGCTTCTGCATCGGCAACCCGGACGACTGCATCGAGTACATCGAGAAGTACGAAGCCATGGGCGTCGACGAAATGATGCCCCTCTTCCAGGTCGGCCCGGTCAGCCACGAAGAGGTCATGGAGTCCCTCCGCCTCTTCGGCAAGCACGTCGTCCCCCACTTCGCCGCCAAGGAAAAGAAGGCCGCCGCCACCGCCGCCGACAACTAGCCGCTGAGAATACTCCCCGGGAAAACCACCGGCCCCCGGAAATTTCCGGGGGCCTGGTTTATTGTGCATTCCAAGATGCGGACTCTATTGGGGAATACCAATCCGATTAGGGACCGTTGGCCAACCTCGCGCTGACCAACCGGTTCAGGCTAACCCCTTCTTCTGCAGCTCTGATCGCCAAGGCGCGGTGGACTTCTGGAGGGATGCGCGTCATAAACTTTCCGCTGTATGTACGGTCGGCCATAGGTTCCGGCGGCGCTTCACCCTCAGCTTCCATATCAGCCACAACGTCAGCCACTAACGACCGAATGCCTGAAAAGGCTTCCTCCTGCGTTGGCTCCAACCAACTCAACGAAGGGAACTCGGCACATAGGCCAACATATTCCTGGTCCTCGGCGGACCAGGTAATTCTGTAAGTGTAATGGTCAGAGATTACTTTCATTTTCCAATCGCTCGAGTGCCTTGATGACTTGTCGCACTTGGTACAGTTTAGCCATTCCTTTATCGTTCTGTATGTTCACTCTCGGGTCGCCTTGCCAAGGCATGCGGTAAACCCGGTGACTTGTGCCTTGTTGGCGAGGCTCTCCGAAGTAGCGGTCGCATATCCTAGCTAGGTCGGCAAACCGAATACCCTTAGGGTTACGGCGAAGTTCCTCGATTGCCAACAGTAGCTGCATTGTTCACTCCTGGAAAGGTTAATGCCAGTGTGGAGGACATCATCTTCACTCCATTCTTTGTTTAATTTGATGGTATCGCTAATGATATTAATAATGCTACGGTCCGTCAAGCCGTCGGTATGACTGATGCCAGGCTCCCCCTACGCAAACTCCCGCGTCACCACATCCTCGTATGACTGATGCTCCCGCACCAGCCCGGCCCCCATCAAAGCCTCCTGCAGCCGCTCGAACTCCGGCTGCTCCAGCGCCGGACTCGTCGGCCACGTCCCCTGCTCCTTCAGCCTCCCCACCGACCCGGCCAAAAGCTCCACCGGCAGCTCCGGGAAAAATTCGCCGATGGCCCCCGCAATCTCAACCGGCTCATTGGACTGTATCCACTGCAGGGCCCGCGAAAACCCCCGCGTGAATCTGCGCACCGTATCCGGCTGCTGGGAAAGGAACTCCCGGGTGGCGGCGAAGGAGCTGTACGCCATGTGCCCGTTCACCCTCCCCAGCGCCACCGCCAAGTGTCCCACTCCCTCGGAAACCAGTTGCCCCGCCGCCGGCTCCGGCAGGTGGATAAAGTCCGCCCGACCCTCCCGGAAAGCGCCCACCGCCTCATCCAGGGAAAGCCCCATCATCAGGTCCAGCCCGGCCGGATCAACCCCGTTGTTCCGCATCGCATACTGCAACGACGCCCAGGGCATCGGCGAGAACCCCACTGGGATCACCGACGCACCGCGCAGCGACTCCCAGGAAAACTCTTCCTGCGGTTCCCGTCCCAGGATGAAAAACCCGTCCCTGGCATTAATCTCCGCGAAGTGCAGCGGGGTCGTCTCAGCCCCCCAGTCCAGCGCGATGATGCACCGCATTATCCCGCTCTGCACGATGTCCGCCGCCCCGTTCTTCAACGCGCTCAGCGGATGGGGAAATTGCGGAGGGCAGGTGGAGAAACTCACGTCCAGACCCTCCTCCCGCAAAAACCCTCCCGCCACCGACACCAGGATGGGCGTGTAGAACACCGTCCGGAAGGTCTCCATCAGCCGCAAAGGAATTGGGCCGCCCTGTCCTGCCTGCATTCTCTCTCCCTTCAACTACCATAGATTGGATGTAAACCCGGCCGTTCCAACCGAGCCATAACTATCGCCGCCCCCGGCCTGATCACCAACCCCTCAATCTGCGTTTCCGGCCCCGCCACGTCATGAACGCCAGCAAACCTACGACTATCGCCACCGGAGCCACAAGGAAAACAACTATCATCACCGCGTCCACCCTGACCGGGTCGGACAGGACCACGCTTGCCGGAAACATGAAAAATGGCACCTTTGGCCCTCGCTGGCACCAGCCGGTATCGCCTGTTGGGGTCAGGATAGTCGGCTCTCCATCCTGGTGTCCAGAAGCGTCTTGGCCCGGCTCCGTCTTCACAAAAATTTGACGCCGGCTACATAATATGAGAAAATGATAAACAGTATCGTTAAATCTGCCGTTAGACACCAGCACAGCTCCCCTCATGGAATGGAACGCATGACAACCGCACGCGCCGTGTGGACCAGCCAGGGCCTCCAGCAGTTGGTCAAACGTGAACTTGGCGACTGCCACCTGGTAGTGGTCTCCAACCGCCAGCCCTACATCTACAAGCTCATCGACGGGCAGGTCAGCTACGAAATGCCCGCCGGTGGCCTCACCAACGCCATCGACCCCCTCATGCAGTCCTGCGGCGGCACCTGGATCGCCCACGGCGGCGGCACCGGCGACCGGCTCGTCGTCGAGTCGGGCAACAAGGTCATGGTCCCGCCCCACGACCCCAGCTACACCCTCCGCCTTCTCTGGCTGACCGAGGAGGAGGAGCAGGGCTACTACTACGGCTTCTCCAACAACGCCCTCTGGCCCCTCTGCCACAACGCCTACACCGAACCCCAGTTCGACTCCCGGGACTGGCAGGCCTACCGCCGGGTCAACGAGCTCTTCGCCCACCAGGTCCTCGACGAGGTCGGGGACCGCCCCGCCGTCGTGTTCACCCAGGACTACCACCTCGCCCTCCTTTCCCAGATCCTCAAGGACTCCAACCCCGACATCATCACCGGACAGTTCTGGCACATCCCCTGGCCCAATCCCGACATTTTCCGCATCTGCCCCTGGCAGGACGAAATCCTGGAAGGACTCCTGGGCAACGACGTACTCGGTTTCCACATCGGCGAGCACTCCAACAACTTCGTCGAGACCGTCGCCCGCGGTCTCGACGCCCGGGTGGAGCGCGATTACAGCCTGGTCAACCACCGGGGCAGCACCACCCTCGTCCGTCCCTTCCCCATCAGCGTCGACTTCGATGAAATCGAGCGCGAGTCCCGCTCCGCCGCCGTAACCCGGGAAATGGACGCCCTCACCGAGGAACTTGGACTGGACGGACGCATCGTCGGTCTCGGCATCGACCGCATCGACTATACCAAGGGCATCCCCCACCGCTTCCGCGCCATCGGACGCTTCTTCCAGAAGTATCCCCAGTACCGGGAGAAGGTCGTCTTCGTCCAGGCCGGCGTCATGAGCCGCACCGACATCGACGCCTACCAGCGCCTTGCCGAGCAGGTTGATGAACTCCTGGAGGAAATCAACTCCCGCTATGCCACGGGCAGTTGGAAGCCCATCATCTACCTGCCTACCGACCTCCCCAGCACCCAGCTCATGGCCCTGCGCCGCCTCGCCCAATTCTGCGTGGTCAGCTCCCTCCACGACGGCATGAACCTCGTCGCCAAGGAGTACGTCGCCAGCCGTTTCGACGAGGACGGCGTCCTCATCCTCAGCCCCTTCGCCGGGGCCGCCCTGGAGTTGACCCAGGCCCTCATCGTCAACCCCTACGCCACCGATGATTTCTCCGACAACATCCTCCAGGCTGTCACCATGCCCCTGGAAGACCGTCAGATGCGGATGCGCCGGATGCGCGCCACCGTCCGCGAGAACAACATCTACAAGTGGGCCGCCCAGCTCCTGGTGCAGATGCTCCAGCTCAACCGCCGCGGCCGCTTCTCCGGGGCGGAGCCCGCCCTCTCCTCCGCCGATTAGACCCCGGGAACGGTCCTCCGGTGCCCCACCTGCTCAACGTCTGGCCCAGCGTCGCCTCCCGTCTTGCCGCCGCGCCCCAGGTGCTGCTCCTGTCGGACTATGACGGCACCCTCAGCCCCATCGTAGCCCGTCCCGAGCTGGCGGTCCTTCCTCCCGAAACCCGGCAGGCCCTCGCCGGTCTGGCCGCCCACCCCCGCTTCCGCGTCGGCATCGTCAGCGGGCGCGGCCTCTCCGACCTGCGGGAAAGGATAGACCTCCCCGGCATCATCTACGCCGGCAACCACGGCCTGGAAATCTTATTCCCGGATGGCTCGTCCCCGGAGATCTCCTTCACCCACCCCCAAGCTGCCAATCTCCGTCCCGTCCTGCAGAACGCCGCCGGAGCCCTGCAAGAGCGCCTTCACCGTCACCAGGGAGTCATTGTCGAGGACAAGGGCCTCACCCTCAGCGTCCACTACCGCCAGGCTTCCCCGAAATCCATCCCTGAAATCCAGCGCGCCTTCGATGAAGTCGTTTCCGCCGCCCCGCCGGAGGACATCCGGGTCACCCAGGGGAAAATGGTCCTGGAAGTCCGCCCCAACATCCAATGGGGCAAGGGCCAGGCCATCGGGAAAATCCTGGAAACCGCCGGCCGGGACGCCCTTCCCATCTTCTTCGGCGACGACCTCACCGACGAGGACGGGTTCCAGATGGTCCAGGACGCCAACGGCATCGCCGTGTTCGTCGGCCCCGCCCGCCAGCCCACCCGGGCCGCCTACCGGGTTGACTCCCCCGGGGAAGTCGCCGAAACCCTACTCCTGCTCCCGAAAGAATAACTCCCTCACAGAGCCCGCCCAGCGCATGAACCCGTCAGCTATCCCCCAATCCTGTTTCCCACGCCCAACATCTGTCCCGTCATTCCCGCGCAGGCGGGAATCCAGACCCCCGTCTCGTCCCCATTTCGCAGGTTTCGGGTTTCAGCGGGGTTCGAGTCTCAGAATGTACGTTTCGAGATAGTTTCCAATGAGAGGGCAATCATGGTGGCCATCAGGGTTATTCACGCCCCGCCCATCAGGATGTACAGGTTGTTGAAGCGGGAGTTCATGGTTGATTCGAGGGAGTTCATCCGGTTCTCTATGGACGCCATCCGGCCCTCGATAGACCCCATCCGGTTCTCAATGGAGTCCAAGCGGGCGTCGACCTGCTCGTAGGCGCCTTCGAGACGGCTTATGCGTTGTTCGTGTGTAGCCACGGGGAGCGCTCCTCGGGGGTGTTGGTCCATTGTACGTTGCCGGTAGCGGTATTGTAAGGGCCCGTCCATCACCCCCGCGCAGGCGGGGACCAGACCCCCGTAACCCTCTCCCACCCAGCCGAGTCGTCCACACCGGACACTCCCTCCATCTCAGGGGGTTTGGGGGATGAATCCCCCAACGGAGCCCCCATCTCCCGGCCTCTCCCCGTTTGCGGCAAGTTTCACAATCTCCGGTCATTGTGCTAGAATGCGGCTTCTCTTCCCGGCATCCTCACGGTAACCGCGGGCCCCGCCGACCAGGACCCTGGGACTAATTTCCTGGCTTGTGCCTGAAAAGAGGCGGGCGTTACAAACAACTCGACGGCGTCAGCATCGGGGAGAAGCAAACTCTCAATGATAAAAGTTGTAACCTTCGACTTCTACAACACGCTGGTCAAATTCTGGCCCCCGCTGGAGCAGATACAGCAGGCGGCGTGTCAGGAGTTCGGGTTGAACGTTTCCGAGGAAGGCATCACCAGGGGCTACGCCGTGGCCGATGTCTTCTTCAACAGCGAGAACGCCCGGCTTCCCTTGACCCTCCGCACTGACTCCCAACGCCTCGAGTTCTTCACAGTCTACGAGCAGATGATCCTCCAGGAAGCCGGCCTCGGCGTCTCCCTCGACCTCGCCCGCCAGGTCTGGCAGATGGCCTCCGCCGTCCCCAAGGAGTTCACCCCCTTCGAGGATACCGCCGGAGCCCTCGCCGAGATCCATGACAACGGATACCAGATCGGCATCCTTTCCAACCTCCGCCGCAACATGGACGAGCTCTGCGACCGCCTTGGATTGAGCCGGTACCTCGATTTCGTCCTCAGCCCCGCCGACGCCGGCGCCGAGAAGCCGGCCCCTCCCATCTTCCACGCCGCTCTCAGGCGGGCCACCGCCCAGCCTGAAGAGGCCGTCCACGTGGGCGACCAGCACAAGGCCGATGTCCTCGGCGCCCGTTCCGTCGGAATGCACGCCGTCCTCCTCGACCGGGGCGGCTACCACTCCGACGTCAACGACTGCACCAGAATAGCATCCCTGGACGAGCTGCCCCCCGTCCTCGCCGGCGCCCCCCAGTCCCTCAACTCCTACCGGCACGGCTAGCCTTATCCCCTGTCCTTCCGGCACTCCCGGGCAGACCCCAACGTCTCCCTCGGCCAGTACAGGAGCCGCCATGACCCAGCCTCTCCATCTCGAACGCGACCCCGCCGAGCCCGTCAAGGTAATCGTCTGGTACGACTACATTTGACCCTGGTGCTATGTCGGCCTGGAGCGGGTCGACCGGTTGTCCCAGGACTACAACATCTCCGTCATAGGCCAGGCCTACCTCCTGCGCCCCGACACCCCCAAGGAAGGCATCGTCCGCCAGCCGCGTCCCGGCGAGACCGAGGACCTCCTCAGCGAACCCTTGCGCAGCCAGGCCGGCGACGCCAACCTCATCATGCGGCCGCCCCCGGTCACTCCCAACACCATGCACATCCTCGAGGCCACCGAGTACGCCCAGCAACAGGGCAAGTTCATGGAGTTCCACCACGCCGCCTACAAGGCCTACTGGGAAGACCGCAAGGACCTGGGAGACCTCGCCGTCATCGAGGAAGTCGCCGACTCCGTCTCCCTCAACTCCGCCGAGCTCCTCAACCACCTGGAGACCAACAAACACACCGAAACCGTCATGACCCAGTACCAGCAGGCCCTCCAGTACGGGATACGCGGCATCCCCACCTTCGTCGTCGGCAACCTCCTCTTCACCGGCGCCCACCCATACGAAATCTTCCAGTCCGCCATGAAAAAGGTCCTGGAGGAGTAGGGCAAGCAACCCCACCGGCTGGTCCGAATGGGCCGTCACACCCGGAAACCACCACCATGCAGATGCCGCACCGCGACACCCATCCCTGCTCAATTCAACAATTGCCAATGCAACGCTCTTGTGCCCGGCCCGGCCCTTTGCTCACAACCTGAGCAAGTTTACCGGCGTCAGCCGTCCGTTGACCGGATCAACCGCCAGGAGAGCGTCTTCCAGCGCAATTACCCCCAGCAGGCAGGGCTCCCCCTCTTCTCCAAATATCACCGGTGTGGGGAACTCCTTCCCTTCCAGCCTTATAGTGGTCCGTCCCACGTCGGTTGGGACAACCCTCCCGTCAGCCAGCTCCGACATGGCTGAACGCTCCACCGGCACCTCCAATCGTTCCAGCAGTTCTCTGGGAACTGTCGTGAAGGTCGAGCCGGTGTCCACCGTTACTTCCAGTTGTTCAAACCTGTTCCCTTGGGGGTCTCCCACTCCGATGCTTATCTGTACCCTTCCCATTCTTTCTCCGCAGGACCAGCATCCTGTGCTTTTGCAACCTTCGTCGTGATACGGGAAGTTCGACATCCCGCTTCTCGTCAGTGCTCCCGCCAGATTATAAGTCCTTGGGCGGCATGTTCAACCGGCTGCCGTCAGCCTCCCCGCGGGGGCGGGAACCCAACCCCCCTCAAACCAGGGGGTTTGGGGGATTGATCCCCCAACGTGCCCCGCCCTCCACCTCTCATCCCGGTTGTCCGCCTCCCGGCCCTGTGCTAATATGGCCGGGCGGATTGTTACGAAATTCACGCACTCCCCGCACATGTTTTCAGCAGGTGGATGTCGCGCAATGGATTCTTTTAGGGAACGCATCACCACCGCCGTCAACAACCAGCCCCAGCCCACCGTCACCGTCCTTTCCTCCCTGCTCGCCGTGGAGGACGAAATCGGCTACATCCCCCAGGAAGCTGTTGCCGCCGTCGCCAACCGGACCGGAGCCTCCATCAACGACGTCTGGGCCGTGGCCTCCTTCTACCCCAACTTCCGCTTCACCCCTCCCTGCGACCACCGCCTCGAAATCTGCTGGGGCCCCTCCTGCCACCTCTCCGGCGCCATGCCCGTCATCGCCGCCGCCCAGGACGCCCTGAACCTGGACGGCGAGGGAGACACCCCCGACGGACGCCTCTCCCTGCGCTACAACACCTGTCTCGGCGCCTGCGCCCAGGCCCCCGTCATCGCCGTCGACCACCACCTTATGGGCCGACAGACCCCGGACTCGGTTCGGACCGCCATCTCGGAAGCCCTGCCATGAGCTTCGCCGATATCGCCGCCGAGGCATCCCGCCGCTGGCCCCGGCGGGCCAGTAGTGATGTCGCGGAGCCTGCAAGAGCCTGCCCCGGCGACGGAGCAGGCGACCCTCCGATCACAGAGGGCGTCCCCGGAGCGGAAACATTTGCCCTCACCGCCGGTTCCGTCCCCTGGATCCGGGTCGGGACCGCCCTCTGCGGCAAGGCCGCCGGTGCTGACGCCGTCATTGACGCCATCAAGGACGTTCTCGCCCGCAACACCATCACCTCCGCCCTGATCAGCGAGGTCGGCTGCTTCGGCCTCTGTTTCGCCGAGCCCCTCGTCGACATCCAGCTTCCCAACGGCCCCCGCGTCTTCTACGGCAACGTCACCCCCGAGACCGCCGAGCAGATAATCGTCGGCCACATCGCCAACGCCGCCCCCGTCGTTGATCTCGCCCTCGGGACCCAGGGCGGCTCCGTCCCCGGCATCCCCGACATCTCCCAGCACCCCATGAAGCGGAACGAGACCCGCATCGCCCTCCGCAACGCCGGTACCATCGACCCCGGCGACATCTACCAGTACATCGCCAGCGGCGGCTACCACGCCCTCAACCGGGCCCTCACCGAGATGACCCCCCAGGAAATGCTGGAACAGGTCAACGCCTCCGGCCTTCGCGGACGGGGCGGTGCCGCCTTCCCCGCCGGCACCAAGTGGAACTTTCTCGCCGGCTCCCCCGCCCCCATGAAGTACATCCTCTGCAACTGCGAGGAGGGCGACCCCGGCGCATTCAATGACAAGGGCATCCTTGAAAGCGACCCCAATACCGTCGTCGAGGGAGTCACCCTCGCCGGATACGCCTGCGCCGCCCGACGCGGCTATATCTTCGTCCGCCACGGACACGACGGCCCCATCCACCGCGCCCGTCAGGCCATCAGCCAGGCCTACGAGTTGGGACTGCTCGGAGAAAATATCCTCGGCAGCGAATTTTCCTTCGACCTGGAGGTCGCCCTCACCGGCGACTCCTACGTCTCCGGCGAGGAGACCGCCCTCATGGAGGCCATCGAGGGCAAGCGCTCCATGCCCCGCTACCGGCCCCCCTTCCCGGCCCAGGTCGGCGTCTTCGGACAGCCTTCCAACATCAACAACGTCAAGACCCTCGCCTACGTCCCCGAAATCGTCGCCCGCGGCGGCGAGTGGTTCGCCGGAATCGGCCACGAGCGCAGCACCGGCACCGCCATAATATGCCTGTCCGGCGCTCTCAACTACACCGGAATGGTCGAGGTCCCCATGGGCCTGTCCCTCCGCGAGGTCCTCTACGACGTGGGCGGAGGGGTCAAGGGCGGCAAGGAACTGAAGCTGGTCCAGACCGGCGGCCCCCTGGGGGGCGTTCTCGGCGCGGACAGCCTTGACCTGGTGCTGGACTTCGAGGTCTTCCGCGATGCCGGCGCCATTCTCGGCTCCGGTGGCATCATCGCCGCCGACGAGGACACCTGCATCGTCGACCTCACCCGCGCCCTCATCGCCTTCTGCCAGTACGAGTCCTGCGGCAAGTGCTTCCCCTGCCGTATGGGCATGAGTCACCTGCTTGAAGTCCTGGAGCGCCTGTGCCGCCTCGAAGGCGAGCCCGGCGACATGGAGCTTATGCGCACCATCGGCCTCAACATGCAGGCCGGTTCCCTCTGCGGCCACGGACAGTTGGGATTCAACCCCGTGTCCTCGGCCATCAAGTATTTCGGCCCCGAGTTCGAGGCCCACATCAACGAGCGCCGCTGTCCCACCGGGGCCTGCTCCCGGCAGACCTTCTCCCCCCGGTTGACCCGAAGGTAACCCCGGTTGAGGTAACCCCTGTTGAGATAGCCCCCTGTTGAAATAGCCCATATTCCAGTCCTCATCGGACTGCTCTGGAGAGCTTGGCGGACAATCATGCCAGACGACATTACCATCACCATTGACGGAGTGGACATCAGCACCCAGCCCGGCAAGATGGTGCTGGAAGCTGCCATCGAAGCGGGCGTCTACGTCCCCTACCTCTGCTACCACTCCGGCATGAAGCCCTTTGCCGCCTGCCGCATGTGCGTCGTCTCCGTCGAGGGCGGACGCGGCTATCCCGCCGCTTGCACCCTCCCCGTCCAGGACGGGATGAAAATCCGCAGCGAGGCCAACGACGTCAACGAGCTCCGACGCTCCGTCATGCAGATGCTCATTGCCGAGCATCCCAACGGCTGCCTCACCTGCCACCGCGTCGATATCTGCGGCCCCACCGACATCTGCCTCCGCCACGTCTCCGTCAACGACCGCTGCGTCACCTGCCCCAAGAACGAGCGTTGCGAGTTCAAGGACACCGTCCGATTCCTGGGAATGGAGCTTGAATCCCCCCTCAACTACGAGTACAAGCAGATTCCCCTCGAGGTCGGCGACCCCTTCTACGACCGCGACTACAACCTCTGCATCACCTGTGGCCGCTGCGTCCGCGTCTGCGAGGAGGTCCGTGGCGATGCGGCCATCTGCTTCACCGAGCGTTCCGGCAAGGCCCTCGTCGGCACCTCCTTCGGAACGTCGCTGCTGGAGTCCGGCTGCGAGTTCTGCGGCGCTTGCATCGACGTCTGCCCCGTCGGCGCTCTCACCGAGCGGGATCACAAGTGGGAAAAAGCCCGCCGAGTCGAGCGCACCGTCTGCCCTCACTGTCCGGTCGGCTGCCAGCTCAACCTGGAGTTCAACGGCAAGGGCGAGATGATTCGCGTCGTCCCCGAGCTCAACTCTCCCGCCAACCACGGCCAGGCCTGCATCAAGGGCAAGTTCGGGCTGGACTTCATCAACAAGACCGGCCCCGGTTCAACCCGCTTGACCCAGCCTCTCATTCGGCGGGACGGCGAACTCGTGCCCGCCTCCTGGGACGGGGCCCTGGACCTCGTCGCCCGGCGCCTTCAGGACTTCCGGGACAACTCCTTCGCCCTGCTGGCCTCGCCCAACGCCACCAACGAGGAGCTTTACCTGTCCCAGAAGTTCGCCCGCACGGTGATGAACACCAACAACGTCGACCAGACCTCCAATCTCGTCCCGGAAATGACCATAGCCCTGGAACGCTCCCTCGGCTACGCCGCCGCCACCGGCTCAATATGGGACCTGGAAAAATCCGACTGCATCCTCGTCTTCAACTCCAACCTCACCGAGGAGCACAACGTCGTCGGAGTGCCCATCAAGAAGGCCGCCCGCCGCGGCGCCGGCCTGGTGGTCATTGACCCCCGCGAGGTCGAGCTGACCCGCTACGCCAACACCTGGCTGCGTCCGGTTCCCGGCACCGAGCTCACCCTCCTCGGCGGCATCCTCAAGTCCCTCCTCGACCAGGGCCTGGAAAACACCGAATGGATCGAGGCTAACTGCGAGCCTCCCGAAACCCTCTACTATGCCCTCAACGCCCTGGACTTGGACGCCGTCTCGGAAATCACCCATGTCCCGGCCGGTGACATTGCCGCCGCCGCCCGGGCCGTTGGGAGCGCCAACGCCGCTTCCATCGTCTTCGCCATGGACAACGTCGCCGCCGGGTTCCGCCGGGACTGCGCCCAGGCCCTCACCAATCTCGCCCTCCTCACCGGCAGCGTCGGACGCCCCGGCGCGGGAATCTATCCCCTGCGCCCCGGCGCCAACGAGCAGGGCGCCTGGGACGTTGGCTGCGCCCCCGACCGCCTTCCCGGCAACCGCCCCATGCGCGACAGCGACGCCCGCCAGGCCGTCGAGGACGCCTGGCAGACCTCCCTTCCCGGCTCCCGGGGCATGGGCGTCCAGGCAGCTTGGCCCTCGGCCGCCGGCGGCGAAATTCGCGCCATGCTCATCTCCGGCGCCAGCCCCAACTTCACCAACGGCAAGCTGGAAGGCGGCCTGTCCTCGCTGGAAAACCTGGACTTCCTCGTCTTCCTGGACGAGTTCGACAGCCCTGTCACCGCCCTGGCCGATGTCGTGCTCCCCCTCGCCGGTTTCTCCGGCAAGGACGGCACCTGGACCAACCTGGAACGCCGCATCCAGCGCCTCAATCCCCTCCGCCCCGCCGACTCCGAAGACGGCCCCCAGCCGGAGCTGTGGGTCATCGGCGAAATCGCCCGCCGCATGGGCGCCGCCGGATTCGGCCACGCCTCCCCCTCTGAGGTCATGGACGAAATCGCCTCCGTCAGCCCCATCTACTCCGGAGTGTCCTACCGGGCCCTAGCCGCCCAGTCCGTCACCATGTTTCATACCAACATGCAGATGCCGCAACCCACCCAGCTCCTCTACTCCACCAAAGAGGACCGGGGCATCCAGTGGCCCTGCACCCCGGACGTCCCGTCGTCCCAGCCCATCCTCTACCGGGACGGCTTCCCCAACGACTCCGCCGACCCCATAACCCCCCAGTTCCGCCAGCCGGATTCCCAGGCCGACCCCGACTACCCCGCCTGGCTGGTCCCCGGACGGGTCCTCCTGGACCAGGACCATCCCGGAGAGGTCACCCGCGGCAAGAGCAACCGCATCGACCGGGAAGAGTGGGTGGTCGTCAATCCCAACGACGCAGCCGGAATCTCCATATCCGATGGCGACATCGTCGAAGTCGTCACAGGCGGCGCCCGCCTGTCCGGTATCGCCCGCCTGGATCAAAATGTCCCGCCCGGCGTCCTCGGAATGACCCATCTCTTCGGAGAGCTCGCCGTGGAACTCCAGGCCAGCAGCGAACCCAGTCCCATGTCCTCGGTCCCGGGCCTGGACATCATTCCCGCCCGCCTTGTCAAGACATCGCCAAACGCCGCCTGACCGACGACGGAAAAATCTCCGCCCAACGGCTACAATGGAAAGAGCAGCGCCATACAGCCCCTTCACTCAACAGCAACAGGAGCGGCATGACCAGTTCAGCAACTAACCCCCGCGCAGCCCGGCTCGCCAGCCTGCCCCGCGCAACCCTGGTTGAACGCCGGGACATCACCGAAGACCTGATGGTCGTCAGGTTCAGGCCCGAGAACCCCGGCTTCACCTTCAAGCCCGGCCAGTACTGCACTCTCGGCGCTGATGGCATCGAGCGCGCCTACTCCATAGCCTCCGCCCCCTACGAGGGAGTATTGGAGGTCTTCGTCGAGCTGGTGCCCGAGGGAGAGCTGACCCCCAGGATGTGGAATCTGCATGCAGGTGACACCATGTCGATGCGCCCCACTGCCAAGGGCCTCTTCGTTATGAAGGACCAGTTCCACCATCACCTCATGGTCTCCACGGTCACCGGCGTCGCCCCCACTATCAGCATGGTCCGCCAATACCTTCACGACCAGCGGGAAGGCCACGTCTTCTACGTCCTCTACGGCGCCAGCTACCAAGACGAGCTGACCTACGATGCGGAGCTGCACGCTCTCGCCGAGGAACACCCGGAGTGCGTCAAGTTCATCCCCACCGTCAGCCGCCCCGATGAGCCCCGCAACGCTGGCTGGACCGGCGCCCGAGGCCGGGTCAACAACATCTTCCAGGAATACATCGACAAGTTCGACCTGCCCCAGGATGACACCATGATCTACGCCTGCGGCCACCCCGGCATGATCGCCTCCGTGAAGGAACAGGCGACACCCGCCGGATGGAACTTCATCGAAGAGCGCTTCTGGAAGGAATAACCGGGCTTGTTCTAAGGGTCGCCCCCTCCGTCGCCAGGGAGGGTAACTTGTCTAAGGCTTCTTGAGGGCTCCAGACTAAGGGTCGCCCCCTCCGTCGCCAGGATGGGTAACTTGTCTAAGGCTCCCCGGCCTTCGCTCGGGGCAGGCTCTTGGGGGCTCCAGCGCCGCAATTTACCCTGCGGAACACCATCCCCGCCGAAGCTGTCAGCGCACCAACGGTGGGGATTCGCTTTTCCACCGGCCACCCGGGGAACCGGACAAACCAAGGGAGGAACAGGCAGAGAGTCGGCATAAAACAATAATTGCAGTACACAAGTATGGGTGTCACGCTGCGGCATCAACATGTTGGTATATTGGCAGCATTCCGTTTCAGATTCAGATGGTGCGGCCCAACGGCGACGGGGGTCTGGATTCCCACTCACGTCTACGCGGGGGCAGGCTCTGCGCGGGAAAGATGGGGGAGACGGAGGGTGTGAGTGGGAAGTGCTGCGGGGGAACTGCTGGGTTCCTGCCTCCGCAGGAACGACGAGAGGCGGGGACGAAACCACCTGATTTGCAACGCTGGTGGTGTCTTTACGAATGCGGCAGCCCCGTCCCATTAGGAGTAAAATACCCTCACCTGCGCCGCTGGGTGTTGCCGTGACTCCGATCCGCCGCCAGTACCTCAAAATCAAGCACTCCTACCCCGACGCCATCGTCCTCTTCCGCCTGGGAGATTTCTACGAGACCTTCGACGACGACGCCCATCTTGCCTCCGCAGAGCTGGAAATCACCCTCACTTCCCGCAGCATGGGCAAGAACCTGAAGGTGCCGATGGCAAGGTGACACCATAGTCTGCGCCTGTGGCAACCCAGGCATGATCAACCCCGTCAAGGAACGGGCAACACCCGTCGGCTGGAACTTCATCGAAGAGCGCTTCTAGAAAGAAGAAGCCGCCGACTACGAATTAGTCATGTTTGCAGTCGGCTAATACGAAGGCATCGAACGCCGCATCCAAATCGAATGTTGTCCGATCCAAGCCCAACGTAGCGGCCGATTGAGTGGCTTTGGGAATATAATTCCCTCGACCAACCGGTTCGACCCTGTCGTTAAAGCTCAGGGCCATGGCTACGCTCGTTAGACTTAATTCGCGTCGTTCTTTTCCCAATTCCCTGAAAACAGTTTGTTCGGAAACGGGGCGCTGGGTTTTGCCGTAAACGGTTTCGACAATTCGAGCGACTCCTTCAAAAATATCGGTATCTGGACGGGAATACCCATGTTCCTTGAGTCCGTACATGCCCTTACGGCCGATCCAAACGATCCCGAATTGTTCGTTCTCCGGGCTGGCAGCTAGAGAGAGGGCAGAATGCCAATTCCTGGTTGGAATGCTTCGGTTAGGGAAGAGCCGGTTACATTCTTCTGCTATTTCTTCAAAATGTGCGGCCCGGCCCAAAAAACGCATTGCTTCAAGCAGCATGCGGGAGCGTGTCCATGAGCTACGATCCCAAACATGACGTGCCTGCCACACACTACGGATATGCTCAACATCGCTTTGTGACAAGAAACAGATGGCGCTGAAGGCTTCCGCAGAGGATTGTCCTTCGTCGAGTTGGCTTAATAACTGGCTAAAAACCTTAGCTTCCTTCTCAGGAGCTATAATGCGCAATCCCAGCCTCGGTATATGCGTGGCATTGAGTCCAATCCCCCGGTGCAGAAATTCGCGTTGGGGAGTCATTATCGAGTTGAGAATCAACAATGATCCACCAAAACGTAGAAAGCTGTTCCCAAAAGCGTTCCAGAGAGGTCTTCGGCGTCTTGGATGAAGGATTTTCCGCCAGGCCTTCTTCTCGAGTTGACGGATTCTTTCTCGAGTTACTCCGTAGTTCTTACCGAGTTGTTCCAATGTAAGTGTCTTGCCGGTTTCGAAACCGAGGCGGCCACGTATTATGCTTGCCTCGCGATCAGTCAAAGTGCTCAAAACTAGGTCACACGCATCTTGAAGGTCTTCATTTTCTGTATCAAAAGAAAGCGAACCAGGAAAGACAACCTGATGGGGCTGCTTAACCCATTGGACGAACCACGGGACCCATTGAGGATGTGCTTGCAACACTACCGCCCACGGAAGTACAAAAACACCTGGAGCGTTGCCATCGGCAACCATGCCCCGTTGTCTGCCAATATCTAGTACGCTAACTGGAATAGTCGCCAAGTTGTACTGATCGAATGCAAGTGCCATTTCTCGTGCGAGGTCGGCCTCACCCAAGTGGCTTAACTTTGCATTTGCCCAACGCATGGTGCGGTTGGCCCACCATTCCGTCACCAAGCGGGTACCGAGATAAAGATGACGGGGTTGGAAGCTGTCGTTTGTACCATCCAAGGACAAAATATTTCCCCGCTCACACTGACGCTGCAGGCCATCGGCGATAACCCGGTCAGCATCCTCCAAATTGGCGAACCCCACCATTTCCGCAATTAGATCTGTGGAGGAGAAAACCACGGGGCGTCGAGCCATCTCTTCAACCACACTGTCGATTAGTTCATTAGTGCTCGGCATAGCTTATTCGCCCACTTGAATACCAGCCGCAATGGATTGGCTGGTTGTCTTGACGGTCTTCAGGATGCGGTTCCACTGAAGTTCTTCAGGGATGAGAGTCGGGTCGTCCACATAACGGCGGAGAGTTACAAAACTGGACGCCCGCTTTGGTGACAACCCCACATGCTCCTCCAAATGGTCGTAGAGATGCTCCACCCGACAGCCAAGGGACTCGAGCCCAATATTCAGTTGAAACAGGATGTCCCCTAGTTCCCAGGCTACTCTCGCAGACATCGGGGTCCTAGCTGCACGTATCGAACTCGCCTTCTCCTGCCATTTCGTGATGTCGTTTATTGCAGTCTCATAAACCTCTGTGACAGCACGCAATGTGATTGCAGGATCGCCTTCCAGCAGCACTAGGTCAGTTATAGGCACCGATGGCCGATAGGCCCTGCCTTGTTTCTTAAACACAACGTTAGCATGAGTTGATTTCTCAGTCGTCAAGATTGCCCCCAAATTGTGATGAACCGGTCGACGTAGCTAACCCCGTCATTGGTTTGAACCAACTCCGCTTTATCCAATGCAACTCCGATGGCGAACATGCAGTAAGTGATATTGACTTGTTCTTGGTTAGCTTGGCGCTGGTACGCTCCATGTCCGCTATTGATGACGATAACGTCGGAGTCGAGCCAAGCAGTTTCTCCCCGGTCTGGATGATCTTCGAATGCCACACGAGGCCCTTGGTTCCTTCTAGAACGTTGTCGATTGGCCGGTGTTTCGCCGTTCTTGTCTCGAATCCGTGAGCTGCCACGGTTGCTAACAGCAGTGAGCCCGCCAGTTTTTGGCGTGGGAGACTCGGCCGTGTTCCCGGACCTCGCGACTTCAGTTGTCGGAGTATCGCCGTCTTGGTTCCTCCGCAACGTTCTAGATTTGCGGAGAAGTCCGTCAAAGTCCTGCAATTCCGGGAGCTGTCTCACTATTTTTGAGGTGGACCCGGAATTTCGGACAGGTGGCTAAGTGAGAGTCCCGCTCCTAAACTGAGGGCAGCGGTTGCTGTCGGAAGGAGCAGGAAATGTCACAAGGACGCAGGAAACACAGCCCAGCTTTCAAGGCCAAGGTGGCGTTGGAGGCGCTGAAGGGCCAGGAGACGGTGGCCCAGCTGGCCGCCAGGTATGAGGTCCACCCCGGACAGATTCAGGCCTGGAAGAAGGCTCTTGCGGAGGGCGCCTCCGGGGTCTTCAGCAACGGCAATGACCAGCAGTCGAAGAAGGACGCCACCCTGGTCGCGCGCCTGTACCAGGAGATCGGCCGGCTGAAGGTGGAGCGGGATTTCTTGGCGGAGAGGTCCGGTCCATGAGTCCGGCCCGGCGGCGGCAGATGGTGGACCGGGAGCATCCCTCCCTGTCCCTGGTGCGCCAGTGCGCTTTGTTAGGCGTCAGCCGTTCCAGCATCTACTACCGTCCCCGGGCTGCATCGCCAGAGGACCTGTCCCTGATGGGAGAGATCGACCGGCAGTACCTGGAGACGCCCTTCTTTGGGTCCAGGCGGATGAAGGCCTGGCTGGAGCGGCAGGGGATGCCGGTGAGCCGGAAGCGGGTGCAGCGGCTGATGCGGGCCATGGGGCTGCGGGCCATCTACCGCCGTCCCAGCACCAGCCGGCCAGCGCCGGAGCAACGAGTCTATCCCTACCTGCTGAGAAATGTCAGGGTCACCCGGCCCAACCAGGTGTGGGCCGCGGACATCACCTACCTGCCCATGGCCCGGGGCTTCCTGTACCTGGTGGCGGTGATGGACTGGCACAGCCGGTACGTCGTGTCCTGGCGGCTGTCCAACACCCTGGAGGCCGGCTTCTGCGCCGCGGCGCTGGAGGAGGCTCTGACCAAGGGCCAGCCCGAGGTGTTCAATACCGACCAGGGGAGCCAGTTCACCAGCCTGGAGTTCACCCAAGTGCTGCAGGACCGGGGCGTGAGGATCAGCATGGACGGCAAGGGGCGGTACCAAGACAACATCTTCGTGGAGCGGCTGTGGCGGACGGTGAAGTACGAAGAGGTGTACCTGAAAGCCTACGCCAGCGTCCTGGAGGCCCAGCGGGGGCTGGAAGACTATTTCAGGTTCTACAATGGGCTCAGGCCCCATCAGGCCCTGGGCTACCGGACTCCCGCCGAGGTGTTCCATGGGGAGCAGGAAGCCGTAGAAGGGGACTCTAGTGCAAGGAGGTATTCACCGGAAAAGGGGATCCAAGCATTGGCAGGAGCGTTGGGATTCTCACTTAATTCAGCCCTGATCCTGTCCAAATAATGGGCTCCACCTCATTTTGTCAATTCACGCTCCAGCTTTTGCGACATCCGATTCCGTTGCGGCTTGGCAGTGGCAACGCCATGTGACGCCAAGAATTTCTCCAATTCCTCACGCACCGGGGCAAGCATCTCACCCAACCCTTTGTTGCGGCCCGGTCCCCGTCGAAGGTCGGACTTGTTTGTGGTTAAGTATTCTATAAGCCCGGGGATTTCTACGATACCAAAGAGTTTGTTCCCCAGTGCGCCGGTGGATAGTCCGAACAACTCAGACTTAATGACTTTGCCATAAGTGCAAAGAAGCACCCCATGCGCCCCTTCAATAGGGTTGTATTCGCTTTCCGACACCCCGATTGCGCCGATTCCTCCCGACGATAGCTTAACGTTGGTTCGTTCGCTCAGCGATGCGATGGAATTGATGTCGGTCGCTTGTATAGGCAACCCGTTGACAATGAACCTAGGCGGAGTTGGGTAGAGGTTGCTGGCAGAGTACGCGCTCAAAAACTCGTTAATGAACAAGGGTAGATAGTGCCGTTTCAACACCGTTATCAAGTAGGCACAGTCAATATGCGGCCCAACACCTTCAGAATTAAAGTACACTTCCACTCGAGTGCCATTGGCATTCAAGCAGTTCGCGCCAATATTGTTCCAGCGCAAAGTGCCGTCGTCGCTCCATCGCCAATCAGAAGCAATTGCAAAACCATCCCGGCGTGTTTCCGTAAGTACCCGATTCGCTATATTGAAGCTGAGCTTGGCACCAACGCCAGCGAAACCAATCCCATCACCACGGGTTTTCAGCTCAGCTGCAAAATCGTGATATTGTTCGAACCCGTCCTGATCCATCCCATGTCCGTCGTCCATCACAACCAGCTTTCGGGTTTGAGCATCCCAGCTAATCGCAATTTCTCCCGCTTTAGCGTCCAGAGCATTGGCAACGAGTTCAGCCAAACAAACATCGAAGGTATCGTCCTGGTACATGTCGGCCAGATCGTGTACCAATTTCTTGAAATTTACTTTGCTTTGGTGCTCTTGCATCGTTAATATCCATTGGAGCAAATTTAGGAATACTATTACAGGACACAATTCCAGATTGTGTCAACCACAGTTTGGAGCATCGAAGAAATGGAGTAAAATAGACGCACCTGCGCTGCTGGGTGTTGACGTGACTCCGATCCGCCGCCAGTACCTCAAAATCAAGCACTCCTACCCCGACGCCATCGTCCTCTTCCGCCTGGGAGATTTCTACGAGACCTTCGACGACGACGCTCAACTGGCATCGGCCGAGCTGGAAATCACCCTCACCTCCCGCAGCATGGGCAAGAACCTGAAGGTGCCCATGGCCGGCGTCCCCGCCCATTCCCTGGACTCCTACCTGGCCCGCCTCATCAAGAAGGGACACAAGGTCGCCATCTGCGAGCAGCTCACCGACCCCTCCAAGTCCCGGGGAATCGTGGAGCGCGACGTCGTCCGGGTCGTCACCCCAGGCACCGTCGTTGAGACCGGCCTGCTGGAACAGAAGGCCAACAACTACCTCGCCGCCGTTATGGAGGAAAACGGCTGGGCCGGATTCGCCTACGTCGACGTGACCACCGGCGAGTTCTCCGCCGCGCAGCTGGAAGCCTCAGGCCTTCCCCTGGAACTGGAACGCGTTGCTCCCGCCGAGGTGCTGGCACCGGATGAAGACGACAGCCCCCCAACTTCCCCGGAAGGCTGGCGCGTCAACCCCCGCTTCACCGTCACCCCTCTCGCCGCTGCATCCTTCCGGCTGGAGTCCTGCCGCGACCGCCTCCTGGAACACTACGGCGCCATTACCCTCGAGTCCTTCGGCTGCGACCACCTTCCCCTGGCCGTGCGGGCCGCCGGGGCGGTCATCGAGTACCTGTCCCGGACCCACAAGGCCGCCACGCCCCACCTGTCTCCCCTCAACACCTACTCCACCGGCGGATTCATGGTGCTGGACACACAGACCCGCCAGAACCTAGAGCTTTTCCAGGCCGGACGCGGCCGCACCGAAGAACACTCCCTCCTCTCCGTCCTAGACCACACCCGCACAGCCATGGGCGGACGCCTGCTGCGCCGCTGGCTGGGACAACCCCTCCTGGACCCGGATGAGATCAATCGCCGCCTCGACGTGGTCGAAGCCTTCTCCGCAGACGGCTTCCTCCGCACCGCAACCCTCTCCTCTCTCGGCCAGATCCCCGACCTGGAGCGCATCTGCGGGCGCATCGTTGCCGGGACCGCCCTGCCCAGGGACCTGACCGGCCTCAGCACGGGCCTCAGCGCCGCAGCCGGGCTATCGGATACCATCGCGGGATGCCCCGCCGCATCCTGGCTGCGGCCCCAACTGCGCCCCGTTCCCGAGGTCCCTGACCTCATCGCCGCCGCCATCGCGGACGAACCCTCGGGCGCACCGGGCGAGGGCAACGTCATCCGCCCCGGCTTCTCCGCCGAGCTGGACCGGCTCAAGGAAGCCGCCGGCGACGCCCGCCGCTTCATCGCCGGCCTCGAAAAGCAGGAGCGGGAACGCACCGGCATCCGCAACCTCCGCGTCGGCTACAACCAAGTCTTCGGCTACTACATTGAGGTCAGCCGGGCCAACCTTCCCCAGGTGCCGGAGGACTACATCCGCCGCCAGACCCTCACCAACGGGGAACGGTTCATCGTACCCCAGCTCAAGGAGTACGAGGAAATGGCCCTGACCGCCCGCGACCGTATCGAGGAACTGGAGCGCGACCTGTACCGCCGCGTCTGCGGTCAGCTCGCCGAGTCGGCCGAAGCGGTCCAGCGGCTCGCGGGAGGCATCGCCGCCGTCGACGCCCTGGCCTCCCTAGCCGCCGTGGCGGTCAACAACCGCTACGTCCGCCCGGTGGTCAACACCGGCGATGAAATTACCATCAAGGACGGCCGGCACCCGGTCGTCGAGCTGACCCTCGACGCCGGGTTGTACGTCCCCAACGACGTCCAACTCTCCCCCGGATCCCGCATCATCCTGCTGACCGGGCCCAACATGGCCGGCAAGTCCACCTACATCCGCCAGGCCGCCGTCATCGTCCTCCTGGCCCAGATCGGCAGCTTCGTCCCCGCCGAGTCCGCCACCATCGGACTGGTAGACCGCATCTTCACCCGCGCCGGATTACAGGACGACCTCACCACCGGCCAGTCCACCTTCATGGTGGAGATGGTCGAGACCGCGGCCATCCTCAACCAGGCCACGCCCCGATCCCTGGTCATCCTGGACGAAATCGGACGCGGCACCAGCACCTACGACGGAATGGCCATTGCCCGCGCAGTTGTCGAGCACCTGCACAACGACCCCCGCCTGGGATGCAAGTCCCTTTTCGCCACCCACTACCACGAGCTGACCGACCTGGCCAACACCCTGCCCGGCGTCTCCAACTTCAACGTGGCGGTGGCCGAGGATGGGGAAGGCGTCGTCTTCCTCCACCGCATCGTCCCCGGCGGCGCCGACCAGAGCTACGGCGTCCAGGTGGCCCGACTGGCCGGACTGCCCCCCGCCGTAATCAGCCGCGCCTGGGAAGTCCTCAACGACCTGGAGCAGCCTTCGTCCCACGCCAACGGCGTCTCCAGTGCCGCCCCAGCCCCCCAGGGATTGCAGATGCCCCTCTTCGACCCCGGCCGAGCCCTCCAGGACCTGTTGCTGGGAGTGGACATCTCCAACCTAACCCCCCTGGGAGCCATCAACAAGCTCTATGAGCTCCAGGAGAAAGCCCGCGAAATCTCCGAGCAGTTATAGCCGCCTGTGCATCTTCATCTCTCAGCGGTCTGGGCCACTGACGCTCTCCCCCTTACCGCTCCGCCGTTGCTCCTGTATCATTCTTGTGCGCACAGATCCGATAGCCCTCTCTCCCAGTGAAATGGGACAGAATGGGACAAAACAGGACAGAGAAAAATCCTCCGTCCCTCCCTGCGCTAAACGGAACCGCCCACTCTTGCCCGGTCCGCTGGTGGTGATTCCCCGCCGGGCTGGTTAAAATGGGCCATTGACCCCCGCTAACATCCCCGAATCAGGAGGGCAGTCATGGCATCCACCGCCGAGTTCTACTGGTGGCCCCGTTGATCAACCTGTCGCAAGGCAAGAGAGTTACTCTTGCAGAACGGCGTTGAAGTACAGGACCGGGACTACTTCCAGGAAAAGTTCACCGCCGACGAACTCCGCTCCCTCAGCGCCGAGGTGGGCATCGCCGCCATCTTCGCCCGCCGCAGTCCCAGCCTGAAGAAGATGGAGCTCAACGCCGACGATCTCAGCGAGGACCGGATGCTCGAGCTTATGCTGGAGGAACCCCGCCTGGTCCGCCGCCCCCTCATCAAGCTGGACGGACAGCTCATAATCGGCGGCAGCGTCAAGGCCATCGAGTCCGCCCTGGCCGGAGGCTGACGGGAAAGGGCGGGCTGCTTACCGGCCGGGGGGTAAACCAGTATGCCGCCAAGAATACCCCAGCCTTGGGTCCCAGGCTGGCAACCGGGCAGGTCCTATATGAACCCATAACACCATGCTTGTGTTTATCGACGAGAGTGGGCACCCTCACCCAAACGACCCGTCCACACGCCCGGTTCTGGCCGCCGTTTGCTTCCCTCAACGGGCATCCCGGTCCATCAGCCGCCAACTGTTTGCAATGAAGCGCTCCCTTCTTGGCGGTGAGCGCGCGGGACTCGAACTCAAAGCGAACGCGATTTTGAACAGAAGGACCTTCACAAGGAAACCCGAGATCCGGGAACTTGTAGAGGAGACTTTCGATCAAATTCGGAACATCGACCTCACAATTTTCGCAGTTATCATGGAGAAGCCGGCGGATGTAATCCCAAGAAACAACCCTCTGTTGCCGCGGCAATACAGGTACATTCTGCAACGGGTCGACGCTTTGCTTTCAGGCGGGTCGGCTACGGCTGTCGTGCTTGTTGATGGCGATGGAAGCCAGTACGGGGGATTGTCAGCAAAATTCGAGGGCTATCTAAACAGGTTCCGCGAGGGCCAAGCCATGACGAAGTCGTGGATACGCCGTACTTCGTCGATTCCCGATACACTGTGGGGATTCAACTTGCGGACTTGGTGGCAGGAGAAATCAGACAGTACCATGAAGCCGAACTGTTCAGGAACCCCAACACATCCGATCCATATCTGAGGGCCATTGCCAGATATTACCGGACAGTTGAGGCCAAGACGAAAGATCTGACCTCACCTCAGGGCTACCCTCTTCGCGGTCTGTATTTCATGTCCGAACACCTGCATTACGGCGGGCCTGACGAGGGAAGCATCGAACCGGATCAGCCCTGAAAAACCAGAGCGCCAGGGGAGTGACGCTCGCAAAGCATCACAACCTGGCACTAACCTAATGTTAGAGCCGGAACCACACCCCCGTCAACGTCGTTCCATTCCCGCTCTTTGCCAACCGCTGGTCCCGTGTTAACATGGCCTTTGGCCCATTTCCACCCACCGACCAACACCGCGAGGACCACAGCCCGTCAATGAAAATATTCTTCGACGTCGACTACACCATCCTGGGATTGGATGACTCCCTCCGGCCGAACACCATCGAGACCTTTCAGAAACTCAAGGATGACGGGCACGACATCTACATCTGGTCCGGCATGGGCGAGCGGTGGGAAGTCATTGAAAAGTTCGACCTCCACCGCTTCGTCAGCGGCGTCTACGAAAAACCAACCCACCACTTCCATGAGCGCCTTGAAGAGCTCAAGGTACCCTTCGAGCCCGAGTTCGTCATTGACGACTACCCCGAGGTGGTCCATGCCTTTGGAGGCGTCTGGGTGCCCCCCTATTTCTTCGCCCGGAACGTCGACCAACAGATGGACCGCATCTACGCTATCATCAACGACTTCATACGCGACGGTGCATCCGAGGACCGCCAGTACCGTGCCAAGGGTTCCACCATCCCCCTGTTCTAGCCCGCGCCTCGTCTCCAGCAGAACCAACAACCCGGTCTGACCGCCATGCCCATCCAGGTACTGGAACCCCAACTGGCCTCCCAGATCGCCGCCGGCGAAATTGTCGAACGCCCCGTCTCGGTGGTCAAGGAACTGGTCGAAAACTCCCTGGACGCGGGGGCGTCCCGCATCTCGGTGGAAGTCCAGGGAGGAGGCATCGAGCGCATCCGGGTCACCGATGACGCTTCCGGCATCCCCGCCGGTGAGGTGGAATTGGCCTTTTGCCACCACGCCACCAGCAAGCTGGACCGCCCCGAGCAACTGGATGCCATCGGCACGCTCGGCTTCCGCGGCGAGGCCCTTCCCAGCATCGCCGCCGTCTCGCGCATATCCCTAACCAGCCGCCCTCGCGAGTCTCCCGACGGTTGCCGCATCCGTTACCAATTCGGGGAAATGCTTGACCTGGGGCCCCGGGGATGCGCCCCAGGCGCCACCGTCACAGTTGAAGACCTCTTCGGCAACCTGCCAGCCCGCCGCAAGTTCCTCCGCTCCGTCTCCGCCGAGACCAATCGGGTCCGCGAACTCGTAGACCGCTGCGCCCTCGCCTACCCGGAAGTCGCCTTCCTCCTGACCGCCGACGGCCGCACGGTCGTCTCCACCCCAGGCAGCGGCAGCCCGCAGGAGGCCCTTCTCGCTGTCTACGGCCCCGACGTTGCCTCGGGAATGCTCCGCATCGAGGAATCAGACCCGGAATCCGGCTACGGCATCCGGGGATTCGTCAGCGCGCCCCGTCTCAACCGCTCCAATCGCGCCCACTTCACCTTCTTCGTCAACCGCCGCTGGGTGCAGAGCCGGATGCTGTCCTTTGCGCTGGAGGAATCCTACCACGGCCTGCTACCGGAAAAACGCTATCCGCTGGCCTGCCTCGACCTCACCGTCCCCTACGCCCACGTCGACGTGAATTCCCACCCCGCCAAGCGAGAGGTCCGCTTCCTCCAGGAATCGAAGGTATATGCCACCCTCCAGCGGGCCGTCCGCGCGGCCCTCATCGCCCACTCGCCAGTTCCCCCGGCAGGACGCTCCACCGCTCCCCAATCCGCCGGAGAACCCTATGCGACTCCCGCCTTTTTCCGCAGCCCCTTTGACCGGCCCGGCTACGGGCAGACTGGTCCGGGGCTGGTCGGATCGGAGCGCGGGAATCCCTCCATCTCTAACCCCATCGGCGCTGCCTTGGGTTCCGCCGCTGCCACGGCTGCTGGGGACGGGCTGGAATACACGGAGCTTTTCAACCAGGGTCTGTCCCCCTCGCAGGCCCTCCCCGCCCTGCGGGTGGTGGGACAGGTGCGCTCCACCTACATCGTGGCCGAGGGCCCGGATGGAATGTACCTGGTGGACCAGCACGCGGCCCACGAGCGCATCCTCTTCGACCGCATCATCCGCCAGGCGGAACGGCAAGCCCCCGAGTCCCAGCCTCTCCTGGTGCCCCAGACCGTCGAGCTGACCCCGGCCCAGGAGGAGACCCTGGCCGACCAGGGCGAGATGCTGGCCTCCTGCGGGTTCATCGTGGAGCACTTTGGGGGGAGCGGTTACCTTATTCGGGCCGTGCCCGCCTGCATGACCTCCGGCGACCCCGGCGTCTCGCTAGCCGGCATCCTGGACATGGCCGCCTTCGAGGGGGTGGCCCGGCAGAGCGACGACACGATGGCGGCATCCGTAGCCTGCCACAGCGCCATCCGCGCCGGAGATCCATTGACTGAACAGGAAATGGTCTCGCTGCTGGAGCAGCTGGAGAAGACCGACAACCCCCATACCTGCCCCCACGGCAGGCCCACGCTGATCCACTTCAGCGAGTATCAGATGGAGCGGGAGTTCGGACGCCGATAATCCGCCCTGCGCCGGGCGGTTCGTGGATTATTCCTTGACCGGGAAGAAGGCGCCGAGGGAGCCCCCAAAGGTGCCTTAGTCAAGTTACCCTAATTGGCGGCGGCGACTCTTAGAGCAACGGCGGACGCTAGACCCGTCGCGGGTCCGAGCGAGGGTCCTGGGCAGGGTGAAAGATCGACTCCTCTTCCGGGAATTCCTGTCCCGCCGCCTCGGCCTTCCCGCTCCCGCCGAACCTCAACAGCCCCGTCGAAATCGCGGCCAGCGCCGCGGCGCCCAACCCCATCTTTACCAGGAAACCCCTCCGGGACTTCCCCTTTTCCGTGATCGCTTCAGACACTATTTACTCCAAAACGTGGCAGGCTGGCATCAGCCGAAAGCGGCCTCAACGATTCTACCTTTTTCCCGCTCCTTTGCAAACCGTCCCGCTTCCTACTGGGAAACTCCCCGTTTCAAGTCCGGCAGAGCGTCCCGGATCTCATCCACGTGGACCGCAAAGAAGGTCCCCACCACCCGCTGCCCACCTGAGGTCCGCTCCTCCGCCGAGCGAATCATCCCCACCACCTCGCCGTTGTAGTTCAGCACCGGCCCACCGCTGTCCCCCGGGTCCACCGGAGCGTCCATCTTCAGGTTCACCCCAAAGGAATCCTGGCCAAAGTTGGATACCTGGGAAAGCACTCCCACGTTCGCCGACGCCGACCCCACGGTGCCGTTGGGCCACACGCCGGAACCCGAGTAGCCCAAGGCCAGCAGCGTTTCCGCGGCGTTGTCCGTGGTTATCTGTCCCATGGCCAGGGGAGAGGCGCCGGGATGAAGCTGGGCTCCCGACTGCTCGAACTGCAGCAGGGCAATATCCTTGCTCCGGTTGAACCCCAGCACGGCTGCCTGGAAGGACGGGTGCAGCGACTGCCGGACGATAACCTGGTCGCTGCCCCGCACGACGTGCTCGTTGGTCACGATCAGCCCGGGCTCGATCAACCATCCCGTACCATGCCCTCGCAGCGTATCCAACATGAACACCGAGGGCCAAGCATTCGACCGCACCTCCCGGAAGTCGTTGATCGGCTGAGGAGTCGGGGTGGCCGGCAGGACCATCCTGGTCGCCGTAGGCTGCGGCGTCGCCGTCAGCGGAGGGGTGGGAGTCGGCACCGGCGTCACCGTCGGCATTGCGGTCGGAAACGCCACCGGCGTGACGGTCGGCGGCGGAGTCGGGAAGGCCACCGGGGTCACAGTAGGCAATGGAGTCGGGAAGGCCACCGGGGTCACAGTAGGAACAGCCTCAACAATGGCCCGGGCCCGCTGGTCAATGAGCCGGTTCAGTTCTTCCTCCGACGGCCCGCAGGCCATCGTCAGCAGGGCCATCCCGACCAGCCCGGCGGTCATCCACCCGGAAGCAAGGATTCCCCCCACGGCTTCAGATGAACCGGGCCTGTGTCCGGGCTTCGTCGGCGTAGTCGATGTAAACTGTGATGACCTCGGTGAAGAAGTCGACCGCTTCCGTGCCCTGCTCCCGCTGCCCCACTCCCGACGCCTTCATCCCGCCGAAGGGCAGATGCACCTCGCCCCCCAGCGTCGGAGCGTTGACGTGGACCATCCCCGTTTCCACCGTGTTGATGTACCGATGCGCCCGGTGGAGGTCACGCGTGTACACCGACGACGAAAGTCCGAATTGCACGCTGTTGGAGATGTCCACCGCATCGTCCAGGTCCTGAGCCTCGAACACCGTCAGCACCGGCCCGAAAATCTCCTCCCTGGCAATCCGCATATCCCGGTCCACCCCGGTGAAGACCGTCGGCTCCACGTAGTACCCGTCGTCGTAAATGCCCCCGGTCAGTGCGTGGCCGCCGTGGGCCAGGTTCGCTCCCTCCTCGGTGCCGACGCCGATGTACTCCAGCACCTTGTCCTGCTGGTACTGGCTGGACAACGGGCTTACGTCCACCTCCGGGTCCAGCCCGTCCCCTATCCTCAGCCGGCTGGTCCGGTCCAGCAGTTGGTCCACGAACCGCTGGTGAATGTCCGCTTCCACGATGGCCCGGCTGGTGGCCGTGCAGCGCTGCCCGGTGGAGCCGAAGGCACCCTGCACGATGCCTCCCACCGCCTTGTCGAGGTCGGCGTCGGCCAACAGGATCACCGCGTTCTTCCCACCCATCTCGCACTGCACCTTCTTCAACAGCCGCGCCCCCCGGG
Organism: Dehalococcoidia bacterium; assembly: GCA_965203675.1. Lineage (GTDB taxonomy): Bacteria > Chloroflexota > Dehalococcoidia > Lucifugimonadales > UBA3495 > CATOSK01. Next base: position 926,448 of record CBDBDE010000003.1, on the reverse strand, counting down.
CGTAGATGTCCGTGCCGATCTCGGTCGAACCCGTGAAGGAAATTCCCTGGATTTGCGGGCTTTCCACCAAGGCGTTGCCCACCGAGGCCCCCGGGCCGGTAATCAGGTTCAGCACCCCCGGCGGCAGTCCGGCCTCCTCGAAAACCTCCACCAGCTTCACCGCACTCAGAGGAGTCCCCGACGCCGGCTTGAACACCACCGTGTTCCCGCAGATCAGCGCCGGGGCCAGCTTCCACGCCGGGATGGCGATGGGAAAGTTCCACGGCGTAATCAGCGCAACCGCACCGAGCGGACGCCGCACCGTGTAGGCAACGGTGCTGGCCAGTTCCGACGGGGTCGTGTAGCCGAACATCCGCCGGCCCTCACCCGCCGAGTACTCGATGATGTTCATCGCCCGGCGCACCTCGCCCCGGGCATCGGCAATGGGCTTGCCTTCCTCGATGGTGATGGTCCGGGCAATCTCTTCCGCCCGCCTTTCCATTACGTCCAGGGCCCGGTACAGGATCTGCCCGCGTCCAGGGGCCGGCATATCCGCCCATGCCGCCCGCGCCGCATCGGCCGCCTCCGCCGCCCGCAGCGCATCCTCCACATTGGACCGCTGGAACTGGCCGATGACCTCCTGTTTCTTCGCCGGACTGGTGATGGCGTAGGTCTCCCCCGAAACCGAATCAACCCACTCTCCCCCAATGTAGTTCTGGTAAGTCCCGGTTTCGGTGGTAGTCATCGCCCTCTCCTTCAATCTCGGCCCGCCTTAAACAAGCGTTCCCGGGTATACACAAAGAAACCCGGTGGCGGGGCACCCATGCTGCCTGTCCGGTAAGTTAACACCGCCGCCCCACCGGAGCAATACCGGCCCTCTGCTCTATCCCTCTCCTCTATGTTGACGCCGCTAGTACAATACCAACGGAATTCGTCCACCGCTACTTACTATCCACAGGCCCGCCCAACGGCCCGCCCGCCGCCGTTCCGGGCGCGCCCCCGAAAGGAGCCCGTCATGGCAGGATACGTTATCGCCGACGTCGAGGTCACCGACCCGGACAAGTTCGAGGTCTACCGTGGACAGGTCGGCGCCACCATCGAGCAGTACGGCGGACGCTACATCGTCCGCGGCGGCGAGACCGAGACCGCCGAGGGCGTCTGGAACCCCCGCCGCCTCGTCATCATCGAGTTCGAGACCCTGGACCGGGCCAAAGAGTGGTACTACTCGCCCGAGTACGCCGGCCCCATGAAGCTCCGCCACGAGTCCGCCAACACCAACGTCGTTTTCGCAGAAGGACTTTAGAAACTAACTCAAAACGTACATTCCGAAACCCGAAACCCACGAAATGGGGACGAGACGGGGGTCTGGATTCCCGCCCCCGCCTACGCGGGGGCAGGCTCTGCGCGGGAATGACGGGAGGGGGAGGAAATCGGTTTTGCGATAGTTACTTAGTCAGTCCAACCCCATCACTGCAGGAGGACCCATGAGCCTGGAAGGTAAGACTGCCCTTGTCACCGGATCGGGACGCAACATCGGACGCTCCATTGCCCTGGCATTGGCCCGGGACGGAGCCGACGTCGTCGTCAACGCCCGCTCCAACCGCGCCGAGGCCGAGGCCGTCGCCGCCGAGGTGGAAGAACTCGGCCGCCGCGCCCTCCCCGTCCTCGCCGACGTGGGGGACAAGGAGCAGCTGGAAGCCCTCCTCGACCAGGCCCTGGACAAGTTCGGCGGTCTCGACATCGTGGTGAACAACGCCGCCACCCGCCCCCACAAGCCCTTCGCCGAAATGACCTATGACGACTGGCGGGGAGTGCTGGCCACCGACCTCGACTCCGCCTTCCTCACAACGAAGGCCGCGCTGCCCGGAATGATGCAGAAGGGCTGGGGACGGGTGGTCAACCTCAGCGGCCTCCAGGCTTTCCAGGGACGCCACGGCGGCGCCCATATCTCCGCCGCCAAAGTCGGACTAATCGGCCTGACCCGCGCCCTGGCCACCGAGCTCGGGCCCAGCGGAATCGTCGTCAACTGCATCGTCCCCGGCGCCATCGACACCAGCCGGGAGGGAATGTCCAACGCCACCCGGGGTTCCGCCCGCATCGCCGAAATCCCGGTGGGACGGCTGGGCTACACCGACGACATCGCCTCCCTGTGCGCCTTCCTCTGCTCCGACGCCGCCGGATTCATCAACGGACAGACCATCCACTGCAACGGCGGCGAGCGCGCCCTGTAGGAATAACGTGTCGGCCCGTTCCGGTTGCTGACCCGTGCCGCAATGGAAGGCCGCTCCATAAAGCACGTCTTCCAGGTGTTCTTCGTGGCCCTGCGCCTGGGGCTCATCTCCTTCGGCGGCCCCATCGCACACATCGGCTACTTCCGCGAGGAGTACGTCGCCCGCCGCAAGTGGCTGGACGACCGAGCGTATCTCGACGTCGTCGCCCTCTGCCAGTTCCTACCCGGCCCGGCGAGCAGCCAGGTCGGAATAATCGTCGGCATTACCCGCGCCGGACTGGCCGGGGGCTTGGCGGCGTGGCTGGGATTCACCCTCCCCTCGGCCATCATCCTCACCCTCTTCGCCCTGGGCGTCGCCGCCTGGGACACCTCCGGCGCGGGATGGCTCCAAGGACTGAAAATCGCGGCCGTGGTAGTGGTGGCCCAGGCCGTCTGGTCCATGGGCCGGAGCTTCGCCCCGGACAGATGGCGGGCAACCATCGCCATCGTTGCCGCCGTCGCCGCCCTGAGCTTCCCCACCGCCTGGACCCAGCTCCTCATCATCGCTTTGGCCGGGGTAATCGGCTGGACCTGGCTCAAGCCGGACCCCGTTGACGGCGACGAATCCGTCCTCTCGGCGGGAATTCCCCGCTGGCTGGCCGTGGCCTACCTCGCCGCGTTTGCCGTTTTGCTGGCTGCCCTGCCTCTGCTGAGGCAGGTCAATCCTGCCCACTGGCTGGCCATGTTCGACAGCTTTTTCCGCTCCGGCGCCCTGGTCTTCGGGGGCGGCCACGTCGTTCTCCCGCTGCTCCAGGCCGAGGTGGTGCCCCCCGGCTGGGTGGACAAGGAGAGCTTTCTCGCCGGATACGGCGCGGCCCAGGCCATCCCGGGGCCCCTGTTCACTTTCAGCGCCTACCTGGGGGCGGCATCCGGCCCGTCCCCCAACGGTGCAGCCGGAGCCGCCATCGCGCTGGCCGCCATCTTCCTGCCCGCCTTCCTGCTGGTCATCGGCGTCATGCCCTTCTGGGACTCGCTGCGCCGCCGGATGGGATTCCGCGCCGCCCTGCTGGGAATCAACGCCGGAGTCGTTGGCATCCTGCTGGCCGCCCTGTACAACCCGGTCTGGACCAGCGCGGTCAGGACTCCGATAGATTTCGCCCTTGCCGCCGCCGCCTTCGCCCTTCTAACCCTGTGGCGCGCGCCCCCCTGGGTCGTCGTCCTCTTCTGCGCCGCCGGAGGGGCCGGACTGCCCTGGGTGTACGAAGCTATGGGGTGGGGGTGGACTTCATATAACCCGCTCTCCTAACCACCGCAGCACCGTCCGGCTCAGGAATCAGGGTCTCGTCTTACAGGTGGATCAGCTCTCCGAGTAGAACCGGTCCCGCCGGTTCCTTCCCCGCTGGTACGTGAACACGAAGGCAATGACAAGGACTACCAGGATTACGCCCCCCGCGAGCACGGCGATTATCAGCGGGCCCAGGCCCAGGGGCTCGGGCTGGTAGAAATTCACCGACACCCGGGACTCCTCCGGGTTGTCCGGCCAAGGTCTGCCGAACTCGCCGCCGGCCCGGGTCCCTTCCTGCACTTCCTTGTAGACTACCTTGCCCCGCCGCTCCAGGAAGGAAACCACCTTAGAGAACTCCTCGGGGGGCACCAGCGCCGCCAAATCCGCGTTTTCCCGGCCGTCGTGGGTGGTGACCGACACCCACTCGATCTCCCCGTTCAGCGACTCCACCAGCTTGCTGAACTCGTTGACCCGAGCGCTCACTCCGGTCTCCTCGATGCTGAGGTGGGCCGATGGAGGCAGGCGGAGCCGTTCCTCAGGCGGGAACAGCGAAACATGGATCGTGGCCAAGTCCGCCCGTTGCTGAAGGTGATTGAGCTGGCCTTGCAGACGCTCTATCTGGGAGCGCACCCGCGACAGCTCCCGTTCGATGGTCAGGACATGCTCAATGCTGGTGGCCTGGTCCAGCAGGGACAGCAGGCTCTCCTCCTCCCGCTGGGCGCTCTTCAGCCGGGCTTCCAGGTCGATGAACTGCTCTGTCACATCCTCCTGGCCCAGGTCCAGGTCCTGCACTTCTCCCAGGTTCTGGATTTCCAGGACCGCGTTGGTAAAGTTCTCCTGCAGCACCCGCACCGTCAGGTCCGCCCGCATCGCCGGGCCGGAACCGGAGCTGGAAAGGTGCTCCACGAACCCCCCATACGCATCAGCGATGGCGTTCACCCGCTCCACCGCTTGCTGCACTTCCTCCACTTCCACCGACACCGAGGCCCGCGAGATGGTGCGGCGCTGGCTGGAAACCAGTGCCGCCGGCCCCCCTTCCACCGGCTCCGCCTCAGCCATCATCCCATCGGCAGACACCACCCGCTTTTCGGAAGCGCCGAATCCCGGCTCCGGCTCGGGGAAGGCATCCGCGGGGGCCGATTGGGAGACCGCCGCGGCCATTTGCGCCGTGTCCTCCGCCATCATTGCCGCCGATTCCTCGGAGGCTCCCTGCCCGCAAGCGGCCAGCAACACCAGGGGAAGCAGCGCAGTCAGAACCAGCCACCCAGCCGCCCGGGACAAGTTGATCCGATTAACGGCCAAAGCGGCGCCCTGCAAGCAAAACAACATCCTCATCCCATGCCCTCCACCCCTATATCCTACAAAAAGGAGCGTGAAGTTACCCCGGAAATCTCCCCCGGATTAGGGAAAGTTCCGCGAAGGGGTCCTGTGCGCGGGTCGTCGCTTGGGTAACTGTTCTGCGTCAGGAGAGCGGGCCGGGGTTCTCCATCTGGAGCAGACGCGCCTTGACCCGCAATCCCCCGGCCCCGTAGCCGTGCAGGTCGCCGTCGCTGCCGATGACGCGGTGACACGGGATCACCAGCGCCCAGCGGTTCCTGGCCATGGCCTGTCCCGCCGCTCGCGCCGCCCGCGGATTCCCAGCTTGAGCCGCCAGCCATTGGTAGCTCCGCGTCTCCCCCGGCGGGATCCGGCGGCAGGCCGCCCAGGCAGCGGCAAAGAACGGCGGCGCCGCTCCCAGGTCCAGCTCGATCTCCCCCAGGGCCGTGGCATCCCCCTCGAAGTACCGCTCCAGGCAGCCCACCGCCTCCCCGAATCCACCGGGATCATCAACGGCGTCCCTCAAGTCCTCTCCCATGTCCTCCAGGACTTCCTCCACCGTCGGCTTAAGGGACAGCCGCTTCAGCCCCCCGGTCTCACGTACCATGCCCACCCACCCCATGGGCGACTCGAAAATGTGGTATCTAGCCTGGCTCATTCGTCCTCCGGCTCATCACGTGGAACAGCATCGGGAACCTGACGTTCCGCCAGGCTTGCACCAACCCCTCACGTTCCTCGTCCGTCAGCTCCTTCCGCCCGTACAGGCTTCGCACGTAGCACTGGACAATGCCGGCGAGGTCGTTTCGCTGTTCCGGGAACGCCTCCCCCAGCCTTGCCCCGTACTGGTAGGGGGTCTGTTCTTCGATAACCCCCACCGCGTTCAGCCGGCCCAAGAACCCCAGCCGCCGGAAGGCGTCTCCCGGCTCCTCCGAGGGTGCCAAGTACCGGCTCCAGAACACCCGAACCAGTGTCCCCAGAACCACCAGAGCGCCCAGACCCCCCGCAATCCACGGGAAGAACCGGGCCGCCAGCCTGGCCAGCGTCACCGCGTCGGCGTCCGCATCATCGCCCTGGGTCCGTTCCACCTGCGACAACGGGTCGCACTCGTCCTCGTCGTCTTCGCAAAGCTCGTCGAAAATCTGGAGCTCTCCCGGCAGGCTGGGAGACTCCTCCTTGGGCTTGGGAATGGACACCACCGGAATGCTGGACCCCGGGGTCGGCTCGAAGGGAATCCACCCATAGGACGGGAAATACACTTCCGACCAGGCGTGGCTGTGACTGTCCGCCACAATGTAGAGGTCATGCTCGGGAAGCTTGTTCCCCACCGTGTACCCCGTCACCAGCCGGGCCGGAATCTCCTGGGTACGCAGCAACACCGTCATCGCCGACCCGAAATATTCGCTGTACCCCTCCCGCTGCTCGAACAGGAAGTAGTCGACCCCGTCGGCGTTGAAGGGAGGCGGGTCGATGGCGAGGTTGTACTTGAACGTGGTCTTCAGATAAGTCTCAACCGCCTTGGCCTTGTCGTAGGGCGTGTTGTGTCCCTCCGTGATCCTCCCCGCCAGTTCGCCAATCCGCGGCGGCAGATTGTCCGGCAGCTGCGTGTACTTGTCCAGGGCCCAGATAGGATAGTCCTCCCCGGCCAGCCGCAGACGTTGCGGAGTCGCCAGCGACACCGACGAGGTCACCTGGTACGTATCCCCCGGCTCCACGTTCCCCTTCGCGGACCGCACCGATAGCGTGTCCGGCTGCTCGGGTATGACCTCGGCAAATGTCACGGACTCGATGATGCCCCGGTTGCGCTCCACCCCGGTCAGCTCCAGCCCGGCCGGCAGCGCCTGGGCCAGCGACGAGCTGGCCACGCTGTTGCCCTGCTGCGCTATCGCTCCTTCCAGGTTGGCCCGCGCCGCAGCCAGCGTCGGATGCAGGTCCCTGCGGGCCGGAGACCCGTTCATCTCCATCCGGTAGACCGGCGAATCGTAGGTCTCCACCAGCACCTCCCGGTCCACCCCCAACACCTGCCCCCCGGCGAACACGTTCCTGGAGTCGTACCTGGGAGTTACCGCGTAGGTGACCCCGAACCGCTGCAAGTACGGAGCGGGGGTCGAATACTCGGGCGACCAGTCCGTCGTCCTGAAAACCGTATCCGCCGAAATCCACCCCTTGTTGGTGTACGTTCCGTAGCTCCGCGCCTTCCAGTACATCGCCACCGGCGAGTTCACCTGCAGCACCGGGGTCGTCGTCGGATTGATCGTCCCCTGGAAGGCTACCGAATCTCCCCAGATCCGGTAGGGCAATGCCCGACGCGCGGGCAGTCCCGCGAACAGCCGGTTGAAGTCCTCTTCCCACGCCACCATCGGCGACCGCAGCCGCTCGTAGACCTGGTGGGCCGGAGTCCACATCGAGCCCGATGGCAGCAGGTAGGCCACCACCAGCACCGCCAGGCTTATCATCACCGTATCCGAAATCGCCAGCAGACCCAGGTGGGAATCGTACTGGAAGTTCCGACGCTGCCACTCCTGCCTCCGCCGCACCGACTGCACCCGGCCCACCAGCAGCAGGGCCGTCAGCAGGTACACCGCCAGGTCCGTGCTGGCCGTGTCCGGCAGGTAGGTCAGGTTGGACATGACTCCGGCCCCGCCCAGGATGAACACACCCCAGAAATTGCGGTACCGGAAGAAGACCCACGCCGCCAGAAACCCGGAAAGCCAAGATGCGCACACCAACCCGAAGGCAAAGGGCACCGTATCTATGTTGATCGACCCGATCCGGGCAGCCTCATACCACAGGTACAGCCGGTCCCACAGCTGCCCCGCATTGGCCAGATCCATCCCCTCGCCCCGGTACGAGACCATCTGCCAGACCACTGTCAGGAGACCGATGGCCAGTCCCACCGGCAGCAGCAGGATCGCCCACCAGTCCAGGCGCCTCCCAGCCGCCCTGGACAAGTTGCCCCGATTGGCGGCGGAGGCGGGGGCCCTTGGGAAGTCTCTTATCCCGAAGCGCGACAGGGCCAGCCCGACCAGCATCCCCATCAAGATGATGTAGATCAGGTTCGGAGTGGGAGCCCAGTTCGCCCGCTCCACCGTCCACACAATCGTGGACAGGTTCAGGGCCAGAAATACAATGGAGAGCCATCCGTCGGGAGGCCGGAAGGCGGCCAAGAACGCCAGGACCCTTTCCCAAGCCCACTCCCCGCTGAATCCCTCGGGCAGGGCCGGCATTCGCTGTGCTATGCTCCCGGGAAGCACGCGCTACTCCCCTGCCGCCGCTCGGGCCGGTTCCCGGACCGGCTCCTGGAAGGGCATTCCTTCCCACTGCACCGGCGTACTCAGGCCCTCGTTGACGGGGCGGCCCCGGTGCACAACGTAGGTGGGAATCTCGTTGTTGAAGAGGGCTTCCAGCGGGGAGGCAACCTCCGGGGGCGCCCCGAAGTCCACCGGGTCGACGTAAACCGCCGCCACCGTGACTCCCTGCCGCCGCATCTGCGCCAGCGCCGTCACCCACTCCGTCCGCCCAGAGGCGGTGATCACCGTCAGCGTGTTGAACCGGGACAGGTTGGGCCGAAGGTCATAGAGGAACCGCTCCAGCGGGACCCGGCCCTGCGCCCGCATCACCGCCAGCGCCTCCATCAGTCTGCTGATCTGGCTGGGACTGCTGTCCGGCCGGATCAGGTTGGTCTGCGGCGAGTTGGACGCCAGTCCCACCGGCATCGAAAGCTCCGTCAGCCGGTTCACCAGCGACGCCGCCACCGTTACCGACAGTTCCTCGGTATTGTCCACCTCGTCGTACCCCAGATGGGCCCGCTGGAACATGTCCACCAGCACCCACGACTCGGCCGAGATTCCGATGTCGAACTCCTTCACCATCAGCGTGTTCAGCCGCACGGTCGTCGGCCAGTGGATCCGGCGGTAGCTGTCGCCGTAGGCATATTCCCGTACCGTTGAGGAGTCCGGGGTGATGTGGTCCGAACGCCGGTTGTACCGGCTGTCGCTGGGCAGGTTGGCCAGCCTGGGGTCCAGGTCCGGCAGCGGCTCGGCGGCAGGCAGGACTATGTATTCTTCGGGTTCCAGGAAACGCCGCGTCAGCCGGAACAGCCCGAAGGGGTCCTGGCTGGTGACCTCCACCTGCCCCACCTGGAAAACCCCGCGCCGCGCCAGATAGGTCTCAGTCCGCCACGCCCGGCTCTGCTCCTTCACCAAACCGATGCCCCGACCGCCAGCGTACCCCGGCAGGTCCGAGACCTCCCGCACCTCCAGCCACGACTTGGGCAGACGGTTGCGGTTGAACACCTGCATCCGGCCTTCCAGATTTCCCCCCACCTGTCCCCGACTCCCCAGCCGGAACAGCTGCACGTCTATCCCCCGCAGGTTCAGCCAGGCCCAGCCCAAGCCCAGGGCGTACAGCAGCCCCACCACGTACAGCAGACGGAAAAAGAAAGTGAACCCAGTGCCCAGCGTATAGAAGATGACCACGCCCAGCAGCAGCAGAAAGCCGATCTTCCTCTTGGTCAGACGGAGATTCATCGCACCGCCCCGGTCCCCGTTCCGTTGAACGCGGCCAACCGGCTTGAGCCAGCCCGACCCAGCCGCCCAACCACCCTGGCCAGGCCATCTGGCCCAGCGGCGAATGCGGAGGCCATTTAGACCGTCTGTTGCCGGCTCGCTCCCGGCACCGGCGTAGTCTGGATCAGTTCCTCCACCACCGCCGCCGCCTGCACTCCCCTCATCCTCGCCGACGGCGTCAGCACCAACCGGTGCGCGATAACCGCCGGAGCCAGCAACTGCACGTCGTCGGGAATCACGTAGTCCCGTTCCCTTATCAGGGCCAGCGCCCGCGAAGCGCGGAAAAGGCCCAGCGAGGCCCGCGGCGACGCTCCCAGCGCCACCTCCCCATGCCGGCGGGATGCTTCCGTAAGGGTTACGATGTACTGCCGCACCAGTTGGTCCACGTACACGCCCTTGGCAGCCGCCTGGAGCTGGACCACCTCTTCGGGTGACGCCACCGCCCCCAGGCTGTCTATCGGGTGTTCCTGCTCCTGGTACTCGATTATGGATATCTCTTCCGCAAACTCCGGGTATCCCAGGCTCACCCGCATCAGGAAGCGGTCGAGCTGAGCCTCGGGGAGCGGAAAGGTGCCTTCGTATTCAATCGGGTTCTGCGTCGCCATCACCAGGAAGGGCGACCCCAGGTGCCGCGTCACTCCGTCAACGGTAACCTGGTGTTCCTCCATCGCTTCCAGGAGGGCCGACTGGGTCTTGGGAGTAGCCCGGTTGATCTCATCCGCCAGCACCACCTGGGCCATGATCGGCCCCTCCCGGAACTCGAACTGCTCCTCGTGCTGGTTGTAGACCGAAATTCCCGTAACGTCGCTGGGCAACAGGTCCGGCGTGAACTGGATGCGCTTGAACGAGCACCCCACCGACTGGGCGATGCTCTTCGCCAGCATGGTCTTGCCCACCCCGGGGACATCCTCCACCAGTAGATGACCCTCCGCCGCCAGGGCCGTCAGGGCCTGTTCCACCACCGTGGTCTTCCCGATAATCACCTTATCCACGTTGTCAATAATGCGCCGGGCTGACGCGGTGGGCGACGAAGTGGCGGTCAAAATGTGACCTCCTCAAAGGGAACGAGCCTGAAAATAGTAGGGCGGATTTTAACACAGGATACTATTTATCGGCACCCCCGCCGCCCACCGTCATCCGCGTACAGAGCCTGCCCCCAGCGGGAACCATCCCTCATCTCCCAATCTGTGGTAAGGTTCCCTCAGAAAAAGAGGAGCAGCTTTCACGATGACCGACCAGACCCTTGCCTCCATCATGTCCGCCGTTGGCTGGGACCCAGCCCGCGCTGCGGTGCCAGAGGTCACCGGCCCCGCCGATCCCATCCTGCCCACCTCCTTCCGCATCGGGGCCACCTCCGCCGCCAGCCTGGCCGCCGTGGGCCTCGCCGTTTCCGACCTCTGGGAGTCCCGTACCGGACGGAGCCAGGATGTCGCCATCGACACCCGCCGCGCCACTGCATCCCTCCGCAGCGGCCGCTACCTCGCCATTGACGGCGCCCGCGCCGCCGCCGAGCGCACGCCGGTCATGGGAGTCTATCCGGCGAAAAACGGCCGCTGGAGCTACCTCCACTGCAACTTCCCCAACCACCGGGACGCCGCCCTCGGCGTCCTCGGAGTCGAGGAGGACCGGGAGGCGGTCCGCCGCGCCGTCGCGCAGTGGGACGCCCTGGAGCTGGAGGAAGCCATTATCGCCGCCAACGGAGCCGGCGGCATGGTACGCTCCATGGATGAGTGGGCACAGCACCCCCAGTCCGCCGCCATCGCCTCCCTTCCCCTGCTGGAAATCGACAAGATCGCCGACAGCCCGCCCGAACCCCTGCCCGAGGGTTCCCGACCCCTGTCCGGGGTACGCGTCCTCGACCTGACCCGTGTTCTGGCCGGCCCCACCTGCGCCCGCACCTTGGCCGAGCACGGCGCCGACGTGATGAAGATCGCCGGCCCCCACCTGCCCTTCAGCCCCACCCAGGAACTGGACACCGGCCACGGCAAGCTATCCGCCCACATTGACCTCCGCCAGCAAAGCGATTTGGAAACTTTGCAGGGCCTGGTCTGCCAGGCCGACGTATTCTCCCAGGGATACCGTCCTGGAACCCTCGCCGGACGGGGACTATCCCCCGAGCAACTGGCCGAACTCCGCCCCGGCATTGTCTACTGTTCCCTGTCCGCCTTCGGACGCAAGGGGCCCTGGTCCCAGCGCCGCGGCTTCGACACCGTGGTCCAGACCGTCAGCGGCATCACTGACCGCCAGGGACGGCTCTTCCCGGGCGCCGAGCCGGGGCCCCAGTTCTACCCCGTTTCCGCCATCGACTATCTCACCGGCTACCTGATGGCCTTCGGCGCCCTAGTCGCCCTCAACCGCCGCGTCCGCGAGGGCGGAAGCTGGCTGGTCCGAGTTTCCCTGGCCCAGACCGGTCGCTGGCTGGTCGACCGGGGGCAGGTGCCCGAGTCCGACCTCCATGACATACCCTCCGAGTTCACCCCGGACGAGCTGGAAAGCTGGACCACCACCACCGACACGCCCTCGGGGAAGCTCACCCACCTCGCTCCCGCCCTCCAGCTTTCCGAGACCCAGCCCCACTGGACCCGTCCGACGGTTCCTCTCGGATACCACGACCCCGTCTGGCCCGACCGGTCGGCCTAGCTGCTGCCCCGAGGCCCCAGGCCGGGACTCCTTGGGGGCTTCTCTATCCCGAAATTGGCCTTAAAGCCTTCCTGCCTCAGGGGGACTCCGACGCGGCGCTGCATCCACCCCAACCCGTGGAACGTAGTACATACCAGATTGCCCGACTACCTCCAACCCGGTAGACTCCCCGGCACCGCGCGTTCCCCAATCCCATCATATCGGGCAGCCAAGGACACGCTTTGAAGATTTTTCTCACCTCCCACTATGCCATCCTGCTTCTGGCCGGCCTACTCGCTCTTGCCGCCGTCGCCTGCAGCTCCGCCAGCATGGACACAAGTGATAACTCCGCCGCTGCCGGTGCTCCCGCGGCCCAGCCGGAGAGCGTTGCTCCGCAGACTGAGGCGGCTACCGCAGCCCCCGCAGCATCCGATACCTCAGGGGCCGGTCCTGTCCCAACCACCCCTGCCGAGCCCCAGGCCGAAAGCCAGTCCCCCACCGCTGCCCCCTCGGCTCCGGTAAAGGCCGAAACGGCTCCATCGGACCCTGCCCCCACTCCCGACATCGAACCCACCGGCAACGTCGGCGGCAAGGTCGGCGACGAGGCCCCCGACTTTATCGGCATCGACAACTGGATCAACTCCGAGCCCATCAGCATCCTCAACGAGCGCGGCAAGGTGGTCCTGGTCGACGTCTGGACCTACACCTGCGTCAACTGCATCCGCACCTTCCCCTTCCTGCGCGAGTGGAACGACCGCTACGCCGACGACGGCCTTCTCATCGTTGGCCTACACGCTCCCGAGTTCGAGTTCGAGGAGGACTACGACAACGTCGTGCAGGCCACTGAGGAGCACGAAATCGTCTGGCCCGTCGCCCAGGACAACGGCATGCACACCTGGGGCGCCTACAACAATCGCTACTGGCCCGCCAAGTACCTCATCGACAAGGAAGGCATCATCCGCTACACCCACTTCGGCGAGGGCGACTACGCCGAGACCGAGGAGCAGATCCGCAAGCTCCTGCTGGAAGCCGGCGCAGACCTTTCCGACGACACCGGCGCCCTCCCCGAGGACCAGAGCCGCGACTCCACCTTCCGCTCCATGCTGGAAACCGACCCCACCGCCGTCGAGGTCACGCCGGAGCTTTACGCCGGTTACGAGCGCAACTTCTCCGCCGCCGCCTTCTACGGCGAACCCTACGTCGTCCAGACCGAGTTCTACCAGAGCCGCGACGCCGTGGGCACCTTCGAGGCCCCGGCCGTTTCGGAACGGATACCCCATAAGATCTATCTCAACGGCGAGTGGTTCGTCGGCCCGGAGAGCGTCAAGCACGCCCGCACCACCGGCGATTACGAGGACTACATCGCCATCATCTACTCCGCCAGGAGCGTCAACGCCGTCATAACGTCCGACTCCGGCGAGCCCTACCGCGTCCGCGTAACCATGGACGGCGAATACCTCACCGAGGAGAACAAGGGCGCCGACGTCATCATTGACGACAGCGGGGAGAGTTACATTCTCGTAGACGAGCCCCGACTCTACGCCCTGGTCGACAACCCGGAGTACGTCAAGCGCAAGGAACTCCGCCTCAGTCCCAACTCCGACGACTTCGGACTCTTCGCCTACACCTTCGGGGTCTATGACGGAGGAATCTAGTGAAGACGATCCTTTCCCGCCCCGCCGCGGCGCTGACCCTTCTGGCCGGGGCGGCGCTGGCCCTAGCGGCCTGTTCCGGCGCCGCCCCGGCTCCGGCCGGAACGGACCAGTCCCCGGCGTCCCAGCCCGGGGCGGCCCAGGCATCCGAACCGCAGCCCGCGGCCTCCGGTGAAGCGCCGGAGAGGTCCAGCGTATCCCCCATACTGGCCACCACCCTGCTCCGCACGGGGAGCCAGCGCGTCTCCTTCCTGCTCACCACCCCCGACGCCCTGGTAAAAGCCCCCGAGGTCGCCGTCACCACCACCTTCCTGGGCCAAGGGGAAGCGCCGGGAGAGACCGTTAAGGCAGGCTTCCGCCTCTGGCCCTACGCCATTCGCGGCGCCTACGACACCGAACTGACCTTCCCGTCTTCCGGTCCCTGGCAGCTGGACATTGCCGTTGATGACGCCGAAGTCCAGGGGACCGCCACCCTCCAGGTGGAAGTGGCCGACGCCATCGTCGTGCCCGACAACGGGGCCGTCCCGCCGGCCAGCCGGACCAAGACCCTGGCAAGTGAGGGGACTCTGAAGACCCTGACCACCGACTACTCCCCAGACCTGGACCTCTACCTGGTCAGCGTGGACGATGCCATAGAGCAGCCCAAGCCCGCCGTCGTGGTATTTTCATCCCCAGCCTTCTGCACCACTCCCACCTGCGGGCCCCAAGCGGAAACTCTCTCCGAGCTACAGGACGCCCATCCTGACGCCGCCAACTTCATCCACGTCGAAATCTACGACAACCCCCACGAGATCCAGGGCGACCTGGAAAAGGCGGAAATAGCCGAAGCCGTCCGGGAATGGGGCTTCGACCGGATCCCCCACTGGTTCAACGAGTCCTGGACCTACATCCTCGACTCCGACGGCCGCATTCACGAAAAGTTCGAGGGCTACGTAACCCTGGAAGAGCTGGAAGAAACCCTCCAGGAAGTACTGCCCGCCGGCTGACTGGCAACACAAGAGACAAAAGAAAAGGCCGGGGTTTTCTTCCTTGCGGTCTTCAAACCCCGGCCCCGGTGCAGCCTTCGGCCCCTCAACAGGACTTCACTGCAGGACTTCACTGCGCGCTCTCACGAAGCAACAACAAGCTATTCCCGATTTCCGAATCTGTCAACGTTCAGATGTCCGTTTGATTTGCGCCGAACCCCGAGGTACCCCGGACGGGGATCGAATCTGCAACTCCGCTTAGTAAGAACGCCCCTCTGGCCACCTATCTTCCTCCATCCTTGTCACTGCCAGACCGGGTGCGTTAGGATACCCCAATCAAGGCCCGGACTCTCCGCCGCCTCCGTGAGGGTGCATGGCAGCAACTTCCCCTGGAGCCTTCCACGTCAGCCCGGTTTCTCTCACCGTCAACGGCCGGGACCACCACCTGGAAGTCCGCCACCACTGGACTCTCCTCGACATCCTCCGCGAGCAACTTGACCTCACCGGCTCCAAGCGGGGCTGCGACCGGGGTGAATGCGGCTCCTGCACCGTCCTCCTGGACGGAAAGCCCGTCTATTCCTGCCAGATCCTCGCCCTCCAGGCCGGCGGCCGTCCCATCGTCACCATAGAGGGCCTGGCCAGCGACGGCCGCCTGGACCCGGTCCAGCAGGCGTTTCTCGAGCAGGACGGCGGCCAGTGCGGATTCTGCACCCCTGGATTCGTCATGTCCGCCCGTGCCCTCCTCGACGCCAACCCAACCCCCACCGACGATGAGATCCGCGAGGTCCTCTCCGGCAACCTCTGCCGCTGCAACGCCTACGGCCGCATCCTGGCATCGGTCCGAGCCGCCGCCAGGACATAGCGAAGAACTCCCGCGATGGCCCAGAGCCCCGATGTATTCTGCGGCGATTGCGGAACCGCCAACCCCTCGGGCGCCCGCTTCTGCCGCCAGTGCGGGCAGGCCCTGAACGCAGTCCCACCCACTCCCCGCCCCCAAGCCTCCCAGCCTCGGTGGCGCACTATCCAAGGCCGCCGGACTCTTGGGCCGGGCCCTTCCCAGAGCTTCGTCGTTGGTATCCTGCGCCACCTGTGGTACGATCTCCTGGAGAGGGACAAGACCCTTCTCTGTGCGGTCCTGTCCACCATCTGCTGCTTCCCCGCCGGCATCCTGGCCATCGTCTACGCCGCCAAGGTCAGGGGCAAGCAGGCCCAGGGAGACATGGCGGGAGCGGCCGATTTCTCCAAAAAGGCCCGCCTCTAGATCGCGCTTTCCGTGGTAGCCGGCATGGTCTTTTACGGTTTTAGCTGCGGCTCGGGCTTATTGCCGTGGTAGCAGCATTGATTCCGAATTTCCGCCCTTCAATGTGCGGTCGTGACCGGAGAGCAACGCGCTAATGGCGGATAATCCCAATGTATTCTGCGTCAACTGCGGCTCCGCCAACCCCGCTGACGCCCGCTTCTGCCGCCAGTGCGGGACGGACCTAACGGTTTCCCAACCTGCTCCTCCGCCCTTCACCGGACAGGAATCGTCGTCCCAGGAGCGATCCGACCCCTTCGCCTCAGCACCGCCGCCCTACTACGGTTCGCCAACCCACATCGACAACAACCTCGTCTGGGCCATTTTGGCCACCATCTGCTGCTGCGTCCCCAGCGGCATCGTCGCCATCGTCTATGCCGCCCAGGTCAACGGAAAGCTGGCCGCCGGCGACATAGCCACCGCTCAACGATACGCCAACAACGCCCGGCTTTGGGCCATCATCTCCGCCGTTTTGGGCGCCGTCACTGCGGCCATCTACTTCGTCGCTGCCATCGTCGGAGGGGTGTTGAGCGCTTTTTGAGGATGGGCTAACTTGGCACACATCAGCGCAACCGGGTCTCCCCAATCTGTCAATCCCCGTCTGCTCCTAGCTGGACTGGACATCCCCCTGTGGCTGGCCTACGCTGTCCTAGCCCTGGCCAGCGCCGGCGGGCTGACCGTGGTCTACTTCTTCGACCCCCGCAACCCGGGCCCCTATCCCATATGCCCCTTCTTCGGACTGACCGGATGCTACTGCCCCGGCTGCGGCACCCTCCGCGCCCTCCACCAGCTCCTCCACGGAAACCCGGTGGCCGCTTTTGGATACAACCCCTACTCCATGCTCGTTCTGCCAGCCATCGGTTACTCCCTGGCCGTTTCGGGGCTGCGTGCCTACCGACTCCCCGCACCACCCCAACTGGACCTGTCCGACCGCGCGGTCTGGACGCTCCTGGCCGCCATTCTCGCCTTCTGGCTCCTGCGCAACCTCCCCTTTGCTCCCTTCAACGTCCTCGCCCCGTGACGGGGGTGGTTTCGAGCTAGTTTCTAAGCGGTCTCGATGTTGGCGGCGCTCTCCAGTTCAAGCTCCCTGATGGACTGCTCCCGCATGACGTATTTCTGGATTTTTCCGGTGACGGTCATGGGGAACTCAGAGACGAACTTGACGTAGCGGGGGACCTTGTAGTGGGCGATGCGCCCGCGGCAGAAGTCCCGGACCTCGTCCTCGGTGGCTTCCTCGCCGGCCCGCAGCATGACCCAAGCCATAATCTCCTCTCCGAACCGCTCATCCGGGACGCCGATGACCTGGACGTCGGCCACCTTCGGGTTGGTGTAGAGGAACTCCTCGATTTCCCGGGGGTAAACGTTCTCTCCGCCCCGGATGATCATGTCCTTGGAGCGGCCGGTAATCTTGTAGTAGCCCTCGGCGTCCACGGTGGCGAGGTCGCCGGTGTGGAGCCAGGCCTCGCCGTCAATGGCGGCCTCGGTGGCCTCGGGCAGCTTGTAGTAGCCCTTCATGTTCATGAAGCTGCGGGAGCACAGCTCGCCCTGCTCTCCGGTGGGCACTTCTTCCCCGGTTTCCGGGTCGACGATTTTCACCTCGACGTGGGGTATGGCCGTGCCCACGGTGGATACGCGCCGCTCGATGGAATCATCCGCCCTGGTCAGGGTGATGATGGGCGCGGCCTCGGTCAAGCCGTAGCCGACGGTCATCTCGCGGCACCCCATCCGGTCGATGACCTGGCGCATGACCTCTATGGGGCAGGGCGAGCCGGCCATGATGCCGGTGCGCAGGGACGTGAGGTCAAACTGGTCGAAATCGGGGTGCTCCAGCTCGGCGATGAACATGGTGGGGACGCCATGGATGGCGGTGCACCGCTCCGCTGCCACGGCGGCGAGGGCCTTTCCGGGGTCGAAGTATTCCGAGGGGATGATCATGGCGGCGGCGGCGGTGGCGCAGGCCAGGGTGCCCAGGACAGAGCCGAAGCAGTGATAGAAGGGAACGGGGATGCAGAGGCGGTCCTGCTCGGTGAAGCGAAGGCCCTGCATGGTGTAGGCCGCGTTGGCAACCAGGTTGTGGTGGGTTAGCATCACTCCCTTGGGGTTTCCGGTTGTGCCGGAGGTGTACATGATGCAGATGACGTCGTCCGGGTGGGTGTCGGACTGTCGCTGTTCCAAGGCCGAGGGGGTGATTTCCTCGCCCAGCCCCGCCAGGTCGGCCCAGGCGAACATTCCGGGGGGGCACGCCCCACCTGACCCGTCGTGGGGCGGGATGAAGACGACGTTGCGGAGGCGGGGCAGCTTTTCCGAATGGAGTTGTCCCGGGACGGAGTGGGCCAGCTCGGGCACAACTTCTCCCAGCATGGCCGTGTAGTCGGAGGTGCGGAAGTTGCCGATGAGCATGAGGGCCACGGCGTCGGACTGGCGCAGCAAGAATTCGAGCTCGTGGGTCCGGTAGGCCGGGTTGACGGTGACGAGGACGGCACCGATCTTGGCGGTGGCGAACTGGGCGACGACCCACTCGGTGTAGTTGGTGGACCAGATGGCTACATGGTCGCCCTTGTTTATGCCGAGGGCCATGAGTCCGCGAGCCACCCGGTCGCATTCTTCCCCGAACCGGCGCCAGGTGTAGCGGACGCTCCAGTCGACTTGGATGAGAGCGTCGCGGTCTCCGAATCGCTCCGCCTGCCGGTCGAGGAGGTCACCCATGGTTATCTTCAGGTCATCAGGAGTGGTCATAAGCTGCTCCAACGGGGCGTTTGACACAGAATAGCGCTCCTGTCCCCCGGCTGGGACGATCTTATCCGAAGAAGGGGGCTGCCCGGACGGCGGGGCTGTTACCTTCCCGCGAAAAGGACTACCCCGAGGGGAAGGCCGGGGCGGATCAGTTCTTCCAGCGTGGCTCGCGCTTTTCCAGGAAGGCGGTAATGCCTTCGTGGGCATCCTCCTCCATGAGATTGTCCACCATCACCTTCTGGGCCATCTCGTAGGCGGCGGGCCGGTCCAGGTCCATCTGCCGGTAGAAGGCGGGCTTCCCGATGGCCAGGGTGACGGAGCTGGCACTGGCGACCCGGCGGGCCAGGCCCATGACTTCCTCCTCCAGCCTTTCTGCCGGGACAACCCGGTTGATGAGGCCGAAATCCAGGGCCTCGGCGGCCGGGACGGGTGTGCCGGTCAGCAACATTTCCATGGCCTTCTTGGGCGCGACGGCGCGGCCGACGGCGACGCCCGGGGTGGTGCAGAAGAGTCCGATCTGGACGCCCGGAGTGGCGAAGGCGGCGGTCTCCGCGGCTACGGCCAGGTCGCAGGTGGCGACGAGCTGGCATCCAGCGGCAGTGGCCAGTCCCTGCACCTGGGCAATGACCGGCTTGGGAAGGAGGCGGATCAACTCCATGACGCGGGTGCAGTCGGCGAAAACGCCGGAGTAGCTTTCCCGGTCATGGCCCACCAGTTCGTTGAGATCATGGCCCGAACTGAAGACGGGCCCGGTGGAGCGTATCACTATCACCCGTGCCTCCGGGTCCTCGCCGGCCTGGGTCAGGTATCGCTCCAGCAGCTCCAGCGTCCGGGTCGACAGGACGTTGCGCTGCCTGGGGTTGTTGAGGGTCATCCGGGCGATGCCCTGGTCGAGCTCGTAGAGGACCGGGTCCTGGGACATTCTGCCTCCTCCTGTTCTGAAACGCTCAGGGGCGGCGCAAGGTAACTTGTCTAACCGCCGCCTCTTCGCTCCGCTGCGCGAAGCCTCCCGCCGGATGGAGCGAGTTTAACACGGATGGGCGGACGGCATGGCCGACCCGCCGGAGAATACAATCCGAAACTACAAGGCCGCGACGGGAGGAGGTTCGGCGTGGGGCCGGTCCATGCGGTACCCGACCCGGGGCTCGGTGAAGATGTACTTGGAGTTTCCGGGGGAATCGCCCAACTTCCGCCGCAGGGTCTTGACGAAGGCGCGCAGGGGACGCGGGTCAGCGGGATGGTTGGCGCCCCAGACACGGCGCAGCAGGTGGTCGTGGGTCAACACCCGCCCCGCATTCACGGAAAGCTCGAACAGGAGCCGGTACTCAGTGTCGGTCAACCGCACCGGCGCGCCCGCGAGCGTGACCCGGCGGTCGCCGTAGTCGATGATCATATCTCCCAAGGCGAACTGGCCGGAGGGCCGGGAATCGCCCGCCGAGGCGTGTTTGGCCAGCGCGGACTGAATCCGGGCCACCAGCTCCGTGGGAGAAAAGGGCTTCACAATGTAGTCGACGGCTCCCATCTCCAGGGCCCGGGCAATATTCTGCGCGGTGCTCTGGCCGGAGAGGAAGACAACCGGCGCCCCCGTAATTTCGGGAATCCGCTGCATCAACTCGAACCCGCTGGTGCCCGGGAACAGCAGGTCCAGCAGGATGAGATCGGGTTCCTCTCGCTGGATGAGAGATTCGACCTCTTCGGGATTGACCGTCACTACCGGCGTGTAGCCAGCATCGGCCAGAGCGTTCCTGATATACGCGAGGACCTGGGGGTCGTCGTCGACAGCCAGCACGCGCTCCGGGGGCGCCATGGGCGAATCGGAAGCCGTCGGGGCATGGGGGATCGCTTCCTCCGGATCCGCCACGGGGATTGTGAAGGTGAAGCTGGTTCCCCGGCCCGGGCCGGCGCTTTCGGCCCACATCCTTCCGCCGTGGGCTTCGACTATGCCCTTGCAGATGGCCAGCCCCAGACCGGCGCCCCCAATCCGGTGAGGACTTTCCCCCCCGTCGATGCGGGAGAACTTCTTGAAGAGGTGGGGAAGTTGTTCGGCGGGGATTCCCCGGCCCTGGTCCACGACGGTTATGGAAACCCAGGAATCCTGGTGTTCGGCAGTGACTCGAATGGTCGAGCCCTCGGGGGAGTACTTGGACGCGTTGGAAAACAGGTTGTTGAGCACCTGGGTCAACCGGGACCTGTCCCCCCGGATGCGGGGCAAATCCGGCGGCACGCTCACTTCTATGGCATTGCCGGCGCCGCTGCTGAGGAAGCCGGTCCTGGATTGTTCTATCAGATCCACCGGGTCGGTTGGTTCGGAGACGACCGACAGCGTACCGGCTTCGATGCGGGCGACGTCCAGCAGGTCGTTGATGAGCCCACGCATATAGTCGGCCTGGTCGTCGATGATCCTGAAGAACTGGTGTGCTTCGGCCGGATCCACATGGGCGGAGGAGTTGAGCACCGTTGCGGTGGACCCCTTGATTATTGTCAGGGGGGTGCGCAGTTCGTGGCTGACCATGCCCAGAAACTCAGTGCGAAGCCGTTCCAGTTCCTCCAACGGGGTGATGTCCTGGATTGTGGCAATGACGGAGACCATCTCGCCATCGTCGGAGTAGATAGGCCTGGCGTTTACCAGAGTGGTCACCGAATACCCGTTCTCCATCTGCACCACCACTTCCTCGGCCCGGACTGTCTCCCCGTCCTTCAAAACTCGGACCAAGGGCAGGTCTTCGAACTGAAAGTTCCGGCCGTCCGGCCGGCGGAAGGTCATCAGTTCCAGCAGCCGCTCGGGAGGGAGTCCCTTGATCTGGACTCCTCCCAGAATCCGCGTGGTTTCCTCGTTGACGGATATCACGTCCGCCGTGTGGCCGTCGAAAACCACCACGCCCACGGGCGAGATGTTCACCAGGGCGTCCAGGTTGGCCTTGGCCCGCTGCTCTTCCCGGTAGATGCGGGCATTGGCGATTACCACGGCGGCATGTCCCGCCACCATCCCCAAGGTCTGCCGGTCCTCCGCGCCAAAGGTCGCTCCGCCGGTTTTACCCGCCAGGTGAATGGTTCCCAGGGACTCGCCCTGGTGCTCCACCGAAACTTCGAGCACTTCCCCGGATTGAACGGAGGGCTCCGCACCACCGGCTGGCTGGTCAGGGACGACGCCCGAGGTGATCAACCCCCGGGAAACCCCTGGAATGCTAAGAACGCGCAGGGCTGCGTACCGGGCCTCGGTCAGCCGCCGGGACTCATCCACGACGGTCTGCAGAATTTCGTCCATGTCGAGCTTGGAGGTGATACGCAGGCAGGACTGCCACAGGGATGATAAACGGTCTGCGGGCATCGAGTTATCCTGTGCCGTGTTTTCTGCTTCGTTCATCTGACAATCTCAACGGGTGACAATCCCAACCAAGCGGATGAAGAGTCCATTCTTGCGCCTACGCCTTGTTCTCACTATCCGCGTTTTCGCCGCAATTGAAAGGACTGCTGCACCTGTTTGAACAACCCACGTTAATTATATCATCATGCAACAATGTTCGGCTGTGTAAGTTGCCCATCCCTGCATTATGAAATCCCCGCAGGCACACGGTCGTCTGCTGTTCAACCGTCTTGTCAATGACTACGGGTACGCAACGGTTGCGGTTCTAATTCAACCTGTCATGCCAACCGCCCCGTCCGAAGGAAAACGGCCACAAGGGCGTTCATGCCCTTGCGGCGCACTCCTCTCCCGGGCACGCTCCCCCTTTCGAAGAGTGCGGAGAGTGACGAGGCCGTCACAAAAGGCGGCGGCTTCAGCCATACCGCGCGGGAGAGGCTGAGAGTCCTGGGGTTCCATCTTGACTATCATTGATTTCCCACCGTCGCTTGTGTAGCATCACGCTGTGCGAAGGGCTTGGTTTGTTAACGAGTTGGAACAAGGGAAGGTCCGATGACGACAAACGCGGCGGGTCACATCCAAGTGTCGCGCGATTTTCTCAGAAGAAGCAGGCAATACCTGGCGGATGGCGACCTCCACCAAGCGGCTGAAAAGGGATGGGGGGCAGCAGCCCATTTGATGAAAGCGGTTGCAGCGTCGGAGGGTTGGGAGTATGAACACCACGACCAGTTCGATATGGTCGTGCAGAATGCGTCCCAAAGGTTCCGGCAGCCCAGCGTCCGCCAGTATGGAAACTCAGCCCATTTCCTGCACCGAAGCTTTTACAGGCACCCAGACTTCCTCCAGCGAGATGCGATCGGCCAGCACATTGACGATGTCGAGAAAATGA
The DNA here is from genome assembly GCA_965203675.1 of Dehalococcoidia bacterium. Lineage (GTDB taxonomy): Bacteria > Chloroflexota > Dehalococcoidia > Lucifugimonadales > UBA3495 > CATOSK01. The sequence goes on along the minus strand of CBDBDE010000003.1, from coordinate 903,577 downwards.
TGGATGCGCTGGAACCGTTTGTCACTTGATTCCCGTGGCCATTCTTGCGAGGCTGCCTCTGCCTTCCCCCGGAAACAATAGAGGATGGCCGACAGAATATACCTCGTCTCCATAATCCGGATGGTCGGAAGAAGTATGGGCAAGTAAAACCAAGGAGAGACAGAGAGCCCCAAGTAACCGGGGCGGGCGAATCGCCCGCCCCGGCCTTGTTTTGCCCTGCTCCGGGTATTGTGGCTGTCTGAAATCCCGGGCAAATGACAGCGGCCCCGAAACTTTATCAGACAGGACGAGCCGCGCGCAGCTTGCGAAAGCGCCTAGATCCTAGCCTTAAGGGCTGGGTTTCGGAAAGGCCGCGTTTCAGCCGGAGGGCTCGTCCCCAACGTTGCGGAGAATGTCCTCCAGCGTCTGGTCAAGAGCCGGGTCAAGCTCGACGGGCTGGACGAAGGGAGTGTAAGTATAGTCGGCGCGTACCTGGTCGATAATTTTCTTGGCGTCCGGGTTGGACGAGCTTATGCGCTCCAGGGTTGACAGCAGTTCCTGAGACTCGGCATCGCCCTGGGCCTTCAGCTCCGCCAGGTCAATGGACAGCTCGAAGATAGCGTTCAGCCGGCGCATGATGTCGTAGAAGGAAGTGCGGTCGGTGGTGATGTTCAGCTGCTGGTTGGAGCCGCCGACGAAGGGATACATGGGAGCCATCGCCCCAAACCTGAACATCTGTACGTCCGGGTACTGGAAGTGGGCCATGGATACGAGAGCCATCCCGATGGTGGGCCCCCGGCGTCCGTCGCTGCCATAGCTGGAGAACTGGACGCCGTAGCGTTCCAGCCATTCCCGCATTTCAGGACGGCTGTAGGTGCAGGTTATCCGCCGTTCCAAGTCCGGCGGGGCGGGGCCGTTGACGCCTTCGACGGCAACGGTCTGCTCAATGCCAAGCTCCTTGACCACCTGGAAGAAACTCTCCGCATACAGTTCCAGCCGGTACCACGGCTCCTCTCCCAGGAATATGATGAGGCCGTTGCCCGCGTCGAACCACTCGTTTTCCCGGCTCATAGGGGCCGACGGCAAGCCATCCTTGAAGGCTGCGCTGGGGCGGTAGACGTCGTGGGTGCCCGCCACCTGGAAGGGGTAGCACATCCGGCTGACCTCGGGTCCCATCTCGCCGATCTTGCGGGCCCCCAGCGTGTCAATCAGGTACCGGGGAAGGCGGCTGGAAATCCGGCCGCCGTTGGACCACTGGCGCCGCCAACCGGCGATCATGTACCTGGCCTCCGGTTTTTCATTCAATACGAACAGGTCGTCAGCCATCGGTGCCACCTCTTCAAGGGTTTCGGGGCTTGCCTGCTTCTGCCCGGGCCCAGCACCCAGGCAGGAGAGTTCTCCCGGGCCGGCGGGTCAGGCGAGACCCTCGCAGCCTTCCGAATCCCCGGTGCAAGCCTGCACCTTCGTTGTTTACGCATGATGCTTTCAGGGCGACTATATCACAAACCGCCCCGCTGCTGGGAGAAATTGAAGCCTGGATTGGCGGAAAGCCCGGTTTGCCCTGCGTCAGACGTCCAGATCTATTCCGATGGGGCAGTGGTCGGAACCCATTACATCAGGCATGATCCAGGCGTCCTTGACCCGGTCGGCCAGAGCATTGCTGACGAAGAAATAGTCGATTCTCCAACCCACGTTCCTGGCCCTCGCTCCGCCTCGGGCGTCCCACCAGGTGTACAGGTTGGGTTCCTCGTGGTAAAGGCGGAGGGTGTCCACGTATCCGTGGCTGATCCACTGGTCCATCCAGGCACGCTCCGATGGGAGGAACCCGGACACTTTCTCGTTGGGCTTGGGACGGGCGATGTCTATTTCCTTGTGGGCGGTGTTGACGTCGCCGCAGACGACAATCTCGCGCCCTTCGCTTCTGAGGGAGTCCACATGGTCCAGGAAAGCGTCGTAGAACTCCATCTTGTAGTCCAGGCGCTCGTCGGAACTTTTCCCGTTGGGGAAGTAGATGTTGAACAGGAGGAAATCCCCATAGTCCATGCGCAGTATGCGTCCCTCGGAGTCGAACTTCTCGATGCCGAAGCCGTGGGACACATCCACCGGCTCCACCCTGGTATAGGTGGCGACGCCGCTGTATCCCTTACGCTCGGCGGAGGAGAAGTAGGTGTGGTAGCCGGGGACCTGGGTCAGTTCGGCAGCCAGCTGCTCCGGGGAAGCCTTGGTCTCCTGGATGGAAAGCACATCCGGGGCTTCCTGGGCAAACCATTCGACGAATCCCTTGCGCTGGGCCGCTCGAATCCCATTGACGTTCCAGGACAGCATTTTCATGGGTACACCTCGGTGTGTTGGGTATGTCGCTTGAATATTCGGGGTTGGACAAGGCGCGAGACCATTATAACCGCCGCCGCCAACTGCCATCGGAGCCGGTGTTGGCCCGCCGGTGCCTGACCAACACCGAGCACCCGCCCGCAGCCGGCACTGCCCTCGGTCTGGGCGTCATTGGGTGGGACCCCTCCGCAGTCCTGTTCGTTCTGCTGGGAGCCATCGCCCTGTCCATCATCCACAGGCTCCTGCGTTCCCGCCTGAAGAACCTGCTCTGACCCACCGGCGCTCCCCTACCCCGCCAGCAGGGGGAGCGCCTCTATGCTTCCTGTCCGGCCCGGCGTGGTAGACTGATGTTATGGGGGTGTCCGTTCCCGCCGTATCCGGCAGCCGGTCCCTGGGGACCTCCTTTCCGGCACGAAACTTTCGGACAATTTCTCCCGAGGAGGCATGAAATGTACCGCCGAGTGTTGCTCCCATTGGACGGTTCCCGCGAGTCCGAAGAGACCTTCGGCATGATCCGGGAAGAGCTGGAACCCGGTGCCGAGGTCATCCTCCTCCAAGTAATCCCCCCCGCCAGGACCCAGCGCGTTGGCGGACACATCATCATGGGGATTCAACAAGAAGAAGCCGACCGCATCGAGGCCCTCGGATACCTGAGGGCCGTCTCCCGACGCCTCAGCGGCGCTGTCGGCGACGGAGGTTCCGGCAATTGGCGCTGCGAGGTCTCTGTTTCCAACTCCGTGTCCGACGGCATAGTCAACGCCGCCCGCTCCGGAAGCGCGGACCTCATCGCCATGTACACTCACGACCGGAAGCTGCTGGCCCGCCATGTCAAGACCAGCATCGCCAAGGAAGTCCAGCGCAAGGCTGACATAGATGTCCGCGTCTTCTGGTCCCATGAGCTTGAGGGGTACGCGCACGGGGACCGGATTGCCGATGCCGCCTTTGACTTCCGCATCCTAAAGCAGGTGGACGTCTTCCGGGACCTTTCCGACGACCAATTGGGCAAGGTCGCAGCCATCGGCAACACCACCACCGTTTCCGCAGGCGATACTCTCGGGCTGGGCGGTGAGTCCGGCGATCAACTCTATGTCATCCTGGAGGGCGAGGCCCACCTCACAACCCACTCGGAGGTCGGAGAAATCTCCGTCCGCATCGCCCTTCCAGGCGAGGCGTTCCCCCTCGCGACTCTCCTCGGCTCCGGCACCCTCGTCACCTCGGGAAGGGCATTGACCGACATGCAGGTGTTGGCCATCCCCCGTTCCGAGCTGTTGGACCTCTGCTATCGGGAACCCGAACTGGGCATCCGCGTCTACGCATCCGTGGGCCGCCTCTTCTCCAACCGCTACGCCGAAACCCTGGCCCACGTCGCCATCGTCGCCGAAAGGGAACTCCGCGAGTCCAACGCCTAGCCCGCCGGACTGCCCCCGGACAAGCAAAAACCGGGGCCTCCGCGATGGGAGACCCCGGTCCCTCCTCCTCCAGCATCTCAGCCGGATGCGCTGCGGCTGCCTACCGTTGCCGCAGCTTGGGATCGAACACGTCCCGCAGGGCGTCTCCCAGCAGGTTGAACCCGAATACCACCACGAAGATGGCCAACCCGGGGAATATCGCCACCCAGGGAGCCGTCCGCACATGCTCCTCCGCAGCCCTCTTCAGCATCCCGCCCCAGCTGGGGACGTCAGGCGGCACCCCAACACCCAGGAAGCTCAGCGAAGCCTCGATGGTGATTGCCAACCCGAGGTAGTAGGTCGCCACCACCAGCACAATCGCCATGCAGTTGGGCGCGATGTGCCGGAAGATTATCCGCTTCGACGACGCCCCGACGGCCGTGGCCGCCAGCACGTAGTCCAGTTCCTTAAGGCTCAACACCTGGGACCGGACCGTCCGCACCACCGGGGCCAGCATACCAATCACGATGGCGATGATTACGTTCTGCAACGATGACCCCAGCACCGCCACGATGGCCAAGGCAATAATCAGACCCGGCAGCGCCATCATCGAGTCCACCAACCGCTGGAAGGACAGGTCCACGTATTTCCCGGCGTAGGTGGTGGTGATGGCCAGGACGAAGCCGATGACCATCCCGATGATCACGCTGCCGAACCCCACGTACAGGGATATACGAGCGCCGAATATCACCCGGCTCAGCACGTCGCGTCCCACGTGGTCTGTCCCCATGATGAACCCCGCGCTGGGCGGTTGGTGGACGTTCTCCCGCCCCAGCGTTTCCTTGGCCCCGTAGGGGGCCGCCAACGGAGCAAATATCGCCAGCAGGATCAGGAAAATGGTTATTGCTCCGCCCACCGCCCCCAGCGGCTTGGTGCGGGTGAACCTGACCGTCCAGTTCCATGAGTTGACCGCTGGAGCCTTGACGGCGGCCCCCAGGCCGGTTGCGGTTCGGACGCTGGCAGTTTCTTGTTCCAGCATTAAATCGTCTCCTGTGACCGGGCCCCGGGTTGGGCCCGGTCAAATTAACGGAAGGCCGGTCCCTGGCCTACTGGTAGCGGCCTACTGGTAGCGGCCTACTGGTAGCGGCCTACTGGTAGCGGCCTACTGGTAGCGGATCCTTGGGTCCAGCACGCCGTAGAACAGGTCAATGATGAGGTTCAGGCCAAGCACCACCGCCGCAGTCAGCAGGATCACCGCCTGGATCACCACGAAGTCCCGGTGGATTATGCTCTCGATGAGGAATCTCCCCAGGCCGGGCACGACGAAGATGGTCTCGACGATGATCACGCCGCCCAGCAGACGGGCGAACTGGTATCCCGAAACCGTCACCACCGGCAGTATTGCGTTCTTCAGCGCGTGCCTCCCTATCACCGACACTTCGTGCAATCCCTTGGAGCGGGCCGTCCGCACGTAGTCCTCCCGCAGCACCTCCAGCATTGCCGAGCGCGTCACCCGGGCGGTGAACGCCAGGTCGTGGAAGGCAATGGCCAGCGCCGGGAAGATCAACTGCTTCAGGTTAAGCACCGGGTCTTCCCACAACGTGGCGTACCCCAGCGGCGGCAGCCAGTTGAAGAAGTATGCCAACCCGTAAATCATCAGGATCGCCAGCCAGAAAGTCGGCAGCGCAATCCCAATCAGCGAGATTATCCGGCAAATGTAATCGGGAAGCGTGTCCTGCTTCACGGCCGACAGCACCCCCAGCGGCACCGCCATGATGAAGGCCAGGACAATGCCCATCACGGCCAACTGAACGGTCACCGCGAACTTGTCCTTCAGCTCGTCGATCACCGGCGTCTTGTACCAGATGGACGTCCCCAAGTCGCCCTGCAGGATGCCCCACACCCACGAGAAGTACTGGATGTGGATGGGACGGTCCAGCCCCAGTTCACTGCGCAGCTTGGCGATGTCCTCCTCGGTCACCGCTCCCGCGCCTTCCTCGCCGGTGAGGATGAACAGCGCGGTGTCGCCCGGGACCAGGAAGAACAGGACGAAGACGATCAGCGTCGTCAGCAGCAGGGTTGGGACAAATAAGACGAATCGCCGGGCTATGTACTCTTTCACGCTCCCTCCCCTGGTTCAGCGTGGGGTGCTGCCAGTTGTCATACAGGGAGACCCGGATGTGTCAGGTCTCCCTGTGATTGGTTAGCGGTTGACCTACCGGATTGGGGGAGCGTCCCCGCCCGCCGGGGTGGCATTCTCGTCCCACCAGATCTGGTCCCAGCGCCAGATGGTGTGGGGATGGTAGGGCGGCCGGAAGTTCTGGATCCGGTAATCGATAGCGCCGGCCCGGCCCTGCCAGTACAGGACTATGTAATGACCATCGCCCTCGTTGAGGATCCCGGCCATCTCCTGGTAGTAGCCCCGGCGCTTCTCAGCGTCCAGTTCCCTGGATTCCATCTGCATCAGCTCGTTCATCCTGGGATTTTCCCAGTTGTGCGGGTTGCGCAGAGTGTCCTTGGCGTACCACTGCACCAGCACTGTCTGAGGCTCCAAGAAGTACAACCCGGTGCCGATGATGCTCAGGTTGTGGCTGGCATCCCGCAGGTTGGCGTAGAAGGTGGCCCGGTCCTGGGACTGCAAGGTAACGTCGATGTTCAGCTTGTCCTTAAGCTGGGCGGCGATCAGCTCCGCCTCGGTGCGGCTCTGCTTGGCCTGGTCCACGTTGAAGGTCAGCTCGAACCCTCCGGCGTAACCCGCGTCGGCCATCAGCCGCTTGGCTTCCGTCAGGTCATCCGCCAGCTTGGTGCCGTCGGCGTTGTACCGGAACCCCGGCAAGGCCATGATTTCCTCGTCAGTTTCCGCGTACCCCGGCGGGAAGTAGTTGCCGAGGATACCCTCGCCGGCAGCGGCGATTTCGGCGATCTCGTTCCGGTCCATGGCCAGGTAGATCGCCTTGCGGACTCTTGGGTCGTCCAGGGGCGGCTTGTTGATGTGCAGCCAGAAACCGCGGACACTACCCGCGCCGCTGGCCACCGCCCGCATTTTCCCGTCCGTTTCCTTCTGCACCTGCAGCATGTCATGAAGGGTGGTGCCACCCATCACCAACCAGGCATGGACCTGTCCGGTTTTCATGCTGGCGAGCCGCCGGGCCGCGTCTTCGATCACGAAGACCCGGAAACCATCATAGAAGGGAATGGGGTTCATAAAGTAATCGTCGTTCCGCTCGTACTCCCACGAGTCGCCCTTCTTCCAGTCCTTGAAGACCCATGGCCCCGACCCGACGTTGTTCTCGAAGCAGCAGTTCAGCTCATCCTGGGTCTTGGTCTCAACCACATGGCGGGCGTACATCTTGTAGTAGTCCACCGCCAGCCACCCCAAAGCCGTCGAAGAGGCGAACTTCAAGGGCATCTCCACCGTGCGGTCGTCCACCGCCGTCGCAGTGCCGTGCTCGTAGAAGTCGCGGATGGCGGTCACGCGGCCCCGGGTGACCCCCTCCTCGGACATCCGGTCCAGGCTGAACACGATGTCATCGGCGGTCACCGGAACGCCATCCTGCCAGTTGGCCTCGTGGATGTTGAAGGTCAGGGTCAGGCCGTCCTGCGACACCTCCCAGCTCTCCGCCAAGTCGCCGATGATCTGCGACGGATTGGTCGGGTCATACTGGAGCAATTGGTTGAACCTGGGACCGGAGGGCAGCAGCACCGTCGTGGAACTGGCCCCATAGTGCAGGTCCAAGAAGCCGGGGTTGGCCCGGTGAACGAAGTCAATCGTACCGTTGTAGTGCTTTCCGGCGCCAATGCTCACCCACTCGGGGACCTCTGCTTCGTAGACGCCCGGCACCGGGGTGGCTGCTACCACCGGCGCAGCCGTCGGTTCCGCCGCCGCTGCAGGGGCTGCCGGGGCCGACGAGCCTGAAGCAGCCGCAGGCGCCTGTGCTGGCTCGTCTTTCTTCATTGCCGTGTCCGCAGGAGCCGCTGCGGGTTGCTGCTGTTGCGCCGCGGGAGCGGGTTCGGCCGGCTGGCTGTCCCCGGGGGTTTCCGCCGCCGTCCCGCAGGCCAAGGCAAACACTAACAATAATGCCATCGCAATTGAAATCGGTAGTCTGGGCAGCCAGGGCCGGTGAAACTTCATGGTGCCTCCTCCTGTGTGGGTAAGGGGTTTTAACCAATTCGGGTCCGGCGCAAGGGGCCTAAAGCGTAACCGGCATTGCTGGTTACGCAGTGAAGTTCAGCATGTTGTAACGATATCAGGAAGTAAATGCTCGGAATCGGAAGCGGATATGGATATTCGTGGCTCAACAGTGTACGCATACCGAATATGGTTTGCGGCAATTTATACTATCACTGCCGGTGTGTCAACCTTTGTGGAGAACACTGCCTAGGCTGGAAAAGCCAAGGGCGCCCCAAGCACAGACTGCTGAGGCGCGGGATATAGAGGAGGATTCGGAGCGGCCTCCGGGGGTATCGCGGCTTACCGGGGTGTCTGTTAGCGCGCCGTCTCCAGCGCGTACAGCTTGCCATCATGGGACGGGGCGTAGACGGTGCTGCCGATGGCCGTCGGACTGCCGGTAATCACCCCGCCCGTGGGAAACTGCCACCGCAGTTCTCCAGATCCGGCGTCCAGCGCGGCCAGGACGCCCGTTTCCGTCCCCACCAGCACCGTATCCCCGGCCACCGACGGAGCCGAGGTGACCTTCTGTTCCAAGACCGTCGTCCAGACTTCATCCCCCGTCTCCAGCCCGAACGCCGACACCCGGCCTGACTCGCTGGACGCGTAGACTGTTTCCCCAGCCACCGCCGGAGAGTAGGAGACCTCTCCGCCCAGGTCCTGGGCCCACACACTCGCCCGCTGCACCGGAGGCCTGTTCGTCAAGCCCCAAACGTAAAAGTTGGTCTTCCAGAAGAGGGACGCCCCGTCCCAGAAACGGGATGTTTCCCCCCGGTCAATGGCCCACACCCGCCCTCCGTAGGAACCGAAGTAGACCCGGTCCCCGTCAACCGCCGGCGCCCCCGGAGACCCCCTCCCCCGTCCGGCGTTGTAGACCAGTTGCTCCCTCCCAGTGTTCGCGTCCAGGACGTGGACCCGGCTGCTCTGGGATGCCACCACCACCATCCCCTCCAAATACGAGACCGGCTCCGTAATCCATCCTCCGGTCTGGAACGTCCACAGCTCCTCGCCGGTGACTGCATCCAGGGCATACAGCAGGTTGTCCGCCGCCCCGATGAACAAGGTACCTTCTGCCACGATGGGAGACGCCAGTACCGGATCGTCAAACTTCTTTTCCCAGCGGAGTCTTCCCGTCGCGTGTTCCAACGCGATCAACACTCCCGGCTTCAAGGTGAAGAACATCAGGTCGCCGGCGATGGCCGGTGTCGAGCTGGACGGCGCTCCCGTGGAATACTCCCAGACCAGCCCGCCCGACCCGGCGTCCAGAGCCACCGACCGCCCGTCCTCCGTGGCCAGGAATACCCTTCCCTGGTACACCGCCGGGGGCGAGACCAGCGCCTTGTTCGTTTGGAAAGTCCATTTCAGCGACGGCTCCCCCGACACGACGGCCGGAGAGGACCCCGAGTTGCCCACATCCCGCCGCTCCAGCGGCCACGATTCCGCCGTGGCCGTCGCTGACAAAGACGTTAAAGGGAGAGGAGGGTCCGGCGCCAGACCCAGCGCATCCCAGAAAACCCACAGTCCCAGCGCCAGCACCACCGCCGCCGTTACTCCGATGGGAATTGAACGGTGTATTCGCAGGTTGAGCCGCACCCGCCGTCCTCGCGCCTCTCCCTGGGGACGTGGGACGGTCGTCAGGCCGGAAAAAGAGCCGCACCCGGCGCACCTCTCGGTCTCGTCCACGGCGTTGACGTGCCCGCAGTACCGGCACAGTCTTACGAGTTCGGCCAGGGGGTCGGAGCGGGATTGGGTTCCGCTGTCCATAGCGATAGCGCACCGGAAGAATCGTCACACCTGCACTGCCGGAATAAGCGCCCGTCCGGGGCAGATGGACAGTTGGTTCGAATCAAAGGCAGGCCGGGGGATGGGAACGCTAGTCTAAGGGTCGCCTGCTCTGTCGCCGGGGTGGGTAACTTGTCCCAGGCTCCTTGCAGGCTCCGTCCGATTATAGTCTGCGGCCCTTCCCTGTCAAGGAAATCTGCCGATGGCCGCTAGGCGCTTCCGCCCGCAGCCGCCGCTTCCGGAGCCGCCGCCGGTCGAGAGACGCGCGGCCGCTTGGCAAACAGGAACAGCACTCCTCCCAGGAAGTTGAAACCCGCCAGGATGAGGAACGCCGCCGTGTAGTCGCCGTAGATGTCCCACATATAACCCGCAAAGGGTGAGGACGCCAGCAACAGTATGTTCATCGGCACGGTGGACAGCCCCAGGATCTTCCCGAAGGAAGCCCTCCCGAAGTACTCCCCCCGGATGGCCGTGGTCAGCGGGTTCCTGCCCCCGAATCCCGCGCCGAACAGCACGGCGAAGGTGTAGAACATGGGCAGCGTCGAGGCGAAGGTCAGCAGAACCACCGCGCCGGCCTGCAGCGAGGTGAAGCCGAACAGGACAATGTTCTTCGGAGCCCGGTCTCCCAGGTATCCGCCCAGGAGCTGGAAGGCCATGGATACCGCGGTGTACACCGCCACGATCCACCCGGTGGTCTGAACGTCGAACCCTGCATCCTTCACCAGCAGCCCCAGGTGGGTCATGATCGCCAGGATGACCATCGAAGTGAACCCGTGCCCGAAGGCAATCAGCCAAAACGCCGGCGTGCGGATGGCCTGGGCCGCCGTCAAATCCCCCGATGCGGCTCGGGCCGGAGCCGCCGAGCGTGCCTCCTGTCGTGCCGGCCTTTCGCGCTGGTCGCCGTCCGGCAGCATCCCGTAGTCCTCGGGGCGGTTGCGTATCGCCAGGGACAAGGGGACCGCCGCAAGCAGAATGACCACCGCCAGGATCAGGGCCGTCATCTGCCACCCGATCCGGTCCTGCGCCGGGTCCACCGACCAGGCGATGGCCGGCACCAGCAGCAGCGCGCCCAGCCGTCCGCCCACGTTGGCCCAGCCCATGGCCGTCGACCGCCGCCGCGCGAACCAGTTGTTCATGCAGGTCATCATCGGCAGCCAGCTTCCCAACCCCTGCCCCAGCGCCATCACAATGAACGCGAGGTAGAACATCCACAGGCTGTTCACCTGCCAGAAGATGAGGAAGCCGACCCCCAGGATCAGAAACCCGATGAGCACCATCCGGCGGGTGCCCAGCTTGTCCGTCAGCCAGCCTTCGATGGGCCCCATCAACCCGCCCTCCACCCTGGTCAGGGTCAGGGCCATGCCCAGCTGCCCCCGGCTCCACCCGAACTGGCTTTCCAGCGCCACCGACCACACCGTCATCGCGTGGTACAACGGCACCGTAGCCAGGGTCATAACGCACCCGGTCAGCGGCACCAGCCACCACCCGTAGAACACTCTTCTGGGTCCTGGCATCCGGCGGCTGGCCTGGAAAGGAAAACTCAAGAAAGCCCTTTGCGAAGGAACGTCCGTTCCCGGACAAAACTAAGCGGGGCATCCACCCCGCGACGCGTTAGATGATAATTGTCCTGCCGAATCACGTCAACGAATACGGAAACGGCATTATTATTGTGACTATCGATTTACGGGATTCAAGCCTCTCCCAAAATCAGGCGGAAATCTTCGGCGGAGTTCGGCGGGGTTTGGTTACGCTGTTGTTACCTTCCTCACCGGCAGCTATATTGGGATTGGGCCACCAACTCTCATTTCAACAACGTCCCATCGCGGGAAATCTGGAAGGCGCGGGACTGAGCGTGGACGAGGTCTCCCTCATCTGCTGCGGCAACGCCCGAAGGGTGTTCTTAAAAGAAGGCTGACGGGTGTTTTGGTCCCCAACCCTAGCCGGAGACCCGGGGAAATCGAGACAGCTTCGAGGACACCATGAGGGTCCGAGATGACAAGTTGCAGCTCCCGGCCGCACCGAAGGGAAAGGCGGCCAAGCTATCCGGGACCGGCCCCTTCCTCCCCATCGTCCCCATCGTCCCCGTTTTCGGGTTCCTCCTCCACCTCGGCCACCACCGGCGGGTAGTAGGGAGAACCCCAGTCGGAATGGGGGTGTTCCAGCATGAGGTCAATGAACAGCGGCACCAGGAAGGCCATTATCAGCGCCCCCGCCTGCACCTGGGCGCGGTTCAGGGAGCCTTTGTATGTGGAACCACCATGCAGAAGCTGGTTCCTTAGGACGTAGAGGCGGTCGAAGACTATGCGGAGGATGGCGAGGGTGTCGCCGCGCTCCAGGGCGTTGTTGGCGATTTCCTGGCTGCGCTGGAAGAGGCCCTCCCAGTCCTCGTGGCCGGGGACGAGGTTATGGTGCTTCCAGTAGGGCTGGAAGACGAAGCGGTTGCCGATGAGGGCGCGGATGGGAGCCGACAGGCGGCGCCACATGACCGGCTGGACCCGCCGGCCCGCGTCGAGCTGCAGGACCTGGCCGAGGAAGCGGTTCCGAATCTCGGCCTCGGTGCGCTCGTAGCCGTCGGACCGGTCCTCGGCATAGACGGCGTTGAAGGCGATCCAGTAGAAGACGAAGGCGGCGTCGAAGTCGCTGCTGTCCTGCTCGGCCCGCTCGACCCAGCTGATGGCCCGGCGCAGCCGCAGCCGCAGGTTCTCGGGCAGACCTTCCCAGAGCCCGTCGTATTTCTGTACTAATGCGGGGGTTGTCACCTGCCGTCACTCCAGCGTCTGGTTAAGCCAAGGAACACCTGGGGCCGAACACCTGGGACCGGATCTCTCACGGGTCGTGTCAGAACAGGGCGATGGGGTTTACGGGGGAGCCGGTGCCGCCCACGACGCGCAGGGGATTGACGGTGAGCATGAACTCGTACCGTCCTTCCTCGGCGCAGACATCGGCCAGGGGCTCCAGCAGGGCGTTGTCCAGCAGGCCGATTCCGTAGGCGAAGATGGCGCCGTGGACCGACCAGGGAACGTTGTAGCCGTTGGGGGTGAAGTCCATCATGTCCCAGACCAGCAGGGAACAGTCGGACTCCCGCAGGAAGCGGAGGCAGGAGGCGTGCAGCCCGGGGCGCTGGGTTGGGTCGCTGCCCCAGACGGGGTTGACCTCGTTCCACTTCTCGCGCCCGCCGTAGACACAGATGGCGTCTCCAGGCTCAAGGGCCACGCCCTGGGACGCCGCCACGTCCTCCAGCTCCCAGCCGTGGATGGGCTCCTCCTGGGTCACGAAGGGCTGACCGCGGAACCGGGGCACGTCCAGCAGCACACCCCGGGTGATGATGCCCTCCTTCCAGTGCTCGACGGACCCCCAGGTGGCGCCCTGGAAGGTGATGACGTCGTCGGGGTTGCGGCCGTTCCACATCCCGTCCTGGTTCCAGACGTGGCAGAGGGCGTCGAGGTGGGTGTTGGCCTGGCCGTGGTAGGACACGCCGTAGTAGTCGGTGGAGAGGCCGCCCCCGGGCTCGCGCACGCCCCGGTTCATGAAGTGCTGGGCCGGCGTGGGATTGTTGGGCGCGGGAGTCTTGGGGAACTCGCGGCTGAGGGAGACGGCCCGCCCGGTCTGGACCAGCCGCGCCGCCGCCAGGCGCTTCTGGTCGGTGACCATGTTGACGGCGCCGACCTGGTCGTCGTCGCCCCAGCGGCCCCAGTTGCGGTCTTCTTTAAGGTGGGCGAGGACTTCTTCCCTGGTCGGCACTCTGCGTTCCATTGCTGTCCTCCCGCTGTTCCAAGGATCGCCGCCCCAGGCAACTTGTCCAAGGCTCCTCTAAGGATCCTCGGCGGCTCCGTGCCCCGCCGGGAAAAACCGCTTCCGGCGGGCAAAATTAACTGCGGGAAGGTTATCAGACGGGGGCGGGTTTGGGTAGGGGCGGGTGGGGGTGACGGGGTGCCACGTCATCCTCCGGATGACGTCACTTCATGCTGGCTTTCATTAGAAGCACGAATAAGTTCAGGAACCGAGTTATGGTTCTCTGTACGCCAGGACTGCGAGTTTAGCTAGTTGCTTTCTTGTGCTATCAGTTTTGCTGCCTCGTATGAGGAAGTGAGCCAGATTGTTGAATAAGGGATGGTAGATCATATCTTGATTTTTCTGACCGTACTGGCTAGCAGTGATCAGACCCACCCCTGTCTTGCCTGGCCAGTGAGGGAATCTTGCCGCTGTGTCGGAGGGTGTTGAACGTGCTGCCCAGTCTACTGACATGTCGGAGGTGCCTTTTGTGTTACAAAAGGCAGCGGGACTAATGCTCCCATCGGGCTTGATCCAATCTTCTCGGATTGCTCGGTAAAATCCCTCGGTTCCCTTTAATGCCCATGGGTATTTGCCAAGGATCGAATTTGCAGCCAACTTGTGGACCTAACTGGCAGGATGGATCAGGTTAGTCATAGGAATGTGCGGGTTCAATGTGCCTTCGGTCTCGATCTCGGCTCCTGCTGAATCATGGGTTGTTAAGAGAAATCGGATTGGAGTTCCTTCGGGTGGAATAACGAGCATCAATTCCCGTTCTTCGGGAATGTCTAGGTCAATTTCTAGGCCTCCGTCCGGCATGGGTGCGATGAACAGTTGAAAATGTTCCAAGCTTTGAAGCTTCTCGGCTGCGCCTTTGAGAACCTGGCAGGTTTGAATCGTTGCAGGTTCGGCAATAGGTTGGGCTCCATACCCGTCCCAGTCGGATTCCAAGCGGTTTAAGCTCTTCAGCCGGTCCGTCCATTCCTTGTTGACCGTTTCGAGGATTCTCAAATGGGAAATCAAGGGGGTGGGTGTTTCCGCAACTACCGGGTATATGGGTGGGACTTGGGGTTCGGTTGAGGAGAAGTAATTGGTTCGCCGGAATTGGGAGTCCATAGGATCTGTTTGGCCAGCCAAAAATGCCCTGTCGAACATTGAGAGCACCCACTGGGGTTCTGCCCGGTCAGCTAATATGTTCCCGATTACGAACCCGATGGTTCCGGTGGACTCAATCGGGACTGCGTTCGTGGGTGAGGCCGCAAATCCTTCCATCCGCGTCGAATCAAAGAGGTAGCAGTGGATCGTTTTGTCGACTGCGGGGTGCCACGTTCCTGGCGGAGGTTGGACGCCATGGACGAACAGGACGTTCGGCTTATGGGTCTGCTGCCCAGTGTAGCCGAAGTGCAGTATGTCGGGGAAATCCTCCTGGAAATTCCCGTAGGCGGCTTCGGCAATTGCCAGGTTGCCTTGCCTGATGGATGTGACAGAAGGCTGTGTCATGATGCTCATCCGCCGATGCGGTTCATCAAATCTTGAGTGCCGGAGACGACTTTAAGAATCACATCGCTAACTTCGTCCTGTGTTGGCAGGGGTCGCTGCGCGACGTGCAGGTTGACACTGACGAAAACGCGTTGTGCTTCAGGGTCGTTAAACCGGGGTTCGAGAGTGTAAGTCCACTGCCCTAGTTCATCTCGGATGATGATTCTGCAGGCACCGCCTAAGAACTCACGGTTGGGAGCCGTGGCGTCTTCGCTCCTAAGGAGTCGTTGCCCTAGGAACCCGAACGCGGTCGGATTTTGATCCTGGTCAAACACCATTTCGACATTGTATCCAAAATCATAGGGAGTCTCGTTGAGGCCATTCATGGAGGGAAGCGCATGGCCGACGACCTCTGCGAAACGGCCTACGTCGGTGTCGAGATTGCTAAGGGAGGGAAACTCTCTGGCGATGCTCGACCGTGGAGGTGAGAGGGTAAGGATGATACGGTCTCGTTCAAGATGCAATGTGCGGGTCTGTTGCGGTTGACCGGTGGCAGCATTAATAGACATTCCGGAGGAGGGACGAACATCAGCATCGACGGAGGACTGAAAGGCACGCAGGTCCGCGTCCGCGGTCAGTAAATCCAAGTGAAGTACGACTAAATTGAAGTTAATTATTTCGTGGAGTTTCGCAGCCATTTCCCGTTGTTCCGGGTTTAGTTGGCGACGGAAGAGTAGGTTTTTGGCCGGGGGAAACGCCCAAATGCCAGTCTTCTTCACCGAGTTTCTCAGTGTCCGCTAATCTAGTTTACCATTAACACAGTGTCAACAATATTTGGCCCCGCGTGGCTGGTTGACCCAATTTGGCATCGTGCGGACGGGCTCGAACGCCTGATTTGCGGTGCGACCGCCCCACGATCCCAACGTGCCCTGACCCTCTGAAATCCTGTATCATAGCCGCACTTTATCGGGGCGACTATCAGTAAGGAGGGACCTCTATGATCACGAAGTTTGGCAGCCTGTTTGCGGGCAATGTGGACCTGGACAACATCGGTCTGGAGGGCACCGCCGCCAATGCCCGCTGGCTTCCCGACGACGAGCTGGCCTCCGTGTTTCCCAAGTGCGAGGCCATCTGCGAGGTGATGGACCGGCGGGGATACTCCACCTTCTGGGCCGCCGAGCACCACTTCCAGCGCGAGGGATACGAGTGCATCCCCAACCTGATCATGCTCTTCGTCCACCTGGCCCACCTGACCAAACAGCTCAAGTTCGGGTGCGGGTTCAACATCAATCCGATGTGGCATCCGCTTCGGCTGGCCGAGGACTACGCCACCGCCGACATCCTGACCGACGGACGGGTCATCTTCGGCATCGGGCGGGGCTACCACTCCCGGGAGGTCGAGACCTTCGGCAACCCCATCATCGACCAGGACGCCAACCGAGAGCTGTTCGAGGAGCAGGTGGAGCTCATCTTCAAGTCCTTCAACGAGCGCTCCTTCTCGCACCACGGCAAGCACTACGACGTTCCGCCCAACGTGCCCTACCGGGGGTACGACCTGGAGGAGATTACGCTGGTGCCCCGTCCCAAGTACCTTCCGGTGGAGTGCTACCAGCCCATCGTGAGCGCCAGCCAGCGGGCCCTGGACTTCATGTGCAAGCACGGCATCAAGGGGATGATCGGCGGCGGCGCGGCCACGGGCGGGGCCAGCGACGAGGTGGTGAAGCGGTGGCAGGAGACCCTGGCCAAGCACGGCAAGGAGACGGAGCTGGGCGGCGACCTCATCATCAGCTACTCGGTGCAGATTGCCGACAACGAGCAGAAGGCCATCGACGAGGCCCGCGACTGGGTGGAGGAGCGCATCAAGATGTTCGGGCCGCTGGGATTCGTCCCGGGGCTGACGGAGCAGCAGCTGGAGATGCTGGCCGATCCGCGGCGGGCACGCTCGGCAGGGCTGCCCACCATCGAGGAAGGCGTGGAGAGCGGGTCCTGGTTCGTGGGGCCGCCGGAGCGGATCATCGAGCAGATACAGGAGGTGCAGGAGCGGTATCCGGGGCTGGAGGAGATAAACATCGGCGTGACGAACATGGGAATGCCGACGCAGGCGACGCTGGACCAGCTGGAGTGGTTCGGGGAGGCGGTGCTTCCGAAGTTCGCGGGGCAGCAGGTGGGGGCGCCGGCGGGGGACTAGGCAGGGCGCGGTCCGGCACGACCAGTGCCGTGCTAACAGGAACATAGCCACATGAGGAATGATGACGACGAGACTCGCAGGACAGTCTGGCTGGTCCATTGCCATTGGGATAAACCGTACTTTATTGAAAACCAATGGGATTTGCTCGGAGCGTTTTCCAGCCAGGCCAGGGCAGAGGGAGCAGCGCGCAGACACGAAGCCTACGCAGCTAACGACCGGTATCACAAAAGTCTAAATTGCACCTGCGAAATTGAGTCTATCGTGGTGGACGAAGACAGCTATTCTGATGATTAAAGGCCAAGGTATCACAGTCGGGGAATTGGTTCTGGAGCCGTTGCTGGAGGGGCAAGCCTGAGCCGATGACCCTGACAACCCCTGAAACCGTCAACATGGACCCCCGCGCCCTGGGAGAGGTGGAAGCACTCTTCCACGGGCAGTTGGATCGGAAGCTGCACCCCGGGGCGGCGCTGGCCGTGTACCGGCACGGGAGGCTGGTCCTGGACGTTTATGGCGGGCTGGCGGACAGGGAGACGGGGAAGCCGGTGGACGCGGACACCATGTTCATCCTGTACTCGTCCACCAAGCCGCTGGCGGCGGCGTGCCTCCACATTCTGTGGGAGCGGGGACGGTTCCGGTGGGACGACCCGGTGGCCGAGTACTGGCCGGAGTTCGCCAAGAACGGCAAGGATGGCGTCACCATCCGCCACATCCTGACGCACCAGGCGGGGTTCCCGGAGACGCCGTGGTCGCTGACCTGGAACAAGTGGCAGGACTGGGACTTTGTGGTTCAGACGATGGAGAACATCGTGCCGGAGTACGCCCCCGGCGAGGTCATGGCCTACCATCCGCGCAACTTCGGCTGGATCATCGGGGAGCTGGTGCGGCGGATAGATGGGCGTCCCTTCAACCACTTCCTGCGGGACGAGATCACCAATCCCCTGGGCATGACGGACGCCTACGTGGGGCTGCCGCCGGAGCTGGAGCCCCGGGTCTCCCGCGTCCACGCCATGGAGGACTGCGACCGGCCGGTGTCCATTCCCGCCTACAACGAGCCTGCCGTCCACCAGGCGGTGCATCCGGCGGGAGGGGGCATCACCACCGCCCGGGACCTGGCCCGCTTCTACGCCATGCTGGGCAACGGCGGGGAGATGGACGGGGTCCGCATCCTCAAGGCCGAAACCGTCGCCGAGGTCACCGCGTTACAGATAGAAGGAATGGACATGTCCCTGGGGCAGCGCAAGGCCCGCTCCCTGGGGCTGGTCATTGACGACCCGCGCATGGGCGTGGGCTCGGACGCCGACGACTCGGAGGGATACTCACCCTCCGGCGACTGCCCCACCTTCGGCCACGGGGGCCAGGCCACGTCGGTCGGGTGGGCCGATCCATGCCTGGGGCTGGCGGTGGCCTACATCACCAACGGCGCCCGCTCCGAGGACACCAACGTCCCCCGCCTGGCCGCCATTTCCAGGGCGGTGCGGGAGGCGTGTAGGTAGGGTTTTCCTCCCCAAACTCCCGCGTCGCAGTGATTCCTGAATGGGGCAATGACACGCATCTGCATTTGTTGCGGAGTGCTGGGGAAGGGTGGCGCGGTGCGGCACCTGCATGGTGGTGGTTTTGACAATACGGTGGTGTGGTTGGGGGGTTAACCCATTACATCTCCGCCAACCGCTCGGCATCCCGGATGTAGTCCTGCGTGCCCCGGATAACCCGCAGGGTATCCTCCACAGGGTCGCAGCGGTGCGAGTAGAAGCAGTCGCCGTGCAGGTGCATCTGCCGGGAGTAGTACCGGCCCCGCAGCGACTCGGCGGAACGGTCCGCGTGAATCAGGTTCCGCAACTCCTGGGAAGTTTCCCGGCTCGTCTCCGGCTCCCGTCCGGTCCGGGCGAGAATCAGCGCATCCGTAGCCCGCTTGGTGGCTCCCCACGCCTTTTCCGCCGCATCCCTCACATCCCCCGCATCGAATCTCTCGATGGCCTGGTCGTAAAGCTCCTGCGCGTCGTCAAATATCTCCCGCACACCGGCCGCCAGAGTCATAACCCTTCCCTTCGTCGATGGACGCCACAAGTGACGCCAAAGTGTTTGAGCCAAGTATACTCGACGAGCAGGTCAATAGTCCACCCTGACAAACGTTTCAAGCGGCGGGGGCCTGGATTCCCGCCCCTTTTCCTCCTTCCTCGTCCCTCCTCAGTCGCCAGGGGCAGGCTCTGTGCGGGAATGCCGGGATGGCAATTGGGTATTTCTCACACACCCCTTAGTCGAACATTATTACGGTGCGGGCTACGTTGCCGGCTTTCATGTCGGCGAAGGCTTCGTTGAGCTGGTCGAGCTTCATGTGCTGGGAGACGAGTTCGTCGAGCTTGAGGCGGCCCTGGCGGTAGAACTCGATGTAGCGGGGCATGTCGGTGCGGAAGCGGTTGGAGCCCATGCTGCTGCCCTGGATCTTCCGCTCGCGGCGGAGGAAGGAGCCGGCGTCGATTTCGATCTTGGTCCGGTCGGGGATCATGCCGATAATCGTGGCGGTGCCGCCGTCGCGGAGCATTTCGTAGCACTGTTCTGCGGTTCGTTTGAGGCCAATGGCCTCGAAGGAGTAGTCCACGCCGCCCCCGGTGAGCTCCCGCACCTTCTCAACAACGTCGCCGCCGGAAGCGTCGATAACGTCGGTGGCGCCGAACTGGGTGGCCAGGGTCAGCTTGGTCTCGACGGTGTCGATGGCGATGATGCGGAGGGCACCGGCGAGGGCCGCTCCCTGGACGGCGTTCAGTCCCACGCCACCGCAGCCGACGACGGCCACGCTGCTGCCCGGCTCCACCTTGGCGGTGTTGAGTGCCGCGCCCAGGCCGGTGGTGGCGCCGCAGCCGATGAGGGCCAGGCGGTCGAAGGGAACGTCGTCGTCCACCTTGACCACGGCGTTCTCGTGGACCAGCATCATCTCGGCGTAGGAGCCAAGCTGGGCCATCTGGGTGACGGCGACTCCCTTCTGGCTGAGGCGGGGAGGCTCGTCCCGGCCGCGCATGACGGCGATGCGGGTGCAGAGGTGGGGGTCGCCCCGCAGGCAGAACTCGCACATGCCGCAGAAGACGGAGAGGCACATGATTACCGGGTCGCCGGGCTGGACATAGGTGACCTGGTCGCCGACAGCCTCGATGATCCCAGCCGCTTCGTGCCCCAGGACGGCGGGCTTGGGGATGTTGTAGCTGCCCTCGACGTAGTGCAGGTCGCTGTGGCAGACGCCGCTGGCCCGGGTGCGTACCAGGACCTCGCGGGGCCCGGGGTTGTCCACCTCGACGTCTTCCACTTCCAGAGGGACGTTAATCTCCCGAAGCACCATCGCCTTCATGTCCATTCCTCCTTCTTATATGCCGCAACCCCGCAACGCTCCGGCTTGATCATATCCAAATTCAAATGTTGCTGATGAGAGCTATATGCACCAAAGATCAGCACCAATTTTGGGGTGCTTGCCATGGGCGACGGCCCTGTGCGGCGGCAGGGTTGGGCGTTGATTTCGGCCCGACTCTAGCATCGGCCCCCGGGTGCGTCAACCAAGGGGCAGGGTTCCGTTTCAGGTGGTCCAGCTTAACGGGTGCGGGGGTCTGGGTCCCTGCCTCCGCAGGGACGACGGGGAGGGGGTGGGCGGGGGTTTGAGTTCGACCAAGGCGTTGATTTTGATGTCCCTGACGATAACAGAATCGCCGGATGCCCTATCATAACCGAACCAACGTATTCCGTAACCGATAGATACGTAACTCGTCTCGTAGTCCGTATGTACATACGTAATTATGCCTGTTGACAACCTTTTTTCTCGGTGTTAGCATCCCGCACGCTGGCGCAGAGTACCCTTTTTGGCATTACCATATTTTCTTTCTGGAGGAGACAATGCAGGTACCCTGGCGATCCAAGATTCTTAGGCTACCCTTCTTCGTGGCCCTGCTGACCATGGCGGCCGTGTTGGCAGTGGCTTGCAGCTCTGCTGCGCCCACCGAATCGGAACCCGCCGACACGGGCGCCAGTTCCGCGCCCGCAGCAGCACCGGCCGCCGAGTCCCAACCGGCCCAGACCGACTCCGGCAGCATGCAGTCCGGCAGCGCCAGCGCCGCACCGACTGCCGTGCCGCAGACGGCCATGGATTCCGGGGCCATGGAGGCCCGGCGCGACACCCTGACCATTCTCACCGCCTCTTTCGGCAACGAGATCTACAACTCCAGGTACATCTCCGGCGACAAGGGTATCTGGTGGTACCCCATGCAGGAGCGGATGATTAACTCCGACAAGAACCTGCAGTTGACGGACAAGGGCGTCGTCATCAAGTGGGAACTCACCGACGACAACATGGGTTGGGAATACACCATCCGCGACGACGCCACGTTCCACGACGGCTCCCCGGTGACGGCCGAGGATATCAAGTTCAGCTTCGACTGGGCCATCCACGAAAACGCCGTTTCCCGCGTGCGCCAGCGAATCGTCAAGATAGTCGACCAGCCCGCGCATGTGACCAGCGAAAACACCGTGAAGATCACCTTCACCCAGCCCTATGGCGCCCTGCCCGTCTCCATGTCGGAGACGGTGGCCAGCGGCGGTTCCGGCGGGATCCTCCACAAGGCTGGCTCGATAGATCCGGCCGACGTGGACCAGCAGGGCGCTGCGGACTACGAGTCCAACCCCAATCCTTCCGCCGCCGGTCCCTTCAACCAGGTCGAGCACCTGCGCGGCGAGAAGATCACCTACGAAGTTTGGGACGACCACTTCCGGACGGACCGCAGCTACGCCTTCGACACCCTGGTAGTCGAGCTGATCGCCGAGCAGGCCACCCAGATGGCCGCGCTCCGGGCCGGCAACGCCGACATCATCCCGGCCGACCTGACCGTTCTCGACCAGATCACCGGCACCGGCGCCAGCATCGTGTACAGCCCCGAGTCCACCCTCATCTGGATCAACGCCAACAGCTGCAGCCCCGAACAGCCCGAGCAGCCCGGCGGCGCGGGCTTCGGCAAGGACCTGGAGGGCCGGGACCTGATGTGCGCCGACCAGCGCGTTCGCTACGCTTTGGACTACGCCATCGACAAGACCGCCATCCAGGCCTTCTTCGGCGGGCCCGATGTCTTCGAGATCAAGGGCACCGCGGCCGTTTCGCCCTCCGGCCTGGGCTACAGCGACGCTCCCGTCGATGGCCTGCCCAACGGACTGGACCCCTTCCCCTATGACGGAGCCAAGGCCCGCGCCCTGCTGACCGAGGCCGGCTGGGCCAACCCGGACAACCCCGGCGGCGAGCCCTTCAATTACGGCGAGGAGTTCAATATCTGGACCTGGCCCGCCGGCGCGACCGCTCCCCGCATCGTGGAGATGGCCGAGCTGGTCTGCTCCATGTGGAGAAAGGAGCTGGGCTTCGAGTGCAAGGTCAACGTCGGAGAGGAAGTCTCGATCAAGGACAAGCAGTACTCCGGGACCATCCCCGGCCAGTACCTGGTCCGCTCCAACGAGCACGACTACGACGTTGGGTCCAAGTACAAGGGCCGCTTCGCCAGCGATGGCGGCGGATACATCTCCTACGACTCGCACCTTCACACGGTCATCGACGATGGCTTGGCCGTCGTCGACCCGGCCATGAAGGCCGAGGCGTACAACAGCATGCACAACGCCGTGCATACCAAGCACTACGACTTCGCTCCCGGGTACCTGAATGCCCCCTACGGAGTCGCCAGCCACATCACCAACTGGGAGCCCTGGCCGATCAAGGTGCATCCCACCGCGCTCTGGACCATCGAGTTCGCCCCGTAAAGGCTGACCCGAGGGGTAACCCAAGGCGACAGGAAGGGGAGGCTCGAACGAGCCTCCCCTGGTTTTTGTTCCCCTTTTGAAGGACAACTTCAGCGTTTCAAGTGGTGAAGAAGAGGGTGATGATGGTGCCCAGCGTGGTGATCCAACCGACAGCGATGGCGACGAGGATGGCGATGAAGCTGGAATTGACGGACGATTCGAGGGAAGTGAGACGGCTTTCAATGGAATCGAGACGAGCAGACATCTGCTCGACGATTCCTTCAACCCGGCTAATTCGTTCCTCTTGGGTCGCCATGGATGCCTCCGGGAAAGGTTTGTCTACGCCTGCAGGGTGATTACACCTTGCCGGGGTCAACGGTGTAAGGGCGTAAGGACAGGGCTATCGCATGAGTGCCAGTTTGTTCAAACTTCCAATGAACGGCCAACACAGCATTGCGGGTGACAACGACGGGGGTCTGGATTCCCGCCTGCGCGGGAATGACGGGAAGAGCGGCGAAAGGACCGAGTCAGGCTTCATGCGATAGCCCTGGGCGGGTTCGTCACCAGGGTACACGCTCTTCCTCTTATCCGCGCATTATCCGCGCAGGAACTCCAGCAGCTCCCGGTTCACCGCTTCGGGGGTCTCCCATTGGAGGAAGTGGCCGTAGTTCCCCAGGTCCTTTCCCACCGCGTTGGGGAAAAACCGGCGCCACGCATCCTCCAGCGGCCCGGTCCCCATCACCTCCGCCGTCCGGGCGCGGCGCACCCCGAACAGGAACAGCATGGGAGTGTCCAGCTGCCGGTCCACATCGGCGCGCCAGTCGGGAGGGTCCTGGTAGGCCGCCGCCCGGTAGTAGCTGAACCCGCCCCGCAGCGCCCCGGGCTGGGAGTAAGCCTTTACGTAGTGGGCCACATCCTCGTCGCTGATGGGGTATTTGTTGATGCACCAGTCGCGGAAGATGTGCCGCAGGTAGATTTCCTCCCGGCCCTCGATGAGCTTCTCGGGCAGGTCGAACTGCTGGTGGAAGTAGGAGTGCCACCGCTCCCGGATGGCCGCCGGAGGCTGGTTCCCCAGCTGCTCGATGGGCGGCGTGGAGTCGATCAATGCCAGCTTGCGCACCGCCTCGGGATGGTCCAGGGTGAAGCGGAAGGCCACCCGGGCCCCGATGTCGTGGGCCACCAGCCGGACCTGTTCGTATCCCAGGGCCCGCGCCAGCTCGTACATATCCGTCGCTGCCGTGCGGGTGTCGTAGCCGGACAGGGGCTTGTCCGAATAGCCGAAACCCCGCATATCCGGCGCGATGGCCCGGTAGCTCTCCCCCAAGACGGGAAGCTGGTTGCGCCAGCTGTACCAGAACTCGGGCCAGCCGTGGAGAAGGATGACCGGCTCTCCCTCCCCTGCCGCCACGTAGTGAATGTTTATGCCGTTGGCCTGTTGGGTGAAGTGCTGCCATTGCATGGTTTATCCTCCCTTCGCTGTCCGCCTCTATCATCGGTCTGCCTGTTTAGGCCGAATCTAGCATTGGGCATGGGGGAGGGTCAACCGGATACAGGATGGTCCGAACCCACTGGTGACACACCCACTGCCAGCGACCGGCTTCTGATAGAATCTCCTTTGGGAGAGGACGGTAGAAAGGCCACGCTCCCACCCGCTCCTTGTGGAAGAACGTTAAGAGAAACATAGCATGACTCCCGAAGACTATGGGGACAAATACTCCGACCATTTCCTGGAGCAATATAAGCTCTACGTTGAGATGGCCGACCGGATAAGCCAGCGCCGCGAGCAGTCCAACCGCTTCTACGTCACCCTAGTCTCGGCTGTTGTGGCACTGTTGATCGTAGTCTCACGGATAGGAACGCCGATGGGGGCGTGGCCCGTCGTCCTTCTAGTCAGCGGCATATTCGGGGCCGCCCTCTCCTTGGTCTGGTATTTCAACATCCGGTCCTACCGCACCCTCAATTCAGCCAAATTTACCGTTATCAACCAGATGGAAAGCCAGCTTCCCACATCAGGCTACTCGGACGAGTGGGAGTTGTTGCGTCCCAAGGGGGCACGGCCTCAATATTTCCAACTCACCAGGGTTGAGCAGTTTGTTCCGGTCATATTCGCGCTGCTGTTTGTCGCCTTGATCATATACTCGCTGGTCACCTTGAACGGCTAACTCTCCACTGGGGCCCCTCCTCATGGAAGCATTTCTCGCACAATACGGCCTGAACCATACGGGATGGCTGGCCGTCGTTTCCGCCATGATCGTTCTGGGCGGGGCGCTGGTGGCCTTCGTCATTCACAAGGCCGTGTATCCGCTGGTCATCCGCATCACCAGCCGGACCCCCACCAGCCTGGACGCGCGGATCATCATCGCCACGCGGGCTCCGGTGAACCTGGCCGTCCTGCTGGTGGCCATCTACCTGGCCATCGTCCTGCCCTGGAGTCTGCCCCAGACCGCCCTGGACATCATCAATATCGGCGCACGGCTGACCGCCATCTTCGTCCTGGGCTGGATAATCACCCAGGGCATCGGCGCGGTTTCCGAATGGTATGCCGAGGAAATCGCTCCCCATACCAAGTCCGAGCTGGACGACCGCCTCATCCCCCTGGCGCGGCGCGTGGCCACCGGGATAGTCATTGCCCTAGGAATCCTGGTGGCCCTGGACCAGCTCAACGTGAACATCAGCCCTCTCATCGCGGGGCTGGGCCTGGGCGGGCTGGCGGTTGCCCTGGCGGTGCAGCCGACGCTGTCCAACATCTTCGCGGGGACCTACGTGCTGACGGAGGGGGTGGTCTCCCCGGGGGACTACATCGAGCTGGAGAGCGGCGTGGCCGGATACGTCCTGGACGTGAGCTGGCGCAGCACCCGCCTCCGCACCTGGGGCAACAACCTGGTGGTCATCCCCAACTCCCGCTTCGCGGAGACCATCATCACCAACTACCAGGAGCCCCAGCCAGAGATGAACGTCTACCTGCCCTGCGGCGTGGCATACGAAAGCGACCTGCGGGTGGTGGAGGAGGTGTGCCAGGAGGTCATGGACCATGTCCTGGATACCGATCCCCACGCGGTGAAGGAGTACGGCGGGTGGTTCGGCTTCGAGAGCTTCGGGGACTCCAACGTGGACTTCTGGCTGTTCGTGCAGGCCCGGGACCGGCTGGCCAGCTTTCCCCTGCGGACCCGGCTGATGCAGGACCTGCACCGGCGGCTGCTGGAAGAGGGGATCGTCATCAACTACCCGGTCCGAACGCTCCAGTTTCCACCGGAGTGGACGCCCAACGGGCCGCCGTCACCGGCCGCTTCGGCCGCACAGGACTCCGACGGGAACCGCCCGCGCCCCCGGCGGCGCATCCGGCGCACCACCGCCCGTCCCGACACCCACGTCTTCCCCGATTCCCCGGGGGGCGCTCCCGAAGGATTCGGCCCCGACGGACCGGGGATCTGAGCGGGGACAGGAGAGTTTGCCATGTATGGACCGGCGCAATCCGAGGGCGGCTCCGCCCGCGTCTCCGTCATCGTCCGCGCCCCGGCCGAGCGGGTGTACCGGGCGTTCCTGGACCCGGCGGCGCTGGCCAAGTGGTGGCCCCCCAACGGCTTCACCGCGACGATTCATCACCTGGACTCCCGGGAAGGCGGCAGCTACCGGGCCACCTTCACCAACTTCGGCGCCGGTGAATCCCATTCCTTCGGAGGGACATTCCTGGAACTGGACCCCCAGCGGCGCATCCGCTCCACCTGCGTCTTCGATGATCCCTCCCTGGCGGGGGTTTTGGAAACGGACGTGCGGCTGGAGACCACCATCGCCGGCACCCGCATCACCGTCGAGCAGACCGGGATCCCTCCCCTGATTCCGCCCGACTTCTGCACCTTGGGCTGGCAGGAATGCCTGGAGCTGCTCAGGCTGCTGGTGGAACCCGAGATTCCGGCGGGTTGACCGTCATTCCGGGGGCCGGGGGATTTGTCCTCCGACGTGCCCCCAATCCCAGGGGACAGCGGACAAAGGAAAAGCCGCCAACCGGATCGGGTGGCGGCCTCAACGGTCTGTGGGAGAACTCGGGCGGCTAGTTGCGCGGGGTGGCGTACTCACCGGATACCGCGTCAAAGCCGCGCTTCAGCCCCCGCAGGTAGGAGATCTGCCCCAGGTGCTGGTAGAACTCGCCTACCAACTGGCGGAACATGGCTCCGACGGAAAAGCTGTGCCACCAGACGTCGGGACGGTCCGCCCGGGGCATTTCCTCCATGCCAGCGTCGTCCCGGCTGCGCAGGAACTCCAGGGTCGCTGACCGCACGGCGTCGCCGTACTCCAGCAGGAGCCCCAGGTCCAGCGGCGGAAAGTCCGCCACCTGCTGGGGGGTGTGGTTGAACCCGTTGTCCCGGGTGGGCAGGCCGAACTTTTCGTGCCAGCCGTCCCGCTCCCACAGCTCAATCTGACGCTGGGCAAAGAACTGCACCCACATATCCTCGACCCGAACCATATGCCAGAGGGTCCAGCCGATGGGGTTGGACTCCGGCCCCGGCTGCCAGGACAGGTCCTCGGGGGTCAGGTCCTCGACCATCTCCCGCAGCAGACTGCTTTCCTGGTTCAGGGAATCTTCAATAAACTGGTTCAGATTCATGGACTAGCCCAATCCTTCTCAGAGAACTTTTACCGTAACCTGCGCCCGTGGCCTAGGTAGCTCCCATTCCCGCTGGGTCGGGGGCGAGGGTGCGCGCCGCCAGTTCCCGGTCCATGTACAGCAGGGCGTCCCCGCGGTCACCGATGAGATTCAGCTGCTCCACCAGTTCGCTGGCGATCTTCTCCTCCTCGATCTGCTCCGTGATGAACCACTGCAGGTGGACCTGCGACGCGTAGTCTCCCTCCTGGGCCGCCTTCCCGTACAGGTCGTTGATGAGGCCGGTAACGCTGCGCTCGTGGTCCAGGGTCTGCTGCATCACATCACGGACCGACGCGAACTCCAGCGCCGGCTGGGCGATGGGCAGCAAGGCCACCTTCCCGTCCCGGTCCAGCAGGAAATCGTACAGCTTCATGGCGTGGGAATACTCTTCTTGGCTCTGGATCCGCATCCAGTGGGCGAACCCGGGGAGGTTGATGGACTCGCAGTAGGCGGACATGGACAGGTATAGGTAGGAAGCGAAGAATTCGTGATTGATGTGCTGGTTGAAAGCGTCCTGCATTGTCTGGCTGATGGCCATGTTCCAGTCCTTGTGTTGAAGTGTTGGTCTGAATCAAAACCGGATGCGGGGCAGCGGGGTAAACGCACCGTCAACTTTCAGGGTCAACTCTCCAGGAAAGCCTCGACAGCTGCCTGGAAAGCGTCGGGACGCTCCATCTGCGGAATATGCCCGCACTGTTCGATCACTTGGAGTATAGCATTGGGCAGCAGGTCCCTGAACGCCGGGCCGTAGGCGGGCGGGACGATTCCGTCCGAGTCCCCCCAAAGCAGCAGCGCCGGCATGATTATCCGGTGCGCCCGCTTGGGCAGCCCCTTGTCGGGGATGGGCCAGACGAACTTGCCCACTGCCGACAGCGTCTTGGTACGGTCCAGGTCCGCCTCCATGCGCTCCACCGGGTCCTCGGGACGCCGCCCGTAGGCCTGGGCCACTTCCGACTGGGGGTCGTACCAGAGCAGGGGGTCCCGCTCGGAAGGCGTCAGCACGAAGAAGTCGGCCACCGGAGTATCCTCCAGCCACAGCCCCAGGGGCGCCGCCAGGACCAGCCTGGACACCCGGTCCGGCCGGTGGGCCGCCAGCTCCGCGGCCAGCATCCCGCCGTAGGAATGGCCCAGCAGGGCGGGCCGTTCCAACCCTAACTCTTGCAGCAATTCCTCGTAGAAGAGGACCAGGTCCCAGAGATTGTCCAGGTGTTCCAGCCCCTCGCTGGCAGCGACGCCGGGATGGGCCGGCGCGACGACGTGGTACTTCTGCGACAGCCGCTCCAGGAAGGGCGCCCAGCCGGTGAAGCCGCCGGCCCCATGGAGGTAGACCAGGTCGGGGCCGTTTCCGCCCTCCACCACCTGCACGTTGAACTTCCCCCCCTGCACCGGGACCATCCGCTCCCGGTGTCCGGTAGCCGCAGCTTCCACCATAAGAACACCTGCCTTGGAGAACCGCTCCCGGGGCGGAGGGAGCGCCTTACCCCTCCTTCGTCGGGAGCATCAGAATTTCCCCACCATGATACTACACCGCCGCCACCATGCGACGGGGGTGACGTTCCTACGCGGGGCAGGCTCGGCGCGGGGGTGACGGGAGGGAGCGGGGGTGGCGGAGAGCAGGGGTACGCCGAGCCGGTTTTGGGTAGGGAGGGGTTTGTGCGTCGGGTACGGCGGTTGTTGGAGGGCTGATGGGTTCCTGCCTCCGCAGGAACGACGAAGGGGGCGCGGGGGTGACGGGAGGGTGGGTTTGCTCCGGTTGCCGCTGCTGAGGGGGGGTGACGGGATGCAGTCGGGCTTCGTGCGATTGTCCTGCCGCCGTGTCATTCCGCCGCTTGACACCTTTTGATTTGCGCCAATATAATCGGGAAAGACGCTAGTGTTTCGGTTGCCTCTCCTCAAGGCGTCCTTCTTTTTAGAACCTGCTTCGTTTCCCGCTTCAGGCATTCGGCCGGTATTTTATGCCCGCCCGGACGAACTTGCTCAGCTATAAGGCATGACCACCAAGTATATCTTCGTTACCGGCGGAGTGGTCAGCTCCATCGGCAAGGGGATCAGCGTTGCCTCGATTGGACGCATCCTCAAGAGCCGTGGGCTGTCCGTCACCGTGGTCAAGCTGGACCCGTACCTGAACGTGGACCCCGGCACCATGTCCCCCTACCAGCACGGCGAGGTCTTCGTCACCAAGGACGGCGGCGAGACGGACATGGATCTGGGCCACTACGAACGCTTCATTGACGTCGAGCTGACCCGGGACTCCAACGTCACCGCCGGACAGGTATACATGGAGCTCATCGCCAGGGAGCGTCGGGGCGAGTTTCTGGGAGGCACCATCCAGACCGTCCCCCACCTGACCAATGAAATCAAACAGCGGCTGACGGGCCTGGCGGAGAGATCGGGGGTCGACGTGGTCGTCGTGGAGGTCGGAGGCACCGTCGGAGACATAGAGGGCCTCCCCTTCCTCGAAGCCATCCGGCAGATGCGCAACGAGGTTGGACGAGGCAACGTCTTCTACATCCACCTGACCCTCCTCCCCTACATCGCCGCCACCGCCGAACTCAAGACCAAGCCCACCCAGCACAGCGTCAAGGAACTGCGCAGCATCGGAATCCAACCCGACACCCTCATCTGCCGCAGCGACTACCCGGTCAACGACTCCATTGTCGAAAAGCTTTCCCTCTTCTGCGACGTGCCCCGGGATGCCGTCATCCCCCTGCCCACGGTGGACAACGTCTACCAGGTCCCCATCATGCTTGAAGAAGCCGGGCTGGGCGACCTGCTCATGCGTTCCTGGGATACGCCGACCATCCCCGGGACATGGCCGACTGGCGGGCCATGGTCGATCACATGAGCTCCCTGGAAAATTCCATCACCATCGCCATAGTCGGAAAGTACACCGAGCTGGCCGACTCCTACATCTCCGTCCGGGAAGCCCTCCGCCACGCGGGCGCCTCCCACAACACGGCCATCGACATCCAGTGGGTCAACTCGGAGGAAATGGAACGGGCGGGCCCGGACGAACTCCTCTCCTCGGCGCGGGGCATCGTCGTCCCCGGGGGATTCGGCCCCCGGGGGGTCGAGGGCATGATCATGGCAGTCGAATATGCCCGAAAACGGCATGTCCCCTACCTTGGCCTCTGCCTGGGGATGCAGGTTATGGTTATCGAGTGGGCGCGCAACGTCCTGGGACTGAAGGCCAACTCCTCCGAACTGGACCCGGAGACCCCCCACCCGGTAATCGACATCATGCCCGACCAGCGGGATATTACCGACAAGGGCGGCACCATGCGCGTGGGGGGGTATCCCTGCAACCCGGTACCCAACACCCTTACGGCCCACGCCTACGGGCAGAGCCGGGTGACGGAACGGCACCGGCACCGGTTCGAGCTTAACAACCATTACAGGGAAAGCCTGGAAGCCTCCGGCCTGACCATCAGCGGCCTGTCCCCAGATGGAAGCCTGGTCGAAATCGCCGAGGTGCAGGACCACCCCTTCATGGTGGGCGTGCAGTTCCATCCCGAGTTCCAGTCCCGCCCCGACCGGCCCCATCCCCTTTTCCGCGAGTTTTTCGGGGCAGCCAAACGCACCGTTAGAGAAGGCGGCCAGAGACCGCTGCCGCTGGAGGAATCAGCCTAGACCCTCAATCGGCCCGTCATCCAAGACGCCCCACTTCCATACAACCTTCCAGCGCGGCAGAACGCAGACAATCGTGATTGTCTACTGCCTAGCATCGCCGACCTGACAACGCCGACCTCCGGGACAGCCCGCCGAGGCGGCTCCAACCAACGGTCCGAAGGAAACGAACCAATAACGAAATCACACCCCAGCCTGGCCGGCCTCCCGACCGGCGGGCCGCCGGTCAATTCTCCAGTGAAATCCTGAACCGGCCCACGGACACTCAGAGGTGAATATGACTACCACCACCCAGCTTGTCATCGACGTGGCCTCCCTGGGAGCCAAGTCCAAGGACGAACTCCTGGACGTGGCCCACGGCATCGGCCTGGAAGACGGCCCGGCCATCAACGGGCTGCGCCGCGACGAGCTTATCGGACGCATCTTCCAGAACGTATCCAACCAGCAGCACCTGATCGCCACCGGGGTGCTGGAAGTCATGGACGAGGGCTACGGCTTTCTGCGCCAGATGTCCCACCACATGACGGGCAGCGACGTCTACATCAGCCAGTCCCAGATCCGGCGCTTTGGCCTGAAGACGGGCGACACGGTCACCGGCCAAGTCCGTCCGCCCAAGGAGGGCGAACGGTACTTCGGCCTGGTCCGGGTGGAGAGCGTCAACGACCTGGCCCCGGAGCCGGGCCATTCCCGCTCCCGAACCCAGTTCGAGTACCTCACCCCCATCTTCCCGGAGCAGATGCTGGTCCTGGAGAACGAGAGCTACAACCTTTCCACCCGGATGATCGACCTGTTCTCGCCCATCGGCCTGGGCCAGCGCGGGCTCATCGTATCGCCACCCAAGGCCGGCAAGACGACCATCCTGAAGAACATCGCCCACGCCGTCGCCGTCAGCATCCCGGAAGCCGTGCTGATGGTCGCCCTTATCGGCGAGCGTCCCGAGGAAGTCACCGAGATGCGCCGCGCCGTCCACGGCGACGTATTCGCCTCCACCTTCGACGACTCCGTGGACGACCAATGCCGCGTCGCCGAGCTGGCCCTGGAGCGAGCCAAGCGCATGGTGGAGACCGGGCGGGACGTAATCATCCTGCTGGACAGCATCACCCGCCTGACCCGCGCCTACAACCTGGCGGTTCCCACCAGCGGGCGCACCCTTTCCGGCGGCATCGACCCGGTAGCCCTTTATCCCCCCAAGCGCTTCTTCGGCGCCGCCCGCAACATCGAGGAAGGGGGCAGCCTGACCATCATCGCCACCTGCCTGGTGGACACAGGCAGCCGCATGGACGAGGTCATCTACGAGGAGTTCAAGGGCACCGGCAACATGGAGCTGCACCTAGACCGCAAGCTGGCCGACCGCCGCTTCTTCCCGGCCATTGACATCGTCCGCAGCGGCACCCGCCGGGAGGAATTGCTCTACACCGAGGAAGAGATGAAGCAGGTGTGGCTGCTGCGCCGCATGATCTCGCTCATATCCAACGACGGCTCCTCCAGCGCCACCGAGCGCGTCCTAGAGCGCCTGTCCAAGTACAACAACAACCACGAATTCCTCGCCAATTTGAACAAAGACGCGTAGGGGCGGGCCGTCGGCTCAGAGCGGGCGTTGGACAGACGGAAAATGAAGACCTTCACAATATCCGTGGATGATGAGACATATCGTCGCGCCAGCAGGAGAGCGGCGGAACAGGGAACCTCGATTCCCGCGTTGCTAGAAGGCTTCCTTGAAAGTATGGCGGTGTCGGCGCCGTCCGGTGAAACCCTATCCGAAGTCATCAAATCAATTCGTGCCCAGGGCGGGGGTATCGACTCCAGGGACAACGTGAGCAGAGCGGAACTGCACGACCGACGTGCCCTTCGTTGATACCAATATAGTCGTTTACGCGGTCAGCCTGGTTGAAGAAGACGAGCCCAAGCAACGAATCGCGGAAACCCTGCTCGCCCGAAACGACCTTGTCATATCTCCCCAGGTTCTCAGCGAGTTCTATCACCAGGTGACCAGGCCTTCCCGTCCCGGCGGCACCCTCAGCCATGAACAGGCCGTTAGGGTAATCGCGAGCCTCGAGCGTCATCGCGTCCAGGACCTGAATCGGAATACCGTGCGGGTCGCTTTGGAGTACCGCGAGAAGTTCCAACTTTCCTACTGGGACTGCCTGATTCTGGCCGCTGCCCGGCTGGGTGGATGCGATGTGCTGTTCTCCGAGGACCTGAGCCAGGAACAGGACTACGACGGAATTCGGGTCATAAACCCTTTCCGGACAGATGGACAATAAGCTGTCGCACCGCTCCTTATCCCTCTGGCGAGGGTCTCCATAGGCAGGAATGGACCGGAGCGGAAGACCCCACCCCCTCAGCTGGGGGTGTAGGTGACGGTGCGGGCCTGTTCCAGGTGCCGGCCGTCGGGGTGGCGGGCCGTTACCTTGATGAGGTTCAGGCCCGGGCTGAGGCGGATGAGGGTGGAGAACTCGCCGTCTTCGTTGACCGGCACCACCACTCCGTTGACCGCCACGGTCACCCGGGGCAGCGTTCGTCCCGACACCTGCACGAACTCGTTGATTGAGTCCAGCCCGTCCGCCGGCCGGTCGATATCCAGGCTGAAGGGACGGATCACCGGGCGGGTGTACGTCACCGCCAGGAAGGCCCGCGCCTCCACTCCCTGTGGGTCTGAGACTATGACCTCGATCACGTTGATCCCCAGGTTAAGCGGCACCACCGCCTGAAAAGACCCGTCCCTTTCCACCAGCGCCCTCCTCCCGTTGGCCGTCAGCAGCCCACCGGGAATGGTCTCCCCGAGAACGGTCACCGACGGATCGGATACCTCGGCTCCGTAGACCGGCTCGTGAATCTCCACGAAGGGCTTGACGTCAGGCAGCGGCGGGGTGGGGGTCGGCGTCGGCGCCGGGGTTGCAGTGGGAGTGGGCGTGGGGGTCGGAGGCGGCACTGTCGGGACCGGCGTCGGGACGGGAGTAGCCGTCGGCGGGGGAGTCGGCTCCGGCGTCGGGGTTGGCGGGGGCGGGGTGGCCGTGGGAATGGCCGTCGGCAGCGGGACCGTCGGGGCCGGAACCGTCCCATGCCGCTCCACCGGCGTGAAGCATCCGGCCAGGAGCAACAGCGCGATACCAGCCAGGACGACCCCGGGAAGGACAGCCTTCGGAAGCCAGACTTTGGGAAGCCAGACCCTGGGAAGGAGCGTCATCAGGCGGCGGGCTGCTCCACCGGCGGGTCCAGCAGCGGCAGGGCCAGCAGGAATGATGTGTGATGGCCGTTGTCCGGCTCGGGAGTGCTTTCCACCGTCACGTCGCCGCCGTTGCGGCGGGCCAGCGTCCGCGCTATGTACAGTCCCAGCCCCGAGCTGGTCTTCTCCTCGCGCTTGGCCACCTCCGGCGTCCACCCCCGGTCGAATATGTGACGCTGGTAATAGTCGGCTATCCCTGGGCCGTCGTCCCAGACGCGGACGAAAAAGCTGGATGTGTTCTTGGTGATGCTGATCTCCACCCGCTCACCGGCGAAGCGCACCGAGTTGTCCACCAGGTTGGTCACGATGTGCTCGATGGACGAGCTGTCGGCATAGACCAGTCCGAACTCGGAGGGCTCGGCCCACCAGGTTATCTCCTTGCCCTCGTCCCCGGCCACTATGGAGTAACGGGACACGATGCGGCGGATGACCTCGGCCAGTTCCACCGGCTGTACCGGCACCTGCCCGTCGGGGGCCTCCATCTGGACCAGCACCTCCACGTTGGCGATCATCAGGCGAAAGCTGGGAGCCTGGCTCTCGATTTCGTCAAGCAGCTCCTTCACCTCGAGGTAGAGGCCGGGATACTTCTCCGGGTCGGCCCCCTGGAGCATCGCTCGCAGCTCCCGCTCCTTGCCCAGGATGCGGCGCAGCGGCCGTCCCAGGTCGTGGTTGAACAGCTCGAAATACTGGCGGGTCAGCTCACCCCACACCTCCGGCGTGGGCCGCTCATCCTCTCCATTCCCTCCGTTGCGCTCCAGCAGCCGGGGGCCGGCGTAGGACAGGACCACCACCAGCAGGCCAGCCACCACCACAGCCGCTCCCAGGTAGGCCAGGGGCTCCACCGCCCAGAGCCTGGGAAAAACCGCTTCGCCGAAGAAGGGCGATGCCCCAGCAGCCGCCAGACCGGCCAGCGCCGCCAAGACGCCCGCCGCCCGCACCCACTTCTGCGCCGCGTTGATCAGACCCAACGGGCCGCTCCCATGTTCCCCATGATGCGCTCCCGGCTAGGTTACCGGTCCCGTCCGGGGCGGCGACAGCCGGTACCCCTGGTCCCGCACGTTTATAATCAGGTCTCCGGCCCCGAAGCGGCGATCCAGGGCGTTGCCCAGGGAGACTTTTATCTCACGGATGCGCACCCGCAGCGACCCCCGGGCGTCCTCGCCGTCGAAGTGGCGCTCCAGCCGCCCGAAGGGGACCAGCTCCCCCGGGCTGCGGTACCAGGTGGTGGCCAGCTCCCGGAAAATCTCGAACTTGATGCCGGTGATGTCGTTCACCGGCGCCCGCTCCCCTCCACGCAGCACCGACACCAGCTGGGCTCCCAGGTCCAGGAAGATGACCCCGCCGATGGATATGGCCTCGGGAGTGCGCCCGATGAGCCGCCGCAGCCGCAGCACAACCTCGTCGGGACTGGCCAGCTTGTCCACGAAGTCGACCGGGGAGTCCCACTGGAGGGAGCCCCGCACCGCCGTCTCCCGCTCGGGCCCCTGGGTGTACTGGGTGAACATGAGCACGGGAAGGCGGGGGTGGCGCCGGACAATCTCCCTCAGGATCTCCAGGCCCTTGAACTGGTCCTCGCGGAAGTCGCCGAGCCGGACGTCCAGGAGCACTCCGCCGGGCTGCTCCTCCTCGATGGCGTAGAGGGCCGCCGCCTCGAACTCCTCCCCCTCGGGACGCGCGGCCTCGGGGAGCACCACCCGGGTGTCCCACCCCTCGGCGTCCAGCCGCCGCCGGACGGCGGCCACTATGGGCGAGTCCCACTCGTCGTCGACGATGAGTATCTTGTCTTGATGCTGGACCAGGCTGTCACCCCCATCCTAACCCCCGCCCCTTTCCATCCCAAGCCGCCAGGGGCAGGCTCTTCTCCCGTCAAGGGGGAAGGGACTACGGAGTCCGCCTTCCATTTTACCAGACCAGACGCCAGCGGCTGTCGCACGAGGCTCGGCGCGGGAATGGCGGGAAAGATGTTGGGCGTGGGAAACAGGGTTGGGGATAGCTTCAAACAGTGAGAGCGTCACCCCCATCCTAACCTTCCCCCGTCAAGGGGGAAGGGACTTTTGAGATAGTTTCTAAAGGGGCCGGGACTGGAGGTTCAGCAGCACCAGCCGCCGATCCGCCGGGAGGTTGTTGGTGGTCACGGACAGCCGGGGCTGGGTCTGGGTCTCGCTCTCTCCCAGCAGCCGCAGGAACTCATCCACCGGGGCCAGCTCAGGGTCGATCCCCTCATGGCGGAAGTGCATGGGAATGACCACGCGGGGGGACAGGTCCTGGATGGCCTGGGCGGCCTGGGCCAGCGGCAGGGTGCATCCGCCTCCGGTGGGCACCAGCAGCACGTCCACCGGGGCGAGGTCGTCCGCCTGATTCGGGGTCAGGGGCATGGCGATGTCGCCCAGGTGGCAGATGCTCACCCCGTCGATCTCGATGGAGTAGGCCACGTTCCGCTGTTCGTGGGGCGTCCCCTCGGGCAGGCCGGTCATGACGCCGCGCACCGCCACGCCGGAGAACTCGTACTCACCGGGGGCATTGAACACCCGGGGCTCCCCGGGCACGTCCTGCCAGCAGCAGTGATTGGGGTGGGTGTTGCTGACCGTCACCACCGCCGCCGGACGGGGAGCGAGGCGCAGTCCCAGGGACGGCGGGAAGGGGTCGGTCACCACCGTAACCAGGTCCGACCGCAGTTGAAAACAGGCGTGTCCCAGCCAGCTTATCTCCATTTCAGCCCCACCTCCCCTGCATCCGCCAGTAAATCCACCACGCCGAGGGCAAGGCCAGCGACGCCAGGTACAACTTGATCAGGTCGCCCAGGATGAACGGGTACAGCCCCCACTCCAAGGTCGTCGCCCACACATTCTCGTCGGCCACTGACGGGTCGATTCCCTGGACGAACAGCGAGAGCTGGATCAGGCCCGGGATGTACAGGATGACGTTCCCCGCCAGCATGGCAACGAGGACCCACGGCTTCCGGTCCCAGCCCCGTTCGCACATCCAGCCCACAGCGAAGGCCGCCGGAATGAACCCGATGATGTATCCGCCCGAGGCCAGCGTCCACACGAAGCCCGAGGCTCCCCCCGCGTAGAAGGGCAGCCAAGTCCCGGCGACGAGGTAGACGGCCATTGCCGCCGCACCCTTGCGGCTCCCCAGGGCCGCTCCGGTGAGCAGGACCGCCAGGGTTTGCCCCGTGATGGGGACCGGAGTGAACCCCAGCGGGATCTTGACCTGGGCCAGCAGCGCCGTGAACAGGGCGAATCCGACGACCAGCACCGCATCCCGCAGCAGCCGCGCATTCCCTCCCTGGACTGGCCATAAAGCGTCGGCAAAGGGGGTGCCAGCGGCGGAAAGCTGCGGCGAAGTTCCCTGAAAGGGTCCTGGTGACATGGACAGAGGGGGTCTCCCGTGGAAAGGTCGGGACGCGTTCATTTGGGAACCGCGGCTCCGCCGGAGTATAATGTTCCCGCAAAACCCAGTCAATTTCCCGCACTTCCTGAACGCGAGGCCGCCATGCCCGCCACCAACGAGGAAATCGCCGCCCTGTTCGAGAACCTGGCCACCCTCCTGGAGGTCAAGGGCGATTCAGTCTTCAAGATCCGCGCCTACCAGCGCGCGGCCAACACCATCAACAACCTGTCCTTCTCCCTCGACCAGGCCGTCGGCGACGGCACCGACCTGAAGAAAGTCCCCGGCATCGGCAAGGCCATCTCCGACAAGATTCACGAGTACGTGACCACCGGGCAGATGGCCACCTACAACCGCACCCTGGAGGAGCTTCCCCCCGGCGTCCTGCAGATAATGACCATCCCCGGAATCGGCCCCAAGACCGCCCGCCTCATCGCCGACAACATTCCGGTGGCCAGCATCGAGGACCTGGAACAGGCCATCCAGCAGGGACGCCTGGCCGGCCTTCCCGGGCTGGGCGCCAAGACCGTGGACAACATTCTCCGCAGCATCCAGTCCCTGCGAACCAAGGACCAGCGCACGCCCATCGGGGACGCGCTGGCCGCCGCCGAGGGGGTGGTCGCCGCCCTGCGGGAGCAGTGCCCCCACCTGGCCAGCCTCTACCCGGTGGGCAGCCTGCGACGCTGGGAGGAGACCATCGGCGACGTTGACCTTATCGGCCTGTCCGACCAGCCCGCCGATGTCCACCACGCCCTAGCATCCCTCCCCCAGGTGGAGGAAGTCCTGGTCCACGGCGACCAGAAGACCAGCGTGGTGGTCAAGCCGGGCATCCAGATAGATATGCGGATCGGCGAGCCCGATTCCTTCGGGGCCCTGCTCCAGTACTTCACCGGCAGCCGCCAGCACAACATCCTGCTGCGCGACCACGCCAACCGCATGGGGCTGTCGCTCAACGAGTACGGGATCACCACCATCGACACCGGCCAGGTAGAGACCTTCCCGGACGAGGCATCTTTCTACGCCCGCCTCGGGCTGCCCTGCATCCCGCCGGAACTCCGCTCCGGGATACATGAGCTGGAGGCGGCCCAGAACGGCACTCTGCCGGACCTGGTCGAGACCGGTGACCTGCGGGGCGACCTTCACCTGCACAGCGAATGGAGCGACGGCGAAGACCCCATCGAGGTGATGATAGAGGCGGTCATGGCCCAGGGCTACGAGTACATGGCCCTCACCGACCACTCCCAGGGCCTGGGAGTCGCCAACGGGCTGTCCGTGGAGCGTCTCGAGTCCCAGATCAAGCTCCTCCACTCGCTGCGGGAGCGTTATCCCATTACCATCCTCTGCGGCTCGGAGGTGGACATCCGCTCCGACGGCCGCCTCGACTACCCCGACGAACTGCTGGAGCAACTGGACGTGGTGGTAGCCTCGGTCCACAACGCCATGAGCCAGGACCGGGACACCATGACCAAGCGGGTCATCCGGGCCATGGAGCATCCAGCGGTTACGATAATCGGCCACCTTTCCGCCCGGCTCATCGGCCACCGTGACCCCACCCAATTTGACCTGGAAGCCATCCTCCAGACCGCCCGGGATACGGGCACGGCCATGGAGATAAACGCCTCTCCGCAACGGCTGGACCTGAAGGACACCCACGCCTACCGCGCCCGGGAAATCGGCGTTCCCCTGGTTATCAACACCGACTCCCACCACCATTCCTGGCTGGAGCAGCGGCGGTTCGGGGTGGCCGTGGCCCGCCGGGCCTGGTGCGAACCGGGCCACATCCTGAACACCATGCCCCGCGACCGGTTCCTGGACTACATCGCCGCCCCCAAACCGCAGCGAATCATGAAGTTTGACGCCTGGAAGGCCGAGCGGATACAGGGGACTCCATCGTGACCGTCGAGCAAGAGCCGATATCCGCCGCATTTCCCGGGGCGGGCGATCTGGCACAGCCGGTCTCCGCCGCGGTGCTACACCTGCGCCAGTCGGTGGAAACCGGCGTCCCGTGGTACGAAGCGCTGCTTGAAGCGGTGGGGCTGTGGACCCTGCCCCGGGAGGTACACCGGGGCCGCACCTACCAGTACCTGATACTGGGAGAGGCTTTCGACTGGCTCCTGCTGGCAGAGCGGCTTTGCGATGAAATAGAGGGGGCCATACCCGGCGACGACAAGGAAACACTCCTGTTCACCGGCCGACTCCCCGCAGAAGTCTCGGACGATGCCTTCCGGGGACTCATAGGCTCCACCAAGCACCGGGCGCACCGCAACTACTGGTACGGGATCGTGCTGGAGGAGGCGCTGCAACTTGCGGTGGAAGAAGAAGTGCGCAAACAGCACCGGGCCCGCTGCTACCCCGACAACGAGGACCTGGTCGAAAACGCCTTCTCGATACTCTACGGGAGGAGCCACCAGCAGGCCTGGGAGTCGTTCCTGGCAGAATGCAGACCGGAGCCGGCCGACGGCGACAGCACCCCGGAAGACGTCCAGGGTTGGTCCTTGACCAACCTGAAGGAGTTCACCTACTGGCTGTTCAAGCACCGCCTTCACTACTGGGACCCGGCCCGGGTTGCCAGCGACACCCGCAAGGCCATGCTCCGCCTCAACGCCCTAGAGCGGGGAGAGGCCCCGCTGGCGGCTTCCGTCCTGCGAACCTTATAAAAGTAAGGCTCCTATTCAGCCGATAGTCGATCCTCTCAGCCGATAGTCGATCCTCCGGCAACCCCGCAAACACCCGGATCACGGGTTTTGATCCCCCTGCCGGCCTTCCGGGTACTTTGATATTCGGGTATGTTATGTTGTAATGTAGCGAGCCCGCAATTAGATGACTAGAAAGATGCACCCGGAGGATTTCCCCAACATGGTTGGACCCAACTACGACGGTATCACCGACATGTCCCAGTTGCCCGAGGAAGCTTTTACTCCCCAGCGGTTCCAGCGCGGCGATACCGTGGAAGGAGAGGTCGTGCGGATAGACGACGAAGGAATGGTCGTCAGCGTCGGCCTCAAGACCGAAGGCATGGTGCCGGCCTCGGAAATGCGCACCCTCACCACCGAGGAGCGGGAAGAACTGGAGGCCGGCAAGCGCATGGCGTTTACCGTGATACGCCGGGAGCGCGGCTCCGACATGGCCCTGTTGTCCCTGGACCAGGCCCGGCGGATGCAGGTCTGGGTGGACCTCCAGAACAACCTGAACGAGGGCGACCCGGTTACCGTGAAAGTTACCGGATACAATCGCGGCGGTCTCGAAGTCGACCTCAAGGGGGTGCGCGGCTTCGTCCCCATGTCTCACCTGGCCCCCAACTCCGCCGACGGCCGCGAGAAGGACCTGGCCGCCCGGGTCGGTGAGGAAGCCATGTTCAACGTACTTGAACTGGACCCCCGCCGGGAACGGCTGGTCCTGTCCGAGCGGGCCCTTTACCAGCAACGGAGGGCTGAGGCCCGGCGGCGCTTCATGGAAGGGCTGGAAGAAGGGACACTAATCACCGGGAAGGTAACGTCTCTCCGCGGGTTTGGCGCGTTCCTCAACATCGGCGAGGCCGACGGCCTGATACCCATTTCGGAGCTTTCCTGGCGCATGCTGAAATCCCCGGACGAAGTGGTCAGCGTCGGGGACGAGTTGACCGTCCAGATACTCAAGGTGGACCGGGAGGCCGAACGCATCAGCCTGAGCCTCAAGCGCACCCAGCCGGAACCCTGGGACACGGTGCCGGAGCGTTACAACGAGGGGGACATCGTCGAAGGCACCATCACCCGCCTGGCCGATTTCGGGGCCTTCGTCCGCCTGGAAGACTGGGTGGAAGGACTGATCCACATTTCCGAGCTCTCGCCCCGGCGGTTGAACAATCCCAGCGAAATCGTCTACCAGGGACAGACGGTGCGGGCGCAGATCCTGAGCATCGACCCCGCCAAGCGGCGCATCAGCCTCAGCTACAAGAAAGCCTACGGATTGTAGCCTCTCCCCGGTCGGGCCGTCCCTGCGGGACCGTCAGGCTGCTCCGGGCTGCGAGGGGAGTTGACGCACTCCAATGCTCTCCCAACCTGCTCGTGATTCTGCTTTACTGAAACAGGGATTTGCCTTACGATAGTCGTAGCGACATAACCTGCGGGTTTCCCCCTGGCGGGTTCCGCCGTCATCACCTGGCCGCTGCCGAGGCTTCCTGAAATGACTTCCCCCGCCGCCGACATTCCACGGGCATACAACGCCTCCGACGTCGAACCCCGCATCTACCAGGATTGGATGGAGCGGGGACTTTTCACGCCGGAAGTGGACGAGTCCAGGACTCCTTTCTGCGTCATTATGCCCCCGCCCAACGTGACCGGGGAGCTGCACCTGGGACACGCTTTGACCGCATCCATCGAGGACGCCCTGACCCGCTGGCACCGGATGTTGGGCGACGCAACCCTGTGGCTGCCCGGCAAGGACCACGCCGGCATCGCGACGCAGTGGGTGGTGGAGCGTCTGTTGGCCGAGGAAGGCACCAACCGGCACGACCTGGGGCGGGAGAAGTTCCTGGAGCGAGTGTGGGAGTGGGTCGCCCGCTATGGCAACACCATTGACGAGCAGCACAAGCGGCTGGGCGCCTCCTGCGACTGGTCCCGGCTCCGGTTCACCCTGGACACCGGACCCGCCAAAGCCGTCCGCACCACCTTCGTCAACCTGTACAACAAGGGCCTCATCTACCGGCACGAACGCATCATCAACTGGTGCCCCCGCTGCTCCACGGCCCTGTCCGACCTGGAGGTGGAGTACGCGGAAACCGACGGCCGGCTGTACTACATCCACTATCCCCTGGAATCCAGCGGGGACGGCGGCTCGCCGGTTTTCGTCACGGTTGCCACCACCCGGCCGGAGTCCATGCTCGGCGATACCGGCGTGGCGGTACACCCGGATGATCCCCGCTACCAGGCGCACGTCGGAAAAATGGCCGTCCTGCCCATCATGGACCGCCCAATTCCCATCGTTGGCGACGATGCGCTGGACATGGAGTTCGGCACCGGGGCCCTCAAGGTTACGCCGGGGCACGACCCGGTGGACTTCGAAATCGGGGAACGCCACGGGCTGGAAATCATCAATGTCATCGGCCTCGACGGCAACATGACCGACGCCGCCGGAAGATACGAGGGGGTGGAGCGTTTCGAGGCACGGCGGGCCGTTGTCCAGGAACTGGAATCCCTGGGTCTCCTGGAGAAAATCGAGGAATACCAGCATTCCGTTGGGCACTGCCAGCGGTGCGATGCGGTGGTGGAGCCGCTCATCAGCCTGCAGTGGTTCCTCAAGGTTGGGCATCACGACGAGCCGGACAGCATCGCGGGGCGGGCCCACGCCGCCGTGGCATCGGGCGAAATCACGGTCGTCCCCGACCGTTTCAGCCGTGTGTACCTGAACTGGCTGGAAAACATCCGCGACTGGTGCATCAGCCGCCAACTCTGGTGGGGGCACCGGATCCCGGTCTGGTACTGCCCCAACTGTCCCGACCCCATTGCATCCGTCGATGAACTGACCGGGTGCCCCAAGTGCGGCTCCGCAGACCTGGAACAGGACCCGGACGTGCTGGACACCTGGTTCAGCTCCAGCCTGTGGCCGCACTCGACCCTGGGGTGGCCCGACGACGACCCAGACCTGAAATTCTTCTATCCCACGGCAGTCATGGAGACGGGGTACGACATCCTCTTCTTCTGGGTCGCACGCATGATAATGATGGGGATAGAGAACACGGGCGATATCCCCTTCCGCACCGTCTACCTCCACGGGCTGGTGCGGGATGCCCAGGGCGCGAAGATGAGCAAGACCCGGGGCAACACCCTGGACCCGCTGGACCTCATCGAGCAGTACGGCACCGACGCCCTGCGCTTCGCCCTGACCACCGGGACCGCGCCCGGCAACGACATGCGCATCACCACGGGCAAGCTGGAGAACGCTCGCAACTTCGCCAACAAGGTATGGAACGCGGCCCGCTATGTCATGACGGCGCTACCCGAGCCGGAAGACCTGGCAGGCTGGCACGACCTGGCCTCCGTCGAACACCGGGAAGACCGGTGGATTGTCGGACGGCTGCACCGGGTGACCGCCGAGGTGCAGACCGCCCTGCAGGCTTTCGAGCTGGGGGAGGCTCAGCAGAAGCTCTACGAGTTTGTCTGGGACGACTTCTGCG
Source organism: Dehalococcoidia bacterium (assembly GCA_965203675.1). Taxonomy (GTDB): domain Bacteria; phylum Chloroflexota; class Dehalococcoidia; order Lucifugimonadales; family UBA3495; genus CATOSK01. The sequence goes on along the minus strand of CBDBDE010000003.1, from coordinate 859,704 downwards.
ACTGGTATATCGAGATGGCCAAGATCCGGCTCCGGTCGGGGGTTGGGCCGTCTCCGCTGCCCACCCTGGCCCACGTCCTGGAGCGGACGCTGCGGCTACTGCATCCTTTCATGCCCTTTATCACCGAGGAAATCTGGCAGAACCTGGTGCGGCGGCTTCCGGCGGAGGGCAACCTTCCGGCGTCGATTATGGTGGCGCCTTACCCGCAGCCCGAGCCGTCACGGCAGGACCAACAGGCGGAGGACGAGGTCTCCCTGGTAATGCAGGCCATCCGAGCGGTGCGGAACACCCGTGCCCAGCTCCGCATCCCCGCCAACCAGCGTTTGGAAGCGGTGGTGGAGGCCGACGGCTGGCGGAACGCGGTGGAGGAAGAGGCCGGCGTCATACGCGCCCTGTCCCGGGTGGAACCGCTGCACATCGTTTCCGCCGACTCCGGTGAGCCAGCGGCCTCCCAGGGCGTGACGCTGGTAGTGAACCCGCTGGTGGTCCGGCTGGCGCTGGAAGGCGTGGTGGACCTCTCGGCGGAACAGCAGCGGCTCCAGGAAGAGCTGGACAGCACCCGCAAGAACCTGCAGCGGGTGGAACAACTGGTATCCAACCCAAATTTCAGGGCCAAGGCCCGGCCCGATGTCGTGGAAACCGAAGAGGAGCGTTTGCAGTCGCTCACTGAACAGGCCAGGAGGTTGGAGCAAATACTGGCGGACCTGGCGGCATAGCCCAGGGCCGCAACCAGGAGACGGCCGGAAATCCCGGCCGGACGGACTAACAGATTTGGAGTGGTGAAGATGGGATTGCGATTGGTTATTCTTGGAATTTTGGGGGTTTTGACTCTGGGAGTCATCGTGGGGTGTGGCGGAGAAGAACCAACCGCTACCCCGGAGCCGACTCAGCCCGCGTCCCGCACGGACACGCCGCAGCTGCCGGACAGCCCACGACCCACGTCAACACCGGAACCGACGGCCACCCCCGTACCCGAGCCAACGGCGACACCGGTCCCTGAGCCGACCGCGACGCCGGTCCCCGAACCGACGGCCACCCCCGTGCCTGCACCGACGCCGACACCGGTCCCGCCGACCCCCGTGCCCACGCCGGTCCCCGCCGCTACCGCAGCGCCGACACCGACCCTACCCACTCCTGATGGAGCCCCCGAACGCAACGACGCTGTGCCGCCGCATATCATCGTTGGCACCGCAAGCATTAACGGTTCTCCCGCTCCGGCGGGAACGACTGTAAGCGCTCACGCGGGAGACCTGGAGGTGGCGTCGGCCACCGTTGACGGCGACAACGGGAATTTCAGTTTCCCGATCCCGTACCCGGACGCTGAGGTAACCTTCAAGGTCAACGGCATCACGGCGCTCAACGCAGTGGTGAACACCGAGATCGGCGGTTCAACCGTGCTCAACCTCCGGGTGGTATCCCAGTAAGACAATCACCGTCCGCGGAAGGGGCCCGGCAGGCAGCCGCGCGGCCCTTCCCGGCGGAGCAAGGGCCGTGGGGGTATCCGGCATGAGCATTGAACTGGGCATCATCGGCTACCCCATCGGCCATTCCATCTCGCCGGTGTTCCAGCGGGCCGCGCTGGACCACGACGGCATCGACGCCACCTACCAGGCTTGGGAAGTCCAGCCCGATGGGGTGGAAGGCTTCGTCAACGGCCTGCGCCGTCCGGGGATGCTGGGAGTCAACGTCACCGTCCCCCACAAGGAGGCAGTCATCCCCTTCCTGGACGAGGTGGACGACTGGGCCACCGAGGCGGGGGCCGTGAACACCATTGTCAACCGGGACGGCCACCTCACCGGGCACAACACCGACGGCACCGGATTCCTCCGTGCCCTGCGGGAAGGCGCCGGGTTCGAGCCGTCCGGCCGGAAAGTCCTGGTGCTGGGGGCCGGCGGAGCCGCCCGGGGCGTGGTCCTAGCCCTGCTGCGGGACGGCATCGCCCGGCTCGCCGTCGCCAACCGCACCCTCCAACGGGCCGACGCCCTGGTCCGGCTGGCGTCGTCCCGGGATATTCCCGCCCGGGCGATTCCTCTGGATTCCGCCGAGCTGTCCCAGGCAGCGGCGGAGGCGGACCTCATCGTCAACTCCACCACCCTGGGGATGACCCACGGCCCGGATGAAGGCGCTTCCCCCCTGTCCCGGGAACACATACCGGCCACGGCCCTGGTCAATGACCTGGTGTATAATCCGCTCCGGACGCCCCTGCTCCGGGAAGCGGAGCAAGCCGGGGCCTCAACCCTGGGAGGCATCCAGATGCTGGTCTACCAGGGAGCGGCATCCTTCGAGATGTGGTTCGGCCGACCCGCCCCGGTGCCGGTGATGCTGGAAGCGGCATCCCAGGCCATGCAAGCCAGATCTCAACCTCAAAGCCACTAGCCTTCCCGCCCTCCCTAATCACGCCGCCCGGACCAACCCGGGCGGACGACTTTCCCACAGGAGTTACACCATGATCCGCTGGTTCACCGCCGGTGAGTCTCACGGCCCCGGGCTGCTCATCATCGTCGAGGGAATCCCCGCCGGACTGCCGTTGAGCGAAGAGTACATTGACGTTCACCTGGGGCGCCGCCAGAAGGGCTACGGCCGCGGCGGACGGATGCTTATCGAGCAGGACCACGCCCGGATTGGCTCCGGCGTCCGGCACGGGAGCACCCTGGGCAGTCCCATCGGCATGACCATCGAAAACAAGGACTGGGCCAACTGGACCGAGGCGATGGCCATCGAGTACGTGGAAAACCCATCCCAGGAAGGCCGCAACCGCCGCGTCACCCGCATCCGGGCCGGCCACGCCGACCTGCCCGGCACCATGAAGTACGGCTTCGACGACGTCCGCAACTCGCTGGAGCGGGCCAGCGCCCGGGAGACGGCGGCCCGCGTCGCCGCCGGCGCCATCGCCATGCGCCTCCTGGAAGAGTTCGGTATCGTGATGCGCAGCCACGTCGTGGCCATTGGCCCCATTTCCGCACAGATACCCGACGCCATAGACTGGGACGCCGTGGAGGAGTCCCCGGTCCGCTGCTCCGACCCCGAGGCCTCGGAGCGGATGATGACAGAGATTGACGCCACCCGGGAAGCCGGCGACACCATCGGCGGCATCGTTGAGGTCATCGCCGAGAACGTCCCCATCGGCCTCGGCTCCCACGTCCACTGGGACCGGAAGATTGACGGCCAGATAGCCCAGGCCCTCATGTCCATCAACGCCGTCAAGGCCGTATCCATCGGCCCGGGCTGGGAGATAATGGACCGCCGGGGCTCCCAGTTCCAAGATGTCATCGAACCGGTCACCGACCCGGACAATCCCTGGCAGCGCAAGACCAACCGGGCGGGAGGCGTGGAGGGCGGCATGACCGCCGGAATGCCCCTGGTGGCCCGCTTCGCCATCAAGCCCATCGCCACCCTGCACAACCCCCTGCCGTCGGTGGACCTGGACACGGGAGAGCCGGTGCAGGCCCACTTCGAGCGTTCCGACGTCTGCCAGGTGCCCCCGGCGGGGGTCATCGGGGAGGCGATGGTCGCCCTGGTCCTGGCGGGGGCCTTCATGGATAAGTTCGGCGGCGACTCCATCCCGGAGACGCGGCGCAACCTGGAGGGGTATTTGAAGACGGTGGGGCCGAGGAAGGTCTACGAGTAGGGGGCGGAGGTACGGACGATGGCTATTTACAAGATGGTTGGGGATAAGGACGGGTTGGAAGAGGTTGTCTCCGTTTCCTTCGGCCAAGCGAAGGTCGCAGAAGTCGCCGATTTACAGAGGATGCTACGCGCCCTGCCGGATGTCCTGGAAGATGGTCTGCTAATTCTCGCTAAGGAGTTCAGCAGTTGGCAGGATGCCAAACGAAGAATCGATCTGTTGGCATTAGATGACACTGGCCGCCTAGTAGTGATTGAGTTGAAAATAGGCGATACCGGCGCCCATATGGAATTGCAGGCCATTCGATATGCGGCGATGGTTGAGGTTCTGACTTCTGCGGACATAATCGAGGCCCATCAGAAGTACTTAAACGATTTGAAAGCTGAAGGCACTGCGGTTGAAGAAGAAGATGCGGCGGAAAGTATACGTCGGCGTCTTGAAGCCAATGACCTTGAAGAAATCCATACCGGGAACCCGCGAATAATGCTGGTATCCGAGGGGTTTTCGACTGAATTGACTACCAGCGTATTGTGGTTGAACGAGCGGGGATTGGACATCACCTGCATTCAGTTGCAAGCGTATAGTAACGGAACAGAGCTTCTGCTCGAAGCCAGCCAAGTAATTCCGATACCAGGAACCGAGAGGCTCTTGGTTAAGCGGAAAGAGCATAAGCCTGACGCAGCCCATCACCAACCAGCATCAACCAAGACGCTTCAGGGTGGGGTTGATTTCAAGAAAACCATCGATGATCGCACCCCAGTCCACTTCCACAAGGGTTTGAACCGCCTTTACGATTTCGCCTGCGAGTTGGAACTCGCAGGGCTTGTAGAATTATCAACCCACTTCAACCGGAAAGAGGATTACGTCAGATTGGAACTTCGGGTCCCAGGAAACGGTCAGCTGCTGGTTTCCTTTAACAACCTTCTCGGGAAAGGAAAGGAGCGCGGGGGAGAAATAACCATATGGCCCAATGACGAGGGTGTAGCTCCCGACTCATTTGGCAAGTTCGACCAGTTAATTCGTCCCATTAAGTCCCGTAGCAAAATACGGCACCGTCGGCTATCTACAATTCCTACGCCTAACCTGGAAAACGTACTGAGCGGAATCAAAGAGGTTTATCAAGAAGCCAACAGCCAACTAACGACCGACGCGCCTGAACCGGCCATGAGCGAAAATCCGTCCGCCCAGGGATGATTCGTGGATTAACCCTGCTCCTCAGCCTCCGCCACCTCTGGCAGCAGCAAGTCCTCCACCACTAGCTCCACGTCGGGCAGCGATACCGGGGCAACCCTGCCGCCCCGCCGCAGGACGGTGTGCTGGGCATAGCCCTCGGACCCGGGTCCGGTGAACCGCTCGATGCAGTCTCCCGGCAGGTTGAGCACCCAGGTTTCCGGGATGCCGGCCCGCCCGTAGATGTGGGCCTTCACCTCCCGGTCGTAATTGAGCGACGAGTCCGCCACCTCGATAACCAGCAGCACGTCGTCCGGGTTGGGGAATCCGCCGGTATAGTCATCCTCCCGGTACTTCAGCAACGCCAGATCCGGTTCCGGAGCGGAGTTTTCGTCAAGCGGGAGGGACGCCTGGACCAGTACGCTGAAGCGGTTGGCGGCCAGGTTAATCAAGACGCGGGTGTATCGGATTACGCCCGCAACGTGACGGTGGCCCGTCGGCGCCTTGAGCAGAATCTCTCCTTCGATCAACTCCACCCGCTCCTTGGGCTTGAGGATGCCAGCTTCCACCATACGGAAGTACTCGTCCACCGTGAACTTGCGGGTTTCCCGTCCGGTTGCAGGGGCTTTTGCCATCGTGGTGGTCATGTCAGTACCTGACCTTGTTCTAAGGGTCGCGCCCTCCGTCGCCGAGTTGGGCAACTTGTCTAAGACTCCTTGGGCGCTCCGTGCCGTATTGCCCTGAATGGTAAACTCCCAGCCATACTCATTCAAGCGGCCGACTTCTCATAGAACGGCGGAGACGGATGGCCCCCCAGCGCAAAAATCCTGGTGGACACCATTCCGGGGATTGTGCTAAAATTCACACGGCTTCGAAACTCCACATCACAGGAGAGAAACATGGAAGGAAAGGTCCAGGTAGAGATCACTTATTGCGTTCCTTGACAGCATCACGCTACCGCCACGTGGATGGCGAATGAATTTTTCCGCGCTTACGGCCCCGATGTCGCGATAACCATCTCCCCCCGCGGACAGAGCATCATGGAAGTCTTTGTCGATGGGGAGCGGATCTTCGACCGGAAGGCGGAAGGGAACATTTACCCCGACCTGGGTCGGGTCCGGCAGATGAAACAGGTCATCGCCGCCAAGATTGCCGAAGTGGACGGGGTTGCTGTCCCTGCCGACAACTAGCTCCTACCGCCAGCCGCGACGCCAGTTGCGGACAAGGCAAAGGAAAAGTTTCAGCCCCTCTTGCTACAAGAGGGGCTGATTTCTTTCTGCCCTGTCGGCCGCGGCTTCCACTCCATCCTTCGCCGATGAGGGGGCCTCTGCCACCAGGGGCCCGTCCTTGCCGGAGGGCCACGGGAACCTAGCCGCAACGTGACCCCAAATCTCTTCCTGCACATCTTCCACGCCCGGCTTGCCGTCGATTACCAGCCAACGACGGGGGTTTTCCCGGGCCAAGCGCAAGAATCCCTCCCGCACCCGGGCGTGGAAATTCAAAGGCTGGTCTTCAAAACGCCGGGTGTCGCCCGCATCCTGGCGGGTTGGACTGGAAGCTTCCGAAGGCGCCATGTCCAATGCCAACTGGCCCCCGGCGCGCCGGACTCGTTCCTCGGGGTCAATATCCAAAAGCAGGGTGAGGTCGGGCAGCGTACCCTGGACGGCGAACTCGTTGAGGCGATGCACGGCATCCACCGCTATGCGCCGGCCATAACCCTGGTAGGCCACCGAGGACGCCTCGAAGCGGTCCGACACCACCGTCATTCCCCGATTCAGGCTGGGCCGGATAATTTCCGAGACCAACTGCGCCCGGGCCGCCTCGAACAGCAGCAGTTCGGCTTCCCTGGACATTGGTCGACTGCTCTTGAGGTAGTCCCGCAGGTAGGTCCCCAAGACGGTAGTGCCGGGTTCGTGGACCAGGGTGACGGGAACGCCCGCCTCCCCCAGGCGACGCACCAGGAGCGCTGCCTGAGTCGACTTACCCGCCCCCTCGCCGCCTTCCAGGGATATGAAGAACCCGCTGGGCAAAACTCACCTCGGATGGGAAAGATTCCTTTCCGCGCACGTGGGACATCCAGCCTGTATTCTACCAAATCGCTGATGCACTCCCCTTGGGGGATTCGCGGCGGGAACCGGGAGGAAGCAACGGGGCGCGTTGGGGGATTCATCCCCCAAACCCCCTGAATATATGGGGACGTTGAATCCTCCGTCCCCATCGTTGCCCCTGTCCCGGAGCCGCTGATATACTTTTGTGCGGCGTTCAATCCTTCTTTTGCTCCATTCTCGTTTCCCGCCGCCGGTCATGGATTACGAAACGGTCATTGGGCTGGAAGTCCACGTCCAGCTCCTCACCAACAGCAAGATGTTCTGCGGTTGCCCGGCCCAGTACCAGGCCGCCGCGCCCAACACCAACGTCTGCCCGGTGTGCCTTGGGCTCCCCGGCACCCTGCCCGTAATCAACCGCCGGGCCGTCGAGCACACCATCACGACGGGGCTGGCCCTCAACTGCCGGATCCCTGAATTCTCCAAGTTCGACCGCAAGAACTACCCCTATCCCGACCTGATGAAGGGGTACCAGATCTCCCAGTACGATCTCCCCCTGGCCGTCAACGGCTGGCTGGAAATCGAGGTCGAGGGCCGGAAGAAGCACATCGGCGTCGACCGGGTGCACCTGGAAGAGGACGTAGCGAAGCTCCAGCACGTCCAACCCGCCGGCGGGCCCGGGTACAGCCTGGTGGACGTCAACCGGTCCGGTACGCCGCTCATGGAAGTCGTCAGCGCCCCCGACATTCGCTCCCCGGAAGAGGCCCGGGCCTACCTGACCACCCTGCATTCCATCGTCCAGTACCTGGGCGTTTCCGCCGCCAACATGCAGGAAGGCAACTTCCGTTGCGACGCCAACGTCAGCATCCGTCCCCGGGGCAGTTCCGAGTTCGGCACCCGCACCGAGGTCAAGAACATGAACAGCTTCCGCTCGGTGTTCATGGCCCTGGAGTACGAGGTGGAGCGGCAGACCCGCATCCTGGACGACGGCGGAACGGTAGTGCAGGAGACCCGGGGCTGGGTGGACGACCGGGCAGTCACCGTTTCCCAGCGCAGCAAGGAATACGCCCACGACTACCGCTACTTCCCCGAGCCCGACCTGCCCCCCCTGGTGGTTGCTCCCGAATGGGTGGAGGACCTGCGCTCCCGCCTCCCCGAATTCGCCGCCCAGCGCAGGAGTCGCTTCATTGAAACCCTGACTCTCCCGGAAGCGGACGCCCTCCAGCTCACCGAGGACAAGGCCCTGGCCGACTATTTCGAGGAGACCCTCGCCATCAGACCCGATAAGGCTCCCTCCCTGGCCAAGAACGTGGCCAACTGGATGCTGGGCGACCTGAGCCGCCTGATGAATCTGTCAGGGCGGGAAATAGGCGAAATCCTTGTCACGCCCTCCCACCTTTCCGAGCTGATTGGCCTCATCGACTCCGGGACGTTGAGCGTCACCATGGCGAAAACGGTGCTGGAGGAGGCTTTCGACAGCGGCGACCCTCCGGGTAAAATAGTCGAAGCCCGGGGCTACGCCCAGATCAGCGACGCCTCCGTGGTGGACACCGCCGTATCCCAGGCCATCGAGGACAACCCCAAGGCGGTGGAGGACTACCTAGGCGGCAAGGAGTCGGCCGCCGGTTTCCTGGTCGGCCAGGTCATGCGCCTGACCAAAGGACAGGCCAAGCCCGATCTTGTCCAACAGCTAGTGAAAGAAAAGCTGGAGACGGCCAGGAACGCCTGACCCGCTCTCCTAACCCGCCCTGAGGTTAAGATGCCCTTCCTCAACGTGGCCCAAATAATCGTTTCCGTGGTGCTGGTGCTGATCATCCTCTCCCAGGTCAGGGAAGGAGGAAGCGGCCTGTTCGGTTCCGCCCAGACCTCCGGCCGCACCCGCCGCGGCCTGGAAAAGACCCTGTTCCAGTTCACCATCGTTCTGACCGGTGTGTTTCTCCTGGTGTCCATCGCCAGCGTCCGCTTCGCCAGCCCGTAGACGGCGCCGGAAATGGCATCCGGGCCCCCCATCGTCCTGACCACCGACTTCGGGTTGTCGGACCCATACGTCGGGGTGATGAAGGGCGTCATTCTCGGGATCAATCCCGGGGCTAAAATCGTTGACCTGACCCACCAGGTCCAGCCTCAGAACCTGATCCACGCCTCGTTCATCCTGAAAACCAGCTACGCCTTCTTCCCGCAGGACTCCATCCATGTCGCCGTGGTGGACCCGGGGGTCGGCACCTCCCGCAAGGCCATCCTCCTGGCCTCCCCGGTTGGAGTCTTCGTGGCGCCTGACAACGGCATCCTCAGCGGCGTTCTGGAGCCGTTCCTCGACAGGCGGCCCACCGGCGGCGGCACCGTTTCCGTCCCTGCCGGCTGCACCGCCTACGAGTTGACCAAGCCGGACTTTCAGCTCCACCCGGTCAGCAGCACCTTCCACGGGAGGGACATCTTCTCGCCCGCAGCCGCCCACCTGTCCCTGGGCGCCGCCCCGGAAACCTTCGGTCCGCCACTCCAGGAATTGGTCTGGCTTCCTTTCCCCCAGCCCTCGGTGCGAGGGAACCAAATCACTGGACAGGTCATCTGCGCCGACCATTTCGGCAACCTGGTAACCAACATCCCCGGGACAATGGTGCAAGGCAAGGACCGGGCTGTTGTCGAGTACCGGTCCCACCGCCTGAAAGGGCTGCACCGCACCTTCCAACAGAACCCGGACCATCCTGCGGGGGAACCCCTGGCCCTGGTTGGAAGCAATGGCTACCTGGAAATAGCCGTCCCCAACGGCAACGCAGCATCCCTGTTAGCGGGTGGGCCGGGAGATGTGGTGGCGGTGGATACAGGCTGAAACCGCGCTCGCTGTGCTACCATACCGCCATCACTTGTCCCCGGAGCATGTTATGGCGACGATAAACATACGGCATCTGGACGATGAAGTTATTCACAAATTGAAAAGCCGTGCCGCCCGGAACTGCCGCTCACTGGAAAATGAGGTCCGGCATATTCTGGAGCAGGCGGTAGAGGATGACCCGGCGGCAAAGATGCGGGCATTCCGCGAAAGGGCGCGGAAGTTGCGGGAACTGACCGAGGGCACCGTCCAAACCCCATCGGAAATCCTGATAAGGGAAGACAGGGACCGCCGGGCATACGGAGATCCCTGATGCAGTTGGTGGTCGACGCCAGCGTAGCGGTGAAATGGCTGGTACGGGAAGAATTTTCGGACATCGCGGATGAAATCCTCAATGGGCATCATGAGGTATATGCTCCCCACCTGCTGGCTGTGGAAGTTGGCAACGCGCTGTGGCGCAAGGCTCGCTCTGGCGAAATTGAGCGACCGCAAGCGGGATTGCTGGCAGCTGAGATCAACGAGATCGGAGTCAACTGGGCGAACGACGAAGATGTCTGCGCCGACGCCGTGCGGCTGGCCCTGGCTTTGAACCATCCTATATACGACTGCACCTACCTGGCGTTGGCCCACCGTATTGGCGCGAAGATGGTCACCGCCGACGAACGCTTCGCCAACGCGGTGGCGGGCACGGAACACGGCGGACCGGTAATGGAACTGAAGGACCTGATCCTCGAATAGGCGATTGGACCGGTCCTGTCCGCCACAAGCGGCGAAAGAATACCGACTCCCCCCGGCACTACCCGCCGATCCCATCGGCACCCACCCGGCTGCAGACGTAACAGACGCTATTGACATGCAATTGCCGGGTGCTACTATGAAGGTGCTTGGCCCCGGAAAACCGTCCAGTCTGGACTGGCGGCCAAGCCCGCACTAATCGGCCCCATCCAACACTTCGAGGGACGAGCTATGGAGCTGGATCGAGCAACCCTGCTGCAGCTGTACAAGACCATGACCACTATTCGGCACTTTGAGGAACGGGGCATCCCGGAGACCGGTCAGCGCCAGATGTCCGCATCGGTCCACTCCTCCGCCGGACAGGAGGCCGTCCCCACCGGCATCTGCGCCCACCTCACCGTCGACGACTACATCGGCAGCACCCACCGGGGACACGGCCACTGCATCGCCAAGGGCGTCGACCCCAAGGGAATGATGGCCGAACTCTTTGGGCGGGCCACCGGCCCCAACAAGGGCAAGGGCGGCTCGATGCACATTGCCGACATGAGCAAGGGTATGCTGGGAACCAATGGCGTGGTCGCCGCCAGCGTGCCGCTGGCCGTTGGCGCTGCTCTGACATCAAAGCTGCGCAACCTGGGCCGGGTGGCCGTGGCCTTCTTCGGAGACGGCGGCGCCAACCAGGGCGTCCTTCACGAGTGCATGAACCTGGCCTCGGTCTGGAAGCTGCCGGTCATCTTCTGCTGCGAGAACAACGGGTACGCAGAGTCCACTCCCGTCGAGTACGGGCTTTCCACCGCCAACGTGGCCGACCGGGCCGCCGGATACGACATGCCCGGCTTCACCGTAGACGGCATGGACGTCTTCGCCGTCTACGAAGCGGCGGGGCAGGCGGTGGCCCGGGCCCGGGCCGGCGAAGGCCCCACCATGCTGGAGTGCCGGACATACCGCTTCTACGGCCACACCGTTTTCGACAATCCCCTCACCTACCGCACCAAGGAAGAAGAAGACGAGTGGCGCGCCCGGGACCCCCTGAAGCAGTTCCGCGAGCGTGTCATCCCTGAAGGCAGCATCACCGCGGCGGAGCTTGACCGTCTCGACCAGGAGGCGGAGGAACTGATGGAGGAAGCCATCCGCTTCGCCGACGAAAGTCCCATGCCCCAGCCCTCCGAATTGTACGAGGATGTCTACGTCGACTACCCCGTCGACATGATGCGCCGGGGGGCGAATATGGAGGTGTAGGGGGAAGTTGGGGAATGTTTCCCGCCAACGGCCTTTCCGACTCGCCGATGAGGAGCAAGCTATGACTATGACCACCACCGCCACCCGGGAGATACAGTACCGGGAGGCCATCAACGAAGCCCTGCGCCAGGAGATGGAGCGGGACGAGACCGTCATCATCATGGGCGAGGAAATCGCCGGTGGCGCGGGCCGGGAGCACCTGGGCATCGTCGACGCCTGGGGCGGGCCATTCCGCACCACCGTCGGACTCATCCAGCAGTTCGGCAACCAGCGGGTGCTGGACACCCCCCTGTCGGAAGCGGCCTTCGTCGGCACCGCCATCGGCGCGGCCTCCACCGGAATGCGGGCGGTGGCGGAGCTGATGTTCGTTGACTTCGTCGGAGTCTGCATGGACCAGCTTCTGAACAACGCCGCCAAGATGCGCTATATGTTCGGCGGGCAGGTCACGGTCCCCTTCGTCCTGCTAACCCGCATCGGAGCCGGGTTCGGCAGCGCCGCCCAGCACTCCGAGTCCTTCTACTCCATTTTCAGCCACATCCCCGGGCTGAAGGGAGTGGTGCCCTCCGACCCGTACACCGCCAAAGGACTGCTGGCAGCAGCGATTAGGGACGACGATCCGGTGGTCTACTTCGAGCACAAGGGACTGTACGGAAACCGGGGCCCAGCTCCCGAGGAACCGTACGTCCTGCCGCTGGGCAAGGCCCGCACTGTCCGGGGCGGGTCGGACGTAACCCTGGTGGGCATATCCCGCATGACATGGGTATGCACCGAGGCGGCGGACACCTTGGCACAGCAGGGAGTCAACGCCGAGGTGGTGGACCTGCTGAGCGTATCTCCTATCGACTACGACCACATAATCGAGTCGGTCAAGCGCACCCACCGCATGGTGGTAGTGGACGAGGACACCCCGGTGTGCAGCATCGCCTCGGACATCTGTGCCCGGGTCGCTGAGGAAGCCTTCGAGTACCTGGACGCGCCGCCGTCCCGGGTGACGGCTCCCCATACTCCCGTCCCTTACAGCCGTCCCCTGGAAAACACCTACTTGCCCAACGCCGCCCGGGTGACGGCCACGGTGGACAAGATCATCAACGGCTAGCGCCGGGCAACCACACCGGCGCTTTCGAACTTTGACCGCGGACTTCGGTCCGATTCGCACTGAGGAGGATAGAACATGACCACCGTTGGTTCGGGAACCTACACCTACACCGAAGTCCGGGACTGGCCCAAGCTGCCTGACGGAATGACGCTAGGTTCGGTCAGCGCCATCGCCACTGACTCCCAGGACAACGTCTACATCTTCAACCGGAAGGACCCGCCAGTTGTGGTTTGCGATCCCGACGGCAACTACATCAACGGCTGGGGCAACGGTGCCTTCGTCTACGCCCACGGCTTCTACATCGCCCACGACCTGGTCTACCTCACCGACCGGGACACTTCCATCTGCATGATCTACACCCTGGACGGCAAGCCGGTGAAGATGCTGGGGCAGCACGGCGTCCACTCCGACACCGGGTGCGAGCGGCCCATGGACCCGGTGCCGCGGCCCGCCGGCCCGTTCAACTACCCCAGCGAACTGGTGCCCAGTCCCTGGGGTGACCTGTACGTTTCCGACGGATACCGGAACGCCCGGGTGCACCGCTTCGACGGGGGCGGCAACCTGCTCCAGTCATGGGGCACCTGGGGCAAGACCGATCCCGGGCAGTTCCACCTGCCCCACAGCATCCTGGTGGACGAGACCCACACCGTGTACGTTTGCGACCGGGAAAACCACCGGGTGCAGGTGTTCACTCCCAACGGCGTGTTCCTGGAGATGTGGGACGACATCCAGCGTCCGATGGACATCGCCGAGTTCACCGAGGGGACTTTCCTGATCAGCGAAGGCACCCGGGCCACCGACGACGGGCAGGAACTCCCCTCGCGGTGCAGCATAGTCGGCAAGCACGGCGAGGTCCTGGCCCGCTGGCCCTCCCGCTCCGCCCACGGCTGCTGGGTGGACTCCAAAGGAGACTGCTACCTGGCGCTCACCGGCGACGCCTCCGTGGACAAGTTCGTGCGTCAGAACTAGCCGTTTCAGGCAGCGAAGTCCCCGGCCGGTCTCATGGCGAAGGGCGGCTTTGACGCCGCCCTTCGCCTTTGACACACCGACAAGCTGTCGGCCTACCCCCTGGCGTCCAGCCTGGACAGGTTTCCCGGCCAGTCCAGGATACGCTGGTCAGCCGTAACCAGCTGGTGCCCCGCCAGGGCGGTGGCGACTATAAGTCGGTCGGCCGGGTCGACGTGCATGGCTTCCAGCACTCCGGCCCTAATCGCGGTAGCGCCGTCCACGGGCAACTCGACCAGTCCATGCCGCAACAGGTCCGCCCGCCAAGCTCCTACATCTGTGAGAAAGGTCAGGCGTCCCTTGTCACGCAGCATGGCAACTTCCCAGAAGGAGATCGCGGAAACCGCCAAATCATTGACCTCTCGGGTCAAGTCTATGACTTGCATTGCCCGTCTGCCCGGTCTGCTTTCATCAACCGACAACCACACCAGGACCTGCGTATCGAGCAGGATCACGGGTTGATCACCCTGTCCGGGTAGACTTCGGCTTCCCACTCCACATCAATTGGCTCAATGATGTCGCCATGGATCTGGATTATATCCCGGTAACGTCCGAACCAGGACGTGGGTTTCTTTTGGAAGGGGGCGAGCCTGGCGATGGGCTTGCCGTTCTTGGTGATGATTATTTCCTCGCCGCTCTCGGCCACCTCATCCATGAGCTTGAGGCACCTGGCCTTGAATTCGGATGCCTTGATGGCCCGGCCGGTCGGGGCGGTTTCGTCGGTGGACATGGGGCGGCTCCTGCACTGGCGAGTGGCGGCCATTGTAGCATGACGGGGGGAGAGCGCCGGACCTCCGCTGCGCCAACCCGACCCGGAGCAGTGTCGGAGGGAGAGAAGGGGATCAGGTTGCGCCGAGGAATACCTGGGTGAGGATGTCGGTTTCCCGGACGGTTTCGGGGGTGCCGTCATGCACGACTTTACCCTTGTCCAGCACGTAGGCGCGGTCGACAATATCGAGGACACCCTTGATGTTATGTTCGACAACAAAGATGGTGGTTTCGAAGACCCGGCTGATCTCGGAGATCTTCTGAAAGGTCTCCTTGACGATGGCGGGAGCCAAGCCCAGGGTGGGCTCATCAAGCAAGAGAACCTCGGGAGCGGCCATGAGGCCGCGGCCCAGGGCGAGCATCTGCTGCTGTCCGCCGGACATCTGGCTGGCCAGGTCGCGCCGCTTGTCCCGCAGCACCGGGAAGACCTCCATCACCGACTCCTTGCGGCGCTCCCGCTCGTCCCGGTCATTGAGGTAGAGGCATCCCATTTCCAGGTTTTCCTCGATGTTCAGGTGAGTGAAGACCCGGCGGCCCTGGGGCACGAAGGAAATTCCTTCCTTGACGATCTGATGAGTGGCGGCGAGCAGCGGTAGCCCGCGCCACAGCACCGTACCGGAGACCACCGGAGCCAGACCCATGATGGCCTTGAGAACGGTGGACTTGCCCGCCCCGTTGGGACCCATGACCGCGGCCACCTCTCCCCGTTTCACCCCCAGGGAAACTTCCTCAAGAGCGACCACCGCTCCGAAATGCACCGAAACATTCACCAGTTCCAGGATGTTGGCGCTATCGACAGGTGCCTCAGAGTTCAATGGGCATCTCCGTTGCGTTGGATGTGAACCGTTGCCAGCGGGGTGTCGTCAGGCCCCCAGGTAGGCGTCGATGACCTCCGGCCTGGTCAACACATCCTCCACCTCTCCGTCGGCCAGAAGGGCGCCGGCATCCAAGACGAAGATGTGGTCCGACATCTCGCGGACAATGTCCATGTTGTGGGAAACAAACACGATGGTGCGCCCCTCGTCCCGCATTCTCTTCATGATGTCCTTGACGTGCTCCAACATCTGGGGGAAGAGGCCGGCGAAGGGTTCGTCCAGCAGGTATATCTGGACGTCCAGGGCGATGGCCCGCCCTATCTCCAGGAGCTTGCGCTGACCGTAGGACAGGTCCTCGGCCAGGGAATCCCGCTTGTCCCACATTCCCACGTCTTCCAGGATGGCCTGGGCCCGTTCGCGGTAGCGGGGACGGGCACGTTCCAACAGGGCGGACCAGACGTTCCGCCGGGTGAGGACCACCATGATGTTGTCCCACACGCTGACTTGGTCGAAGAGCCGCACCTGCTGGAAGGTGCGGGTTATGCCGTGGTCCGGGGTCTCGTGGGCTTTCACCACGCGCAAGCCGACACCGTCAATGACCACCATCCCGCCGTCCAGGGGCAGCATCCCGCTGAGAAGGTTGATGAGGGTCGACTTTCCAGACCCGTTGGGGCCGACGATGCTGGTCATCCCCCGGCGGCTGATAGCCACGGAAAGCCGGTCAACCGCCCTGACTCCGCCAAACAGCTTGGAGACTTCGACTGTTTCCAGGGCCGTATCGGGCTGGTTCGCAGAGTCGTGCTGACTCACAGCTTGTACCTCCCCACCAGTCCCTGCGGACGGAACAACATGAGCCACACCAAGAGGATGCCGAGGACGATCTGCCGGGCCTGCCCGCTGTGCTCGGGCGGCAGATACGGCAGGAACCGCATCCCTTCCTCCAGCAGAACGAAGACCATGGCCCCCAGCAGGGACCCCCATATCGTCGCCGGACCTCCCAGGATGACGATGGCGACGAGCAGGATCGACTCCAGCAGTATGAAGGAGTTGGGGTCGATGAAAGTGGACCAACTGGCGAACAACCCCCCGGCCAGACCGGCCATCATGGACGAAATCACCCAGACCGCCTGCTTATAATGGGTGGCCCGGTATCCGAAGACCTCGATGGCCTCTTCGTCCTCCCGGATGGCGGTGAGGACGCGCCCGAAGGAGGAGGAGACGATGAACCAGGCGACCAGCATGACAAGGGCGAGGAACACCAGACAGAGAAGCAGGAAGTCCACAGAGCCATCCAGCACCCGGCCGCCGATTTCGGGACGGGCCACGTCGTGGATACCGAAGGCGCCGCGGGTGAGTCCCCGCCAGTTGAGGAAGACGTTGAACCCGATGATGGCGAAGCCGAAGGACACAAGGACGAAGATGTCATCGCGAAAGCGGTTGAAGACCATCCCGACCAATGCAGCGACGACCCCGGCCAGTACCATTCCGACGGGCAAAGCGGCGAAAAAGGGCCAGTCAAAGGTCGGAATCGGCGCGGTGCGCAATTGGGCGTAATCGGTGGTGGAGGTCAGGATGGCAACGGTGTAGGCGCCGATGCCGAAGAAACCGACGTGTCCCACGGAGAGCAGCCCGGTGAAGCCCACCACCAGGTTGAGGCTCACCGCCAAGATGGCCCAAATGGCAAAGAGGGTGGCGAGGGTAACGGCGAATCCCACACCCTGCCAGAGCATGAACCCGGCAGCCCAGGCGATGACCACGAGGTTGATCCACAGCTCCAGGTTGCCTCGGAATACCCGACGGCCGCCCTCGGAGTCTCCTCCGATTCCCCAGAACCGGCGGTATGTTTCCGTTATTTTCTGCATTAGTGCGTCATCATGGGCAAATTGTCCTTCCAGATTTCCAGCGGCCTACTTCCTCGGGAGAATGCCCCGGGGCCAGAAGGACAGGAAGAGGATGAGGAGGACAAAGGAGATGGCGTCCTTCCATTCCCCGGACAGGTCCCAGATGCCGAACTGCTCGACCATGCCGAGGGCGAATCCCCCCAGCATGGCGCCATAGAGGTTGCCCAGCCCGCCGACCACTGAGGCAATCCAGCCCTTGAGGAGCAACAGCAGGCCCATCTTGGGCTGGATGGCGGTGTCGTGGCCGCTCAACAATCCGGCCAGGGCGGCGAGGGCCGCTCCGATGAAGAACACCACGGCAATGACGGTCCTGGTATCGATGCCGACCACCCGGGAGACCTCTTCATCGTCGCCGATGGCCCGCACCGACTTGCCAAAGGCAGTGCGCTTGAGGAGGAAGAGCAGCCCTGCGAACGCAACCAGCGACACAC
The DNA here is from genome assembly GCA_965203675.1 of Dehalococcoidia bacterium. Taxonomy (GTDB): domain Bacteria; phylum Chloroflexota; class Dehalococcoidia; order Lucifugimonadales; family UBA3495; genus CATOSK01. Next base: position 842,047 of record CBDBDE010000003.1, on the reverse strand, counting down.
CGATGGTAAACAGGTTGAACCCTTTAATATTCGCCCCGCTGATGGTCCAGGGATCGCTTCCGAAGGCGGCGGGCAAAGGCCGGGGAGCCGCCTGGAAGACGATGGTTATCGCGGCGGATATAGCCAGCAGGATCCCCAGGGAGGCTACGAGCATGACCAGCGGGGAACGGGACCGCTCCCGCATGAACGAGTAAAGGCCCCGGTACATGGCCAGCCCCACCGCCCCGGCCAGCAGGCAGGAGACCAGCCAGCTGATGTAAAGATTCAAGTGGGGAGAACCAGCGAACCAGAAACCAACACCGGCACCCAGGATGGCGGCTACCAACCCGAGGGCGATCCGGGATGCTTGCCGCGGGCCGGACGGGATGCGGCGTACAGCGAGGTAAGCCAGCCAGAAGGCGAGGGCCGCAGCCGCCAACCCCAAAGCGGGGCCAACCGTCAGGTAGAGAAGCTTGGGGAATGAGAGGACGACCCAGGTGTAAGCGCCGACGCCGATTCCCACAGCCACGGGAACCGCCCGGCGAAAGGTTGAATCCGGGGGAACATTCATCCGGGGCAGCAGGGCCACCCGCACCGCCCAGATGGCGACCCCGGCGGCCACCACCGCAAGGAGGATGTTCAGGTAGAGTGCGTCAATGCCGTATTGGCTGAATCCGGCCTGCTGGGTGCGGAGGTAGAAGACACCGTAGGCCCCAAGGGCCGCCGCCGCTCCGTAGTAAAGGTCAAAGAACCAGACGGTGCTGTAGACGAGGGTAAAGCCGAGGGCCATGACTGCGTAGACGGCACCAACCGAGAGGCCGTTGAAGGCGAACTGGAGCGCCTGCTCGCCCGACTCGGTAATCTTCCAGATTACGTATGCCGCCGCCAGCAGGACCAGAACAACGGCCAGCAAGCGCGTGCCCGTCAGATTCCCCAGAACACCTCCACCACCATCAGGCCAGGATCGGGCCAAGGCCCATCCTTGATAACGGCGCCCCACCGGAGAGGCGGCAAGCTCCTGCGGGTTACCACCAGCCTACGCTCCGTCAAGGCCGAGCGGCGACACTCTAGTTTATGGGGGCCGGGCCTAGTACCTTGTAGCCCTGGTTTTCGTCATTGCGCTCGGAAAGAGGAAGGACCTCAACGACGCTGTTGGCCAGTCCCTCGACCTCTCCCTTGTCGTCAAACCCATAGTTGCTGCCGATGGCGCCGCTCCAGGTGATGCCGTACAGACAGTCCCGGAAGCCGTCGGCGTCCTGATCGTCCCCAGTCTCCTCCAGGCATTCGGCGGTGATGTAAACATCGTCGTAGGCCGACCCCATGTACCAGGGCAGGGAGATGTAATCGTACCTGGACTTGAAGTTGGACAGGACCTCGGCGCTCCTGGGGTTGGACGGGTCAAGCTCGGCGGTTATGGCCTTCAGGCCAGTGGCCGCATCACCGGCGATCTCCAGGGCGGTGGCGCCCACCACGACGATTTCAGAATAAATGGGGCCGTCGTATCCCAACTCACGGAGCTGCTTCACGATGGTGCCGCCGGAGAACTCCCCCTGGGCGGCGATGTGAATTGCGTCGGGTTCCGCAGCGGTCAGCTTGGAAAGCTGGGTGCGGAAGTCGGTAACGTCGGAACTGTAATTCTCCGATGCCACCACCGTTCCTCCCAGCCTTTGGAACTGGTCCACGGTGGTCCGGCGGACACCCTCGGCATAGTCGGTGGACTCGTTGATGGTGGCGAGGTTCTTGACTCCGTCGGCCCACATCACGTTTCCGGTGTCGATGCCGAGCTGCAGGTCGTTCATGGCCGTGCGGAAGATGTAATCGCCGGCTTCGGCAATGTCGGGGTTGGTCGCCAGGCCCGAGAACAACACCACTCCATCCTCTTCAGCCAGGGGGGCAGCTCCAAGCATAGCTCCGCTGCATGACGTGCCGAGAATAATCTTCACACCATCCACGTCGGTCAGCTTGTTGTAGGCGGTGATAGAGTCCTGGGCGGCGCACTTGGAGTCTTCGACCACGAGCTCGAGCGTCTTGCCATCAATGCCGCCCGCCTCGTTGATTTCCTCGACGGCCATCTGCTTGGCCTGCAATGCCACGTTTCCGTAGGTCTCACCAGGGCCGGTCAGGGATTCCATGACCCCGACTTTGTATGTATCCGGCCCGCTTTCACAGGCCACCAAGAACAGACCCGTGATCAATGACACCAGCAAAAAGGCTACAATCCGCCTCTTCAACATCGTCATACCTCGCACCCTTGGCTGTTTCACCAGTATTACCCGTTGAATCGGGGAAAGTCAATTTAGACGTGAAAGTTTTGTAAAGACACCGTAACCCCTCACAAACCAGCAGAGCTTCAACTAGCCCTGGCGGCCGACTCCGGGAAGAAAACGCCAAGGATCTGGTCCACAATCCCTTCAGCGTCCAAATGCAGACGGCGCCGCTGGTCGGCGGCGGTGCCGTGCTCGATGAAGGAGTCGGGCATTCCGATGCGATGGACCGCCACGTCCTCGAATCCCGCTTCAGCCAGCGCTTCGAGGACGGTGGAGCCGAACCCGCCGGCCAGCACGTTCTCTTCCACAGTTACGATCCGGCGGGTCGAGCGGGCAGCATCAAACAGCAGGTCTACGTCCAGCGGCTTGACGAAAATAGGGTTGACCACTCCGCAGGAGATTCCGAAGTCGGCGAGCTTATCCGCCGCTTCCGCCGCGGCGTTGGCGGCTCGCCCCAGGCCAAAGATGACCACGTCGCGCCCTTCCTGAACAACGGAGCCCCGGCCGATGGGAAGCTCCCTGAGGTGATCGTCCAGGGGCACTCCGAGGGCGGCGCCCCGGGCTATGCGGATGGCGAAGGGACCTGGGTGCTTGTAGGCGGTGTAGATGAGGTGCTGGAGGTCGTTTTCATCCATGGGAGCCGCGACCACGGCGTTGGGGAGGCAGCGGAGGTAGGAAACGTCAAAGGCGCCGTGGTGAGTCTTGCCGTCCTCTCCAACGATGCCGGCGCGGTCGGCGATGATGGTCACGGGAAGGTTCTGCAGGCAGACATCATGGACCACCTGGTCGAAAGCGCGCTGCAGGAAGGTGGAGTAGATGGATACGAAGGGGTTGAGCCCGGCAGAGGCCATTCCGGCACCCATGCTGACAGCGTGCTGTTCGGCGATGCCGACATCGAAGACCCTTTCGGGAAACTCGCGCCGGACCTCCTCCAGACCAGTCCCCTCCAGCATCGCCGCCGAAATACCGACCACCTGCTCATCTTCACGCATCAGCCGCTTCATGGTCTGGGCGAACACCTGGGAGTAGGTGGGCGCTCCCGAGCCGGCGCCGAGGGGAGAGCTGGGCTGGTGGAACCTGACCGGGTCGTCCTCGGCGGGCTCATATCCATGGCCCTTGTGCGTCACCACGTGGATGAGAGGAACGGCCCCGCCGGAGTTTTTGGCCTGGTAAAGGGTTTCCTCTATCTGCTTGAAGTCATGCCCGTCCACCGGGCCTAGGTACTGGAAGCCCATCTCGTTCCAAAAGACGGTCGGCAGGATAATGCTGTCCAGCCCGTCGTTGAACCGCTTGACCAGACGGTAAATGGCGTCGCCGGTCGGAACGCGCTGGGAGAGAGCCCTCATGCGCCCGATCATCGCCTGGTACTCGGGATGGGTAATGACCCGCTTGCGCCAGTTGGTGAGGAACCCGATGTTCTCGGAGATGGACATCCCGTTGTCGTTGAGGACAACAATCATTTTCTCCGGGTTGAGGTGGACGATGTTGTTGAGGGCTTCGAAGCTGGAACCGGACGTCATGGCTCCGTCGCCGACGACGGCAATGGTCCAGGAGCCGGACTTGCGGTTGGCCTCGGCCTGGGCAACACCCAGGGCGATGGACAACCCGGTGCCCGCGTGACCGGCGCAGAGCGTGTCGTGGGGGCTTTCACTGGGTTCCCCGAAGCCGGACAGTCCGCCTTCCAGGCGAATATCCTTGAACTCGTCCCGCCTTCCGGTCACCAGCTTGTGGGTGTAGAGCTGGTTGGTGGTGTCCCAGACGATCCGGTCCCTGGGGCTGTCGAACACGCGGTGGAGGGCGAGGGTCAGTTCCACCACTCCCAGGTTCGACGCCAAGTGTCCGCCCCGTTCGGTGATAACCGAAATGATGGTGTCCCGAGCTTCCTGGGCCACTTGCTCGAGTTCAGGATAGCTCAGAGGTTTCAAGTCGCCTGGGGCGTCGATGCGGTCAATCAACCGGCTGGACATGGGATACCTCCTGGGGACATTGCCTGGTGCGGCGGCGCGGACCCTTGGCGCAACCATCGGGGCAATTTACAGGTCAACAATGTAGGATACGGCAATACGGGTGTCAAGAATAGCCCAATGCCAGAACCGGGCGATTGCCCCTCGTCGCCAAATACGCCGTATACGCCGGAATGGTTTTATAATCCCCGCATTCAAGCGACAGAGAAGCAACCGAGCTAGGTTGGGTTGGGAACGATCCACCGAGCCTCAGACGGAAATCCCGCCTTTGGTATAATTTTCCCCAACGACCTCGTGATTCATTCACCTTAATAACGCGCACCTTAATAACGCGCCTCAACGGACTCGGCAAACAGAACGGACTGGAGCCGGTTATGACGACAAAAGCCTCTGCGTACGACGACGCCCAATTCCTGGCCGCCACCGAAGGCGCCGCCTTTTACAACTCCCACGCGGGCCGCCTCAAGGCCGTCGGCGCGGACGGGCTGGACCTGCTAAACCGCATGTCGACAAACGCCGTCGTTGACCTTCAACCCGGCGAAGGGGCTCCTACCATCCTGACCACCGACCGGGGACGCATCCTGGACGTCCTTGGGGTCGTAAATCTGGGAGATTACGTGCTCCTGCTGACCAGCTCCGGAAGGCAGGAGGCAGTGATAGAGTGGCTGGACAAGTACACCATCATGGAAGACCTGGAAATCTTCGACATCACGGAGGAGACGGCGATGCTGACGGTGCTGGGGCCAGGCGCCGCTGATGCCATCGCAAAAGCGATGGACATGAACGTTGCGGATGTCCCCTCGCACCACTCCGTTGTAGCAGAGGCCGGCGGCAAGGTGGTAACGGTTATCAACCGGCCCCAGGGCACGTTGTCCGGCTTCGACATCGTGCTTTCCCCGGAAGACCTGGACGCCGTAGCCGACGCCCTGGCCGAGGCCGGAATCATCGCCATCAACGAAGACAGCTACCAGATCACCCGAATTTGCGCGGCCATCCCGGAGTACGGGCGGGAGATGGGAGATGCCTATAACCCGCTGGAAGCAGGGCTCATCGGCGGAGTGGACTTCGAGAAAGGGTGCTACATAGGCCAGGAAGTAATCGCCCGGCTGGACACCTACAACAAGGTCCAGAAGCGGCTGGTAACCCTGCGGCTGCCGGAAGGCTCAGGACAAGGGTCCGGGGATGTCCCCGGGGCAACGCTGCGCCACGAGGGAAGGGACGTGGGGGTGGTCACATCGGCTGCGAGGAACCCGTCCACCGGGGAGGTGACCGGGTTGGGATACGCCCGCTCCGCTCACGCCGGCGTTGGGGCGCTCCTGGAGATCGGGGAGAGCGGCGCGATGGCCGAGGTAACCGGCCTGCCCCAGTTCTTCGGACCGGGGCAATTCGAAGACGCTTAACGGCTAGGTTCCAAAGTATCGATCCCCGTAATCCCCCAGGCCCGGGGAGATGAACTTGCGCCCGTCGAGGCCCGGGTCCACCGCGGCGACGGTGATGTTGGCCGCCGGTATAGCTGCGGCCAGGCGTTGCAGACCTTCCCCGGCTGCCAGCACTCCCGCATGGTAGATGTCCCGGGGCGCATAGCCGATTTCCTGCAACATATCCACGACCAGAAGGGAACTGCCGCCGGTGGCCAGCATCGGGTCCAGGACAATGGCGCTGTCCGGCAAACCGCCGGGGAATTTCCGGTAATACAGACCCGGCTGCGCTGTCACCTCGTCCCTTTGCATCCCGACCAGGGCCACCGGCGCGTCGGGCACGGCGGACAGGAAAGCAGGCAGCAGGGCAAGGCCGGCGCGGATGATGGGAACGAACATCACGGACCCGGCCGACTTCAAGCCTTCAGCGGGGGCGAGAGGGGTTGTCACGGTGACGGGGGAGTGGGGCAGCTTGGCCAGGGCTTCGGCACAGACCAAGACCGCCAGATGATCGGACGCGCGGCGGAACCGGGCTGTACTGGAATTACGGTCGCGCAGGACGGTGAGGAGGACGTCTTTCATGGAGGCACCGTCGCTTCACTGGACGACGACTTCAATCCTGCCATCGGGATCTGCCGCCATCAGCGCGGTGAAGTCGTAGCCCCGCCGCGCCAGCTCTTCCGTGCCGCCCTCGCACCGGTCCAGCAGGGCGAGGACCTTCACCACGCTGCAGCCTGCGCTTTCCGCGGCGGCAATGGCGTGGAGCAGGGAACCGCCGCTGGTGCAGGCGTCGTCCACGATGGCGACGCGGCTGCCGGGCTGGAGGGGGCCTTCGATGAGGTTGCCCATCCCGTGTTCTTTGGTCTCCTTGCGCACGATGAAAGCCGGGATTCCCTTCCCTTCGAGCTGGCTGATCATGGCAATGGAAGTTACCATCGGGTCTGCGGCCAGCGTCGGGCCGCCCACCGCTTCCGCCCCGGCGGCGGCAACCAATGGCAGCAGGGCGCGGCCGATCAGGACGGCCCCCTCTGGATTGAGGCTGAGTAAGCGGCCATCGAAGTAGTAGCTGCTCTTCTTCCCCGAGGAAAGGGTGAAGTCGCCATACTTCAGGGCTCCCAACTCCAGAGCCAACTCCAGCAGACGTTCTACGTTATATTCCATCGCGCGACGTTCCTAAAGGGATAAACCGGGCAACTCAACGGTAGAGCTGCTCCCGGCGGATGTAATCAACCACCGGTCCGGGAGTCAGATACTTGATTGACCTGCCGTCGCGGACCCGGCTGCGGATATCGGTGGAGCTGATTTCCAACCTGGGGACAGTCAGGAGGGTGAGGCCTGGCCCGGCTTGGGGAAAGCGCCCGACGAAATCGTTGACGTCGACGCGCTGGTGCCCCACCCGGTTTACCACCACCAGGTTGCACATATCTAACAGCCGGTCCGGTTCCTTCCAGCGGTCGAACTGCTCCAGGGCGTCCATTCCCACCATGAAATATATCTGGTCGGATTCGGCATATTGTTGGCGCAGCTCGGCAATCGTATCAACGGTGTAGGTGGAACCCTCCCGCACCACTTCTTGGCCGCTGACTTCGGAGACCCCGTCGTCGCCCACAGCCAGCCGCACCATCTCGAGGCGCTGGATGGCCGAGGCCAGCGGCTCGTGTTCCTTGAGGCGGGGGCTTCCCGCCGGCATGAATACTAGGCGGTCGAGGTCCAAACGGTCCCGGGCTTCCTCCCCAACGACAAGATGGCCGAGGTGGATGGGGTCAAAGGTCCCACCAAGGACACCGATGCGGGTCATGACCGATGAACCTTGCAGGCAGCTGCCACGATCAGAACCACTCCATTTCCGCGTTGCCGATGCGTATCGTGTCTCCGGCCTCGATACCGGCATCCGACAGGCCACGGGCGATTCCCAACCTGGTCATTTCCCGCCATATCTGGAGCAGGACCCGGTAATCGCGCAGGTCGGCCAGGGCAGTCAGACGTTCCAATTGCTCCGACTCTACGACGTACACGCCGTTGTCGATGTAGAAGCTGTTGCCGCGGGTGCCCCGGCGGTTTGAGACCGCAACGGGTTCCGGGACATCGAAAGGCGTCTCCGGGGCAGTTGCCAATGCGTCTACTACGTAACCGAGCAGGTAGTCGACCCCCTCCCCGCTGACCGATGAAATGAAGAATATATCCGGCTTCTTGCCGAAGGAATCCACCAGTTCATCCTCGAGGACGAAGCGGAGTTCCTCACGTTTCTCACTGACCTCGGTCACATCTATCTTCGTGACGGCGATCACCTGGGGCTTCCGCACCAGGTCGGGATTGAACATCCGCAGCTCCTGGTTGATCATCCGGTAGTCCCCCACCGGGTCAGGAGCCATGCCGTCGATGAGGTGTATATACAGGCGGGCCCGCTCCGCGTGACGCAGGAACTCATCGCCCAACCCCACACCTTCATGGGCGCCCTCTATCAGGCCCGGGACTTCCATCATCACGAAGTCCTGTCCCTTCGCGGTAACCACCCCAAGCGCCGGCTCCACCGTGGTGAACGGGTAGTCCGCTATCTTCGGCTTGGCGGCCGAACACCGGGACAAAAAGGTGGACTTGCCAGCGTTGGGCTTAGCCAGGAGACCGACATCGGCCAAGAGCTTCAACTCAAGAAGAAGAATCACGGATTCGCCCTCTTCCCCACTCTGGGCCAACCGTGGCTCCTGATTCGTCGGAGAAGCATAATGGGTGTTACCCCAACCCCCTTTTCCACCCTGAGCAACTAACTTCGGCTGCTCGTCGACGATATCAGCGAGCACCTCATTCGCACCCGGAGAGCCGGGCACCATTCTCCATATCACAGTGCCCAAGGGAACTTTGATGTAGGTGTGGGCGCCGTTAGCACCCCGCTGGTCCTTGCCACGGCCATGCTCACCACGCTGAACGTAGAAAGTGCTGTTGAACTTGAGGTGGAGAAGGGTGTTGATGCTGGGGTCGCCGACGATAAATGCGCTGCCACCGTCACCGCCATCACCTCCGTTGGGGCCACCCTTGGGTCGGAATTTTTCCCGCAGGAAACTCATACACCCATTACCACCATTACCAGCCTTTATATTCAGTCTAACTGTATCAATCATAAGGAATAGATAAGGGTAGCAATAATAAGATAGTTGATACGGTGGAAATCTGCTTTATAGGGTGCGTAGTTATCGGTAGATTACGGGCATTTTAACATGGATAACTGCAAGCACCGGGTCGATATTTTGAGATGGACCGTTGGTAGCGTGGGTATGGTTGAGTAATCGAAATACATTGTTGGAAGGGAAGTCTAATTCTCAACGTCATCGAGGGTGAATTTAACCTTCGGGGGCACGTTGTCCACTATGTTATGTAGTTATCAACGAAAATTCCGGGGTTATCAACTGGAAACGGCCGGTGGGGCTATAGCCCCATCCTCAACGGTGGCGGCGGGGCCGGTTTGTCCTACGGCGTCGGGAACGGGACGAAGCGCGCCGCGAGAGCGCATTGCCAGACGGTTCTGAGCCTTCAACTCCGACCACCGGGTCCTGCCGGGTGCGCATTGCAGCCCTGACCCGGGAGCGGTCGCGAATCCAGAGGAACTGGGTCACGAAGGTGAGGGCGACGCCCGGGATGAGGATTGTGACCGTGAAATCGTTGAGGTCCCTGGTGAGATAGGCCTGACGGTATCCGATAAGGTAACCGCCGGTGATAAGCATAGCCCAGGCCAAGGCGCCGGACACCAGTCCGTTGTGCCACGGGGAGCGGATAATGAGGATGGGCCAGAGGGGCCAGAATAGGATAACCGGGTAGAGGAACCAGTACTGGTAATACCAAGGTTTGAGGTGTTCCGGGGGGGATGTGAGTTCCTGATCCATAGCTGCTGGTGGAGACGGGCTGGCTGGCGTTCCCTAGGCCGGGTGTGAGCCGGGGGATTCCTGGGGAGAGGGGTGCTTTCCCGGCCAATCGGATTATAGCAGTCCTTGCCCCAAGGGGGTTACGAAGGCCGGGTTTTCGATTGGAACCGATGGTCTATGCCCGGCCAGGAAACAACCTGCTATTATGTCTGCCACTAACTGGATGGGGGTTGCGGGGCGATGACAAACCTGTCGGCCCGAGAGGCTTGGCGTGCCGTGCTCGGCGACCTGGAACTGCAAATCCCGAAGCAGTTGTTTGATTCCTATCTCAAGCAGACAGAAGGAATCGGCTACGACGAGTCATCCTTTACGGTGCGGGCACCGTCGGCGTTCGTGGTCACCTGGCTGGAACGCCGCATGTACCCGGCTATCCAGGGGACGTTGGCAAAGGTGACCGGCCGGGCGCTGGAAATCCGCTTTGACGTTCTCCCGATAGAACAGGAGACCGAACTTCCGCCGCTGGAACTTGCCCACGAATATAGTCCCGAAGATGATCGAGAGTTGGTGGCGGACCCGGACATCTGGGCGGGTCCCGGCGTTGTCAACGCCGAGCCGACCACGGCGGTGAGCGGTGAGAGATATGCTTTGCCGACGGGAGCTGGACCGGGTTTCGCTTACAATCCCAAGTACACTTTCGATTCCTACGTAGTCGGGCCTTCGAACCGGCTCGCTTACAGCGCCGCAGTAGCGGTAGCCGACGCGCCCGGCAACAGCTATAACCCCTTGTTCCTGTATTCAGGCGTAGGCTTGGGAAAAACTCACCTGCTCTATGCGGTGGGTCATGCCTGTGCCCGGCGACAAAAGTCGGTTTTGTACGTGACATCCGAGCAGTTTACAAACGAGTTCATAACTGCGATCCGCAATCGGACTACCGAGGACTTCCGGCACCGGTACAGGGAGGTGCAGGTGCTGTTGATTGACGACGTCCAGTTCATGAGCGGGAAAGAGCAGACCCAGGAGAGCTTCTTCCACACTTTCAACGACTTGCACAACTCGGGTCACCAGATCGTAATAAGCTCGGACCGGCCGCCGAAGGCCCTGGCCCTCCTCGAGGACCGGCTGCGTTCCCGGTTTGAGTGGGGGCTGATCGCTGATATCCAGCCTCCGGACCTGGAGACCCGTATGGCCATCCTTTCGGCCAAGGCCGAGGAGATGAAAGTGGACCTGCCGGATGCGATCGTGGAAATGGTGGCGAAGCGGGTGCAACGGAACGTCCGGGAACTGGAAGGCTGCCTGAACCGGCTGGTGCTTCACTCCCAGATGATGTCAGAGCCAATAACCGCCCAGTCCACATCGCTCCTGCTCAACGATCTCACGGCTGACACTGCCCGTCATTCCATTGAACCCGACCGGATTATCGAAGAAGTGGGAGGACGCTTCAAGGTGACGAGGGAGGAACTTCTGGGCAAGAGACGTACAAGGAAGGTGGCCCAGGCCCGCCAGGTAGCGATGTATCTGCTGATGTACGAACTGGAGATGTCGCCAACACAGGTGGGTCGGCTGTTAGGGGGCCGGGACCATGCCACCGTCATCCATGGAGCCGGCAAGATCAACGGCGAAATCAACGAGGACCGGCAACTGCGGCAGGATGTCCTGACCATCAAAGAGGCGCTGTTCACCTGATGGTGCGCATTCTTGCGCGGCCCCGGTCATATTGGTAGACTCGCCGGAAGGGGCGATTATTGCCCCGTCACACTGGCGCAATTCCATCCACACCAGTTCACCGCACCATTTCAGATGAGGAGGGAAGTCATGCCCACCGAGAGCGAGAAGCAAGCGGAACGCGACCGGGTTATCCAGAACAGCGGTTTCAGAGTCGGGATGCACGATTTCCTGTCCGAGGTGGACCTGGACGCTTTGAAAGCGCGGAACAACGGCTGGGAGCGGGACCACGGCGGACAGTCGCTGCTGGACCGCAAGACTGAAGAACTCATCCGCATCGCCGGTTATGTATGTATGAGGAATCCGGTCTACCACATCCAAATCCACGTCCACGCGGCCAACCAGGCGGGGGCCACTCCCGAAGAAATCTACTCGGTCATCAAGATGGCGGGGAGCTGGGCCGGCGGAACGGCGGTGCAGAATGGCATGGAGGCGTGGCGGCTGGTGTTCCGGCCGGACCTGCCAACCATATTCCGCGTTTCGGAGCTGGGGCCAGTAAACGAGATCTGACGGTTCCGGCGCCGCTGCACGAGAGGCGCTTCCACGGCGCCAGACGTGAAACTGAACTGAACCAAAACCGTACCAGAACCGTCACCTGCAGGAGAACAGAGATGATTGACCAGGTTGAAATGATGCGGGCCATCGAGCGTTTCCGGGGCGACGCGGTGGTGGTGCCGGTGTTCCGGGCGAACGGCGCCTGGGCCAAAGTGACCAACAATGTGAAGCGGGACATCCCGGTGGGAGGCGCGATGGGCAAGGCATCGTCCGTCGCTCTCGGACTCGCCCTTTCCCAGCCCGACACCAAAGTCATCCTCTTCGATGGCGACGGCAGCCTTTTGATGAACCTGGGATCGCTGGTGACCATCGCCAACAAGGGGCCGAAGAACCTGGTTCACTTCGTCATGGACAACGGCGTCTACGCCACCACCGGCGGGCAGGAAGTTCCCGGTGTCGGTGTTGCCGACTATGCGGACCTGGCTACATCGGCAGGATACGCCCGCTCCTACCGCTTCGATGATCTGGAAGACTTCGTGACCCGGGCCGAGGAAGTTTTCTCCCAGGAGGGTCCGGTGTTCGTGGCGGCCAAGGTTGTCCCCGACATCCGCCTTCCGGAGGAACGGGCCGCAGGAGGCCAGAGACGCACCCCTGAGGCGGTGCTGGACCTGCGGGAGGAGTTTGCCGCGGCAGACTGAGGCACCTTCTATTTTCCGGGAGTCTGCTATGCAGGACCCTGCCGACCGCATGGCTTACGGAGGACAGGTGTAGGCAGTTTTCTGCCATTGGGACAAGCCCTACTTCATCGAGAGCCAATGGAATTTGCTGGTCGTGTTCACCAGCCGGGAGAAGGCCGATGAGCAGGCCCGCCAACACGAAGGATACGCAGCCAGCAGTGAGTACCACGGGTCGTTGAAGTGCGCCTGCGTGATTCAGCCGCTATTGTTGGACGAATATGACAAAGCCGGGCAGTAGCGGGAAATGCTGCGGCCTGAGCCGGCCGACGAGGATGGCCAAGGAGCACTGTAAGGTATGAAAGTCTCTAACTGGACAACGCGGGTCCTGCAGACCCCGGCTGATAACCCGCTGGTGGTGGGGGTGCCGCAGCCCGGCACACGAGAGTTCGTGACCCTGGAGCTGGATACCGACGAGGGAATCCAGGGAGTGGGAGTCACCTTCTTCGGAGGTCCCCTGACCCCGGCGCTCCGGTCGGCGGTGGACAGCCTGTGCGAGCTGACGTTGGGACAGGATCCGATGCAGGTGGAGGCCATTGCTGAATCCCTTAAGACGGCGGCAGGCAGCGCCGGACCGGAGGGAGTTTTCACCCTGGCCCTGTCAGCGGTGGATATGGCGCTGTGGGACATCAAGGGGAAGGCATTGGGACAGCCGGTGTGCTCCCTGCTGGGAGGGTGCCGGGACCGGGTGGATACCTACGCCAGCGGCGCCCTGATGCGTCCCTACAACCTGGAATACCTGGCCGAGGCGGGCCCACGTCTGGTGGAGATGGGATTCCGGCAGATGAAGACTCAGATGGGGGCCGAGCCCACTGCCCAGAGGGAGGTGGCCCGCATCCACACCCTGCGGGACGCCATCGGACCGGACATCGACCTGATGTGCGACATCAACCAGCTCTGGGACGTGAACCAGGCCATCGATATTGGCCGGCGGGTGGAGGAGTACCACCTGTTCTGGCTGGAGGACGTGGTGGTGCGGGACGACTACCAGGGACTGGCCCGGGTGGCCGACGCCCTGACGACTCCCATTTGCGCCGGTGAGTATGTCTACGGGATCCGCCCCTTCCGGCACATGGTGGAGCAACGCTCGGTTGATATCGTCATGATCGACCTGCTGCGGGTGGGCGGCATCACCCAGTTCCGCAAGGTGGCGGGGATGGCCGAGGCCTTCAACCTGCCGGTGGTGAGCCATCTCATCCCGGAGGTGCAGGTCCACAACATTGCCGCCATTCCCAACGGGCTGACGGTGGAGTATATGCCGTGGACGCTGCGGCTGTTCGAGGAGACGCCGGCCATCGAGGATGGGCAGATAGTGGTGCCGGACAAGCCGGGCCTGGGGCTTACGTTCAACCAGGAAACCTTCCAGCAGTACCAGGTGGGTTAGCTGGGACGGGGTTACGTCGGGGGACGTATCCCCCGAACCCCCTGGATTTGGAGGAGGAACGATGACTACTGGTGCGGGATACGCGCATCCAGAATTCCTGGTGGACGCGGCCTGGGTGGATGCTCACCGGGGCGACGCCAACGTGGTGGTGGTGGACACCGACGTGGAGGCCGGCTACCTGCGGGGGCATATTCCCGGGGCGGTGCTGGTGCCGGACAATTACGAGAAGGACCCGGATACGGGGCGCGTACACATACTGCCCCCGCAGAAGTTCGCCGCCATGTGCCAGGGGCTGGGTATCGGGGACGACACGCTGGTCGTCGCATACGACAACAACCAGAGCCTGTACGCCGCCCGGCTGTGGTGGGCCCTGAACTACTACGGACACACCAATGTCAAGGTGCTGGACGGCGGCTGGCGGGCCTGGGTCCAGGCGGATATGCCCACCAGCTTCGATCGGGGCCGGGCGGCTTCGGGAGCGACCTTCACGCCTCGGGCCGACGATTCGCTGCTGGTGAAGGTGGACGAGCTGAAGACGGCCTGCGACATGGGGGACTCGGTTATCTGGGACGTGCGCAGCGACGGCGAGTACGACGGCAGCGTGAGCCGGGGAAACCAGCGGGTGGGGCATATCCCCGGGGCCGTCCACCTGGAGTGGTTCAACGTGATGGACCGGGACACTCACAGGTTCCGCCCTGCCGACGAGGTAAAGAAGTTGCTGGCGGAGCACGGCATCACGCCGGACAAGACGGCCTACGCCTATTGACAAGGCGGCATCCGTGCGGCGCACGGAACGTTCCTGCTGAAGATGCTGGGCTATGACCGGGCCAAGAACTACGATGCTTCGATGGGGGAGTGGGCGAACCGGGAGGACACGCCGCTGGAGGTGTAGCGGTTGCCTATTCCGGTGGGAAGGATGTTTTGCCCCAACCCCTTCCTAACGGGTGACGGCGAGGCGGACGTTGAGGGATGCCATGACGCGGAAGAGGGTGTCGATACGGGGGTTCCCATCGGCGGAAAGGGAGCGGTAGAGGGATTGCCGTCCCAGCCCGGTGGCCTCGGAAATGGAGGACATTCCCTTGGCCCGGGCAACGTTCCCCAATGCCTTGGCGAAATACCTTGGGTCGTTCTCCTGCAAGGCGACGTTGAGGTACTCGATCATGACCTCATCGTTGTTGAGAAAATCGACAGCATCAAACTTCTTTAGTTCCACCTAATCCCTCTTACAGGTTAGCCGCCAGACGTTGGGCTGTTCTTATGTCCCGCACCTGGGTACCCTTGGCACCGCCGCAGAGGAGAATTACTGCGGTCCGCCCCCGTAGGGTTAATAGACCCGGTAACCCGGGCCTACATCGATTCGGAGTTCGCTAACACCGCCGCCTACCGATTGGTGGTCGCCGAAATTCCCGTCTTCAATACGCTCAACGCGGGAAATGATGGAAGCCTTGGCCCGCAGATCCCGCAAATCCTTGAGCCACATCCCGAAAACTTCGGTGTATACCACTTCCATGTTTCGATTGCTTTGCCCGCATTGTCTGATATAAGAGACACTTTATCAAGCAAGGGGAGCCTCTGTTATCGCGCGGTACCGCATCCGGTCGCCCCAACCGTCTCTACCCCGGCTTGTGGGCTACTACCTTTACCGAGGCTACGTTGAGGGGGATGCCGTCTTCGTCGAAGCGGATGCCTTCGTCGGTGGTCTCGATGTTGACGAAGCCGGCGCGCTGCAGGCGGGCGAGGTAGACATCCCGAAACTCGGCGCCGCCGACGCAGGAGGTCCAGGCCTCGGCGTCGGTGCGGGCCGGGCCTTCCTCGGTGAGGGCCATCATATCGGAGATGTGGATGCGTCCGCCAGGGGTCAGGACCCGGAAGGACTCGCTGAAGACGGCATCCTTGTCCGGAGAAAGGCAGACGACGCAGTTGGATATGACCACGTCCACATGGGCGTCGGGGAGGGGGATGCTCTCCATTTCGCCCTGGATGAACTCGACGTTGGTTAGGCCGACGCTGGCCTGGTTGCGGCGGGCGAGTTCGAGCATGTCGGGGGTCATGTCCAGGCCGATGACGTGGCCGGTCTCGCCGACCTGCTGGGCGGCGAGGAAGCAGTCGATGCCGCCGCCGGACCCCAGGTCTAGGACGCGCTCGCCGGCGGTGAGCGCGGCGAGGGCGGTGGGGTTGCCGCAGCCGGCGGAGGCTGCCACGGCGGCGGCCGGCAGTCCGTCAATCTGCCCCTGGTTGTAGAGGCGGAGGGCCCGGTCGAGGTCGTCGGGGCCGCAGCATCCGGCGTCGCCGGAATCGGTTCCCAGGGCGGGCTGTACCTCGGTGAGCTGGATCACACCACGGGCGCGGGCGCCGTAGCGGTCGCGGACGACTTCCTTAATCTGTTCATTGTTGGCTGGCATGTTCATCCTCCGTTTTGAGAGTCGCCGCTTTCGGGCGCGAATTTGGGTAACTTGTCCAAAGCGCCCTGGGCGGCTCCGCTGTTGGGTAGGGTGGGACAGAGGCGCGGGTCAGTCGAGCTTGAAGCGCTTGAAGGCTTCGGCGTACTTCATGCCGACCTTTTCGCCGGTGCTGGAGCGCCAGCGGCGCATGTGGTAGTCGGCTTCCTCTTCGGTCACCTGGCTGCGGTGCTCCTTGAGGGCGGCGATGGACTGGTCGATGTAGTTGGTGACGTCGACGTACTGGTCGGCGTCGTCGGGTTCCATAATCCAGACTTCCCTGACCTTGTGGGGCTCCAGTCCTTCCTCAAGAAGCTCGGGGAAGGTGAGGTGGTCGCGGGCGGAGGGAAAGACGGCGGAGAGGGCGGCCTCACCGGAGGCGAGGTGGTCGGGGTGGCCGAGGTAGCCGGCTTCGGTGAGCTGGCGGGTGGGGCCCATGCAGATGAGCACGTCGGGGCGGAAGCGGCGTATCTCCCGGGTAAGGTCGCGGCGCAGGGCCAGGGACGGCTCCAGCATGGCGTCCTCGTAGTCGAGGAAAACCACGTCTGCCAGGCCGAGGACCCGGCCGGCGTTGATCTGCTCCTGGCGGCGGAGCTTCACCAACTCGGGGCCGGTCAGCTCGCGGTTGTCGCTGCCCTTGCTGCCGTCGGTGCAGAGGACGTAGACGACCTCCCATCCCTCGGCGCACCACTTGGCGACGGTGCCGGAGCAGCCCCACTCGGCGTCGTCGGCATGGGCGACGATGACCATGCCACGGCAATATCCTGGTTCCTGGCCGGCCATGGGTCCGTTCCTCCTGGCAAGGGGTATCCGGTGCGCTAACCGGCGGGGGCCGACGCTTGGAGCGTAGCCGCCGGGAGCACGGGATACAGTTTAGCACAGGGGAAAGGAATCGCCGGGAGGGGAAATATCTGTCCTATTTTGTCCCAAAGTGTCCCTTTAGCGCTGGCTGTGGGTGCGGGGTGAGGATTTTAAAACTGTCGCATTCTGCTACATATTGCTGCATTTCCAGCGGGGACAGGGGCGGGGGTTGGCAAGCGAACCCTATACCGTAGGACACACTTCCATGGTAAGGGGCTAAATAGGGGAGGCGCAAGGTGGGTAGCGTCAGCAATTTCTAAGAGGGTCTGTGAGAACGTACTTTCCTGAGTTGGAACCGTGCGAAATGGGGACGACACGGGGGTCTGGATTCCCGCCTGCGCGGGAATGACGGGAGGAGGGGTGAAAGACTAAAGCCAGCCTTTGTGTGGTAGCCCTGGGGGAGAAGGAGGCGGGGCGGGACGGAGCCGTCTGGGGTATATTGGGAGTATGCCAATGCTGTGGGCCAGGACGGTGACCTTTGAGTCGGTTTCCCCGGGGGACCGGCTGCCCATCGTCATCAAGTGGGAGACGGAGGAGGCGATCCGACGGTCTAACGCAGGAGAAGGAACGGGCGCGGCGGATGACGGGGCGGGAGAGGACGATGATGGGCCGGAGCAGGGGGAGGAGTTCCTGAATCCGGCAGTTATCCGAGGGTACGCGGAGGAGCTGCTGCTGCGGGCGTTTCCGCCGGAGAGCGTGGAGGACCCGGCGCGGCGGCTGGAGCTGGAAGTGACGGGGAATGTCGCCTCGACGGACACGGTGAGCCTGTCCGGCCTGGTCGCGGGGAAGCGGGAGGAGGATGGGCGGGGAATGGTGGAGTGCGAGCTGGTGGTGGAGAAGCAGGGGGCGGACCTGACGCTGGAAGTGATTGGGACGGGGGTGGCGGTGGTGCCGATGCGGGTTCAGGGAACCTCTTGAAATGGGCGTTGTCACATCATCATAACTTACTTAGAGCAATAGTTGATAATAGAGTATATATGCACCAAGCTGCGGCACCAACATGTGGGTGTTTTTCAAATGGGATTGCCAGGGATCCGCACCGGATACAGACCTGTTGGGGCGAGCCGCTGTTGTATAATGGTTGAGAGGTGACGCAATGAGGATGACAAGATTTGGCGTTCCAATAGTAATTGTCGGGGCACTAATCGTCCTGGGCGGGGTGACCGCGGGACTGATTTGGGCCAGGGACCAGGCGCCGCCTGCCTCGGCGCCGCAACCCACGGCGGCAGCGGCCGATATTGCGGTCGTGCCGGAATCACCGCAGCAACCCCCGGATGACCTGAACAAGAGCGGACAGGCTGTCCTTCAACCGGCCCCGGCCGTTCCGACGAGCAGCGTCGACAAGCCCCAGGACGCCGTGGCTGTGAAGGGGACCACGAACAGTGCAATCGAGAAGCAAGCCGAGCAGGGGCAAACATCCGATGAGGGACCCCGGACTGCACGGGGAAAGGGGCCAGCGGACAAGTCCCCGGCCGCCAAGGCAGGTGATGGTGACCAGGCTCTGCCCATCTCTGAGACGACCCAGCTGAAGTACTCCAACCTGGGCTCCCACCTGGACCAACTGGCGGCCCGCGTCGAAGCCGGGGAAGCCACCGCCGAGGAAGCGGCCGGGGAAACACAGATGTACCAGGGGGATTCGGTGGCGGTGACCATCTACCTGTCAGGAAACGTGGACGATGTGGTTGCTTTCCTGGAAGAGAACGGCGGGGACCCGCGCAACGTGGGGGAGGACTACATCGAAGCCTACGTGCCGGTGAGCCTGCTGGGCCAACTTTCGGAACGGCCGGGTGTCCTGCGGGTGCGGGAGATTCTGCCGCCGCAACCGGGCAACTCTCCCTAGGATTACAGCCGCAGGTTCACTGGCCCGGCGCTCCAACCCCGGGCGAGGGTCGGATTTGGCTTTGTCTTATTGAAGGCGGTCCCGTGAAGGCGGGACCGCCGAGTTGCATCTGGCCGTTGGTAGCCTCAAGGCCGCCCGACGGTGCAGGACTTGGGGTGACCCGGGGCGATTGGGCGGGAGATTCTGGCAAGTTACAAGAAGTCATGGCAAACAGGCCCTTAGATTACAGGAGGGTTATACGGAAAGTGATATAGTAACCAGGCATTACACCAGTGGCGGGAGTGGTCCGCTCGCGGCCGCGCTGGTGGCCATTGGGGTTGGCAAACACGCCCCAGAGCACATACTCGAACATGATTGCTTGTGGAGTAGATATGCGGTTGTTCCGCCTGGTGACAATCACTGCGTTAATCATCCTGACGCTGAACCTGGCGAATGACGCCCCCGGCGCACGAGCCGACGGCGGCGAGAACAAGAAAAGAGGGACGGACCAGAGTCAGGAACAGGCCCAGCCCCTCCCAGAGAAAACCGAGCTGAATTATCCCAACCTGGGATCCAAGCTGGACCAATTGGTCCGCGTCGTCGAGGAGGGGAAAACCACGGCAAAGGATGCTGCCGCAGACGCTCCCATGCACCGGGAGGAATCGGTGGCGGTGACCATCTACCTGTCGGGAAACGTGGATGACGTGGTGAAGTTCCTGGAGGACAACGGCGGGGACCCGCGCAACGTGGGTGAGGACTACATCGAGGCCTACGTGCCGGTGTCCCTGCTGGGGCCGGTGTCGGAGCGGGCGGGGGTGCTACGGGTGCGGGAAATAGTACCGCCGGAGAATGACTTTGGCGACTTCACCAGCCAAGGTGTCCAGGTGCACCTTTCGGAAGCCTGGAACCAGGCCGGGTACAAGGGGCAGGGCATCAAGGTGGGGATAATTGACAGCGGCTTTGGGTTTAACGGCTTCAAGAGACTGATGGGAACTGAGCTGCCTGACAGCGTCCAGGCCAGGTGTTACTCGCAAATTGGCCGGCCCTCCGACGATCTGGACGACTGCACGAATGCTGAAGAAGGCTCGGAACACGGTACATTGGTTGCGGAGGCTGTAATCGACGTAGCGCCCGAGGTTTCCCTGTACATAGCCAGCCCATTGACAGATGGAGATTTAATAGATGCTGTTGACTGGATGATTTCTCAGGACGTATCGGTCGTCGTAATGTCGGAAGGTTACCCATTTGACGGTCCGGGCGATGGCACTTCTCACTCGAGCAATAGCCCGCTGAGGGTCGTTGACCGGGCGGTGGACAGAGGGATTATTTGGGTAAACTCAGCGGGTAATCACGCCCAACGGACGTGGTTCGCCCGTGCCCCATTCCTTGACGGGGACGGGGACGGGTTCATTGAATTCGCAGGGATTAACGAAGTTAACGATATAACCCTTGAAGCCGGAGACCGCATTAGAGTCCAATTGCGGTGGGACGATAGCTGGGGAGGAGCGAGTACGAATCTGGACTTGGGTATTCAAGACAACATCGCCGGGCGGATAGTTGCAACAAGCGTGGACCCTCAATCGGGGGCCGCCGGCCACTTTCCAATAGAAGGTATTGCAGGCAACGTTCTCAGTAGTGGTGAGTATGGCATCGTAGTGGAGCATGTGAGCGGCAGCGTGCCCGACTGGATTCAGCTGGTGGTCTGGGGTGTTCCGTCCATAGAGCACTACACCAAGAGCGGCAGCATTGGCAATCCGGCGGAGAGCGCCAACCCCGGGCTGCTGGCGGTGGGCGCGGCCCATTGGGACGATGTGCGCGCCATCGAGCCTTACAGCAGCCGGGGGCCGACGCCGGACGGCCGGGTCGAGCCCAAGCCCGACATCGTAGGAGCGGCCTGCGGGGAAACGGCGCTGAGGCCGCTGAACGAGTACAACTCAGGGTTCTGCGGGACGAGCCAGGCGGCGCCGCACGTGGCGGGGATGGCGGCGTTGGTGCGGCAGCGGTTCCCAAGCTACACCCCGGCTCAGGTAGCTGTCTACTTGAAAGACAATTCGGAGCAGCGGCAGAGTCCCGACCCCAACAACACCTGGGGACACGGCTTTGCCAAGCTTCCGCCGCCTGACGGGACACCGCCCACAGCTCCAGCTCCGTCCAATTCCTTCACACGGAATCCGGCGGTGGATTTCAACACGCTAATCGATGCTTTCAACTGGATACCGCGCGGAATCTGGTCGGACGGTACAACGATGTGGGTGGCGGATTGGTTAAACGAGAAGATTTACGCCTACGACATGACTACCAAGGCGCGGGTCCCCGGCAAGGACTTCAATACCCTGGAAGCCGCCGGTAACGAAGACCCGGAAGGCATCTGGTCCGACGGGACGACCATGTGGGTGGCGGACTGGTTTGACGAAAAAATTTACGCCTACGACATGGCCACCAAGGCGCGGGTCCCCGGCAGGGACTTCGATACCCTAAAGGATACTGATAACTCCACCTCCTTCCCGGAGGGCATCTGGTCCGACGGGACGACCATGTGGGTGGCGGATTGGTTAGATGAGAAGATTTACGCCTACGACATGACGACCAAGGCGCGGGTCCCGGGCAAGGACTTCGATACCCTGGAAGCCAGTCGGAATCTGGATCCGGCGGGTATCTGGTCTGACGGCACGACGATGTGGATTGCAGACGACGGCAGGGAGAAGATCTACGCCTACGACATGACGACCAAGGCGCGGGTCCCAGACAGGGACTTCAATACCCTGGAAGCCGCTGGCAACGAAGACCCGGAAGGCATCTGGTCCGACGGTACAACGATGTGGGCCGCGGACTGGTTCGACGGGAAGATTTACGCCTATCACATGCCGCAGGCGGTGGAGTCTGCCGCGGACCGGGAAGCGCTGGTTGCCCTCTACAACGCCACCGGCGGCGCCAACTGGACGAACAAGACCAACTGGCTGACCAACATGCACATCGGCCAATGGCACGGCGTAACCACCGATGTCAACGGCCATGTCACGAGCCTGTCCATCGGTGGGAACCAGTTGAGCGGGACAATACCGACGCAACTGGGCGATCTCACCAACCTGACAGAGCTGCGGCTTGACGGCAACCAGTTGAGCGGGGAGATTCCGGCGGAGTTGGGCAGCTTCGCCAACCTGAGACAGTTGTACCTCAACGACAACCAGTTGAGCGGGGAGATACCATCCGCACTGGGCAGCCTGACCAACTTGGTGCACCTGCGGCTCGACGGCAACCAACTGAGCGGGGAGATACCATCCGTGCTGGGCCGTTTGATGAAGCTGGAGGTGCTGCGTTTGTCTGGAAACCAGCTGACCGGGTGTGTGCCGGACATCTGGCGGGATGTTGAGGACAACGATTTATCCGAGCTTGGGTTGTCCTTCTGCCCACCCGGGGATCCTCTAATCACCCGGTACGACGCGAACCGCAATGGAGTGATTGACAGGAGCGAGGTAATCCGAGCGATCAACGATTACCTGTCCGGCGGGGGAGCATCCATTGCCAGGAGCGATGTCATCAGGCTGATAAACCTTTACCTGTCCGGCCAATAGCTTCCGTCTAGGAAACGGATGGGACAGTCCGGGCCGGGGTGAGGGTTACTCGCGGAGGAGTTGGCGGGCGATGGTCTGGCGCTGGACTTCGGAGGTTCCTTCGTAGATGGTGAGGGCGCGGATTTCGCGGTAGAGCTGCTCGACGCGGCATCCCTTTTCCAGCCCGGCGCCGCCGTGAATCTGGACGGCCTCGTTGATGATGCGGGAGGCGGCCTCGGTGGCGAAGAGCTTGGCGTAGGACGCTTCCTTGATGACGTTTTCCTGCCCCGAGTCCTTGAGCCAGGCGGCCTTGTAGCAGAGGAGGCGGGCGGCCTCGAGGGAGACGGCCATGTCGGCCAGCTTGAACTGGGTGGACTGGAGGTCGCTGAGGGGTTGTCCTGAAATCATGCGTTCCCTGGAGTAGGACAGCGCGGCGTCGTAGGCGGCCTGGGCCATTCCGATGGCGGCGGCGGCGACGGTGGTGCGGAAGGTGTTGAGGGTGCCGAGGGCGAGGCGGATTCCCTGGCCGGGTTCTCCGATGATGTTGGTGTAGGGGATGCGGCAGTCGGTGAAGACGGGGGCGCCGATGGGATGGGGGGCCATGAGGTCGAGGCGCGGGGAGTCGTCGAAACCGGGGGTCCCAGCCTCGACGATGAAGGCGGAGATGCCCCGGCTGCCGGCGTCGGGGTCGGTCCTGGCGAAGACGGTGTAGGTGTGGGCGTCGCCGGCCTGGCTGATGAACTTCTTGGAGCCGTTGAGCCGCCACTCGTCATCCTCGGCAACGGCGGTGGTCCGCATGGACAGGACGTCGGAGCCGGCGTGGGGCTCGGTGAGGGCGAAGGCGGCGATAGCGCTTCCGCCGGCGATGGGGGGAAGGTAGCGCTCCTTCTGCTCGTGGGTGCCGCCGAGGGTGATGGGGAAGCTGCCGAGGCCCTGCATGATGAAGTTGGTGTCGGCCTGGCCGCAGACCTGGGCCAGTTCCTCGCGGATGATGCAGAGGTTGGTGACCGTTATGCCGTTGCCTCCGTACTCGGCGGGGACGGTGTAGCGCAGGAGGCCGGCATCGGAGAGGATGGTCATCAGCTCCGGCGAGATACGGCTGGACTCATCGACTGCGGCGGCGATGGGGACGATTTGCTCCTGGGCGAGGGTGCGGACCTGGTGGCGAAGGGCTTGTTGTTCGGGGGTGAGGGTGAAGTCCATGGGGGAGGCGCTCCTTTGCCTGCTATTTCCAGTATTTCAAGTCGAGTTTCAAAGGGGTTTCCAAGGAGATCTCTTTCTCGACAGGGCTTTTCTGGAGCGCATTCGGCACAATGATTGGTGCAATGCTGAATTCGAGCCACTTGCGTGTGCTGTTGGTCGCCAGCGCTCCGCAGTCTAATGCTATTGTGGGCAGATCCAGCTGAGAGGCCGTCGCGCATTCCAACCGCACCCATTCTGAACGCAGAAAGCCCGGGGTCAGGCACGCACAGAAAAGAGATGCTTCGTTCAGCTTTTTCATGACGTA
This sequence comes from Dehalococcoidia bacterium, assembly GCA_965203675.1. GTDB lineage: Bacteria > Chloroflexota > Dehalococcoidia > Lucifugimonadales > UBA3495 > CATOSK01. The sequence goes on along the minus strand of CBDBDE010000003.1, from coordinate 818,054 downwards.
TTGCTGTGGGTGGAGACTGTTGTTGTGGAGGATGTCGATGTAGGGCGTACCCATCTCAGACAGAAGGGATTCCAAACCGGATAATAGTCCCGGATTGAGCAAACCGTCCCTGAGGGTGTAGCTGACAAAGATATTCATTACGTCCAGGACTGGAAAAATCCCATTGAGTAAGCGCCAAAAAGGATGAAATCCATCGCGCCAAGCATGGCATAAGGCCACATTGAATGGTTCAGAAAAGCAGTCTTCAGCCTGCGGATTTGCGATCCTGGATCTGTGAGTGGCATTCCTACGCTGGAGGCTTCAACCGAAGGGAAATGTCGTTCGGCTATGGCTCGGTGAATTTGCTGCATTTGGAGACGAATCTTCATCTGGTAATAGTATACCTGCACGTCCAGCATGTAGAAGAAAGCGATGATGATTGCCGGGGCAGCGAAAAGGAATGGGCCGAGTTGTCTGTCGGTGAAGCTGGCAAACACGACCGCTGCGGACACGATAACAGTGATGCACAGTTTCTTTATCTCGAAGCTGTTTGCAGATAAGCGCAGTACGACCTGGTGGAGTTGTTCGATCTGCTGCTTGTCGAGATCATCTCGAAGTTGTTCGTTCTGCATGGGAGTGTTGCCTCACAGCCCCAGGCGGCGGACTATTTCTTCGGCGTGGACGGTGGCGCCGGTGAGGCCGGTGGCGTCCTGGGCGGCGAGGTGGACGGCGGCTTTGACCATGTCCTGTGGAGTGGCCCAGGTGGAGAAGTCGGCGTCGGGGCGCTGGGCCTGGAAGCCCTCGGTCACTACAGGGCGGAGGGGCTTGAGGACGTTGACGGCGATGTTGTGCTGTCCCAGCTCGGCGGCCAGCCCCCAGCTGAAACGCTCCAGCCCGGCCTTGGCCGTTCCGTAGGCCTGTCCCATGAGCGCGATGCCGGCGTCGCGGTCCTCGCCCAGGGTGGAGGAGAAGATGTTGTTGGCGGCGTGGGAGGAGACGTTGATAATGCTGCCGCCGCCCTGCTCGATCATCACCGGCGCGACGGCCTGGCAGCAGATGAAGGGGGCACGCAGGTCGATGTCCATGACCAGCTCCCATTCCCGCAGGGTGGTCTGCAGGAAGGGCGTGTAGGTTCCCACGCCGGCGTTGTTGATGAGGATGTCGATGCGTCCCAGCGCGTCCGCCGTTTGCTGGACGAGGCCGCGGATGTCCTCCTCCTGCCGGACGTTGCAGCGGATGGGCAGGGCCCTGCCACCCCGGGCCTGGATCTCGGCAGCGGTGGCGTGGATGGTGCCGGGGAGTCCGGCGCGTTCTGTTTCCGACCGGGCGGCCACGACCACAGCCGCGCCGGCGTCGGCCAGGCCCAGGGCCATGGCTTTGCCGATGCCCCGGCTGGAGCCGGTGACGATGGCTACCTTGCCTTCCAGTGACATGGGCTCTTCCTCAATGTTGGGCGGCGAAGTTGGATGGCGAAAGCCGGCCGCTGCCGGTGCGGCCAGCTCCGGGTTCAAGGCGGGAGTTCGGCAAGCCCTACACGGCGATTTCTTCGGAGGCCACTTCGCCGGATGAAATGACGGTGGGGCCGAAGTGGCGGAGGAATTCGTCCGGGGCCAGGTGGGCAGCTTCCGCCAAGCTGTCCAGGCGGCCCGGTTCGACGAAGTCGTCGGTGTCCAGGCGGATCATGTACTGGCGGGCCGAGATGTAATGTTCCGAAGCCAGGTCCACGAGGCGGACGCGGTTGCGGCCCCGGTCGCCGTCGCTCAGGGAGTCGAAGGGGAGGGCCCGCAGGTTGCCCCGGTCCAGGCAGACCATTCCCCCGCTGCGCAGTGACTCGTCGCTGGCCCGGGCCAGGAGGAATCCCACCGCGCCGTGGCCGAGGGAGCGGGTGTAGTCGATGTCGAAGGGGATGGGCTGGGCGGAGCGCAACTCGTAGCCCAGGGTGGTGTCGACGATGGAAATGGACTCGCCCCGGGCGGCGAAGTGCTGCTGCACCTGTCGGCGCAGGATCATGGCCAGGGGCACCTCGGCTAGGCGGACTGCGCCGTAGGGATCGTATTCCACCGGGACGCCGGAGGCCGATGCCAGCTCTTGGGGGTCAATGACGCCGCTGATTCCCTCGGCGATGATGGCAACGCCCCGGTTGCGGCCCATGATGCGGCGCTTGAGGATGGCGCCTTCCAGGTGGCGGGCGACCTCGGCGAGGGGCGTGTCGGGGCCGAATTCCTCGGGGACGAGGGTCAGGGTGGCGCCGGAGGCTTTCCCGATGCCGAGGGCCAGGTGTCCGGCGGTGCGGCCCATGACCACCACGAAGTACCAGCGGTTGGTGGTGCGGGAGTCCTCCATGATGTTCAGGACGGATTGGGTTCCGACGTGGCGGGCGGTCTCGAAGCCGAAGGTGGGCATTCCGACGGGCAGGGGCAGGTCGTTGTCGATGGTCTTGGGGACGTGGGCGACCCGGATCCGTCCCCCGGCGGCGCGGGCAACCTCGGACGCGGTGTAGGAAGTGCCGTCGCCCCCGATGGTGACCAGGTAGTTGACTCCCAGCTGGTCCAGGGACGACACCACTGTATCCAGATCGCCGGGGCGCTGGGTCGGGTTGGCCCGGGAGGTGCGCAGGACGGACCCGCCCTGGAAGTGGATGCTGGACACGTCGGGTATGGACAGGGTACAGACCCGCATCCCGTCCAGCAGGTCGGAGGCCTGGCCGGGCTCTTCCATGGTCCCAGCGATGAGATGCTGGAAGCCGTCGAAGATGCCCAGGACTTCCAGCCCCTCGTTGATGGCCTCGATGGTGACGGAGCTGATGACGCTGTTGATGCCGGGAGCGGGGCCGCCCCCCACGAGAATCGCCAGGCGGCCGTTGGATGGTGTGGTCATGGCGGGCCGTCCTTCCTCTAAGGGTCGCCGCCTCCGCTCGCTGTTGGTTCGGGTGGGTTCTCTAAGGCTCGCTTGGCGGCTCCCCGGATTATCCGGCAGAGATGGTAGGTTTAGACTTTCACATGGGCGGGGGCTGTGTCAACGTTTTTTGGGAGATGCAGGGTGGATTTGACGCTCCAGGGGATTTGTTGCGGGCAAGAAGAGGCAAGGATAGAATCGGGCTATGGACCGCATCTTCATGGAAAATTTCCGCTGCTTCCGCAAGCCGCAGTCGGCCCGTCTGGCGCCGTTGACGCTGCTGGTGGGGGAGAACAGCACGGGTAAGACGTCGTTCCTAGCGCTGGTTCGGGCGTTGTGGAAAGTCGCGTTTCAAGATGAGGTGCCGGATTTCAGGGAAGAGCCTTACGACTTGGGGACGTTTTCAGATGTGGTGCACAACCGGGGTGGGCGGAGCAAGCAACCGGAGTCATTTGGGGCTGGTTTTGGTTACACCGATTCCAGCGAGGCGGTTGCTCGTGGCATTGATGGGTTGTCCTTTGAAGTCGATTTCGAAAGCAGGAGAGCGTTTCCTTTTCCCGTCCGGCGACGTCTAGCCCTGCGCGGAGATAGGGTCGAACTCAAAGATCAAGGGCTTGGGCAACACTTAGTGGCGTTTGGGGCGGCGGAAGGTCGTTGGGAAGCTATTGTCCGAGATAGCTTCGGTCCCCACAATGAAAGCAGGGTGGAATCAGTAGCTTTTTTGCTAATGGACGCCTTCGGGTTCGTAAAGAACGAAAATGGGGTTGACCTGTTGGACTTTGAAAAGAGTGATGTCCCATATCGAGATGTCCTCAAGAGAATTCAAGAAGGGTTTTTTCATACCCGATCTCCTTTTGGAAAGTTACGGCGGCCCGATTCTCGTCAAACGATCTTTGCTAGTGCTCCGGTCCGCTCCCGGCCACGAAGGACGTATGATCCCACACCCCAACGGATAGACCCGGAAGGTAACCACGTCCCGATGCTGTTAGCGAGCACTTACCAAAATGCCAAGGAGAGGTGGGAATTACTCAAAGGAAATCTCGAGATTTTCGGACGAGAATCCGGTTTGTTCGACGAGATTTCAATAAAGTCTTTGGGCAATATGGAAGGGGCACCGTTCCAGATACAGATACGTAAATTCAGAGACTCAACAAAGAGACGACAAGTGAAAGGGCCGCACAGGAACCTAATTGATGTTGGATATGGGGTTAGCCAGGCGCTTCCTGTGTTGACTGAATTGCTGGACCTAGAACCGGCGCTGTTATTTCTGCTGCAGCAGCCAGAGGTGCACTTGCATCCGAAAGCGCAAGCTGCTTTGGGGAGTTTGTTCTGCTTCGCTGCGTCACCGCCCAGGCAACTGATTGTTGAAACGCACAGCGACTATCTGCTGGACCGGGTGCGAATGGACGTGCGGGACAAGAAGACGGACCTGAAGCCGGAGGATGTTTCAATCCTGTACTTTGAGCGGGACGGGCTGGAGGTGAATATACATTCCCTGCGGTTGGACGAGATGGGGAACGTGCTGGATGCGCCGCCGGGTTACCGGCAGTTCTTCATGGATGAGGTCACCCGTTCAATCGGGTTGTGAATGTGCGCGATTGTTGATGCCAACGTAAGCGGGGAAGTGTTCGGGGACAACAAATCAGAGGCCGGGCAATTTTTCTACGATTGGCTGACGGATACCAGAAAATCTGGCAGGTTAGTCATTGGGGGCACAAAGCTCCGAACCGAACTCGGCAGCCATGCAGGGTTCAAGGCGTGGCTGGCTCAAGCAGTGCTGGCGGGGCGTGCACGGCAAATGGACGACCAGAAGGTGAATGCCGAAGCGGAGTTGCTTCACAGTCAGAGCGACTGTCAGTCCAATGACTGGCATGTTCTTGGGTTAGCGCGGGTAAGTGGGGCGCGCTTGCTGTTCACTAACGACCATAATCTGCAGGACGATTTCACAAACCCGCAAATCGTGGGTGGCATTCGCGGTCGGGTGTTTACGACGGTGCAACGCAAGGATGTTCGTCGTGCACACCGAGATCTGCTCAACAGAACAGACCTCTGCCAGATTTAGGGTTCCTTCCCCCTAACGGTAGTTGCGGAAGAAGGCGCGGATGTCTTCGACGAGGAGGTCGGGTTCCTCGAGGGCGGCGAAGTGGCCGCCGCGGGGCATTTCGGTCCAGCGCTGGACGTTGTAGGAGCGCTCGGCCCACTGGCGGAGTGGACGGCTGAGGTCGCCGGGGAAGAGGGCGACGGCGCAGGGGACACTAATACGGTCATCGGGGCCGAAGTTCCACGGGGTGCGCTGGTTCTCGTAATAGAGGCGGGTGGACGAGTTGATGGTCTGGGTGACCCAGTAGATCATCACGGTGTTCAGCAGCTCGTCCCTGGTGTACCGGCTTTCCACCTCGCCGTTGCAGTCACTCCAGGTGCGGAATTTTTCCACAATCCAGGCGCAGAGGCCCACGGGGGAGTCGTTGAGGCCGTAGGAAAGGGTCTGGGGCTTGGTGCCCTGGATGTGGGAGTACCCGCCCTCGGCCTGCTGCCACTGGGCGCGTTGTTCCAGCAATGCCTTTTCCTCTTCGTCCAGGGGACGAGAGCCCTCTCCCTGGTAGGCGATGGCCTGGGTGACGGAGGTGACGTGGATTCCAATAATGTTGCCGGCGTGGTGGTACCCCAGGCGGGCGGTGACGCCGGCGCCCCAGTCTCCTCCCTGGGCGGCGAAGCGGTCGTAGCCAAGTTCTTCGGTCATCAGCTTGTCCCACAGTCCGGCGATGTGGCGGGTGTTGACGCCGCGCCGGCGGGTCTGGGCGGAGAACCCGTAGCCGGGCATGGAGGGGACGACGACGTCGAAGGAGTCGGCGGGATCGCCGCCAAAGGCCGCAGAGTCGGTGAGTCGGGGGATGATTTTGGTCATCTCGAAGAAGGTGCTGGGCCAGCCGTGGGTGACGATGAGGGGCATGGGGTTTTCTCCCCTTCCCCGCTGGTGGATGAAGTGGATTTCCTGCCCGTCCACCGTCGTCTTGAAGTGAGGGAAAGCGTTGAGGGCGACTTCCTGGGCCCGCCAGTCATACCGGGTGCGCCAGTACTCGGTGAGTTCCTTGATGTATTCCAGGTTGGAGCCGTAGTCCCACTCGGAACCGGGGATTTCATCCGGCCAGCGGGTGTGGGACAGGCGGTGCTGCAGGTCGGAGAGGACTTCGTCGGGGACGTTTATCCGAAAGGGGGTGGCGGGCATGGTGGGGCCTCCAGGGGTGTGGTGGAGTCTTTTCGCAATTTTCCCACGGCTGAGCGTAGGCGGGCAACACGACCGTTTCGGCTCGGCACCTGCCCTTATCCCTTGCCAGCGTTTGGCCTCCGGTATAGGATGGGGTTGCTTGGCGGCACTTTGCGGGAGTTGTCCAAACTTGACCACCAGACACACCAAAACCGTTCAGGAGCACGTTGAGATTGCCCGGTCGTTCCTGGAGAACGCGGACCGGGAGTTTGACGCGGGCGACCAGCTACAGGGGTCGGAGAAGCTGTGGGGAGCGGCCACCCACGCGGTCACGGCACTGGCGAAGCAGCGGGGTTGGCGCTTCGGGAAGTCCAATGCCCGGTCACGGGCGGTGGACAGGTTGGCGGAGGAAGAGAATGACCCTTCCTGGAGCGCCGGGTATCTGGCCGCAGAACAGTTTCATGCCAACTTCTACCACGATTTTATGGAAGACTACACGATTAACCGGGCACGACCATTGGTCGGAGAATTCGTACGGCGAGTTCTGGCCAAGGTTGAGAGCTCGACAACGTGAACATTAAGACAGTTTAGCCAACACAGAGGACGGCTTATGAACCAGTCCATTACTTTGACGGTCAATGGCACCGAACATCAACTGGAAGTACCGGCACGCCGGCTCCTGGTGGACTGCCTGCGCTACGATCTGGGCCTGACCGGCACCAAGGAGGGTTGCAGCGTGGGGGTCTGCGGGGCCTGCACCGTGCTGATAGATGGGGAGATGACCGCGTCCTGCATCAAGCTGGCGGTGGCCGCCGACGGGGCCGAAATCACCACCATTGAGGGGCTGGCCCAGGATGGGCGGCTGCACCCGCTGCAACAGTCCTTTATAGACCACGGCGGCTTCCAGTGCGGCATCTGCACGCCGGGCCAGATCATGGCGGCCAAGGCCCTGCTGGACGTGAACCCATCGCCCTCCGAGGAGGAGATCAAGGCCTGGATGATGGGGAACCTGTGCCGCTGCACCGGCTACTACAAGATCCTGGAATCCATCGTCAATGCCATTGGTCCGACGCAAGAGGCCAACCGATGATCGACTTCGAGTTCCACAGTCCCAACAGCCTGGAAGAGGTCTTCCAACTCCTGGAATCCCACGGCGACGATGCCCGGGTAATGGCCGGCGGCACGGCCCTCGTCATCCAGATGAAGCAGCGGCTGGTCCAGCCGGAGCACGTTATCAGCCTGCAGCGGGTATCCGGCCTGGACGCCATCACTGCCCATTCCAATGGTTCTGCCGGGGTCAGGGTCGGGGCGCTCTGCACCCAGCAGCGTTTGGCAACCAGCCCCGTCGTCCAGGAACTTATTCCCATCGCCGCCGAGACCTACGGCCACGTTGCCACGCCGCGCATCCGGCACATGGCATCCGTCGGCGGAGGGCTGGTCCATGGCGACCCCAGCCAGGATCCTCCGCCCACTCTCATTGCCCTGGGCGCCACCGTCACCCTGGTCTCGTCCCAGGGAGAGCGGACGGCGGCCCTGGAGGACTTCCTGGTGGACTACTATGAGACCGACGTGCGGCACGGAGAAGTGCTGACGGAGGTGAATATTCCGGCGCTGCCAGCCGGCGCCGGCGCTGCCTACCTGAAGTTCCTGCCCCGCACCGCCGACGACTATGCCACGGTTGCCGCAGCGGCGGTCATCACCCCCGGTCCGGGGAACGTTTGCCAGGAAGCTCGTATCGCCCTGGGAGCGGTCGGGACCACGGCCATCCACGCCACCGGGGCGGAAGATGCGCTACGGGGACAGCCGTTGACCGAGGAGGTTATCCGGGCGGCTGCCGCCACCGTGAAGGATGTGGTTGACCCGCTGGAAGACTACCGGGGTTCGGCAGACTACAAGCGGGAGATGGCCGAGGTGTTCACCCGCAGGGCGATCCAACAGGCTCTGGCCAACGCTTCTTCAGCTTAGCGGGGAAGACTCCCGTTTTCGAGCACGCTCCGGGCAATCGCAATGGCCGGAGCGTCAATTTTTGCTGGGATGGACATGTCCGATGAAGATGGAAAACCGTTGCACCGTTCCCGCCGATGCCGATACCACCTGGTCGGCAGTGATGGACATACCGCGCACCGCCACCTGCGTTCCGGGGATCGGGGATGTAACCGTGGATGACGACGGCAAGTTCGGGGCGGTGATGCGCGTGCGGGTCGGGCCCATTTCCCTCAACCTGTCCGGGACCATCCAGGTGGTGGAGCAGGACGATGAAGGCAGGGAAGCCCGGTTCGTGGTGGAGGCCGCCGACCGCAGGGTGGGCGGTGCGGTCAAGTCGGATGTGGAAATGCGGGCCATGGAGTCTGAAGGCGGGGCAACGGAGCTGGTCATCCTCAGCGATACCACCTTCATGGGACGTCTGGGAGAGCTGGGGCAGCCCATCATCCGCCGCAAGGCCAATACGACCCTGGAGGACTTCGCCCGCAACCTGGCCAACCTGGTCAAGGAAAGGGGTTAACCTTGCCCGCGGCAAGGCGGCCTATTTTCGGTCCATGCTGCTAGCGTTGCGCCGGCAAGTTGGATCATCCCACATCCGGCCAGGGGTAGAGCGCTGTCCCGGTGAAACCGGGATGAAACGGGGAGGAATAAACCGGAAAGTCGCGAAAATTCTTCCCACAGGAGAGACTGTGCGGCGGTCTTCAAGTTTTGCGCCCAGTCCGTTTCAGACCCGGGGATGGCTTTCGGGCAGGGGAATCGAGGATTATGACACGAAATAGTCACATAATTCGCATGGCGGGTTGACTTCGGTATTTCGGAGTCTCGAACCTGTTTGACCGTTTTCATAGGGTGTTGGGCAAGTAACTATATGCCATTCGTTCATAGGATGTTCACTATTGAACCATTCGTTCATCCTGGCACGTTCACATAAACTGGCAAACCGTGTATACTTTGCTACGGCCGTTTCTGCCCGGGATTGCAGTTCACGCAAAGTTCACGGAGCCCCGCGGTTAGGAAACGCGCCCTCGGACGGTGTCATTGGGAACCGGTGATTGAGCAGGGATGGGACACCGGTTTGCAGCAGACTTTGTGGACCCACGGTTTCTGGAAGATGAAATGGTAAACCCAGAACAACTCCCTCGGGGCGATGCCCAGGAAATCCAGCCTACGGAAGATGAAGCGGCAGAATCCACGATCGGAGAAAGCGTCTCCGCGCTGGTTACCGCCGTGTACCGGGGGATCGCCGAACAGGTCAACCCGCACAATCTCAACCCCCTGGACTTCGCCGTCCTGCGGTCGTTCCTCCGGCAAGAGGAATGGACCACTACCGCGCTGGCCAATATCCTTCCGGTCACCGCTTCCCGCATCAGCCGGGTCGTGACCAAGCTGGTGGACATGGGCCTGATTTCGCGCCGGCGCCTGCGGGATGACCGGCGGGTGGTGATGTTGAGCCTGACCGAAGAGGGCAGCGCGTTGACGCTGAAATTGCACCAGAGGGTCCAGGAGTATGACTCCCGGTTGGTCGAGGGCATCAGCGAGAAGCAACTGGCGGAATTCGCCGACGTAGCGGCGAAAATCATCGCTAATTACGCCGCGATGGAGAGACGGTCACCGGAGCAGTCGCCGGAGTAATCAATCCGCGGTATGGTGCACGGGTTTCCAGAGTTTATTACGGGAAACCCCTTTCGGCTGCGGCTTGCCTGCCTTCCACCTGTGGTCTATCATCGCCCTAATTCTAATCGGGAGGGGTTGAAGCCCTACGTTCCCCCGGGAAGAGCCTCCGCTGTGCCCAGCCATGATTTCCTGAGCCTGCTGCAAGACATCGTCGGTGAAGAAGACGTAATTTCTCACCCGGAAGACCTGCTGGTCTACGAATACGATGGCTCCATTGATACGGCCATTCCCCGGGCGGTGGTCTTTCCGACCAGCGCGGAGGAGGTGAGCCGGGTGCTGGCCCTGGCGCACCGAGAGGGCGTGCCCGTGGTGGGGCGCGGCTCCGGCACCGGTCTGAGCGGCGGCGCCATCGCTCCCGAAGGCGGCATCCAGATCGCCTTCACCAAGATGAACCACATCCTCGATGTGGACGTTGCCAACCGCACGGCCACCGTGGAGCCGGGGGTCATCAACCTGGACCTGGACACTCACGCCCGGAAGTTCGGCTTGCGCTACGCTCCCGATCCGTCCAGCCAGCGAGCGTGCAGCCTGGGCGGCAACATTGCCGAGAATGCGGGCGGTCCCCACTGCCTGGCCTACGGCACGACCACCAACCACGTGCTGGCACTGGAGACGGTCCTGGAGGATGGAACCATCGTCAACCTGGGCGGCGCGGCTCGGGAGACGCCGGGATACGACCTGCGGGGGGTGTTCGTCGGGTCCGAGGGGACCTTCGGAATTGCCACGAAGATACTGGTGCGGCTGTTGCCCGTTCCTGAGTCGGTCAAGACCTTCCTAGGAATCTTCCCGGACATTGACTCGGCCTGCACCGCCGTATCCGCCGTCATTGGTCACGGCATCGTTCCGGCTGCCCTGGAGATGATTGACGCCCTGAGCATAAAGGCGGTGCAGAGCGTCACCGACGCCGGCTATCCCGACGACGCGGGGGCGGTGCTGCTGGTGGAGCTGGAGGGTTTGACGGAAGAAGTCGAGGACGTGACCCATGAGGTTGAGTCGGCGCTGTGGGACACCGGGGCCACCGACGTGCGCACCGCCCAGGACCTGCAGGACCGGGAGAGACTTTGGGTGGGCCGCAAGACAGCTTTTGGGGCCTTCGGAGCCATCGCTCCCAACTACTACCTGGTTGATGGAGTCGTTCCCCGCACTCGCCTGGCCCAAGTGCTGCGGCAGGTGGACCATATCAGCGAGAAATACAGGATAACCATCGCCAACGTGTTCCACGCCGGCGACGGCAACCTCCACCCGTGCATGTTGTTCGACGCGCGGGAACCAGGGGTGCTGGAACGGTCCGCCCAAGCCGCGCAGGAATTAATGGAATACTGCGTTGCCGAGGGCGGGACTCTCAGCGGCGAGCACGGCATCGGCCTGGAGAAGAAGGAGTTCATGCCCCTGGTGTTCACCAATGGGGACATGGAGCGCATGAAGGCCGTCCGCGATGCCTTCGCTCCCGGCAACCGGCTCAACCCGGGGAAGATCTTCCCTGACGGAGTGACTGTGCCCGCAGCTCCCCACCACGCCGGTCCCGGAATGTACATTTAGGGCTGGCCGTCCCTTGACCCTGCCCCTGCCCCCCGGTCTGTCCGGCGTTGTCAGCCCCGATGGGCTGGCGCCGGAGGAAGAGCTGTCCGGCTACGCCGTGGACGGATTGACCCCACGGGCGGTGATTCGTCCCGAAAGCAGGGAGGCGGTTGCCGAGATCCTGGCGTGGGCCGACTCTGAAGGCCTCAGGGTGTCTCCCAGGGGAGGCGGCACCCAGGCCGGTCTGGGCAACGCCGCCGCCGGGCTGGATATCGTCCTGGACTTGACCCGGCTGGACCGGGTGCTGGACTACGAGCCTGCCGACCTGACTGCCACCGTCGAAGCGGGCATAACTTTGCAGGCGTTCCAACGGGAACTGGCGCAGGGAGGGAAGATGGCGGGCCTGGAAGCGCCGCTGTGGGACCGGGCGACCGTCGGGGGCGTTATTTCCGTCAACGCCTCGGGGCCGCTGCGGCGCAGCTACGGGTTGCCCCGGGACTCGCTCATCGGCATCGCCGTGGTGGGCCCCGACGGGACCGAGACCAGGGCCGGCGGGCGGGTGGTGAAGAACGTGACCGGGTACGACCTGAACAAGCTGTACGCCGGGTCGCTGGGTTCACTGGGGATCATCGTCGAAGCCAGCTTCAAGCTGGCGACCCTTCCCGCCGAATCGGGGGCAGTCACCGGGAGCTTTGTATCCATTGATGCAGCGGCAGCGGCGGCTGGAGACCTGCTGCACCAGGTGTACGGCCCCCAGGGGGTCCACGTAGTCAACGCTTCCGCGGCCCGGCACATGGGGATTGGTTCGGAGGGATTGGATGGGGGCGGGTACGAGAGCGGCCTGGTAATTGCCTACGCATCGGGACGGGCCCGGGCAGTTCAGCGTGTCCTTTCCCAGTCGGCCCAACTCCTCCGGGAGCACGGCGGCTCGGATGTCTCGGTCCTTCCTCGTTCCGAGGCTTCGGATCTGCTGCGGGAGCACACCGATTTGGGCTGGAGGCCCGACGATATGCCCCGCCTGTCGGTGAAGCTGAACCTGCCCCCGGCAAGCGTGGCTGATGCACTGTCAGAGCTTCCGAACCTAGCCGGACCGGAGCAACCGGCAATCCTGGCCGACCCCGGGTTCGGCACGGTGCGGATGCTCTGGCGGGAGGGGGATGATGATGGGGAAAGGGACGCGGCAACCGTCGGCGGCCTCCGGGAAATGGCGGTGTCGCTGGGCGGTTCGGCGGTGGTGGAGCACTGCCCGGTCGAACTGAAGACGCGGATTGACGTTTGGGGAGACTTCCCCAACGAAGCTGAGATAATGCGGCGTATCAAGCATAACCTGGACTCCAAGGGCACACTGAACCCGGGCCGCTGCATGGGGAAGCTCTGATGGCGGACGCACCGACCCAACACGTTTCTCCCCCCATCCGCCTGAACGACGAGCCCGGTTTCCAGGGGCGGGACGTTCCGGCGGAGGCAGACCTGTACCGCTGCGTCCATTGCGGTCTGTGCCTGAGCGCGTGTCCCACCTACACCCACCTGGGGGTGGAAACCGAGTCGCCCCGGGGCCGCATCGCCCTGATGAAAGCCGTCCACGAGGGAAGGCTGGGGATCAGCGAGCGGGTGGTGTCCCACTGGGAGATGTGCCTCCAGTGCCGGGCCTGCGAGGCGGTGTGTCCCTCCGGCGTGCCCTACGGCCGGATCATGGAGTACTCCCGGGCGCAGGTGCTGGCCCAGGACAAGCAAGGCGCGGGGCTAAAGCGGGTCAGCCGGTGGTTCCTGCGGGCGGCACTACCCCATCCCCGGCGGCTGCGCTTGGGGGGGAAACTGCTGCGGGTCTACCAGCGTTGGGGGATCAGGTCCGCGCTGAGGAGCATCGGTGTGTTGCGGCTGCTTCCATCCACCCTGCGGGAGATGGAGCGGCAGCTTCCGGTCATGGGCGACCGTTTCTTCGCCGCGCGAGGGCAGGTGTACCCGGCCGTCGGGGAGCGCCGGTTGACGGTGGGACTGCTGTCCGGGTGCGTGATGCCGCTGATGCAGGGGAGCACGATGGAGGCGGCGGTGCGGGTCCTGACGCGCAACGGCTGTGATGTGGCCGTGCCCCGGGGCCAGGGATGCTGCGGGGCGCTGAACCTTCATGCCGGAGACCTGGAGCTGGGACGACGGCTGGCCCGGAGGAACATTGACACCTTCCTGGAGTCCGGGGTGGAATTCGTCCTCACCGCTTCCGCCGGGTGCGGATCATCCATGAAGGAGTACGAGGAGCTGCTGAAGGACGATCCAGCATACGCGGAGAAGGCGAGGCATTTCAGCGAGATGACCCAAGACATAACCGAGTTCCTGGCGGGGCTGCCGCTGGACCCGCCCCGCTCCTGGCTGGAGCGGCGGGTGACCTACCAGGACCCGTGTCACCTGGCCCACGCCCAGCGGATAACCCAGGCCCCCCGCGCCATCCTGCAGGCCATCCCCGGGGTGGAGCTGGCGGAGATGGAGCAGCCGGCCATGTGCTGCGGGTCGGCGGGGTTCTACTCGATGGTGCAGCCTTCCCTGTCGGGACGTATCCTGGAGACCAAGATGGGGAACGTGGCCACCACCGGGGCGGAGATGGTGGTCACCGCCAACCCGGGGTGCATGATGCAGCTGGAGGCCGGCCTACGGGCGCGGGGCAAGGACACTCCGGTCGCCCACGTTGTCGACCTGCTGGACGAGGCCTACCGGGCGGAGTAGTTCGCTTTACTGTGCCCCTGTATGTCCGTCGCTTCGGTTTGTAACTCCAAAGGGAACATGGGCGGAAGGAACGATCTCGGACACCCCTTGTATGTTTTCCAAGCTGTCGTCAAAGAAAATATGAGGCCTTAAGACTTTCAAGATTCTTCCTTTGTCTATTCCTCCCAAGAAGAAAGTCTCGTCCACCTCGATGCCCCAATCCCTCAAGGTAGTAATCACACGTTTGTGGGCAGGCGCGTTCCGTGCGGTTACTATAGAAACCTTTATCCGGGGTTTGAAGTCGGGATCTCGTCTTGCTTTCTCCCGTACCCTTTCTTGTAGCTTGGCAACTTCCTGAAAGAACCGATGCAACGGCCCCGCACTTAGGGGCTCCGAAGCCTTCTCAGATTCCGACTGGTAGAACTGGGACAGCCCTTGCCCTTGATGCACAGTCTCTGCGGAGTCATCCGCTATAACGCCGTCGAAGTCGAAGGCTATGCGCAGTTCATCAGTTGAATCATCGTCTTCGAAGTCGGAGGGGAAAACCCTGCCGGCTGGAGCTTCAGCTTCAATAGCTTGTTTAACATCAGTATTATTGGCGGAAAGGAATAACGCGGCATTGAAAGCGTCCAAATACTGGAAGGGATCACCGCCGCTGAGGAAGGCTGCCCGGGATATCTTTAGTTGGTGGTTCTCGATTGAGTTGAACACCCTAAGTCCGGTTTCTGGACTGTTTCGAGACAAGAGGATCACTTCGATGGGTTGGTCTGCGTCATCTGAACCGTTGAGGGACAATAACCTTTTCACTAATGGGAACGCCGTACCAGGTGATAAGACATCGTTTTCATGTTTGATCTGATACTCTCTGTAGGCCTCGATACCTTGCTCTTGGAACACTTCGTCGGATTCAGACAGGTCGAAAACCGCACTTGATGCCACCGCTATGACCAACTTGTCATCAATATCGTAAGGCATCGTACTGGTCGCCCTTCGGCTCCTTCAAGATTCTCGCCTAGTGTTGTCCCGGTCGCCCAGCCGGGCCTCTACCAGAGCACGCTGGGCGGCGGAGAGGCTGGCGCCGAAGGCGACCTCGTAGTCCATGCGGGACAGGATGTTCTCCAGGGCGGACAGGAGGGCGAAGACGTTGGCTTCCCGGGCTCCCTCGCCCATCAGGCCGATGCGCCAGACCTGGCCGGCGAACTGCCCCAGCCCGCCGCCGATTTCGATGTGGTAGTCGGACATGAGCTTGCGGCGCACCGCCAGGTCTTCTATTCCTTGCGGAATTTTGACGGTGGTGAGGGGATTCAGGCGGTGGTCGGCAGCCGCGGCCAGTTCCAGGCCCATAGCCTCCAGTCCAGACCGCAGTCCGGCCGCCACCCGGGCGTGGCGGGCGATGCGGTTGTCGATGCCCTCCTCCATCATCATCCGCAGCGACTCCCGCAGGGCGTAGGTCATGGAGATGGGGGAGGTGTGGTGGTAGGCGCGGGTCTGGTTCCAGTAGCTTTCCAAGTCCTTCAGGTTGAAGTAGAAGCTCTGCACCGGCGACTTGCGCTCGGTGACCACCTGCATGGCGCGGGGGCCCATGCTGATGGGAGCCAGGCCCGGCGGCGACCCGAGGCACTTCTGGCTGGCGCTGTAGCAGATGTCGATGTCCCAGTCGTCCACCCGTACCTCGTGGCTGCCCAGGGAGGTTACGGCGTCGGCCACGACCAGCGCGTCGTGCTCGCGCGCCAGGCTGACCACCTCGGTCAGGTCGGTCAGCACCCCGGTGGACGTCTCGGCGTGGACCACTCCGACCATCTTCACGCTGGAGTGCTTCCGCAATTCATCCCGCAGCGCTTCGATGTCCACCGGCTGCCCCCAGGGGCTGTCCAGGACGACGGTATTGGCGCGGCAGCGGGAGGCTATGTCGGCCAGGCGGTCGCCGAAGTAGCCGTTGCGGCAGACAATGGCTGTGTCCCCGGCCTCCAGGATGTTGGCACAGGAGGCTTCCATCGCTCCGGTCCCGGTGGAAGAAAGCGGCGCGGTCATGAAGTTGTCCGTGCCGAACACCTGGCGCAGCATCTCGCATACTTCGTCCATCACCTGGAAAAACAGCGGGTCCAGGTGCCCCAGGACCGGTTGGGTCATGGCCTGGAGCACGCGGGGATGGACGGTGCTGGGACCGGGGCCCAGCAGGATACGGGGAGGGGGTTGGAATTCCTGGAGGTACGGCTGAGTCACGAAAGGTTCTCCTGGGTGCGGGGCTCTTCGCCCGTCCCTGACCGGTTGCTCCAGTTGGGGCGGGGGGAGCGCCCTTCAGATAGTTCACGGTATCCGGTAGGGGAGTTGGGTGGCGGCTATACCACCGCGGAAGTTCCGCCGTCGATGTTGATGGCGACGCCGGTGAGGTAGCTGGCCATGTTGGAAGCCAGGAAGGTTATCACGTCTCCAGCTTCGTGGGTCTCGGCAACCCGTCCAAGGGGGATGCCCCGGGCCTGGGCCGTCTGGGCGTAGAATTCGTCCATGCTCAAGTCGGGGTTGGACTCCTTGAGGCGCTCGTAGCGGCGCTCGTGCTGGCCGCTCTTGATGGTGCCGATGCAGACGGTGTTGACCAGGATGTTGTCCCGGGCCAGATCCTTGGACATTCCCTTGGTGATGGCGATGCCGGCGGCGCGGGAGATGGAGGTCGGCATGGAGGACGCTCCGGGAGTACGTCCGCCCAGGTTGGTGACGTTGATGATGCGGCCGCCGCCGACCTTCCGCATTTCGGGGATGCACTTGCGCATGAGCCGGACAGCACCCCAGACCTTCAGCTCGAAGTCCGATTCCCAGTCCTCGTCGCTGACATCCTCGAAGGGTTTGGCCATGGATACACCGGCGTTGTTGACGAGAATGTCTACCCGTCCGAACTGGTCTAGGGCCGTGCCCACGACACGGTCCGGCGTGTCCCGGTCCATGACGTCGGCGGAGAGGGGGACAACCACTCCCTCGGTGGCGGTGCGGATGTCCTGGGCCGCCTGGTCCAGCACCTCCTGGCGGCGGGCCACGATGATGACCCTGGCGCCCTCCTCGGCCATGCGCATGGCGGCGAACTTGCCGATGCCCTCGCTGCCGCCGGTGACGATGGCAACCTTATCGCTCAATCCCAGGTCCATGTTCCACAACTCCTTCGGGAAGTTACGTCTGATTTCGAGTTGAAACTTGCGCCATTATAGCAACGGAGCGGGGGAGCGGGCCAATTGGGGACGGTTGAATGTGGAGTTGGATGGGGCAATAATGTCGTGTGCACCTCAGGAAGTTGAGGGGAAGGGAATGGATTTTATCCGAGAGCTAACCGATGAAGATAAAGAGGAACTGGTCCGAATGGTCGTGGGCCTGTACTCGGACGACCCCTCGCGCTTGAGAACGGCCTTGCCGGAAGTGGCCGATTTACTGGACGCTTCGTCATCCCTCGGGTCACCCCCGAGGGAAAATCCAGACCCCATCGGTTTAACCCGGCAGGAGCGAGACTTTCACCGGCAGGCGTTGGAAGAAATCCTGGGCAAGCCCAGATCCCTGACGGCCGAACAGGCCATCAAGGGGCTGGAACATGGCGCCATATTGCTGTATGACAACCGGGACCGGTATGAACCGATGTCCCAGGTGCGCGAGGGGCTGCTGAGACTGGTGCGCAAATCCACCGGCATCCGGCCTCGCAAGACCGGCAAGTCGGTGGAGAAGGTTGTCCGAGAAGGGGAGGCCAGCCGGATTGTTCCGGCGGTTGCTGGGCTGGACCTGCATCTGACCCAGGATTTCAAGCTGGTGAAGGTTACCATGAACCCCGAAAAATGGCGGTTGCGATGCCAGGCGTTATCCGTCGTTGGCATCGGACGGGACCGGGATGGAGCCACTGATGTATCTGTCAATCACGATGATTACTTCGTGGACGCTATCCTGAATGGATAGGGAATTTATTGTTGATACTTCGGCCATCTTTGCTTACCTGGACCCCAACGACCTGTTCCATGTAGAGGCCCGGGAGATCTACCACGAATTCCTAGAACAAGGGGATAGGCTGCTCGCCAATTCCTACGTATTGATAGAGTCCGCAGCCCTGATTCACAGGCGCTTGGGATTTGGTCTCCTCCAAGAGTTTTTCCAGTCAATTTATGAGCGATGGGAGATTCAGTGGATTGACCGCAGGATGCATGATGCTATCTGGCAACGCATGAGCGCCTCCAGCGGCAGCCGGTTGAGTCTGGTGGACTGGTCGGTGATAGTGATGGCGAAACAGACCGGGGCAGCCGTGTTTACCTTCGACTCCGACTTCGCTGGCGAAGGGCTGACGGTTATCCCCATCCGCGCCGGTTAGCCGGGCCCCTTACTCCTAAAGCTCTATCCCTGCCGCGCCCGCTACCGTCGGAACGTCCTTGTCGCCGCGGCCGCTGAGGCAGACGAGGATGGTCTGCTCCGGGGACAGCATCTTGGCAAGCTCGCTGGCGTGGTAGACGGCGTGGGCCGACTCCAGCGCGGGGATGATTCCCTCGGTACGGGACAGCAGGTGGAACCCTTCCAGGGCCTGCTGGTCGGTCACGGCCAGGTACTCGGCGCGTTCGCTGTCCTTGAGGAAGCTGTGCTCCGGGCCGACGCCCGGATAGTCCAGTCCGGCGGAGATGCTGTGGGTGGGGATTACCTGTCCGTGCCGGTCCTGAAGGAGGTAGGACATGGAGCCGTGGAGCACCCCGGGGCGCCCGGCGGACAGGGTTGCGGAGTGCTCGCCAGTGTCCACACCATGCCCGCCGGCCTCCACTCCGATCAGCCGGACATCCTCGTCGGAGATGAACTGGTGGAAGATGCCGATGGCGTTGCTGCCGCCGCCGACGCAGGCGACCACGCAGTCCGGCAGGGCGTTGCGGGCGTCAAGGAACTGCTGACGGGCCTCCCGCCCGATTACCGATTGGAAGTCCCGCACCAGCATAGGGTAGGGGTGGGGCCCCACCACGCTGCCGATGAGGTAGTGGGTGGTCTCGACGTTGGTGACCCAGTCCCGTAACGCCTCGTTGATGGCGTCCTTCAGGGTCTGAGTCCCCGACCCCACGGATATGACTTCGGTGCCGAGCAGCCGCATCCGGTAGACGTTGAGGGACTGGCGCTGGATGTCCTCGGCGCCCATGTAGACGATGCCCTGCATTCCCAGCATGGCGCAGACGGTGGCGGTGGCGACGCCGTGCTGTCCGGCCCCGGTCTCGGCGATGATCCGCTCCTTGCCCATGTGGCGGGACAGGAGCGCCTGCCCCAGGGCGTTGTTTATCTTGTGGGCGCCGGTGTGGGCCAGGTCTTCGCGCTTCAGGAATATCTGCGCCCCGCCGCACTGGCGGGACAGGTTGGCGGCGTGATAGATGGGAGTGGGACGTCCGGCGTAGTGGTGCAGCAGCCCGGCCAGTTCTTCCTGGAATGCGGAGTCGCCGCGCAGGGACTGGTAGGCCTCCTCCAGTTCCTCCAGGGCAGCCATCAGCGTTTCCGGGACGAACTTGCCTCCGTAGTCGCCGTATCGGCCCCGGTCGTCGGGAAAGGTGCCAAGCTCACTGACTGCCATGGGTGGCCTGCCTCCTTGGATTCTGGGAAGGGTTCTCCAAACCGTCCCTGGGGGACGGCCGGATGGTTATGCGGCATGGGCGTTTTTGATAAAGGCTCGAATCTTGTCTGGGTCCTTGACACCGCCGGTCTCGACGCCGCTGGAAACGTCCACTCCCCAGGGGCGGACTGATGCGACGGCCTCGGCAACGTTGGCCGGTGTGAGGCCGCCGGCCAGCAGGAACTCCCTCCCCTGGCGGGAAAGACTGGCGGCTACCCGCCAGTCAAAGGACTGGCCGGTGCCTCCTTGCAGGCCGTTGACCATCCGGTCCAGCGTGATCCTGTGGCCGGCGGCGCGAAACTCGTCCATTGTTGCGGCCCATTCCTGCAGGGCCGCTGGGTCGTTATCCAGCCCGTCGGGAACATGGAAGACCCGGATGACCTCGACGCCGGTCCTATTCCTCAAATTGTTGCAGTACTCCAGGGACTCCCCGCTGCAAAGCTGGGCCAGTCCCAGTCTCGCCGCGTTTACGGTGTCGGATACCTCATCCAGCGTCTGGTCCGCGAAAATCCCGACCGTCCGCGGGGCATTGTCCCAGGAAATCGCGGAGCCGATGGTTTGGGCCGTCTCCACCGTTACCTTCCTGCGCCGTCCGTGTACAAAGATAAGTCCGATATAGTCGGCTCCGGCCTCCGCGGCTGCCACAGCGTGGGAGGGTTCCTGGACGCTGCAGATCTTGACCTTGACCATAGCGGCTAGTTGTCCGCCGTCGGTACTGGAGCGGACTGTCCGGTCAGCTCCCGCACCTTCGATCCGATGTCCGGTGCGGTTACCAGTGCCTCGCCCACCAGGACGGCCGATACGCCCAGGGTTTCCAGCCATTCCAGTTGCTCGGGCTTGCTGATGCCGCTTTCGCTGACGATAACCCGGTCGCTGGGGATGCGTTGGGCCAGCCGCTCGGTGACGGCCAGGTCGGTGGTGAAGGTCCGCAAGTCCCGGTTGTTGATGCCGATGATCCTTGCACCGGAGGCCAGGGCTGTTTCCACCTCGGCCTCGTCATGGACCTCGACCAGGCATTGCAGCCCCATTTGTCCCGCCAGTCCCAGCAGGCCGGATAGCTGGGATGGCTGCAGGATGGCAAATATCAGGAGCATGGCGTCGGCGCCGGCGGCCCGGGCTTCCAACACCTGGTAGGGATCGAAGATGAAGTCCTTGCGGAGTATGGGGATACCAGCGGCAGCACCGGATTCCCTTACCTGGACGATGTGGTCCAGCTCACCCTGGAAGCGCGGATCGGTCAGCACCGAGAGCGCCGACGCCCCGTTGTCCGCGTAGGTCCCGGCGATTGTCACCGGGTCGAAGTCGGGACACAGCAATCCCCGCGACGGAGACGCTTTCTTGACCTCGGCAATCAGACGCACGCCGCCCCTGGAAAGGGCCCCGGCAAAGTCCAGGGTGTCCGGCCGCTCGGCGATGAGGTGTTCCAGCTCGGGAACGGACACGGCTTCCTTCTGGGCGGCCAGTTCCTGCCGCTTCTCGGCAACGATTTTATCCAGGATGCTGGGAGTGGTCACACGGAGGCCTCCTCGCGGTTAATGTCTGGACCGGCGGGATCAACTCTCGGACGGAGCCAATTGCTGGCTTAGCTCCACCAGCGCGTCCACCTTGGCCAGGGCCGCGCCGCTGTCGATGACCTGGGCTGCCAAGGAGATGCCCTCGGTTATGGTGGCGGCCCGGTCGGCGGCGACCAGGGCTGCGCCGCTGTTCAGCAGCACCACGTCACGGATGGGGCCGGTCTTTCCCGAAAAGACCTCGCGCATTGTCGCGGCGTTGGCGTCCTTGTCCCCGCCGGTGATGTCATCCAGGGTTGCCGATGGAAGGCCAGTGTCCTGGACCGACAGGGTCCAGTCTCTAATCTCCCCGCCCACCAGTTCCCACCCGAAGCTGTCGGAGGAGAGGGTCAGCTCGTCCAGCCCGTCCTCGCCGTGGATGATTATTGCGTGGTGGATGCCCAGCAGCCGCAACACCTGGGCCATCTTCTCGCCGAGGGCGGCCTGGGCCACTCCCAGGAGCTGGGTCTGGGCACGGGCCGGATTGGTCAGCGGGCCGAGGACGTTGAAGACAGTTCGAATGCCGATTTCCCGCCGCACCGGGGCAGCGTAGCGCATGGCCGGATGGAATACCGGAGCGAACATGAACCCCATTCCCACTTCCTCAATGCACCGGGCCACTCCCTCGGGAGGAAGGTCGATCTTCACGCCCAGCGCTTCCAGGACGTCGGCGCTGCCGCAAGCGCTGGATGCGGCCCGGTTGCCGTGCTTGGCGACCTTTACTCCCGCTCCGGCTGCGACGAAAGCCGCCGCGGTGGAGATGTTGAAGGTGTTCTTGCCGTCGCCGCCGGTGCCGCAGGTGTCAAGGAGCATCCCGGAAACTTCCACCGGAAGGGCCTTGTCACGCATCACCGTGGCCATGCCCGCGATTTCCTCGGGCGTCTCCCCCTTCAGGCTCAGGGCGGTGAGGAAGGACCCCAACTGGGCGGGGGTGGCCTCTCCTTCCATGATTTCCTGCATCACGGTGGTGGCGTCGTCCATGCTCAACGACTGGCCGGAGAAAGCGGCGGTGATGGCTTCCCTGATCATAGGTGCGGCTCCCGGTTCATGTGGCGTTGGTCATTATCCGGTCTGTACCCGGCAGTGTAAACCGGGATCAGCGGTGCGGATGCAAGCGAAAAGGGACGCCGGAATCTACCCGGCGTCCCGATGGGTTCGGATAAGCCCCCGGCCGTTCCGGCGGCGGTGCGCCGGTCAAGCCGGAAAGACAGGGCTTAGATGGGGTCGCAGAACCACTTGTGCAGCGGGGGGCTCACCTCGCCGTCCTCGTCGCAGGTAATCCAGACTTCGCTTCCGGTCACGAACTTGATCGTGCCGGTGGCGCCGACGCGATACTTGCTCCGGTCATTCAGCCTCACCTTGTCGCCGATCTTGAGCTGTTGCTGCTGCTGCATTTTCCTCCTCCTTTCAAGCTGGTGTTGAGCGCCCTGAAAAGTCGCTCATCCTTGTCAAGAACAACTCTAATTTATCAGATTATTGTCCGCTAGTTAATAGGGAAAGACGGCCTGGCTGGAACCGAATTCCTATCCTTCGAAGGGAGTGGGCATCATCCCCACCGGAACCTCGATGAGGGTGGGGCGGTTGCCGGCGATGGCGTCCTTGATGGCGGCCTCCAGTCCTTCCGGCCCCTCGGCCTGCATCCCCCGGGCGCCGTAGGCCTCGGCCAGCTTCATGAAGTCGGGATTGCGGAGCTCAACCCCGTAGGTACGGGAGTTGAAGCGGTTCACCTGGTCCCGCAGCACGTTGCCGTAAGCGCCGTCGTTGAACACGACGACCACCGCGTTTATCCCGTAATTCACGGCGGTAGACAACTCCTGGGAGTTGAACATGAACCCGCCGTCGCCGGAGAGGGCCACCACCGCCTTGTCCGGCTGGGCGACCTTGGCTCCCAGCGCCACCGGGAAGGCGTAGCCCAGATTGCCGGAGTAGGACGAGGTCAGAAAGGTCTGGGGCTGGTAGGTGGGATAGAAGCCACGGGCGTAGTATCCCATCTGGGTCATGCCCGAGATGAGGATGCCGTCCTCAGGCATGGCCGAACGCACCGCTTCCAGGAAGGACTCTTGGGGCTCGGGACGGAGGGCGGTCTCGGCGCGGCGATTCCGCAGTTCCGCCGTCTCCGCCGAGTAATCGGGACGGGCCGAAGCCAGGGCGGTCAGCTCCCGGTGCATGGCGTCCAGGGTCAACCTGGCGTCGCCGACGATTTTGTGGGTGTTCTCGTAGTTGCGGCCCGCCTCAGTCTCGTCGATGTCAATCTGCACGACACGCTGTCCGTTGAGCCAGACGGGGAAGGCCAGACGGGTGCCCACGGCCAGGATGACGTCGAAGTTGGGCGGTTCCTTGGCCACCGGGTCGTTCCTCAGCCGCAGGGCTCCCAGGGCCAGCGGGTGACGGTCGGAGATGGCCCCCTTGCCCTCGGCGGTGGTGACGACCGGCGCCTGCAGATGCTCTGCCACCTTCTGCAGTTGCTCCGAGGCTCCCGATGATATGACCCCGCCACCGGCCCAGATGAGGGGACGGGCCGATTCGGACAGGATGCGCGCGCCTTCCTTCACAGCCGCCGCATCCGCCGCCGGACGGGGGTACTGCTCCGGCTCCAGCAGGTCTATGTCGGCTTCCTGGGCCAGCGTTTCCGGCGGAATCTCGATCTCCACCGGGCGAGGACGGCCCGTCTTCAGGTAGTAGAAGCTCTCGTGGACCGCCTCCGGTATCTCCGCCGGGTCCAGGATGCGGCGGGCGTGCTTGGTGACCGGCCCCACCAGATCCAGCTGGTCATTCACCTCGTGCAGCATCCCCCGGTCCGCGCCAATGAGGTCCCGCTCGATCTGGCCGGAAACCACCAGAATGGGGGAGGAAGCCGCGTAGGCGGTGGACATTCCCGAGGTGGCGTTGAGCAGCCCGGGGCCGGGCACCACCATCGCCACGCCGATGCCGCCACCGGCGCGGGAGAATCCGTCGGCCATGTAGGTGGTGGCCTGCTCGTGTCGAGTGGTGATGAAGCGGATCTCCGGCTGGTCGTACAGCCCGTCTATGGCGTGGTACAGCTGCACGCCGGGCAAACCGAAGATCACCCGCACCCCTTCCAGGTACAGCGACCTGGCTAACGCTTGTCCTCCGGTCATTTGCGGCATGAGAAAGTCCTTGTCGTGGGAAATGAAGCCCCGCCGGACGGCTCATTCTGAGGTCCACTGGCGGCCGTCGGAATTGTACATGACCGGCTGCGGGCAGTCCATTGATGGGGAAACGGTGGAGTTGGCCCTGAACGTGGAATGGCCGCCCTGCGCAAAGGACGGCCATTCGTCACACTCACCCCAGCGTTGAGCCGGAAACTCTATCTAGCTACTTCAGGTCTTCCACCAGGGGGGCCACGTCTTCCATGAGTCGGCGCATGGAGTTCTGGACCAGGGAGTGGTCGTCGGGGTCGTGGGTGATCATGAGCAGGTGGCCGAATCCGCCTATCTCCTCATACTGCTGGCGAATCTTGTCGGCGCACTCCTGGGGGTCGCCGACGATCCAGACGTTTTCAATCATGTAGTCCACGTCCACGGCTTCGTCGGCCATGTTGGGGTCAACCTTCACGTAGGCGAGGTTGCCGCCGGCCTTGCGGTTCTTCCACTGGTGCTGGTCGAAGGGCCTTCCCAGGACAATGCGGGCTTCCTCACGCGCCTTCTCGGGAGTCTCCCCGACGAAGACCTCGCGGCCGATGCGGTAGTCGCTGCGGTTGGCCGTCAGGCCGGTGCTGGCGGCCCCCTCCTCCACTGTGTTCCACATCTCGGCGGCGTGATGGGACATCAGGTTGGTCATGGGAATCCAGCCCCGCTCGCCGGCCATGCGGATGGAGTCGGAGCCGGGGGTAGAGGCGGCGACGCCGATGGGGGGATGGGGCAGTTGGTAGGGTTTGTAGTGCAGGCGCCTTTGCAGTTCGGGATCGTTTTCCGGCGCATGGACCTGGTAATACTTGCCTTCGTAGCCGAAGTGTCCGTCCTCGGCAGCCCAGAGGCCCAGGATGACGTCCAGCGCTTCCTTCCCCTGCTCCCGCACGTCGTTCATCGAGTTGTATTCGACCCCGTAGAGGTGCAGGTCGGTGGGCAGGGAGCGGACGCCGATGCCCCAGTAGAACCGGCCCCGGGCCATGTGGTCCAGCATGGCGATGCGGTGGGCAGTGTCCACCGGATGGTGCAGGGGCAGCATGGTGACGCCGGTGGCGAAGACGATGCGCTCGGTGAGGGCCAGGGCCTTGGCGATAAGCAGTTCGGGGACGGGCGCGTTCTCCCACATCTCGGTGATGTGCTCCCCGACCCAGGCCTCGTGGTATCCCAGTTGGTCGGCCAGGACCAGCAGGTCTATGTCCCGGTCATACGAGTCGGCGTACCCCCGGTGGGGCGGATGCAGGGGCATCATGAACAGTCCGAATTCCATGACAATCTCCTCCTGTCGTGGCGTGCTTGCGCGGGTGGATTTGGGCTGATACTACGTTTATCCCGCCGGGAGTGTCAAGGAGACACCGATTCGGGGGCACTCCCTAGTTTACCCGCAACCGCGCCTCTCCCAGCCCCTCGACCCAGACCCGGGAGGTATCACCGGCGTTCAGTGGCTTGGGGGTGACGATGCTGCCGGTTATGACGACGAATCCCGCCGGAATGCTCCGGCCCCGCCGAGCCCAGCGGTTGGCCAGCCACACCAGCGGCTCGAAAGGATGTCCCATGATGTCGGAGCCGTGCCCGTCCCCGACCACTTCGTCGTTGATTTCCAGGGTGCCCCGGGCGGCGGCCAGGTCCAGCGATTGCCAGTCCGTGACCCGCTCGCCCAGGACCACGCCCGCGTTGGCGATGTTGGTCGAGATGGCGGTCAGCGCCCGGGCCAGCCCCTGCAGGTCGGGAGTGCGGAAGTCCACCACCTCGAAGGCGGGCATCACCGCGCCGACGGCCTCGGCCACTTTTTCCCGGGTGTAGGGAGCGCCCTCGGGAGAAAGCTCCTCCGCCAGTTCCACCGCAATCTCGCACTCCACTCCCAGCTGGACAAACTCGGATGACTCAAGGGTGGCGGGTGACTGACGCATCCCGGAAGCCAGCAGTCCGCCGGCGCAGGGCTCGGACAGGTTGGCCCGCTCCTGCATCGTCGCAGTGGTGTAGGCCAGCTTGTATCCCGCCAGCGAACCGCCCTGCTGGGACATCAATTCCAGCAAAGCGTCCTGGAGCAGGTAGGCGTCGTCAATGGTCTCGGGCGCCAGGCTTTCCGGCAAGGCGGAGTAGACCCGTTGCGCGGAATAATCGGCGAAAAGCAGGCGGGCAGCCTCGGTAAACCTGGTCTGAGTAGACATGGGACTCTCCTTGGGGGTCGGACTTGGAGGATCGGACTTGATGGTCGGAGTGAGGATATATCCCTGCGGCCAACAGAAAACCGGGAACCAACGGCCCGTTGGCTCCCGGTGAGTGTTCCGAAAGGTCGCAGGAGAGGCGGATGGCGCCTCTCCGTAGAACTAATGGGCTTCGCTGGGGCCCTCGAAGCCGCAGTCCCGGTGGGTGCCGTCGCAGAAGGGCTTGTTGTCCGACGCACCGCAGCGGCACAGCGATAGCCACTGGCCCTCGGGGATGGTGTAGGCGTTGCCGCTCTGGTCGGTAAGGTCGATGGGACCGGTCACCCGGTACGGCCCGTTGGCTCGGATTTCAATCTTGACGTCGGCCATGTCTCCTCCTGACTTCTGTTCTAATGAGTTATCGCCGCAAAGGGCATCGGTAGTCTGGCATTCCCCCGTTTGCGTGTCAAGCTGGCATCGTCATCAGGCAACAGGCCGCCAATGCGCCTTGACGGCCCGACTCACTTCCATTAAATTCAAGGATAGAAAATTTGCTTGAGCCAGGAGGGTGTCCATGCCTCTGTACGAATACCACTGCCCCACCTGCGACCACCACTTCGACAAGCTACAGCCCATGAGCGCCACCGGCGCCGACTGCCCTCGCTGTGAGCAGCCTGCGAAGCGGGCCCTCTCCGTCTTCGCTGCTGTCTCCAGGGGCGACTCCGGCCCCTCCGAGTTCGCCCCTCCCCCGCCTCCCATGGGCGGCGGATGCTGCGGAGGAGGCTGCGGGCACTTCCACTAGCCCGTCACCGGAGGGTTAACCCCCCTCCATATAGCTCCTCCACCTCGGCCAACCCTGTACCGCACCCGGCGGTTACCCGCCGCCGGGTGGATTCGTCTACTTAGCCACTTTCCGCCCCTCCAGAAGTCCGGCGGAGTCTGGGGCTACTCGGCCCTTGCCGTGCGCCGCAGGAAGGCGCTCAGCAGGTCCACCCCCGCGACCAGCAGCAGGTACCAGATGATGAGGAGCGTCACGTCGGTGTAGTGGAACCAGCTCAGGCGGAGGGTGAACTCCCGCCCCAGCCCGCCGGCGCTGACGAATCCTACCACCACCGTCGTCCTGATTATCACCTCCCAGCGGTACAGCAGGTAGGTGATGAACTGGGGTATGGCCTGGGGCAGGATGGCGTACAGCAGCACCTGCATGTTCCCCGCGCCGCTGGCCCGCAACGCCCTGGCCGGGGCCGGGTCCAGGTTCTCCACCACCTCCGCCGCCAGCCGCCCCACGATTCCGTAGTTGTGCAGTCCCAGCGCGACCGCTCCCGGCAGGATGCCCGGAGACAGGAAGAACACGATTATCATCGCCAGCACCAGCTCCGGCACGCCTCGGGAGAAGGTGTAGGACCCGCGGGTCAGATGATAGGACGCCCTTCCGATGTTTGACGGCCTTCCTCCCAGGGTGCCGTCGCTGACATTCCTGGCCGCCATCAGCAGCGTTGCGAAGGCCCCCACGCCCGCGATGCCGATGGCCAGCAGGCTCATGGCCAGCGTCTCGGCCGCCAGCTTCCCCGTCTCCAGCCACCGCCCCGCCTGCAAGTAGGCTGGGACGCCGTCGGAGTTCACGCCGAGCAGAGACTCCAGGAACCGTGTCCCGTTGCTCCACGCCCCGGATGCGAACAATCCCCGGAACCCGTCGCCATGCCCGAATACGATGAATCCCCAGGATGCAATGGCCAGCAGGATAAACCCATAAAGCGACGCGCGGGGAAGGGTCATTCGACGCCGTTGTTGGTTCCCTGCCCGCACCGCCGGCCCCTCCGTCACGACACCATGCTCCGCCGGACGTGGGTGCTCCACGCATCCACCGCCACGATCAATCCCACCAGGAACGCGAGCAGCGTCCATACTTGGCTGAACAGGAGGTCGTGCATGGAAAGCTGGATCTGGTACCCCAACCCCTGGATTCCCACGAAGCTCAGAATGGCGGCGGAGCGGATGCCGCACTCGAAGCGGTAGAAGGTGTAACTGATCATGTCGGGCAGTGCCATTTGGAAGTTGCCGTAAAGCAGCGTCCTGAAGGGTGATGCTCCCGAAGCCCGCAGCGCCCTCAGCGGCGGTTGGGGAACGTCCTGCAGCAGCTCGGCATAGATCCGGCCCAGGATGCCGCCGTAGGGCAGGGCGAGGGCCAGGATGCCCACCATCGGCGACAACCCCATCCCGGCAACCAGCAGGACGGCCCAAACCAGCTCGTGGACCGACCGCAGGGCCGCCAGGGCCGCCCGCGTTCCGATCATTACCGGGCGCTGCCAGACCGAGGACTCCCGGAGCACCGTCCCCGAGGCTATGACACCCATCGGCAGCCCGATGGCCACTGCCGCCGTGATTCCCGCCACCGCGTAAGCCACGGTGTACAAGGTGGCCCGTAGGGCGATGCCCAGAAATTCGGGGGTAAGGTCCGGCGGAAACAGGGCCAGCAAGAACCGCAGCGCGGATGCCCCGCCGCCGGTGTGAATGATGGGCGAATCCCAGTCGATGTAGGTCAGGCTCCAGCCCATGGCCGCCAACAGCGCCAGGGTCAGCAGCAGCCGGTTTTCCAACAGCGATGGGATGGACTTCAGCGGAAGGCCCCCGGGGGCGGCAGCCTGGACGCCCGCATCTCATTGGATGGGGATGCTGACACCAGCTGCGTTTCCGGTTCTGGCTCCGGCTGGTAGCCGAAGGGGGCTTCCAGGTGGTACAGGTCATCCAGCGTGGGCCCGGTGACCGCTTCCGATGGCAGGTCGAAGGCCAGGCGGCCGTCCCGCAGCCCGATGACCCGGGTGCAGAACCGCCGGATCAGGTCCGGGGAATGGAGGCTTACGATCAATGCCCTGCGGCTGTCTTCCGTCAGGCTGGTCAGCAGGCGCAGGATCTCCTCGGCCCGCGCCGGGTCCAGGGATGCCACGGGCTCGTCGGCCAGCACCAGCAGCGGAGACTGGACCATCAACCGCGCGATGGCCGCCCGCTGCTGCTCTCCGCCGGACAGGTGGGAAGTACGCTCCCAGATCTTGTCTCCAATGCCCATGCGTTCCAGCGCCGCCTCGGCCAGTCCCCGGTCCTGGGGCCACACCAGCGACGCGGCGGAGCGCAGCAGCCCCCACTGTCCCAGGCGTCCCGCCAGGACGTTGTGCAGCACGGGAAGGTGGGGCACCAGGTCGTACTGCTGGTGGACAATCCCCACCAGCCGCGCCAGTTCACCACCCGGCTTCACCCGCGCCAGGGGCTTTCCATCAATCGCCAGGTTGCCGGAGTCCGGCTGAAGGATGCCCGCCAGCAGGTACAGCAGCGTGGTCTTGCCGCTGCCGCTGGGACCGGCCACCGCCACCCGTTCTCCCGGCATGACGGAAAGGTCCAGAGGCGACAAGGCGGGGACATGGGAATAGCTCTTGCTTACCCCCGAAGCCGTCACCAGCGGCTGTTGCCGATCGGCGGCGTTCATTTGATTATTTCCAGTTCCCTGGCGACGTCCTCGATGGCCTGGTAGTTGGCGTTGTTGGTGGGGGTGAACTTCTCGGTGCTGAACAGGTCGAGGATCTCGGGGTGCTCCTCCGGGTTGAGGTCCAGCAGCGCCTGCAGGATTTTGTCCGTGAATCCTTCACCGTAGACTTCGTCCAGGTTACCCTGGGCCGTCCAGTTGTAGTTGAAGTAGGCGGGGGTGGTGTAAAACTCCCTCACCTTGCTAGTGTCCGCCGTGCCCTCGCGTACCGCCCGGTCCCAGATGACGTCGGACAGGGCGCCCACGTCGAAGGCCCCGCTTTCCACCAGTTGCCAGGTGGTGTCGTGGGAGCCGGAGAAGTTTGGCTCCTGCCGGAAGTCGTTGGCGACATTGATCCCCGCCTGCCCGATGAAGTATCGAGGCATCAGGTGGCCGGAGGTGGAGCTGGCGCTGCCGAAGGTGATGGTCAGGTCGCCCGCCTGGCCTTTCAGGTCCTCCAGGGAGTTGAGCGTAAGGTCGGCCCGGGCGACCAACTTGGAGTGAAACGCGGAGTCGTTTTCCCGCTGGGCAATGGCGACGGCACCGGGGTTCTGCAGGCGGGCCTGCACTCCGGTCAATGCTCCGAAGAAGGCCAGTTGCAGCTGGTCCTGCGAGAAGGCAGTAACCACCGCGGCATAGTCCACGCTGGGGACGAACTCCACGGGGACATCCAGTTCAGCGGAGAGGTACTCGGAAAAAGCTTCGTATCGGCGGGCAAGGCGGGCCGTGTCCTGGTCGGGAATTCCACCCACCTTGAGGGTGGGAGCGTCGTCTCCGCCGGATGCACCTGAACAGGCGGCGAGGGACAGGGCGAGAATGGCGGTTGTCAGGATTACGAGGAAAGAACTAAAACGCAGGATTGACACAATAGACCCTCCGATAAATGTGGCAAGCAGTCGAACGCGCGGATGCGCGGGGCTGCATGGTAGTCCGACGGATTACCTGGAGCGTGACTGCGGAGGGTCTGGTAAGTAAACCGCTGGAGAGGAAGCGTCAGCGGCGGGTTTGCGCTGGGGACCGCCCGTCAGTACAGGCCCCGCGGTCCCGGGCTCAAGTGAAGCCGGCTGCGATGAGGTGGGAGACGCGCCGGAGTGCCATGGAAAAAACTTTCACGAGTAACACGCCGGCAAGTCTAAACCGGAGGCGAAACACTGTCAACTTCGGATCGTCAGGCGCATCATGCAGTGGCCCTCACCTCGGAGCACAGCGGGCGGGGCAGTTCCGCATTTACAACAACCCGCGCTCCGTGTTACAAAAAGGCGGTGGACTGCGTTCAGCCGCAGCGTACCGCCGTGTCCGAGCGGCCAGGGAGACAGCCCTTTTCCAACCGGCGGACCCTTCCGTAACCTTAGCACCGTCAACCCTCGCATCGCATTGTCAGGATGGAGGCAGCGTCATGGTAGAGAACACCGGCAGCATCGAGGCCCTGCTTCAAGAAGACCGGGTCTTCCCTCCCCCCGACCAGTTTGCAGAACAGGCAAATATGCCGGACTCGGGAATCTACGAGCGTGCCCGCCAGGACCCGGAGGGTTTCTGGGCCGGACTGGCTGGAGAGCTGGACTGGTTTCAGAAGTGGGACCAGGTGCTGGACTGGAATCCTCCCTTCGCGAAGTGGTTCGTGGGCGGCAAGCTGAACGTCTCCTACAACTGCATCGACCGGCACCTGAAGACGGCCCGCAAGAACAAGGCGGCGATTATCTGGGAAGGAGAGCCGGGGGACTGGGCGGTCTACACCTACCAGGACCTGTACCGGGAGGTGTGCAAGGCGGCCAACGGTCTGAAGAGCCTGGGGGTGTCCAAGGGCGACCGGGTGACCATCTACCTGCCCATGGTGCCGGAGCTTCCCATCGCCATGCTGGCCTGCGCCCGCATCGGGGCGGCCCACAGCGTGGTCTTCGGGGGATTCAGCGCGGACTCGCTGCGGGACCGGATCAACGATTCCCAGTCCAAGGTAATGATCACCGCAGATGGGGGCTACCGGCGGGGCGGCGTTGTGCCCCTGAAGCAGAACGCCGACGACTCGGTGACGGGCGACACGCCCATCGAGAAGATGCTGGTGGTCCGGCGCACGGGCACCTCCGATGACCGGATGGTCGAGGGCCGGGACGTGTGGTGGCACGATCTGATGGCGAATCAGCCGATGACTTTCGAGCCGGAACAGATGGACAGCGAAGACATGCTGTTCATGCTGTACACCAGCGGGACTACCGGCAAGCCCAAGGGGATCGTCCACACCACCGGCGGATACCTGACCGGCACCCATGCGACCACCAAGTGGATCTTCGACCTGAAGGAAGACGACGTCTACTGGTGCACGGCGGACATTGGATGGGTGACGGGGCACAGCTACATCGTGTACGGCCCTCTGGCCAACGGGGCCACGTCGGTAATGTACGAGGGCTCACCCGACTATCCCGACCGGGACCGGTTCTGGGCCATCGTGGAGAAGTATGCCTGCACGATCCTGTACACTGCTCCCACGGCAATCCGGACCTTCATGCGGTGGGGAGAGGAGCACCCCAACCGGCACGACATGTCCAGCCTGCGATTGCTGGGCAGCGTGGGGGAGCCGATCAATCCCGAGGCGTGGGTGTGGTACTGGCAGAACATCGGCGGGGGACGCTGCCCGGTGGTGGACACCTGGTGGCAGACCGAGACGGGATCGATCCTGATAACGCCGCTGCCGGGGGTGACCACGCTCAAACCGGGTTCGGCAACCCATCCCTTCCCGGGCATCGAGGTGGATGTGCTGGACGAGGCGGGGAACTCGGTGGGCCCAGGCGGCGGCGGGTACCTGGTGATCAAGCGGCCCTGGCCGTCGATGCTGCGGACCATCTATGGGGACGACGAGCGGTTCAGGGAGCAGTACTGGTCGAAGTATGAAAACATTTACTTCACCGGCGACGGGGCCAAGATTGACGAGGACGGCTACCACTGGATCCTGGGCCGGGTGGACGACGTCATCAACGTGGCGGCGCACCGGGTCAGCACCATGGAAGTGGAAAGCGCCCTGGTGGACAACTCCAAGGTGGCCGAGGCCGCCTGCATCGGCCGCTCCGACGAAATCAAGGGGCAGGCCATCGTGGCCTTCGTGACAATCAAGGAGAACGTGGCGGCTTCCGACGAATTGATCACCGAGTTGAAGCAGCACGTCGCTACCAAGATCGGCCCCATCTGCCGCCCCGACGACATCCATTTCGCGGCGGAGCTTCCCAAGACACGCAGCGGGAAGATAATGCGCCGCCTGCTGCGGGACGTGGCGGAGGGGCGCGCCCTGGGAGACACCACAACCCTGGCTGACCCGGCGGTGGTGGAGTCGCTGAAAGCCCAGTATGGGGACGAAGAGTAGCAAGGGGCGAGGAGACCTTTCCGAAGGGCCGCCAAAGTGTTTCAGGAAGGTCGGCTGAGGGCGGGGTTGTGACAGAAGGCGGGCATGGCTGAGGAACCGGGAGAAAACGCAGGCAGGGAAACCTCGCCCCAACGCGAGCGGGGTATATGGGACCGGGAGGTGCTGCCCGGCTGGAGCTGGCGGCGCATCGGGCTGACCGCATTTTCCGTCTTCACGATGAGCCTGTTCACCGTGGCTGGGGCGGCGATTTTCGTGTTGGCCGTGTTGGGTGTAACGCTCTGGCTGTCACAGGAGGAGACCGAAGCGCTGGTGGTGGACATTCCGCTGGCGGCGGGGGCCGAGGACCTGCCGTTGGTCCTGCCGACGCTGGCAGCGGGAGGAATTCCCGACGTGGTGCGTTTCAGGCCGCAGACGGCGACTCCGGCCCCTACCGCTTTGCCTCCGACACCGACGCCGACACCCACGGCTACGCCGACGCCGACGCCGACACCAACGCCGACGCCGACTCCCCTTCCCAAGCCACGGACAGTCAGGGAGGTGTTTGCCTGGCTGGACGCTGGCAGGATTACCAATCAGCAGGCCACGAGTTTCCTAGCGGAACTACAGCGAAATGCGACGCCAACGCCCACCGCTACGCCGGTACCCACTCCTGCTCCCACCCCGGAACCGTCGCTCGATGCCGGCCAACGGTCGGCTTTGCAGCTGGTCGATCCGCTGGACGAACCGGAGCTGTACTGCGTGGACGTGCCGGGGCACGGGACAGAGGTCACCCTCGACGAGCCGCTCCAGGCCCACACCTGCAAGCCCGGATCGGAAGACCAGACGTTCCGTTGGAATTACCCGGCCGAGGGTCAATTCTACATGGAAACGTTCGAGCGTTGCGTGCAGGCTTCGGGGGAGTCTTTGCTCCTGGTAACCTGCTCGGACTCCCCGCAACAGAAGTTTGAAATCCAGGACAATGGCCTGATACGGGGCGCCGCCACTGAGCGGTGTCTCGCGGTAAAAGCAGGAGAAGGGGAGGAGGCGGGCGGCCCGAGTCACGTCCGGCGAGACCTGCTCTTCTCCGAATGCAGTGGGCTCGATTCCGCCCTGAGCCTCTGGGTGCTTCCCGGGTTGGATGCTGAATCAGGGGAGCCTGCCGCGGTCCCGTAGCGGGCTGAGAGGCTAAACCGGAATCCCCGGCGGGGGGTTATTCTCGGGTGCCGGTGGAAGGCTGGAAGGGCCGGAGTCAGCCGGGGGAGGGCACTATCCCGGCGCCTTTGGGGTCAGGGCTGGTAGATTAGCACGGAACGTTCGGGTTCCCGTCCCTTGCTGGTGGAGGCCAGGCTGAACCGTTCGGCCAGCAAGTGCTGGAGCCGCCGGACGTAGGGTCGCTGGGGAGCCAACTGCACGCTGAATTCACCACCCAGCACCCGCTCGGCGGCGGACTCCGCTTCCTGCAGGGCCTCTTCCAGGGATGCCTTGGATACGTCGGCATGGCTCTCGGGGTCGGCCCGGCGGGCGGGTCCGGCATCCAGTCCCCTCTCGCGGGCGAGGGTGCGGAGGAAGTCGATGAGCTGAGGGACGGTGTTCTTGCGGAGGACATACACCGGCGTCCCGCTGGACTCGGCCACCCGGACCAGCTGGGCGCCGCGGCGGTAGTGAGTCTTGGTGGTGACGACCATGGTGGAGCGCCGGAGCTCGTTGGCGATATCCAGGTAAATCTTGCTTTCGGCCTGGGCAGCTTCCAGCTTGTCCCGTCCCACCCCGAAGAGGAACACCCGCTCGTCGAGACGTTTCTGCGGCTCGCTGTCGGCGGGGAAGGGGGCGGGACGGGGTTCCTGGGGATAGCGCTGGGCCCGGGTGGAGTTTCCCGCCGACCAAGGGGCAGGCGTTCCTTCGCTGCGGCGGGGCGAGTCCTGGCTGCGCTGGACCTCGCCTTCAGGTCCAAGGGCGCGGATTTCCGGGATGACCTGGTACCCGCGCAGAGCCTGGTCCACGACCTGGGCAACGTCTTCGTGGACGGCGACCTGCTCCCAGTTCTGGATCTCGACGACCACGTCGAAGGTGGGGGGCGCCTTGCGCTCCAACACCGTCTTCTGGGTGCCTCGGAACCTGGCTTCCTGGTCGCCGAGGGTCACGGTCTGCACCCCGCCGATGAGGTCGGAGAGGGTGGGGTTCAGGATCAGGTTGTCCAGGGTATTGCCGTGGGCGGTACCGATGAGCTGCACTCCCCGCTCGGCGATGGTGCGGGCGGCGGAAGCTTCCTGCTCGGTGCCCATTTCGTCGATGATGATGACCTGGGGCATGTGGTTTTCGACCGCCTCGATCATGACGCTGTGCTGTGCGGTGGGGGTGCTGACCTGCATGCGGCGGGCGTAACCGATGGCGGGATGGGGAACGTCGCCGTCCCCCGCGATTTCGTTGGAAGTGTCAACGATGATGACGCGCTTGAGGGCGTCGTCGGCCAGGACCCGGGCCATCTCCCGCAGCATGGTGGTCTTGCCAACGCCGGGACGGCCAAGGAGGAGGATGTTCTTGCCGGAGAAGGCGAGGTCTTCGACGATCTTGATGGTGCCGTAGACGGCACGGCCCACGCGGCAGGTGATTCCGACCACCTGTCCCTTCCGGTTGCGTATGGCGGAGATGCGGTGGAGGGTGCGCTCGATGCCGGCCCGATTGTCGTCGCCGAAATCACCGATCTTGTTGGTGACGTAATCGAGGTCTCCGCGGCTGACTTCTTCCTGGTCAAGGTGCAGGTCGCCGGACAGGAAACGGGCCTCCGGGGCCCGGCCCAGATCGAGCACCACTTCGAGGAGCTCGTCGATGTCGTCCCGTTCCCGAAGCTCGGCGGCAATCCTGGCAGGCAGCACCTCCAGCAGCACCTCCAACTCCCCTTGCACCGACCGTTCCACCGTCGCCAATTCAGGCCTCCACGGGCGCCATGCCGGGAGATTCCACCGGCACGGCAACCCGGTTTATGAGCATGTTATACCGGGTGGTCTCCCGCCATCCCATGGCGTGCAGCCGTTCGCTGACCTGGGCCTGGTAATCGGGCACCAGCCACCGGTGGGGCCCGGGGCTTTCCGTGGCCAGCATGATCAAAAGGCTGGTCATTTCCGGCCAATCGGGCTGGGCCATCAGCCTGGCTTCCACGGCGTTATTGCTGTGGGACAACGCGACCCAGCCCCGAATTCGGCCTTCCGCGCTGGCTGTCCATTCCTGCCGTTGGCGGGGCCAGAGGGACTGCCAGTCCTGCCACTGTTCCAGGGTCACCCCGACGGCCAGGCGGACGGGAGCCGGGGTGCAGTCGGAGAACAGCTGGAACAGCCTGTGTTCGTCCTCGGACTGCCTGACGGAAAACAGGGAGGATGTTTGCTGGGAGTCCAGGGAGGGTTCCGGGGCATCCCCTTCCCACTGGATTTCCTGGAAATATGGAAAGAAACCCGTCTGTTGGGCCAGACGGAGAGCGGGAGAGCCGCTGGGCAGGCGGAGGAACAAGCGATCCGCACCCCGGGAGCCGGCGAGTTTGACCAGGGATTCCAACAGGCGCAACGGCTCCACCGACCCGAGTTCCTCTTTGCTGTCCGAGATGCCCGGCCCGGCCCCGTTGCCGGATTGAAGGTGGGGGAGATGCAGATGATCGACCTGGAAGACCCGGCCGGTGGCAGTGCGGGCAGAAACCAGGCCGTCCAAATGCAGCCCGTTCCAGGCGACGATGGTAAGGCGGTGCTTTTGTTCCCAGACCATGCGCTTCCAGAGCGCCAGGCCGGTCTGGGACTGGCGGCCTCCATCGGGACTGGCGAAGTTCGGCCCTACGGGAGTGTTCATGGCCAAGCCACGCAGAATATCGCTGACGCGAAACTGCTGGTTCATTGGCGGGTCCCGGGAGGCATGGAAGCCAGGTCGAGGAAGTACCGGTGGAAGCGGAGATCGTCGGTCAACTCGGGGTGGAAGGAGGTGGCCATCATGCTGCCCTGGCGCACGGCCACCGGGCGTCCGTCGGGGAGCCGGGCCAACACTTTGAGGTCGTCGCCAACACGGATGATAACGGGAGCACGGATGAAGATGGCGTGGAAGGGGGCAGAGTCGAAGTCTGCGATGTCCAGGTCCTGCTCGAAGCTGTCCACCTGTCGGCCGAAGGCGTTGCGCTGGACCCCAATGTCCATCAGCTGCAACGGGACGGGGTCCTCCTCGGTGATTTCATGGGCCAACATGATCATGCCCGCGCACGTTCCCCACACCGCCTTGTTTTCCCGGGCCATTTGAGCCACGGGTTCGCGGAGGCCGTAAAGACTCATCAACCGGCTGAGGGTGGTGCTTTCTCCGCCCGGGATTATCAGGCCGTCGAGCCCATCAAGCTGTTCGGGGAGACGGACTTCCCGTCCGGCCACACCCAGGCGGCCCAGAATAGCTATATGCTCGATGAAATCTCCCTGGACCGCCAGGACTCCTACGGTGAGATGAGGATAGCGGTCCGCGACGTTGTCTGGTTTCAAATCTGCAGACTGTTGAATTGTATTGCTGGTCCACGGGGGTTGGGGGGATCAAGAGGCCCTTGCCGAAACCCGTTCCTTGGCGGACCGCCGTCCTAGTCTATGGCCCGTGGCATTTCAAAGGCGATTTCCTTGCTGATCTTGCCGTCGCGCATCTCGAAGATGTGGACGAGGCGCATTTCCACCTTCTGCCCCACCGGGAAGGGCCAGAGGCCGTCCTGCACCAGGGTGAAGGTCACGATGCTGTCGTCGGTGACCCGGTCGGTGGTAGCGTAACGGTCCAGATTCTGGAACTCCACGTCGGCCATGGCGGCGAAGATGTTCCGGTAGTTTTCCGCAACGGGTCCCTTGCCATAGAACACGAGGTCGCGGGCCGGAGCTTCCCAGACCACGTCGTCGGTGTACAGGTCCAGGGCGGCCTCGACCTCGTTAACGGCTTCGCTGTGGAAGTGGGCCTCGACCACGGCCAGGTTGGCGGCGATGATGTCTTCGGCCGTCATGCGTTCTCTCCGTCTCGTTGTCCCCGAGCTATAGATGGTCTCCTAGACGCTGCGGGGCGCGAGCAGCTCATCCTGCGGGATGCTGCGGGCGCTGATCCCGACCATCGCCTCTCCCAGGTCCTTGGAAACCTCGGCGATGATGCCGGGGTTGTTGTAGTGGGTCACCGACTGGACGATGGCGTGGGCGCGCTGCTCGGGGTTGCCGGACTTGAAGATGCCCGAGCCCACGAAGACACCGTCGGCTCCCAGCTGCATCATCAGGGCGGCGTCGGCGGGAGTGGCCACGCCTCCGGCGGCGAAGTTGACCACGGGCAGGCGGCCTTCCTCCTTGGTCTTCTGGAGG
Source organism: Dehalococcoidia bacterium (assembly GCA_965203675.1). Taxonomy (GTDB): domain Bacteria; phylum Chloroflexota; class Dehalococcoidia; order Lucifugimonadales; family UBA3495; genus CATOSK01. The sequence continues at coordinate 779,486 of CBDBDE010000003.1, read as the reverse complement.
AGTTCGAGGCTGACGCCCAGGTTGCGGGCCTCGACCACCAGTTCGTCTTCGGGCATGGTCTGGAGCTTGCGGATGGCGTCCTGAACTGCCCGCATGTGGCGGACCGCTTCGACTATGTCGCCGGTGCCGGCCTCGCCCTTGGTGCGGATCATGGCCGCTCCTTCCGAGATGCGGCGCAGGGCTTCGCCCAGGTCGCGGCAACCACAGACGAATGGAACGGTGAAGTCGTGTTTCCAGACGTGGTGGACTTCATCGGCGGGGGTCAGCACTTCGGACTCGTCGATGTAGTCGACGCCCATGGCCTCGAGGACCTGTGCCTCCACGAAATGCCCGATGCGGCACTTGGCCATTACGGGGATGCTCACCGCGTCGATGATCTCGGCGATCTTCACCGGGTCGGTCATTCGCGCGACGCCGCCCTCGGCCCGAATATCTGCCGGGACCCGCTCCAGGGCCATGACTGCGACGGCGCCGGACTCGGCGGCGATACGGGCCTGTTCGGCGTTGACCACGTCCATGATCACGCCGCCTTTGAGCATCTGGGCGTGGCCAGATTTGACTGTAAAAGTACCGGTCAGGACATCAACCATTTGGGTTTCCTCCCGAGGAATGGGGGTATATTGGTGGCCTAATTATACGATGCAGGCCATTCCTTATCAATTGGAGCCCGGTAGAGTCGGCACAACAGAAAGGGGCGGGTCCGAACCCGCCCCAGTTGGTCTTGGCCTGGCTTACAGCCGTCAGTACAGGTGGCACGACACCCAGTGTTCCGGCTCCAGCTCCCGAAGTTGAGGCTCTTCTGCCGAGCACCGGTCCATCACGAAGGGGCAGCGGGGATGGAAGGTACAGCCCGAGGGGGGGTTCAACGGCGAAGGGACCTCGCCCGACAGCACCAGGTCCTCGCGCTGGATGTCCGGATGGGCCGGGAGGGACGCCGCGATGAGGGCCTTGGTGTAGGGGTGCATGGGGTTGGCGAACAGGGCCTTGGTGGGAGCTTCCTCCACCATTTTTCCGAGGTACATCACGCCGACGTGGTGGCTCATGTACCGGACAGTGGCCAAGTTGTGGGCGATGAGGAGGTAGCTGACCCCGTACTGGTCCTGCAGTTGCTTCAGCAGGTTCATGATCTGGGCGCGGATGGACACGTCCAGGGCCGACACCGGCTCGTCGAGCACGATTACCTGGGGCTGCAACGAAAGTGCGCGGGCGATGGCGATGCGCTGGCGCTGTCCGCCGCTGAACTCGTGGGGATAGTAGTCGGCCTGGAAGTTGTGCAATCCAACGTCCCGCAGCAGCCGTTCCAGGTTCTCCCTGGCCTCGTGCTTGCCCATGGTCTGGTTGGTAAGCAGCGGCTCAAGGATAATCGAACCAACCTTCATGCGGGGGTTGAGGGAACTCCAGGGATCCTGGAACACGGCCTGGACCGATGACCGGTAGGTCTTGCGGTCGGCCGTGTTGAACTCGGCCATGTTCTTGCCGTTGAACTTGATGATGCCATCCGTGGGGGTTTCGACCTGCAACACCATCTTGGCGGTGGTGGTCTTGCCGCAGCCGGACTCTCCCACCAGGCTGTAGGTCTCGCCCTGGCGAATTTCGAAAGATATGCCGTCAACCGCCTTGACCTGGCCTATGGCCTTTCGGATGACCAGTCCCTTGGTGACGGGGAAATACTTCTTGCATTCCTCGAGACGGATTATGGCGTCCGTAGCTTCTTGGGTTGCCGTAGCCATATTAGCCCCCTTCTTCCAGTTTCCAGCAGGTCGCGCTATGTCCTGACCCGACGTTGACCAGGTCAGGGAATTCCTCGTGGCATCGGTCAAAAACGTAGGGACAACGCGGGGCGAAGGTGCATCCCGGCGGCAGGTTGTCCAGAGCGGGAGGCTGGCCCTCGATGGAATAGAGGAAGTCCACGTCCTCGTCCACGTTGGGAACCGAGCGCATCAGCGCCTCGGTGTAAGGGTGAGCCGGGCTGTTGAACAGGTCGCGAACATCGGCGATCTCGGCGACCTTGCCGGCGTACATCACCGCCACCCGGTCGCACATCTTCGCCACGATGCCGAAGTCGTGGGTGATGAAGATGATGGCCATCCCGGTCTCTTCCTGCAGTTCCTTGAGCAGGGCCAGGTACTGGTACTGGATCGTCGCGTCCAAGGAGGTGGTAGCCTCGTCGGCGATGAGTACCTTGGGGGCCCCGGCGATGGCGATGGCTCCGACGACTCTCTGGCGCATCCCTCCGCTCATCTGGTGGGGGAAGTTGCTGAACCGTATTTCCGGCGATGCAATCTTGACCTTGGACAAAAGGTCGATAGCGCGGTCTCTCAACCCGGTCGACCGGTCCGGAGCGCCCTGCCGGACGGTCTCGACAACCTGGTTGCCCACGGTGAACACCGGGTTCAACGAGGTCATCGGGTCCTGAAGAATCATGCAGATGTCGCGGCCGCGGATGTGCTGCATCTCTGCCTGGGTCTTCTGCACCAGGTCCTCGCCCTCAAAGAGAATCCTGCCCTCCACGATCTGTCCCGCGGGCTGGGGCACCAGGCGCATCAGGGAGAGCGCGGTCATGCTCTTGCCCGAGCCCGACTCGCCGACGATTCCCAGGGTTTCGCCGGGATTCAGCGTGAAACTCACGCCGTCCACGGCCTTTACCACGCCGGTGCGGGTGAAGAAATAGGTCTTGAGCCCTTGAACGTCAAGTATGGGAGCTTCTGCCACTGTATCAACTCCGCCCTTGCAGATTTAGCCGGGAATCAGGTCCGCCGCAGCTTGGGGTCCAGGGTGTCCCTGAGCCAGTCTCCGAAGAGGTTCATGGCGATAACCACGGAGGTTATGGCGAGGCCGGGGAGCAGGGACAGCCACCAGACGTTGATGAGGTTGTTCCTTCCCTCGGAGACCATGATGCCCCACGCCGGCTCGCCGGGAGGAACACCTACGCCCAGGAAGCTGAGGGAAGCCTCCAGCAGGATGGTCTGTCCCACCAACAGGCTGACCACGATCAGCACCGTGTTGACCACGTTGGGGAAGATGTGGCGCGCCATGATGGTGCGAGCCGGGACGCCCGCCACCACGGCCATGGTTACGAAGTCCCGTTCCTTCAGCGTCAGCACTTCGCCGCGGATCTGGCGGGCGAACCTGGCCCAGACCGTGGCCATGATAGCAAGGATGACGTTGAGGATGCCGGCCCCCAGGATGGCCACGATGATCAGGGCCAGAAGGATGGTGGGGAACCCCATAACCGCGTCGCATAACCGCATGATGAAGGCGTCGGTCTTTCCTCCGAAGTACCCGGAGGCGATGCCGATAGCGGTGCCGACGGCGGCGCCGAAGCCCAGGGACACCAGGCTGATGAAAGCCGAGATGCGGGCGCCGTGAATCAGGCGGCTGAGCATGTCCCTGCCCAGCATATCGACACCGAGCAGGTTTTCCGACGTCTGGAAGGGGCCAACACGCTGGACGCCCTTGAGCACATCGATCTCCTTGGGGTCATAAGGAGCCAGGAAGTTGGCGAAAACGGCGCAGACCAGGAGCACCATCAGGACGAAAATCGGGATCCAGGGAAGGCGAAGTTCCTGCATCTGCCGCCACCGGCGCTGCAGGCCCGCGCTTTGTTTTACTTCAATGGTTGAGTCGTTGGTGGCTGTAGCCACGGGTTTCCTCCGAAGTTAGGGTGGTCTTCCGGCATCCCGCAGGATGGGCGCTTGATACCTCCGCTACGCGAACCTGATCCGGGGATCGACGTAGGCATAGAGTATATCAACGATGGTTGCCATGAGAATATAAAGGAAGCCGGATGTGAGAATGGTCGCCATGATTACCTGGGTGTCTCTTTCCCGGATGCTGTCCAGCATCAACCTTCCCAGGCCGGGCCAGGCGAAGACAACCTCGATGACGATGGCGCCGTTGAGCAGACCGGCGAAGCTGACTCCGCCGAAGGTCAGGATTGGGATGATGGCGTTTTTCAGCGCGTGCTTGTAGACGACCATCCGCTCGCTCAGGCCCTTGATGCGGGCGAACTTGACGAACTCGCTGTCCATGACCTCCAACATGCTGGAGCGGGTGAGGCGCATGAAACCGGCCATGATGAACAGGGAGATGGTGATTGACGGCAGGATGAAGTGGTCCAATCCCCCCTTGCCGTGGGTCGGGAGGATTTTCCAGTAGGCGGCGAACAGCATGATCGTCATGATGGCGATCCAGAACTGGGGGGCCGACATTCCGACGATGGCGAAGACCTTGGCGAACTTGTCGATGAAAGTGTTCCGGTTGATGGCGGCGATGATGCCCAGGGGGATGCCCACCACCATCGCTACAAGCAGTCCTGCCGCCGCCAGTTGGAGAGTGGCGGGGAGCCTTTCGGCCAGCATTTCAATGACCGGGCGGCGCTTGACTCCCGAGTTGCCCAGGTCGCCCTGGAAGAGATTTCCCAAGTAGTTGGCGTACCTGATGTAAGCCGGCTTGTCCAGGCCAAGCTTGACCCGGAGTTCTTCCAATTCCGCCTGGGTTGTATCAGCAGTGGACAGGACCAGAGCCAGATCGCCGGTCTGCTCGGCGCCGAAGAAGACCACGGCGCTGAGAACCAGCAGCGTAAAAACGGATTGAACAATTCGTATGGCTATGAACCTTTGCATTGACTCCCCTGGTTTGTTGGCCCCGCCGCCCTTTTTGAGGCTCCCGGGCAGACAGCCAAATTACAACGCTTCCTCTACGTAAAGTCAAGGAAGGCCGGGTAAGGCCCTCCTTGACCGATGGTGAACACCCTTATTCAGGGTTAAGCGTGACCCGTGTTTGGCCTATTTGAACGTCATTGTCCAAAGGGCGCTGGGATAGGGCGACAGCGGCCACGGGTCCCAGGTCCCAACCCTGGCGGAAACGCCGTAGGGCTGGTTCAGGTAGCCGGGGCTGAAGTCGTAGTGCTTGTCGAACACGGCCTTCAGAGCCTTGTTGTAGGCATCGTGCCGTTCCTGTTGCGTTCCGATGGTGGCCAGGGCCGGCTTGATGATGTTGTCGGCCAGGTCCGGGTCCTTGGCGATGTAGCCGTCGGCGCTGTAGCGGCCCAGCATCCGCCGTCCGCCGTCGAAGGTGTTCTCGTTGGTGCGGACCAGGTACTGACCGGCGATCTCGCCGGCATACTGGATCTTCTTCATCGAGACTTCTTCGCCTACGTTAACTTCGCAGTTGATGCCCAGGTTCTGTTTCCACATGTTGCAGATTAGTTCGGAGACCTCCACCGTCAGCGGGGCTCCGGCGCCGGTCCAGGTGTGAATGGGGAACACCCGCCCGCCGTTGAAGCCGTCGCCGTTGGGATATCCGGCGTTGGCCATAAGCTCCTGGGCCTTGTCCGGGTCGAAGGGCAGGGGAGCGATGTTCTCCTCGTAGCCCAAGCCGGAGGGGCTGCCGATACCCTGGTATCCGGCGATGGTGAATACCCCTTCGCCGCCGTACAGCTGCTGCACCACCGTCTTGTCGATGGCGTAGTCCAGCGCGTAGCGGATGTCCGGGTTGTTGCACATGATGGGTTGACCGTCGTTGTCCGTCTCCCGCTCACAACCGTTGGCGTTGATCCAGATGTGCACCGCCTCTTCGACGTACATCACCTGGCCGTCGCCTTCCTGGATCTGGTCGATGACGGTCAGGTCGGCCTCGATGAGGTCCGCGTTGCCGGCCGTCAGAGCCGCGACCCTGGTGGAAAGCTCGGGGACCAGCTGCAGGGAAATCTGCTGGAAGGGATAGGGGCGCTGGTCGGCTAGGAAGTAGTCGTCGAACTTCTCGTAGACCAGTTCTTCCGACTGACGGTGTTCGATTACCTTATAGGCCCCGGCCATGCCGGGGGAGGGGTTCTTCTCGAACTCGCTGAACCGCACGCAGAACTCCACCGGCGTGCAGTTCTCCACCGGTTCCCCTTCCGGAAGGCTCTTATAGTAATCTACGCTGTAGATGGCCCCTTGAGTGGTGTTGTCAATTTCCGACCACGCCGCTCCCAGGTTGCCCAGGGGAGTCTTGGTGGATACCGCGAAGGTGTCGGGGCCGGTGATCTCCCGGTTGGTGATCTCGCGGGCAACCCGCACCGTCGAAACTCCCGTGGCTTCTTCCGAAACGTTGAAGCTGTTGCTGAACAAGACGTCATCAACATTAACGAAGGAGCCGTCGTGGAAGGGGATGTCATCCCGTATGGTGAACTCCCAGGTCAACCCGTCGGCAGCAATTTCCCAATCGCTGGCGATGCTGGTCGCCGGGTCTATCACCAGGCTGCCGTCGGTGAAGTTGGCGCCGAGCAGCCACGTGTGGCTCAGGCGCTTCCACAGGTTGTTCTCGCCCGAAGAGTACTTGTGGGTGAACTTCTCATTGCCCTGGCTGGTCACCATGATGGTGAAGTTGTCCACTCCCATCGGCTTGGCCGCCATTGCGCTGTCGGCGGGGGCCTTGGTGGGGGCAGCCGACGCCGTTTCCATGGTCATGGAGCCGCTGCCCGAAGAGGCTGCGGGGGCTGAACTCCCTGTGTCCGTCTGCGGCGCTGCGGGAGCGGCCTGAGCGGCGGGTTGTTCCTGGGCTGCCGCCGGGGCTTGTTCCTGGGTCTCAGCCGCCGACCCGCAGGCGACGGCCGCGAGGGCCAACAACAATACTGCTATGCCCAAAAATAGTCGGGTTCCGGGGTAATACCGTTTCATGGATCGTTTCTTCCCCCTTTTCCTTACTTGCCCGTCGGGTGCGGTGGCGGGGCTCCCCGGCAGCACAGGTCCGGTGCGATGCTGGAGGAATTTCCTCCTGAATGCTGCAGTGATAACCACGCATGGAAGAGCCGCAGGCCCGTCCCCGAACGAGTTGAGGCAAACTAGCATGATTGCATGGGGTTGTCAACAACATTTGGCACGTAATTGAGCACGGAAAATACAGGCGAAATTTGACATTCCAAACGCGGCTACCCGATAATCGTTTCTACCTTTGCAAGGATGTTAAACAGGTATTGAATCCGCCAATACTAAGGAGGACGATCTATGGGAAACCAAGATATAGCCTTGATGGCCCACCTGATGCGCCGGGCCGGGTTCGGCGCTACTCGGGAGGAGCTAGAGGAGCGGGCTGCCCGGGGATACGAAGCCACTGTTGAAGAGCTTCTAAATCCCGAGAGCAAGCCTGCCCTTGACCGCTACGAGCTGGTCCGCTACCACCCCTGGACCTGGAAGCCCGGCACTCTCCCCGGAATGGGCGCTGCCGAATGGCTCTGGTTCATGGTCAACACCGAGAGGCCCCTGGAAGAGAAGATGGCCCTCTTCTGGCACCAGGTCTTCGCCACCGGCGTATCCAAGGTCGACCACTATGACGAGATAGTCCGCATGGTCGCCATGTTCCGCGAAAAGGGAATGGGTAGTTACAAGGATCTCATCCTTGAGCTGGCCAAGAACCCGGCCATGATTTACTGGCTGGACAACTGCGAAAACCACGCCGACGCGGTGAACGAGAACTGGGGGCGTGAGCTTCTGGAGCTGTTCAGCATGGGCGTGGGCAACTACACTGAGGTGGACGTCAGGGAAGCCTCCCGGGCCTTCACCGGCTGGACCATCGAGCCCAAGCTCCCCCGGGGTCCCATTGGCCGGCACGACTGGCACTTCACCTACCTGCCCGAAGACCACGACAACACTGACAAGACCTTCCTTGGCGAGACCGGAAATTTCGACGGTGACGACATCATCGACATCGTCTGCCAGCACCCCGCCACCGCCACCTTCATCGCGCGCCACCTTTATAACTACTTTGTGGCCGACGAGGCCCAGGTCCCGGCGTGGGCCGTGACTCCTCCCAGGGACCAGGACGCCATCGACCTGCTGGCCGACACCTTCGTCGAGTCCAACTACGACATCAAGTCCGTCCTCCGGGTCCTGTTCAACTCGGACTTCTTCAAGGAGTCCCGCTATGCCCGGCTGAAGAACCCCGCCGAAGTCGTCGTCGGGACCATGAAGCTGGTCGGAGGATACGGCTTCCCCGCTCCCGGAATCGGCGAGTTGTCCCGACAGGCCCAGTACATGGGCCAGGACCTGCTCAATCCCCCCAGCGTCGAGGGCTGGCACACCGGCGTCGAGTGGATCAACAGCGGCTCGCTGATGCGCCGCATTAACTTCACCGCCGACCTGGTGGGCGATGTTGAGCGCCCCGGAGTCCAGTCCATCATCGACCGGCTCCGGGCCAATGGCGACCTCTCCCCCGAGGCTTTTGTCGACAACTGCCTCGACCTGATGGGGCCGCTGGAAGTCAACGCCGAGACCCGCCAGGAGCTGATCGACCACGCTGCTGCCGGCGGCGCTCTGACCTGGGGTGACGCTTCCGCCTCGGCCGACCGCGTGTCCGAACTGCTGCAGCTCATCGTCTCCCTGCGCGACTACCAGTACGCATAAGATCCATCAAATGAGATGAGCGGGGAAGTCAAATCCCCGCTCATTGCCGGAAAGGCCCTTAACTAAATGGCAACAGACAGCGAAATCCGGCCCGCGTTGGAAGGACAGTTGGGCATGTTGGAGGGACGCGTGGCCGAGTTATCCCTGGCTGTCCAGGATTTACGGGCCGGGCAGCGGCAAATTCTGCTGTCAATCTTGGGATTGGGCGGCGTAATGCTGGCCGGCTTGGGCGGTGTCATCGCAGCTCTGGTGGCACTGGCTCTCCGGGGAGGCTGAGGGTCAGCGGTCAACCGCTTGTATAAGGTGTTATTTCCGGCGAGGAGTCTAGCGTCCAAAAGTCTCGCTTGTTACAGGGTTAAGCCCGAAGGCCCATTCAGAAACAAATCCCACGGCTAAACTTAGGAGGATAACCAGCAATGACCTCGACCAAGAAAGACCCGGTTCTGGTAGTCCTGCAGCTCAGCGGCGGCAACGACTACTTCAACACGGTCATCCCCTACACCGACCCCCGCTACTACGACAACCGGCCCGCCGTCGGCATCGCCGAAGAGCGCGTCCTCAAGATTAACGACAAGGTGGGCTTCCACCCGGAAATGGCGCCCATCAAGCACATTTACGACCAGGGCAACATGGCCATCCTCCACGGGGTTGGCTACCCCAACTCCCCCCGTTCCCACTTCCGCTCCATGGACATCTGGCACACCTGCGAGCCGGACAAGCTGGGCACTGAGGGCTGGCTGGGCCGCGCCACCCGTGAGATCGACCCCAACAAGGAAAACGTGGTAACCACCGTCAGCTTCGGCCCCAGCCTCTTCCGCGCGCTGGCCCTACCCGGAGTCCCCGTTTCCTGCGTTGACGACCTCGACAACTTCGGAATGCTCACCGGCATCGCCGAGCAGGAGCAGCGAACCAAGATAATCGACCGCTTCAGCCGCCTTTACTCCCCCACCATCGGCTCCGGCTTCGTCATGGACTACCTGGGCCAGACCGGCCTGGACTCCCTGGCCGCCGCCGACATCCTCAAGGTGGCCCCGCAGCGGTACTCCTCCGATGTTGAGTATCCCGACACCCCGCTGGCCAACAAGCTCAAGGGTATCGCGCAGGTACACATGGCCGACCTGGGCACACGCATCTTCTACTGCGACCACGGCAGCTTCGACAGCCACTCGAACCAGACCGGGATGCACGACAAGCTGTGGAAGGACGTTTCCGAGGGCGTGGCCTCCTTCTTCGACGACCTCAAGGAGAACAACGTCGGCGACAACGTCATCCTGTTGATGTTCACCGAGTTCGGGCGCCGCGTCCACGACAACGGCTCCGGCACCGACCACGGCGCGGGCGGCGTCGCCTTCGTCCTCGGCGAGAACGTCAAGGGCGGCGAATACAGCGAGTACCCCTCCACCGCTCCCGAAGACCTGGAGCAGGGCGACCTTGTTCCCAACCTGGACTTCCGCGGCGTCTACTCCACCATCCTGGAAGACTGGATGGGTCTCGACGCCCAGCCGCTGGTCGGCGGCGTCTTCGAGAAGCCCCAGTTCGTTTAGCCATGGGGACCTTCGCGGTCAACGTGGGCATAGGACGGTTGGGCAGCGGAGAATTGACCCCGGTGGAAGCCATGGTGGACACCGGGTCAATTCACTCCGTGTTTTCTGCGTCGTTGCTGGCGAAGATGAACGTGACACCCTCGGAACAAGGACGTTACAGTTTGGCTGATGGCAGCGTTGTCGAGTACGGGTTCGGCATGGTCAACGTCGCCATTGACGAGAGGGAATATCCCTGCCCTTGCATCTTCGGGCCTGACGACCAGTACCTGCTGGGGGCCACCACGTTGGAAACCTTCATGTTGAAGGTTGACCCGGTGGAGGAACGCCTGGTCTCCAAGAAACTGTTCGGCCGGATACGCTTTACGTCCGAGTAGCCGCCGGGGTCAACATCCGGCAACATCCACCGCCGATTCGGAAACAAACCAACTTGAAAGGTGCAAAATGCTGACACAAGTAGCAGCAGGCAGGACTTACGATTACAGCCATTCCGTGGGCCGCGGCTCGCAGTCTGGAATGGGCTTCAGTCAGCCTGTCTCGGTGGCGTTGGGCAAAGACAATCTCATGTACATCGTCAACCGGGGCAGCGAGAGCATCAGCAACGTTGCCTGGAACCGTACCGGCATCGGGGCCCGGGTCAGTCGGCTCAGCGTCGGCCCCACCCCCGGCGACGAGGAGTTCCTTGGAGAGTTTTCCAAGTACGGCTCCAACAACGGCGAATTCATCTGGGGCTCCGGCGTGGCCGTCGACAGCCAGGGCAGCGTCTACGTCTCCGACGAATGGCTCAACCAGGTATCAGTCTTCGACTCCGAAGGCGTCTTCCAGAAGAGGTGGAGCGCCCTGGAGAACGAAGACGGGCGGCCCCACGGCGTGGCCAACATCGCCATTGACGCCGATGACAACGTCTATGTCACCGACGGCCGCAGTCACGAGGTCCGCAAGTTCACCAGCGATGGGCAATTCCTCCTCGGTTGGGGCGGACAGGGTGACGGCAACGGCCAGTTCAACTCTCCCTGGGGCATCACCACCGACGCCGAAGGCTGCGTCTACGTGGCCGACCACCTCAACGACCGAGTCCAGAAGTTCACCCCCGGCGGCGAGTGGCTGGCCCAGATCGGACAGCCCGGCGAAGGCCGGGGCTGCCTCCAGAAGCCTACCGACGTTGCGGTCGACCCCCAGGGCGACGTTTACGTCTGCGACTGGGGCGACAACGGGCACCATCCCGGCTGCGTCCACGCCTTCGACAAGGACGGCACCTACATCATCACCCTGACCGGCGATGCCCAGGAGCTTTCCAAGTGGGCCAAGATGACAGTCGACGCCAACGCCGACTACATCAAGCGACGCCGCGAGGTCAACCTGCGGAACATGGAGTCCGAGTGGCGGTTCGCCGTTCCCACCGGAATCGCCTACGATGCCGAGAAGAACCGGCTCATCGTTGTCGATAACCAGCGCAGCCGCCTGCAGATTTACAACAAGCTGGGCAGGTACATGGTCCCCCAGATGAACCTGTAGACCCGGTCAACCGGAACCTTTCATCAACCCCCGGGTTGTGGCTGCCGCCTCTGGAATGCCGAGTGTGCCGCCGCTCCCGGGGGCCGGTTTTTGAATCAGCCCTGGTGTATTACTGATGGACCGAGAACAAGAGGAGCAGTTCCTGCAACTTGCCCTGGACCGCCCCGGCCTGTTGTGTTCGGAAGCCCCCATCGAAATCCTGGAGGCCTGTTCCGCCGACGCCGAGCCCACCCCCTTCCTAGAGGAGTTCTTCGGTGCCGGGTTCAGCGGATGGGCCTACGAGGAATACGGACGGCGCTTGCCTCAATTCATAGTCAACAACGCCATCATCGTCCTGTGGAACCGGGCCTGCCGCCTCCATACTGCCACCCTCACCGGAGAGCACGACCCGGACATAGACAAGCCCTTCTTCTCGGACGAGGACCTGTACGGTACCTGACCACGGCCTTGCAATCACGATTGCTGCACCCCCGCTGGCATCTAACCCTGAGCCGTTCCCCTCTTCCCGTCATTCTCGCGCCGGCGAGAATCCACGCCCCCGCCGCTCCTGCCATCCATCAGTTGCGAAAGCGGGGAGCGTAACACGAAGGTTACGTTAGCGTAACCCCCGCGAAACACTGCTATGGCAGGATGGCACTATTCCCGGCCGAGAACCGGGATATGCTACTTTGACGCGGCTCGTGGGGAACCCGGTATGCAGCAACAAGGGGAACGTCCTGCCTCGGCCCGTGAGGAACCAATCAGCGTCCTGCTGGTCGGAGAGCATTGGGAATCGGCCGCCGCCGCGGTACGGGCCTTGTCCAGCCAGGGGGATTTCCGATTCAGCAATCCGATTGCCCCGGCGTCCTTCGCCGAAATGCAGACGCGGAACACCGGCCCCGCGCCAACCGTCGTAGTCGTGGGACCGGGAGCCTCCACCGAAGGCATTGACCTGGGTATCTGGCAGGCTGCCAGGAAGGCGTCCAAACCGGGCTTGCTGGACTGCATAACCCCCGATGACCTGGAAAACTGCAATATCCTGGAAGAAGCTGACGACTTCCTGGTTGTCCCCTGCACTTCCGCGGAGTTGAGCATCAGAATCCGCCGGCTGGTCGAGCGAGCTCCGTACCAGCAGGAACGACCATCCCTGGTGGTGGGAGAAATCGCGCTCAACCCGGACACTTACCAGGTAACCGTCGCCGGGGAACGGGTCGGGCTGGCCTGGATGGAATTTCAGTTGTTGAAGTTTCTCATGGAGAACGTGGGCAGAGTCTTCTCCCGGGGTCAGTTGCTGGCTGACGTCTGGGGGGTGGAGGGCTTTGGGGGCACCCGCACCGTGGACGTCCATATTCGCCGGCTCCGAAACAAGATTGAGACCGGTGGACGACAGTACTTCCGCACCGTCAAGAACGTTGGCTACGGGATGAACGAAGCGCCCTAGCAGGCAGGCCGGTTGGTCACCTCCGGGTTGACCTTCCGCCGCAGGAACTGGCCGTCGCTCAGGGAAGCATTCAGCTGCCCGTTCTCCACCACCACCTTGCCCCGCATGATGGTCATCACCGGCCACCCTGAGGCAGCAAAGCCTTCCCAGATGCTGTAGTCCGAGATATGGAAGTCGTCCATGGTCAGCGGCCGCTGGATGCTGGGATCAATTAAAACTATGTCCGCGTCGCTGCCCGGAGCAATGGCTCCCTTGCGGGGATAGAGTCCCATAATCTTGGCGGCGTTGGTCGACGTGACATCAACGAACCGCTCCAGCGACATCCCCTGGCGGACTACGCCCTCGCTGTAGGTGACGCCCACCCGGGTCTCCGCTCCGTTGTGTCCGCCGGTCACATCCCGCACGGTCCGCCCCTGGACCTTCAGGGCCCAGTTCGTGCAGTATTCATCCGTCGCCATGGTGTTCAGACCGCCCTGGGCGATGCCCCGCCACAGCGCCTGCCGGTCCTCCTCCGACTTCAGCGAGGGATAGGTGTGGTACTTCATGCCGTACTCTTCCTTGTAGTTGTCGGCGTTGAAGCAGCAGTAGTTGTGCAGCGTCTCCCCGTAGATGGGCAGTCCCTTGGAGCGGGCCTCACCGATGGCGTTGATGCCTTGAATCGCGCTGACGTGGACGAAATATACCGGAGCGCCGGTCCACTCCGACACCCGGATCACCCGCCGGAAGGACACGTCCTCCGACTCGTTGCTGTGGACCAGGTGCATGTTCCACCACTCGTTCCGTTCTTCCCTGGCCAGCTTCTCGTACATGTGCTGCACCATGTCGTCGTCTTCCGAGTGGACCATAAGCATGGCGTCGTTCCGCTGGATTTGCTCCATCAGATCGTGAAGGTGCCCCATCCGCACCATGCGGGGCTCGCCGCTCATTTCCGGCGGCCGGATGTTGGTGGTGAATATCTTCACCGAGGCGAACCCGTCCTCGACGTGCTCATGCAACGATCCCAGGATGTTTTCGGGAATCGCGCCCAGCAGCATCAGGTGGTGGGAATAGTCGGCGTATGAGTTGCCCTGCCAGACGTCCGTCCGCTCCTGTATCGACTCGGCAATGTCAATCCCGGGGTACTGGATGGCGAAGTCCATGAGCGTGGTTGTCCCGCCGAAGAGGGCGGCGCGGCTCACTTCCTCCGGCGGCGCGGTGCGCAGGTTCCCCGGTCCCATGATGGGAGCGGCGATGTGGGCATGGGGTTCAATTCCGCCCGGTATGACCACCTTGCCGGTGGCGTCGATAACCCGCCCAACCTCCTCGGTCAGGGTGTTGGCCGCCGCCACCGCGACGATTCGTTCCCCCTGGATCGCCACATCCCAATCCCCAACGCCCCAGGGTGTAACCACGGTCCCATTCCGAATAATGATGTCGAGCATGAGAACCTCCTGCGTAACGTTACTGTCAGCTATGCCGGACGCAGCTGTGCGGTCGGCTGGAACGCGGTTGCGGCGGGGTCGAACCCCACACCGGCACCGACCTAATCGTCCCCCGAGGCCGCTCCGGTAGCGGGTGCGGGAGTACGCACGTCCTCCGGCAGATCGTCCTCCCAGTCCTCTATCTGCTGCTCCGAAGTTGATGGCAGGAACAGAATGGATATCACTCCCACCAGGCTCAACACCAGCGACAGTGCCATCGTCGCCGTGAAGTCGCCGGTCAGGTCCACCAGCAGGCCACCCATCGCCGCGCCCGAGGCCATCCCCAGGCCAGCCCCCATCATCTGCCATCCGTAGGTCGTGCCCATGGGCGCGTGGGCGTAGTATTGCCGGTTGATGATGGGGAAGGCCGTCATTTCCCCGCCGAAACCGATTCCAAACAGAATGGCGAACATGTAGAACATCCAGGCCGAATCGGCGAAGAACAGGATCCCGACTGGCGCGACCTGCAGGAAGAAGCACACCGCCATGACCCACTTGCTTCCCAGCAGGTCGGCCGCTATGGGCACACCAAATCTGGTCAGCGTGCTGGTCACCGACAGGGCAACGAAAGTGCCCGCCGCGGCCGCCTGGGAGACTCCTTCGGCTTCGGCCATGGCCACCAGGAAGACCATTATGATGGCGTGGCCCGCGCAACCCCAGTAGTGAATTCCGATCAGGTTCCAGAAGGCAGTGGTGCGCTGGGCCCGCTTCAGGAACACCTGGGTCCTTACCTTGGCCACTTCTCCCTTTTGCATCCGGCGCACCGGTTCGTCAGACGAGGCTCCCAGCGGCCGCATCCCTATTTCTCCCGGCTCGTTGTAGAAGAGCCGGATCAGCGCGATCAGCATCAATCCGCCGCCGATCCCCGGCAGCCAGAAGGCGGCCCGCAACCCGTTCTCCGCTCCCCCGATACCCGGCAGCCACGACACCAGGTGCCTTCCCGTCTCCCCCGCGCCGAATACCCCGACGATGAGCAGGATCAACGGCACCGTCACCAGCGGGCCAACCCCCTGGGACGCCTGCAACGCCCCCATTCCCACTCCCAGGTGCCGCCGGAACCACAGTGTCACCGCCGCGGTCAATGGCACCTGGAAAATCCCCATTGACATGCTGAGAATAATTCCGAAGAACAGGTAGAACTGCCACAGGCTGCTGACCATTCCGGTCAGGATCATTCCTGCCATGAAAAGCAGGGCCCCGACCAGCATGGTTATGCGGACACCATAGCGGTCGCCCATCCAGCCCGCTGCCGGTCCGAACATCCCCGAGACAACCCATTGCAGGGCGAAGGCTCCACCTACCGCGCCGTAGCTCCACTCAAAGGTTTCCACCAACCGGGGTATCAAAACGCTCGAGGAAGAGCGGAAGGCGGAGGTGCTGAGCCGCATCAGGGTGGCAACGGCCACAATGACCCAAGCGTAATGGATGGACTGGCCTCCAACCGACAATCGGTTGGGTCGTAGGTCAAGAAATGCCATGCAGTCAGTTTTCCTTCAAGAGCCTTCGGAGCAAGGGCCTTCGGAACATTCCCGTTATCGTGATACCGCCACCCCAATCTGTCAAGGCAAGCCGCCGTGGATATCAGGATGATTGCAAAGTTGTGCTAGGGGATGGTCCGTCAGGCTCTACGCGGGGATGACGGGGGAATGGTCGGCGGAAGTTGCGGTTAGCCGGACAGGGGCTTGTATCTTGGCATTTGGACGGATGATAGCCAATGGGCTATTGACTTCCGAACATAAGTTCTTTTAAGATTCTCCAGAGCAGCCTCCGAGCGAGTCCGCACCGAGGACGGTTTCCTGCCAATTGCGTCCCTTACATTCCGGGACCCGGACGGCACAAAACTGAAAGCGCCAAAACCCGTCAAATGACTATGAACAGTCATCCGTTGCAGTCAGTTCCGAATCTGAGCCGGAATAAGCGCAACAGGCTGAAGCGCAACCCAAGGCCAGCCGCAGCAGGGAAGATGGCATTGAGAGACAAGCAGGTCCGAATCCTGGTGTTCATCCAGGACTGCACCGCTCACCACGATCTGCGGATCCTGGAGGAAAATGAGCACCCGGTCCAGAAACCCGGCGCCGACCGTGCCATTGGATTGGCGGAACGAGGCAGGTCCTGGCCGCCGCCCATGCCCGTCTCCCCCGTCCTGGACGATGCACCATGACAATCGCCTGTGTCCTAATCACCCACCTGCGGGCCAAGTTGGAAATGCAAAGGCAGCCCCACTTGCGGGACCGGCCCGTCATCATCGTTGACCGCTCCGGGAGCAGGCCCCTGGTCGTCGATCATTTTCCGGCCGCGTCGGGGGTAGCTGCCGGAATGACCCTGGAGCAGGCCCTGTCCCGCCAGACCGGCGGGGTAGTGCTGGAAGCGGATGAGGCTGCCTACCGCCGGGCGTTTCACCGGATACTCGTCTCCTTGCAGGGAGTCAGCGACCGGGTGGAGGGGGCGGAGCTGGGCACGGCCTACGTCGGCCTGGACGGGTTGGAAGCCCTGTACGGCGGGGAGGCCCGCCTGGTGACCACCCTGCTGAACGCGGTGCCCCAAAACCTGGGGCCCAGAGCAGGCGTGGCGGAAACCAAGTTTCCCGCCTATGTCGCGGCCCGAACCTGCGACCCCCCGGGAACGGCCAGAGTTCCCCAGGATGTGGCCGGTTTCCTGGCGTCCCGGCCGGTGGGCCTGCTGCCCATCCCCGCAAGACTCAGAGCGGAGATGCACCGCTTTGGTCTGCACACCCTGGGCGATGTGGCGGCCATGGAGGTAGAAGCACTTACCGACCGCTTCGGCCCGGAGGGACGGAGGGCTTGGGAACTGGCCCAGGGCATTGACGACAGTCTCGTGGTTCCTCTGAAGCACGAGGAGTCCGTGGTAGAACACGCTCCCCTGCCTTTCTCTTCGGCGTCGCTGGACCTGCTGCTGACGGCGGTGGACACCCTGCTGCGCCGGGCCTATACCCAGCCCCGGATGCGGGGCCGGTACGCTGGCGGGGCGGCGTTGGAGTGCGTTCTATACCGGGCCCAGCCCTGGCACAAGGACTTCCGGTTCAGGCATCCCATGGGCGACTGGCAAGGGGTTTCCCGTATCATCCGGCGCCAGCTGGAGGCGGACCACCCCCAATCCCCGGTGGAAGAAGCGACCCTGGCCCTGTCCAGCCTCACCGGGGAATCGGGAACGCAGCTGGGCCTGCCATCCGACTTGCGGGGAGACCGGGAGCGGCGTCTGGCTGAGGCAGAACGGCAGCTCCAGGCCCGGACGGGCGGCAAACCAGCCCTGTACCGGGTGGTTCCGGTTGCCCCCTGGCACCCGGCACCGGAGATGCGGGCCATGCAGGTCCCTCTTGATACTTCCGGTGCAGGCGGCATGAAAGCCCTTTCCCTGCCGTCCCCGGTGGCGGTCCGGGAGGGACCGGAGGGCGAACCAGCGGCGGTGCGTCTGGGAGAGCGATGGCAGAGGATAGCCAGGATTGAAGACTGTTGGTGCTTCGACCTGTGGTGGATGCCCCAACCCCTGGGCAGGACCTATTACCGGGCAGCACGGGAGGACGGCGGGGAGGTGACCCTGTTCCGGGACCTGCGGGAGAACCGCTGGTTCCGGCAGGACCCATAGCGCAGCCGGAGGGCTTCCCGTGTCTGCCGGTTACGTGGAACTCCACGCCAAGAGCTTCTATTCCTTCGGGATGGGGGCCTCCCACGTTCACGAGTTGCTGGCCCAATCCGGGGAGTACGGGTACGACGCCCTGGCCCTGACCGACGCCAACCTGTGCGGCGCCCTGGAGTTCGCCCGGCTGGCCAACAGCCTGGGCATCAAGCCCATCACCGGCGGCGAGCCTACCCTGACCGATGGCTCCCGCCTGGTACTGCTGGCGAAGACCCGCGAGGGCTACGCCAACATCTCCCACCTGTTCACCCTGGCCAACGCCGCCGACCGCCGCGAACCCCGGCTGGACCCGGCGTACCTGCCGGAACACGCCGGGGGCGTGGTATTGCTCACCGGCGGGCGCGACGGCCCGCTGTCCAAGCTGATCGAGGAAGGCTGCCGCAGGGAGGCTCGCCGGCTGCTGGACGATTACCGGGAGTGGTACGGCCCGGAGGGAGTGTACGTGGAACTCCAGCAGAACTTTCTCAAAGGGGACACCCAGCGCAACCGGGAGTTGGCGGCCCTGGCCCGCGAGACCCGCGCGCCAATGGTTGCCACCAACGACGTTCACTACCACTGCCCGGAACGCTGCCGCCTGCAACACGCCCTGGCCGCAGCCCGGCGCAACACCACCATCGAGCAGGCCCTGCCCCACATCCAGCCCAACCACCACCTCTGCCTGAAGCCGCCGGAGCAGATGAAGGAAATCTTCCGGCGGTACCCGGAGGCCGTCGCCAACACCGTCAGAATCGCGGAGCAATGCGATTTCAACCTGGCCGATGACCTGGGCTATACCCTGCCCGACGCTGCGGTGCCGGAAGGCTACACGCCCCGCAGCTACCTGGAACGCCTCTGCCTGGAGGCCGCTCAGCGCCGCTACGGGGCGGTGTCCCGACAGGTGCGGGAACGCCTGGACGAGGAGTTGCGGCTGATTGAGCGCCACGGCCTGGCCGGTTTCCTGCTGCTCTACCGCGAAATCGTCCTGCTGGCCCAGGAAATCATGGAAGAGAAGGGCTTGGCCCACCCGGAGACCCCTTTAGAGGAGCGTCCCCCGGGCCGGGGCCGGGGTTCCTCGGTGGCCCTGCTGGTGGGCTACCTCATCGGCATCAGCCACGTGGACCCCCTCCGCTGGGGCCTGACCCTGGAGCGGTTCATCTCAGAGGACACCAGCCTGCTGCCCGACATCGACCTGGACTTCCCCCGCGCCCTGCGGGACGAACTCATCCGGCGGGTGCATGAACGCTTCGGGCCGGAACACGCCGTCTTGGCCGGGGCCATAGCCACCTACTCGGTCAAGGGCATTGTCCAGGACCTGGGCAAGGCCCTGGGGCTGCCCAGGGAAGACCTGAAGCGCCTCTCCCGCCAGCTTCACTCCCACGACGGGGCCAGGCTGCGCGACGAAATGCAGGCCCGGCCCGGCTTCCGCGACCGGGTGGACTCCCCTGGCTGGCGGGAGCTGACGGAACTGGCCCCCCAGCTGATGCATGCTCCCCGCAGCCTGGGCCAGCACGTGGGCGGCATGGTGCTCAGCAGCGAACCCCTGCCGGAACTGGTCCCGGTGAGGGCCGGAGCCACTCCTGGACGCCACATCATGGACTGGAACAAGGACTCCGTGGCCGACGCCAACTTCGCCAAGATCGACCTCCTCTCCCTGCCGGTGCTGGACCAGTTGGAGGAGGCCCTGGACCTGATAGAGGCCAGGGAAGGCCGCCGCCCCGACCTGGGGAGCGTTTCTCCCGACGACCCTGCCGTGTACGACATGATCAACGCCGGGCGGTCCAAGGGGGTGTTCCTGCTCCAGTCGCCGGCGCAGTTGAAAATGGCGCAACGGCTGAAGTCCCGCAACCTGCTGGACCTGGCCTACCAAGTGGCCCTGATACGGCCCGGCGTGGGTGTCCAGGGCAGCGCCGTGAGCCAGTTCGTGGAGCGCTACCGTCATGGGGCGTCCTGGGAGTACGACCATCCCCTGGAGGAGCGGGCCCTGGAGCGGGGCTACGGCGTCATCGTGTGGCAGGAACAGGTGGTGCAGCTGATCAGCGACGTGGCCGGCATGACCGCCGCCCAGGCCGACGAGATACGGCGGGCCTTCGCCCGGCCCAACAACGAACACCTCATCGCCCGGCACCGGCGGCGTTTCCTGGAGGGCGCCCGGGAGAAGGGAGTGCCGGAGGAGACCGCCGGCAGGATTTTCGCCAAGATCAACGGGCAGTTCATGTTCCCGGAAAGCCACAGCCACGCCTTCGCCGTCACCGCCTACCAGGCCGCCTGGCTGAAGCGGTACTATCCGGTGGAGTTCTTCGTGTCACTGGTCAACAACCAGCCCATGGGGTTCTACCCGGTGGAGACCCTGAAGCAGGACGCCCGGCGTTTTGGCGTCCCCTTCCTCAACCCCTGCATCAACCGCAGCGGTCTGGACTGCATCCCTGAGGAGGACTCAGTGTTGCTGGGACTGCGGTTCGTCAAGGACGTGGGGACTGCGTCGGCCCAGGCTATCGTGTCGGACCGGGAGCGGCATGGCCCCTACTCCGGACCCGCCGACCTGGTGCGGCGCACTGGGCTGAAACCACAGGCGGTGGAGTCGCTGGTCCTGGCCGGGGTCTTCGACTCCCTTACCCCCAACCGCCGGAAAGCATTGTGGGACTCGGGTCTGGGCATCCGGCCCGGCAGGAACGGGCAGCGGGCTTTTCCCGCCGCCGGGAACGGCGCTGTTCCCGGCCTTCCCGACTTCACAGAATACGAGAAGATGGCCGGCGAGTACCGGGTGATAGGCATCTACCCCCAGGGACACCTGATGGAGTTCGTGAGGCCCAGCCTCAGCCCCCAGGTCCTGCCCGCTGCCGCCGTGGATTGCGCCGAGGAGGGGGAGGAGGTCCTGGTGGCGGGCTGGCCCATAGCCCGGCAGCACCCCAGGGGGGAGGATACGGTGTTCGTCACCATCGAGGACGAGACCGGGGACGCCCAGGTCATCCTGTGGCCCCAGGTGTTCCACCAGAGCCGTCGGCAGTTAGGCAACCAGGTGCTGCTGGTGCGGGGGACTGTTTCCCGGTGGGACGGGACCGCCAACGTGATCGCTTCCGAAGTGCGGGGCATCCACCCCCGGGTTCCCATGCCCGCTGCCCACGACTGGCATTGAGGGACCTGATCGTGCCCCGTTTTCGAGTTGAGGATGATCCTCAAGTTCGTATCACTGGACAAGATCGGGGATGAGGCAAAGCGATGAAGAGATGCAACGAAATGCTATACTCCCAGGACATGATCCAAGCGCGTTCTGGAGCGAATCCGATGGCCCGCAAGTCATCCGAAAACCCAGCGAAGACGTCCACAAAGGCCCCCGGGAAGGCCGACGGGGAGGTAGTGCTCCTCTCGGGAGGCAACCCCCAGATCGCGAAGGCCGATGGCGACGCGCCGGTGCAGGCCTACATTGCGGCCATGCCAGGCTGGAAGCGCGAAGTCGGACGCCGCATCGACGACCTCATCGTGCGAAACGTCCCCAATGTGCGCAAAGCCGTGAGGTGGAACTCGCCGTGGTACGGCGTCGAAGGCCATGGTTGGTTCGTGAGTTACCACGTTTTCACCCGTTACGTTAAGGTGACCTTCCTCAATGGAGCATCCCTGAGTCCCGAGCCAACCGGAGCCGGCAAGGACAAAGACGCGCGATGGATCGATGTCTATGAGGGGAAACTTGACGAAGAGCAACTCGCGGCCTGGGTCCGGCAGGCCGCCGCCCTACCCGGCTGGGCCGGCTTTGACACGCTGTAAGGCAAGTTCTTGGACTTCTCAATGGGCGTAGCGCCGCCGGGGGAACTGTCTGTAAGGTCACGCTGTACACGCAACGCAACGTCAGTGACCGCACCCACAGCTGAGTCTCAGGAAACCTACGCGAGGAACTCCAACGCCGCCGCTACGAACTCCTGCGGCTTTTCGATTTGGGGCGAGTGCCCGCAGTCGCCCAGGACCACCAGGTCGGACCCCTTGATGACCTGCTGATACTGTTCCCCGCATTCCAGGGGGACCAGCTTGTCCTGGCGTCCCCACAGCACCCTGGTCGGGATAGCGACCCGTTCCAGCAGCGACGGCAGACGCGGATCGTGCATGTAAGGCTTCCAGCAGACCCGTACCGACATCTCCCGGTCGCGTTCAGCGATGGCTGCCTGCTCCGGAGTGGGTGTTCCGCCGTAAATCTCGTCGTACTCGGGAGCCTGCGCCGGATCATGGAAGCTCAACTCGGCCACCTGGGCCGGGGTAATGATGAAGATGTCGGCGATTTCACCGCCTTGGGGCTTGAGACCGGCCGCGCCCACCAGCATCATTTTGGAAAAGGCGCGGCGGCGGGTGGCGGCCATCTCGGCGGCCATCCAACCTCCCATGGAAAAGCCGATGCACCGCGTCCCTTCCAACCCCTGTTCTTCCTGGAACCACGTATAGAAGAGGGCCAGGTCCCTTACCGACTCAATCCAGTCCGGGCGGCCGGATTTCCCGAAACCGGGATGGGAGGGCAGGTAGACGGTGTAATGTTCCGCCAGGGCTTGGGCATAACCCAGGGGACCCCGGTTGCCGCCGGCGCCGTGCAAAACCAGCAGCGGGTCTCCCGACCCTCCCCTGAACAACTGCAAATCACATCCCCCGACGCTGACCGTTTCTTCGGTGAAGTCGACCGCCATACCGGACCCCCTGACTGAAAATCGGGAAAGCTAGACACGATTACGGTGTTGGCCGCAGGCCGCAACCCATCCTACTGACGGGGCAGGACAGGGTCAAGAGAAACACGAAAAGTTGCGGATAAATCCCGGCTTTTATATCTTAGAAACCTACGGTTGCCGCCCGGATAACGCCCTGGTGGCGGCGCCGGCCCACCCATCCCACGTATAGAACATTTCAAAAACGAGGTCTAATCGAGTTTTATGTCAAAAGTACTGGTCACCGATGCAATCGCCCCCGAGGGCCTGGAACTCCTTGGAACCGCCGCTGAGGTGGATGTGAAGCGGGGCTTGCAGGAATCAGAACTGGTCGAAACCATCAAGGACTACCAGGCCCTGGTGGTACGCAGCGAGACCAAGGTAACCCCCGCGGTCATCCGCGCCGGGCGCGACCTGCAGGTTATCGCGCGGGCCGGCATCGGCGTGGACAACATCAACCTGGAAGCGGCCACCAGCGCCGGCATCCCGGTGGTCAACGCTCCCCTGGGAAACACCGTAGCCGCCGCCGAGCACACCCTGGCCCTGATGCTGTCCCTGGCCCGCAACGTCCCCCAGGCCCATGCTTCCATGCGCCAGGGTGAGTGGCGGCGCAGCGCCTTCATGGGGATCGAGGTGCGGGAAAAGACACTGGGGATAGTTGGTCTGGGCCGGGTGGGGGCCGAAGTTGCGACCCGGGCCCGGGCCTTCGGAATGCGCATCCTGGTCCACGATCCCTTCGTGTCCGCCGACTTCGCCGCCCGGTTCGGCGCCAGACTGGTGCCCCTGGATGAGTTGCTGACCACCGCCGACTTCATAACCCTGCACACCCCCTTGACCCCCAACACCAACAAGCTCATCGGGAAGCGGGAGTTGGGATTGATGAGTCCCGACACCCGACTGATCAACGTGGCCCGCGGCGAGCTGGTGGACGAGGACGCCCTCCTGGAAGCTCTGGAAGCCGGCACCCTGGGAGCCGCCGCCCTGGACGTGTTTACGGAAGAACCCCCCGCGGACATGACCCTGGCCCAGCACCCCCGCGTCATATCCACTCCCCACCTGGGAGCGTCCACCGAGGAAGCCCAGCGGGAGGTCGCCATTGAGGCGGCGGAGCAGGTGCTGGCCGTCCTGGCCGGCCGCCCGGCGGCCAACACCGTCAACGCTCCCAACCTGCGGCCCGAAGCGCAGGCCGTCCTGGCGCCCTTCAAGCCGGTGGCCTACATCCTGGGCAACTTGCTTACCAACCTGGCCGACGGACAGTTCGCCGGCGTGACCATCCGCTACCAGGGCGAGGTCGCCGACCACGACACCGCCTTCCTCACCGCCTCGGTGCTGGAGGGACTGCTGTCGCCGGTCATTTCCGAGCAGGTCAACGTCATCAACGCGCCGGTGCTGGCCCAGCGGCGGGGACTGAGCATCACCGAGCAGAAAAGCTCGGAAAGCTCCGAGTACCCCAGCCTCATCTCCGTCACCCTCCACACCAACCGGGAGGGAGTCACCCTCACCGGCACATCCCTGCGGGACGGCCCCCACATCGTCAGGGTGAACGACTACCCGGTGGACCTGGACCCCTCGGTGCCCTACCTCATGTTCGTGGACAACCGGGACCAACCCGGCTCCATCGGCTCCGTCGGGACGGTCACCGGCCAGCACAACATCAACATCAGCTACATGAAGGTGGCCCGCCTCAGCCCCCGGGGCAACGCCATGATGGTCTTGGGCCTCGACGACCCCGTCCCCCAATCCGTCATGGAGGAAATCCGCAGCCTCCCCCACGTCAACAGCGCCCGGCTGGTGGAGATGCCGGAGGTGATGGGGTAGGCTCACCAACATACAGGAACGGGGGGCGGAACCATTATTTGACAAGGGTTTCGTCCCGGTGCCATATTCCAGGCAATCTCGGCAGTAAGGACGAACCGTCAGCACAGTTTTTGCCATCAAGTGAGGAGGAACCATCATGGGCGACCGCATCGCAATCATGGGCGCCGGAGCTTTGGGCAGCTACACCGCCGCCTTTCTAGCCAGGGAAGACGAGGACGTGACCATCATCGACATGTGGCCCGAGCACGTCGAGACCATGCGGAGGGACGGGCTGCGGGCCAGCGGCAGCCAGGGAGACTTCACCGTGCCGGTCAACGCCATTCACCTGACCGACGCCCAGGGAATCACCGAACCCTTCGACTACGCCTTCATCTCCATGAAGTCCTACGACACCGAGTGGGCCACCCACTTCATCAAGCGCTACGTCAAGCCCGACGGATTCTTCATATCCCTCCAGAACTGCTGGAACGACCCGGTCATCGGCGCCATCGTCGGCGACGACCGGGAGCTGGGCTGCATCGCCTCCCACATCGAGGTTGCCCTGTGGGAGCCGGGGCACGTCAACCGCGGTGGGGCCCCGGGACGGGACAACGGCCACACCGTCTTCCGGGTGGGCGAGCAGAACGGCGCAATCACCGAGCGGGCTGAGAACATCGCTGGCAAGATGGACTGCATAGACGCCGCCTACGCCACCGACAATCTCTGGGGGGAACGCTGGGCCAAGCTGTCCCAGAACGGGATGGGCAACGCCATATCCGCCATGTCCACCCTCGGCTCCCAGAACATGGCTGCCGACCCCCGCTGCCGCTCCATCCGCATCCACCTCTGCAAGGAGGCTGCCCAGGTGGGCCTGGCCCAGGGACTGGATGTCGTCGCCATCAACGGCAAGCCCGCCGCCATGTGGGCCGACGCCGACAAGGGCGACGTCTTCGAGGAGCTGGACGATTTCATGTCCCAGTCGGGAGGGCGGGTCAACTGGCTGGCTTCCATGGCCCAGGACGTGCACAAGGGACGCCGTTCCGAGATAGACTTCATGAACGGGCTGATCTGCGCCAAGGGCCGGGAGACCGGCGTCGAAACCCCCTTCAATGACGCTATTGTCGAGGCCATGCACGGCGTCGACGACGGTTCCATCACCCCCGGCCCCGAGCTGGTGGACAGCATCCTGCGGGCGGTGGGAAGATAGGGCATAGGGCAGACCAGTACCATGCGAAAGGGGAGCACGTTGCATTGCTCCCCTTTGCTCTTTAAGGCGGACCCGTCCAACGCTGTGAGCCAGCGGTCTACTCCACCGTGAACGAGACCCGGCGGGGTCCCGATTGGAACTCCAGCGCCTCGCCCGGATTCACCTTGAACCACCCATCGCCCGGTTGGGAAATTGTCTGCTGTTCCTCCCGCTTTGGACGGGATACTACCCGCACCCCCAACGCAGCCAGCATCCCGTCAACCCGCTTTATCGACTCCGCTACCTGGGCCGACACCCGCCCACCGGAGAGTCCCTTCCTCACTTCCAGCAATTCGCTGGTCAGGTGAAGCGCCAGCTCCACGCCGGCCAGGTTCAGGCCCATATCCTCGACGAAATGCTTGATTAGCCGCAGCCGGGCCACATCCTCGTCCGAATAGGTTCTCAGGCTGCCCATACGCAGGGGCTCGATGAATCCCGCCCGTTCGTACTTCCGCAAAGTCTGCGGGTGCATGTCCAGCGTCTTTGCCACGACGCTTATCAAGTAAATTCCCCTGGACTGCGTCACCGCTCCACCTTCCTGCATCTCCTGTTGAACGCATTGATGATTATACATGCGGGATAAAGACCTGCCAATGCAACATCCTGTTAGTGATATAGATATTAAAGTTACTTGACATGACTTATATCAAGCTATATACTTGCATCATGTTGATTACCAGGAGGTCACACCGTGGCGACTGTTGAACTTCTTGACCGCAACCAGGCCCCCGAGGTTACCGGCGAAACACCCGAAATAACCCTCGGAAACATCCTTGCCCAGGAAGTCGAGCAATTCCTGGAAGAGTCCCGCCGGGACCAGCCGGCGGCCCAGCCTCGACCCGGGTACATGGAATACCGGGTCCCCTTCCCGGGCGTCCGGTACTACTCCTTCCAGGCGTAGTAACGTCTCCAGATTCACACCACACTCGAACTTAATGGAGGAATCACCATGATGCAGCGATGGAACCCCTTTCAGGACCTCAGACAGATGCAGGATACCATGGACCGCATGTGGCGCCGGTTCGGCGACGCTCCCAACGTTCCCGCGGAAAGCGGGCCGGAGATCGAGGCGTGGGCCGTCCCCCTCGACGTCGTGCGCCAGGGCGACGACACCGTAATACGCGCCTCCATGCCCGGCGTGAAGCCCGAGGACATCCAGGTTTCCATTGAAGACAACGTCCTCACCATCAAGGGCAGCACTTCCGAGGAGCATGTGGAAAAGGATGGGACCTTCCTCATGCGGGAGCGCCGGTCCGGTTCCTTCCACCGCGCCCTCCGGCTCCCCGACTCCGTGGACCCGGACAAGGTGGAACCCAAGTACAGCCACGGCGTCCTGACCATCACCGTCCCCAAGGCCGAGGCCAAGCGGGCGCGACAGCTCCAGGTCCACTTCGGCGACAACGGCGGCTGTGACGACGCCTAAAGCCAGATTCCCCTTGACTGGCCGTAACATCGGCCTGGGTAAAACAACGGGAGCGTGGGGTCAACCCACGCTCCCGTTCCGTTGTCTATTCCAGCACAACTACCTGGGGATTGCCGGTTTCTTACCCGGTTCCCGCCGCCAGCGCCCCCACTGCCACCGTGCCAAGCCGCACTGGCAGCTCCTCCCAGGTCCTGCCGTCGTCCCGGCTCTGGAACAGGCCCCCGCCGTCGGTACCCGCGTAAACTCTCCCCGACTCCTCCGGGTCCCAGTCGAAGGCCACCACCATCTCGCTGGGACTCTCTCCCTGTCCGAGCCCTTCCACCATCGTCCAGCTCTCGCCACCGTCCGTGGAGTGGTAAAACTTGGGGTTGCCCCGCCGAGCATTCTCCGAAACCGTCACCAGCACTACGTTGGGACTATCCGGCGCCGACGCGATATGGAGGGTGTACCGCCGGTCGATGCCGCCGTTAATTATCTCCCACTTTGAGCCGCCGTCATCGGACCGGTACGGAGCGCTGGCCGTCGCTACGTACACCCGCCCCGGCAGTCCGTTCCCCAGGTCTACGCAGTGAATATCCGGGTCCAGCCCGGGCAGCTGCCGCCAGTTGATACCGTCATTGCCGGTACACACCATCCCTCCAACTTCGATCCCGGCGAACAGGCGGTTGGGGTCCCCGGGCACCGCCCGCAGGTCCCTGACATGGGAGTCCCGGGTTGGCGAGTGGAAGCCCCATTCCGACGATTCCGGCACGGACCGGAACCCCTCCAACTCCTCCCACGTATCCCCGCCGTCCCGCGAACGGAACACCGCCGCCGGTTCGCTCCCCACCAGGACCGCATCCCCCTCGGTGGGATGGGCCAGCACGCTGTGGGCGTAGGGAGTCGGGTACGAGTCCAGCTTCTGCCAGGACAAGCCTCCGTCGTCAGTCCGGTATACACCCGCCTCGTAGGCCGCCAGGTAGGCCCGCAATGGGTTAACCGGACTGGCCGACAACCGCGCCGCCGCGTGGGGAAGTGGCGTTATCGGCCCCAGTTCCCAGGTTTCACCTCCATCGCCGCTGGTTACAGAGCAGACTCCGTCGTGGGCGCCAACGTAAATTCTCTTGTTCCGGGACATACAACTCCTCCCCCTATGAGAGTCCGGCGGGCGGGCTCAAGAAAATGGGTCTGCAACGCACCGGTTACTGTGGGCCATTGTTTGGCAAACTCCTGGACGCCGTCAACAGGGGGACATCCTGGCAGAGAGAAGCCCCTGCTCCTATAAGGACGCGGAGGCTCCCCTTCATCTGTCTGTTCCGTTGTGGTTTCGGAGCAGGGTCTACGACGCAGAAGGAAGGGCGGCGATCCAGCGCCGCCCTTCTGGGGAATGGGTGTGAGGCCGGATTTCTGTCGACTGGGTTCTACCTACGGACTGAACCACATAGTGCTCACCCGGACCACTGGGTCCAGCCGCGCCTCCCAGTTCAGTTTCGGGTCCAGCCCGAAGAAAATCACCAGGTCGAACAGGGGCAGATACAGCACTTCGTCGTGCAGGATGTCGGCCAGCTCCTCCATCAGGCGCACCCGCTCCTCCCCCGATGCCGCCAGGGCGGGTGCAATCTTGCTTTGGATTCCCCCGGGGCTAGGGTCGCAAATCCCAGACGAGATGTAGGTGCAACTCATCGAGTTCCGCACCTGCCGCCCGAAGTCCAGCGTCTCGTTGGACGGCTGTCCCGCGTTGATCTCGGCCCGGGGGCAGTCCGCACCGCCCTTGGCCAGCGCCGCCTCGAAGTCGGCCGTGGTCGGCACCTGAACCTGTGGGTCCCTCCCGTCGGATATCATCACCTCCTGCACCGCCTTTCCGATGAAGCAGCGGTTCATCGCCCGCCGCACCGACGGCTCCGCCACCAGGATGTCCACGTTCATCCCCGCGCTCTGCAGATATGCCTGCATCGCTTCGTAGACTTCCACGTTCTTGGGAATGCGCGTGGCCCGCCCCATAATGGTCATCTTGTTCTCGGGGTTATAGTTCGCCTCCTCCAGTAGCCGCCTCGCGAGGTCCGGATCGTACTCGTAGGGAGCCGTGTTCCGCTCGGTGGCCCCGATAATTCCCGGCCAGATCATGTTGCCGCGGCACTTGGGATACCCCCCGAAAAGCGTGTCCACCATCTCCTGGCAGTTGATGGCGTGGACGATAGCTTGCCGCACCTTCTTCTTTTTCAGCTCCGGGTGCCAGACCGTGTCCAGCTTGAAACCCTCGATTTCCGCCGAGGTCCCGGTGCGTATCTGCTCTGGCGGAAGTGTGTCCAGCGCCTCCACGCCCACGTCCCACGCGATATCGGCCTCCCCGGTCTTGACCATGGCCGTCAGGACCGCCGACTCGCCGCGCCAGACCCACTCGGCGTTACGGATCAGCGGCTTCTGGAACTCGAAATGGTCGTCCACCGGTACGTAGTCATCATAGGCTTCGTGTACCACCGATATCCCCGGCTCCCAGCTCACCAGCCGGTACGGCCCTATGCTTACGCTCTGGCGGGACACTTCCTCCTCGGGAGTGTTGGCCAGCCACTCCGGCGCCTCGAAACTCACGAAGAACGCCGTGTTGGGGAAGATGGGGCACGCGATGGCGCAGACGATGTCCACTGTGAACTCATCCACCTCCTCCGCGCTGAAGCTGCCCGTGTACACGAAGCTGGACGTCGCGTTGGCCTCGTTGCCGGTGTAGTTCAGGCTGTGGATGGTCGCCGCTGCGTTGAACGGCTCCCCGTTGTGGAACTTGACCCCCTCCCGTAGCTTGAATCTCCAGCGGTCCGGGGCTACCTGCTCCCATCCGGTGGTCGCAGTGGTGGGAACGATCCGCAGGTCGTCCCCCGACTGCCAGGTCAGCGGATCCACCAGGCTCGCGCGGGTGATGGACTGGTACAGCCCACCTCCGATGGCCCATAACGAGTTCATGTTCTGCGGCTCTTCGGGAATTGCCAGCGTAATCATGTCCCGGGCCGAAGTGGTCCCCTCTGGCAAGGGGGTGGGAGTTGGCACCGCAGTCGGGGCCGGTGCCGGGGTCGCTTGTGGGGCGGAAGGGGCCACGCTGCCCGGGGCGACCGTAGGAGCCGCGACAGCCGCAGGCTCCGCTGGAGCTACCGTAGCTGCGGGCATCACCGGGACGGCCGCCGTCGGAGCCGCCGCCGGCTCGTCCGCCCCTCCGCAGGCTGCTATCAACCCTGCCGAAAGCACCATCAGGAAAAGTAGCCAGGCGGTCGGTTTAGTCGCTCGATGCATAATACCTCCCATGAATCCGCAAGAGATATCCTGGTTGGTTAACGATTAGAAGTATAAAATCCGGAATATCAATTGGCAATACAATAATCACACGCCACATACCTACTATAAGCGTCGTTCATGCCGGCTTTTATTGGATATTTTCGAAGGAACTGGGCTTACGTCATGGCCTGCCAGCGGGCGCATGGCAAGGTTGTCGGGATGATGCAATGGGGGTACGATTCCCAAACCCGCCAGCGCGATCCGCTCAAACGCGAAAATGCTGGCAGGTTTGCATCCCCCGTCCCAGGAGAAGGCCATGCTGATAACCAGAATTTATACCGGCGAAGACGGCCAGTCCCACTTTGAGGAACTGGAGATAGAAGGACACCCGCTCCTGCCATCCCTCACTGCCATCACCAGCCTGCGCTTCCGGGTCAGCGAGCCGGGCACCTTCAGCGACTGGCACACCGAGTCCCAGCGCAACTACATCATCACGCTGTCGGGGGAAGGAGAAATCGGCATCGGAGACGGTACGCACCGCCGGTTCGGGGCAGGCGCGGTCATGCTGGTCGAGGACCTCACCGGCCAGGGCCACACCACCCGGGCCACCAGCGATGAGCCCCGGATAACCGTCGCCGTACCCCTGGCCAACCAGGTACCAGGAACGTAAACCGCCCGGGAGTCGGGCCGCAGTGGCCTCCGCTCACGGGCGGTTGTTGGTGAAGCGAGCGCGGGTGGGAAAGCGGTGGTTCAGGCCTCGATCCGGTACACCCTGGCCGCCGTGTCGTGGAGCATGTCGGCCCGCTCCGAGGCCGAGTAGTTTTGGGACAACCGCTTGAAGGCGTTGTACATCACGTTATAGGAGAACGACACCTTGTCCGGGGGGAAGTTGCTCTCGAACATGCACCGGTCGGGACCGAACTGCTCGATGGCGTAGTTCATCCACGGAGCCATTGCCTCCGCCAACTCCTCCGACCCTATCGGCGTTTCACGTTGCCACCAGCCGAATCCCCACCGGGGCATCCCCATGCCTCCTACCTTGCAAACTACGTTGGGACAGGCGGCCACCGCTGCTATCCCTTCCCGCCACTGAGGGATGACCTCGTCGTCGCGGCCAGCGTAGATCCCCGTCCGGCTCACGCCGCCCAGGTGGTTCAGGATTATCGGCAGGTCTGGAACGGCCCTGGCAAAGTCCGCCAGTTCCGGGAGCTGCGGGAAAGAGAGCATCGTGTCCAGCGACAGCCCCATGCGCGCCAGCACCCGCGCCCCGTCCCGGAACGTCTCGTTGGCCATGACACCTTCGGTCTCACGATTCTCCAGCGTCGGATCGGGACTCCAGGTCACGTTGTGCCGGATTCCCCTGAACCGCCCCGCCGCCGCCTGCAGGGCCTCCAGCACTCGGGCCACGTCATCGCCCAGCTTCAAGTCGGCATGGCCCACGATGGCTGATGCCGGGCGGCTCGGTCCGTAAATTCCGCTAGCTCCCGCCGCCGCCAGCCCGTTGACGAACTCCACCTCGCCCACCGGGCGCATTTCGGCCGGACCCGCCGCCCGGTACATGGACCTGGCCTCGACGAACACCGTGCTGCGGACGTTGTGACCGCTGCCGATGTCGCCCATCAGTTCGTGAATGAGATAGCGCTGGTAGGGGATGCTGGCCGGACGCCGGTCCCAGAAGTGATGGTGCGGATCGCAGATGGGGAGATCCGGTTCCAGGGTGGGTTCTTCATTCAGGGCCAACCAGTCATTTCCGCCGAAGGGCATGGCTTCACCTCCGTTCCTGGTTTGTACCCCCGGATTCTAACATAGCATCGGAAAGAGCCCCCGCGACTGGGCTGCTATGGCTCTTCCCAGGGATTCCTCACTGCGACATCAAAGTGTTAGAAATCTGCAATGTTGCGAGTCGCTACGGTCAAAGAATTCCGTTTGGCGGTTCCTGCTATCAGGGCGTCACCCAATCCGATGACTCTGCCTAACCGGCGTGCCTCCGCCCTGAATCGTGCCGCCCACTCCGCACTGGTTTGATCCACGACAAGTATCCGGTCTTGGTAAGCAGATACAAGCTGGTCCCGAATGCCGTAGAGCCGGTTGCGGCGTTGCCCTAACGGAAGCAACTGCAAGCCATATTCCATTTCATATATGACGATAGATGATAGCCAGAGATCTTCCTCTGTTGCGACAAACTCGATAACTCCAGGATTAGGTGCGCTCTTGGTTAACTCGGAAATTACGTTGGTGTCCAGCAGGAAAGCGGTCAATTGAGGTCACCGTCCCCGCCTTCATCAATGAACGGGATTGGGCGTTCGGGCCCTTCGTCTTTGGGAATCTCCAAATTCGTGCCCCTGGGCATGTTTTCAACCAGCCACTTCCCCAGCGGTTTGCGCTCAGGGTTCCTGCCGTACCAGGAGTCAGCCGGGACAATGACAAACCGCCGCTTGGTGCCGACTTCCTGCGGGCCCTCCGTTTCGGACAGGCGCAACACCTCGGACAGCCGCGCTTTCGCTTCGGCTACTGTCCACACCCGCCGCGGATTGGCCTGATTCATCTCGCCATGTCCCGAATCCATCTCAACTGGTCTAACGTGGACTATACCAGATTCCCCATGCCCAGGGTTGGACACTACCCCTCAAACCGGAACGTCCCCTGTATCGCGTTGTGATCCTTCAGGTCAATATCCCACCCCAGCAGCTGGTTGCTGGCCCGCCACCGCGTTGCCCTGGCGACGTAGGCCGGGCTGCCCGGAATCGTGGAGAAGATGCTGTCGTTCAGCGTCGTGACCTCCCCGCTCCGCCCCCGGTACGGCTCCACATCCGCCGAAACGGATTCACCGATCCTCAGCCTGCCCTCCCCCCGCTCCACAGAAAAGTCGATCCGCGCCCGTTCCACGGAAAGCACTTCCCCGACCAGCCTGGAAAGGTCCCCCATCGGACCGCCAAGCTCCCCCCGCCACGCCTTCAGAATCGCGGTTTCCTGTTCCAGCGTCGCCCGGTCATCCACCACTGCCACCACCCGGAACCCGCCCTTCAACACGTTCCCCGGGATATGTGCGATCAACGCCAGGGTCAGACCGGAAACGTCCACACCCTCGATTTGACCACGGTCGAAATGGTACGCCAGGACCGAATCGCACGTCCCGTTGTCCGGGTCCTCCCCGATCCAGCAAGGACACAGCACGTCGCAGTTGCAGACTTCCAGTATTCGACCTTCCAGCCAGTAACCCATAACCCCTTTTTCCTTCGCCGGCCGCTTCTTGCATAGGGGGTCTGGGGGATTCATCCCCCAGCGTACCCCCGGCACCCCTACGTTCCCACGAAGCCAACTATCGCCACTGCCAACCCCCACCCAATCAACCCCACGCCCAAGGGACGGGACAGCCGCCGTCCCCAGGGCAAGTTCTTTTCCGACGCCATCACCGCTCCCAGCAACAGCATCCAACCGATGCTGCCCGCGCCTACAACGAACATCAGCGCCATCAGGGGCCAGCAGCAGCCCGCGCAGTACACCCCGTGGTGGATGCCCAGCCTCAGAGCCTGCATCCGGTACGCCGACCCGGTCCACCGCTGCAGGATGAAACTCCACGGAGAGCGGCACTTGTCCAGGCACTTGTACTTCAGGGAAGAAAACTGGTATGCCCCGGCCACGCCAAGGATACCGGCTCCCAGCACCCACGAGTTCCCGGACAGCCAGTTGCTCCGGTCGGCGGCCCAGTGGAGCAGCAGGTCACCCACGTGCGCCGCAATCCCGAACCACGCCCACACCCCCACGTATCCGGCGATCAGGAGGGCAGTCAGCAACATCCAACCAGGGCGGTCCCGCACCATCGTATGGAACAGGGAAATCAACGGAAGGCTGGTCGGCAGCATCATGGCGAACACCATCAGCGTCCACCCCGCCACGAAGAAAGCCAGCAGACCAATGTCGGCCCCGCCGGCGGACGCCAGTTGAGAATGGTCCAGAAAACGCCCGTGGGGAGATCTGCCCCACAGCCACAAACTCGCCCATGCCGCGGCGACGAGGACGAGCAGTAAACCGAGAAACCACCGTCGGCTTTCAACCCTGACCATGATTCACCGGCCCCGCTTCAGTTGGGAAATAACTTTAAAGGGCACCAAGAAGGGGTGCCAGAATCGGGGAGTTGGTTCGATTACTCCGGCCGCTGCCACCGCAGGTTGGGCCGCCGGGCGGCCCCCGCTTCATCCAGCCGCGACACCGGCGTCGTGTGGGGGGCGTGACGCACCAGGTCGGGGTCCTCCGATGCCTCCCGGTCGATTACACGCATGGTTTCGATGAAGGCGTCCAGCGTCGTCACCGTCTCCGACTCCGTGGGCTCGATCATCAGCGCCTCGTGGACGATCAACGGGAAGTACATCGTGGGAGCGTGGAATCCATAGTCGAGAAGGCGCTTGGCCACCTCCAGCCCGCTCACGCCCCTCTCCCTCTGCCAGTCCGCCGAGAATACCACCTCGTGCATGCACCCCCGGTCGTAGGGCAGGTAGTAAATGTCCTTCAGGGCATCAAGGATGTAGTTGGCGTTCACCACTGCGTTGCCGCTGATGGACTTCAAGCCCGCCGCTCCCAGAGTCACGATGTAGGTGTAGGCCCGGGCCAGGACGCCGAAGTTCCCATGGAAGGCGCTAATCTTACCGATGGTGTTCTCAGGGTGCACCAGGCGGAACATCCCGTCGTCCGACCCGTCCACCACCGGCGCCGCAAGAAAGGGAGTGAGCGAATCGACGCAGCACACGGGACCGGCTCCGGGCCCGCCGCCGCCGTGGGGGGTGCTGAAGGTTTTGTGCAGGTTAAGGTGGGCCACGTCGAAGCCCAGATCGCCCAGCTTGGCCCGTCCCAGCAGGGCGTTCATGTTCGCCCCGTCGCCGTAGACCAGCCCCCCGGCTTCATGCACGACCCGGCACACCTCGACTATATCCTGGTCGAACAACCCCAGGGTGCTGGGAAGGGTAATCATCGCCCCTGCCAGGTCTGGGCCGGCCAGTTCGTGGAGAGCATCCAGGTCGGTATTCCCCTTCGCATCCGAAGGGAGCGTCACCACGTCGAACCCCGCCATCGCTGCCGACGCCGGATTCGTGCCGTGGGCGCTGTCCGGTATCGCCATCTTCGTCCGGTGGGCCTCTCCCCGGGCGTGATGGTAGGCCCGCATCATCAGCACCCCAGCCAGCTCCCCGTGGGCACCGGCCAGCGTGGCCAGGCTCACCCCTGCCATGCCCGTCACTTCCGCGAGGAACCCCTGCAGGCGGTACAGCAGCTCTAGTGCCCCCTGCGACGCCTCTTCCGGCTGCATCGGATGGATGTTGGCGAAACCGGGCAGGAAGGCCACCTCGTCGTTCACCTTGGGGTTGTACTTCATCGTACAGCTGCCCAGCGGATAGAACTGGGTGTCGATGGAGAAGTTGAGCTGGCTCAGGTTGGTGAAATACTGCACCACCTCCGGCTCAGACACCTCCGGCAGGTCCAGTTCCGTCCGCAGCAGCGCGGCGTCCGGCAGCGGCTGCTCCGGCACATCCGACGCGGGGATGACGGTTCCCACGCGCCCCGGGACGCTCCGCTCCATCAGAAGCTGCTCGGTGTTGCGATTCCCGCCTTTGTTCATGGGCTAAACTCCCCCAGCGCCGTCACCAGCGCGTCGATGTCAGCCTTTGTGTTCATCTCCGTCACGCAGAGGAGCATCCCCTTGTCCACCCGCTCCGGGAGTGGGTCATTGTAGGGCGCGACGCTGATATCCAGCCCGCCCAGGATGTTCTGCTCCAGCAGCAGCCGGTTAATTTCGGACGGAGGTGCCGGACACTGCACCACGAACTCCTGGAAGAACGCCCCCTGCTTGAAGGGCAGCTCATACCCGGGCAGTTGCTCGATCTGCGATGCGGCATAGTGGGCCTTCTGGTAGCACAACTCCGCCACCTGTCTCAGACCCTGTTTCCCGGTCGCCGCCAGGTAGATCGTGGCGGCCAGGGCATACAGCGCCTCGTTGGTGCAGATGTTGCTGGTAGCCCGCTCCCGCCGGATGTGCTGCTCCCGCGTCTGCAGCGTCAGCACGTATCCGGTCCTGCCCTCGCTGTCCACCGTCTTGCCAACGAGGCGGCTGGGCATCTGCCGGATGTACTCCTGCTTGCAGGTGAACAGGCCCACGTATGGCCCGCCGAAGCTGCTGGGAATGCCCAGAGCCTGCCCCTCTCCCGTCACGATATCCGCCCCATAGTTACCCGGCGGATTCAACATCCCCATCGCCAGGGGGTCCGCCGAGACCACCAGGAGGGCTCCCCCATCGTGGGCGCTGCCCGCCAGCATGGGCATATCCTCAATCGTTCCGTAGAAGTTGGGATACTGCGCCACCAGGCAGGCTGTTCCTTCGTCCACATCGGGTTCCCAGTGCCGCACCGTCCTGATTTCTATCCCCTGGGCCTGGCAGTAGGTGCGGATCACCTGGAGATAGGACGGCGAGACCGTGTCCAGCACGGCCACCTTGGGCCGGCGCGTCACCCGGCAGGCCATCAACACCCCCTCCGCCAGGCTGGTCGCCCCGTCATACATTCCCGCGTTGGCCACCTCCATCCCGTACAGGTTGGCGATCAACGTCTGGAACTCGTAGATGACCTGGAGCGTCCCCTGGCTGACCTCGGGCTGGTACGGAGTGTACGCCGTCAGGAACTCTCCCCGCGTCATCAGCGCCTTCACGATGGACGGTATGAAGTGGTGGTAGGAGCCGGCGCCGAGGAATGAGGGGCCGCTGCTGAGGGGGCGGTTCTTGGCGGCCAAGGCGGCCAGGTCGCGCTGGACTTCCAACTCGCCTAGGGGGGCGGGGAGGTCCAGCGGGGGGTTGCGGAAAGCTTCAGGGATGTCCTGGAAAAGGTCGTCGACAGAGTTCAGGCCGAGCTTTTTGAGCATCTCGGCCTGTTCCTGTTCGGTATTCGGAATGTAGTGGGACTGGAAATGACCGTTGGAGGTCATGGGGACTGGTCTCCTTTAACTGGGTTCCCGGCAGGTGACCGGGTTCCTGGCAGGGTCCTTCCGGGGCTGGAAAGCCCGGGGCGGGCAGGAGGAAAAGTGAGACAGCTTCGAGGACAATTTTGCCTCAAAGTTGTCCTGGATGAGCTGTTCCGGGTCACAAGCCGCCGATGTATTCGTCGTACTCCGCGGCGTTCATCAGACCGTCCAGTTCCGCGGGTTGGCTCATGGTAATCCGCAGGATCCAGCCCTGGTTGAACGGGTCTTCGTTGACCAACTCGGGCTGATCAACGAGGCTGCCGTTGACCTCGATGACCTCGCCGCTCACCGGACTGTAAAGGTCGGACACGGCCTTCACCGACTCCACCTCGCCCATCTTCGCCATGGCGCCCAGGGAGTCGCCGGCCTGGGGCAGGTCGAAATAGACCACGTCTCCCAGCTGGTCCTGGGCATATTCGGTGATGCCAACCAGCGCGCGGCCCGAGGCTTCATCCTCCACCTGAATCCACTCGTGTTCCCTGGTGTACCTGCGGTCGTCGGGGTTCAATTTGTCCAAATCTCCTGTGGTTGGTCCAGTGGTTTTGAAGAAGCCGGATTACCGGCTGGAGGACCTGGAATAGAAGGGAAGGGCTACTATCTCGGCGGCAGCGGAGCGTCCCCGTATGTCGATGTCCACCGCCTGCCCCGCCGCCGAATAACGCTCCAAAACGTAGCCCATAGCAATGCTGGTGTCAAGCGTGGGAGAGTAGCTGCCGCTGGTGATGGACCCCACCGGTTCCCCCGCGACGCTAACCTCATAATCCGCCCGGGGAGCGCTCCTGCCAGGGAGCTGGAATCCGACCAGCCTGCGCTGGGTGCCTTCCTTAATCTGGCCCTGCAACACCCCGGCGCCGACGTACTCGCCTTCGGCGCGGACAAACCTCTGGAGTCCCGCTTCGATGGGGGTGATGGACTGGTCGATCTCGTGGCCGTGCAGGGGGAGCGCCGCCTCCAGCCGGAGGACATCCCTGGCCCCCAGCCCGCAGGGAACCGCGCCGGCCTCGGCCAGGGTATTCCAGAGCCGTTCAGTGTCCTCGGATGATACGACCATCTCGAACCCGTCCTCGCCGGTGTAGCCGGTGCGGCCGGCCGTCACCCTTATCCCGTTGACCATTCTGCCGCGGTGGGAAAAGGGACGCAGGGTGGAAAACAGGTTCCCGTCCTGGCCGGTTAGCCCGTCCAGCATGGCGGCGGCCCCGGGTCCCTGGACCGCGATCAGGCCGGTTGCCGTGGTCTGGTCATCCAGGGTCACCCGGCCGGGGAACCTTTCCTCAATCTTGCTGTTGAACCAGGCCAGCACCTCCTCCCGGTTGCCGGCGTTGGGAATCAGCAGGAACCGGTTCTCGTCGAGGCGGTAAAAGATGGTGTCGTCGATGACGCCGCCCGCATCGTTGCAGATGAAGCAGTACCTGGCCCGCCCGCGCCGGAGGTCGGTGGCCGACCCGGTGAGCACCCAGTCCAGGAAGGGCCCGGCGAACAGGCCGCTGATGTACACCCGTCCCATGTGGGAAACGTCGAACATCCCCACGGCAGTACGGACGGCCCGCACTTCGGAGAGGATTCCCGCGTATTGGACCGGCATGTCCCACCCGCCGAAGGGGACCATGCGGGCCCCCATTGCCACGTGGACCGGGTGCAGCACCGTCTTCAGTTCCATATCTGTTTCCCCATCTGCTTCCCCTCCGGGGCCGCTTTGTTCCAAGGGTCGCCGCCTCCGTCGCCAAGTTGGGTAACTTGTCTAAGGCTCCTTGGCGGCTCCGTCGGGTGGACAATTACCGGAATAATCCTATCATTCCGACCCTGGGGCCGCCACCAAGCCGGGCGTCGTTCGCCTTCAGGGACTAACCCATCTGAGTAGTGGCAGTTACCAGGTTGACACGCCTGCCGCCCTGGTGCCAGCATGACGGCCCTACGGCCACTCCAAGCAGGGTGATGTTTGACCGATGCCTGACCCCAACTTTGCGGACAAGACCATCTGGACCGGCGACAACCTGGACATTCTCCGGGGGATGAACTCGGAGTGCGTTGACCAGATCTACCTTGACCCGCTCTTCAACTCCAACCAGGACTACGCCGTCCCGGTCGGGAGCGCGGCCGTGGGCGGAAGGGAGACTTCCCGTTCAAGCTGTTCGAGCTTGACCACAAGGTGCCTCAGAGCAGGGGCGGGACGGACCGCCTGGAGAACCTGCAACTCCTCTGCTCCAGTTGCAACCGGATCAAGGGGGACAGGCCCCAGGAATATTTGATGGCAAGGTTGGGGGAGATCGGGAGTTAGCTATCGGTGTCGTTTGAGGGAATCGCAATATGGTATGAGTTAATCAGAACATGGGCGAATGCTAATGCTGGTTTACTGGCATTGCTAAGTATCGTTGTCGCAATCCTTGTTGCTTTGCTTCTTGCAATTCAGGGCACTCTCAGACAGGTCGGCAAATTAGCTGCTTCACCAATCCTCCGGGTGGCTCATAAACTCGGCTCACTGCGTACGCGACTCATCCTATCCCGGCACAGGTCGCGAGCGAGGACCATCATGGAACGGAACATGGGGAAAAGGCCCTGTGGCTTCAGTATCGCGGTAGGCGTATACCATCGATCTTTGGAGGCATCCCCTGCCACTTCGGCGTGTGTGCTGCGGGAATTTATTAGCGAAGCTCCCGCGTGGCTGAATGACTACTATGTTACCACAGCGATGGAAGACCTTGTCGCGAAGGGTTGCCTAGCGAAAGGCACACGGTACTCGCAGACTATCTGGCCTCCCGAAGAAGTGTGGTATTTCTTTCGGCATCGGGATTTTATAACCGGCTCGTCCGTGGCTGCCGAAAGTGACCGCATCGAGACCGATAGCATGTGCGCCGTTTACCAGATGGTCTTATCGCAACAGTGCTTCCTTGGAGGAAGGTTTGAGCGCGAGGAGTATTCGGAAACAATTTCGCCCCAAGAGGTCCGGCATAGGACGCGCACGAGGCTGAAGGAGGGCGCGCCCCCTTGTAAGCGGTGCTGGGAACTAAATGCCCAACAAAGGGCTCTAAGTGGACTTGTGGTGAACTTCCTAGAGAATGAACTTGCTGAAGCAGTACAACCATTGAGTGCCATTAAGGAGGACCTCCAGGGAACTTACTACATAAGTCGGCCCGGACCCTTCATAAGCACTGTTGTTGGGTATTGTATGGATACTGGCATCAGTGTTGACGAAGTAGACGTTGCTTGGAGGTTACCAAGAGAGCGATTGCCATTTATGCCCGCCACCGCAAAGAACAGATGGATGAGGAAGTCAACACGGATGCACTAAGGCGCGAGATGACTGAATAAAACGTACATCCCGAAACCTGCGAAATGGGTACGACGGGGGTCTGGATTCCCGCCTGCGCGGGAAAGACGGGAGGAAAGGTAAAAGGACCGAGTCGGACTTCATGCGATAGCCCTGATCGTTCCCCTTTCCCCCGGGGAATATGTTCGCGCGATTCCCGTATAATGATGGGGCCACACACTCCGCCCGGCGCCGTCCAGCCCTCTCCGGTAAGTTGCCGAAATTCGCGCCGGAAAGCGGCGACCATCAGTCAGAAGGAACGCAGAAGGAATGCCATGACTGCCAGGAATATCCAGAAGACCCCGGGTGCCGGTCCTGACGGCCGCTTCCCCGACTTCCCGCCGCGAGAGGACATGAACAACCCCATCTATCTCTACGAACCCGGCTACCTCTACTCTCTGAAGCGGCATCTCGGCTCCCCCGAAACCACCCTGGTCATGGCCGAGAC
Source organism: Dehalococcoidia bacterium (assembly GCA_965203675.1). Taxonomy (GTDB): domain Bacteria; phylum Chloroflexota; class Dehalococcoidia; order Lucifugimonadales; family UBA3495; genus CATOSK01. Next base: position 738,400 of record CBDBDE010000003.1, on the reverse strand, counting down.
TCCCCTCGGCTGGCGTCACCATCAGCGCGAGGGCATACTAATCCCCGACCTGATGATCGCCTTCGACGTGGACGTGGCCGATGTTATCGACCGCCGGGGATACTCCATCGAGCGGCAGGGGAAGGCCCCCGAGTTCGTACTTGAGGTCGCATCGCCCAGCACCGGCCACCAGGATGACGGTCGGAAACGCGCCGGGTACGCGGAATACGGGGTCCAGGAATACTGGCGGTTCGACCCATCGGGCGGCGAATACCACCGGCAGAGCCTGGCCGGAGACCGGCTAATCGAAGGTTCGTACCGGCCCATCCCCATCGAGCAATTGGCCCCGGGGATTCTACATGGCCGAAGCGAGGCGCTGGGGTTGGACGTATGCTGGGACCGGGGCCGGCTCCGCTGGTGGGACCCCAGGTCCGAAGACTACTTGGAAACCCATGAACAGACCGCCAACGCCCGCATTGCCGAGCGGGAGGCGAGAGCCGCCGCCGAAAACGCCCGCATCGCCGAGCGGGAGGCAAGGGCCGCTGCGGAAGAGAGGGCCGCCGCTGCCGATGCCCGGGTCAGGGAGTTGGAAGCCGAGTTGGAACGCCGCCTCGACCCCTGATCCGAGTTCTAGGGGTCGCCTGCTCCGTCGCCTTTCCGCCCCAACCGGCGTGCTCTATAATGTGGCGGGCCGGCGGGAGGGAGCCGGTCCGTTACCAGGCAATCTCATCCAAAACAATCTCAACTCTTCCCGGAGGAGCGCACATGGCAGAGGGGCAATTCGTCAAGGTAGCAACGGTTGGGGAGGTCTCCCCCGGCGACATGAAGCCGGTGGAGGTCGGTGAAGACCAGATATTGCTGTGCAACGTCGAGGGGCAGGTCTACGCCATCGACGACATCTGCACTCATTCCTACGCCTCCTTGTCGGAGGGAGACCTGGACGGCGACGAGGTAATCTGCCCCTTGCACGGCGCGCTCTTCAGCGTGGTCACCGGCGCGGTGATAACGCCGCCGGCGGATGAACCGCTGCGCACCTTCGAGGTGCGGGTGGAAGGCGACGACATCCTGGTGGGACCGCAGAAGCCTCCCGCCGAGGCCGCGGAAGCAGAAGAGGAATAGCCCGCCGGGGCTGGGCCTGTCCGAGACAGCAAGCGGGGACGCCATGAGCGTCCCCGTTTCTTTCCCCATCGCACCGGTTCCCGATTTTACTGGAGCAATCCCCAACTGGAAGGCGGCCAGTAGACCATCCAGACCTGCCCCAGGATGTTCTCCTCCGGGACCGGCCCCCAGTTCCGCGAATCGTTGCTGCCCGCCCGGTTGTCCCCCAGGACGAAATACTCGCCGTGTCTCAGCATCACCGGGTCCATGCTCGCCCGGTCGCGGGAGGTGATGTAGGGTTCGTGGAGGGCCCGGCCGTTGACGGAAACGGCCCCTTCATTGATTTCCACCACATCGCCGGGAACGCCGATGACCCGCTTGACGAAATCGCGGCTCTGGTCCCTGGGAAAGTGGAACACCACGACCTCTCCCCGCTCCGGCTGGTTGGCCGAAAATGCCCGCTCCGAGTCATCCACCACCCAGAAGGGGACGATGCGGGACCACCGCTCCGGGTCCACCGTGAAGTAGACCAGCTTGTTGACCAGCAGGTAGTGCCCACCCTCAAGGGTGGGGTGCATGCTGGAGCCCTCCACCTTGAAGTTCTGGATGCTGGTCTGGATGGCGACGAACACCACCAGGGCCAGCACGATGGCTTCAACGAATTCCCGGAACATATTGGACACTTGAGAGTCTCCACTCCCGAGATGCGGAGAAATTGTAGCATTTTGGCCCAGCCATCCGCCTGCGTCAACGTCCTTTCCGGTGCCCTTGACCGGCCGAAGGACTCATCGGCCCGCCTGCACCGCACGAGGGTTGGAGGCCACCCTCCGGGTTTCCGTTCGTGCCGGCGTGTTGTCCGCCCCAATGGCCCCTGCTATAATCGGCCCCGCCCCCCATCCAGCGTTGTTATTTCGTCCAATCCGAAAAGGAGCTTGCGATGAGTTGGAAGTTCCAGTTGGTCACCAGGCCCTACGGCGGCGTCAGCGAGGGCCCCGTCTGGGACGGTGAAGCCATCTACTTCACCCACATTCCCACCAGCCGGATTATGAAATACGACCCGGCCACCGGCGGGATCACGACGAGCCGGGAGGGCACCAACCACACCAACGGCCTGGCCCACGACACCCGGGGCAACCTCTACGGCTGCTGCTCGGGCGGCAGGGCAATCGTCCGGTTCGACCCCGACGGCTCCACCACGACCGTTGCCGACCGGGTGGACGGCCAGAAACTGAACACTCCCAACGACCTGGCCGTGGACCGGCAGGGGCGCATCTGGTTCACCAATCCCTGGAACGCCGGCAACATCGACCCCAGCGAGGTGGAGGAGCTGGACAACCGCTCGGTCGTTCGGGCAGACCCCCAGCCCGACGGCTCCTACACCACCACCCGGGTCACCTTCGACACCACCATGCCGAACGGCATCCTGGTATCTCCCGACGGGAAGACCCTCTACGTGGCGGAGAGCAACAGCGAGCGTATCGACCTGGACCGGGAACTGCGGGCCTATCCGATCAACGACGACGGGAGCCTGGGCCCCTACGACATGCTCCACGCTTTCGGACGGGACGCCAACGCCGTCCACCGGGGCATTGACGGAATGTGCCTGGACGCCGACGGGAACATTATCGCCACCGCAGGATGGGAACTGGGCGGGCCCGGGCCCATGCTGTACGTGTTCTCTCCCGTGGGCCGCGTCCTGGAGACGCACCCCATCTCCTGCAACCGGCCCACCAACTGCTGCTTCGGCGGACCCGACCTGTCCACCATTTTCGTCACCTCCACCGACGGGCATTTCTACCGAGCCGAGACTGACCGGGTTGGGTGGGCCCTTTATCCCTGACCGGCCCATTCATCTCAAGGAGGCGGGAGGATGATCAACCGAAACCTGCGGGACTACGGTTACAACCGCCGCCAGCTGAGGCAGGGCGGCGGGCGGGGCAACGGCAACGACCATGTCGACGAACTGATCGGCAGCACCGAACTCTACATCTACCAGACCCCCAACCGCCGGGTTACCGGGTACGAGGCCCTGAAGCTGTACATCGAGTCCCAGGAGTGCGAGATTATCTTCACGGCTGACGCACCGCCGGAGCTGAGCAACTACGAGTCCATGCGGATAACGCACAAGCGGGGCGAGAAAATCCCGGACGGCGTGGTCAAGCGCGCCCATTCGTGGGCCCACAACCGCAACTTCCTCCACAGCTTCTTCAGGCCCATGTACCGCTGACCGGGGTTGCTGACCGGGGGCGCTGCCGGTTCCTGCCGCTCCCCGGAGCTAGGGCGCCCGCTCCTCGTCCCCGGCTTCTCCCACGGTATCCCCCGGCCCGCCGTCGTGGGCCTCCGCCGGGGCCGGAGCCTCTGCCTCGGGACTGGCATATCCGGCGTCGCCCGCAGGTGGAGCTTCCTCCCCCGCCGCCGCGTAAGAGCCGTCCTCCAGGGGAGGCGCCGCACCAGCCTGAACCGGGGCGGGTGGAACGGCAGCGGCTGCTGGCTGGGGGGAAGGCCCGTAGCTGTTGGGTCCCGCGTCGCCCTGGCGGGCCAGCCAGAGGATCATCCAGATAAACACGGAAACCTGCACGACGAGGGTAAGGAATCCGCCGAGGATCAGGGGAATGAACTCGACGTTGGTCCCGGACCAATCATCCAGCAGGCCCAGGGCGAAGGCGGCCACTCCCAAAGCAAATGGAATCCATCCAATGGATGTGATCCCGATCCACACCAGCAGCCACCAACCCGACTTGCCGGTATCGTGCAAACGGCGGGAGGTGACGGCCAGGCTGGGCAGAAGCACCGCCAGGACAAAGACCAGGTACAGGGGGCTGAACGCATCTTCCTGGTCGACCAGCGACACGATAAAAGTGTCGATGGTGGCCAGAATCGAACCGGCGATGACGTATCCCACCAACCACCACCAGTACTCGGGCCGGGGGGCGCGGCCGGAAAAATCGCCGTACTTCCTGAAACATTCCCGAACAGCCTGGACGAAGGTCATCGAGGGTCCGGCCTGGTAATTTGGGGGCGTTGCCATCAGACGTTCCTTTTGGCCCGGGGAGTGTTAGGTCCGTTCATCATTGATTGGATGGGAAATATACGAACGCGCTGGGAGAGAAGGATTCACTGGCCGAACCCGGTCGGGCAACAGTATCCCCACGGCGCATCGAAGCAGCTAACCGACAGGGGAGAAAATTGCGAACCCCGGGTTGCTTCAAAAGCCCCGGCGAATCCCGTGAACCAGCATAAGGAATCCGTTTTGCCGCCTTGCTGGTTCACCGGTCCATTTCATGCCGCTCAATCCTTGAGCAGCCGGTCCGCAGGCGTTCAGCCGCCGCGCCGGCACTAGTCGGTCCGGTAAAGGTAGCGGATGTCCCAGAGGCCGTACAGGGTGGCGGTGGTGTTGCCGAACACGTTGCGAACGGCGGTGATCCTCTCCGGGTGCGCTGTGTAGATGAGCGGGACGTTCTCGGCGGCGATTGCCTGGGCTTGGTGATAGATCTCCACCCGCCGGGCGTGGTCCAATTCCTGGCTGCCCCGGTCATAGAGATCGTCGATGGCGGCTTCCCATTCGGTGGCCGGCTCCGCCTGGTTGGGATGCCACAGGTGCAGGCCGCCGCTGCTGCGCCACAGGTTGATCGTCCCATGTGGTTCGGAGCCGCCGCCGAAGCCGATGACCGTCGATTCCCAGTCATAGGTGAACCTCAGCTGCCGGACCAAGACACCGAACTCGGAGAACCGGTAGGCGGCGCCGACGCCGATGTCCTGGAGGCCGCGGTGGATAATCGCCCCGACCTTTTGCCGCTGAGTGTTGCCGGTGTTGGTGGTCAGTGTGAATGTGATGGGGTTCCCGTAGGAGTCTTCGCGGACGCCGTCGTCGTCGGTGTCAACCCAGCCCAGGCCGTCCAGGATGGCATTGGCCCGGTCGATGTCGTACTCGTAGCGGCGGACATCCGGGTTGTGGAAGTCGCCGGCGGCGGGGCTCATCGATGCCCACTGGGGATAGCCGAACCCATGATGCACGTCGTTGATGATGGCGCCCTTGTCAATGCTGTGGGCCACGGCCTGGCGGAACTGCAGGTTGCTGAACCAGTTGAGCTTTTCCGGAGCGACGAAGGGTTCGCCGGTGTTGGGATTCAGGCCCGGGTTCATGTTGAAAGTCAGGAAGATGGAACCGAAGTTGGGCCCTCGCCGGTGGATGGTGAAGTTTTCAGCCTGCTGGAGAGGGCAGAGGGCGGCGTATTCCGGGCCTGGCACCCCGTGCAGGTCGGCTTCGCCGGCGCGGAAGGCCTCCAGCTCGGCGGCCAGGTCGGGAACGATTACATGGACGATCTGGTCCAGATAGGGCAGGGAGTTGCCGGCGTCGTCCCTGAGCCAGTAGTCGGGGTTGCGCTGCAGCACGACGCGCTGCTTGGGCACGTAGCTGGCGATGGTGAAGGGGCCGGTGCCGATGACCGTGGCGGGGTCGGCGTCAATGTCCCAGGTGTCGGCGAAGGTGCCGTCGTTGACGCGGGGTTCCAGGATGTGCCTGGGGTAGATTGCGGTCTCCATGGAACGCAGGAAGGGCGCGAAGGGTGTGGGGAGGACGATCTGAACAGTATGGTCATTCAGCGCGGCCACCGTCATTCGCGCTTCCTGCCGTTCGCCGGTGGCGTCGTCCGGCACCTGGAAGGTGAACGACTCGCGGTCGCTGGCGGGAATGTCGTCGTTGTAGATGATGCGGTTGAAGGTGAATTCCACGTCATGGGCGGTGAAGGAAGTACCGTCGTGCCAGCGAACGTCGTCGCGCAGGTGGAAGGTCCAGGTCAGACCGTCTTCGGAATGTTCCCAGGACTCGGCCAGGGACGGCTCCACCCGGTTGTTCAGCCAGGAAGTTTGGGTGAGGCCCTCGAAGAGACGGCCCAGGACGCCGGACGAAGAGGCGTCGCCGGCAATGGCCAGGTTGAAGGTGAGGGGTTCGCTGATGGTGGCTGAGGTCAGGCTGCCGCCGTGCTTGCCGACGGCGTAGTCGAACTCCAGGGCGTTACGTGTCAACTGGGAGAGATTGGCATCCCGCTCGGCGGGGGTGATTTGCCCGCCAGGGCACACGGCCGAACCGGCGCCCACGCCCAGGGTCAGCACTCCGGTCCACTCCGACCACTCACGCGGATGAGTGAAACGGTCCTGGGAGATCCCGATGATGAAACGGTACTCCACGCCCGGCATCAGGTAGGACACCCTGTGGCCGGACTGGCCGACATTTTCAATGGCAACGGTCTTGAACGCTTCGTGCCAGGGACGGTCGGCGGCGATTGCGGCCTGCACGTTGGGCATCGCGACCCATCCGATGCGGTAGAAGGGCGCTCCGTCAACGGGGTCCCAGGTCAACTGAACGGTTCCCGGCTCGGCGCCGATGGCGGCGGCAAGGTTGGTGGGCGGCGGCAGCGGCGGGGCCTGGGCGTGGGCGGTATTGGCAATTGCGCCGCTGACGATGATGACAAGAGCTAAAGGGACGATTAACGCGAGTTTCATTATTCGGATTCCTCATGCAACGACGCTGGCGAAGGTATGCTGAGACCGGCAAGGCGTTGGGTGGCGAACCCGGAAAGCGCAAGGGGCATTCCGCATCCTGGCTTTCACGCGGCCGCCCGCGGAGGCGTCCGGTCCAAATCTGGGGCATGATAGCAGACGGTACGGGAGGCCGCAAAGCGAGCGCCTCGTTTCAGACAGTCGCAACCCCGCGAGCCGGTGTATAGCGGGCCTGTCCCGCCGTGTCCGCCCCCGCCGTCTTCCGAAAGACTGCTCCCTCTTTACCAAATCCCCGGGATTGGGGTAACATTATTTCACCACGCAGGAGCGTAGCTCAGTCTGGCCAGAGCGCTGGTCTCCAAAACCAGTGGTCGGGGGTTCGAATCCTCCCGCTCCTGCCAATAAACCGGCAACAATCAACCCCCGCCTGGCGCGGGGGTTTTTCGTCTGGGCCACACCCGACAACCTCCAACCGCCAGATACGCCAGGGCGGTCCCGGCCGGGATCAGGCAGGGGCGCCCGGCTGGGCTGCTTTAACGCTCCCGTCGGCCATCTCCAGCACCCGGTCGCACATGGCCGAGAGGGTCAGGTCGTGGGTGGCGACAATCACCGTCACGCCGCGCTGCCGGGTGATGTCGCGCAGGATGCTGGAAATGGAGATGGCCGTCACCGTATCCAGCTCTCCCGTCGGCTCATCGGCAAACAGCACGTCCGGGCCGGTGACCAGCGCGCGGGCGATGGCCACCCGCTGCTGCTCTCCGCCGGACAGCTCGTAGGGGCGGTGCTTGGAACGGGGACCCAGGCCGACCAGCTCCAGCGTTTCCAGTGCCCTCCTGCGCCGCTCCCGCCACGACACGCCGCTGATGTGCAGGGGAAGCTCGACGTTCTCGTAGGCCGACAGCAGGGGTATCAGTCCGAAGGACTGGAAGATGAACCCGATGCCATGGCGGCGCAGGTCGACCAGCTGCCTCTCGGAAAGGCTGCCCAGGTCCCGTCCCTGGAAGGTCACGGTCCCGGCGGTTGGCTGGTCCAGTCCTGCCATCAGGTTCATGAGAGTGGTCTTGCCGGAGCCGGAACGTCCCACCAGGGCGAGGAACTCGCCGGCGGCCACGGTGATGGTGACGCCGTCGACGGCCGTGACCGCGTTGGAGCCGGTTCCGAAAACCCGGGTGACCGCCTCTGTTGCTATCACTCTTGGCGTCTGCAGGGAGGGAGATACAGCTCCGTCCAGGCCGCCGGCGGGCCTGGAGAAAGATGCTGTTGCCGGCTGGTGTTGGGTCATGACGTCTCCGGTGGGGGCTGACGGGTTACAGCTATGGTTTAGTCGGCGGGGCGGGAAAATTCCGGTCGGCGGGCGGGACTCGGCGTTTCGGGCCGGGGGTGGTCCACCGAATCGCGGGGGAGGAGCGGGGCCTTGGTGATTATAACCCGGTCCTCTTCAACCTCGGCCAGGGCCAGCCCGCTTAGTTGAAGCTCGGCGATGCACTCCTGGGGAAGCTGCAGCCGTCCCGCCCGGTCCACCACCAGGAACTCGTGCTCCGAGCTGGCCCCGGACCGCTGGAAGGTGGACTGGAGATAGCTTTCCGAGCTGATGCGTCCGTCGCGGATGTGGACGACGCGGTCCACGTATTGGGCTACGCCCGGGTAGTGGGTGACGATGACCACGGTGACGCCGAAGACCCGGTTCATCTCGCCCAGCATCTGGAAGACCTCGATGGCCATCTGGGTGTCGAGCTCGCCGGTTGGTTCGTCGGCCAGCAGGAGCGGGGGGCGGTTGGCCAGGCCCACGCCGATGGCGGCGCGCTGCTGCTCACCGCCGGACAACTGGCTGGGCAGCCGGCGGGCCTTGTCCTCCATGTGCATTGCCTGGAGCAGTTCTTGGGCGCGGACGCGCCGCTCCCGGCGGCCCACTCCGGCTATGGCCTGGGGGAGCTCGATGTTTTCCTGGACGGTGAGGTAGGGGACGAGGTTGCGGGCCGTGGCCTGCCAGACGAATCCCACCTCGGAGCGGCGGTACTGGACCAGGTCCCGGTCGGTGATGTCAAGGAGGTCGCGGCCGCCGACGTAGACCTGTCCGGCCGAGGGGCTCTCCAGTCCGGCGAGGATGTTGAGGAGGGTGGACTTGCCGCTGCCGCTGGCGCCGACGATGGCCATCAGTTCGCCGGCGGCTACGTCCAGGTCAACGCCCCGGAGCGCCACAACCTCCAGGTCGGCGGGCTTGAAGATTTTGAACAGGTCCCGGCACTGGATGTAGGCCTCGCCTTCCGACGTGCCATCCAACGCTGCATTTCCGTTGAAGGTCTCTAGCGAAGATTGAGAATTTACCAACCCGTTTTCCTTCCGTTCACTTATTGCTGGGCGTTTCCGGTTTGATAACCCGGGTCAATAGCCCGGGAACGCGGCGGGGGCCGCCGGCCCATGATACCATTTGCGGCTGCGGTGATTTTACCCAAAGCCGGCGCCAAAATGAATCCACGGCTTCAGGCTCCAGGAAACGGAAGCGGGTGCAGCGGCTTTCGGGCCATGGGGCCGAGGGCCCTGGTTTCGCAATTTCCTGCAGACTAAACGTATTGACACCCCCCGGGAAAACTGCCACGCTAGATTTCTCTGGCCACTACCATGACGTAGTGCGCATTCACCGGCGGGATTGTGACGCTGTATGCCGTTTGCCGATCCTGTCGGACAGCACATAGAGGCTGGTCGCCAAGGGATTCCCGACCGATAAACGAGGGAGCGAAGGAGCCGCCAGGAATGAGATAGTGTATCAACATCCAGGTGGGCTATTACGGTCACATTACGAACAAGGAGGATTGTAAGAGGATAGTAATAAGTTCCGGCTGAAAAGCCGGGAAGTGAAGACCAGGAATCCATTGGCGAATTAGAGCTTGAATATCGAAGAACGAGGTGAAACATGGAGTTCTATAACGTAAAGACCAAGCAAAAAGTGGACATACCAGAGAGCGGCCTCAGCAAACGCACCATGGTGCAGAAGAACGGCAGGCATACCTACGCCGTTACCGGGGAAGAAAACGGCACCAAACTGGTTAGATTCGTTAGCAAACAACAGTACGATGCCCTGCAGGTGCCTGAGATTTAGGGTTCCTGAGGAGACATTATGTGGTGGTTCAAACGAGCGGTACTCCGTCCGACTTTCGCCGATGTCCAGGCGATGCACCCCTGGTTCCTGGACTACGAGCGGTTGGAACCGGGGATCAGGGAGCTGGTGTGGACATTGAACCAGACCGACCTGGTAGAAACCCTGTCCTCCTGTGAAGGTCACCCGGAGTTGCCGGACTGGTGGGAGACCACTGGTGGAACGGCTTACGTCCTGTGCGTGGTGACCAATCCCAGCCGGTGGGACCGGGTGCTGCATCAGTTGCGGCAGCTGGCCCAGGACTGGAAGGAGGTCCAATTGATAGTACGAGGCGACCGTGAGCAGTGGCTGGGGTTTCAAGTCAGCCATTCCCAACCAGAATCTGCCCGCAGCGCCCTGGACCAAGCCATCAGCCAGGCTAACGAGTTGATCAAGGAGTACCTAGACCTTGATGTCGTTGCCGTAACCTCAGCCCGACATGGACAGGAGGACCATACCCAGCAAATTGGTCCTCACGGCTCGTAGAGGATGAAGGCAATGTCAGGGCTGATCGGCGATTAGTGGCTCCAGCCAACTGCACTGGATTTTCCCTCTATTTGTCGATTAGCCCCAGGTTTTGGCTTGACGTGTTTGTTCCGGACCCGTGAGGTTAGGAATGTTAAGCCTCGTTCAGGGTTTGCGAACTTCGGGGATCATGCAGTACCCCTGGGCGTTGACGCCATCCCCTCCACCACCTCCACCGTCTCCACGCTCACCCGGCACACCCGCCCCAGCAGGTCGATCACCCGCTCCTTGTAGTCGGAGAAGCGGTAGGTGTTGAACCGCTCCCGGATGGTCGAGTCCCGGGGCTTCCTCTCCTTGTACTGGTCCAGCACCCACTCCAGCGCCGACCGGCTCCCCAGCCGGTACTCCCAGGCCTTCGCCGGAACGCCGGACAGCGTCGTCCGCTCGTCCAGCGTAATCGTCCCACGCTCCTTGTCCGCCCGCAGGATGGCCCGCTTCGGCTCAACCTCCTCCCGGTCCTGCCGCTCCAGCGGATACGGCTCCACCGACTCGAACCCGATGTGCAGGTCCAGCAGCCGCTGCCCCATCTCCGCCCAGCGGCGGAAGTCCTGGTAGAAGGGCAGCCGCGGAAACTCCCGCAGCAGGTCGACCGCGTACTCCTGCCGGTACGCCGGATCGTGGACAAGTGGGTTGTCTGGTTGTTATCGCGATAATTACTGGAGTCGCATATGCCTACGGAGCACAGATTTTACGAAATCAGGCAACTCTTGAATCGCTTCGCTTGCAGCCTCACTGATTTCGTGGTAGTCGGAAATTTCCTCGCCAGACCAAATGATATCCAAACGTCGAATTTCCCGTTTGGCCACATGGGTATATTGCTCTGGAAATGCCCAATAGCAGGAACGGCAAACGTCGGCGTCGCGTTCTTCCCAGTTGTCGCAGTGTTCGCAGCTCCACGATTTTGCCCGGTTAGCAGAAGGGCACAGTAGTGTAAATGTACAGAATCATTGACCCGGTAAACGGGGAAAATTGACAAGGTCATTGACCCCCTATTGACCCCCTGATTTGTCGATGTCCAGCAAAAAGGTCCGGTTAAGTGCTCAGGGAAAATGTCCATTAGTCCTGTCCTGAGTGGATAGGTAAGCGGCCCGTCTGGCAGTCCGGTTGACGGGCGGAGCCGGCAGTTCCACGTACTTCCTGACCGTGTTTCGGGAAATACCCAGGTCCCTGGCGATGCCCCGTAGGGAGACACCCTGAAGCCTGGCGTGGTGAACGGCTTTCCAAAGGGCCTGCTTGCGCGGGGTAGCCTCCCGGGGCGGTGGAGCATCGGGCCTGGGGGGTTCAGCGTCCTCCTGGCGCTGGGGGACAGCAGCTTCCAGGGTGGCCAGGCGCTGGAGTTGCAATCTGGTGAGGCCGTGCCGTGCCAGGTTCCTGACCACCTGGGCCATCTCCGGGGTGGGCGCCAGCGCGCCGTTGGAAGCTCTCAAGGCGCCGGGCCTGGGCGGAGCTTCCCGATGGGCGATCACTTCCCCATTGTGCTGGACCATGAGCTGGCCATTGCTTTGCTCCAGGACCTCCACCTTGGTCCCGGCATAGCTGGGCCGTTCCTCACTGGGAAGCAACTGGAGGGTACGCCACTGGAACTTGACGGTGTTGTCCCTGGCCACCTGGCGGGTGTGCTTGAAGCAGAGGATCCGTTCCAGGGACAGGGATGAGTCCAAGGAGCGGTAGGCTACCTGGGCCTGCTGGGCCGGGACGCGGAACTGCTGGTTGAACCGGGGCAGAAAGTCCTGCAGCACGGCGTTGGCCTGGTCGATGGTGGCGACGCCAGCCAGCCTTAGCTCGCTGACCAGCCGGTCCTGGAAGGTGCCCGCCATACGCTCTACCCGGCCCTTGGCCTGGGGAGAACGGGCGAAGACCTGCTCAATGCCCAGTTCCTGCATGGCTCGGCTGAAGTGGGTGGCTTCCACCGGCGGCTGGATATGGCGGGGCTTTCCGGCAAACTTGAAGACCCCGTGCCGGTCGCCATAGAGGGCCAGGGGGAGCCCATAGCGACGGATGACCCCTTCCATCAGTTGGAAGTAGCCCCGGGTGTCCTCCCCAGGCTGGAAGACGGCGTTGGCGACCGTGCCGGTGGCATCATCCACGGCCAGCAGCAGAACGAACCGGGGTCCCCGCTCCTCCAGCCAGGCATGGTGGCTGCCGTCGATCTGCAGGAGCATGCCCTCCTGGGGCATCCGCTCACGCCGTACCCGATGTTTGGGTGGACGGTGCCGTCTGGCGCTGGGCAGGCCGTGGCGGTTGAGGAGGCGGCTTACCGTCTGGCGGCTCAGGTGAATGTCCTCTCGTTCCGCCAGCACCTCGGCCAGGTGGCTGTGGTTGAAGCCGGCGTATTTCTCGCTGGCCAGGATGACCACGGCGGAGGCGACCTCTTCGGGAATGGTGTTGCGGGGCTGGCGGCCTCGGTTGCCGTGGACCAGTGCGGCGGCCCCGTCCCTCCGGTAGGCCGCCAGGACTCGCCGGAGCTGGCGTTCACTGATCCCCAGAAGTTCGACCGCCTGAGATCTGGGTAGTTGATATTCCATCACGCTGTTGAGTACCTGGAGTCTGGCTTGCTCTCTCTGGTTCAATGTCACGTCCTTCATAGGCGGACATTTTCCCTGAGCAGTTCAAGCGGACACTATCGTAGAGCATTGACACCTGATTTACAGAGTCATTGACCCACCCTGGGAGCCAATCGGCGACCATTGCCCCACTTCAGGAATGAGGTGTGGCGATGGCGTACCGGGAGGTCACCAGAGTGGAGATACAGGAAATCATCCGGCGCTGGCAGTCGGGTGAGGGATACCGCCAGATTTCATCGGGGACCGGCGCATCGCGGAACACGGTGCGCAAGTACCTCACCGCGGCCAAGGCCGGGGGCATTGCCCGAGACGGCCCCGCTCCCACCGCCGACCAGCTGAGCCGGCTGGCGGCCCTGGGCCAGTCGGGGCCCCGGCAGGCGGAGACACCCAGCGAGGAATTGCTGGCTCCGTGGGCCGACCAGATCCACCGGTGGCTCACCGGCGACCGGCTGCAGATGACCCGCATTCACGAGTTGCTGCTGGCCCGGGGCTGCCCGGTGACCTACCAGTCGGTGCGTCGTTTCATTCTGACGCGGAACTGGCGAAGGCCCCGCAGGATCACGGTGCGCATGGAGGATACGCCGCCCGGGGAAGTGGCGGAGATGGATTTCGGCCGCCTGGGCCTGATCCATGACCCCGAGACCGGCCGCCGCCGCGTAGTGTGGGCCCTGATCGTGGTGCTGGGCTACTCCCGGCACAGCTTCCTGTGGCCCACCTGCAATCAGAAGCTTCCTGACGTGATTGCCGGCCTGGAATCGGCCTGGGGCTTCTTCGGCGGCATCCCCAAGTACCTGGTCATCGACAACTTCCCACCGGCGGTGGCCACGGCGGACCCCCTGCATCCCGTCTTCACCCGGGGCTTCCTGGAATACTCCCAGCGCCGAGGCTTCATCGCCGACGCGGCCCGGGCCCGCCATCCCAAGGACAAGCCCAAGGTGGAGCGGGGCGTCCCCTACGCCAGGGAACGCTTCTTCAAGGGCGGTGATTTCACAGACCTGGCCGACGTTCGCTTCCAGGCCCAGCGCTGGTGCTCCCAGGTGGCCGGGCTGCGTATCCACGGCACCACTCGCCGGAAGCCCCTGCAGGTCTTCCAGGACGAGGAACGCCAGACCCTGCTTCCCTGGGACGGCGAGGCCTACGAGATCGCCGACTGGCGCGAGGCCAAGGTCCACCAGGACCATCACATCCAGTGCCTGCAGGCCCTCTACTCAGTGCCTTCCTCCCTGTGTCCCCCAGGCCAGAGGGTGGAAGTTCGGGTGGACAGCAAGCTGGTGCGCATCTACCACCGGGGCCAGTTGATCAAGACCCACCTCCGTCAGCCCAGGGGCGGCCGGTCCACCGACACCGCCGACTACCCCGCCGAGCTTTCCGCCTACACCACCAGGGCTCCCGACGGCATCAAGGCCAGCGCCAAGGACCTGGGGCCCGCCGTGGCCGAGTTCGCCGAGCGTCTCTTCGCTGGTCCCCTGCCCTGGGCCAGGGTCAGGCAGGGCCACAAGCTGCTGCGCCTAGGAGAACGCTACACGCCCCGGCGGCTGGATGCCGCCTGCCGCCGGGCCCTGGAGGTGGACCTCATCGACGTCAGACGCCTGGAACGCATCCTGGTCCAGGCCCTGGAAGAGGAGCCCACGGCCCAGGCACCCCTGCCGCTGACCCAGGGCCGCTTCGCCCGCCCAGGATCCGTCTTTGCCCAGACCAACCAACACCGCCGTACGGGCTTAAGGAGACCGACATGACCATGACCACCGATCTCACACCCCTGCTCAAGCAACTCAAACTGGGCGCCATGGCTGACACCCTGACCGAGCGCATCGCCCTGGCCCGCCGGGAGCAACTGGACTATGCCTCCTTCCTGGAAATCATCCTCAGCGATGAGGTCAACCGTCGGGCTCACCGCCGCATGGAGCTGCGCATCAGGGCCGCCGGCTTCGAGGAGACCTGCCGCCTGGAGGACTTCGACTGGACCGCCGCCATCACCCTGGACCGAAGGCTCCTGGACGCCGTCTTCTCCCTGGAATTCTTGGCCAAACACGAACACGTCCTGCTGGTGGGGCCCGCCGGCGTCGGCAAGACCTTCCTGGCCCAGGCCCTGGGCTACACCGCCGTCCGGGCCGGCCACACCGTCCGCTTCCTCCACGCCGACAACTTCTTCAGGGCCATGGCCCAGGCCCGGGTGGACAACTCCCTGGAGCGGACTATCAGGTCCTTCCTCTCCCCGGATCTGCTCATCCTGGACGACCTGGGGCTCCACCGCCTCTCCGCCCAGCAGTCCACCGACCTCTACGAGTTGATCATCGGCCGTCACCGGGCTTCCAGCTTTATCATCACCAGCAACCGGGCTGTGGAGGAGTGGCTCAGCCTATTCGACGACCCCATCCTGGGGAACAGCGCCTTGGATCGCCTGGCCAACGCCAGCTACCAGGTCGTCATTGAAGGATCCAGCTACCGGGAGAAACTGTCACCCCACCGCAAGCTGCTGGGCGACAGGGGAGGCGATTGACCCTATGTCCAAAACCTGATATTACTCGTTTCACCACGCTCCCAGGGTGGGTCAATGACTCTGTAAATCCCTGGGTCAATGATGTTGTAAATCGACACACAGTAGCATGTAATCTGCTGGATTTTCCGAAAGCGCCGTATCTCTGATTATTTCGAAAGGGATTCTGTGGTCAATTTGTAGTTCTCTTTCCGGAAACGCCTCGAGGTAGAGGTTACACCGCACCCCGAATGATTCTATGAGCGCACTTTTCATGCGCGCAGAGAATGCTGTGCGACCCGAGAGTTGCGCCGCCCGTTGTTCGGCCGGGTCTCCAAAACGGTATGCCCCTATTCGCCTGCCGTCAGAGCCTTCTACACGAAAGGTAATCAGCGGGATTCCCTGTTCACGCACATCTCTTGCACCGCGTGGGGGATGATTGTACCCGTAAAGATCACGCAATTCTTCCGTGGTAACGTACCCATGCTCGATAATATGGTCAATTACAGTTTTGGGACGCTTAGCAGTGATGCTGCGCAGCAGTTCCAAAAACTCGGGCGGTAAATTCTGGGCATTCATTCAGTTCCAAGCTCCAAGGTCCGAAACGCTTGGGGGAACCCATTTCCCGATTCTAGCAACCGCCGCGAAAGTGCCGGAGACAAATACAATGACTCCACGGTCTCATGATCGTATCCCATTAGGGTTGCCTGACTAGACCTACCGGCAGATACATTCAGATGAGTCAAGCACAGAGACTCCGGCAATCTATGGCCAAATCGCTTTTCCCCGGTGCGGCCATCGTAGCTGAGGATGAATGATAGTTGTCGATCATTCATCCATGACAGGGCTTCGACCAACTCGTCGTAACCGAGGCCATGATAATAGCGGTGATCCCTCGTAAAGGATGTTCCTTGATAAGGGGGGTCCATGTATAGGACATCCTTATTATGAGTTCGGTCGGCGATTTCCCGAAAATCAGCATCTGACAGTGCAGTCCTGCCGGAAAGCAACTCTGATACTGCAGTAAGTTGTTGCATCATCGTTGTAGGTCTCATCCCCGACCGCCGATTATCTGGACTTTGGTTGAAGTTGCCATCCGAGCTATACCTTACCGAACCCTTTACTATACGTGCTAACAGGTAGAGAAACAGATGCGGCTCGGGCGTGACATTGAACTGAGCGCGTATCTCTCGGAAGTATTCCTTACGGTTCGGTTGTTGGTCATACCACAGCCGTTCGTAGGCTTGGGCCAATTGTTGTGGACGGGACAAAATCCATGCCCACAACTCCATCAGGGCGGTGTCAATGTCATTGAGAACAAATTTATCAGCCAGTCCATAAGCGGCAGCGGCTATCGAAATCGCCGCTGACCCACAGAAAGGCTCGACCAGTGCTTCCGTGTCATTGGGGAGGAAGGGCAAAATGTGGCAAGCAATTTTTCGTTTGCTTCCCTGATAAGGGAAGGGATGAGGGATTTTTGTTGTCATGACTCTTCGTCCGCCACCGCTGGCCCGATAGTACACTGGCACAGCTACAGGAACCCCGCTGCCGCCGTCTGGTACTCCGGGTTCTCCAGGTAGTCGTGCGAGTCCTTCACCGTTCCGTCGGGGCGGTTGCTGTGCGCCGCGCTCAGCTCGTCCACCAGGGCCAGCTTTTCCCGGTGGTCCCGGCAATAGGAGTCCAGGCAGACGGCAAAAGCCCGCCGGATGCTCTGCTCGTTGTCCGACCCGCCGAACTCGATGAACCGTTCCAGGTCGGCGTGGTACTGCTCAATGTGCGGGTAGGAAGGCATGGTGAGCTTTACTCCTTGTCCATATCCGGGATGGAATCGATTATACCCCACCTCCCTCGTCGTTCCTGCGGAGGCAGGAACCCAGACCCCCGTCGTCTTTCCCAGGCAGTACCGGGTTGAACATTCACTGGCGATTTGACCAAACCGTCACTCATGCGATTGCCCTAACGCCTCGATTTACATATTGACTTCCATAAACGAGAGTATTACACTGGCCTATTGGCTTGGCAGCGCCGATTAAATCGGCCGACTGGAGCCACATTAACAGTTGGATATCGCCTGTGGTTAGCCCCGATAAATGGGGCTCAAGAGGGAAGCCGGTGTGAGTCCGGCGCGGTCCCGCCACTGTAACTGGTGAGAGCTTCTCCACTCCTGACAGGAGGAAGCCACTGGCCCATTGTATTCGGGCTGGGAAGGCGGAGAAGATCGTTATGAACCAGAAGCCAGGAGACCTGCCTCAGGCCTAGCTTGATAGCCTTCGCGGAAAGGTTTGGGAGTTTCCTATCGACAAAGCCTGACCGAAGAGGTCAGGTTTTTTTGTTGCCCACGATTAAGGAGCAGGACCCCTAAGGAGCAGGACCCCGTTCTCAACAACACTGTTTAAGGAGTGACCAACTGATGACTATCAAGCGATTCCTCGTCCCCGCTCTCCTCTTGCTTGCCCTGACCCTCACGGCGTGCAGCGCGGCGGCCACGCCGGTGCCGGATACCGCCCCGCCCACTGCCAGCACAACGGGAGAGACGGTCCCAACCCCGAAGGCCGCGGCAACCGTCCCTCCGACTCCTGCCACGGCCCCCGTTCCAGCCGACCGTGAAGTATTGCTGGCCGTGTCCCGCAATCTGGCAAACGGAGAGGAGGACCCCTATTACACCCATAACAGCTTGATGGTCTGGGACAGCCTGGTCATGCTGAACGAAGAGTTGGAGCCTACTCCGCAACTCGCCCGGAGCTGGAGCCTGTCCGACGACCAATTGAGTTGGACCTTCGAGCTGCGCGAGGGAATATCCTTCCATGATGGGAGCCCATTCGACGCCGACGCGGTGGTGGCGAACATAGACCGCCTCATGCAGATCAGTCCCCGCCGGTCCCCATTCTTTTCCTTGACCATAGCCCGGTCCTACGGAGACTTGGCTGGGGCCTCCACGACCGACGAAGGCGCCGTGGAATACCAGTTGAATTCGCCGAACCCATCGATGATTTTCACAATGAGCAACTTTTTCAGCGCCATGTTTTCTCCCGATTCCTTCGCGGAGAACGGCGACTTTACAGGCATTCCCGCGACGACGGGACGTTTCAAGCTGGCGGACTGGGAGAGGGACCAGTTCGTACTGCTTGAGCGCAACGAGGACTATTGGGACACGAAACCCCTGGTGCGACAGATAAGGTTGAGGGTCATACCGGATTCCGGGGCCCGGGTATCGGCGATCCTGGCGGGAGAGGTCGATGGCGTAGTCGAATTGGGAGCATTGTCTCCGGCGGAAGCGAAGAGCCTGGAGGGCCGGGAGGGAATCACAGTGGGCGGAGACCCGGTCTCCATCAGCCAGTACCTCTTCTTTGGCAGCGACCGGCCGCCATTTGACAACGTTGACCTGCGCCGGGCCGTATCCTTGGCCATAGACCGTGAAACCATAGTTGAGAAGCTGGCGCTGGGGTATGGAGAGCCCGGAAAGAGCCTGCTCTCGGCCTTTGTTCCCCGCTGGCTCTCACCCAAAGGGGAACCGACGTACGACCCCGCCGAAGCCCGCCGCCTGGCCAGCTCCGTGTTGGGTGATAGCCGCGCCAGCGCGACCCTGATTTTCCGCACCGGGTCCGGGCAGGCCCAGCCTTACAAGTCAATCGCCGAGCTTCTACAAGCTGAACTGGGCCAGATCGGCATCGACCTTGAGCTCGTTCCTCTGGAGCCGGCCGCGGCGAGGGAGAGGCGCGACACCCAAGACTGGAACCTTCGCATCGGCCAGACCGGGTGGGCGAACGGAGACCCCGACTTCATTCTGGGCAGGTTTCTGGCGTCCGATGGATTCAATAACGCAACGATTAAGGGAGGTTACAGCAATCCGGAGGCCGACCGGCTGGTAGCATTGGGCAAGGCAGAGTTGGACCCGCAAAAGCGGTTCGAGATCTATGAGCGCCTGCAGGAGATTGCGGCGGATGAGGTCCCGGTAATGCCGCTGTACCACAATTACCTGACCTATGCTTACCGGGATAGCATTACCGGGCTGAGGCACCGCGTCACTTACCAGCCAACCCTGGACACGATTCAGATAGTCAAGTAGGCGGCAGAGCGGTGGCAACGTCCCGGGGCCAAGTGGGAAAGCAGGGGCATAAAGCTTGATCCGCTACCTGGCCAAGCGGATGGCGGCGCTGGTCCCCACGCTGCTCCTGGTCTCCATGCTCGCCTTTGGCTTGACCAGCCTGGCCGGCGGAGACCCGGCGCGAGAGGCTGCGGAACAGGGGCAGGAGGACGAAGCCTCGGCAGAGCTGATTGCTCATTTGAGGGCGCAGTGGGGGTTGGACGACCCCCTTCCCATCAGATACGTCCGTTGGCTGGGCGATGTCCTCCGGGGGGACCTGGGAAACAGCTACCTGAGTAACCGCCCGGTGACGCAGGAGCTGCTCAAGCGGATGCCGGCCACCCTGCTTCTGGCTGTGAGCGCGCTGGGTTTCGGGGCCCTGGTGGGGGTTCCCCTGGGGATCCTGATAGCCTTGAAATCCGGCTCCTGGATAGACCACCTCGGCCGCGCCGGAGCGGGCGCAATCGCGGGGTTGCCCAGTTTTTGGCTGGGCCTCCTTCTCATAGTATTGCTGGCTGAGGCGCTGGGGTGGCTGCCGTCGGGCGGGTTCGGGGTGGACCACCATCTCATCCTCCCCGCCATGGCCCTGGGGGCGCTGCCGGCCGCTATTGCGACCCGGCTGACACGGGCCAGCGTACTCGAGGTGCAGAACCTGGATTTCACCCGGACCGCAAGGGCAAAGGGCCTGGGGCCGGGGTATATCGCAGTGCGCCACGTATTGCCCAATGCGCTTATTCCCACCATAAGCTACCTGGGGCTGCAGTTCGGCCATCTGCTCAGCGGCGCAATCGTCATCGAGATAATCTTCGCCTGGCCCGGAGTCGGCCAGGTGGTCCTGGCGGCGGTATCGGGCCGCGATATGCCGGTGATCTCCGCTTATGTGCTTGTCTCCGGGGCAATCTATGTGGTGGTGAATCTGTTGGTAGACATGCTGTACGTGGTCCTGGACCCCCGCGTCCGTTTGCAGTGACCGTCTCGACGGCGATTCGAAGGTGGACCAGCCGGGCCCGCAGGCACTGGACCGGTTATCTTGGTGGGGGCATCCTGGCGGTGTTCCTCGTGACTGCCGTTTTCGCTCCCCAGTTTGCCACCCATGAGCCCAACAAGGTCGATTTGGATGCCTCGCTGCGGACACCCGGAGCGTCGAACCTGTTGGGAACGGACCAGTTGGGCCGGGACGTGTTCAGCCGCCTGGTCCACGGCACTCGTTCCACTATGGGGATCGCCGTTCCCATCGCCGTCAGTGTGACGCTCCTGGGGATTGTGGTTGGTCTCGCGGCAGGCTACTTCGGGGGCTGGACGGACACCATCATCTCCACCCTGCTGAACGCGCTGTTCGCCCTGCCCGGGCTCGTGCTGAGTCTGGCGGTCCTCGCCCTCCTCGGCTCAGGACCGGTCGGGCTGCTGGTGGCCCTGACGGCGTCCGGTTGGGCCAGTTTTGCCCGGGTCGTGCGCGGACCTACCCTTGTCGTCCGGGAAACCGAGTACGTGGTGGCGGCGCGGGCGGTCGGCGCCTCGGACATCCACATTCTGAGGAAGCATGTTTGCCCCAACATTGTGGGTCCGGTGCTGGTCCTCGCCACTTTGGACCTGGGCACGGTGGTCCTCGCCATCTCGGCCCTGAGCTTCCTCGGGCTGGGAAACCAGCCGCCAACGGCGGAATGGGGGACCATGTTAAACGATGGGCGGCCCTACTTCCGTTCCCATCCCCATTTGATGTTCACGCCAGGGGTGGCGATATTCCTGTTGGTGCTGGGGACCAACTTGCTGGGAGATACGTTGCGCGACGCGTTTGATCCCAGGCGGCCATAGGGTGGCGGGCAAAGTCGAACGGCCAGGATGCCAGGCCGGCGGCTTTGAAGTGACGACCAAGGTAGCCTTTTCCAAGGCACGGCATTGGATTCCGCCTCTCTCGGGAATCACGGGTTGGTGATTAACGGCAATTGGATCTGCCGGCTTGTTGCCTCACCGGAAAACGCTGCCGGAACTTTAACGGCTGGAAGACACTACTCCGGTCAGAGCCGGTTCCGGCAGTCCGTCACGTTCCGTTGATGCCGCAACGGTCCCGGCCTCAGTGGATGACAGGAGAAAACGGGCGGCCTCGGTGGCTGGAGATGCGTGTCCCAGTGCGTGTTCCAGTGCGTGTTCCAGAAGGTAGACTAGTGGTGACTCGGAAGGGCCGAGACCGGGGCGACTTACCGGAAGATTCAATACGGATAAGATCGTAGGGCGCCCCACGTAGCTCGTACTTGAACTGTTGAGGGTATAAAAGGACATCGCAAATTTGAAAACGGTACTGTCTACCATCAAGTCAGGCCCACGCCCGCGGCCCACCCCCCTACTTCACCGCCTCCCCCGCCCGGAGAACCTGGTGCACCTCCATGCGGGCCGTCAACCACGCCAGCCAGCCCACCGTTCCCGCCGTCACCAGCGCCAGCAGCAGGTACGCCCCCGCCAGGGTGGCCCAGTTGGTCTCCAGGACCATGGGAGGCGTCACCCGGGTGCCCCCTTCCCCGATTTCGAGAATGGGAAGGATGCTGGCCCCGGTCTGCTGCCGGCCCAGGTGCCCAGCCCGATTCCGCAGGCGACCACCGGGAAAAGGCTGAACCACACCACGCCGTTGACCTGGGGGCGCGACGAGCCGATGGTCCTCAGCAGGGCAAACTCGGTCTGCCGTTCCCTGGTGTCTGCCTCTATGGAAAGTGCCGGTAGATTTCGCCACGCGGCAGAAACCGGCTGAGGGCGGCTGTCTCGCCGTCCATCGTGATGCCCAGGCGATAGTCGCCTATTCTAATGCGGTAGTGCTGTCCTTCGGCCTGGAGTCGCCTAACCCCGCTGACCTCCGTGATATCGGCGGCTTCGATCAATTCCTGGATTGTCCGGTCCAACCTGCGCCGGATCTGACTGGAACCGAGCCGCCTCACATCCCGGCTAAACTGGCGGCTGGGTTCAACCGTCATCGGGCGTCCGCAGAATTTCCAGCACCTCCTCCAGACTCACGCGGTCATTGATGTCGCCCTCTTCCATAGCCCGGAGCAGCGCTTGGTCCTCTTCCTCTTCGGACTGGGATCCGTTCCAGAAGAAATCGGTCACGACCGCAGTTTCCTCGTTGGTCAGTCCGTACAGATCGTACACCAGCCAGTCGATTTCCTCCTCCAACTGGCTGGTGTCGGTAGACGGGTCTGCGGCCTTCGCGGCGAGGATGCGGTCAACCAGGCAGACCAGCGGGCGCTGCTTGGCTGCGCTGAGCTTGCGGACGGGAATGTGCTCGCCACGGGACAGGCACCAGCGGGCCAGTGCGGAGCTTTGAATGGCGTTGACATACTTGGGCTGTGGTGCCTCGTCCTCGCGGGGCGCGGCCTGTTCCCAGCTCCGCACCTTTTCGAGGATGTCTTGTTCCGCCAACATGGCTCCCTGCTCCGCTTGCGTATCCGGCTGGCGCTGACTTGCCGTGTCGCCATTCTAGCACGGCCCCGCCACCCGCCTCGTGATCTGCCTGGATCCGGTCATCATGGTACTTCCCCCGGCTTCCTGGGCGCTCCGAGGCGGCCGCCCACTCTCGACCTGGTGTCAATGGTTCCGAAGATCGGTCATCCCGGCGTCGACTACTGAGTATCGGCAGTTGGGGGATGGGTTGTTTCTACAATTCGCCCATCGTGTCCAATGTGGAATTGGCGTCCTTCGAAAACTTCTTTGACTATTAGCCGGATCACCTCGGCGGCGTCAATAACGATCTCCCTCTCATGGACATGGTGTCTGACCTTGAAGCGCACCGCTTCTATCATTGCGCTTTTATCAAAACCCACGATATGCATTGTGGTCCCCGCGAGGAATCTAACCTCAAGACTTTGATCTGCTGAAGACTCAGATCTGAGGGCGGCGTTCGCAATTTGGTTGAGAGTCTTGATTTCTTTTCCAGGCTCCTTGATCGTTAGGTCTTGCCCTGAGAAAGTGCCTTGGATGCTGGTTCCAGCCTGCTGCGGAGGCTGTACGAACTCCACGTCGTAGAATTCGGGCAACGTCATACGCATCTTGATGTGGATTGTCTTGATTCGCCCTTCCCAGTCAGCATCGTTGGGCTCTCGCATCTCGACCAAACTGATGTTGTTCTGCTTCGCTAGTGCTATTGCGCCGGATGTGAAGCCTTCCTTTGAGACGATTACCCCCTTTTCGATGTTGGTGTCTTCGATCGTGGTGATTAAGTTGCTCACCACATTTCGGGTTACCCTCCTTTGCCAGTATTTGCACTCGATAGCCGTCCTGACGGTTTGCAATCCGTTGGACTGCTTAGTTAGCACGTCGATTTGATACCAACTGCCTGACTTTCCTCGAACACGACAACTTGATCCGAAGCATTCGATTGTGATCCCAGAACTTTCTCCCATTGTCTGGTACAGAGCCGCGGTCGCTGCCTCGTATTCTTTGTCGTCCATTCTCACATGCCTATCTGCGGTACAGGTCCGCCAGCTCGCGTAGGCCTTTTACCTAGGCCTGGGTGGATCCATCCTCCCAGTACGCCATCCCATCCACCACCTCCACCGTCTCCACGCTCACCCGGCACACCCGCCCCAGCAGGTCGATCACCCGCTCCTTGTGGTCGGAGAAGCGGTAGGTGTTGAACTTCTCCCGGATGGTCGGGTCCCGGGGCTTCCTTTCCTTGTACTGGTCCAGCACCCACTCCAGCGCCGACCGGCTCCCCAGCCGGTACTCCCACGCCTTCGCCGGAACGCCCGCCAGCGTCGTCCGCTCGTCCAGCGCAATCGTCCCCCGTTCCTTGTCCGCCCGCAGGATCGCCCGCTTCGGCTCAACCCCATCCCGGTCCACCCGCTCCAGGGGATACGGCTCCACCGACTCGAACCCGATGTGCAGGTCCAGCAGCCGCTGCCCCATCTCCGCCCAGCGTCGGAAGTCCTCGTAGAAGGGCAGACGCGGAAACTCCCGCAGCAGGTCCACCGCGTACTCCTGCCGGTATACCGGATCGTGCAGCACGGCGTAGGTGTAGGCGAAAATCGCCTCCGCCGTTATCATCTCGTCCCCGTAGTGCTCCCGCACCTGCCGCAGCCCCCACTCCGTTATGTTGCAGACCTGCTCCCCATCCTCGGTGTAGCGGTATAGGGGGAGGCAAAATGTCCCACCATCATTAGTTCCAGCAAATTTCTCATTGACGAGTCGGTCAGCGCACAAGACTGAGAAATAATTCGCTGCGGGTCCTTTGAAGCAAATCAACTTATTGGATCGTCTCAGGTCTTCTCCGACCATGAGGAAATGATTTTTGGTAAGCCTATCGTTAAGGGATACGTCCGCGTAGTGATTCTGCACAACGTAAGGGTGAGGTGGACCCGGAATTTCGGACAGGATCAGGGCCGAGTTAAGTGAGAATTACTGCTCTCCCCCATGGCGTTTGCTGCCACCGGCATCTACTCCGACTGCAATGCCGCCTAACGGTGGTTCCGCCGCAGCACGGCTCCCGCTCCATAAGTAGGCCACCCATCCCCTGGGCAGCCCGGCGCGAATACCCCACCAGGCCAGGCGCTAGAACCCGCTACCCAAAGCCGGCTCAGGCCTAACTCCCGTGGGGCTTGACTTGTGCAAGATTAAGCCAAGGCAGAAACGAACCCTCCACACCCCCACGCCCGTGGCCCAACCCCCCCAACCCCTACTTAACCGCCTCCCCCGCCCGGAGAACCTGGTGCACCTCCATGCGGGCCGTCAGCCACGCCAGCCAGCCCACCGTTCCCGCCGTCACCAGCGCCAGCAGTAGGTACGCCCCCGTCAGGGTGGCCCAGTTGGTCTCCAGTACCATGGGAGGCGTCACCCGGGTGCCCCCTTCCCCGATTTCAAGGATGGGAAGGATGCTGGCCCCGATCTGCTGGCCGGCCCAGGTGCCCAGCCCGATTCCGCAGGCGACCACCAGGAAAAGGCTGAACCACACCACGCCGTTGACCTGGGGGCGCGACGAGCCAATGGTCCTCAGCAGGGCAAACTCCGTCTGCCGTTCCCTGGTGTCGGTGTAGGAGAACAGGACCACCCCTGAAGCGCTGGCCAGCACCAGGGCCAGGAACATCAGCACCAGGAGCCCGCCCCAGCTGGCGTTGGTCAGCGGCTGTCCGGCCCGCTCCTGGACGAGGACCCGCGACTCCCGGGCGTCCTGCACCCGGTAGCCCTGGTCCGCCAATGCGGCGTAGATGGCTTCCGCCGGGTCTCCCCCGGGGGCCAGCCGGACGCCATCCTCCCCTGCGGCCTGTCCTTCGGACTGTCCTTCAGAAGGAGGCCCGAAATCGGCCCACAGCTCGTTGGGGCCGGCCACGACCCTGCGGTTGTGCCGGTTGGCGTAGTGGAGGAACCCTCCCAGGTCGGCGACCACGAAGGGATGCTCCTGGGGGTCCAGCGTGGGGAAGAAGTCCGCCACCGCCACCGCCCTGATGGGGATGGCGAAGGTGGACGCGCCCAGGGAAATCTCGTCGCCCACCCTGGCCTGCGCCGCCTCCAGCATCCCGGGGCTTACGATGGCCGGCAGGGGCTGGGCGGGCGCGCCGTACCTGATCCCCAGCAGGCCGGTGCCGCCGGGAGACCAGCTGAACCGGGTTGAAGCCTCCGACCCGTCCCTGGTCACCGACCGGCTCAGGTCCACGCTCTGCAGCCCCGGCCGCACCAGGTCGGCGATGGGCTGCCATCCCTCCCCGGTCTGGAACGAGTCCAGGGCCGCTTCCCCCGAGGGGGTCACGGCGGCCAGGTTGTCCAGGAAGACGGACCCGGCTCCCGCCGTCCCCCGGCGCCCGGAAATGTGCAGGGACAGCAAGGTAAAGGGCGGTTCCAGGGTAACGGCAGGAGAGGCGGACAGCCGCCTCTGGGACGCCGTCAACTGGGGCGGTTCGATTGCCGCTTCCAACTTCTGCCAGCCCCGTTCCTCCAGGACGCCCAGCTCCACGTCAATGTACTGGCCCGCGCCGTCGCGTATGCGCGCCGACAGGGCCAGCCTGGCCCGGGGACGGTCCGGGTGCGCCCACACCGACAGCCCGGTGGCATCCTGGGGGAGTCGTATCCCGTCATCGCCGAACGCCGGGTCGGCGGGCGTTATGGCCTTCATCAGATCCGGCAGGTCCAGTTGTTCGGCGAAGTCGTTCCGGTACCACGCGGCCTCCGGGAACCTGTCGGCCTCGATGGCCAGCGCCGTGGCCCGGGTGGAGGTGAACCCTTCGGTGAGGGGCCGCGCGTTGACCCGGCGTCCCTCGGCGGCGGACTGGACCAACCCCCTGGAAACCAGCAGGTCCGGCAGTCCCAGGCTGGCCCTGGATGCCACGCTGCCGTTGTGCTGGACCCACAGGTCGGCCCCGGCTTCGTAGTGCGCCCGGTCCCGCTGGCTCCGGTCCAGGGTTGCGCTGAAGGCGCTTCCGATTACTCCCAACGCCGTCGCGAGCATCAGCAGGATCACCAGGCTTCCCGGGGTGACCGGGTCCCGGGACACCCGGCGCAGTCCCTGCACCAGCCAGACCGGCCCGACCACCTCCATGCTCCGGGCCAGGAGCCCCACGACGATGGGGAAGAAGCGGAGCACCACCAGCCCCAGCGCCAGCAGCCCCAGCACCGGTCCCAAGAGGAGGGAATAGTCAACCGAAAGGTCCTGCTCGCCGGTGGCCCGCACCAGGAAGGACCCCCGCGCCTGGGTCTGCCACCAGACCAGTCCGATAATCAGCAGGAGCAGAATGTCCAGGTAGTACCTCTGGAAGAAGGGAGCCGTGCCCGGACGGGCCCCTCCCTGCCGGAACTCCACTATCCCCCGCCGGGCGGCCACCAGGGTCGACAGGGTCAGGACGGCCACCGCCAGGGCGGCTCCCGCCAGCCCCAGCAGGAAGGCCCCTGGCGTTACCCCGAAGCCCAGGTCGGCCTCCACGTGGAAGAACAGCCCTCCCAGCAGCTTGGCCACTGCCGGGGAGATCAGTGTCCCCACTATCACCGCCGGCACCGCCAGCAGGACCCCCTCCACCAGCACCAGCACCCCGATCTGCCACGTGGTGGAACCCCGGCTGCGGAGCATGGCGATCTCCGCCCCCCGGGAGCGGATGGTCAGGCTCGCCACCAGGGCCAGGTAGTAGGCCAGGATGCCCGTCACCAGGAAGACCATCAGGAACAGCGGAATCCGCGCCAGCAGCAGTTGCTCCGAATACGCGTCAAGCACCCGGTCCAGCTTGATGGTCGCCCCACCGTTCTGCAGGTTCGCCGCCACATCCGCCCGAATCAGCCGAAGCTCCCGCTGCACCTCGTCCACCCGCGGCGCTTCCAGTCCAGTCCGGTCCAGATGGAACACCCATGTGGTGTTGGTGTGGGTCCCGGCGAAGACGGCGCCGACCTGCTGCTGCAGGGCGTCCTCGTCGGCAAAGAGGGGGACGATGGTCCACCGCTCGTTGCTGTAGCTGAAGTCCTTGTCCAGGCCCTCCCAGAATTCCCCGCCGGGGTCCAACCGTTGGAAGATGCCGGTTATCTCAACATCAAGGGAGGACGCAGCATCCCTTCCCGTGGCGGGGAGCACCGTCAAGAAGTCTCCCACTCCCAGTTCCAGCAGGTCCGAGCCCAGTTCCTCGATGACCACTTCCAGCCGCCCTTCCGGGGATGGACTTGCCCCGGGCCAGCGTCCTTCCAGAAGCTCGGTCCGTTCCGGGTCGCCGAGGGCCGTGGTGTGCTGTATCTTCCCCCTGGGTCTCAATTCGTCCGCAAGTTCGAGCTGGGGATGCCCCGAAAAATAAAAGGTAGCAGTCTCAAACAGGCGGATGCTGCTGGCGGTCACGCCCTCCAACCGGGGAACGACCCGAGTATCGACAAATCCAATGCTGGACTCATAACGGGGAGTTCTCCCCTGGGCCCGGGGATCGTCCAGATCGTTGAAGACCCGCACCCAGATATTGGCTTCCTCGGGAGTGGCCTGCTGCAGGGAACGCCGCAGGGCCGCTTCGGCCAGAAGGTCGGAGAAGACCACGCTGCTGGCCAGCAGGGCAACGGCCAGGAGAATGCCCAACAGCAGCACCATTTCCAACTGCCAGTGAGCGGTCAACCGCTTGCGGGCGATTATGTAGGCAAGGTGAAGAAGCGACACTTAAAACACCGGCATTATTCGGAGTTCCGCAGTATGTCAGAGGGGCGCAGCCGCGCGGCCGAACCGGCCGCCACAACTACGGCCAGCACGGCAGCCACCGACAGGGCAGCGACCGTCACCAGGATTATTGCCGGCTGCTGGGTGAACACCACCGGGGGAATTATGTCGCGTCCAGTAGGGGTTGTGTCCAGGAAGCCCAGGGTCCAGCGGGCCAACAGGTATCCGACTGCTCCTCCAGACACCAGCCCTACCACGGTAACCACGATCCTTTCCAGCATCAGGGACAGCCACATCTGGGCCTGGGAGAACCCCAAAGCCCTGGTGACGGTGAGGTCAACCCGGGAATTGTGAACCGCGACCACGGCGTGGGCGCCCAGGGCAACGGCCACCACCAGGGCCAGCGCGGAGATGCTCAAGAAAGTAAGGCCGTTCCAGCCGCCTCCAGCCAACGGGTCCCGCCGGGCAGCGTCCACCCGGACGTCGCGGTCCTGGATCCGGGCGGTGCGGGGAAGGGCTTCGCGGAGGGAGGCGATGACCGCACCCCGGTCGGCGTTGTCGTCGACGCCGACCCAGAACTCGCCTGGCTTCTGCCGGTTTCCGGTGGCGCGGTGGAGGTAGGTGTTGAACTCCTCCAGGGAGACGATGAGGAAGCGGCGGGAGGTGGTGGTTATGGTGGGAAAGAAGTCGGTGGTGCCGCTGATGGTCAGCGGCACCAGGGTGCGGCCGATATGAACCCGCACCAGCTGGCCCCGCTGGAAACCGGGCCCGCCGACGGCAGGAAGGGGATACGGGCCGGGGGGCGCCAGGATGCCGCGGGCCTCGCCGCCCAGGGCTTCGATCCAGGCGAACCGGAGGCCGGCGGAACCGGAGCGGGCCGCGCCGTCGGACACCAGCACCCGGTCGGGCTCATCGCCGGCGTGGGGGAAGGCCACCCACCGCTGGGGGCCCTCGAAACTTTCGATGACCCGGTCCGGCCCAGGCAGCGCTGTCAGATTCGGCAGGGCGGTGACATCATCGACGTCGACGCTTCCGGGAGGCATACGGGAAACCGTGGGTCCGGTTATCCTCAGCGCCTGCAGGGTGACCGGATGGGTGAGGACCGAATCCTCGGGGACCTCGGCTTCCATGAAAAACCATCCGGGGACCCGGCTGCGGCCGATGGGCAGCTCGCCCATGTCCAGGTTGCGGTGGTGCCCGTCAGCGCCTTCGACACGCCCCCAGAGCTTGTACGCCTGGGCCAGTCCCTGGGCCTCCATGTTGTCCGCGTTGACCCAAACTCCGATGCGGCGGGTGTTTTCCGGCATGGGTATCCCCGAGGCCACCTCCCAGCCGGTCCCGGTGAGGGCGGCAGAGCCTCCCCGCAGGGGGACCAACAGCTCGGACAGGGTCTCGCTTTCGCTGGAGAAATCGCCGCGGAACCATCCCGCGTGGGGCATGGTCAGGGACTCTACGCCCAGCAGGGTCAGCGACGGGCCAACGGACCCCTCGACGGCACGCACGGAGTCGCGGAACAAGGGGCTGACGGCGGTCACCCCGGGGATGGAAGCCAGCTCGCGGATGCGGGCCTCCCGCTGGGACTCGGCGAAGGTGAACCCGGTCAGGACCAGGTCTCCACCGCTACGGAACAGGGCCTGTTCCTGCTGGCTGCGGGAGAGGGTGGACTGGAAGGCCGCGCCGAACACTCCCAGGGCGGCGGCCAGCATTACCAGGACGGCCAGAGAGCCGTAGGCCAGGGGAGCCCGGGCCATGCGTACCAGGGAGAAGGTGACCCAGGAAGGGGCGGCCAGCCCGGAGAGCCAGGCCAGGAACCGGACCAGCGGGGGCAGCACCCGGAGCAGGATGAAGGCGGCGGCCAGCAGGGCAACCGCCGGGCCGAGGAGCAGGACAGGCTCCAGCTCAACCCCGGTCCCTGACAATGCCCTTCCCACCAGGCCGTCCTGTCCCTGGGCCTGCCAGAGGAGAAAGCCGAGGACGCCGACGGCAAGGACATCAACGTAGTAGCGGTGCAGCAGAGGGACGGCCGGGGGACGGGCGCGGGCGCGCAGGAACTCCAGTATCTCCATGCGGGCCAGACCCACGTTGGAAACGAGGAGGACCGCAGCGCTGAGCAAACCGGCTCCGGCGGCCATGGCGAACATATCCCAGGACAGTCCGACGGGAATCCCGCCGCCTCCCCCGAGGGGATCGATGGTGCCAAGGAGCCACTGGCGGGCCACCACCATGGCCAGGAAGGGAGCGAGGACCAGGGCGGCCAGCACGGCGACGCCCTGTCCGAGCATAAGCAGTCCGGCCACCTGGAAGGGAGCTGCGCCGCGGCTGCGGAGACGGCTGGCCTCATCGCTGCGGGTCTGCGCCAGAAGGCCCACCACCACGGTGAGGAAATACAACACCACCAGGGAGACCAGGGACAGGAACAGGAACACGGGAACACGGGCCAGGGTCAGGTCGCGCTGGTAGGTGGCGAGCAACCCGGTGCCGCGGCTGTTTTCCAGGAGGGTGAGGACGGTGGAGCGGGGAATCTGCTTGTTGATGTCCCCTTCCAGCCCGTTCAGGGCATCCCGGCTCGCCTGGACATTGTCCACCGTTATGACGCCGGTGTCGACGAAGATGAACCACTCGTAGTCGCCGACCAGCCAGGGATAGCGGGCGCCCATGCCGTCGAAGAAGGCCCTTTCGGTGACGTAGAAGGGAATCAATGGATTGTCGCCGTAGTCCTGGACGTTGAAGTATAGGGCCGAGCCCATCCAGTATTCCGCCAGGGTGTCGACGGGTTCGGCTATGCCGACAATGTTGAGGTAGATCCCCTCGGAAAGGTCATTGTAGAAGGGGGCCAACTGGACCTTGGACCCCACGGGCAGGTTCATGACGGAGGAGACGGCTGGGCCGATTACGGCTTCCATTTCGACGCCGTTGTCGCGGAACACCGGATCGGGGGAGGGCCACTGGCCGTCAATCAAGCGGGTGTTTTCCTGGAACTCGGTGAGGAAGAAGGGACGGCCGACCGGCCCTGGGACGGTCGGGTTGTCCGAGTCGGGGTTGATGACCAGGGGCAGGTCGGGCTGGCCCCGGCCGAGCCTCTGGAGGTCGCGGACGAGGTAGGAAACGTGTCCGGTGATGGTGTCTTCGACGAGGGAGCGCAGGGTGTCGTAGTCGGCCCCGCCGACGGGGCGGTTCTGGACCGTGAGCCGGATGTTGAGGACGCCCTGGGAAGCGGAGGCTAGGGCATGCTGGAGACCGCCCTCCGCCAGTCCCCGGGAGTAGACTGCGCCGACGGCCATCAGGGTGGCCGCGGCCAGGACACCGATGAAGGTGACGACCAGGGAGGCCCAAGATGCCTTCAGGTGGAAGGGCAGCAGCCATAGGAGGAGCGTCGTTCTACCCATCGGCTCCGGCTACCCATTGGAAGGGAACGGGTTGAAAGGGAATGGGGGTAATGGGGATGAGGGGAAGGCCGAACATGGTTTCCAAGTCTACTGTCTAAAAGGCGGTTTGGGAATAGCGATTCCGGTCCGTGCCAGGGCTTTTGGATGGGGGCCGGTTTGGCCGAACTTAGGGTGGACGGGGAACGGGATACCGGGTGGGAAGGTTCTGCGGGGGAGATGGGTTACGTTGGGGGATGCATCCCCCAACCCCCCGGATGGGGGTGTTTGGCGAGGGTGGCACGGCATGTTGGGACCGTTTTGCCGTGGTCTGGATTTCCGCCGCCGCCTACGCGGTGGCAGTAATCGACCCGGCAAGGCAGGAATGGTAGTATCGAACCCGGAAAAGGACTTTCCAAAGGAGTAGACACTATGACCACGCACGAACAGAGGAAGTCCATTGCAGATGAAAAAGCAGGGGCGAGTTATTACTTTTCGTATGTCTTGCAACTGGACGATGGTAGTTTCTACATCGGGTCAACCAATGCACCTTTTGCCCGGTGGACAGAACACGCAGTATCGATAGGAGCAAAAGCTACAGATGGGAAGCAGTTTCGTGTTCGGATGGCCATTCCGTTTTTGACACGAAGAGAAGCCGAGTACAATGAGCAAAGGCTCGCTAATGCTCTCAGGAATGGTACACAGCATATTGAAGCATTGCTAACAGCCTTCGACCAAATGGTAAATGTAGTCCGGCCTGAGAAGACTTTTTCCCAGTTGCAACGAGAAGAAGCGGACTACATCCAAGAAATGGAACGGGTTTTCCATCACTCAACAGCATTGTCCTTTAACCTCGGGCCTCGCCCTGGTACGGCTTGTGGTTACAATGGTCCAAGTTTCTACTCGACGAACGATTGGGAACAGATTAAGAAAATGGCCCGAGACGAGGATTTCACTGGCAACATTTATGGCCGGAAAGTCTGCCGTCGATGCTTGGAACTGGCACCGCAAGAGTAGGATCAACTACCGCGCAAATGTTACAGAACCACGAAATAACCAGCAATAAGACCCGAGGAGGTGCGACCATGGATATTGGAATCACGGCGAGGATATCGTCGAACTCGCGGGACCCGGCCGAGCTGGCGAAGCGGGCGGAGGAGTTGGGGTTTGAGTCTTTCTGGCTGCCGGAACACCCTATCCTGCCAGTCAACCCCACCTCGCGCTACGGCGGCACGCCGGACGGTTCCATCCCGTCTTCGATGGGTGATATCGGGGACCCGTTGATTGCGCTGGCCAGGGCATCGGCGGCGACCAGCACCATCAAGCTGGGCACCGCCATCAGCCTGGTCCCCGAGCACCATCCCCTGCTCCACGCCAAGCAGATCGCCACGCTGGACCGGGTTTCCAATGGAAGGTTCCTGTTCGGGATCGGAGCGGGCTGGCTGCGGGAGGAGACGGAGATCATGGGCGGGGACTTCCCGCACCGCTGGGGCCAGACCCGGGAGCATATCCTGGCGATGAAGCGGCTCTGGACGGAGGAAGAGGCGGAGTTTCACGGCCGCTTCGTGGACTTTCCCGCCGTCAGGTGTTCCCCCAAGCCGGTGCAGGACCCCCATCCGCCGGTGTACCTGGGAGGGTTTGCGGCCAACGTCTTCAAGCGGGTGGTGGAGTGGGGCGACGGCTGGATGCCGGTGCGGGTCGACGAGGAGCAGGTGAGGCAGGGCCGCGCCACCCTGGACGAACTGGCCGAGACCGCCGGTAGGGACCCCCGATCCATCCGCCTGATGGTGTGCAACGTTCGGCCGGACGCGGACCTGATTGGACGGCTGGAGTCGGCGGGCGCTGACCGGGTGACGGTGGCGCTACGCACCGATGCGGCGGATGAGTCCCTGGAAGAAATGGAGAAGGTGGCCTCCGCTATCATTGGCTAGGCCAGCCCGCAAGCGAGGAGGTAGACATGGCGAGAATTCCCCTGCCCACGAGGGAAAGCGTTCCGCAGGACCAGCTGGATGCCTTTGACGAGTTCGTGGAGTTGAGAGGTGGAGTGCCCGCAGGCGGTCCCCTTTCCGCGATGCTCAACGTTCCAGAGGTGCTGAAGCGGGGAGAACATTTGCGGGCGTACCTGAGAGGGGACGGGTCAAGCCTGCCCCGACCCATCATCGAACTGGGGATGCTGGTAACCGCCCGGGAGAACAACTGCCAGTACATCTGGAATGCGCACGCCGCATTGGGGCGGGCCGCCGGCCTGAGCGACGCCCTGGTGGACAATCTGCGGGACCGGGCGGACCTGCCGGACTTGTCCGAGGCGGAGCAGGCCGTGGTGGACTACGGCAGAGAGTTTTTCCGTACCCGCTCGGTGAGCCAGGAGACCTTCGACGCCGCGCTGGGGCAGTTCGGGGTGCGGGGCCTGGCCGAGCTGACCAGCCTGATGGGCTACTACGCTCTGCTGGCCTTCAATATCAACGCCTTCGGCGTAGAGATTCCCGGGGACCACACCGAGCCGGCCCTGCCGGTGTAATCGGGGGGCCCACCAAGGGGATTGTCCCAGCGCCAGCGTCTGTCGCGCGGGGTTCGGCGGGGGTGTTCTCCTGTATGTCCCTGGATGCCCTGGCTACTGGGCGTTGCGCTCTTCTTCGAGGGTCTGGCGGAGGATTTCGGGGTCGACGCGGACCTCGACTCCGGCGCGTTCTTCCTGCAGGAGCATGGCGACCCGCGAGTCGCGGCCATCCCAGCCCCGGTTCATGGCCTCGGTCATCTCGGCGAGGGTGACGTTGGCCAGCTTCATGGGAACGTCGAACTCGCGGCCCACGCCCACGGCGAGGTCCACATCCTTGCGGGCCAGCCGGAGGGCGAAGTCGGGGGGATCGAAGTTGCCGGGGAGGAGATGCTCGGCCAGGCCTTCGAAGGTGCCGCGCCGTCCCTGGGCGCCGCGTCGGACGGCCTGCCAGAGGGCCAGGGGTTCGACGCCGGCCTTGACGCCCATGGTGAAGACCTCGGCGAGGGCGGTCTGGATGACGTATCCGGCGCAGTTGTGGACGAGCTTGGCGACGGCGCCGCAGCCGATGGGTCCGACGTAGTAGGCCTTGTCGCCGATGGCGTCCAGGACAGGCTTGTAGCGGTCGAAAAGTTCCCGGTCGCCGCCAACCCAGATGGCGAGGTTGCGGGAAGCCGCGCCGCGGGGCCCGCCGCTGACCGGTGCATCCAGCACGTTGATACCGCGGGCGCCCATAATCTGATGGATGCGGCGGATGGTGGTGGGGGAGTTGGTGCTGAGGTCGAAGTAGGTCTTGCCGGCCTGGAGACCTTCCATCAAGCCGGATTCGCCCAGGGCCACGGCCTCGAT
This sequence comes from Dehalococcoidia bacterium, assembly GCA_965203675.1. Classification (GTDB taxonomy): domain Bacteria; phylum Chloroflexota; class Dehalococcoidia; order Lucifugimonadales; family UBA3495; genus CATOSK01. The sequence goes on along the minus strand of CBDBDE010000003.1, from coordinate 703,252 downwards.
TTCCACCGGGCCGGGGAGGGAGGTGAAGACGACGTCGCTGGCCTCGGCGACCTCCCGGGGGGTGTCGGCCCAAACTGCGCCGGACTCCAGGTGGCGGGTGGCGGATTCCCGGCGCAGGTCGTGGACGACCATCTCGTTGCCGCCCTGCAGGCAGTTGTAGGCCATGCTGGAGCCCATGGTTCCCAGTCCGACGAATCCTACTTTGACCATTGCTTCCTCCGGATACTCTGCGGGGCCGGGGCGGGAAGGCCACGTTCCGACGGGTTGGTGAGGTTTAAGAGGGCGCCGCCGGTGCGGCAAGTGGAGCGCCCAAGAGCCTGCCCCGAGCGAAGGCCCCAGAGCCTTGGACAAATTACGCAACTTGGCGGCGGAGGGCGCGACCTTCAGAAGAGTTGCCCCATTATGGGTCAGGGTACGGCGGGTGACAAGTGGGGAGCCGGCGTCTATCTGCTGGTTCTCCGGCCCCCGGGCCGCAGCGCAACGCTTGCTTGGGGGGAGGCTGCCTTGTCAGACGGGGAAGGTTTGGGCATACTAGCCGGGTACGCCGGGTCAGCCGATATCCGGGGTGTCCTGGGGTTCGATGGAACAACCCGACAGCCAGCAGGAACCCATCTTCACGGGGCAGAACCGCCCTAACATTCACCGTCACCTGTCGTCTTCGGAGCGTCTGCTCAGCACCTTCGGGTCGTTTTACGCCACCAACTACCGGCTGCTGAGGCTGGACCCGCCCCAGGGACCCAGCCGAGGATACCTCCTAGAGATTCCGTACCACCGGGTGGTTTCCGTTGACCTGGTGCGCCGGGCCAACCATCCGATGCTGGCGCTGGGGACGGCGATGGCATTGCTGGGGATATTCATTATGCCGGTGATGCCGGTGAGCGCGCTGCTGACCATTCCCATCGCGGGAGGCATCCTGTTCGTCGGGGCCCGGGGCAAGCCGGGATATTTCCAGATTGCGGCGCGGGATATGCCCAAAGAGGCGGAGAAGCTGTGGCAGGTGGAGTACGAGCGGTCGGGCAGCTTCGTCGCGACCATCCGCAGCGCCATCGGGCAGATGCCGGACTTTTGAGGGAGTCCGGCGGCGGCGAATAAACGCAACTGACGACCCGACTGCGGTAGGGACGGCCTGCAGCCGGGACAGGATAAGGAGCAACCATGCTGGAACAGCAGGAAAGACTCTGGGAGTACGATGCGGTGGAGCCGGGACAGACCGGGCACCCCACCGTCGTCGAGATAACGGCGGAGAATATCGCGGAGTACGCCTCCCTCTCGCAAAACCCGGATCCCCGCTTCCGATCAGAAGGGGCCGACCCGGAGTTCCCGGGAGCGGCGGCGGCGATGCCGACCATGGCGTTGAGCTACGCTCCGCTGCTGCGGGACGACATCGCGGACAACAACGGGTTCGTGGCCCTGGAGCAGTCGAAGACCGCCCGGCGGCAGACGCCCTTCGCCAAGTGCGAGGCCCGCTGGTTCGAGCCGGTGCGGGCGGGGGATACCATCACGGGGAACCGGAGGGTGCTGGAGAAATACGAGCGCCGGGGGAGCAGGTTTGTGACCTTCCGGGTGGAGTGCGACAACCAGGATGGTGTGCGGGTGGCGGAGTACGACTACACCTGCATTTTTCACTACGCGGGAGGGCAGAGGCCGGTGCCCCAGGAGCGGCCGGAACCGGAAACCGCGCCGGCGTCGGCGCCGGATAACCTCTCGTCACCACCAACGGTCCTCACGTTCGATGGGGTCTCGGTGGGGGACAGCCTGGCCTCCCTGGCGATTACCGAGAGCCAGGAGGTAATCAACCGGAAGAACGAGTTCCGGCTGGCGGGAAAGCCCAGCGAGAGCAACATCCACACGGACGAGGAGTTCGCCAGGCAGAACATCTTCGGCGGGACGGTGAACGCCGGGCCGGCCACGATGTCCTACGTGGACCAGATGCTGGAGCGGAATTTTCCGCTGCGGGCGTTCTACGATGGGGGTTCGCTGCTGATGCGGGCAATCACGCCCTTCCGGTCGGGGGACACGGTGGTGTTCGAGGGGGAGGTGACGGGCAAGCGGGAGGACAACGGCCGCAAGCTGGTGGAGTGCCGGGTCAAGGGGACCAACCAGCGGGGGGAACTGGTCTGCCTGGCCGACGCCACGCTGGCGCTGGCGGAGTAGCGGGCTCCGTGGCCGGAACTCTTCGGCTAAGGTTCTTCCCCGAGATCCATAAGCGCGTAGCTGGTGCTGCGTCCACCGGACGGCCCGCGAGCCATTATTCCCAGTCCCACCAGTTCCTGGATGTCCCGCAATGCGGTATCCGGGGAACATTTGGTTAGCGTGGCCCATTTGGAAGTGGTCATGTTGCCCTGGAAATCGCCCAGCAAGCGATTGATGATCAGTCTCTGGCGGTCATTGAGGGAATGGGTCGCAAGCCGATCCCAGAAACGGGCTTTCGCCAGGACGGAATCCAGGGACGATTCAGCGCTTTGGATAGCCCGGTCCAGGCATTCCAGAAACCAGTTCATCCACCGGGAAACGTCGGTGGTCCCCCTCTGGGTGCGCTCCAGAATCCGGTAGTAATCGTTCCGCTCCTGCCGGATCTGGGATGACATGCTGTAGAACCGTTGCGGGCTGGCTTCCGCCCGGGCCAGCGCCATGTCGGTTATGGCACGGGCAATGCGCCCGTTGCCGTCGGCAAAGGGGTGGATGGTCACGAACCACAGGTGGGCCAGTCCCGCCTTGAGGACCCCGTCGGTCCCGGTTTCGGAATCAAACCAGGCTAGGAAGGACTCCATCTCTCCTGGGATACGGGCGGCGTCGGGAGCCTGGAAATGGACTCTTTCCCGGCCGATGGGGCCGGACAAGACCTGCATGGGCCCGGAGCTGTCGTCCCGCCAAGTCCCGACGGCAATACGGGACAGCCCGCTGCGGCCGGTAGGGAACAGGGAAGCGTGCCAACTGAACAAGCGGTCGGCATCCAAGGGTTGAGCGTAGTTCCGGGTTGCGTCCAGCATCAGCTCAACGATGCCTTCGACGTCCCGGTCAACGGGGGTCAGACCGCCAATGTCAAGGCCAAGATTGCGGGCGACGGAAGAACGGACCTGTTCTGGATTGAGGATTTCTCCCTCGATCCCGCTGCTGTCAACCGTGTCCCGGGTCAACGTGTCCAGCACCGACTCCTGACGAATCTCGAATCCGAGGCCTTCCATTCGTCCGGTGAGGCGCCCCTGGCGGTGCCGGACACCGGCGAGGCGGTCGACCAAGCCATCGTTGTCCCAATGAAGATCGGGCCAGCCGGGTTGATCGTGGATGTATAAAGTCCGCATCATATGCGGATATTATAGGACCCGCCGCCACCTGCGGCAAGTGTTCTCCGCATGATGTGCGGAGATTAACCCGCTTAATCTCCGCATTCGAGTTGACGGGCGGGTTAGCGGAGGAGGCCGTAGACCCGGTCGGGGGAGACGAGGACAATGACGGCGTCCTGCTCCTTCATGGCGACGTCGTATTCCTCCCAGTCCGAGTGCTCGTTGTCGCCGCAGCACATGAACATTTCCCGCAGCATGACCCGCATCTTCTCGGGGTCGGTGTTGCGGTAGTCGAAGAGGGTTGCCTGTCCCTCGACCACGACGTACTGACGCCAGTCGGCGGCGGTGGCGGTTACGGTGCAGCGGGGGTTGCGGCGGAGGTTGCTGACCTTGGCGGACCTTCCGCGGACGGCGACGAAGACGAGGTCGTCCTCGTGATGGCCGGCGACGACGATGCTGCTCTGGATGGCCCCGCTGGGCTTGATGGTGTTGACGACGGCGCGGTGGTTGTTCCGAAGGAAGGGCTTGGCCTGTTCAAATTCCATTTTCTTACCTCAACTTGGCGATACAGGCTTGGGGACGGTGGGAGGACAATCGCACTATATCCAATTTTGGCCAGATTTCCGGTGAACGGTCAACACGATGCTGTGGGGGCAGACGACGGGGTCTGGATTCCCCTGTTCTGAAGCCGCCGCTTTCGCTCCCGATTGAGGTAACCCCCGCCTGCGCGGGGCAGACTTGTCCAAGGGAGCTGGGCGGCTCGGCGGGAATGAGGGGAAAGAAGGGTGGGAAAGACGGGAGAGAAGGGAGAGACAGCGGTCTGCTACGTGGCGAGGAAGAGGGTGATGATGGTGGCCATGAGGGTTACCCATGCGCCGCCGATGAGGACATAGAGGGTGTTGAAGCGGGAGTTCATCTCGTTGAACCGTGAGTTCATGGCTGATTCCAGGGAGTTTATGCGGTTTTCGACGGAAGTAATGCGGTTGTCGATGGAATCGAGCCTGGCGTCGACCTGCTCGTATGCGCCCTCGAGACGGGAGATGCGTTGTTCGGGGGTGACCATCGGATTGCTCCTTACGTGGCGAGGAAGAGGGTGATGATGGTGGCCATGAGGGTTACCCATGCGCCGCCGATGAGGATATAGAGGGTGTTGAACCGGGAATTCATGGCTGATTCCAGGGAGTTTATGCGGTTTTCGACGGAAGTGATGCGGTTGTCGATGGAACCTAGCCTGGCGTCGACCTGCTCGTATGCGCCCTCGAGACGGGAGATGCGTTGTTCGGGGGTGACCATGAGGTTGCTCCTCGGGCCGAGGTTTCCGCTATCGGTTACGTCCTTTCGGCTATTATACTCCGCTGGGGTGGCGTGGGTAAGTGGGCCTGTGACAGCAGGGGTTGACGGGTCCCAGCCTGCGCGGGAATGACCGGAAACATGGACGGCGACGGGGAAGGCGAATTATGGCGATAACCAGTAACGGAGCGCAGGTCCCGGTGGGGAGCAACCTGGTGGAGTTTCTGCGGGGGGTGGCGGAACGGTGGAACGGCCGGGATGCGCTGCTGTTCAAGCCGGTCTTCCGGTACCAGCGGTGGAGCTATTCGCGCCTGTGGGAGGAGTCGGGGCGGGTGGCGGCAATGCTCCAGCAGCGGGGTTTGAAGAAGGGCGACCAGGCGGTCCTGTGGGGGCCGAACTGTCCCCAGTGGATGCTGGCCTTCTTCGGGTGCATCCGCGCGGGGGTGGTGCTGGTGCCGCTGGACGTGCGCAGCGCGCCGGACTACGTGGAGCGGGTGCTGTCGCGGACGGAGGCGGCGGTGGCCTTCACCTCCCGGTTCACTCCCAAGGGGGACGTGGACCTGGGCATCCCGGAAATAACCTTCGAGGATCTGGATGGGCTGATTGAGGGAATGCCCCAGCCGGAGGGGGTGGAGATTGCACCGGACGACCTGGCGGAGATCATGTTCACGTCGGGGACGACGGGAGACCCCAAGGGGGTGATGCTGACCCACCGGAACCTGCTGGCCAACGTCGAAGGGGTGTGCCAGTACATCGTGTGCCCGCCGGACAGCCGGCTGCTGTCCATCCTGCCCCTGAGCCACATGTACGAGCAGATGGGCGGGCTGTTCATCGCCCTGCGTACCGGTGCCAGCGTGACCTATCCGACCAGCCGACAGCCGACGGTGCTGTCCCGGACGATGCGGGAGCGGAAGATCACGATCTTATTGCTGGTGCCGCAGGGGCTGGAACTGCTGATGAACGGCATCGAGCGGGAGGTGCGGCGGCAGGGGAAGGAGGCGCTGTGGGAGAAGCTGCTGAAGGTGGCGGAGAAGACTCCCTTCGGGCTGCGGCGGAAGCTGTTCCGGCGGGTGCACAAGCAGTTCGGGGGCAAGCTGGACTTCATCGTATCCGGCGGGGCGGCTCTGGACTATGACCTGGGGCGGAAGTGGGAGCTGCTGGGGGTGAAGATTATCCAGGGATACGGCACCACCGAGGCTGCGCCGGTCATCAGCAACCACACCATCCAGGAGCGGCGGTTCGACTCCACCGGGCGGCCCCTGCCCAACGTGGAGGTGAAGATCAGCGGGGACGGGGAAATCATGGCTCGGGGGGACAACATCACTCCCGGCTACTGGCGGGCGCCGGAGGAGACGGCGGCGGTGTTCGACGGGGAGTGGTACATGACCGGGGACCTGGGGTTCTTCGACGAAGAGGGGTTCCTGCACGTCAAGGGGCGGAAGAAGGACATGATCGTCCTGCCCAGCGGCCAGAACGTCTTTCCCGACGACATCCAGGCCATCCTGACCAAGCATCCCCAGGTCAAGGACGCGGCGGTGGTGGGGCTGGAGCAGGGAGCATCGGTGGAGGTCCACGCGGCGCTGCTCCTGGAGGAATCGGAGGATCCCAACGGAGCGGCTCAGGACGCGGTGGCGTGGGCCAACGGGCAGCTGGCGGAGCAGCAGCGCATCCGCGGGTTCACGGTCTGGCCGGAGGAGGACTTTCCGCGCACCCACACGCTGAAGGTGAAGAAGCAGATCGTCATCGACACCATCCTGGGGAAGGTGGAGGCCGAGGCTCCGGCGGGGGCGGCTGCTTCTGGCGGAGGGACGGCCGGCGGGCCGCGGGGGCTGACTCACATCATCGCGGAGGTAAGCCGGCGGGGCGTGGATGAAATCGAGGAGGGCGCGTCGCTGGGGGACGACCTGGACCTGGACTCGCTGGGGCGGGTGGAGCTGCTGTCGGCGGTGGAGACGGAGCTGGGAGTCTACATGGACGAAAGCCAGCTATCGCCGGAGACGACGGTGGCAGAGCTGCGGGTGCTGGTGGAGCAGGGGGCGGCCAACCCGCCGGTGCTGAGCTTCCCGTCATGGGGGATGCGGTGGTGGTGCCGGATGGCGCGGGGGTTCCTGCAGCGGTCGGTGATTTTTCCGGCGACGTGGCTGGTCTACGGTCTGAGGATCGAGGGGCGGGAGAACCTGCGGGGCATTGAGGGGCCGGTGCTGTTCGCATCGAACCACCACCTGGGACTGGACAATCCGCTGATCATCAAGTCCATTCCGCCGGGGTGGCGGCGGCGGATGGCGATTGCGGGCGCGGCGGAGCTGTGGCGTAACCCGGTATGGTGGACGCTGAACCCGCTGCTGGGCAACGGTTTCCCTCTGGCGCGGGAGGGAGCGGTGCGGCCTTCTCTGGAGAACATGGGCCGGATCATGGATACGGGGTGGTCGGTGCTCATCTATCCGGAAGGAGAGTTGACGGTCGGCGGACCGATCAAGCCCTTCATGCCTGGGACGGGGCTGGTGGCGGTGGAGGGACGCATTCCGGTGGTGCCGCTGCGGCTGCGCATCGACCGGATGGGGTCGCCGGCCAGGTTTCCCATCCTGCGGCGGGGCCGGGTGGAGGTGCGGCTGGGGGAGCCGATAATGTTTCCGGCGGGCACGGACTACATGAAGGCAACGGCGGCGATAGAGGAGGCGGTTAGGGGGTTGTAGGTGGGGGTATCAATGATCCAAAACTTCATCGTTGGCGAAAGGGGATTTCTTGAATTGACCATCGGCCGCTAACCTCCATATCATTCCAATACGCTTACAGGCTTTTTCGGGAGTTTGAAGGTGTGTCGAGCCATAGAATTCATTACGAACTCCTCTGGTGTCTTCCAAGAGCCGGAGACCTAATATGCTGAAGCGGATCTACATTAAAGGCTACAAATCCCTGTCCGATGTCGAGGTACAGCTCCAGAACCTGACCTTGCTATTCGGACCCAATGCTGCGGGCAAGAGCAACTTCCTTGATTCCCTTCAACTTCTATCCAACCTGGCCAAAAGCCGGACCTTGAATGAGGCTTTTGACCCGCCGTATCGGGGCAAGGCCCTAGAGTCCTTCACCGTGGGCGAGGGCGGACTACGGGGTTTGATGGAACGGGAGCGACTGGTTTTCTCGATTGAGGCCGATCTCGAGTTGTCCAACTCAGTTGTTGATTCAATCAACAGGCAGATACATGAAATGCGTCGCCCGAGCACAACACCCCGTCCTGACGAAACGGGCAGTATCCCCTCCTATATCCGCGAGCGGAATCTACGCTACCGTGTCGAGATTGAAATGCTTCCGAGTTCGGGGATTCTGCGTGTAAGCGACGAATACCTGGCAGCGTTGAACAATCGAGGCGAAGTTTCGCGAAGCCGACGAGCTTTCATAGAACGCAACGGCGAAAAGATCCACCTGAGGCTGGAGGGACAAGCTCATCCAACCTATTATGACCGATTCCTGGATCACACCATCCTGTCGATGCCGCATTATCCGCCCCATTATCCGCACCTCGTGGCGGCGCGTCGGGAGATGGAGAACTGGCTGTTCTTTTATTTCGAACCTCGGGAGCGAATGCGCAGCGCGAATCCCGTGAAAGAGGTGCGCCACATCGGCCTGATGGGCGAAGATCTCGCCGCGTTTCTCAATACGCTACGAGCGCTCAACCCGAACCAGTTCAAAGCAGTTGAAAGAGCTTTGAAGACCATGATGCCCGAAATGGATGGCATCGAGACGGATGTGAGCGAACTCGGTGAAGTCGAGCTCCGTCTATGGGAGAATGGGGTGGCCATCCCGACGAGGGTATTGTCCGAGGGCACACTGAGACTATTGGGCCTGCTCGCTCTTACCGGAGCCGATAACCCGCCGTCGCTGGTGGGGTTTGAGGAGCCGGAGAATGGGGTACATCCGCGCCGGATTCAGCTTATCGCAGAATTGCTGAGGACACGCTCGAGTCTCGGGCAGACGCAATATATCGTAACGACCCACTCACCTATTCTGCCGGACCTGTTGCCGAACACCTCGTTATTTCCAGTCCGACGAATAAATCGTCAAACCCACATAGATGCTTTTTCGACTTGGGGGCCCCTGGCCAAAAGACAGGACATTGACACAGCCCTTGATGAACCCGCGTCTTCGCTCCCAGTTTCCGAGAGAATTTTGAGGGGCGATTTTGATACGTGAGATTTCGTTGTTCGTCGAGGACACTGCCCATGAGAAAGTCATCGGAACCTTGGTTCAACGCATAGCTGATAGCCACGGAGTTTCCGTCCGACTCAATTGGCGCAATGCCGTAGGGGGTTACAGTCAGGTTGTCGGCAAGTTCGGTGATTATCTGCGCGACTTGGAAAGACAAGGTGGATACCCGGATCTCATAGTTGTAGCTACGGATGCGAATTGCAGCGGCCTCAACGAACGCGTGAGACAGCTTGAAAGACCGGAAACCCCAGTACCAATTGTCATGGCGATTCCAGACCCGCACGTTGAACGTTGGTTGTTGTTAGACGGCGAGGCGTTCCGGCAAGTGCTTGGTCACGGTTGCAACGCTCCTGACCAGAAATGCGACCGCGATGTATACAAGCAGCGCCTGATTCGAGCCATTCTCGATGCCGGAATCGAACCAAGTCTCGGAGGAATTGAGTTCGCGGAGGACATTGTGAGCCGGATAGACATTCCGCGGGCAGAACGCGCAGATGACTCGTTCCGGAGGTTTGTCAGGGAACTCTCCCAGTATTTCCAGCAGTGGGGACGATAACCATGGAGAACCTGCCTTGTTCCCTCTTCCCGGCGGGCGTAGAATTGGGCTGATTTCACGAAGAGGAGATTTGCTATGTACAGCAAGCCGATGTTGAGCTTGGACCAGACGCAACGGGCGATGAGCGCGATGATCGCCAAGGCAACCCAGGAGCCGGACCGTCCGGTGGCGATGGCGATTGTGGACGATGAGGGGAACCTGCTGAGCTATGCCCGCATGGACAACTGCCGACCCAATCCCCAGACCTTCGCCATCCGCAAGGCCTACACCTCCGCGCTGTCTGGCGTGGACTCGGCGGCCTACGCGGAGCGGCTGAAGAGCCAGGGCAGGACGGTCAGCGACTTTGGGAATCCCAACCTGGTGTCGGCCCAGGGCGCGGTGGTCATCACCGATCCGGCGTCGGGGGCCGTGCTGGGGGCCATCGGGGTAAGTGGTCTGACGGCCCAGGAGGACGAGGACCTGTCGCGGCTGGGCGTGGAGAACCTGGGATTGTAGTTGGTCGGGGCCTTTTCCGCTCCCGCCTGAATGTCCGAGTTCCGCCGCTTGCGGGGGCAGGCTTCGGCTCCCCCAGAATAGAGGGTGGGGGAATCCGTTTCTCTCCGCTGTTGCGTATTCTTAGATGCTGTCGCAAAGCTATGCGGCCGCCGGTGTTGTTCTGCCGGCGGCGCCTTGATTTTTGCCCCAGGAGGTCGTCATGGCCAATCCGCGCGCCGAGTATTCGCCGCTGTTTCACCGGGAGCCGCTGAAGCTCCCCAACAACGCCCGCATCGTGGTGTGGCCCGTCATCAACGTGGAGGAGTGGGACATCAACCAGCCCATGGCCCGCACGGTGCTGCCCACGCCGCAGGGGGTGACGGTGATCCCCGACATTCCCAACTTCGCCTGGTTCGACTACGGGATGCGGGCGGGGTACTGGCGGATGAAGCAGGTGCTGGACAGCCACGGCATCCGGGCGACGGTGAGCCTGAACGCATCGGTGTGCCTGTCCTATCCCCAGCTGGTGCAGGAGAGCGTGGACTCGGGCTGGGAGTTGATGGGCCACGGGTTCATGCAGCGGGTGCTGAACCGGGAGCCGGACGAGCGCGTAATCATCCGCAAGACCATCGAGACCATCCGGGAGTTCACGGGGCAGGCGCCCCGGGGCTGGATGGGACCAGGACTGGCGGAGACCTTCGACACGCCGGACATCCTGGCGGAGGAGGGAATCGAGTACGTCTGCGACTGGTGCAACGACGACCAGCCCTACCCGATGATCGTCAAAAGCGGCAGCCTGACGTCCATCCCCTACACCGTCGAGCTCAACGACATTCCGATTTACCTGGTGCAGCACCACCGCTCGCCGGAGCTGTTCGACCGGGCCAAGGACCAGTTCGACCAGCTTTACGAGGAGGGGGCGGAGAGCGCGCGGGTGATGGCCGTCTCGACCCATCCCTACATCACCGGCGTCCCCTTCCGCATCAGGTACTACAACCAGATCTGGGAGTACATCAAGAGCTTCCCGGACGTGGTGTTCTGGACGGGCAGCGAGATCCTGGACTGGTATTTGGGTGAGACGGGGGGCGGTTAGCGGACCGGGCAGCGGGCCTTCCGCTGCGTTTCCAGGCGACCCGACTTGAGTATCCTGCGCAACCTGGCGCGGCGGAAGCTGCGGACCGCGCTGACGGTCACCGGCATCACCGTGGGGATCTGGGCCCTGGTGGTGATGGTGGCGATGGCCAACAAGTTCAGCACCATCGTTGAGGGCGGGTCCACCTATTTCCGGGACAAGATCATCGTCAGCGACGCGGCTACTCCCGCTTTCGCCTACGGGTTTGCGCCGCTGCCGACGGGAGTCGCGACGGAGATCGAAGGCATCCCCGGCGTGGCGGCGGCAGTTCCGCGGGTGCTTCTTCTCCTGGACCCAAACGACCCGGGCAATGCTTTCCGTCCGCCGGCCTTCCTGGTGGGGTTTACGATGGGGGCCGATGGAGGACATGAGATTTTTGGGTTGGAGATTGCCGAAGGGAGGCTCCTTTCCCCGGAAGATGAGGGGGAAAGGGTGGTCCTGCTGGGGTCGGACCTGGCCCGGGAGTCGGCCAAGCGCCCCGGGGATATGCTGGAGATACGGGGCGAGGAGTTCGAAATCGTCGGAGTGAGGGAGCCGACGCTGATGTTCTTCGACACGTCGGTTGTCATTCCCCTGGCGGCGGCGCAGGAAATCCTGGAGGAAGAAGCTCCCATCCTGGCGCGGACAGGTTCGGACACCGGCAACCTGGCGTCCATGGTGGTGGTGTATCCGGAAGCGGGGGTTGACCCGGAAATACTCGGCGGGAGGATCAAGGAAGCCATTCCGCAGGTCCGCGTGGTAACCGGGGAGGAATACGACCAGCAGTTCGGGTCGGCGCTGGCAATCTTCAACGCGATCATCCTCAGTGTGGCCCTGATCAGCCTGGTGGTGGGCGGGCTGTCGGTAATCAACACCATGACCATGAGCGTGGCGGAGCGGACGCGGGAAATCGGCATCAAGCGGTCCATCGGAGCCTCGCAGGGGCGGATCATGCGGGAGTTGGTGACCGAGGCGGCGGTCATGGGCTTCGTCGGGGGTGTGCTGGGACTGGGTCTGGGCGTCGTCGTGGTGGAAATCGGTAACGAGGCGGGCCGGGCCAGCGGGACTTTCCTGTTTCACTTGACCCCGGAGATCGGGGTGTTCGCCGTGGCCTTCTCAACCGTGCTGGGAGCCGTCGCCGGGGCGGCGCCGGCGTGGAGAGCCTCGCGCCTGGACCCGGTGGACGCGTTGCGTTACGAGTAGGGAATGGCCTTCCTGGAAGCGCGGAACCTGCACAAGACCTACCGTCCCAGCCGCCACAACCTGGTCCATGCCCTGAGGGGAGTGGACGTGACGGTGGAGGCGGGGGAGATGGTGGGGATCGTGGGGCCTTCCGGGTCTGGGAAGAGCACGCTGATGCACGTCCTGGGGCTGCTGCACGCCCCGGACGGCGACCGAAACCCACCGGCCGCCCTTATCTTTGACGGGGCGGACGTGACGGGTCTGCCCGACCGGGAACGGACCAAGATGCGGGCCGAGCGGATGGGGTTCGTGTTCCAAACGTTCAACCTGGTCCCGACGCTGACGGCGCTGGAGAACGTGTCCCTTCCGGCGGAGTACGCGGGGTGGAAACGGGCCGAGGCTCGAAAGTCGGCCCGCGAGGCCCTGGCGATGGTAGGGCTGGACGACCGGGTGGGACACCGTCCAATGGAGCTTTCCGGCGGCCAGCAGCAGCGGGCGGCGATAGCCCGGGCCCTGGTGACCAATCCTGCCCTGCTATTGGCCGACGAGCCCACCGGCAACCTGGACTCGGAGAACACGGCGGAGCTGCTGGACCTGCTGTGGCGCTTCAACTCCGAGCGGGGCCAGACGATGATCCTGGTAACCCACGACCCCCGCGTCAGCGAGGCGTGCTCCCGGGTGTTGATGATGGAGGATGGGGTGCTGGTTGGGGGGTGAGGGGTGGTCAACTTTTTGGTAGTGACGCTGGGGTCAGCCATTGGGGTTGCCGTTCGGGGGATATAATCCGCGTCAACATTCCTGAAGGAGCACAGCAGGATGCCGTGGGACATTCCGGCAGGCATCATCCAGACCGTGGTGGGAACCGGCGAGGCGGGCTACTCCGGCGACGGCGGGCCGGCGGCGGCGTTGCTGCGGGAACCCTTCATGTGCACGTTTGACCCGATTGTCCGCCAATCCCCTGCCCGGTATAATTCTCCGGGAGCAGACTGACGACAGCCGGTCCGATTGAGATATGTTCGACACCTACCGGGCGGTGACCGCCCTGAGACAAGCCGGGTTCCAGGATGAGCAGGCAGTGGCCCTGGTGTCCACCATCGGCGACGCCCTGACCGGCGACCTGGCTACCAAGTCCGACATCGCCGACGTCAGGAAGGAAATCAGCGACGTCAGGAAAGAAGTGGCGGACGTGAGGGCCGAAGTGGCGGACGTGAGGGCCGAAGTAGCGGAGGTCAGGAAGGAAGTCGCGGACTTGCGGACCGAAATTGCCAACGTGAGAGTTGACCTCTACCGCCAGCTATGGGTGATGGGTATTGCCATTGTGACGCTCAACGTAACCCTCACCGTAGCCCTGATTAAACTGCTGCCCTGATACGCTCTCCAACCCCGGAGGGTCGTCTCCTCCGTCGGTCCATCTCCTCCTGCGCTGAACACCCCCGGCGGCGCGTCCGTTGGAACGGCCAACGCACCTTCCCTACCCATCCATTTCCGGGTAATCTTGCTCCTATTCACCGATCAAGGGAGGAGAGGATATGGCTGTCCAACCGGGAATCATTACCACCGTATGCGGCACCGGAGAGGCGGGCTACTCCGGCGACGGCGGATTGGCGACGGCGGCGCTGCTGCGGGAGCCGTTCATGTGCGCGTTTGATCCGCAGGGGAACCTGCTGTTCTGCGAGTCTAGGAACTACTGCGTCCGGCGGGTTGATGCGGAGACGGGCGTTGTGACCACCGTGGCGGGCGGCAACGGAGCGGGCAACTCGGGGGACGGCGGCCCCGCGACGGAGGCGATGTTCAACGAGCCGTACAGCATCGAGTGCGACAGCAACGGCGACATCTATATCGTGGACCGCCTCAGTGCGGTGGTGCGGAAGGTCGACGGCGCCACCGGGATTATCTCCACCGTAGCGGGCACCGGCGAGATTGGCTACTCCGGCGACGGCGGCCCGGGGTCGCAGGCGATGATGCGGGAGCCCAACGACTGCTTCCTGGACGGCCGGGGCGGCCTGCTCATCGCCGACATCCAGGACCAGCGCATCCGGCGGGTGGACCTGGCCACGGGAATCATCACCACCTTCGCGGGCAACGGCGAGAAGGAGCGAGGCGGCGACGGCCTTCCGGCGGCCCAGGCGTCCATCCTGGGGGCGCGGGCGGTCTGCATGGACGGCGCGGGGAACACCTACATCGCCGAGCGGGAGGGGAACGGCGTGCGCAAGGTGGACGCCAACGGCATCATGTCCACCCTGGCAGGGACGGGAGAGCGGGGCTACGACGGAGACGGCGGGCCGGCCATCACGGCGACCTGGGGCGCTCCCAAGGCCATCCGGTGTGACGCCGCGGGGAACGTCATCGTGGTGGACACCGAGAACCACGCCATCCGCAAGATTGACCACGACGGCATTGTGACCACCATCGCCGGCGGTCACCTGGGGCCGGACGGGGACGGCGGTCCGGCGACGGCGGCGGGGCTGGAGCGTCCCCACGGCTGCGGAATCGGCCCCGACGGCACCCTCTACATCGCCGACAGCAACAACCACCGGGTCAGGGCGGTGGGGGTGTGACCGGGGAGTGGTTGGGTGCGCTGGGAGCGCCGTAGTATGATTGAATTGACCCTCCCAGAGCCGGGGTGCAGATATGCAGAGGACTACCGACACCAGCAAATCCTCAGAGCCATCTTTGAGTGAGAAATTGCAGGAGCGGTTGGCTCGATACGCAGGTGCCGGGCCAGGTCAGGATGCGGTGTCGCTGCAAACGCTGGAAGATGTCCACAATCTGGTGGTTTGGCTGTGCCAGCAATCCGAGCGGGTTTCCGCAACAGTCTCCAACGACGGTTTACTATCCATCACCACGGCCTTCCCCAACGAAGTCCGCCTTCACGTGGAAGTCGAACGGGACGGGAGCGCTGGCGCAACGGTTTCCCGGTCTCGCAAACATGCAGAAGACCTCCCCGTTACTACCATCCGAGAGTTAACCCCGGAGCTGGTGCTTGGCGCAGTTGGAAGTCCCTGAAGAGGACTGGATTTGCCGGTTCGTCGCGCCAGAGGAATGGGACGACGAACTCAATGAACCATCACCTTCCGCGTTCCGGGCCAGTGACCGGCAACTGTCTGTTTTTCACCGGCAAAGGGTTGAAGATTCGGGTGATACCCTTCAGGACCTGTGTATCCAACAACTCAGTGGATTCGGAGAAGCGCATCTGACCGTGGCGGCCTGCATCGAGTTGGGTCAGGGGATTTCCCAACAGTTCGATCCTAAAGTGCATTGGCGCCCCGACTATGTTCAAGAGGAATGGGCTCGTTGGAAAGAAGCCCATGCGCAGGTCGAATCCTCTGGGGGCGACCAGGGTTTTCCACGCTCATACCGGGTGTTTCTGGCACGCAACGCCATATGCCCCCGTTTTCCTGAAGCGGCGTAGTCGTCGGCCGCCGAGAGAACAATCCGCTGGATTAATGGAGGACGTCGGGGGATTCATGCCCCAAACCCCCTCAATGTCCACGTGACACGGCCTCCAACTCGGACCAAGGGGCTTGGTATGCGGTTGGTCTTCATATATGGACCTCCAGCTTCGGGAAAGCTGACGGTGGCACGGTGGCTGGGAGAATTGATCGACTTCCCGGTGCTTCACAACCATCTGGTCGTGGATATGCTGCTGGCGGTGTTTGACTTTGGCAGTCCTCCCTTCGTGCAAATGCGGGAAGCGGTGTGGCTGAATGTGATGGAGCGGGCTGGACAGGAACAACTGCCGGGCCTCATCACCACATTCACTCCCGAAAATACGGTGCGGCCGGACTTTGTTGACGCAGTGGTGACAACGATTGAAGGCGCCGGAGGCGAAGTCCTTTTCGTACAGCTTACGTGCCCCGAGGCGGAACTTGAACGGCGCATGGAAAACGAATCACGGGCCGAATTCGGCAAGCTGCGCTCGTTGAGTCTGTACCGGCAGCTGCGGGAGGAAGGGGCTTTCTTCTTCACGACGCTGCCCGACTCCGGACTGACGATAGATACGTCCGAGACGGATCCAGATACATCGGCACGGCTCATCAGCGAACATTTCGGGCTGGCAGTCGTCAAATAATCCGAACTGCCGAGCTTTCCTACGCTGACAGTAGACGATTCTGTCCGTCTCTCCCCGATTTCTGGTCATTTGGGTTCTCTCAAGCACCCACCGATTGTGTTATAACAACCCAAACCTTGCTTCAAAGGAGTTGTTATGGAAACGGTGGGTTTTATCGGTTTGGGCAATATGGGCGGCGGGATGTCGCGGAACATCCAGCGGGCCGGGTATCCGATGGTGGTGTTCGATATCCGGGAGGAGATGACCCGTCCCCTGCTGGAGGAAGGGGCGCGGCTGGGAAGCTCTCCCGCCGAGGTCGCGCAGGCCAGCGACATTACCTTCACCTCCCTGCCCGGACCCAGGGAGGTCGAGGCGGTGGCCATGGGACGGGAGGGAGTGCTGGAGGGCATCCGCTCCGGTAGCATCTACGTTGACCTGTCGTCCAGCCGCCCGACGCTGATCCGGCAGATCGAGCCGAAGTTCCGGGAGAAGGGGGCCCACGTGCTGGACGCCCCGGTGAGCGGCGGCAAGTCGGGGGCGGAATCGGGCAACCTGGCGGTGATGGTCGGCGGCGACCGGCAGATTTTCGAGCAGATCAAGCCCATCCTGGACGCCTTTGGGGACAAGGTGTTCTACGCCGGCGGCATCGGGGCCGGCTCCATCTGCAAGCTGGTGCACAACATGATCGGCCACAGCGTCCGGCAGGCCATCGCCGAAGGGCTGACCCTGGGGGTCAAGGCTGGCGTGGAGCCGGAGGCGGTGTGGGAGTGCATGAGGCGCGGTTCCCTGGGCCGGATGCGGGTGCTCCATGAAGGGCTGGTGCGGACCATGTTCCGGGGCGAGTTCGAGCCGGCCAGCTTTGCGCTGAACCTGGCCTACAAGGACATTTCCCTGGCGACGGAGCTGGCCAAGGAGTACGACGTTCCGATGCCGGTGACGACGCTGTCGGAGCAGATTGCGCTCCAGGCGATGAACCGGGGCTGGGGCGACCGGGACAGCAGCGTGACGGTGCTGCTGCAAGAGGAGCAGGCCAACGTGGAGGTAAGGGCGCCCCACATCGATCCGGCCTGGGCGGGCAGGTTTATAACGACGCACCCCGATGAGGGGTAGGAGGAACTAAACACCAGAGTCCCTTATGAAACTGTGGGCGGTCTTGGTGACCGCCCAATGCTCTTGATGAGCATGTCTCTTCTGAGTTAGGACCCTCGTTTTGATATAGAATACAAGAAGCCCAAAACTTTCATCGAGAGCCAGCACTTGCGGCTGGAGAACAGTATGGCGATTACTATGGAGCCGGAAGAGGAACTCGAACTCGAACCTCTTGAAAGTGAAACCGAGGACGAAAATTCTGCTTTTGAACCGACGCCGTTCAAACCTTTTGTGTACCCTGCCGATTTTACGCTTCAGGGACTGCTAGACAAATGGGAAGCGAAAAGCCTCGTTTTACCTCCTTTTCAAAGGCAGTATGTGTGGACAAAGTCTAGAGCCAGCCAGTTAATTGAGTCGTTCCTTTTGGGTTTGCCGGTCCCCGGGATTTTCTTGTACAAGGAACGCCAAACACAGCACCTCCTCGTAATTGATGGGCAACAACGCCTCCTGAGCGTTTTTTACTTTTTGCGAGGCAAGTTCAAAGACGAAGAAGGTCCCTTCAAGCTGACCGGCCTACGAACCCAATGGAATGGAGTCTGCTTCAACGAGATGCCTGAACCCGACCAGTTGGAGCTTACTGACTCGGTCCTTCGCGCCACTATCGTCAATCAAATTTACACCGAGGATAAGAGCAGCATCCATGACATTTTTCGGCGGCTCAATACCACAACAACTCCCCTCAGTAATCAAGAAATAAGGAACTGCGTTTCTTGGGGAAAATTGAACGACCTGCTTAACGAAATGAACCAGTCGGACCACAACTGGAGATTAATCCTAGGCAAACAACAACCTGATCCCCGGAAAAGAGATGTCGAGCTTATCCTTCGAGTTTTGGCGTTGTTGGAACGTCGCACCGAATACAAAAAGCCGATGAAAGAGTTCTTGAACTATTACATGGACTTGAGGCGCGATCCTGATGATAACGACCTCTTTCGCCTAAGGGGAACTTTCATGAATGCCACCGAATTAATTGTTCGTGAGCTAGGCGAGAAACCTTTTCATGTAAGAGCAGGCCTCAACGCGGCGGTTTGTGATTCAGTTCTGGTCGCTACAGCCAAGCATTTAAGAGATTACCCAAGCAACCTTAAAGAAAGGTACGTTGACCTGACAAAGAACGAAGACTACCGGGCGGTAACAAATTTCGGGACGACTGATGAGAACACGGTAAGCAAAAGGCTTGACGTTGCCGAGCATGAACTCTTCGTCCTGTAGTTGCTAGACATGAGATTGCCCGAGGTGGATTTTGCTATTGAGCAATGTAAGGATTATCTCAACCGCACCAATTCGTTAGGTACTCCGATAGAATCCTACTTAACCAGATACCTATTGGTGCTCATCTACTCGGAATTTGAGCGGGTGGTCAAAGAAATATTGAGTAGACGGCTTTCTTTGGGCAATGACCCCCACACTGAATCATTTTCCCGCTTTGCAGTAGACCGCCTGATACGTAGCATCAAAATCAGCGAAATCGCAGGGGTATTGGGCCGATTCGGGTCGGATTACAAGGCTGAGTTCGACGAAAGGGTTGTTAACGACCCAGTGGGCAATAACTTCGATAGCATAATCAACAACCGACACATCAGCGCCCACGGTCCGGGTGCAACCGTCACCTTCAGAGATATGGAAACTTACTATGAGGAGTCCCATGTTGTTCTGGACCAAATCCAGAGCATCTTGTTTCCCAATAGCCCTGAAGGAACAGACTATCAGGATTAGCCATTGAGGGATTTCAAGGCACCGTTACCTGTAACTACCCACCCCCCCATCCTGCTGGCTACTGGTAACGGGGCCAAGCAGGAGACCCTGCGGTGGCTGGTGGAGGGGGCGCCGGTTCTTCCGGTGACGCCGGCGGAGGCGGGGGTGTTCGCCGACCCCGACGAGTCGGCCGAGACGCACCTGGCGATTGCGGAAGACAAGGCGCGGGAGTGGTCCGAGGCGGGGCAGATGCTGGTCATCGCCTCCGACGGGGGGCTGGTGATTCCGGCGCTGGGGGACAACTGGGAAAGCCGCTACACCCACCGCTTCGCCGGTCCGGCGGCAGACGACCGGGAGCGGGCACGCCGGCTGCTGGAGGTGATGGAGCCGCTGCGGGGAGAGGAGCGATCCGCCTCGTGGGTGGAGGCAGTGGCCGTGGCCGACCGGGGGAAGGTGCTAGGGTCCTGGGACCTGACCGGGGCAACGGGCTACATCGTCGAGGAGATGCCGCCGGATGTTGATACCTCGGGGTTCTGGGTATTCTCCCTGTGGCGCTTTCCCCGCTTCGGGAAGATTTACCACGACCTGACGCCGGAGGAGAAGGAGTCCCTGGACGACCACTGGACCCGGCTGCGGGAGCTGGTACAGGAGTTCTTTATGACAACGTCCCGTCCCGTTATAAACGAT
Organism: Dehalococcoidia bacterium; assembly: GCA_965203675.1. Lineage (GTDB taxonomy): Bacteria > Chloroflexota > Dehalococcoidia > Lucifugimonadales > UBA3495 > CATOSK01. The sequence goes on along the minus strand of CBDBDE010000003.1, from coordinate 683,570 downwards.
CCTTACAACGCCTTCTGCCGGGACAGCGACGCCTTCCTGCCGGGTGCGCCCGGCGGTCCGCTGGCGGGCCTGTCCTTTGCCGCCAAGGACATATTCGACGTGGCCGGACACGTCACCGGCGGAGGCAACCCGGACTGGAAGGCCACCCATGAGCCCGCCTCCCGGAACGCCTGGGTGGTGCAGACCCTGGTGGATGCCGGGGCGGCCATGGTTGGCAAGACCATCACCGATGAACTCACCAGGGGCATTTTCGGGGAGAACGTCCACTACGGGACTCCGGTCAATCCCCGCGCCCCGGGAAGGGTGCCGGGCGGTTCTTCCAGCGGGTCCGCCTCGGCGGTGGCGGGGGGACTGGCGGACTTTGCCCTGGGCTCGGACACCGGGGGGTCGGTGCGGGTTCCCGCCAGCTTCTGCGGGCTGTACGGCCTCCGTCCCACCCACGGCCTCATCCCCCTGGACGGGATCCTGCTCCAGGCTCCCAGCTACGACACCATCGGATGGTTCGCCCGGGACATCGAGACCTTCGTTAGGGTGGCGGAGGCGCTTTTCGCCGGGAAAGACCTGGACCGGACCCGGCCCTCCAGGGTCGTAATCGCCCAGGACGCCTTCGAGCTGGCGGAACCGGCAGTCGCCGAGGCGCTCCTGCCCCTGGCCCGCGAGATTGGCGGTCTCTGCGGCGAGTCGGCGACGGAGGTGTTGTCTCCGCAAGGCCTGGCGGAATGGTCGGGCCACCAGCAGGTCCTGCAGAGCCGGGAGGCTTGGGACTCGGTGAAGGACTGGATCGACACGGTCAATCCCAGGTTCAGCTTCGAGGTTTCCGACCGCTACGTCACGGCGCGGGAAATCACCGACGCCCAGGTGGACGCCGCCCAGGCCGGACGGGATGCCATCCTTCGGCGCATGGACCAGGTGTTCGAGGGTGGACCGACGGTGGTCTGTCTTCCGTCAACGGTATCCCCCGCTCCGCCGCTGGCCCAGAGGGTGTCGGAACGCCACTCCCTCCGCCTGCGCAACAGCGCGCTGACCTCGCTGGCGGGCAACACCGGGAGGCCCCAGTTGAGCATCCCCGCCGCCGAGGTGGACGGCCTGCCCGTCGGCCTGTCGCTCCTGGGCAACCCGGGGTCCGACTTGTCCCTCATCGCCCTGGCCCGGGAATACGCGTCTTCCAGCGGCAGCGCCGGATAAAACCGGCCACGGGACGGGCGCACCCGCCGGCCTTGCGCTACCGCGCTTCCGACGGCGGCGGTTCGTTGAAAGGGAGGCCGTTGGCCTCCGCCTCGTCGCGGCGGCGGAGCCAGGCCTCCCAACGTTGGCGCTCCGCTTTCTGGCCGCGTTTCTCGCCTTCCGCCAAGCCTTCTTTCCTGCCCTGGTCGATGAACTTCTTCTTGAGCAGCGGGGCGAACAGTACCATAGGTTTTACCAGTTCCCAAGAGAGTGCGGCAAAGAGGGCAATGCCCAGTGAGCGGCCGGAACTCGCTCACTATGATGGGTGGGAACACATGACTCGTTGGCGCTGCGGAGCTACTGGGCTTCCGAAGGCGGCGGTTCGTCGAACGGCTGGCCGTTGGCTTCGGCCTCGTTGCGCCGTTTAAGCCAGGCTTCCCAGAGTTGCCGTTCCGCATTCCTGCCTTGGTCGATAAACTTTTTCTTGAGCATCGGGGCGAACAGCACCATAGGTTTTATCAGCTCCCAAGAAAGTGCGGCGAACAGGGCTATGCCCAGTGAAGCACCGGCCGCATTTACCAGCAAGTCTACCAGATTTTCCGCGTCCCGCTGTTCCAGGCCGAGCCACAGGAACGCGGTCAAACCGGCGAAGGAGACGACGTAGATGGCGGCGTAGACCATCCACGTGACCGGGTTTCTGATGACTATTTCCAACTGTACTCCATTCCGTGTGGGATAGTTTACCCACGGGCTCGTCTCCTGTATAGCTACATCTGACAGTGTGCCGTAACGGAAATTGATGACAGCAGGCCGTTGACAGGCCTGGTGCCGCGTTTCTAGCCTGATAGTTACCGTGCAGGCACGGACAAGCAGGCGCATTCCGGCGCAGGGCCGGCAGAGCGGGGGACAGACCCACCGGGGGTCTGTCCCCTTTTCGTTTTCGCCGCAGGAGGTTTGGATGAGCATGGACTGGCAAGGCAAGGGCGGGGAGCCGCATCCGGAGGATGAGATGGTCTTCGTGATTTCCACCGACGAGGTGGACCGCCACGGCGACATCGTGTCGGCCGGCGGGTGGCGGCTGGATGCCTTCCGCCGGAACCCGGTGGTGCTGTGGGCCCACGACTACCGGTTCCCCGTCGTGGGAAGGGTGGCGGAGCTTTGGTCGGACACCCAGGCTGTACCGGATGGTCCGGCGGGGAGGGTCGGGCGGCTGCTGGCGCGCGTCCGGTTCGCCGCCACTCCCTTCGCGCAGCAGGTGGCGGGGTTGTATCAGGGCGGCTACCAGCGGGGAGTGTCGGTCGGGTTCCGGCCGCTGCGGTACGAGGAGCGGCGGGACGGGAAGACCGGGGCTTTCCTGGGAGTGCGCTACCTGGAGCAGGAACTGCTGGAGGTCAGCCTGGTGCCGGTGCCTTCCAACCGGGATGCGTTAAGCCGGAGCGATGGCGCGGCAGAGGCTCTCCCGCCGGAAAGCGATGGGCAGGACGGGTTGGGAGGAGAGCTGGCCGGCCTGTTGCGGGAAGCTCTCCCTGAGCCGCCTCCGGGATCGGCATCGGCCCTTGAGGTGGAGGCGTTGCTGTCCCTCCTGCGCGGCGTGCGGGTGCTGGACCCCGCTCATCCGGCGGGACGCCGGATCTACCCAAATGGCTAACCCAATTAAAGGAAACGGGAGTTGAACATGGCATTGGGAACACAGGACCTGGAACTGATCAAGCAGGAAGTTGCGGGGATCAAGGACTTCTACACGTCCCGCATGGATGCGGAAATCCCCCCGCTGCGGGAGGAGATGGACCGCCTGTCCGCCCAGGTGGGGCAGATGCAGGACCGGGAGCGGGAGGCGCAGCGGAGGGGCATCCTGGAGCGTGCCGCTGAGGATGGCCTGTCCCGCGTGCCCTACGGGAAGTACCGGGGAATGGACGCGCTGGACCTGGCCTGCGCCCGCAGCGTCCTCGGCGCGCAGCTTCGGGAGCCGTCCGGGCTGAATCCCCGGATGCTGGAGGACTGGCAGGCCAACCTCAAGGCGGCGATGGACAGCACCACCGCCGGCGCCGGGGATGAGCTGGTGCCCACCGCCGAGGCGGCGGCCCTGTGGCAGGACGTGAACCTGGAAACGATGATCGCGCCTCTCTTCTCCCGGGTGGACATGCCCACCAATCCCTTCGAGATTCCCCTGCAGCTGGGCGACGTCAACTGGTACCCGGGAACGGAGAACACCGCGGTTGCCAACACCGCCCTCGCCACGGCCCGGCAGACTTTGACCGCCCATGAGCTGGTGGCCGAGGTGCCCTGGTCCCTGTCCCTGGACGAGGACGCGGTCATCGCCATGGCCGGAGAGGTGCGAAGCTCGCTGGTGCGGAACGCCGTCGAGGTCATCGACAACGTGCTGCTGAACGCCGACACCACCGTCACCAACAACATCAACGCCGATGGGGCCACCATCGCCGCCACCGACGCCGGAAAGGCCCAGTGGCTGGTGGGGTTCGACGGCCTGCTCCACCTGCCCTTGGTGGACAACGCGGCCCAGGCCAACAACCACAACGCCGCCGTGGACGCGGATATGTTCAACGAGGTCCGGGGGATGCTGGGCCGGTACGGCGTCCGCCCCTCCGAACTCGCCTACATTATGGACGTGAACACCTATATTCGTTCTCTGAGCGTCGACGCCTTCCGCACCCTGGACAAGCTGGGCCGCAACGCCACCCTGCTGCGCGGACAGCTTGGCGCGGTGGAGGGCGTGCCGGTCATCGTGTCGGAGCAGATGTCCCTGGCCGACGCCGACGGAAAGGTGACCGACGACGGCAACACCGCCAAGACGGGCCGCCTGCTCATGGTCAACCGCACCCAGTGGCGGGTCGGCTTCCGGCGGGAGCTGCTCATCGAGACCACCCGGGACATCCAGAAGCGGCAGAACATCATGGTGGTCAGCATGAGGCTCGCCTTCATGGAGCGCACCGGCGACCGCAGCAACGCGAAGCACACCGCTCTCCAGTACAACATCACCGGCGTCGCCGCCTAGAGCGTCGCGGCCTGAAAGATTCCGGCAACTGAATTCCGGCGGAGGGACAGCTATCACGCCGTCCCTCCACCGCAACGGGGAGGATACATGGCCAACACCTACGCGGACCTGGCGATGCTGAAAGCGCCGGGCGCATTGAACATAACTGGAACCAGCCACGACGCCCGCTTGCTGGCGCTGCTGGAGGCGGCGTCCCGCTGGATTGACGGCTACTGCAACCGCCACTTCTACCTGCTCCAGGCCGCCCGCCGGTTCAGCGGCAAGAGAGTGGCGGTGGCCGCTCCCGACCTGGTCCGGCTGGACAGCCTCAAGACCGACCGGGACGGCGACGGAGTGTTCGAGACGGCACTCTCCACCGGTGACTACCGGCTGGAACCGGCCAACGCCGACCCGTCCCATCCCTGGGGCTTCCCCTACCAGCGGGTAATCGCCGCCGGAGGTCTGGCGGAGCGGGGCGGGTTTCCCACCGGAGCGGCGGCGGTGGAGATAACCGGCGCGTGGGGCTACCGGGAGGTCTGGGAGGACACCGGGGCCCGGCTGGATGCGGGGCAGATGGTGACCGCCGGAGCCACGATCCTGTCCGTTGCCGGCGACGGCGCGGAAGGACTGTCCGCCGGTCAGACCCTCCGGCTGAACAAGGAGCAGGTCTACGTGGCGGCGGTCATGGAGACGGGAGTGGTGGTCCAGCGGGCCGTCAACGGCACGGCGGCGGCGTCCCACCTGGGAGGATCGGCTCTCGCCCGCTTCGTCTACCCGCCTCCGGTGACCGAGGCCTGCCTGCAGCTGACCATGCGGTCGTGGCAGGACAGGGGCGCGGAGGGAGGCGATGTCGCCGAGCCGGGCCGCCCGCCGGATGCGGTGGTGGCGGGCCTGCTGGCCGGTTACCGGAGGCTGGCGGTGGGGTAGGAAGGCTGACTTGGTTGAAGGCTGTCTGGTTCCGGTGAAATTGAAACAGGAGGTTGAGCATGTCATTGGCAGCGGTTAGGGCGGGACTGGTGGAGCGTTTGCAGACCATCGGCGGGCTGCGGGTCTACTGGGACGACCCCGGGGAAGCTCCCGAGACGCCGGCGGTGGTGGCGGGCAGCGGCGGCATCTCGGCCAAGTATGACCGGACCCTGGGCGGGACGGATGTGCGGTACCGGCTGGAGTTGCTCCTGCTGGTGGACGGCGGGAACGGCGGCGAGGCCTGGGACGGCGTGGCGGCATTTGCCGCTCCCTCCGGCGGCCTGTCCATCAAAGAGGCGGTGGACGGCGACCTGGGCGGGCGGTGCGACTGGGCGCGGGTGCTGTCTGTGAAGCGGATGGGACGGGTGACCCACGGCCGCCGGGCCTACCGGGGTGCGGCCTTCCAGGTCGAGGTCTATTGCAGCGGCTAGCCGTGCCCAGGTCTGGGTTATCCTGGAAAAGCGAGGTGTGGGTTGGCCAAGTATCAGTCTTCCGGCAGCAGCCGGGTTTGGGTGGATGATGCGGAGGGCGTTCCAAGAGACCTGTCTCCCTACGTGGAGGAGGTCGGGCCGCTGGGAACGGCGGTGGGCTGGCTGGACGTGACCGGGTTGAGCGATCCGGCCCAGCGGGTCATCGCGGGAACCCGGGCGGCCCAGGAGCTGGTCCTGCAGGGATTGTTCGACGACAAGGCCGTCGACGGTCCCGATGCAGTGCTGTCCGGCGTCGTCGGGCAGGTGGTGACGGTCAGCTACGGCCCGGCGGGAAGCGGGGCGGGTCAGCGGCAGATATCGGCGGAGTTCCTGTGCCTTTCCTACCAGATAACCAGCCGGACCGGGGACAAGGTGTGGTTCGAGGCCCGCTTCCTGCAGGACGGCGAGGCAACCCTGGGTGTCTGGCAATGACCGCGCTGGCTCTCCCTCGTCGTTCCCCCAACACCTTCAGAGGCGGCAGGACCCATCAGCCATCCCTCCCGTCGTTCCTGCGTAGGCAGGAACCCATCAACCATCCCCGCAGCCCCGGTCCCCGGGGCAATAACCGCTGATTTGATAAGGAGGACAACCCATGCTTAACCCCCATTGGCGCATCTGGGTGGACTGGAACGGCAACGGCGTCTGGGGCGAGGCCGGTGAGGATGTGTCCCCCTGGACGACGGGGCTGCACTGGGAGTGGGGCCGCAACGCGGACAGCGAGCGGTGTCCCCCGGCCCGCCTGGAACTGGACTTAAGGAACGACGATCACAGGTTCTCGCCGCCCAACGTCGGCTCCCCTCTGTCCGGCAGCCTGTCCCAGGGACGGAGGGTGTGGGCGCAGATGGCGTGGCCCTGGGACGGCTTCGCAGGCTCCATTGGAGACAGCCTCGCCGGCCGCATCCTGCCGGTCGGTGGCGGTCTGGCCTGGAAGAAGCAGAACCAGGGGGCCAACGGGTTCCGTCTGGCCGGCGGCCATGTCGAAGCAGTGACGGGGACCGGCGCCGATGCCGTCCATAACGTTGACTTCGAAGACGGCGACGCCTTCGTCGGGCTGAACTTCACCCGTCAGTCCGACGGACACGCCGGGCTGGTGCTGCGGGCCCACAATCCCTTCAACTACCTCCGCATCCGGTTCGGCGCCAACGCTACGGTGCTGGAGCGGGTGCTCTACGGCGTGGCGGTCAATATCCGCTCCGGGGATGCGCTGGCCGCCGGGGTGGAGCACTTCATCGAGGTGGAAATGCACGGGCCGTCCATCCGGCTGTTCGCCACTGACCTGGAGACGGGGAGCATTGTCCGGGGAAAAATTCTCGACGGTGGCGGCGCTGCGCCCAACGGCACGGCCACCCGTCACGGGCTGTGGCACGACGGAAGCCCGGCGGCAGGGTCAGGGGGCGACCGCTGGGCCCACTTCGGGGGATGGCGCAGCTTCTTCCACGGCTCGGTGGATAGCATCACGCCCCGGCCGGACCGGAACCAGCAGTCCTGCCGTCTCACCGCCCTCGACGACCTGCACACCCTGGGAGAAACAGTCCTCTTCACTCTGCCGACCGGCCGGAACCTGGCATCCGGCGGCATCGCCAACCACGTGCTCACCCGGGCGGGATTCAGTCCCAACGATCGGGAACTGGACCGGGGAAGAACGCTGACGGCTTCCGGCCCCCGCGCCCTGTGGCGGCTGTCGGCCCGGCGGGCGTTGGACCGGCTGCAGGATGAAGAAGACGGCCTGATTTATATAGACGGGCGGGGACGCCTGCGCCTGGAAGCTTCGGGTCACCGGGACCAGGGCTCCCACCTGTCCCCCTGCGCCGCCTTCGGTACCCGGGCCGGGGATGGGCCTTATGTGTCGGACCTGGTCTGGAACCACGGCGGTGGCAGGGTTGAGAACCGCACCACCTTCCGCTTCCGCGCCCTGGATGACCAGGGCGCGCAGGAGGTCTGGCGGCTGCGGGACATTCCGGCCATACCGCCGGGGGAGTCCCGGGACTTCCTGGTGGAGAGCGCATCCTATGATGCGGTGGATGCCATTCGTGTCCCCTCGGCGACGGCGGACTACACCGCCAACGCCGAGGCGGACGGTTCCGGCGCGGATCTGACCGGCGACCTTAGCGTCACCCTGCCGTCCCAGGCGGATTTCCAGGGAAGGGGGACGGTGGTGCGGGCGGCCAACGGCAGCGCCTCCAACACCGCCTACGTCACCCTGCTGAAGCTCCGGGCGGGAAGTGCCTACCGGGAATCTGAGGCAACCATCTATGAAGTGTCCGACGCCGACAGCCGCCGCCAGCACGGGGAACGCTCGCGGGAGGTGGACTGCCTCTTCATCGACAACTACGCCGCGGCCCGGGAAGCGGCCCAGGCCCGCCTGTCCCGCCGGAAGGACCCGGGGCCGTGGTTGTCCCTGACCATCCCCAACGGCAGCGGCGCCAACCTGTCCCAGGTGGTCCACCGGGTGCTGTCCGACCGCATCAGGGTGGTCTACGGGGAAATGGGCATCGACCGGGAGTTCTTCATCGAAGGGATGATGCTGGATGCGGTAGCCGCCACCGGCGCGGTCACCGCCCGCTGGCAGGTCAGCGGCGCGTAGAAGCTCCCCATCCCCGCCTTAACTGAACACGAAGCAAACCACCCCTCTTTTCAGGGGGTTTGGGGGATGCATCCCCCAACGTCACCCCCGTCACCCCCGCCATCACAGGAGGTCAACTTTGGTTTCAACACAGGATTTCGCCCGCGAGGTATGGGTGTCTCTGGAAAACATCCGGGAGAGATTGGCCGTGGTGGAGACCGAAATCCGCCACGCCCGCCGGGACATGGTCCGCCTGGAAGGGACGCTGGCGTCCCACCTGGAACGCCACAACCGCTCCAACGGCGGCATCGGCGGAGACGACTCCAATCCCGACGTGGTCCACCTCCGCTTCAACCGCAAGCTCCTCGGCGGCAGCGCCGCCGGAGCCGGCGCCGCCGTTACGGCGGCCCTGGGGAGGCTGTTGGGGTGGTGGTAGCGGGGGATGGTGATAGTTCGCGTCGCCATTGGGAAATGTTCCGCTGGTGGAAGTCCTTGGCGTCTTCATGTAGGATGATTGCCTGATGAACGAACTGGTTGAAATACTGCAGACATATTTGGACGGCTCCCAAAGCCTTCGAAATTGCGCTGCTTGGTTGGCGGGGGTTGATTGGGATGATCTCGCTTTGACCCAGGAGGAACGAGAGCGCTTGGGCCTGTTCGATTTGTTGTCAACCGAGATTGCCGAGGGGATGCGGGAAGAAAAGGAGTTCAGGGAAGCCGCCGCCCGTGTTGTCGCCCACTACAAACTGGCCGAAGAATTCCGCACCCTCGCAGACCAATGGTGCGATGAAACCGGATTGTTTTCCTTCGAACGCCAATGGGCCGCGCATCCCGCCTACCAGCGTATCCTGGAGATGGGAGAAAAAGTGGTGCCCTTCATCCTCCGGGAACTGCAGGATAGGCCCGCCCACTGGTTTGGGGCCTTGCACACCATCACCGGAGAGAACCCCGTCCCCCCGGAATCCGCCGGCAACTTCCAGGCGATGACCAAGGCCTGGCTCCAGTGGGGCCGGGAAAGCGGGCATATTTCCTGAACCCATGACCCTGGAACCAGGCAGGGAAGCCTTCTTCCCCAACCTCAACCGCGGCGAATACCGGGTCACCAGCGACGCATCCCTGACCTATAACTGCTTGGCTTGGGCCCTCGGCGATACCGCCAATTGGTGGTCCCCAAGCCCTGAACACTACTGGCCTGCAGGGATACCCCGCCAGCATACCCTTGAAAGTTTCCGCGCACTGTTTGAAGCCGTGGGGTACGCGGAATGTTCCACTAGCGACCCCGTTTCCGACACCGAAAAGATCGCCATCTTCGTTGACCGCGAGGGTTTTCCGACCCATGTGGCACGGCAATTGGAAAACGGACGCTGGACCAGCAAGCTGGGGGGCTGGCAGGATATCGAACACCAGGACCTTCGGGCACTGACAGGCTCCGCCTCCCTCTATGGAGAGGTGGCGCTGATCATGCAGCGGTCCCGCTCTTAAGACCTTTCCCCTTCCTTGTCCCTCCCCTTCCAACCGGGGTATCATTAGCCGACGATCCCCTTGGACTACCCGTCCAACCGATACCCTTCAAATTTTCTCACCGTTTGGGAGGTCCTGCTGTGCCTGACAAGGTTTATGACGTAATAGTTGTGGGGGCCGGCAACGCCGCCCTCAGCGCGGCCATCGCCGCCAGGGAACGGAGCGAAGACGTTCTGGTCGTAGAAAAAGCCCCCGAGTACTTCCGCGGCGGCAACACCTACTTCACCGGCGGCATCATCCGCTTCGCCTTCGACGGCATCGACGACATCAAGGCGCTCATCCCTGACATGTCCGAGGCGGAGGAAAGCTCCATCGAGGTGGGGAGCTACACCGAGGATGATTACTACGACGACATGATGCGCGTGACCCACGGGTTGTCCGACCCGGAGCTGGCCCAGATCCTGGTCAGCCAGTCCCATCCGACGATGAAGTGGCTCCAGGAACACGGGGTCCGCTTCGTTCTCTCCTTCGGGCGCCAGGCCTTCCGGGACGGGGACAAGTACCGCTTCTGGGGCGGCCTGGTGGTGGAGGCCGTCGGCGCGGGCAAGGGCCTGTCCGACCAGCAGTTCGACGTCTGCCAGCGCATGGGAGTCGATGTCCGCTACGCCACCCAGGGCGTCAACCTGATCCAGGACCAGAAGGGACGGGTCAGCGGTTTGCGGGTGCTGGGGCCGGACGGCTTCGAGGACATCCACGGCCGTTCGGTTGTCCTGGCGGCGGGCGGATTCGAGGCCAACGCCGAGATGCGCTGCCGCTACCTGGGCCCCGGCTGGGAGACGGTCAAGGTGCGGGGCATCCCCTACAACACCGGCGACGGCATCCGCATGGCCCTGGACGTGGGCGCCCAGTCCCACGGCCACTGGAGCAGTTGCCACGCCGTGGCCTGGGACATGAACGCCCCCGCCTTCGGCGACCGGGTCATCACCGAGCTGTTCCAGAAGCACTCCTACCCCTTCGGTCTCATCGTCAACCTCAACGGCGAGCGGTTCCTGGACGAGGGGCTGGACTTCCGCAACTACACCTATGTCACCTACGGGCGGGCGCTGCTGACCCAGCCCCAGGGCCTGGCCTTCCAGGTCTTCGACGAGAAGGTCAAGCACTTGCTCCGCGACGAGTACTGGATCTCCCAGGCCACCATGGCCCAGGCCGACACCCTCGAGGAGCTGGCCGCCCGTCTGGACATCGACCCCCAGGGTCTGGTCAACACGGTCAACGAGTACAACGCCGCCGTCCAGACGGACATTCCCTACAACCCCACCGTCAAGGACGGCCGCCGCACCGAGGGCCTGGCGGTGGACAAGACCAACTGGGCCGAGACCATCGACACGCCTCCCTACTACGGCTGGGCGGTGACCACGGGAATCTCCTTCACCTTCGGCGGGGTCAAGATCAACAACCGGGGGCAGGTGGTGACCAACGCCCAGGAGCCCATCCCCGGCCTCTACGCCGCCGGCGAAATGGTGGGCGGACTCTTCTACTACAACTACCCCGGCGGCTCCGGCCTGTCGGCGGGCATGGTCTTCGGCCGCCTCTCCGGCACCTCCGCCGCAGAAGACGCCAACCTGTTGAAGGACATTTAGCGAGTATCTCAAACCCGGCGGGAAAGATCGGTCAATCCCGCGTCCTTCCCGTCATTGCTGGGCATGCTGGAATACAGACCCCGTCCTCTCCGTTGCTACACTTTGCCGCATTCGGACTGGATGTTTTGAAGTGTTTTCTTCGGTAGACCCAGCTCAGCGAGAAACTTGGCTAAACCGGGGGGCACGACATTTCACGCTTGTGCCCCTGTTACTTTAGATTATGCGGAGAGTTGATTGACTAGCGAGGAGTTCGCAGAAATCATCACGCTCGGCCATGAAGGGGCTGGGATAGAATTCAAGGCGTCGGGCCCCCTAAACGCGCGCACCAATCCAGGCATATTCGTAATCCAAGTGATCAAGGCGATCTTGGGTATGGCAAATCGACGGCATGGCGGCATAGTCATCATCGGAGTGGAGGATGACGAGAATTCGCTCAATCCGACCGGGGTCGACCCTAAGGACATTGATTCGTGGAAATTTGACAGGCTGGCAGATTTGATCGCCATCTATGCAGACCCCGGCGTCAGTTTCGACTTGGAAGTAAAGGAGTACAATGGCAACCAATACGCGGTGATTCTGGTCGAGGAATTCGATGATATTCCGGTGCTGTGCAAGCGGGACTACGGCCATCGCGGACATCAAGTCTTGAGGAATGGAGCCTGCTACGTGAGGCCCCGGAGAAAACCTGAAACCTCGGAAATTCCAACTCAAGCTGAAATGCGCGACTTGCTGGATCTTGCTACCGACAAGATGGTGTCAGCCTACATAGAGAGGGCTAGGCGCAACGGTCTTATCTCCATTTCAATGCCTGTGCCCCGAGCCAACGTTGAAGGGATTTCAGATACCGGGTACGGCGGTGTGCAATGAGCAAACTTTTGAGCAAAATCCATTCTCGCGGGTACTGGCGGGTGCAGATATGTCCGGTCGAGTCTGGAGTGAGAACCGTGCTAGACTCAGAAATGCGCCAGCACATATTGGACCGGGCCTACGTCCAATTCCGGGGTTGGGCCTTCCCTCATCAGGGGTCCCACTCCCTCATCCACTGCAAGGCCGGACTGGACAATGACTGGGTAGGCCAGGATACCGACTGGCAGCATCATGTAGAGTCTTGGCAATTTTTTCAGAACGGCAAGTTTGTCTACCAATCAGGTATGAAAGAGGACTGGCAAGAACAGTGCCAGGCACCATGTTTGTACAGTTGGCTTGAACCGGGCGAAGCATTGGATGTGTTGGAGGTTATGCTCCAGTTCACGGAAATCTTTGAGTTCGCGTCCCGCCTGACTTTCAAGCCGGCCAGTTATGACTGGATAAACTTGGAAATCGCCGTTAACGACCTTGAAGGACGGTCTCTGTGGGACAAACCCGGCGGCCTGATTCCGGCAGGTAATTACAAGTCGCAGGAAGCTGAATTCCTATACAGGGGTGAATTTTCTTTCGTCCAGTTGAATGTGGAGGCGAAGATGCTGGCGGTAGAAGCTGCCAGGGAATTATTTATGCTTTTCGGATGGTGCCCAGGCCCCAGATTGCTGAACGGCATACAGGCGGACTTGCTCTACAGCGGAACTTCCACTTTGAGATAACGGCCCCAGACGGCTTCATTTTTGCGATCGAATAGATCTTGCTGGCAGGGCTTCCTGCTCCGCGTACCCCATGAGCGGGTATAACGTGCCCCGCCGGACTCTCGGCAACATCGCCGGTGTAGCCGGTAACGGAGGACGAGCCTGAAGTGACAAGCCAGGAACGGAACAGGTGCCCCCAGTGCAACACCGGATTCTTCAACGCTCCCAATGACGGATCCCCCGAAAGTCTGCTGGCTCGCTGCCAGTTCTGCAATTGCCAGCGGGACAGCGTGCGGTGTACCAGATGTGACCGGGGCTTCATGGAACGGTCAAGGCCTTCCTCCGTGTCTGGATTAGATGACAGGGATCAGGCCCGTTTTTTGATGGACCCTAAACACGCCCGCTGCTCCGCCTGCGGTTACCGGGCGGACAGAACCGGGTGTCCTAACTGCGGCCGGGGCACTCTTGAGTGGAAAGTTGAAAGTAAGGGTGTCAACGAGCGTGCGGTGGGGCGACGTATAGGCACAATAAGTGATTATAGCGCTGGGGAATGGTATGTGAGGGGGTTTGTCGAGGAGTACAGAGGATGCTCGACCTGCGGCTACGTCGACCCTGCTGCTGCCGCCGCCGCTTCGCGCGAGCGTTCCTGGTGGGATATAGACCTAAGATGGGGGTGCGGGATAATCCTGGCCATAGTCGTGGCCCTCGTCGTAATCGCATTCGGCGGCACGTGCGTCCTCAGCCTTGCCAGTTGAGCCGGCCATCCAGCAGTTTCTCCGAGAACTTCAATGTGAGCGCATCCCGGCCGGGGCGAACGTTCCGGGCGGGCCGGTAGAGAAACGATCCTCCATGATCGAAACGCTGGAAATCACCAACTTCAAGTCGGTGAAGCACCTGACGCTTCCCTGCAAGCGGTTCAACGTCTTCATCGGCGAGCCCAACACCGGCAAGTCCAACATCCTGGAGGCGCTGGGGCTGCTGTCGTTTGTGGGGACCAGGCAGTGCGCCCCGGACACGGCGTTGGATGGGTTCGTGCGCCACGAGAGGATGTCAAACCTATTCCACGACGAAGACGTGGGGGAGCCTCTGAGCGTACGGTGCGGCGACGCTGCCCTGGAGCTGGCATACCGGGATGGCTGGTATCACGGCGAATACACCAGCGAGGGGGAAAGAGCGGCCGCCATATCGGGAGACCAGCGCACCATTACCGGGGTGGACTGTTCCCCGGAAACCGCCCTGCCACCAATCCGGTTCTACCGTTCCCCGTCGACGGAGGGTTTCCGGCCCTCCCCCTGCGATTACCTGCTGCCCCCGCACGGCAGCAACCTGCTGGACTTGCTGGCCACCAACCGGGAACTGGGGCAGAGGATAGGCTCGGTTTTTTCCGGTCAGGACCTGAAGTTGTGGCTTCGTCCCCACGAAAACAAGATCGACGTGATCCGCAATTTTGATGATATGGTCATTACGTCCTTCCCTTACTCCCTGGTCTCGGAAACCCTGCAAAGGTCCACCTTCTACACCGCAGCCCTGAAGACCAACCGGAACGCGGTAATAGTCCTTGAAGAGCCGGAGACTCATTCCTTCCCCCACCACGTCAACCACCTGGGCGAGCGGGTTGCTTTTGAAGGAACCAACAACCAGTACTTCATCACCACCCACAACTCCGACTTCCTTATGGGCCTGCTCGAAAAATCGAAGGTGGGTCAACTCGCGATCAACGTTGTTTACTCAAGGGACCACAAGACCAGGGCAACCCAGATTCCCTCATCCGATTTTCCGGATTTGTTCGAGTTCGACGTTATTGCCAACCTGGACCGGTATCTTGAACCCTGATGCTCTACGTGGAAGGCAGGGCCGACCGGGTCCTGGCGCGCAGGTTGGGAGTCTCCAGAAGGGAGATCGAAGACGGGAAGGGCAAAGGCGGGGTTCTGAGGTATCTGGTTCAAGGCCGAAATTGCCAGGGCCTTGTCGACGAAGACCCCGGCTTACCTATGCTAACCCTTATGAATAGATTCGTTGAGGCGTCAGCGGATGACTTAATGCGTCTGGAGCTGAGGCTTTATCGGCATGGTGAAAGAGCTAACACTTTGATTGTCCTTTGTCCCAAGCTGGAAGACTGGCTAATCGCGGCGGCTCGTGAAGTCGGCTTGACCGTGGATGACTACGGTCTCCCCGCCAGCGCCAACCGGCTTCATGACGTAATAAACGACGACCTCCGCAAGCTCGACCGCCTCTTCGACGACCTCCTCTCCGCCCAATCTCCCCGCATCCTGCGCCTCCAGGCACTGCTCACGGATTAGTCCCCAAAGGAGCGTCCTCCCATGACCACCCCTGCCGACCGCATCGACCTGCTGGAACGCGAGGCCCGCCAGCTCCTCGCCTTCCTCCAAGCCCTCTCCCGGGATCAGTGGCATACCCCCAGCGCCTGCGCCGGATGGACCGTCGGCGACGTGGTGGGACACCTGACCAGCGTGGACTTTGCCAACCGGCTGCTGCGCGGACTGGACGGAGACTACTCTCCGCCGGAAGGCTCGCCTCCGCCGGAGCAGCACGACGAGGACGCCTTCGCCCGCAGCATCTACCAGCGGGCCATCGACACCCGGGAGCGGCTGGGAGATGGCCTTCTTGACGACTTCACCCAGCGGGTCGAAGAGGCAATCTCCCTCTTCCGCCAGGTCGGCCCGGACCGGTGGGACAACCTGGTCTACTGGCCCCCCGGCCCCATGTCCGTCCAGACCCTCCTCACCCAGCGCATCGCCGAGCTGACCATGCACGGCTGGGACATTAGGTCGCGGCTGGAGGACGGTTACCACCTCTCTGACGGCAGCGTCGCCGCCCTGCTGGACACGGTGGACCGGGCCGCCCGCCGCGCCTTCCGCCCCGACCACCGCCTGGCGGGAAGGTACGCGCAGCGCTACCGCTTCCTCATAACCAGTCCCACGGAGCGGGTTTTCGACCTGGTCCTCAGCGATGCCGTGGCGGAGATTTTCCAGAATCCTCCCGGTGACGAGGAGACTCCGCCCCACGTCACCTGGGAGTGCGACGGCGAGGCCTGCGTCCTCATCCTCTACGGCCGCCTCACCCCGGACGACGCGGTCTACGCCCGCCGCCTGTCCGTGGCGGACGGTGACGCCTACCTGGCATCAACCTTCCAGGAGAAGTTCGTCGGGGGTTAGGGGGTGAGGGCTATCGCATGAAGTCTGATTCGGTCCTTTCGACGCTCCTACCGTCATTCCCGCGCAGGGCCTGCCCAGAGCATGAACCCGTCAGCTATTCCCCCAGCCCTGTCTCCCACGCCCCACATCTTTCCCGTCATTCCCGCGCAGGCGGGAATCCAGACCCCCGTCGTCCCCACTTCGCGCTTTCGGCCTCTGTAATGTACGTTTTGAGATAGTTACTTAGCCCTGTGGGAACCGGCCGGGTCTGGCTGGAGACGCAAAAAGACCCTGGCGCCGTCTTCAATGGGGATCCGGGCAGTGCCGGATCCTGGGCCAGGGTCTGAAAAAGGGAAGCTGGTGGGCTTCGTCCGGGACTAGCCGGGGTTGTGCTTGTCGATGAACTCCAGCACTCGGGTGTCCAGGTCAGGGCGCCGGTCTTCCAGTACTCCCGAGTCGGCGAAGGCCACGGCCAGGTGGGCGTCCCGCTGGATGTCCTCCCAGTCCGGCTCCAACTCCAGCTCGTCGCGGAGTTCTTCAAACATTGCAGTCAGAGACTCTCGGTCAAACATCGAAATTATCCAACCTCCTCCAGTAGTTATCGCCGTCACACCCTCCCGGTCAACGGCCAGTACAACGACGCTTAGTCTAACCCCATTTGCCAGCGCTGACAAGGGCAGCAGACCGCCGCCGGATCCCGTTTTGGGCGGTGCAGTTCAACAGCCTGCCCGGCTCTTTCCTCCGCCGCCAGCAAAAACGGCCTCCCATTTCGGGAAGCCGTTCCAGTTCTCGGGTAAACCGCGGATCCTCGGTTTGAATCCTGGTCCCTGTTCGGGTCCTAGCGACCGCAGCCGCAGCCACCGCCGCCGCCACCGCAGCAGCCACCGCCGCCGGTGCCACATCCCCCGCCGCTGGCGAACATGGGGTTGTTGATGACGAAGCCGACCTGGCCTCCGAAGTTTTCGACGTAGTCAATGGTCGCCTCTTCCAGGAAGGGCGCGCTGTCGGAGTCCATCAGGAAATCGACCCCGTCCATCTTCAGGACCGTGTCGTCGGGTTGGAATTCGTTCTCCATGGTCAGCATGTACTGCAAGCCACCGCTCTCGGATGGCATGGCCACCACGCGCAGGGCGTTGGTGCTTTCACCTTCCTGCTCGATGACTTCCTTGAGTTTTTCGATTGCCACGGCCGTAACTTCCATCTCGTCTCGCTCCCTGTGAGGCCATTAAATTGTGATTCGGCGCCGAAAGGCGGACTGCCGCCAGCCTGAGACTAAGGGTAAGGCTAACACACGGCCTTCGTCTCAGTCAATTTGGTCGGCGGAAGCCCAGCCGTCGGCGCCGGGGGCCTACAGGATCTCCTTGCCGAAAATCATCCGCTCCAGCCCGTACTTGCGGCTGCCCAGGACTCCGATGATGCCCGCGCAGATGAACCAGAGGACGGCTACCTCTCCGCCGTTATCGGGAAGATGAGGCCAGGTGCCGCTGCGTGCATGTATTCCGAAGTACGCCACCATCATGGTGACCACCAGCGCGCCGGCTCCCAGCCGGGTCAGCACGCCGAAGGCGATGAGAAAGGCCGCGATAAACTCCACCCATCCGGCGATGTCAACCAGCGTCCCAAGGCCGTGGGGGTTGGCGTCCGCAGGGAAGCCCCACAGCAGGAAAGCCTTCTGCGCCCCGTGCAGCGCCACCAGGAAGGCGAATATCAACCGGAAGAGCAGGTAGAGCTCGTCCGTAAACTTCCCCAGAATCCCGCCGAATATCCCGCTGTCTCCCGAATTTGTCGTTGCAGCCACGATTACACTCTCCTCTAGCTTTGGACTTGTGGTTGCCTCTCACCGGAACATTCCCGGAGAGTCCGGCCGCGCTCACCGCTTCAATCCCGGATTCCCGGACCCGGGGTGGCCTGAAGCAGGGTGAGGCCGTTTCGCGGCTATCATACCATTCCTCTTTCCGGGATTGAGCCGGGACGAGGGTTGGCGGATTCCCCATCCTCCGGTTCTCTGGGAAAAGCGCTTCTGTTGAGGGGGTTTTTCCGTTGGTCTATACTAGCCAAGCGCCGGGGAGCCAGTGCGCCCACGGCCGGATGCGCCGGAGCGATTTCCAAAACCAGGGGGGATGAAATGGACCTGGGACTCACCGAAGTCCAGCAGATGTTGAAGAACAGCGCCCGCGAGTTCCTGTCCCAGGAATGTCCGCTGACCCTGGTGCGCGAGATGGAAGAGGACGAGCGGGGCTACACCGACGATCTGTGGCGGCAGGTGGTGGGGCTGGGCTGGACCGGCCTGGCCTTCCCGGAGCAGTACGGCGGCACCGGCGGGGACTTCATGGACCTGGCGGTCCTGCTGGAGGAGACCGGCCGCGCCCTCATGCCGGGTCCGCTGGCGTCCACCGTGGTGCTCGGCGGTCTGACGGTGCTGGACGCCGGCTCCGACGCCCAGAAGCAGGAAGTCCTGGCGGGCGTTTGCGCCGGGGACACCCGCATGACCCTCGCGCTGACCGAGCCGTCGGCAACGCTGGAGCCCTCCGGTGTTGAGACCGCAGCCACTCCCGACGGAGACGGGTTCCGCCTCAACGGGACCAAGCTCTTCGTACCCGACGCCCACGCCGCCAGCCTGCTGCTGGTGGCGGCCCGGACCGGCGAGGCGGGGAACGACCCGGAGCAGGGAGTCACCGTTTTCCTTCTCGACCCCGCCACCGCCGGAGTGACGGTCCGGCAGCTCAACAGCATCGCTTCCGACCGGCTCTGTGAAATCACGCTGGACAACGTCCGGGTGTCCGCGGACGCCGCGCTGGGCGAGGTGGGCCGGGGCTGGCCCATTGTGCAGAGGGCCATCCAGCGGGGGATTGCCGCCCAGTGTCTCCAGATGGTCGGCGGGGCGGATGCCGTGCTGGACATGACGGTGGAGTACGTCAAGCAGCGCACCCAGTTCGGCCGCCCCGTGGGCAGCTTCCAGGCGGTACAGCACCATTGCTCCAACATGGCCACCGACGTGGAAGGAAGCCGTCACATTGCCTACCAGGCGGCGTGGCGGTTGTCTCAGGACCTGAACGCCGGCCGCGAGGTGGCCATGGCCAAGGCCTGGGTCAGCGGAGCCTACCAGCGGGTCTGTTCCACGGCCCACCAGTGCCACGGGGCCATCGGGTTCACCAGGGAGCACAACCTCCAGCTTTACACCCGCCGCGCCAAGGTGCAGGAGTTGAGCTACGGCGACGCCCACTTCCACAAGGAACTGGCCCTCCAGCACATCGACGACTGAAAAGTCCCTTCCCCCTTGACGGGGGAAGGCTAGGATGGGGGTGAGAGTTCAATTTCCGCCCAGCCCCCTCGGACAATCTTGCGCCCGCGTAGACGGGTGTTACCTAAATTGGGGGCGAAAGCGGCGCCCCGCAGACTCCCGCCAAACGCCCGCCCGGTGATTGGTGTATAGTGGGGCCAAAGGGACGCCTCGTCCGTCCCTGGTCTCTCTGTCAGAGGGTGTGTGAGAAATCCACTGAACCAAGTCGCTACGACTGAATTATCGTCAACTTAGTCCCTTCCCCCTTGACGGGGGAAGGTTAGGATGGGGGTGAAAAGTGAACGCTGACAAGTTGGTTTTCCTCGGCCTGCTGGCCTTGGGCGCGGGCCTCATCGTTGTGGGACTCTTTATTCCTCACGGAATGGTGGGCATCGTGTTGCTGGGAGCCGGCGGGCTGATTATCGCCGGAACTCTCATGAGGTCGGGCCGGCGGGCGCACCAGCACCGCCGCGACAGGCAGTCGGAAATCTATGCCAACGCGGCCCAGCGAGGCGACACCGCCTTCTTTTCCAATCCGACCGACGGCCCCCTGCCCTGACCCCGGAATATCCATTGCTTTTGCATGACCCGGAGGTAACGCAACCGTGACCACCAGCTCATCCGTCTTTTCCGACATCGCCCGCGACCCGCTGAATCCGGCCGCCATCTACCGGGACGACCAGGTCATCGTCGTCCGGGACATAAACCCGCAGGCGCCGGTCCACCTGCTCATCATCCCCATCATGCCCCTGACCAGCCTGGCCCAGATCGGCCCCAACCAGGAGCAGATGATCGGTCACATGTTCGTCGTAGCCGAGGAAATGGCCCGGCGGGAGGGCGTGACCGGCAGCGGCTTCCGGCTGATTATCAACCAGGGGGACGACGCCGGACAGGAGATTGCCCACCTGCACATGCACCTGCTGGGCGGCCAGAAGCTGGGCAGCCTGGTCAATTCCTAGGCCGGTCCGTCCCATGGCCGAACTTGCCGTCCCAATCGAGCGCAGGGTCGCCACCCTGTCCGCGAAACTTCAGGGCCACCTGCACCGCGTCGCCGGGGTGGCTGCAGACCTGGCTCCGCGGCACGGAGTCGACGTCGAGCGGGCCCGTCTCGGCTCCTTGGCCCACGACGTGGCGAAGGCCATGCCCAAGAAGGAGCTGCTGCGGCAGGCCGTCCGTTTCCAGCTTCCGGTGAACATGGTGGAACGGAACAATCCGGGCCTGCTCCACGGCCCGGTCGGAGCGGAACTGCTGCGGCACGAGGACGGCATCGACGACCAGTCCATCTACGAAGCCGTCTGCTGGCATACCGTCGCCCACCCGGACCTGGACGACCTGGGGAAGATAGTCTTCCTGGCCGACAAGCTCGACCCTGCCAAGATCAAGCGCTACCCCTTCCAGCCCCACCTGCTGGAGGTGGCCCAGGACAACCTGGACCTGGCGGTGCTGGAGTTCGCCACCTGGCAGATTGCGGCGGTAATGGCGGCGGGCAAGATGGTCCACCCGATGATGGTGGAGGCCCGCAACCACCTCATCGCCGCGGGCGTCAGGACCCCCGCCCGGAGTCGGGCATGAAGTTCGGGCTGAACCTGGGCGGAGGCAACCTGCCCCACGAGTCCAGGGAAGAGGCGATGGAAGGCCGGCTGGCCAAGTCCCGCCTGGCGCACCGGTACGGTTACGCCTCGCTGTGGAGCGGGGCCGGATACCTCAACAACGACTTTCATCCCATGCTCCTGCTTTCCCGGGCGGCGGCGGAAGCCCCGGGCCTGGAGCTGGGAATGGTCGCCCTGCTGCCCCTGTACCACCCGCTGGAAGCCGCCGAGCAGATTGCGACGCTGGACGTAATCAGCGGCGGGCGGTTTGTCCTGGCGCCGGCCCTGGGCTGGCGGGACTTCCAGTTCGACGGGTTCGGCATCCCCAAGTCCGAGCGCCTGTCCCGGTTCCGCGAGGTCCTGCAGGTGATGAAGCTCTTCTGGACCGAGGACCGGGTCACCCACGAAGGGAAGCACTTCCAGATAGGAGACGTACCCGGAGCGGGCAAGCCGCTCCAGCAGCCCTACCCCCGGATCCTCATCGCCGCCAACCAGGACCGGGGCGTGGCCAGGGCGGCGCGGCAGGGCGACGGCTGGCTCATCAGCTCCCGCTCCACCCTTCCCACCATCGCCCGGCAGGTGGAGCTTTACCGGCAGACTGCGCAGGAAGCCGGCCGCCGGGGATACATCTCAGCGTGGCGGGAAATGTTCATCGCCGAGACCCGGGAGGAAGCGATCCGGTTAGCCCGTCCCCACGTGGAGTGGCTCTACCAGGACCGGGCGGCCTCCGGCCACAGTGACGAGCTGCCCCAGGCGGACCGCATTGACGTCGGCTTCGAGCAGGTGCTGGACGGACGGTTCATCATCGGCAGCCCGGACGAATGCGCCGCTGAGATAGAGAAGTACCAGGCCCTCGGCATCGAGGAGCTGGTCCTGCGCTGCCAGTGGCCCGGCATGAGCAACGAAGATTCCCTCCGGGCGGTGGAACTGTTCGGGGAAAAGGTAATGCCCCGGTTCGGGTAGGGGCTCTCAGGTGACTGGACTGGGGCAATCTCCCAGGGCTATCGCATGAAGTCTGACTAGGTCCTTTCGCCGCTCTTCCCGTCATTCCCGCGTAGGCGGGAATCCAGACCCCGGTAAATCTATCCTCCCAACCCTGTTCCCCGCACCCAACATCTCTCCCGTCATCTCCGCGTAGGCGGGGATCCATACCCCGGCAAGCCCTTCCGACGACTGCCGGCCCCTAAGCTCGATCTTGCTATCGTCCTGCTCTGCCGGGTCAAATCCGAATAAACGTTCCAAATTGTTGCCAAAAGTCGTTGACATGCTCAGAACGCCGGTTCTATACTCCGGTTGTCACGTGATAGAACATTTATTCGGAGTATTGAGCGATGGTCAGCATTTCAGCCGAAACCCAGACAGTTGACTCGGTCCCGGAGTTCTGCCTCTACGAGGACACCGGCTGCGAAATCTCGGATTCATGCCTCAACTGCCCTCTCCCCCGCTGCAAGCATGACGACCCGGTGTGGTACCAGAAGAACCGCCGCCTGGCCAGGGACTGGAAGATGGTCAACACCATTCAGCAGGAGCAGTTGACGCCGGAAGAAGCGGCGGAGAGGTTCTCCATAACCATCCGCACCGTCTTCCGAAAGATAGAGCGGTGCCGGGAGGCCATGACCAACCTGGAAACCCAGCGGGAACTGGGGATGTTCGCCGCCTAGCGCGGATGTTCCATGACCAACCAGCCGGCTCCCCGGCTCTGTAGCAAGCCCGCAGCGTTTGGACAAGTTGCCTTGCGCTGTGGGCGAGCGTTTTACCGGCCCGCTTCTTCTATGCCTTGTCCCGCACTGACAGGTCCAACGAGACCGAATCCCGGGACTGTGCCAACTGGTGCCCTGGCCTGGAGGGTTCCAGAAAGGTTATCGACTCATAGAAGTCATCCAGCGCCACGAAAACGCCGTTTTCTTCGGCCCATTCTTTCATCCGCCGGTTGCACGAGTGGGCCCAAGACAGAATCTCGATTCTCCAACCGCGTCGGTGCATTCTTTCCAAGGTGCTATGAAACCCAGCACCCTCCGAGTAACCGGCACCGTCCCCGGTTAGCAGCACCACAATCCCCGGGTCTTCGACGAAATCCATCGCGTCTTCCAGCATCCGTAGCTGAAGGACCCGGTCCGGTATCTCCTGTTCGCCCAGGTCAGCCCTGCCCCGGTCATACAGGGTCACCTGTACCCCTTCGTTTGCCAGCCGGTTCCACAAATTCCGCATCTCCGGCGGCACCGAACCGGCAGCCAGCGCCCTCCGCATTGGGCGGTCGGCGTGGGCCAAGCGCAGCATGTTGTCGAAATTGATTCTTACCCGGTAGCGGGCGTCGACATGCTCGTTGCGTTCTTCCGCGATGCGCTGCGCCTCGATGAAGATGTTAGAGTTGTCCCAGTAGATAAAAACTTCTTCCATTGCCTCAAATCCAGTTGCCGGAAGGCCCCTTAGCCCCGCGGCATCCCCAACCCCCGCCCGGCGATGATGTTCCGCTGCACTTCCGACGTGCCGGCGGCGATCTTGTGGGAGAAGGCGATCATCCAGTGCTCCTGGACACGCCCCATAAGGGGCGCCCGCTCTTCATTCCGGCCCAGGGCCCCGTACATGCCGAGGATTGCCAGGCACGAGCTGGCGCTGCGCTGGAGGGTCTCGCTGCCGAATACCTTGCTGATGGACGCCTCCTTGTTGGGGACCTGCCCCTCGCCCTGCAGGTAGGCGACGTTGTAGGCCATCAGGCGGGCGACCTCGCACTCGATGTACCGGTCGGCCAGCTCGTTCCGCACCCAGGGCGTCCGGAGCAGCGGGCGCCCGTCCCGGTTGACCTCCGAGGCATAGTCCCTCGTTTCGTCCAGGAGCCGCCGGGCGATGGCCGAGTAGTCGATGCCGGAACGCTCGAAGTCCAGCAGGGTCACCGCCACGTACCAGCCCCGGTTCTCCTCTCCCACCACGTTCCGCCGCGGCACCCGCACGTCGTCGAATATGACCTCGTTGAACTCGTGCCCGCCCGCCATGTTGATGACCGGACGGACCTGGATTCCCGGGGTCTTCATGTCCACCAGGATGAAGCTGATTCCCCGGTGCTTGGGCGCCTCGGTGTCGGTGCGGGCCAGGCACATTATCCAGTCGGCCCGGTGGGCCAGGGTGGTCCAGATCTTGGAGCCGTTGATGACGAAGTCGTCGCCGTCCACCACGGCCCGGGTGCTTAGGGACGCCAGGTCGGAACCGGACTCGGGTTCGCTGTATCCCTGGCACCACTGGACCTCCGCCCGGGCGATGGGAGGAAGGTGCTCCTGCTTCTGCTCCTCCGACCCGTGAATCATCAGGGTCGGGCCCAGCATCCTGACGCCGAAGATGTCCCGTCCCGGGGCGCGCAGGTAGGCCAGCTCCTCGTTGTAGATGGCCGACCGGACCGGAGAGGCGTCCTGCCCCCCGTATTCCTGGGGCCAGTGCATGGTCAGCCAGCCCTTCCGGGCCAGCTTCTGCCGCATATCCTGGGTGAACTCCCAGTCCCATTCCTCGGGCCAGCGCCCGCCCCCCTCCCAATCGCTGGGCAGCTCCTGTTGCACAAAGGAGCGCAGCTCCTGCCGGAAGGCGTCGTCCTCGGGAGTAAACTTGAACTCCACTCAAAAGCTCCTGTTCATGGCGGCCACGCCGCCGGAAAGTCCCTTCCCCCTTGACGGGGGAAGGTTAGGATGGGGGTGACAGGCTAGTTCAGTGTAGCCGTGGCAGGCTACCGCGAAATTCAAGAGCCTGCCCCCGCGTAGGCGGGGGTTGGTTTTGAGATAGCTTCTAAATCAGAATTACAAGCCGCCGACGGCGACGCAGGTAACGGTCCGCACGACACCGTCCACGGTGTGGATCTTCTCCGTCACCACGTTGCCCACAACCGACATATCGTCGCCTTCGATGACAGCGATGATGTCGTAGGGGCCCGTGACGATGTCAACTATCCCGACGCCGTCCAGGCTGCTGAGGGTGCCGGCCACGTCCCGGGTCTTGCCGACCGCGGTCTCGACCAGAAGATAAGCCTTGGTAGCCATTGTGCCTCCTTGCCATTCATGCTGGGCCATTCATGCTGGGAACGTTGGAAACGGGATAACCGCCATCCCGCGAGTTGCTGTTGTGCCGGTCTTGACGGCATTTTAGGATACCCCACGCCCTCGCCTGCTAACAAGTGCGCGGCCGCGCGTCGCCCCGGGGCCAACGCAAAGTCCTTGCACCGCTAATCTCAACCCCTGCTGCCTATTTTCCCGTCATTCCCGCGCAGGCGGGAATCCAGACCCCCGTCGTATGTTCCCCGCAATGTCGGGTTGGCGATTCACTGGAAGTTTGAATAAACTGGCACTCATGCGATAGCCCTGCGCGCCGGGCAGGATGGGACAGGTCCTCCATCCCGGCGCCCATTTCCGCGTTCACGTCTCCTGGCCGGACCCTCCCCCGGAACGCGCTCCCCCAACGCTGCTGATGAACGCCTTGGTTCTTTCGGCAAGGATGTCGGGGATTTCGACCTTCATGTTGTGGCCCACCCCGTGGAACACCTCCAGGGTGGCGCGGGGGATCCGGTCGGCCATCAGCTCCTGCACTTCCAGCGGCGTGATTTCGTCGGTCGCGGAGGCAAGGATCAGGGTTTCCACGCCGATATTCGGCAGCAGCGGCGTGAGGTCTTCCGCCAGGAGACAGCTTTGCAGGCCCAATACATTCGGGGCCGGAGTTCTTGCCCCTTCATCCGCGTACCACTCGATGACCTCGCGCGCCGCATCAGGCCCGAACCTCTTTTCGGCATCCAGGAGGAGCCAGGCCCGGGTGCCCTCCTGCTCAAGGACCCGGCGCCACACTCCGGCATCCATGCCTTCTCCCATACGCGCCAGTCGGGGAGTGGCCGCTACCAGGGTCAGGCTGTGCATACGGTCGGGGAAGTCATGGGCAAACCGCAGGCTCACGATCCCCCCTGCGGATGCGCCAACGAGGTGCACCTTGTCCATGCCCAGTCCGTCCATTACCCGGGCAATGTCGGCGGCCAGGTCCGGCAGGGAGAACTCCAGGTTTGCCGGGGGAGGCGTCCCGGCATGGCCGCGCATGTCGAAGCGTAGCACCGGGCCAAACTGGGCCAGCGCCGGCACCCACGCTCGCCAGCGGTGCAGGTTGCCGCCGGCGGAATGGTGCAGCAGCACCGCCTCCGAGTCCAGCCACGGGTCCGAGAAGTCGTCCAGGTGGTAGTGGAACGGGACGCCGTTCACTTGGAGTACGGGCATATTTCCCCTCCTACCGTCATTCCCGCGCAGGCGGGAATCCAGACCCCCGTTGTCTGTTCCCCTCAGCATCGTGTTGACCGTTCACTGGCAGTTTAACCAAACTTGCACTCATGCGATTGCCCTGTCCGGGAAACCCCGCTGCTGGACTCCCGCAGAGATTTGTGCTAAAACCGGGTCAATTACGCAGGAGATGATTTCTTTGCTCCGTACCGCCAGGTACCTGCTCTTGCTGACCATCCTCTACAACGTCGTGGAGGGAGTCATCGCGCTGTGGTCCGGCATCGCCGCCGGCAGCATCGCCCTGGTCGCCTTCGGCGCGGACAGCTACATCGAGGTCGCCGCCGCTTCCCTCGTGCTCTGGAGACTGGGCATCGAGGACCAGGAGTACGCCGAGTTGGTGGAGGGCCGGGTGGTCCGGTTCATCGGCTGGACCTTCCTGGTCCTGTCCGCGGCCATCATGTTCCAATCGGGGTGGGCCCTGTTCCAGCGGACCGGCGCCGAGGAGTCGCTGGTCGGCATCGGACTGGCGATAGCCTCCGTAACGGTCATGCCGCTGATAGCCCTCTGGAAACTCCGCATCGCCGCCCAGGGCAATCTCCAGTCCATCGCCATCGAGGCCAAGGAGACCCTGGCCTGTTCGGGCCTGTCCCTGACCCTGCTGGCCGGCCTGGTTGCCAACGCCCTGCTGGGCTGGTGGTGGCTGGACGCCGTGACCGCCCTGTTTTTCGTGCCCTGGCTCGTCCGCGAGGGCCTGGAGGGCATCCGTGGCGAGGAGTGCGAAGACGAAGTTCAGCTTTGCTCCTGCCGCCCCTGCCTGTTCGGACTGCGGGTCTGCCGGGGCGTCTGCTGCCCAGCCTGCTGCGCCGCCTGAGCCAGCCCGAATCCCCGCCGCATTTAGGGATCTATGAACAAGTCCCTTCCCCCTTGCCGGGGGAAGGTTAGGATGGGGGTGAAACCTCAATTGTCACACCCCCTCTGAGTCGGCCCGCTCCCCCTCCCGTCATTCCCGCGCAGAGCCTGCCCCCCGCGTAGGCGGGAGCGGGAATCCGGACCCCCGCCCACCCCGGCCTCAGCCCCGGCCACCGGAGCAAACCTTCCCCCGTCGTCCCTGCGGAGGCAGGGACCCATCAGCTATCCGCCCAACCCTGTCTCCCACACTCAACGCCTTTCCCGTCATTCCCGCGCAGGCGGGAATCCAGACCCCCGTCGTCCCCATTTCCCAGGTTTCGGCCTTCGGAATGTACGTCTTGAGATACTCACTTAGGGGGTTTGGGGGATGCATCCCCCAACGTATCCCCGGTCACGCCCCCGGCTCCCAGCCGTAAATCTCCCGTAGCGCTCCGCCCATCAGGACGGCCCGCTCCGAGTCGGAAAGCTCTTCCGTCACCAGGAAGGCCTCCACTCCCTGCTCGTAGGTCAGCAGGTTCACCGCCCGCGTCCAGTCCGT
Source organism: Dehalococcoidia bacterium (assembly GCA_965203675.1). Lineage (GTDB taxonomy): Bacteria > Chloroflexota > Dehalococcoidia > Lucifugimonadales > UBA3495 > CATOSK01. The sequence continues at coordinate 656,053 of CBDBDE010000003.1, read as the reverse complement.
GCCCCACAGGCACCGCTCCAGCCCGTAGGCGTCGAATATCCTCCGCAGCGGCTCCCAGATATCCGGGTAGGGGAAGGGTTCGTGGGCCAGGGTGCCCGCCCCGGAAATCTTGATGACCACGTTGTCCAGCTCCGCCAGCCCCAGCACGGCGGGCAGGTCGGCCCAGGGCTCTGCTGGAGGCGGCGGCTCGGGCGGCTGGGCTATCCCCAGGTGGTCAATCACTATCCGGGTGTTCGGGTTGCGGCGGGCCAGCTCGCCCAGCAGGGGCAGCTTGGTGGAGCACATCACGTTAACCGGCACTCCGGCCCGTCCCCCCGCCGCCAGGATGCGGTTCAGCCCGGGATGGTCCGCTGCGAAGTCTTCCCTCGCCAGCATTATCCTGGCCCCCACCACACCCGGCTGCGAGGTCCACTCCTCCATCTCCTCCTCGATCCTGTCCGACTCCGGGTCGAAGGGACGGATCAACCCGAAGCGGGTGGGATGCTTCCCGTAGACTTCCAGCGCATAGCTGGCGTCGTAGCGGTACATCGAGAAGGGAGAAATCAGCAGGGCACCGTCTACGCCGACGGCATCCATCGCTGCCACCATGTCGTCCCCGGTTACCTCGTCGGGCCCTTGCAGCCATCCGATCCAGGGGCGCTCGGGGCGGTCGCGCTCGTAGGCGTGGACCTGGCAATCAATCACTGGAGTTCGAGTCGCCATCGTTTCTCTCCTGACTTGGAAACTATCTCAAAATCCCGGGGCTATCGCATGAAGTCTGACTAGGTCCTTTCGCCGCTCTTCCCGTCATTCCCGCGCAGGCGGGAATCCAGACCCCCGTCGTATGTTCCCTACAATATCGTGTTGGCCATTCACTGGAAATTTGAACAAACTGGCACTCATGCGATAGCCCTGCTCAAAAATCCCTTCCCCCTTGACGGGCTGACAGGGGGTAGTTAACCGCTGAAATCGGGCCTGGACATTGGGTATCTCCCTATCGCGGTCATGGGTATGCGCTGCGCTTTGCCGCGCCCTGGGCGTCGGGGGTTCCGGCGCTGGAATTGCCCGCCTACACTGTCGCGGGCAGGGCGGTGGGCGTGACCGGTTCTATTCCGAGTTCGGCGCACCCTTCGAGATACACGTCAATGGAGATGCGGAACTCCCGTTTGATGCCCGCTACGTCAGTTGCTTCGGCGTTGGCTATTGGATAAGGGCCACTGTTGATAACCCTGGCGTGCAGAACCTCGGCCTCATCGTCATAGACTACTTCCCCGACGTAACCCTTGTACTCCAGCATCAACCCCCTCCTGTTTCAGCCCTTGGCTGTGGAAGAGCCTGCCCCGCGTAGGCGGGGGTTAGGATGCGGGTGAAAACTCACCCTCTCAGTTTACACCCGGGAAAGCCGGCCGGGGGCAGTTTAGTCCCTTCTCCCTTGACGGGGGAAGGTTAGGATGGGGGTGAAAACTCATTGTCACACACCCTCAGTTTATGCCCGTAACCCGGCTACCGCACTCCTTCCACGCTCACCGTCACCACGTCCACGCCGTGGTACCGCTGGTGCCGCACCGACGAGGCGTAATGCCGCAGCAGGCGGAAGGAAATCTCCCGGTCGTCCTGCACGTCCGGTGGTTCTCCCAGGTAGGAGAGTTGGTCTTCCAGGTTGTCTCCCTCGAATCCCGACACGAACTCCAGCTCCGCGCCCCGCCCGTCGGAGCGGGCCGACACCATCAGGCGGCGCGGGCCGCTGCCGTTTCCTTCGCCGTTTTCCGGCGCCAGGCTGGCCAGCGTTTCTTCCCCCACCAGGACCAGCCGGTCCGACGACGTCTCGCTCCAGCCTGACCTGGACGCGAAACCCCGCAGGAACTCGCCTAGCCTGGGCAGGGTCTCGTCGTCCATCGGGACCCGCAGGCGCCGCCTTCTCGGTGAGGTCAACTCCATGAAGACCATCATTATCACGGCCACCAGCGCCCCCGAGGTCATCCCGTTGCCCAGCAGCACGGCTAGGAAGCCCTCCCCCAGCATGTCCGCGAAAATCCACTGGTTCTGGAACCCGGTGCCCACCCAGAAGGCTACTCCGCAGATGGCGGCCTTGCGGTGGTCAACCCCATCCTGGATGACGATCTTCATGCCCTGGATGAACAGCAGTCCCAGCAGAACGGTGATGTAGGCCGCCGCCACCGGCGAGGGTATTGCGATGAGCAGCGCCGGAACCTTGGGAAAGAAGGCCACCAGGATGAAGATGGCCCCGATGATGACCCCCACCCGCCGCGATCCGATCCCGGTAACCTCGGCCAGGGCTATGCTGCTGGAGTAGGTGGTGTTGGGGAGGGTGCCCGCCAGGCCGGAGAGCAGGTTCCCCACGCCGTCGGCGTTGAGGGACCCCTGCACCACCCGGAAGTCGGTGGCCCGCGGCTGCCGCCGGGATACCCGCTGGATTGCGACTCCGTCCCCGATGGTCTCGATGGCGCCCACCAGGGTCACGATTATGAACGCCGGCAGCAGAGCCCAGAACTCTGCCCCGGGCGTGACGTCCAACCCGGGCCAGGCGGTGAATGAAATGCCGACCCAGGGCGCGTCGAGTATCGGCTGGATGTCGTAGATGCCGAAGGGAGCGCCCACCGCCGTCCCGGCGATGATCCCGATGACCGGCGACCACAACCGCAGTCGTGGCGGCCCGCGCAGCACCAGTCCCGCCACCACCAGCAGCGTAACCCCCGCCGACAGGGGCGCGGCGAAGTCGGGAGTGCCCTCCGGGACGTCGGTCAAAAAGCCGAACACCGTCGGAAACACCGTGGCGGCGATCAACATGATGACCGTTCCCGTGACCACCGGCGTGAATATCCTCCGCAGGTAGGAGAGCCGCCCGGCCAGCAGGAACTGGAACAGGGACGAAACGACGATCAGGCTGGCCATCGTCTCCGCGCCGGCCAGGGTCAGGGCCGCCACGCAGATGGCGATGAACGCCCCGGACGTGCCCATTATCAGAACATGCCCCGACCCAACGCGCCCCACCCGCACCGCCTGCAGGATGGTGGTGATGCCGCTCACCAGCAGGGCCGCGAAGGCCGCCCAGTGGATCAGGTCGTCGGACTGCTCGGCGATCCGCAGCACGATCACCACCGTCAGGACAATCGGCGTAACGATCAGAACGGCCGCCTGGGCCCCGGCTCCCGCGGCAATCAGCGGCGGGGGATGTTCATCCGGTTCGTAGCGGACGCTCTCGTTCACCCTCGGTTGTGCCAACGGTTGCTCCCTGCCAACGGCCGCCGCCGGATACGCACCCGGGCAGCGCGGCCATAATCACATTTTCTGCACCTCGTCCCTTCCCAACACCCGCACAACTATACCAAGAAGCGGGTCAATATGTGAAACCACCCCGGCAACCCGGGACTATCGCGTGAAGCCTGACTCGGTCGTTTCGCTGCTCTTCGCGTCATAGCACAATGATGCTTGCGCCGGAAGGACCGGTCAATTACCATCCAGTCAGTGCCCGACTTTGGGGGGATGTTGCGGAATGAGCAAGACACGTTTCACCGCGGAAGTTGACTCGGATACCCTCACCAAGGCGAGGGAAATCCTGCAAAGAGAGCAGACTACATTAGATGAGGCTCTTTGTGAAATGTTGAATTACATCGTCGCCCATGATGCCTCTCCCTGCTTTCAATGCGGTGAACCAAACATCGAGACGCTCGAGGCAATAGCTGAGGCTGAGTCCGGAAACATGGTCAGTGCCGGTACGATAACTGACCTGTTCAAGCAGCTCAATGAGGAGGATTAGCCACGGCCGAGCCTTCCGGCGGGACTACAGACGAGAAAAACGAGGCCAGTACGGCCGACGGTTGGACGAAGAACTCGAGGCAGCGCTGCAATTGCTGGCCAACGATCTGCCGATTCCCTCGAGGTACCGGGATCACCCCATGCACGGCAGCAGAGCAGGGGAAAGGAACTGCCATATCCGGCCAGACCTGGTGCTCATTTACGCGAAACCCAACCCTTCTGACCTTAATCTGATACGCCTGGCATCCCATAGCGAACTCTTCAACTGAAGCGAACTCTTCAACTGAGGAAGGGCGCTACAGTTCCTCTCTTTGGCCATAACCCCAACCCCAACATCATTCGGACAGCCCGCTCCCCCAAAAATCTCCTGACACCCGCCCGTTGACAGGCCTGCTGCCGCGTGTCTAACGTAAATTGCACAGGGACGACCCTCCGCCGGGGGGGCCGTCCCTCTCTTGTGCCGTCCCCCGCGGGACCAATTTCGCCGGAGCCAATTTCGCCCGAACCATTTTCGGAGGTGATGCCAGTTGCTTGAATGCCGCCGCTGCTCGTCGGTGCGCCTCGTGGTGCTTACCAGGGTGCGCCCCGCCGATAACTACGTTTTCCGCTGCCGCGATTGCGGCTTCCTCTTCAGCCCGCCCGGGGCCTACCGGAGGGTGTCCCCACCATCGAAGGACCAGGTCACTGAAAAGGAGGTGTCGAGATAGCCGGTTCCCCGGACGAACCGCTCCAGGAAAAAGTGCCCGCCGGCTGCCGGAACTGTGATAACACCAGATTGTTTCGGGCCGGCTTTGCCCAGGGACGGCAACGGTGGGAATGTGCAGAGTGCCATCACAATTTCATGGTGGGGGTGAAACAGGCCAAGTATCCCGAGTGGAAACACCTGCAGGTCCTGGGCCTGCGGGCCGCGGGATTGTCCTACGACGCCATCGCCCGGAAGGAGGGAATCCATCCCAACACAGTTGCCCGCTGGGTGCGTCTGGCGAAAAGGCAGGAAGCCGGCCAGCCCGGCAGCAACCCTGCGCCCTCTCTCCTGCCGTTGATGCGCCCCAGGGACCCGATCCTTCCGGCGGTTGGTGTCCCCGCCCCCGTGCCGCCCCCCATTTCCATATCCCCGGCCGAGTTCGCCACCAACGTCCTCGGCGTCAGTCTCTGGGCGAAGCAGGTGGAGGTTCTGGATGCCCTGGACTCGGGAAGGCGGGTTGCCGTCAAGGCGGGCAACGGGCTGGGCAAGGGGTTCTGCGCCGGCGTCTCGGTGCTCTGGTTCCTGTACAGCCGCGACCCGGCGGTGGTCCTCACCACCGCCCCCACCTTCCGGCAGGTGCGCCACGTCTTCTGGCGGCAGATGCGGACCCTCTACTTCCGCTCCCGCACTCCCCTCGGCGGCCATCTCCTCGGCACCCGCTGGGAGCTGGCTGAGGACCGCTACGCCATGGGTCTGTCCGCCGAGACCGCCGACCAGTTCCAGGGGTTTCACAGCCCCAACATGCTGGTTGTGGTGGACGAAGCCGCCGGAGTCAGCGACGCCATCTTCGAGGGCATCGAGTCGGTGATGACCTCGTCGGAGACCTGCCAGCTCCTCCTCCTCGGCAACCCCACCACCACTTCCGGCGCCTTCCGCCGCGCCTTCCACGAAGAGCGGCAGCTCTACGAATGCGTCACCATCTCGGCACTGGAGAGTCCCAACGTGACGGCGGGACGCATCGTCGTCCCGGGGCTGACCACGGCGGCCTGGGTGGAGGAACGGCGCGAGGTCTGGGGACACGACAACCCCATGTTTCAGGCCCGCGTCCTCGGCGAGTTTCCCGTGCAGGATGACGATACCCTGCTGCCCTTGACCCTCATCGAAACCGCCACCCAGCTCTGGTCCGGCGACATCCCCTCCGAACCGGTGGGGACCGATGCCCCGGTGGTCATCGCCGTCGACCCGGCCCGTTTCGGCAGCGACCACAGCGTCATCCTGCGCCGCCGGGGCAACCGGGTCGAAGAGGTCCAGTCCTTCAACGGCCTGGACACCATGCAGCTGGCCAGGCGGGTCGAGTCTACCATCCTCCTCCATCATCCCCAGCAGGTGGTCGTGGATGAAATCGGCGTGGGCGCCGGCGTTGTGGACCGGCTGCGCGAGCTGGGCCACCCCGTCCACGCCGTCAACGTCGCCAAGCCGCCCCAGCGGGATGGCCTGTTCGCCAACCTGCGGGCCGAGGGCTACTGGCGTCTCCGCGAAATGCTCGAGGCCCGCCAGTTGGCCCTGCCCCCGGACCAGCGTCTCATCGGAGAGTTGGCCGCGTTGAAGTACGAATACCGGAAGGGAGACAACAAGCTGGTCATGGAAAGCAAGGACTCCATGAAAAAACGGGGTCTGCCCTCCCCCGACCGGGCCGACGCCCTGATGATCTCCTTCCTGGCCCCGCCCCCCAAGCCAACCCTGTGGACGTAGGGGCGTGGCGATGACCCTGAGTCGGAAATGCAATCAGTGCCCGGCGGGTCCCCCCAGGTCAAGGGCTGGAGAGAGCAGGGCTTCGACCCTGGCGACAAACCGTTCGACAGTCTGGATCCCGGCGGCGACTATCGTGCGGTTGTGCTGGTTCTCGTAGAAGTTGAAGTGCAGGCCGCTGGCCGTGACGAAAAGCTCTGCGAGTTCGGCGTCTCCCGTTTCGTCCACCAGCCCATCGACTATCTCATAAAGGGAGCGGTGAGTCCGGTGGTACAACCCCCGCTGTTCCGCGACAGCCTTGATGATGGACGCCGCGGCGCCCCATCCCTTCTCGCCGGCCTGGGCCGGGTCGGTGTCCAACTCGGAGTAGGCTTTGGCCAGAAGCTCGCGGCTTCGTTCCCTGTATGTCATCGCCTGCTGCATGGATTGATTCCTCTAGGAGCTGGGGGAAAGGAGGGCTTCGACCCGGCCAACAAACCGCTCCATGTCCTCGAGCCGAACCTCAATGTTCTCCCGGTCGAACCAGTTCTCGTAGAAGTTGTGGTGGAGCTCGTTGGCACTGGCAAACTCCTTGCGAATGTCGTCATCGCCGGTTTCTCGGACCAACCCGGCAACAATCTCATAAAGGGAGCGGTGAGTCCGGTGGTACAACCCCCGCTGTTCCGCGACAGCCTTGACCATCTCGGCCGCTGCACCCCATCCCTTCTCGCCGGCCTGGGCCAGGTCCGTATCCAACTCGGCGCGGGCCTTGGCCAGGAGTTCGTGGCTTCTTTGCTGGTATGTCGCTGCCTGCTGCATGGAATCGTCCTGTGTGGCGGTCCTGGTGGGAAACCAATTATACACCTTTTCTCAACAAACATTCTAGGAGCAAATTTATGCATTTGAACAAATGGACTTCCGTAATCACCAACCCCTTCCACCGTCCCCCGGAAAACATACCGCTGGAACAGATACCCCCGGAACGGCAGCCGGCGGAAAAGGCGGCGGGCATTTCCTCCCGCCCGCGCCCCGCGGAATCGGCCTCCGGCGGCTGGGGCATGGCCGAGCTTTTCGGGAGCAGCCGCGCCCGGGCCGAGTACGGACGCTACTATGCCGCCTCCGTATCGGTCTACGCCGCCATCAAGCTGCGGGCCGACGCCGTCAGCCGCCCGTCGCTCCGCATCCTGCGGGTGGGCGACGGTAGGGATGCCTCTCGCACTCCCGTCGAGCCCGACCATCCCGTGGCGCGGCTGATGGAGCGGGTCAACCCGTGGACCACCAGCGGCGACCTGTGGCGCAGCGCCGAGATTCACCTGAACCTGTGGGGCTCCGCCTTCTGGGCCCTGGAGCGGGACGGCGATGGACAGTGGCAGCTCTGGCCGCTCCGCCCCGACCGCGTCACCCCCCTGCCCGGTGAGCGGGTCCCGCTGCGGGGATTCGTCTACCAGGGCCGCACCGGGCCGGTGGCCTACACTCCTGGCGAGGTCGTCTGGCTGCGCTACTACAACCCGCTGGACGACTACGCCGGATTCTCGCCGCTGGCCCCCAGCCGCCTGTCGGTGGACATGGGCTGCGAGGGGATGCGTTTCAACCGGAACTTTCTCCGCAACTCGGCCCAGCCCGACTTCGTGATGCTCACCGACGAGAGCATGACCGACACTGAGATCGCCGACTTCTACGACCGCTGGGAGGCCCGCTACCGGGGCCCCGGCAACGCCCACCGTCCCGCCATCGCCAACTTCATCCGCGACATCAAGCCCCTGGGCCTCTCCCACCGCGACATGGACTTCATCCAGGGACTGCGCTGGAGCCTCGAGGAGGTCAGCCGGGCCTTTGGGGTGCCCAAGCCCCTGCTGGGCGACTTCGAGCGGGCCACCTTCGCCAACATCAACGCCGCCGAGCGCATCTTCTGGCGCAACACCATCGTCCCCGAGCTCAAGTTCTTCGAGGAGCAGCTGACGCGGATGCTTTTGCCCCGGCTGGGCTACCCCGACCTGGCCTTCGAGTTCGACCTCTCCAGCATCGAAGCCCTCCAGGAAGACGAAAACCAGCGCGTCGCCCGCGAAATGCAGCTCCTCGACCGCGGCGTCATCACCATCAACGAACTCCGCCGCGAGCGGGGCCTGCCGGACATGCCGTGGGGCAACGGCCGACCGGATCGTGAGGAGTAACTATTCCGGCTTATTGGCGTCTTCCAATAGCCTGTGTAACTTGATCAAGAGATCTGGGACGTCATGCAAGATGATGTCCCAGATGACGTCGTTGTCGATGCCCAAGTACCCGTGGGCCAGCTGATTCCTGGTTCCCACGACGTTGCGCCATGGTATTTCCGTGTGCTCGGTTCGTATTTCCTCGGGGATATGGGTTGCGGCCTCACCGACCAATTCGATGTTGCGCAGAGTGGCGTCGTAGGTTAGGCCGTCGGCCACAAAGGCGTCATAATCCAGCCCGTCGGTGTATGACACAACCCTTTCGGCGAACTCAATCATGTCGCGGACGTACAAGTGCCAGGGGCGGTCCTGATCCCGGGGATCAAACATTTATCAGGTCGCGCTCGACGTAGGGGCGGAACTCCCTCCGCAAAGCCTTGTTGGTCACGAGGTCAATCCGCCGTCCCAGCAGGTCTTCCAGATAGAACTGCACCCCAAAAAACGACTTCGATGTAGCTGGCCCGTCATACTCAACTAGGACATCCACATCGCTGTCATCCCTCCCCTCATCCCGCGCAAACGACCCAAACAGGGACAACGACCTAACCCCAAACCTCTCCTGCAGGACAGGCTTGTGCTCCCGGAGAGTTTGCAGCAGTTCGTCGCGGGTCATAAGGGGACCCTAGACTTGGATATCCTTGAACGAATCTGACGCTTGGACATTAGCTGGATGGCCTTCTGATGACATGCAATCCTTGGATGTCGTCGAAATCGCGATCGTCAGAAGCTAGGGGGCAACCGAGCATCCTCGCCGTTGCCGCGATCCAGGCGTCGGCGAGGTTCAACTCCTTGCCAACCGAGCGTCTCTCATTACGTAACTGAGCGCAAATGTCAACCAAGCCCTCGCCGGGCCAGATTACTTCGTACTGAGCTAGGTGACGTTTCAACTCATCCCAGCGCCGTCGGCCCCAAGCGGCGCGGTAGGCGCCGAACAAAACTTCTTCCAATGTTTGGAATGAAACGACGGAGCGAACGTCTTTCAACTCCGATTCATAGAAGGGTGCCCTGCTGTCTTGGTTGAAAATTATCGAAACGACGCTGGTATCTAGGACAACCGGGGCTGGACTGTCCTCCATCAAACGTCACGACCCTCACGGATAATCTTGAGAAATTCATCCACGTCGAAGGGTTCGGAAGCCCTGACCACTTTCTCGGGGTCAAATATCTTCGGGTTGGGGTTATTCCAGAACTTCTCCAAGTCGAAGGGTTCACCACTCGAAGTCGCAGGAGTTATCTGTTCGACCGATACGCTGCTCCATTGGTCATCTTTATTGATGCGTCCTGTTCCGTGTACTTCTACGAATTTTGTAGCCAACCGGAGCATGTCGTCGTGGAGATCGGGAGCAAATCTCAAAGAGACGAATGGACCACCGTAGCGATGCAGTTGGGCCGTAAGCCGGTGCCAGTTTACCTCGTTCAGCCATCCAAAAAGGGGGCCCGCCTGCAACTCTTCCGTCGGCCGGCGTTCTCTGCGCCCTTGTTCTGTCTTGGGAATGGGCAAGGAACACCCGGTTTTCGGATCGCTGAGGGTAACGCCCGTCACTCCAGGCGAAAGGTCCCAATGGATTTGGTGCAAAGCATCAGTAACGGGTTTGGGCAAACCGGCGTCGCCTTCAGAGGAGTCCGGAACCCACTCAAGGATACGCGTTAAGGCTTGTTGACCGTGGTTTTCTAAGGGTGGTTGGCTGTCGGTTAGTGGGGCCAGAAGCAACTCGGCTCCCAGCGAACCCGGGAAAGTCCGTTTGAGATGGAGGACACACTGTTCACGAACCCAGTCGGGGGACCGGCCTTCGACCCCAGTCAAGTCCACCACCATGTGCTCGAGAGCGGTATGTAAGTGGCCTATAGTGTTGAAGAAGTCCTCTACGGGAACGCCTGTTTCCTCGATTAGGGGACCCTCAAACTCGATGTAGAAGCTGTTGTCCACCATGTCCCTCCCCTGGACGCCGTAGCGTCGGCATGGTGTTTAACGATTTGCGCATTATATAGCCAGCCTCGCTGGTATGCACTCGTCGCTGCGTAAAGGCGAGGCGAAGTGCTTGCGATTGCGGGTTTGTTGGGTGGGGTTGCCTTGTGGGTGCAAGGTTTACAGGCAATTGACCGTGAAGGAAAACCATTGGAGCGGGCGATGGGATTCGAACCCACGACTTTTTGCTTGGGAAGCAAACACTCTACCACTGAGTTACGCCCGCCCGGGGCTTGATGATAAGTCCGCCCCAGCCCGCCTGTCAACGCGGCCGATGACCGTGAAAGGGTAGCTCCTGTCCAGGGACCGATTATCAGTTGCCCGAGGTCAATATCTCCAGGACATCGGTATGCCCCCGCCAGGCCGCTTCACTGATGGCCGTCGTTCCGTCGGGAGCAGCGGCAAGCGGGTCCGCCCCGGCTTCCACCAATGCCCTGACCACATCCTTGTGGTTGCGCCAGGTTGCCTCGATCAGGATCGGGCTGTCGTCACTATCCAGCGCGTTGGGATCGGCTCCGGCGTCCAGCAGCAGTTTCACGATCTCCGCGTGGTCCCGCCAGATAGCCTCGTAAATCACCGGGTTGCCGTCGGAGTTGCGGGCGTTGACGTCCGCACCCGCGGCGATCAGGGCCTTCACCGCGTCGGTGTTGCCCCGCCATACCGGGTCGTTCAGGATGGCGTCCCCGCTGGGATTCTTGGCGGTCTCAATCGTCGCCGGGGTGGGCGCCGGTTCGGGAGCAGTTGCGGGGGATGGCGATCCTTCCGTGGCATCGGTCGGGGACGATGGATTCTGAATCTGTGCTTCCAGCGCCTCAATGGTCGCTGCCAGGTCCGGTTGCGGCGGCGGTGGAGTGTCTGTCGGCGTCGGCGCCGACTGCTGGATCCGGTTTTCGAGGGCTGCGATGGTCGCCTGCAAGTTGGGTTCGGCAGGAGCGGCGGTGGGTGGGGGAGATTCCTGTTCACCCCGGCTTTCCAGGGCTTCAATGGTCGCCTGCAAGTCCGGCGTGGAATCCTCGGACTCGGACCGGCAGGCCGCGATGCCAACGGTCGCTATAACAACAACCAGCAGGACTGATACCAGCTTGAGTTTAGTCATGGATAGCGTTCCTCCGGACCATCGGCGGTGAACGCCTTTCCGCCGCCAGGCCCATTATTGATCCAGGCAACATTCTACCACCCATTGTTGCCAACTCAAAAAGGGCCGCTCCCGCCCCCCTGTCAACGCGGCGGAAGGCTTGCCAGTCGGAAGGCTTGTCAGTCGGAGGCCGTTGCTACAGTTTCTGCAAAGCGAACACTACGGCGGAAACCAACCCCGCAAAGCCCAGCATTGACCCAACCATCCACTTGATCAGGTCGGCCTTCATGTTGGCCAGGTCCTCCTTGGTCGCGTAGTGCCGCAGTTCGCGGAAAAACTCTTCCCGGTTATAGGTTAAGGGGGTCATGTCGGGGGATGTCACCGCTTCATTCCCTCCACCCGGGCTTCCGGCAGTTGCCTCACGAAATCGTGGAGGTTATGGCAGTATTTCTCTCGATTAAGCATCTTGGCTGATTCCGAGGTCTTATAGTCTTCCACTAACCGGGCGCACAGAGCCTCCAGGTTGCTTTCGAACGAGTTGCCGTTGGTATTTCCAGCCTTCAATCCGTCGGGAGTGACGACAGCCTGATTGGTGTACCAGGAGTACGGAGACTCGTCGGTCGCTGTGTCCGCCAAGTTCACGCCGACCCACCCCTTTACCGTCTTGTAGGTTACTTCCACGTAACAACCCTGGGAGTCGTCCAGCTCGAACGTTTCTCCCCGGTACTTGTAAATCTTCATCTTGCCGCCTTCGCTGCAATCCGGGACTATCCGCATCGACGGGTAAACGGAAAAAGCTTGCCCGCATCAACATTATAGCAGGACGACCAGCCTCTCCGGTGTTGCACGAAAAGGGCCGCCCCATACCCCAGACGGAGCGGCCCCCTGATGAATCCCTGTCGTATGCCGCCGGGCGCGCCGCTACACGTCTATCCGGTACACCCGCACCGCCGTATCGTGGAACAGCGCCGCCCGCTCCGTGGCCGAGTAGTCCTTCGACAGCCGCTTGAAGGCGTTGAACAGCGTGTTGTACGAGTAGGACACCTTGTCCGGCGGGAAGTTGCTCTCGAACATGCACCGGTCCGGCCCGAACTGCTCGATGCAGTAGTTCATGAACGGCGCCAGCCCCTCCGCCAGCTCCTCCGACCCGATGGGAATGTCGTAGGTGTGCCAGTCGAACCCGTAGCGCGGCTGCCCGATGCCCCCCAGCTTCATCACGATGTTGGGGCACTGGGCCACCGCGGCGACCCCCTCCTTCCACTGTGGGATGACCTCGTCGTCCCGGTTGCCGTAGGGCCCCACCCGGTACAGCCCGCCGATGTGGTTCAACACGATGGTCAGGTCGGGAACGGCGTTGGCGAAGTCCACCAGCTCGGGAAGCTGCGGAAAGTACAGCGTGTTCTCCATGGACATCCCCTTGCCGGCCAGCACCCTGGCTCCCTCCCGGAACTTCGCGTCCGCCAGGATTCCCTGGGGAACGCGGTCCTCCACGTCGGGATGGGGGTCCCACGCCGCCGACTGCCGGATGCCCCGGAAGCGGTTGGGGCTGGCCGCCTGCAGCGCGTCCAGCACCGGCTCCACCGCATCGCCCAGCCGCAGGTTGGCGTTCCCGATGATGGCCGCCGCCGCCCGCGATGGTCCGTACACCCCGCTGGCGCTGGCCGCCGCCAACCCCTGGACGAACTCCACCTCCCCGACGCAGCGTAGTTCCTCCGGGCCGTCCTGCTTGTACATCGCCCGCGTCTCGATGAACACCGTCGAGCGGACGTTGTGACCGCTGTTGATGTCCGCCACCAGCTCATGCAGCAGGTAACGCTGGTATGGAATACGAATGGGCCGGAAGTCCCAGAAGTGGTGGTGCGGATCGCAGATGGGCAGGTCCGGCTCCAAAGTCTCCTCAACGTTCAAAGCCAGCCAGTCATTTCCTCCATACGGCATAACATCGCCTCCTTAAAGGAAGGTTGGGTCGCGCGGGAATACAGGAGGGTACTGGCCGAATCATACGCCGGGGGATGGGTGGGGGCAACAACTACTTCCGATAACACTGGTGGCTAACCGGCAGTCGCCTACACCCAGAGGGGAACACAGTCATCTTTACTCGTTCCCTTGTTCCACGTCCTGGGACTGGATGATACAATCGACGCCATGGAGGGACTCCTGATGCAAAGTCGGCAACACAAGGAACAATTGGCGGTTGATCCTGAAGAGGAATTGCGGCATCGGCTGGACAACGCCAATGATTACTTCCGCCGCAAGGCCAGCGAAGTCCTCAATGACGAGGATGCGTTGCGGTTGTTGGCCCAGCTTTACGAGGCCGGCACCTTGGATCTGACCGAAATTGACACATGCAAGGACGGAATACCCCTTGCCAAGCTGACCGCTGCCAACTTCTGCCAAATCGGTGCCAGGATCGCCTACATCACCGACTCCGGCCTTCAGTTCATAGATTCGATTAAGGACGCATGAGCGACAGCGGCGAAGCACTTGGCGATCTGATTTCGCGGAAAACCCGGGAAGCCCAGGAACGTTACAGGATTGACCGGTCGCTACGCGTGGCCGTTCTTGGACCGGGTCCCACCGACAGCGAAGCGCTTGGGCCCCAGAAACGCAGGGATATCCGTGGTGCCTTGGAACGGGACGGTCACCAGCCCTTCTTCCCGGAGGAAGGGATTGACCCAGCAGAGCCTCGGGAATCGCTATTGGATCAGGAACGCCGAATCCTGGGCGATCCGGCTGTTGATCTGGTTATAATTCTCCATACTCGGGATAGCTTTGGGGCATTGATGGAAATCGCGAATTTTGTCAGTGAACCCACGATAAAGGCCAAAACGGCCGTCCTGTTTCCCCTCCAATTCTACACACCGGAAAGTGGATTGCCCGGCAACACTATCCGGGAATACCGCGATAAAATGCTCTATTCCGACGAGCACTTCCAGTCCTGCCAGATTGTCGGCGAGTGCCGGAAGTGGGCCCATGACCGGGCTACCGGCCAATGGCCTGATCCGATTCCTCACTCATTCTGACCCCTCCTCCGGGAACACCACCACCCGCCCCGCCAGATATAACCCTCCCTGCAGCCCTTGATGTGCTGCTTCATCCAGTAGGTCTCCCAGTCGTCTCCCCGGAAGACCATCCAGTCCAGCAAGTCCCCGGACTTGCGCTTGGCAGCCCTGATTACCGCGCCGATCATCTACGCTCTCCCGTCTCCGGCGTGGGAACAGCCCGGATGGTCCCGAAGGATTCGTGCCGGGTTTCGCCTAGGACCCGTGCAGGGTCAATGCTGGGATTAACGGGCCTCTTCGAGGCGTTGCTCTAACTCCGCTACTCGTGCCGTGAGCCGGTCGATAACGGGTTGAAGCTCCTTAATCGCTTCTTCACGCCCCTTTTTCCGGCCTTCTTCCCTGAGTTCGTTTGACTTGGATGGAGCGAACAGCACCATGTAAACCCCCAGTTCCAGGATGATTGCCAGCCAGAAAGCGACCCCGAAGGATGCGGTGGCTATCTCGCTCAGGGTGGGAGCCAGGCCATCGGCCGGCCACACCCAGACCTCGGTTTTCTGAAAATAGACGAGGACCGCAAAACAGACAATGTATGCAGTGCAGTAGCTCAGTCCATAGCGGCGCCAGTTTCCCGGTAATTGCATCCGGTTCAGGATAAGGCTTGACGATTGCCATAGTCAAGAGTCAAATGTCACAACCCTTATAACTAGTGGAAATTCTCCACCGCAGAGAACTTCTCCCCCAACCTACCCCGCCTCCAGAAACTCCACCACCCGCTCCGACATCGGCTGCGCGTCGAACAGGCTGTACATCAGGGATGCGTTGCTCTGGGCGTCGCCCCCGAAATACCGCTCGTACAGCACCTGACGCGACCCGAAGGAGCTGCAGCACACGTCCCACGCCAGCCGGAACAGCCGCACCCGCTCCTCCGCCGTTGCCGTGTCCGTGTCCAGGTAGGCGGCGATATCCTCCGCCAGCGGGCCCGACAGGTCCGCCTTCGTCGGCAGGGCCATCAGGCTGCTCGACCCCAGCAGGTGCAGCATCTCCGCCATTCGCGGATACATCCGTATCATCATCCGCCGTGCCGTCAGCAGTGGCATGTAGGGCGGGCACATAATCCCCCACTGGTCCACCGTGGCCTCCACCTCCGCCGTCTTCAGCAGCGCCCTCGTCACCTGCAAATTCTCGATGAACTCCGCCATCATCCCCTGCACCTGCGGAATCTGCCCCGACCCCAGCGTGTTCACCATCAGGTTGGCCAGTCCCAGCATGAACTCGCACTTCACCACGTTCTTGGACACCACCTGGTGGCCGGTGTGGGTGTTGCGGTTGCTGGCCGCGCCCCAGTTGTTCGCCAGCTCCACGTCCCCGTACAGGAACACCCGCTCCCACGGCACCAGCACGTTGTCGAAGAAGACCACCGCGTCCATCTCCTCGAACCGCGACCCCAGCGGATGGTCGAAGTGGTCCCGTCCCAGGTCGAAGCTCTCCCGGCACAGGAACTTCATCCCCGGCGTGTTGCACGGGAGGGCAAAGGCGAAGGCGTACCGCTCCGCCGCGTTCCCCGGCAGCCGGTGGGTCCGCGCCGGATACACGATTATCTCGTCCGACAGGGGTCCCAGCGTTGCCAGCACCCGCGCCCCGTTGACCACGATGCCGTCGGGAGTCTCGTCCACCACCGCCAGCGCCACGTCCGTCCGGTTCTCCAGCGGGCTGGCCAGCGGGGCCCGGTTCCGCTGCAGGTTGACCAGCGTGTGGGTCAGAGTCAGGTCATTTTCGCGGACGTGCTCGTAGTAGTTGACCACGTTCTCCCGGAAGTCGGGACGGTTGCGCCCGCAGTAGTCGGCGGCCGCCGCCATGGACATCAGCGCCACGTTCAGGAAGTCCGGCGACCGGCCCATCATCCCGCAGCTCACCCGTGCCCACCGCGTCATCATCCCCCGCCGCCGCTCCAGGTCCTCCAGCGTCCGCGGCATGATGAAGGACAGCCCCACCGGCTCCCCGGATGACGGCGACGGATAGGTCATTTCCCCCTTGGCGTCGGAGTCATGCTGCAGGTCGTACAGCCGCGCGATGGTCTTCGCCCCGTTCCGCAGCGCTGGATGGGACGTCGGGTCGGTCACCCTCTCCCCGGCCAGGTACACCTCCCCCGGATTCTCCCGCAACCCCTCCAGATAATCGGCCCCACAACGTGCCGGCATAACCTCTCCCTCCCCTCAGGGCAATGGAAATCTCCCACAAAAAACAACGCCCCCAGTTTACACCAGGGGCGGTTAGGGAAGCGTTGCCGATTAGCTGTTTTCGTCCCCTACCCAGTGTCGGCCTGTGCCCTCTCGTCGTTCCTGCGGAGGCAGGAACCCATCAGCCATCCCCCCAACCCTGTCTCCCACACCCAACATCTCTCCCGCGCAGAGCCTGCCCCTGGCGACTGAGGAGGGACGACGAAGGAGGGAAAGGGGCGGGAATCCAGACCCCCGTCGCCGTTCCCCTCGGTCTCGTGTTGACCGTTCACTGGAAATTTGACCAAACTGACCTTATCCGATTGCCCTCGGGGGAGAGGGATTCGTTTCAAAACCCCGGACTAATCCACAAATTGTGGAACGAAATTACTTCCGTTCTCCCTGTTCGTCGTGGGGGCCATTCGTTGCGCCTCGGCCCTTTCCCTTCGGCGGCTTGGCGGGTTTCTCAGCGCTGGGCAAGGTAATGGTCCGGTTCACCGGCCGGTCCCTGTCGATGCGCCGGCGAGCGGATCCCCGGTTGTCTTTCGTTTCGTCGCTACGTTTATCCGCCATGTTTACACCAAGACAAGTCAGAAGTCGGGGTTACCTGCGTCCGGCAGTTTGGGATACTCCGACGCCGGCGGCGAATCCCATGATCGCGGTAGCGATGGGGACCAGCACGTCATATTGTTCACGTATGGAGAAGAAGACAAGCACGAACACGACTGCAATCAGCGCCAAGGCAAAATACAGGAACTTGTAACGCCGGTTGGACCGCTCTGCTTCCGCCTCTTGCCGGTTTTGGTCGGCGGCGTTGTTTAGTGCTTGAGTGATGTGTTCTGATGTAAGCCGTCGGGAGACCGGGTTGAAATCCGGGCCGCTGAACCGGACTATCGCTGCGAATGACCGGGTGACCCGCTCGCGGCCCTGTGGGGGCATACGTTCCAAAATCTCCGCAGATACCGGGAACGAGTCATCCTCTTCATGACCGGCCAACCGGCTCTCCGGGTCCTCATTCGGTCTGGGATTCTCTTCGCCGCTGCTGTCCGCCACTGTTTGCCGTCAACCTTGCGTGAGTAAGCCCCGCCGGTCAGTTCCGGAGAAGGTCCGCCACCCGGCGGTTGACGGTGGCTCCCGCGTAGGCCGCCACCAGCAACTTGATCATCATGGTGCCCTCTTCCTCGGTCAGGTGGCCGGCCTTCATGCTGGAAACAATGGGCTCCAAGCCATCGTAGAGAGCGTCGTCGAGAGTCTCCTGGTTGGGCAATCCCAGTCCCAGCAAGTCCCCTGGAGAAAGGGCGGCCCGATCTTCGTCATGGGTGGTCCGGCTGGCCCTCTGCCCGCCGAGTAACTTTCCTAACATGCTGCAACCGCCATCGTAAGACTGTCGAACTCACTGGCCGGGTGATGTGTGCCTTCTGAAAGTATTATACACCTCCCCGGATGGTATCCAAGGGACCAAATGAGACGATCCAGGACGATTGCAAAGTCTAGTCAAGTGTCCCTTCCCCCTTGATGGGGGAAGGTTAGGATGGGGGTGACGCTCTCGCTGTTTGAAGCTATCCCCTCACTCTAACCCTCGTCCACCAGGGGCGAGGGAACTTCGCAATCGTCCTGTGAGACGATCCGACCCCCCTACCCCCACAACCCCCTGACCCGGTCCAAAATCCTGTTCCCCACCTCGTACTTCGTCAGCAGGGGAAGGTGCTCCGCGTTCAGCTCCCGGTCAATCAGCACCACCCGGTTCGTGTCCGACCCGAACCCGCTCCCCTCCTCCGTGATGTCGTTGGCCACGATCAGGTCCAGCGACTTCCGCCGCACCTTGTCGGATGCGTTGGCCACCAGGTTCTCGCTCTCCGCCGAAAACCCCACCCGGACAAAATCTCCCCGCGCCGCGTTCAGAATGTCCGTCGTCGGAGCCAGCTCGATGGTCAGCGCGTCGTCCGACTTCTTGATTTTCTGTTCCGCCGCGCCCGCCGGACGGTAGTCCGCCACCGCCGCCGCCATGATCAGCGCGTCGGCGGTTTCCATGCTGGATAGCACCGCGTCGCACATTTGCTGCGCCGTCTGCACCCGCACCACCTTCACCAGCGGCGGGTCGGGCAGCCCCGTCGGAGCCGTCACCAGCACGGCCTCCGCCCCCCGGTCCCGGGCCGCCTCCGCCACGGCGTACCCCATCTTCCCCGACGAGTTGTTGGTGATGACCCGCACCGGATCAATCGGCTCCTGGGTTCCTCCCGCGCTCACCACCACCGTCCGGCCAGCGAGGTCTCCCTTCCGTCCCAGCGTGGCCGAGATGTACCCCAGCAGTTCCGGCGTCTCCAGCAGCCGCCCCATCCCCATCATCCCCGACGCCAGCCTGCCCGGCGCCGGACCGGCGATGACCACGCCCCGCTTCCGCAGCCTGGACAAATTCTCCTGCGTGGCGGCGTTGGCGAACATATTGGCGTCCATCGCCGGGGCCACCATCAGCGGCGCCTCCGTGGCCACCACCGTCGTCGTCAGTGGATCGTCCGCCAGCCCCAGGGCCAGCTTGGCGATGCAGTGGACCGTGGCCGGAGCCACCACCACGATGTCCGCCTGCCGCGCCAGCTCCACGTGCTCGATTGAGTAGTGGGAGCCGGCGTCGTAGGTGTCCGTCACCACGTCCCGGTGGGTGATGCTGCGGAATGCCAGCGGCGTGACGAACTGGGTCGCCCCGTAGCTCATGATGACGTCCACCAGCGCCCCCGCCTGCACCAGCTTGCTGGCCAGGTCCACCGCCTTGTAGCAGGCGATGCTGCCCGTAACCCCCAGGACAACCCGCTTATCTTGCAACGGTCCGCTCACGTCCCCTCCCATATCCGACTCAGTATCTCCCAACCCTGTTCCCTAGCCCAACGCCCCTCCCGTCATTCCCGCGCAGGCGGGAATCCAGACCCCGGTAAATCCTTCCCTGCAACCCCCCATCCCACACCAACATCTCTCCCATCATTCCCGTCTCGTCCCATTTCGCAGGCTTCGGCCCTGGGAATTTACCTTTTGAGACAGTTCCCCAAATCCCCTATAAAGGGGGTTTGGGGGATGAATCCCCCAACGTCACCCCCGCACCTTCGGCCCCTGGTTCATCCCGTAGATAATCCGCAGCCCCTCCAGCGTCAGGTCCTGGTTGATTTCGTGGAACACCGGCGCTTCCTGGGCGATCATGTTCACCAGCCCGCCCGTCCCGATGACCGTGGCGTCCTGCCCGACTTCGTCCTTGAACCGCTGCACCATTGTGGTAATCAGCCCCGCATACCCCAGCACCAGCCCCGACTGGAGCGATGTGGTCGTGCTCCTCCCGATGGCCGACTTGGGCGCCACCAGCTCCACCCGCCGCAACTGCGATGTGTTGAAGAACAGCGAGTCCGCCGCCAGGTTCATCCCCGGGGCGATGGCCCCGCCCAGGTACTCGCCGGTGCGGGATATGGCGTCGAACACCGTCGCCGTCCCCAGGTCCACCACGATGGCCGGCGCCCCGTACAGGTCGATGGCCGCCACCGCGTCGGCGATGCGGTCCGCCCCCACGTCCCGCGGATTGTCGTACAGGATGGGCAGCCCCGTCCGCACCCCGGCGGATACGTTCAGCGGGTCCACCCCGAAGTAGCTGTCGACCAGGTGATTGAACACCACCGTCAGCGGCGGCACCACGCTGCACAGGCACGCTTCCGTGATGGACGACGGGTCAACCCCCTTGGCCTGCAGCACCCCGCACAGCATCGTCCCGTACTCGTCCGCCAGCCGCCGCGTGTCGGTAGCGACCCGCAGCGTCGTCGTCAGACGCTCCCCGTCGAACACCCCCAGCGTCACCGCCGTATTCCCGATGTCAATGGTCAGCAGCATCCCGCATCCAGCCGCCCGTCAGGAAAGTTGCCGCCGATTATAAGACCGCGGCTCAACGCCCGGCAACGCCGGATACATCCCCCGTCAGTCGCTGCTGCATCCTTTCGGACACGGATAGATTGACACCCGCAACTAATCCCTGCCATAATCGTCCCCCACTGGCGTCCCACTCCTGCACCGGCGCGTGTCCCCCGGCCCACCCCCGACGCCAAGGAGCCTCCCAATGACCACCGAGAACCGATTGGCGGAATTTGAAGATGGACTGGTCCGGCTGGAGAACACCGTCCAGCAGCTGGCGGACATGTCGGTCGAGCACGGCCGGGAAATCCAGGCGCACCGGCAGCATATGTCCCACTTGAACCAGCAAATCGCCCAGCAGAACCAGGAAATTGCCCAGCACAGTCAGCAAATCGCTCGGCAGAACCAGGAAATCGCCCAGCAGGGCGAGGTGCTTGTCAGGATGGGTGAGGCGTTTGTCGTGCATCGGCAAGACCTCGAGGAGCACCGCCAGCAGGTCGCCCAGCAAGGCGAGGTGCTTGCCAGGCTTGGTGAGACCTTTGTCGTACACCGGCGGGACCTCGAGGAGCACTACCGACAAAATGACCGGCGGGACGAAGCGCTCGTCAGGATCAAAGAAGCGCTGACCAAGATTGGAGAGGTTCTAACCCGGCATAATGAGGCGCTCGTCCAGAATAAGGAGACGCTCGCCCGGCGCGATGAGGAACTCGCCGAGTACCGCCGCGAGTCAGCCCAGATGCGCCGCCTGATGCTCCGCATAGCTGAGAAGAATGGCTGGCTCGACGAAAACGGTGACATCTCCTCGCCCTTTTGACGTATGGGCCGGAGTGGCCCTGACCCCCACCCTATCTTTCGGGGGCTTGGGGGATGAATCCCCCAACGTAACCCCGGTCCCCTGCGCTATAATCCCCCAATGTCCGCCCTGGCCCTCGGCCTCGTCCTGTTCTCCGCCCTCTGCCACTCCACGTGGAACCTCCTGCTGAAACGCGCCGACAACCCCGAGGTCTTCGCCTGGTCCCTCCTCATCGCTGCCAGCGTCGTCCTCGCTCCCCTGGGCGCGGTCCTGTTCTGGCTCTACCCGGTCCCGCCGTCGGGATACTGGTTCGTCCTCGCCACCGTAATCCTGCACGTCTTCTACTTCGCCCTGCTGGGAAGGGGCTACTCCCGCGGCGACCTCTCCCTCGTCTATCCTATCGCCCGGGGCATCGGCCCCATGCTCGTCCCGGTGCTCGCCGTGCTGTTCCTGGGAGAGGCGGTGGCGTTGCCCGCCGCCCTGGGAATCGCCCTCATCATCTCCGGAATCTACATCGTCTCCTGGTGGGGGCGCTTCCGTCAGGTGCTCTCCGACCCCTTCGCCCTCCTCCGGGACGGAGGGGTGGTCTACGCCGTCCTGACCGGCCTCATCATCACCGGCTACACCCTGGTGGACAAGCAGGGTGTGGCCCACGTCCAGCCCTTCCTCTACATGTACCTCCAGACCATCGGCTCAGGCATCGGCCTGGCCCCCTGGATCCTGCTCCAATACCGGTGGATCCCGGTCAAGCGGGAGTGGGAGAAAAACTTCTGGCCCATCGTGTTGGCTGGCATCCTCGTATTCACCGCCTATGGAATGGTCCTCACCGCCTTCTCCATCTCCCGGGTCAGCTACATCTCCCCCGCCCGCGAGGTGGGCATCGTCATCGGCGTCCTGATGGGAGTCCTCATCCTCAAGGAACCCTTCGGCGGCGGCCGCCTCCTCGGCTCCACCTTCATCGTCGCCGGCCTCGCCCTAATCGCCCTCTCCCCCTAGCTTCCAACCTGCACCACCACCCCTCCCGTCACCCCCGCGTAGGCGGGGGCCCAGACCCCGGTAAATCCTTCCCCCGAGAACGTCACCTCCGCTTACCCTTTTACCCTTTGTCCCCTCATTCCCGCGCAGAGCCTGCCCCTGGCGACTGGGGAGGGACGACGAAGGAGGGAAAGGGGCGGGAATCCAGACCCCCGTCGCCGTTCCCCTCGGTTTCGTGTTGACCGTTCACTGGAAATTTGAACAAACTGGCACTCATGCGATAGCTCTGCTCCCCCTAGCCCCCCTGTGGTGGGCTGCGGATGTGTAGAGTAGAATCCCAATAATGCCCGCCCCATTCGGCTGGCTTTCCACAAACAATTCCTGAACGGGGAGAAGGACAAGGAGAAACCCATGGTTGACTGGAATAAGTGCCATGCGGTCGAACGCATACCGGGCAAGCATAGCGGCGACTGGCTCTTCACCAAGACAAGAGTCCCCCTCTCAGCACTGTTCGGGAACTTGGCCGAGGGAGCTAACGTAGGGGAGTTCCTGGACTGGTTCCAGGGGGTTGAGGAATGGCAAGTCAAGGCAGTCTTGGAACACGTGGTCCAGGACCTCGATACCGGGACCAAGCATGAGAATCCTGCTTGACCACAACGTTCCCAGGCCCCTGCGCAGATACTTGGGGTATATAGGCATCAAGCTCCGGCATCTGAGTGGTGGTATCTTTCAAATGCGATTGCCCTGCTTAAAAGTCCCTGCTCCCGTCAAGGGGGCAGGTTAGGATTGGGGGTGATAGGATCTGTGGAATTATGACCTTCGTTAGACCAAAGCGCGGGGCAGGGACGGGGAAGGGAAGCACTCGGTAACCCTACAAAAGCTTCAGCGCCGATACCGCTATGGTGGCGATTACCCCAACGGCAGCGATGACCAGCCCGGCGGTGGTGAGGGCGACCCGGAAGATATACTCCTTCGTCGCATAGTGGTCCGTATCTCGTTACGTAACGTGTCTATTTCTCTTTGGAACTCGTCACGGCGCGCGGGGTCCGTCACGTCCCCGCCTTTAGTTCTCTGCGGATGCTGTTGGCGTACTCCAACGCTTGCTTCGGGTCCTGAAACGGCTGGTGGACGATGGTCCTCTGTCCTGCTGATATAAAGCAAGTGAAGCCGCTTCCCGGGTCGGTGCTGACGCTGATCGACATATAGACAGGTCCGTCGCGGAGGGAGAAGTAATGCCCAGCAGCGGACCAGTCCTTTTCGTCCGCGAACGCCGTCCTCAGCTCCTCCGCAGCCTCTTCCTGGCGCTTGTTCGCCTTCTGGATCTCGGCGACCACCTGTCTTGGCTCCGGTGGGCCACTGGTCATGTCACCACCTCCGTACTGGTCGTCCCTCTCCATCGGGAAATGCCTCGGGGACACCGTGTTCCCGAGTGTGTGTGCGGGTTTATCCCTCGGGCTCGTGCATACAATTATGGAGGTGCGTGTCCAGAGCTGCAAGTAAGCAGCGGCGTTCATCAGCGCGGCGGCGGTTCGGGGAAGGGCTGGGGCTTGCTCAGGGAAGCGGAAGCCGTGCGTTTGAGCACCGCGATGGCAATCTTACGAGCGGGCCCGCCGTGTGGGAGAATAGGAGACGGCCAGGTGGCGGAATAGTTTAACGCCCTGGCTTGAGAAGCCAGTGACTGCTTGCCGGTTCACGGGTTCGAATCCATTCCTGCCCACGCGCTGCAATAACTCATCGCGGCACCGTGGTAATCCTCACGGTCAAAACTCGATAAGACCCTTCCTTGACTCGCCCTTGCCAACGGTAGCTACATTGTCCTTATTGTCGTTTTTGGATGCTCTGCCATTTCGGCGAATGGCATCAGCTATCGGACCTAGCTTGGACGGCCCAGAGTACATATCTGCATCCAGGATTGCTTGAATGCGAGAGGAGTCCATGGTGGCCATGAGCTTGAAAATCCGCGGAATGGCACTAGCGCGCGTCCTAGACTTCGGCGTTTCAAGTCCGTTAGTCCGGCAAAAATTAGCTATGTCGCCAAACGTCGGCAAAAAGGCCTTGGATTCAAATCGCCTTGCTAGCTCAACCACAATAGCCTGGTTGTCCAAAGGTAGGTCGAGTTTTGCAACGTAAGCAGTAGCCGAAATCTTGGGTCTAGGCGACTTGGATTTGCCGGAGCTAGAGACATCGGAGAAACCCTCGGGTAAACCAGGGCATTCAGATTGACCCTCTGAAAGGCAGATCTCTTGTAGACAGCGGCTAACGTGCTCAAACCCGTGACGGCGAACCATCAAACGGAGGGAGGATTCAAGATCATCGAATGTCATAGAGCAATACCCTTTTCAGTCAGGGGTGGGGAAGCCGAGCCGTTGGAAAAACTCTTCGGCAAAAAGCCGATACAGGGGGGCGTCTCCGAGATGGTTGAAATCACCCCGCATCATTTTGGGAAATCCTCGAGAGAGTGGGAGTTGGCGCTCAAAAACATGCCATCCATTTGTGCGGGCCGCATCACGTATCTCTCTTAATGACCTCTCCCGTTCCGGCCCTCCGTTGTTTCCACTGTAGTGATAGGCGGAGTTATTTATAACCACCCCGATGACGTCAATCTGGTGGCCTCGGTTACTGCGCCTAAAAGCATCGAGAGAATCGTGTAATAGTGGGAACCCGATGGTAGCAAAATACTCCGGTTTCACAGGAACCAAGATATAACGGGAAGCGTAGTACGCTGCCTGAGTGAATATAGACTCTGTGGGAGCGCAATCCACGATGATGAGGTCTTTATGTTGAAAGTTGTCTGCAATCAATCTGGTCAAGATTCGTGGGTCAGGTCTAAGCGAGTTGATCAGGTTGTTTGAGAAGTCGAACCTAGACGGGATAAGTTCTAAATTGGTTCCGCCGAATTGCGTTTGCCCTACGATCACGTCACCGATTGCAAGTGGTGCTGAGGATGTCGTGTTTGGGGATGGTGGTCTATATCCATCGAAAACTTCGACGATAGACGGCGACCTTTCGTTCAAAAACCTGGAATAACGCGGCCCTCCCATGAAGGCTTGGGACAAATTGGCCTGCGGGTCCAAGTCTACCGCCAGGACGTTTAATCCCAACGTCAAAGAGGCATACCGCCCCAGAAGAGCGGCGACCGTGGTCTTTCCGACGCCTCCCTTCATGTTTATCACTGCTACGCATGTAGGGCTAAGTCTATCGTTCATTTTCTCCGTCCAAGGCAGGGTGAGATTGAAAGTCCTTCAACTCGGACGAATCTCACCTATCGATATGTTACCATACGCCTTGCCCGTTAATCGGGGGTAGCCCCACCTATCCGCACTATGGCAGGGGCGCGCCCGGACGCCACCCGTGTGGTGGGAGTTTCTTGCTTACACCACGCCCCCACGGGCTTCCTCATGAACTTCTCCGGGATCCGGTCGGCGCGTCGGAAGCTCCCCATTGTTCCCCCGTCCAACTCGGACTGGAACCGCTCCGACCCAAGGGTTTAGCCACCATCTCAAAAGTCCAGGGCAATCGCATGAAGGCGGCTCCCCGCTGTCATCCCTTCCCCCGTGATTCCCGCGCAGGCGGTAATCCAGACCTACGTCGTCTCTTCCCGGCAGTATCGTGTTGACCGTTCACTGGCACTTTGACCAAACTGGCACCCGTGCGAATGCCCTGCCGACTCCCCGCCACCCCTCCCCGCCAACTCGTCCCCCCCAGCCCAATCCCACATCCACCCCCCACAGAACACACCACAACATTGGTGCTGATCAATGGTGCACCTGGCTTCCATTGACAACCTTTGAGTTTTGTCCGCGTCGCGCCTGTCCATACCCATCCCATCCCCCCAACACGAATCCCTCTCCGTGTGCTAAAATCTGCCCCAACACCACTGAAACGCATTGGAGATTCCGCAATGGCAGATATGGGACACGTCCAGACCGTAAGGCAGGGCCGCGACTCGGTGGCCAAGTGGCGGGAGGAAAACGGCGGAGCAGCCTTCGACCTTTACAACTGCTACATGAGCCACGTCCGCATCCCCATGGTCGACCTCCACGGCTCGGACATGCGGGACTCCGACTTCATGGGCGCCATGCTTCGGCGGGCCAACCTTTCCGGCTGCTACCTCAACTCCAGCCACCTCTACCGCTCCGACCTCCGCGAGGCCGACCTCAGCCGCACCTTGATGAACAGCGCCAACCTGCGGGGAGCCGACCTCCGCAACGCCAACCTCGAGCAGGTTGACTTGGACCAGGCCATCGTCTCCGACGCCAACTTCACCGGTGCCAACCTGCGGAGGGCCAACCTCTCCCGCGTCAACCTCACCGGCGCCAACCTCACCAACGCCGACCTCACCGACGCCGTCCTCCACGGCGCCAACCTCAACCGCACCATCATGGACGGCGCAATCCTCGACGGCGCTGACTTCTACGAGGCCCGTTTCAACAACGCTCCCACCGTGGGGACCAAGTTCTCCGGCTGCCTCCTCGGATACACCGTCTTCCAGAACTGCGACCTCTCCCAGGCCGATGAGCTGACCCTGGCCCGCCACGACGCTCCCAGCACCGTCGGGGTCGACACCCTCATCCGCTCCGCCGGCAAGATTCCCCCCGAATTCCTCCTGGGATCGGGCGTGCCAACCGAGATGGTGTCCGTGCTCGGCTCCATCGCCGACGAACCCACCGACCTGGGCGAGTTCTACATCTCCTGCGCCGAGGCCGACGTCGCCTTCGCCGAGGGACTGCGCGACTCCCTCCGTTCCCAGGGTGTCCGCTCCTGGGTCTTTGCCGAGAACTTCCGCGGCAACGCCCTGGTGGACCGCCGCAGCACCTCCGAGGAAGAAGAAATCGAGCGCTGGGTGCGCCACTACGACAAGCTCATCGTCGTCTGCTCCCAGTCTGGCCTGGACAGCGAGACCGTCCGCAACGACCTCACCCAGGCCAAGGACCAGCAGTCCAGCAAGGACGAATGGGTCTGCTACGTGGTCGACCCCGACGGCACCCTGGACAACCCCCGGGCCCGCGCCGCCCGCAACCTCACCTACGAGCACCGCATCTTCGACATGCGGGGCCACCAGGAAGGCGCGGACAAGTACCAGGAGGCGGTTGCCGACCTCGCCGGAAACCTCAAGCAGACCCAGCCCGCCCGGGCCGGCCTCCCTCCCGTCAGCGGCCAGCTCTAGCCCAACCCTGCCCCGGGACAAAAACCAACGGACGGCAGTTTTGCCGCCCGTTCTGCTTTCCCTGTTTGACTAGGGCCGTCAGGTCTCGCCCGCATCCCGCTGCGCCGCCGGTAAGCCCCGTCATCCGCTGAAGGCACGGAACAACGCCACCACCGCCCCGATTTGCGCCGCCGTCAAGGCCCCCATAATCCCCGTCAGCCAGAGAATCGTGCTAATTTTGCTATCCCGTATCTCCGCCCGGAGCCGTTCGATCTCACCCCTGACGCTGCCAATCTCGGCGGTCATGTCCGCCCTGACGCTGCCAATCTCGGCTTTCAGTTCCGCCCGGACGCCGCCGATCTCGGCGGTCATATCAGCCCGTAGCCGCTCCAGGTCGACGCGGACACTCTCCACATCAGCCTTGGTCGCCAGATGCTCGTAGCCGCCTTCCAGCCGGCTCACTCGTTCCTCAATGTTGGTGGGAGTAGTCAACTCTCGCCTTGCCTGTTAGATATTCCTGGAGTCAGGGAGACAACCCTAGTTTTTCAAAAGCCATGAATTCCTGCAGCCCACGCCTAGCCCGGCCAAGCCCCCAACAACGCTACCACCGCCCCGATTTGCGCCGTAGCCACCACCGCCATAATACCCGTCAGCCACAAAATGGTGCTGACCTTTGAGTCCCGTATCTCGGTCCGCAGACGCTCGACATCTGCCTTGGTTGCCAGATGCTCGTAGCCGCCTTCTAAGCGGCTCACTCGTTCCTCAATGCTGGTTGGAGTAGTCAATTCTTCCGTTGCCCCTTGGTAATGCCCTGAATACAGCGGTTCTGCCCTGATATCTCAAGAGCCACAAATCCCCCGGCCCACGCCTACCCCGGCCAAACCCTCAACAACGCCACCACCGCCCCGATTTGCGCCGTAGCCACCACCGCCATAATCCCCGTCAGCCAGAAAATGGTGCTGACCTTCGAATCCCGTATCTCGGTTCTGACGCTGCCAATCTCAGCGGTCATATCAGCCCGTAGCCGCTCCAAGTCGACTCGGACACTCTCCACATCAGCCTTGGTCGCCAGATGCTCATAGCCGCCTTCCAAGCGGCTCATGCGTTCCTCAATGGTGGGTGGTGTCGTCAACTCTCGCCTTGCCTTGTGGTGATGTCCCGAGTATAAGGACGTAACATCATATTGTCAAAGGCAAATTGTATCGTAAGTAAAGTTTTCATCGTCGGCGATTCGCAATTATGCCCAACAAACCATAAGGCCGGGAGAAACTCTCCCGGCCTTGGTTGGTTCCCGGAGTGACGGGGCGGGACTTAGATGTAGTCGCTGTCCTGGTCCATCATCGCGATGTTGTCCTCGGACAGGCTGAAGGCCCGGGTCATCTCGGCCTTGAACTGCTCGATCAGCTCGTCCGTGACCTCGCCGCCCTGGGAGCGGGCCTTCTCCTTGAACTGGTCGAAAGCCCATTCGCCGGCGTCGCCGTGAGGCATGTCGAAGAAGCCGCCCTCGAAGATGGGAAGCTCGCCGGGGCCGAAGTAGCCCTTGCCCTCGAGCTCGTAGCCCTCGAGGTCGTGCGTGCCCTTGCCCAGCACTTGGCCGGTGGCGGCATAGTGGTCCATCGTCGCCTTCAGACCGTACTTCTGGATGGGGCAAACCTTCATGCAAATGCCGCAGCCAAGATAGCGTGCCATGACGGGGCGGCAGCGCTTGAAGTAGAGCTTGTTCTTCTCAATTCCCCGCCACCAGATCTTGTCGCGCATCAGGGCGCGGCCGGGGCAGCGGTTCACGCACACCTGGCACACCTGGCAAAAGGCGTGGATGCCGTAGTCGACCGGCTGGTCATAGCTGACGTTGGCGTCGGTGGTGATCATCATGATGCGGCAGCGGGAGCCGACGTGGGGGGTCAGCAGGTAGCCGCAGGCGCCCAGCTGGCCGATGCCTGCCGCGACCATCATCGGAATGTACGCGCCGGTGTTGTCGTTGGGGCTGTGAACCTGCGCCCGGTATCCCAGGGAGCGGATGTAGTTGCCCAGCTCCAGGGAGGCCGCGCCTTCCGTCCGGTAGGTGCTGGAGTGCACGATCTCGGCGTCGACGCTGGGGATGGTCTGGGTCGGCTCGAAGTCCTGCTCATAGGCCATGCAGATGACGTGGGGGAACTTCACCCAGTCCTTCTTGCTCTGGTAAATGTAGCGGATGTCGAAGTTGGTGATGCCGACCTCGACGAAACCCAGGTCGCGGGCGCGGGTCTTGATCAGCTCGGTCACGTCCTCGCCCGTGGGCTCTTCGGTGGGCTCCAGGTCGCCGGTCAGGCGGGCGGCCATGATCAGGGAGCGGTTCAGCTTGTCGTGCTCCTTCCGGATCTCCCGCATCTCGACGTGCTGGTCCCGCAGGGCGTTGGCCCAGTCCCGCGAAGCCCGCTCGGTGATGTTCATCGTCTCGATGGGGTATTCCCGGGCGTACCAGTCAACTTCCCGCTGGTTGGTGGGGATCCCGGGGACGGTTTCCAGCTCCTCGGGAACGCCGATGGTTACCGGGGCGTCATTCACGCCCTTGCCGGGACGGACAACCTCATGTCCAATCTTAAGCATAACTGCTCCTCCTGGAATGTATCAGTTCCGTGGTATCCGGTACCTGCCGCCGACAATATACCGTCCCATTGTATTTGTCAACACTATGTCAAAGCCCGGTTAATATACGGTTAATTGATACAATTGCTGAGCCATCGGAGGCATTCCAGGTGTCGGGAGGTTAGGGCGGGCCGCTGGAGCGGTATCAAAACAGGCTGCGGATAGCGGCCAGGACCTCGTTCAGCTTGGCGGCATCCAACCTTCCCAGCATGGGACCGAGCACCGACTCGTTAAGGGTGAATAAACGGCCGGATCTCGCCCAGCTGTTTCGGGGAAGCCTGCCGGCCTGCATGTCCTGGGGCATTATCAGAATGTTTCCCCGGCGTCCCCGGCCCTGGCTGGTAATCCGGCAAAGTATCCAGTCTTGCATTCCCACATCGGCAACAACCAGCGCTGGTCGGGGTACACCGCCCGTCAGGTCGGTGTGGGGTAGTCCGACCCAGAAGATGTCTCCAACCATATTGCCCGCAGTTCCTCCAGCCATTCCTCATCTTCCGGCTCCTCCGCCCACTGGGAAAGCGCCAGCGCCGCCATGTCGTCCCCTTCCTCCCTGGCCAAGAAGGACCGCAGCCGCTTGATGTGTTCCAGCAGGGCTCGGTTCACAGCCTCATCCAGGTCCTGCCCCTCCTGCGTATTGCTCTGGAACCAATCGATAACGTACTTGTCCAGCTTCAAGGCGGTCTCCCGTCTGCTGTTCCGTTGGTCTAACTGCTGCAACTATACCACCCCGCACCTTCCCCGTCGTTCCCGGGCAGGCAGAGCCGACCCACCTGAAGCAGAACGCTGCCCGGAGGGCTCGAAGGATAGGCACGAATAAACAAGTATAATCAAGGAACGAAGTACCCACCGCTTCCCCGGGAAACGTCAAAAGCATGAAAGAGAAAACCCCTGGGAGACGGGGCAGCCCCGACCCACACGCTCTCGGTATAGCGGCCCACGTGCAGGAGGCCGTCAGACCTGATGTCGCCATACTGTTCGGGTCCAGGGCAGTGGGCGACTACCGGGATGACTCGGATGTGGACATACTGGTGATCACAGACCGGGAAAACCACCTGGAATCCCGTGGGCCTGCGTTGACCGCGGCGAAATCTTACATGAGGGAAAACCCGCCCAGGCTGGAAGTCGCCATAATAACCATGACCCGCCGGGAATTCGACAGGTGCCGCCGGGCCAAACAGCACATCGCCGGCCAGGCAACCATATATGGGGTGGACATGAGCGGAGAAAGCATGGACTACCCGCGCCACGGGGGAGAAGAGCGCCAGGAGCACTGGCCGGAAACCAGGCAAAGGATACAGAACGCTGAGGAATGGCAACGCCAACTGGACCAGATGGTCGACGAGAACCACTGGAACCGCAAACTGATGGGGCTGTCCGCCCAGCAGTCCGTCGAGAACGCATTGAAAGGATGGCTGTCCACCCACAACGATGCAGGGCGATATGGGCACGAGATAGAAGACGCCTGGGAACGGATTAATATGCTGGAGAAAGGGTGGTCCGGTCCCACGGCACAGAGAGCCAAGGAAGCGGTCGAGGAGTTGCTGGACTACACCAGCTTCCCCGATCCAACCGGGGACAACCCCGGCAACGCCAACAACTGGCTTACCCTCTACGCAGCGGTGTACCGGTATGGCAACCCAAACCACGTCATGGGCAGAGCGGAACAGAGAGAACTGCGGGAGAAGGTGGACCGGGCCGTGGACAGCGTCATCGGCCTCATCCACGAAAGAAGCCGCACCACCAACCTGGACGTCTACCCGGGTGGCATCAGGCCCTGGGAAATTCAGTAGCAGAAAAGCACGAACCACCCGGCCCGCACATCCCACCCCGTCATCCCTGCCCCCCTTTCGTCGTTCCTGCGGGGGCAGGACCCCATACCCCCGTAACCCGTTCCCTCTAAAACCCCCAGGCAGCGGCCGCTTCCCCCTCAACAAAAAAGCCGGCAGGGCAAATGCCCCGCCGGCCCTGTTGCCGGGATCTGGCTTGTCGTACGGTCAAGACTCACTGCCCTCGATGAATCGAACCCGTTGGATGTGGTCGAGAAGGGCTTGGTTCATCGCATCGCCGCAGTCTTGTCCGTTGGGGGTGTTGTTCTTGAACCATTCGATTACGTACTCATCCAGGACAACCGCGACTTTTTGCTTCGTGGGTTCGTAGAATTCTCCCCGCCGTCCCTTGGACCAGTCCAACGTTTCCGGGGCATCGGAAAAGTCGATTTCCTCATCCGTCATGTTCCTCAAAGCATCCAGTTCAGCCTCTTGTTGTTTGGACAGTCTCGCGTTACGACTCTTCATAAGCCCTTCTTTCGTGGCTGCTGGCTTTCCGTGCGCTTATTATCCTCCCAGGTTCCGTCGTTGGCGATGGCAAGGTGTGCACAACCAGGATGGTTGTGTCGTTTACTACCCCGACCGTTCTCCACCGTTGTTCAAATCTGTATGGGTCTTCAACACTCAGGTGATAAGGGTCTTCAAACACGAGGCGGGCAGCATCAAAGCCAATTCCATGTTTCTGTAGATTATCACGGTCCTTATCGGGGTCCCAAGTCCAGAGCACGATCTTCCCGCTCAGTTATCCGATGATTTTAGTTGTGCCGTATGTGTCGGTCAACAAGAAAGCCGGCGGGGCATTCGCCCCGCCGGCCCTGTTGCCGGGGTCTGACGTCTCAGGACTGCTTAGATGTAGTCCTGCTCCTCGGCCATCATGGCCAAGACGTCGCTGGAGTTCAGGTTCATCGCCCGCGCGACCTGGTCGCGGAGCTCCTCAAGCAGGTCGTCGGTGATCTCACCGCCGGCGGCCCGAGCCTTCTCCTTGAACTGCTCGAAGGCCCACTCGTCAGCGTTGCCGTGAGGCATGGAGCTGAAGAAGTCGTTCTCGAAGACCGGCAGTTCGCCGGGGCCGAAGTAGCCCTTGCCCTCGAGCTCGTAGCCCTCAAGGTCATGCGTGCCCTTGCCCAGGACCTGGCCGGTGGCGGCGTAGTGGTCCATGACGTTCTTCAGACCATACTTCTGAACGGGGCATACCTTCATGCAGATGCCGCAGCCAAGATACCTGGCCATGACCGGGCGGCAGCGCTTGAAGTAGAGCTTGTTCTTCTCAACACCGCGCCACCAGATCTTGTCGCGCATGAGGGCGCGGCCGGGGCAGCGGTTCACGCAGACCTGGCAGACCTGGCAGAAAGCGTGGATGCCGTAGTCGACGGGCTCGTCATAGGTGACGTTGGCGTCGGTGGTGATCATGAGCAGCCGCTGGCGGTTGCCCGAGTGGGGGGTCAACAGGTAGCCGCAGGCGCCCTGCTGGCCGACACCGGCGGCGACCATCATGGCAATGATGGGACCGGTGGCGTCGCTGGAGTGGATGACCTGGGCGTGATAGCCCTGCGCGCGGACGTGGTTGGCCAGCTCCAGGGCCGCAGCAGCCTGCGTCCGGTAGGTGCTGGAGTGCACGATCTCGGCGTCAACGCTGGGGATGGTCTGCGTGGGCTCGAAGTCCTGCTCGAAGGCCAGGCAGATGGCGTGGGGGTACCGGTTGAAGCCGCGCTTGCTCTGATACTCGTAGTGAGTGTCATACTGGGTGATGCCCACCTCAAGGAAGCCCAACTGGCGGGCCTTTTCCTTGATGCTGCCCGTGATGTCCTCGCCCGTCGGCTCGACGGACGGCTCGATCTCGGCGCTCTCGCGGGTGGCCATGATCAGGTTGGTGTTCAGCTTGTCGTGCTCTTTCCGGATCTCGCGCATCTCGACGTGCTGGTCGCGAAGGGTGTTGGCCCAGTCGCGGGAAGCCCGCTCGGTGATGTTCATGGTCTCCAGCGGATACTCGCGGGAATACCAGTCAACTTCGCGCTGGTTGGTGGGTACGCCGGGAACCGTCTCCAATTCCTCAGGAATGGGAATGGTGACATTGGGCTCGCCGTAGCGCTTGCCGGGTCGGACGACCTCGTGGCCGATCTTAAGCATACTGCTCCTCCCAAAAAATAATGTCGCCGGGCTCACTCTGAGAGCCTTATCCGCAACACTATACCTTTGCTTTACCGATGTCAACACTTATATTATCCGATAGTTTGTATTCCTTGCGGCAATATCCCTTTTCGTCCGTTAAATGTGACGTTATTAGTTGCCAATACCCTCGTTGTAACGTGAAATGCCCTGATGGCCGGCGCAATCCGTCTCGCCGATACGTGGGCAGAGAACTTACTAACCCGGCCCGGCGCTTGGCCGCCCGGTTATCCGTCCCGCCCGGCCCGGACTATGCCGGGATTCCCGGCACTTGTGGCCGTTCCCGGCTGAACACCTGCCATCATTGCGTCTCAACCGGCGGATTCCGCAACCGTCAGCCTATTGGCTGGATGACATGGGCAGGTCCCTCTCCACGGCAATGCGGACGCAGTCGCCACAGCGTCGCGACTCATCATGGCCGTTGGCCGTCCAGATGTTGTGGCTCGTTTGCCCGCACAGGAAGAACGGGATGATTTCCTCGATGCCGATGTCTTCCACGTAGTGCACATCCCCGTCCCGCTCCGCGGTCGCGAACCACCAGGGCGAGAACGACTCGGCCAGCTGCAGGAACTGCTCCTTCTGGGTGTCCAGCCAGTCGTCCTCCGGCAGTTCCACCATCCAGATGCGTCCCCGGGGCCCTTCCTCCCGGTGTGCCACCAGGTTCCCGTCCCGGATATGCTGGCGCACCGCAGCCTGGGAGATGTTCAGCCGCCGCGAGGCTTCCAGGATCGTAACTCGTTCCATCAATACCGCTCCCGTCCCGCGTCCCTTCGGACGCCTGCCATTGCCTGAAATTTAGCAATTTCCGCCCGAAATTTCCATTCCCCGGGGAGAAAGGGCGCCAGGTGCATTGGTGTCATCGGGGCGTTGACATTCAACTATCCAAAAATGTACGATTGCAACAGTTCTACATCTTCATAATCCCACCCCGGCTTCTTCGCAAGGAATAGGACCATGGCGGAAACCATCGGCATTGAGGCTCTCGCCGCAGCGGGAGGTTTCATGCTCGCCCTCATCACCCTCATCGGCGGCTGGACCTACTGGCTTATCCGTGACTCCGAGCGAAATCTCCGCCGGGAGATGGAGCGCAACCACCGGGAGATGCTAGACCTGCTCAGAGGCCACACCCACGGTCAGGACAACGCGCCTCCTATGTTCCGTCTCAACCCGGAACCTGGGGACTGACCCGGAGATCCGGTAATCGGACCGTAAGACAGACCAACGGGACAGGCCGGGCCGCCTGTCCCGTTTCTTTTCTTGTCCTGCCGTACTGGTCAACGTACACCCCGAATCGTGAGACCGGGTCCACGCGATTGCGAAAGCCAAAAATAGGGGCCGGTGTTCAAACACCGGCCCCCGTGGTGTCAACCTTTCCGCAGCGCCGGGCGGAGCCTCGGCATCAGCGGGATGGTAGGACGTTCGGCTAGATGTAGTCGGCGTCCTGGTCCATCATGACCAGCTGGTCGGTGGTCTCGTTGGCCAGGTTGCTGGCCATCTGAGCGCGGAACTCCTCGATCAGGTCGTCGGTGATCTCTCCGCCGGCGGCCCGGGCCTTGTCCTTGAACTGCTCAAAGGCCCACTCGTACTCGTTGCCGTGAGGCATGGAGCTGAAGAAGTCGCTCTCGAACACCGGCAGCTCGCCGGGGCCGAAGTAGCCCTTGCCCTCGAGCTCGTAGCCCTCGAGGTCGTGGGTGCCCTTGCCCAGCACCTGTCCGGTGGCGGCGTAGTGGTCCATCGTCGCCTTCAGACCGTACTTCTGGATGGGGCAAACCTTCATGCAGATGCCGCAGCCCAGGTAGCGGGCCATAACGGGGCGGCAGCGCTTGAAGTAGAGCTTGTTCTTCTCAACACCGCGCCACCAGATCTTGTCGCGCATCAGGGCGCGGCCGGGGCAGCGGTTCACGCAGACCTGGCAGACCTGGCAGAAAGCGTGGATGCCGTAGTCGACGGGCTTGTCATAGCTGACGTTGGCGTCGGTGGTGATGGACACCAGGCGGCAGCGGGAGCCGACGTGGGGGGTCAACAGGTAGCCGCAGGCGCCCTGCTGGCCGACACCGGCGTTGACGTGCAGGGGAATGTACGGACCGACAGCGTCGCCGGAGCCGCTGACCTGCGCGTGGTAGCCAAGGGAGCGGATGTAGTTGCCCAGCTCCAGGGCCGCGGCGCCTTCCGTCCGGTAGGTGCTGGAGTGCACGATCTCGGCGTCGACGCTGGGGATGGTCTGGGTCGGCTCGAAGTCCTGCTCGAAGGCCAGCGCGATGAAGTGCTCGTAATAGACGGACTGGTTCTTCTTGCTGCTGTAGCTGTAGCGGGGGTCGAAGGCGGTGATGCCGACTTCGACGAAGCCCAGCTCGCGGGCGCGGGTCTTGATCAGCTCGGTCACGTCCTCGCCTGTGGGCTCGGCGGTGGGCTCGAGCTCGGAACTGGCGCGGGCGGCCATGATCAGCGGCCGGTTCAGCTTCTCGTGCTCCTTGCGGATCTCACGCATCTCGACGTGCTGGTCGCGAAGGGTATTGGCCCAGTCGCGGGAAGCCCGCTCGGTGATGTTCATGCTCTCCAGCGGATACTCGCGGGAGTACCAGTCAACCTCGCGCTGGTTGATGGGAACACCGGGCACCGTGGCCAACTCTTCCGGGATGGGAATGGTCACTTCGGACTCGCCGAAGCGCTTGCCGGGGCGGACAACCTCATGCCCAATCTTAAGCATTCTGTCTCCTCCTTTTTAGTTTCTTGCTTAAGGGCTATGCCTGGGTGGGGACACTTGTGGGGTAAGATAGACCCCATGAAAAAAATTGTCAAGCAAATTCTCGGGCGGAAATTTATTGGTTGGAAAACGTCGGATAGTGAACTTTAAATGACGATGCAAGTTGATTCTAATATCTTAAATCGTAACCGCAATCGCAGCCACAGATGACGAGCAGAAGGCAGGCTGCCAACCCTTGGAGCATTCTGATCACAGAGAATGGGAAGGGTGATCACCCCTCCCCATTCTTGTTGTCGGAGTTTCTTGTCGCCGCTGTCCCTACCGCCCCGTCCTCCGGGCGATCATCGCCTCGGCCAGGGGGCTGGCGCCGGGCTTGACCACCACGTTGACCAACGAGGGCAGGCCCGAATCAATGGCCCGGGTCACCGCCGGGGCCACCTCCTCCGCCTTCTCCACGAACTCCGAGTGACAGCCCAGCGCCTCCACCACCCGGTCGTAGCGGCGGAACTCCAGGTCCGTCCCCACCGCCCGGTTGTAGTAGGCCAGCTGGAAGGTCTTGTCGATGCCCCAGTTGGAGTCGTTGCCCATTACCGTGGTTATGGGAAGGTTGTGCCGTAGGCAGGTGTCGTACTCCATGGTGTAGAACCCGAAGGAGCCGTCGCCGCAGAGCACGATGACCTTGCTGTCCGGGTCGGCCAGCTTGGCCGCCATGCCGTAGGGAATGCCCGCTCCCAGGTGGCTCAACGGCCCCAGGCGGATGAAGCGGCCCGGCTTGCGTGCTCTCAAATAGGAGCGGCCCCACTGCACATAGTCGCCGCCGTCCATTACTATAAAGGTATCTTCGTCGATAACCGGCTCCAGTTCGGTGAAAATGTCCAGGGGATGCAGGGGCTCCCCCTCCCCGGCGTGTCCCCTCAGTTCGTCTAGCCAGCCGTCCCTTTCCTTCTTAATGTCCGCGACCCACGGATCGATTCGGGACTTGCCCTTCCGCTTCGCTGCGGCGGTAAGCTGATCCGTAATCGCTCCCAGGTCTCCCAGCAGTCCCACCGACACGCCCCGGTTCCGTCCGATCTCCGCCTCCGACGGGTCTGCCTGGATCAGCCGCGCATCGGCGTCGAAGATCTGCCCGTAGCGGTAGCGGTGGTCCAGCCGCTTGCCCAGCAGCAGCACCACGTCCGCCTCCCTGAACTTCCGCGCCGCCCGGTTCAGCGCCCCGTCGGCGTACCCGAAGCACAGCGGATGTTCGTCGTCAATCAGTCCCCTGGCCTGCTCCACGGTGAAGATTGGGATGCCCGTAGCCTCCACCAGCGCCTCCAGTTGCTCCGGGGCCACCGAGTACCGGGCCGGGTTGCCCACGATGATTACCGGACGCTGGGCGTTGGCCAGGAGGGACGCCGCTTCCTCTATAAGGGCCGCATCGCCCTGCGGCCTTCCCATGTTCCGGTACTCCTGGGGCAGGTAGGGAGGCAACTCCTCCTCTGATATGGACTGCTCCTGGATGTCGATGGGCAGGGTCAAATGAACCGGCCCCGGCCGCCCCGACATGGCGGTGCGAAAGGCCGTCGCCACGTACTCGGGGATGCGCCGCCGGTCATGGATTAGCCACGACCCCTTGGTCACCGGAGCGGCCATGCTGACCTGGTCGATCTCCTGGAAGGTGGTCATTCCCTTTTCTGGCAGCTCCGCCGATCCGGCCACGAATATGACCGGGCTCTCCGAGGTAAAGATGGCCGGCAGACCGGAGATGGCGTTGGAGAATCCCGGCCCTCCGGTGAACATCGCCACCGCCGGCCGGCCGGTGATGCGAGCGTAACCGTCGGCCATGTGCATCGCCGCCCCCTCGTGCCGGACATCGATGAACTCGATGCCCTCGTCGGCGGCCGCGTCCACCAGCGGCAGAATGGTGTCTCCGACGATGGTGAACACCTTCTGAATGCCCTCCTGCTTCAGGCATCGGATGAAAAGGTGACCCCCGTTCAGGTTGGGCATGATGGCTCCTTTGGAAACTCACAAATTTGAGACGCCCGGGATACCTCCCGGCTATTCCCGGCGGCTATCAGCTTACAGGGCAAGAAAGGCAGGGGCAAGGCGGAAGCCACCTCCCAGACAAGGCCCCCGCCGCTGGTTCCAGCGGCGGGGGCCAACCCCACTCGTCAACTATCCCGATTTCAGGATCAGCCGCCACGGTAAATCCCCCGCACCCTCTGCACCGAGGCGATGCGGTCCTCGGCGATGCGGCCCGCGGCCTCGTCGGTGGTGGTCTCTTCCCGGTTGGACACTTCGATGACCTGGGTCATTATGTCGTAGATGCGCTCGGTCCTTTCCCTGGCGCGCTCCGGGTTGTACTTCATGCCCAGCTCGGCCTCCACGTTGATGATGCCGCCGGCGTTGATGACGTAGTCGGGGGCGTAGAGGATTCCCCTGCGACGCAGTTCGTGTCCGTCGGCGTCGGTCAAAAGCTGGTTGTTGGCTCCTCCGGCCACCACCTGGCAGCGCAACCGGGGGATGGTCTCGCCGTTCAGCACGCCGCCCAACGCATTGGGGGAGAAGATGTCACAGTCCGCGTCATATATCTCATCCGTCGGGATGACCCGTATGCCCATCCCGGTGGCCCGCTCCGCCGCCGCGGGTGAAACGTCGCAAGCCACCACCGACGCGTTTTCCTTCAACAGGTGCTTGGCGGTGTTGTAGGCCACCTTGCCGAACCCCTGCATCGCCACCTTCCGGCCGGACAGCGAATCATCCCCCCAAGCCGCCTTGGCGCAAGCCTTCATTCCCATGTAAACCCCCAGCCCGGTCATTATGGAGGTGTCGCCGCTGCCGCCGGAGGAGATGGGGAGTCCTACTACGTGCTTGGTCTCCTGCCGTATGAACTCCAGGTCGGCACTGGTGCTGCCCACGTCGGTGGTGGTCAGGTAGCGCCCGCCCAAGGTGTCCACGAACCGGCCGTAGGCCCGCAGCATCGCCTCCGTCTTTTCGGAGCGGGGGTCGGCGATGATCACCGCCTTGCCGCCGCCCAGGGGCAGGCCGGCCACGGCGGACTTGTAGGTCATGGCCCGCGACAGCCGCATAGCGTCGGTCAGCGCCTCCTCCTCCGTGGCATAGGGCCAGATCCGCGTCCCGCCGCAGGACGGCCCTAGGGTGGTGTCGTGGATGGCTATTATCGACCGCAGTCCCGACTCCGGGTCGCAGTACATCGCGACCTGCTCGTGCCCGGAGTTGCACATTTCTTTCAGGATTTCCATGAGATTCCCCCCTTTCTAAGGTTCCCTCTTGGGCCCGGCTGCCGGAAGCTGGTCCACCAGCCCAGCCGGAGTATTACGAAAGTATATACTAACTATCACAAGTTCAGTATACCTTCTTTTTAACGTATGGGCAACGGTTTTTGACCCGGTTGGAGACGGATTCTTGCACGACTCACTGCGATTCGGGCCGCAATCCAGTCCCATTGTAACCGCTCCGGGCAACCCCGGATATCGTCTCGGCAGTAAATGAGGAGGCCCAAGGGCCAACCGGAAATTAGGCCAGATTAGCGCCTGGCGCTGCCGAATTCTGACGTTGACCTCCCCCGGCCTCTAGGGAGTATAATCCCTCCAACGGCTGAAAAGGCCGAGTCTGACACAAGGAGGAGGAGCTATGACCCAGGAAGCAATGCATGCCCGCATGGGCGGCGATGTGGCCGGCACCGAGGAGCTGATCCCTGCGGGAGCCGTTACCTTCGGCCTCATGTACCGCACCGGCGTGGGTGAGAAGAACGACGAAGGCATCTGCATCCACGTCTACGGCAACGACGTCCCCGGCGACGACAAGGAGCTGCTCCGCCTGGACTGCTTCAAGTACGACCCCCACTACCACTACCGCAACGCTACCATCAAGCAGAATGAGCGCCTGATGCTCGATTACACTGCCGAGGGCGGCTCGGTCGAGTGGGCCCTGGACAAGATCAGGAACCGCCTCCCCGCCATGCTGCTCCGCTGCGGTGCCACCGAGACCGCCCGCAACTTCGACCAGCGGGACGTCAACGCCGTTCTCCCCAAGATCTCCGCTTGGGCTGAGAGCAAGACCCGCGAGAGCTACGGCTAGACCTGGCAGGGGTGGATCGGACAAACCGATCCCCGCCCCTTTCTCCATCGTAACTGCGAGGGCCTCGGAGCGCTCCGAGGCCCATCATTTTGCCCCGCCCGGTTCGAGCTACCGCAGACCCCGGGCATCACCAAAGCGAGTCCAGGGGCCGTTTAGACAAGTTGCCGCCCGGCAGGCCCCGTAGGCGCGCGGAATTAGAACTAAAGGGAAGTAAGCTATGCCCCCTAAACAGTACCAGCATCCCCCCAGCCTCATCATCAGCCCGGGAATGCGCTACACCGCCACCATCAAGACCAACCACGGCGATATGATCATCGAGCTGTTCCCCTCCGAAGCTCCCCGAGCCGTCAACAACTTCGTCTTTCTCGCCAAGGACGATTACTACCAGGACGGCTGCTTCCACCGGGTCATCAAGGACTTCATGATCCAGGGCGGTTGTCCCAAGGGCGACGGCACCGGCGGTCCCGGCTACCGCTTCCCCGACGAGGAGGTCAAGCGCAGCTACGTCAAGGGGACCCTGGCCATGGCTAACGCCGGCCCCAATACCAACGGCAGCCAGTTCTTCATCGTCCACGGCGCCCGGGTCAACCTGCCCCCCAACTACACCATCTTCGGACAGATGCTCGCGGGGGAGGAAGCCCTCGACGCCTTGGCCAATGCCCCGGTCAGCGCCGGCTCCGGCGGCGAAAACTCCCGCCCCACCGAGCGCCTGGAGATTCGGAACATCGAGATAACTGAGCAGCCTCTTCCGGCCGGCAGCAGTTAGGTGGATGGGCTTAACGCCCGGCAGACCGCCTCGACGCAAATCCGGTGTGCGCGCGCCTTCAAGCCGCGCACACCGGATTACTTTTCCGGCAGAAATTGGGCCGGTGGAAGTTGAGAAGGAAGCAGCGGCTACTTGGTGAAGAAGATGGCGATTATGGCAGCCATCAGCGTGACCCAACTGCCCACGGTGAGGATGAGTTGGGTGTTGAAGCGGGCGTTCATTGAGGCTTCGAGTCCATTGATCCGACTCTCAAACTTCGCCTCCATGCTATCGATGCGGTTGCTCATGGAGTCCAACCGGTTGTTGATGTCGGCAAGCCGGGCGTCCACCTGCTCGTAGGCGCCTTCCAGCGGGCTGATTCTCAGTTCGTCGGTTGCCATGAATGGTGCTCCGGGGATGGGGATTGCCGCCAATTGGGTTCTATGTCGTGAAGAATACGGCGATGATGGCCGCCATTATCGTCACCCAACTCCCGACGGTAAGCATGAGTTGAGTGTTGAAACGGGAGTTCATCGACGCTTCCAGGCCGTTGGCACGTGCGTCTGACTTGGATTCTATGGAGTCCATTCGGGCGTGGATTTGCGTTTCCATGGAGTCCAACCGGTTGCTCAAGCCGTCCAACCGGTTGTTGATGTCGGCAAGCCGGGCGTCCACCTGCTCGTAGGCGCCTTCCAGCCGGCTGATTCTCTGTTCGTCGGTTGCCAAGATCGTTTCTTCCATGCCTTCAAATGTTGCTGGCCGGATTATACACTTTCATTTAGAAAACTTCCACACATCAACATTCTCTCACTTCCAGTTATCTTGATCCGGTCTCCAGCCATAGTTGGTAAACTCGGCGCTTGGACATCCCGTGAGCTTCAGCCACCGCCGCCACTGCGTCCCTGGCCTTCTCCCCCGCCTCCCGCAGCCGCATCAACTCTTGGGAAATGGCCGCTTCGGAAGTTTCGAGGCCCTTCCCGAGAGCGCCTTCTCCTGCTGTGTTCCCTCCTTCAACCACCAGGACAAACTCGCCCCTGGGTGAGGAAAAATGCTCGCCCGCTTCCTTCAGCGTTCCCCGGAAAACCTCCTCGTGCAGCTTGGTCAACTCCCGTCCTACGGACACGCGCCGGTTCCCCATCACATCCCCGAGTTCTGCCAGGGTCGCCGCCAGCCGGTGGGGAGACTCGAACAGCACCACCGTCTCCGCCGCCGCCGCCGCCCGTTGCAGGCACTCCCTACGCTCCTTGCCCCGCCTCGGCAGAAACCCCAGGAAAAGAAAGGCGTCCCCGGTCATTCCCGACACCGACACCCCCGCCGTTACCGCCGAAACTCCGGGAACAACCTCCACCGAAAACCCTTTGGCGGCGATCTCGGACACCACGTTGCTCCCAGGATCGCTCACTGCAGGCATACCCGCATCGGTGACCAGCGCCACATCTCCGGCCTCCAGCGCCCGGACTAACGCCGGTATCCTCTCCCGCCAGTTGTTCTGGTGGCAGCTGATCATGGGGGCAGGCCGGCCCAGGTGGTTCAGCAGCTTGCGGGTCACCCGGGTATCCTCAGCCGCGATCAGGTCCACTTCGCCCAGGATGCGGCTTGCCCGCAGCGTCAGGTCTTCCAGGTTTCCGATCGGTGTCCCCACCACGTAAAGCGTTCCCATGCCCGAATTATACCCGCCGGCGGGCAATCCTCATCCC
The DNA here is from genome assembly GCA_965203675.1 of Dehalococcoidia bacterium. GTDB lineage: Bacteria > Chloroflexota > Dehalococcoidia > Lucifugimonadales > UBA3495 > CATOSK01. Next base: position 612,776 of record CBDBDE010000003.1, on the reverse strand, counting down.
TACCCGGGGAACATGTCCCTGCCCCTGCACCGGCCAATACGTTACAATAGCTGCCACCCTCTTCAGGCCCGGCGCCCGCACCGGCGGGTTCCCCGGGCAGGCCCAGGAGCGCTCCAGATGCCCTTGTTTTTCCGACGGAAGGCCGATATTGCAATCGTGGAAGTCCATGGCGTCATCGGCTCCCATGTGCGCGAGCCTGTGTACTCCCGCCTTTTCGACAACATTGCCCGGAGCCGCCGCCACCGCGCCCTTGTCGTCGACATAAACTCCCCCGGCGGGTCCGCCACCGCCTCCGACCTCCTTTACCACAACCTGAAGAAGGTGGGACGCCACAAGCCCGTGGTGGCCTACGTCCGGGGAATGAGCGCCTCCGGCGGCTACTACCTGTGTTGCGGCGCCACCCACGTTGTCTCCCTGCCCACCGCCCTGGTAGGGTCCATCGGTGTCATCTATCTGCGCCCCATCCTGGAGCAACTCCTGCAGCGGGTGGGGATCGAGATGTCCGTGTACAAGGGAGGACGCCTCAAGGACATGACCGGCTTCTGGCGCAGCCCCACCGACGAAGAAACGGTCAAGCATCAGCAGTTGGTTGGAGAGATGTACGATACCTTCGTCGACATCGTCTCCTCCAACCGCAACCTGGAGCGCGACCGGGTCCTGGAACTGGCAACCGGAGAGGTCTTCACCGCCCGCCGGGCCCGGGAAATGGGGCTGGTGGACGAATTCGGCGACTTCGACCGCGCCCTGGAAATCGCGGCCCAACGCGCCGGCATTCCGCCCCGCCCCCGCTGGGTACGCCCCCGCCGCTCGTTTTCGGAGAAGCTCATGGGACGGGGCGACTCCCGCAGCATAGACCTGGGTTTTCTTCCCATCGAGCTGCCCCGCCTCCTCGCCGGAGGACTCTACTACATCGAACCGTCCCTGGTCACCGGAGACTACTGACCGGAGACTACTGAGGAGGCATCATGGTCAGACCCGGCTGGACCGCCGAGCACCCTCCGGCGTGCACCTGCAACGCTTGTGAGGAAAAGAAATTCATCAAGCGCGACCAGAACCGCAAGATTGGCCGCAACGAAAAATGTCCTTGCGGCAGCGGCCGCAAGTACAAACGCTGCCACGGGACCTAACCGATGGGCTTGGAGTGTTCGCCGCTGGAGGGGATATTCGGCGTATGCCGTATAATGGCTCTATGCGGCTATCGGCTCCCGCAAGTTGCTCCAGGGCGTTCAGCCCGGGAGGTCACCTATGACCACTAATCCCTCCGCCAAGGCGGCCAACTCCACCGGATACCTCCGGCTTCCCGATGCCCCCGATCCCGAGGACATGAACAACTACCTCTTTTTGCACTTCCCCGGCAACACCCACCACCTCGCCATGTACTTGGGGAATCAGGAGACCACCATTATGATGGGCGATGTCTACATCGCCCCCGAGCCGACATCCAGCCGTGCCGGCCTGTTCCACCCGGACCTTTTCATCGCCTTCAACGTGAATCCCGCGGCTTGCCGGGAACGCAACGGCTACGTTATCTCCGAGCAGGGCAAGCCCCCGGACTTCGTCATGGAAATCGGATCGTCCAGCACCGGCCGCCGCGACATCACCGTCAAGCGGGATGGCTACGCCGCCCTGGGCATCCCGGAGTACTGGCGCTTCGACGACTCCGGGGGGCGGTTCCACGGCGCGCCGCTGGCCGGCGACCGGCTGGTGAACGGCGTCTACCAGCCCATCCCAATAGAACAGCTTGACGACCGGACCCACCAGGGATACAGCCCGGCCCTCAACCTGAACCTGCGTTGGGAAGACGGCAATCTGGGATGGTACGACCCGGCCACGGGACGCCACATCCCCACCTTCAGCGGCGAGAGGGAAGCCCGCATCTGCGCCGAGGCTCGCGCCGAGACTGCCGAAGCCCGCATCCGGGAACTGGAGGAACAGCTCCGCCGCCAGGGGTAGGAACGAACCCCTACCCCTTCTCCAGCCGCTTGGCTTCCTGCCAGAGTTCCTCTTTCTCGTCCAGGGTTAGTTGGGCAAAGTCCTGGCCCTGCTCGTTGGCCAGCTCCTCCATCTTCTTGTAACGCCAGTGGAAACGGCGGTTGCCCTGCCGTAGCGCGTCCTCGGCCTGCACGTCCAGCCACCGGGCCAGGTTTACCATGACAAACAGCAGGTCCCCCAGCTCGTGGACCCGTTCCTCTTGGCTCTCCGCCGCCCGCAGTTCCTCCACCTCCTCGCTCACCTTGTCCAGCACACCGGATATGTCCTCCCACTCGAAACCCGACCTTGCCGCCCGGTCCTGGATCAGCTGGGCATAGGCCAGGGCCGGCAAATCCTTGGGCAGCCCATCCACCACGGACTGTCGCTCCCCCTTCGCTTCCCGTTCCTCGGCCTTGATGCGTTCCCAGTTCCGCTCTACCTCCCGCGCGTCCTGCACACTGGTGTCGCTGAAGACATGGGGATGCCGCCGTACCAGCTTGCGGTTGATGTGGGTCAGCACGTCCGAGACTTCGAATTCCCCCGCTTCCCGGGCGATGTCCGAGTGAAACGCCACCTGCACCAGCAGGTCGCCCAGTTCCTCGGCAAGAAGCTGGGGACTGCCCTCGTCTATGGCCTCCATCGTCTCGTAGGCTTCCTCCACCAGGTTGCGCTTCAGGGACTCGTGGGTCTGCTCCCGGTCCCAGGGACATCCCCCCGGCGCTCGCAGCCGCTCCACGATGTCTACCAGCGTCTGGAACTGTCCCATGTCCTTGTCCGGAATGTCGTTATTCGTCATGGCCGCATTATAGGAGTGCGCCCCTTGCTGAACAACCGACTCCAGTGCTAACGGTACACTCGGGAGGACGTCGAATCCCTTGGTCGTGGTGGACAGAGGTTAAGCCCCTTTTCTATACTCCTTCGGGTGGCTTGGAAAAGCTGTTTTGTCAAAAAGCATTTGGGAGGCGCATGACTCAAGCGGTTAGTGTTCAGGAAATTTTCGCCGACGCACGCGAGGTCTACGATCAAGCGATACGGAGGCTGGAAGAGGGAGACGTAAGAGACGCGGCTGAAAAGGCTTGGTGTGCGGCCAAACGCGCCACCGACGCACTGATCCTGTCCCGCACCGGCCGGCTCCCTGAGTTCACTGCCGAAACCACCCGAGGTCTGATGGAGTTGGCAACCGCGTCTCCTGATTACGCGACCCTGGTGGGCCGGTATTACTCCCGCATAGGCCACCTGCACGGCGCCTGCTTTTACGAAGGAATTTGTGACCCGATACCTGAGACGGAGAGGCGCATCCGGGAAACTTCTCAATACGTCGACGATGCAGAACGGCTGGCGTACTCCTGACGACCTGACTCGACTTCCTGCCGCCGTGTTTACATTGCGAAGCAAATCCCAATGCTAACGTGAGTTGGGAGAAGCATCCCCGAACCTGAAGGGAATGAGAATGGATTTATCCGACCCCTGGCGCCGGTATCGGGAGGTAATGGGCGTGTTGTTCGTGCCCGCCGTCGTTATCTTCCTCGTGGCCGCCGGTGTCACCTGGGCGTTGAACGACCTCGGCCTTTACGACCGCGGATTCGAGAAATACGGCATTTCCCGCGCCACTGGCATCACCCCCGCCGGACTGCACGACGCCGGAGCCGCCATTCGCGGCTACTTCAACTCACCGGATGAACCCCTGGTGGTGCGCGCCGTGGTCTATGGGGAGGAGCGGGAAATATTCAGTGAGAAAGAAGTCCACCACATGCGCGACGTCAAGGGACTGGTTCGCGGCGTCTACCTGGTGGGCGGCGGAGCGCTGGTCTACATCCTGGGAGTTATAATCGGAGGCTTTGCCGGCGCCGGCGCGTCCTTCACTCGTGACCTGGCCCGCTTGTTGCTGTGGAGCGGCGGGGCCACCCTGGTGGCCTTGGTCGTGTTCGGAGCGGCCGCCGCTATCGCGTTTCCGTGGCTGTTCTGGATTTTCCACCTGGTCAGTTTTTCCAACGACCTCTGGCTGCTGGACCCACGCACTGACTACTTGCTGATAATGTTTCCGCTGGGGTTCTGGTTCGATGCCACCATGCGCGTCGCCGCCACCGCCGCCGCCGGAGCGGGTGCCCTCATCGCAGGATCCGCCGTCACCCTCGTCCTGCTGCGCCGCCGGGACGTTGCGTTAGTTGAAGAAAACCTCCCCCGCGAGGCCCCCGCCGGGGACGGCTAGTAGAACTGCACCGGGTAGATAACCTGGATCACCCGGCTTTCCTGCAGCGCGTCGAAGTAGGAGTGGGCGCCCTCCGGGTTCTGCAGCCACCGGCGGGCAAAGTAGGAGCACATGTTGGCCAGCTGGGTCCCCACCGAGAACTCACTGGAAACGTAGCAGAAGTTCTCCAGCACCGCCGGGGAAGGGATCTCCACCTCGTTGTGCAGGAACTGATTCATGTACTCGGGAGCGATGGACTTGCCCTGCTCCGCCACCACCAGGCTGTAGTCCCGGATGGACAGGTCCGCCTCCATGAACCGCTCCGGGTCCACGTCGGCCACGCTCAGCTCGTCCACGTACATGTTCAGGGCGAACAGGAACTTGCTGATGGTGATTTCCGAAGGACTGCCCAGGAAAGCATAGGGGCTGTCTTCCCGGCCCTTGGCCTGGGCAAATTCCCGCTTGTCGATGTACGCGATGATGATGGGGGTCTCCCGCCTCATCAGGATGTTCAGGCAGTCCTGGATCAGCCCCGCCCGCTTCTCAGGACTCCATGACCGGAAAAACCCCGTGCCCTGGTAAATCTGGGACGCCTTCAATTCCCGAGGGGTGCCCGATTCGCCCAGGGGACTTCCGAAATGGCGGCGGCACAGGGCGTTGAACTCGCCGTTGATGGAAACGAACTGGCTCTCGTGGACCAGCAGCCCCAGGTGTACTTGATGCTGCTGGTTCGGATCGGCCAGGCTGCCGCCGGTGTTGCCGGATTCCCCCATGTAAATCAGGTACATCTTCAGCCTCCCGAATCTGGTGGCAGGACTGCCCCGTGAACAAACCGGGAATCGGCCTGCGGTCTACTGCGGGACGAAGCGGACGGTCACCGCCCTTCAACGGGTCGGGTTGAGAAAAGACCCGTCGGGAGACGGGTTTCCCGCCCCGTCCTTACTCGGACTCCTCGGCCTCGGCTTCCCCCGGCTCGGCGGCAGGCTCCTCTTCCGCTTCCTCTGGTTCCGGCCCCCGGTCCAGCTCCACCCTCACCACGATTTCTTCCCCGTCGGTGACCAGCGTGACCCCCGCCGGCAGCGCAATGTCCGCCGCCCGCACCGTGCCGCCTTCGGCATCCATCTCCGACAGGTCCACGATGACCTCGCCCGGTATGTCCAGGGGACGCGCTTCCACCGTCAGCTCCCGGATCAGCTGGGTGACCAGCGTGCCGGTCGGAGCATCCCCTTCCAGGTTCACCGGGACCTGGGCTTCCATCCTCTGGGTTGAGCTGACCGCCAGCAGGTCCACATGCAGGATGTTCCCCCGTACCGGGTGCCACTGGACTTCCCGGGGTACGGTGAGCTGTTCTCCGCCTTCCCCTTCGACGTTTACAACGATGGGAGTGTTGCCGCCGGACTGGGCCAGCGCCCTCAGCACTGCCCGCTGCTCGCACTGCAACGCCCGTGAGTCTATCCCCGGCCCATAGAGGTGCACCGGAATAATTCCCGCCCGCCGCAACTGGCTCACCTTCTTGCCCAAAATCGTCCTGGGCTGGACTTCTAACCTAACCGCCTCGGTGGTCATTGGGGCCCGCTCCTCCTAGAATCCGTTAGCGCCGGCCCGCGCCAGGCCGGGCCTTCGAACCGGCGTATATGATAGCACCCGCCATTCGGAAAGGAAACCGAACCCCAAGCCAGCCTGCGGGGAAATGCCCTTGCTGGCTTTGTGGAAGACTGCCAAGACCAGAAGACCGTTTCACCTCAGCCCTGCGTCAACGACCCGTCTGATGGGCACCGCATTAGTTGAGTCGGACGTAACGGTTCCCCTACCCCCAGAAGCCGTAAAAATGATGCAGCGGCCCGTGCCCCTGTCCAATGACAAAGGAAGCCCGGATCGCCTCGGTGACGTACTCCTTGGCCTGCGTCACCGCCTCCACCACCGGAAGATTGCGCGCCATTCCCGCCGCCACCGCCGAGGCGAAGGTGCAGCCTGTGCCGTGGGTGTTGACCGTGTCGATCCGCTCCGACGTGAACTCCCGGAACTCCGACCCGTCGTAGAACAGGTCGGTCGCCGGCCCCTCCAGATGCCCCCCCTTCACCACCACGCTGGCAGACCCCAGGGACAGGATCCGCCGCGCCGCCTCCCGCATATCATTCAGGGATTCTATGTTCCCTCCCACCAGCGCCTCCGCCTCGGGAAGGTTGGGAGTCACCACCGCCGCCAACGGCAGCAGAAGGGTCCGCACCGCCTCCACTGCGTCGTCCTGCAGCAGAGCGTCTCCGCTCTTGGCCACCATCACCGGGTCCACCACCAGCTTCGTTACGCCGTGCCTCTGCAGCGACTCTGCCACCACCGCCACGATGGCGCTGCTCGACAGCATCCCCGTCTTCACCGCGTCGGCCCCGATGTCGGTGATGACCGCGTCGATCTGCGCCGCAATGTCGGCGGTGGGAATCTCGTGGACGGCCGTCACCCCCACCGTGTTCTGGGCCGTGATGGCGGTCAGCGCCGACGCCCCGTACACTCCCAGTGCCGAGAATGTCTTCAGGTCGGCCTGTATCCCCGCGCCCCCGCCGGAGTCCGATCCGGCAATGGTCAGCGCGGTCGGTACTGTGCGGGTTCTTGGTGTAGTCACGTTACGTCTCCCTGCTGTCGATCAACTCGGACGGCCCTGCGGAATGGGCCAACGTCACCGGCCCGTCCTGCCAGGACGGGCCGTTAGGAAATCTTGAAATCCTGTCCTCCAGGGGGGCGGTGCTCCCCCTCCCTGGGATTGGTCAGTTGTCGTCCCCCGGCGGGATCCGCCACTCCTCAGACGGTGGACCTGTCTCCTCCGACGCTGGAGGGTCGGCGGCGGCGGCCAGCACCTCTTCCGCTCCCCCACCCGGTCCGGCGAAACCTGCGATGGGCATGGCCGGCATCGTCTCCGTGTGAAGCCCCGCTTTGACTCCCAGCTCCAGGGCCAGACGCCCCACCGCCTCGTTGTCCTCCGCCTCCACCATCATCACGTAGTCGCACTGCCCCAGGACAGCGTACTGCCCCAGGATCTGCGCCCCGCCGGGGCGTACCTCTCCTATGGCATCTATCATCATATCCGGGTTCCGCAGCAGCATCCGCTGCCCTTCCGGGTTCAGCCTAGCCAACAAGAAATAAAGCGACATCCAGTGCTTCCCCCATCGTCCGGTGCGATTCTCCGGACGTTTCACGAAAAACTTACGGCGTTCGGGGGATTATAGCACCACCGAATTTATCCCCGCACATGCCCTCCGTCTTTAACGCATGGGATTGCCTTCGACGGAATCCGCCGGTGCTGGTCGCGCTTCCGCTTTCCCCCTCCCGGACAGGCCGGTTTTCCTTGACACCGGGAGTATCATTGACGGGTATTCCACGCTTGCCGGGAGGACGTTGATGGCTTCGCATTCTTTGGGGTTGACACTGCACGAGGCGGCCCGCCAGAAGGGCGTCCCCTTCACCCTGGAAAACGAGCCCGCCGACCGGAACGTGACCGTCAACGGCATGAACTTCCACTACCTGGAATGGGGCAGCCCCGGCAGTCCCCTCGTCGTCATGCTCCACGGAGGCAGCCAGCAGGCCCACAGCTGGGACTTCGTCAGCCTCCCCCTCTCCGAGCACTACCGCATCATCGCCATGGACCAGCGCGGCCACGGCGACTCCGACTGGGCCCCCGACGGCGACTACACCATCGAGGCCCACCAAGGCGACATCGATGGATTCATCTCCGCCCTGGGGATGGACGGCTTTCACCTCATCGGACACTCCATGGGCGGGCGCAACAGCTACGTCTGGGCATCGAAGAACTCCCACAAGCTCAAGTCCCTGGTCATCGTCGACACCGGCCCCGAGGCCCAGTCCCGAGGCCGCAACCGCATCCAGAACTTCCGGGAACTCCCCGACGAGCTGGATACCTTTGAAGAGTTCGCTACCCGCGTCCAGGAATACACCGGCCGCACCCGGGAGCAGACCCTCGGCGCCCTCAAGTACAGCATCCGCCAGCGCGCCGACGGAAAGTGGACCTGGAAGTACGACAAGGCCCTCCGCACCCCCGGACGCAACGAGCGCCAGTGGTCTTCGGAGCAGCTCTGGGACGCCGTGGCTAGGATAACCTGCCCCACCCTAGTCGTCCGCGGCGGCAACAGCGACATATTCGCCCACGAAACCATGGTCAAGATGAAGGAGGTCATCCCCACCTGCTCCATCGTCACCGTTCCCGACGCCGGACACCTGGTCGCCGGAGACAACCCCGCCGACTTCCTCACCGCCGTCCGCGAGCACTACGCCCGCGTCGGCTAGCCTTGTCATCAACCCAACACCGGAGGATGCCCCCATGAAAAAGGTGACCAGCGAAATCAGCGGCATAGTCTTCAGCCTCCCCTGGGTTGTCGCCAAGGATAAAGGGTTCTTCGAGGACGAGGGTATCGAAATGGAGTTTGTCCGCGCCCGCACCAGCGGCCCGGTGGCTCACACTGAGAACCCTGAGGAGGTCAACCCCATCCTCGGCCACACCGCCTTCGAGCATTCTCAGGTATCCATCTACCGCGCTTGAGAGGAAGGCCAGGTCCGTCGGGCCTATGAAAGCAAGCAGGGCGCCCGGATAATCGCCCTCCGCTCCGCGGTTGCTACCCAGGGCATCATGGTTCGCGGCGACTCCAACCACTACTATCCCGGCACTCTGGGCAACCAGCCCGTCGCCGTCCAGTTCCACGCCGGCTCCCACTACGTCGCCATCCGCCTCCTCTCCGGCTACATCCCCGAGGAAAAGCTCAAGCTGGCCCACTACGGCTCCCCCCAGCACCGCTTCGAGGCGCTGATGAACGGCGAGGTCGCCGCCGCTGCCCTCATGGAGCCCTGGATAACCCTGGCCGAGAAGGTCGGCTGCCGCGCCGTCTGCGAGGGACACTACCTCGGCGCCGAGAACGCCAGCGACAACATGGACGAGGGCACCTTCGCCGCCATCAACCGGGCCGTCGTCCGCGCCGTGGATCTGATTAACGGCGACAAGCGCAGCTTCCTCCACTACCTCATCGACGATCCCCGCTTCGCCGAGACCGCTGCCAGGTACGGCGGCATTACTCCTGACGACTTCCACCTGCCCCGCATCCGCTACTCCTACAATACCCCCTACACTGACGAAATCGTCGAGGACACTTACCATTGGATGGTCAAGTGGGGACTCTTGGACGGAGCCGCTTGCAGCGCCGACCTCGTCGATAACCGCATCGCCGAACCCGTTCCCGCCCCTGCCGGCGACTGAGATGCCCGCACCGCTCCTGAACTGGCGTCGGACGGGACGATAATCCCGTCCGGCGCTTCAGCAACCCCGCCGCACAGCCAGGTATAATCCAACCTGCCCCAAAATTCGTCCAAGCGGTACGGATACGCTAACCCTAGAGGTTCAGCATGACCACACCCAAGACGCCAAGACCTTCAACGCCCTTCCGCCTGCCGGACCCGCCGGAGCGTGAGCCAGACGAAGTGACCGCCTACGACTACGTTTACAAACTCGGCAACGCCTACCACCTGGCCATCCATTTCGGCAAACCCGACACCACCATGGTGGAAGCCGACCACTGGATTGTAGCCAGCCCGGACGAATACAGGACCCGGGCCCACCGTCCCGACCTCCTCATCGCCTTCGACGCCAACCCGTCCGCCTACCAGGCCAACAACGGCTACATCATCTCTGAGCAGGGCAAGCCCCCCGATTTCGTCCTGGAGGTAGCCTCCGTCTCCACAGCGGCGATTGATACCGGCGCGAAACGGGACGACTACGCTGCCCTTGGCATCCCCGAATACTGGCGCTTCGACCACACCGGCGAATACCACGGTGCCCGGCTGGCCGGTGACCGCCTGGTGGACGGCCGCTACGAACCCCTGCCCATTGAAGAACTCCCCGACGGCAGCCTGCAAGGATACAGCCGGGCCCTCAACCTGTACCTCCGCTGGGAGCAGGGCGGATTGGGGTGGTACGGCCCGGACACGGGACGTCACATCACCACCCTGGAAGACGAGCGGGCCGCCCGCATCCAGGCCGAAATCCGCGTCCGCGAGCTGGAAGAGCAGTTGCGGCAACTCCGCGGCGAAACCTGACCTTGTGTCCGGCCCAGCCTTTGTGATGCGCTGGATGGGTTGTCCCGCCGGTGGTTTCCAGAGTTCTTTTCCACCGCCAATTGTCCTTTGTTCACACCGATTCTCCTCAAGTTGACCCGCCATAACCCTGTGCTATAATCCCCGTTGCTCCGGAGCCGCCCACCCTCGTGGGACTGTTGCTCAGGCTGGCGGCGAAGGCGGGACCTTGGGAGGGATTGCATGCCCGATTTCCAGTTCGTCACCCTGGATAAAGACCCGGCGGAACGCATCGCCACCCTCACCCTCAACCGTCCCGAACGCCGCAACGCCCTCAACGACGTCATGCAGGACGAGATTGGCGATGCCATCGAGGACGTCGAAAACGATGATGACATCCGCGTCCTCATCGTCACCGGGGCCGGCAGGGTCTTCTGCGCCGGGGGCGACCTGGAACAGCTCCGCGGCGGCAGCGAGCCCGGCACCTGGGTCACCGACAACGTCGACGACATCCGCCGCGCCTTCAAGCGCACCCAGCGCTTCATGCTCGCCCTCCAGCGCATGGAAAAGCCCGTCATCGCCATGATTAACGGCGCCGCCGTCGGGGCCGGCTTCGACCTCGCCGCCGGATGCGACATCCGCATCGGCACGTCCCGCGCCCGCTTCATGGTCGCCTACGTCCGCATCGGCCTGTTCCCCGGCTTCGGCGGGACCTGGCTCTACCCCCGCATGCTCGGCAGCATCGGCAAGGCCGCCGAGCTCCTCTTCACCGGCGACTTCCTCGAGGCCGAGGACGCCCACCGTCTCGGCTTCCTCAACCAGTTGGTCTCCGAGGAAGACCTGGAGTCCACCACCTGGGAAATGGCCCGTAAGATTGCCGCCGGCCCGCCCATCGCCATCCGCCTCTCCAAGCTCATGCTCTACAAGGGCCTGGAGTTCGACCTGGAAACTGCCATGAAGATGGCCGCCGCCGCCGAGACCATCACCCTCACCTCCCGGGACCATGCCGAGGGTACCTCCGCCTTCCGCGAGTCCCGCCAGCCCAACTACGAAGGTGCGTAATGGACCTGGTGCTCGATGAGTTGAAGGTATTCTCCGGGACCGCCCACCCGGAGCTTACCCAGGCCGTCTGCGACTATCTGGAAATCCCCGTCGGACAGTCCGAAGCCTTCAAGTTCGCCAACGACAACACCTTCGTCCGCATCCTCGAGAACATCCGCCAGCGCGACGTTTTCCTCATCCAGCCCACCTGCGCCCCCACCAACGACAACCTCATGGAGTTGTTGATAATGATCGACGCCTGCAAGCGGGCGTCTGCCGGGCGCATCACCGCCGTCGTCCCCTACTACGGCTACGGCCGCACCGACAAGAAGGACCAGCCCCGCGTCCCCATCACCGGACGCCTCGTCGCCGACCTCATCACCGCCGCCGGCGCCGACCGGATGCTGACCATCGATCTCCACGCCGGTCAGATCCAGGGCTTCTTCAACATCCCGGTGGATGAGCTAACCGCCATGCCCATCCTCACCAACTACATCAAGACCAAGGAGATTTCAGACCTGGTCGTGGTGGCGGTGGACATCGGCATCAGCAAGCGCGCCCGAGACGTGGCCGAGCGCCTCAACGCTCCCCTGGCCATCATCGAAAAGCGCCGCATCGGCAACGACGACCGCTCCGAGACCCTCAACGTCATCGGCGACGTCGAGGGTAAGGCCGCTCTCACCTTCGACGACGAGATCCTCACCGGCGGCACCGTCATCCACGCCGCCGACGCCCTCATCGACGCTGGCGTCACCGAAGTCTACTGCTGCGCCACCCATCCCGTCTTTTCCACCGAGGCTCCCGCCCGCCTCGCCAAGAGCAACTTCCAGGAAGTGGTCGTCGCCGACACCGTTCCCGTCCCTTCCAGCAAGCGCAACGGCAAGATAACCGTCCTCTCCGTCGCATCCCTCCTCGGAGAGGCCATCTACCGCATCCACAAGGGAAACTCCGTCGGCGAACTCTTCAACATATGACGCGCCCCTTCCGTCGTCCCTGCGGATGCAGGGACCCAGATCCCCATCAATTGTCCCAAAAGCAATCCCTCACTTTATCTCTGGATAATCCGTTCCCGGTGAATTATCCGGCCAACCCTCCCAGCTAGGTCCAACCCCATGAATTCAGGGGGTTTGGGGGATGAATCCCCCAGCGGACCCCGTCAACCCGGTAGTTTTCTTGGATCATCCAGAGATCCCAACCCTCCCCGCCGGAGGTTCGCACGATGCCCTCCTACCAGCAACGCCTCGACACATTGCAGTCGGTATCCAGCCAGCTAAGCGGATACCTCCACTCCCTCCCCGCTGATGCCTGGGACCACCCCAGCGCCTGCGACCGCTGGCAGGTGGCCGACGTCGTGGGACACCTCATCTACGGCAGCGACTTCTACCACTCCACCGTCTCCCGGGGCATAGCTGGCGAACACTCCCCTCCTCCTGGCCGCGCCGTTGCCGGCTCCGAGTCCGGGGCCTCCGCCGCCGGCCGCATCGCCGACGCCTCCATCGCCAAACGGCAGGAACTGGGTGACGACGCATTGCTCCCTGCCTTCACCGAGTCCAATGACCGCCTCATCGGACTGCTCACCGCCCTGAATACAGACCAGCGGGATATGCCCTGCTACCACGGCGCCGGACTTGTCCCAGCCGGAAACTTCATCGAACTCCGCGTCAACGAGCTCACCGTCCACTACTGGGACATCCGCTCCCGCCTTGACTCCGGCTTCCTGCCCGTGACGGAAGGTCTGGAAGCCACCCTCAGCATGATCCGGCAGTCCCTCGCCGCCGGAGCCCTCCGCTGGGGGTTCTGGCCCGGCCCGCCTCTGGAAACCCCGGTCCGGTTCCGCTTTCTGGTGGAGCATCCTGTCCCAATAACCACCGATATCGTCGTCCACGGCGATGGAGTCAGCCTCGCCGACCCCGGACCGGAATCCGCGGATGTAGTCTTTCGTTGCGAGACCGGCGTTTTCGTCCTCCTCATGTTCGGCCGCCTCACCGTCGCGGAAGCCGGAGAACGCGGCCTCCTCCACGTCGAAGGCGACGCCGGGCTGGCCGGGGATTTCAGCCAGTGGTTCCGCGGAATCTGATTCCATCTCAGACATCCAACGCTCCTGGAGACACACCTTTTCCGCTGCTGCCCCATTGAGATTATCAAGGTATCTCCAGCCCCTAAATGAAGGGGGTTTGGGGGACTCATCCCCCAACGTACCCCTGAAGCAAACGACGCCTTCCCTTGCCAACCGGGAAACATTTTGCTATTCAATACTGCAATGAAATCCGGCGCCTGCCCAAGGAGGCACACCCATGAAAGTCCTGTACGAAAAGCGGAAACAAGTCGCCCACGTCACCATCAACAACGTGGAAAAGGCCAACATCCTCGACAAGGAGACCTCCCACGGCCTGGCCGACGCCTGGAGTGAAGCCTGGGACGACACCGACATCCGCGCCGTCATACTCACCGGCACCGGCGACCGCTACTTCTGCGCCGGACACAACCTCGACACCCCTCCCGGCATCACCCCCGAGGAGCGGGAACGGGTCCGCACCGAAAACATCTTCTGGCCCCCCTCCGGCACCGTCAACGGCTCCAAGTTCGGCGTCGACGGCAGCCTCGGCGACCACTACCCCCAGATCTGGAAACCCGTCATCGCTGCTATTAACGGCTGGGCCGCCGGAGCCGGGTTCTACGTTATGCTCACCTCCACCGACATCCGCATCGCCAGCGAGGAACACGCCCGCTTCAAGTTCGCCCTCCTCAGCCAGGGATGGGTCGGCCACGGCCCCGGCGCCACCTACCTCACCCGCCAGGTCTCCTACGCCGACGCCATGCGCATCCTTCTCACCGACCGCCCCTTCGACGCCCAGGAAGCTCTCCGCATCAACCTCATCAACGAAGTCGTCCCCCACGCCCGCCTCATGGAACGCGCCGAGGAAGTCGCCGCCGAGGTCGTGAAGATGCCGCCCCTCGCCGTCCGCATGATGAAGGAGTTCGTCGTCCGGTTCCAGGACGTGCCCGTACATGAAGCCTGGCGGGTCCAGACCCTGATGAACACCCTGCTCACCCAGATGACCACCGACGGCGACGAGGGACGCCGGGCTTTCCTGGAGAAGCGTGAACCCGACTTCACCGGCGGCATCCGTCAGAAAGGCGAAGGCTACCCCAACCTCGACGACGACGAACGCGCCCGCCTCGAAGCCGTCCGCCGCGAACTCCTCGGCTAACCATCGCCGGGGACACCATCTAATAACTTCAGGGGGTTTGGGGGATTACATCCCCCAAAGTAACCCCATGCTGTTACCCGTCCTGGACTCCCTCCGCTTGGGCTGCTTGCTGTAATGCCGCATCCACCGTGGCGAGCCTGGCTGATCTTCGCCGGGCCAACTCCAGGTACAGCGCATCATAGAAGGTCAGACCATGCTCCCTGGCCAGACCCAATGCGGTGTCCAAGTCCGCCTCGTTATCCGTCTGTACGGGTAAGGCCTGCAACGAACCGACGCACCTGTTGCATTGCTCCCTCGACAATCGGCCCCTTCGCTCTCCCATCAGCAATCCGTTGCGCACTTCAAAATGCCAATGTTGCGGCACCCATGCCCTGTCCCCCGCCAGGCTCTCGATAACCGCATCCGCGACCGGTTCATACTCATCATCCAGCAGCCATGCCAGGACTACCGACGGGTCGAGCACCAAGTCCCTCATCACCGTCGTCCTTCCCGAATCCACGAAAGAATTTCATCGGTGCTGACGGTGGTCTCTTCCAGTCTGGCTCGGCGATCCTTGACCCGTTGCACCCAATCCTGCCAGGATTCCTGGCCACGCCTGTCAACCGAGAAATCCTTTCCTTCCCCGACCGGCGGCGACAACTGCGCCACCACTTTCCCCCGGCGGGTAATGGCGATTGTCTCCCCCGCTTCCGCCTGTCGTAATAGCTCCGCCCATCGGCCTTTCACTTCCGTAGCTGAGAATTGTCGCATAGATTCACTTCCAGCCGGATAATCATCTTGCCCCAAATTCTATCACCCTCAAACATCCCAACCCCCGCATCTCAGGGGGTTTGGGGGATACAATCCCCCACCCCCCGTTCTCCACCCCCGGTTGACGTTTCCCCTTCACCTCATTAAATTTTCCCCAACGCAGCAACACCCAACCGGGAGGACGCCATCATGGCCGAATGGTTTGAAAAGCGTACCCTGGGAGCACTGCTCGATGACGCCGCCCGCCGGTACGGCCCCCGCGAGGCCCTCACCTTCGAGGGCCGCCGCTGGACCTTCCAGCAGTTCAGGGAAGACGTCGACCGCACCGCCCGCGCCCTCATCCACCTCGGCGTCCAGCCCGGCGACAAAGTCTCCCTCTGGATGCCCAACCGCCCCGAGTGGCTCCACATCTGCTTCGCCTTAGCCAAGATCGGCGCCGTCCTCGTGCCCATCAACACCCGCTTCCGCACCAGCGACCTCGAGTACGTCGTTCGCCAGTCCGACACCTCAACCCTCATCATCCAGGGCCGCTCCGGCCCGGTGGACTACCTCTCCATGGTCGAAGAGGTGTGCCCCGAAGTAGCGGGAGACAACCCCGGTTCCCTTAACCTTTCCGCCTTCCCCGACCTACGCCGCATCGTCGTCCTCGGCGATGACCAGCGCCCGGGCACCCACAACTGGGACGATGTGATGGCTGCTGCTGGAGAGATTTCGCAGGAGGAGATGGAACGCCGTCACGCCGCTGTCGACCCCGACGACACCGTCCTCCTCATGTACACCTCCGGCACCACCGGCTTTCCCAAGGGCGTCATGCACAACCACAATATCCAGCGCACCCTTATCGACGGCGGCAACCGCCAGGGCATGACCCCCCGCGACGTCATCCTCATGTACCTCCCCCTCTTCCACTGCTTCGGCCTCTACGAGGGCCCCATCATGTCCCTCGTCTCCGGCGCCCGCATGGTCCTTATGCCCCTGTTCGACGCCGGAGAGGCCCTCCGCCTCGTCGAAGAGGAACGCTGCACCGTCCTCAACGGATTCGACACCCACTTCTTCGACCTCATCAGCCATCCCCGCTGCGCCTCCACCGACAAGAGCAGCCTCCGCACCATCCTCTTCGCCGCCGGAATGGCCAGCAGCGAGCCCATCGCCCGCCGCGCCCAGCAGGAACTCTGCCCCACCATCACCGCCTGGGGCATGACCGAGGTGGGCGTCGGCGGCACCCGCTCCTTCCTCGACTCCCCCGAGGATGACCGCTGCGCCGCCTCCGGCCACCCCCTCCCCGGCTACGAGTTCAAGGTCATCGACCCCGATACCGGCGAGACCCAGCCTCCCGACACCCTCGGCGAGCTCTGCGTCCGCGGCTACGCCCTCATGCAGGGCTACTACAAGAAGCCCGAGGAGACCGCCCAGGCGGTGGACGCCGATGGCTGGATGCACACCGGCGACGTTGCCGTCATGCGCGACGACGACCGTGTTCGCTTCTTCGGCCGCTACAAGGACATGCTCAAGGTTGGCGGCGAGAACGTCGACCCTATGGAGGTCGAGGCCTTCCTTATGGATCACCCCGCCGTCAACCGCGTCCAGGTCATCGGCGTCCCCGACCAGCGTCTCAGCGAAGTCCCCTGCGCCTGCGTCGTCACCGAGCCCGGCCGTCAGTTGACCGTCGAGGATATCGATGCCTTCTGCCGCGGCAAGATGGCCAGCTTCAAAATCCCCCGCCACCTCATGCTTATGGAAGACTACCCCATGACCTCCAGCGGCAAGGTCCAGAAATACATTCTCCGCGAAATGGCCCAGGACCGGCTCTCCGGCGGAGGCTAGAGGGGTAGCTTCCATTCCCGATTTTGACCCTTGGGACACGGTCAAGGTCCCGCTGGCCGTGCCCGCCGTCCCCGCTTTGGAGGTTGCTTGAACCCAATTCCCCGGTTCCTTGAGGCAGCAATCAAGCCGGCCGCCATGAAGGCGCTGCTGGCCTGGGAGCGGCTGGAGTCCGGGGTTGCCTACGACCCCCTCTCTCAGCAGCTTAGAGCCGATCCTTACGCCGTATACGAAGAACTGCGCCGCAAGGACCCGGTCCACTGGATGCGCTTGGCAGGCTCCTGGGTCTTGGTCAACTATCGGGATGTGGACATGGTTCTCCGGGACCACCGGCGGTTCGGGAACGACGGCCGCGATTTCGGCTACCTCCCCTACATCAGCATGCTGGACCTGGACCCGCCGGAACATACCCGCATCCGGGGGCTGGTGGCCCACGGGTTTACGCCCCGCTCGGTGTCGGCTCTCGAGTCCCGCGTTCAGCAGACCGTGGACCGGCTGCTGGACGACCTGGATGGCAGGGCCCGCTTCGACCTCATCCGGGACTTCGCATTTCCGCTGCCGGTAATCGTCATCGCCGAAATGCTGGGCGTCCCGCCCGAGGACCGGGAGCAGTTCAACGAATGGTCCAACGTGGTTGCCCTGACGGTCGATCCCCTGCTCAACACAGCGCAGGTCCGCCAGGTGCGGCAGACGGTGGAAGAGATGTTCACCTATTTCGAGAACGTGGCGGCGGACCGTCGCGAGCACCCCAGGGACGACCTGGTAAGCGTCCTCGCCAACGCCGAGGAAGACGGCGAACGCCTCAGCCGTGAGGACCTGCTGATCAACCTGGTGCTGGTTCTGGCCGCCGGAAACGAGACCACCCGCAACCTTATCGGCAACGGGTCCTTCGCCTTGCTTCGGAATCCTGCGGAGCTACAGCGGCTCCGCGACAACCCCGCCCTGCTCGACTCCGCGATTGATGAGCTCCTGCGGTACGACAGCCCGGTCCAGCTCGACGGCCGCATCGCCAGGGAAAGGCTGGAAATCGGGGGGAAACGTATCTCCGCCGGCCAGCGCGTCATCTGTCTGCTGGGGGCGGCCAACCGGGACCCGGAGGTCTTTCCCAGTCCCGCCGTCCTGGACATCGGCAGGTCCGCCGCCAACCACGTCGCCTTCGGACGGGGAATTCATTACTGTCTGGGTTCGCCCCTGGCCCGGCTGGAGGCGCGCGTCGCCTTCACCGCGCTGTTGCGCCGGTTCAAGTCCCTGCGCCTTGCCGACGAGCCCAGGTACCGCAACCAGGTAACTCTCCGCGGCCTCGATGAATTGTGGGTCGAAGTGGAGCCTGCGGACTGACCCCGGCCCTCAACATCCCTGACCCAACGACCTGGCGTCGGGCGGGATGTGTCGGGAGGGATATTGACCCTTCCAGCGGGGCGTCAGCTTCCCGGGGATGGTCTTCGGTAAACGCTTCTGTTCGGATTGGCTTGTGATGGAGAAATTCGCCGGGGAAGCATCGGATGTGAGAGCCGGTTGTAAGAGGTGGTGGTGTGCCGGAATGGAAAACCCCATCCGCCGTCTTCTACATGGCGAAAAACAGGGTGATGATGGCCCCCATGAGCGTCACCCACGAGCCGCACACCAGGATCATCAAGGTGTTGATGCGGCTATTCATCTCGTCGAGGCGGGCCGACAATTGCTCTAAAGCCCCTTCGAGGCGGCTGATGCGTTGTTCGTGGCTTGCTGCCATGGGTCTTGCTCCTGGATCCCGCGCCTTTGTTGAATGGATTATATCATTCAATACAAAACAATGTCACGGAAAAGTTGGTGGTTCATTTCCACACATCGCATCCAACACCGCCTTGCCGCCGGGTCCGGGATCTTCGGCGAGTGCTTTGTCGCGCTCATGCCAGGCTATTGCGGGTCCTGCTTGGTGCCCCTTCCCCCAAATTGACGCCCCCAACTCCCCGGTCTAAAATCCGCCCTACCATCACTGCGCCGGAGGTTGGGCCTCATGTACGATCTTATAGTTAAGGGCGGCACCGTAATCGACCCGGCCCAGGGCCTCAACGGCCTCAACGACGTCGCCGTCCAGGATGGCAAAATCGCCCTGGTCGCCCCCGACATTCCCGCCGCCGAGGCCCGGCGCGTCGTGGAAGTCAAGGGGAAGATCGTCACCCCCGGCCTCATTGACCTCCACACCCACGTCTACGACGGCGTCAACGGCAATGGCGTCAAGGCCGACCTCGGCGGCGTCCGCGCCGGCGTCACCACCATGGTCGACGCTGGCAGCTCCGGCTGCGACACCTTCGGAGGCTTCCCCAACCACATCATTCCTAACAACCACACCGAGGTCCTCCCCTTCCTCCACATCTGCCGCACCGGATTGGCCACCACCCCCGACATCTTCAGCCCGGCCAGCATCGACCTCGACAAGACCATCGCCACCGTCGAGGCCAACCAGGGCGTCATCCGCGGTATCAAGGCCCGCATGGTCTCCCCCGCCCTCGAAATCATGGGAATCGAAATGCCCAAGATGGCCAAGCGCGCCGCCGTCGAGTCCGGCGTCAAGCTCATGGTCCACATCGGGGACACCGAGCACCGCTACGACCCCGAAGTCATCCGCGAGCTCCTCCCCATCCTCGAGGAAGGGGACATCGTCACCCACCTCTTCACCGCCAACCCCGGCGGCGTCATCGGCTCCGACGGCAAGCTCGTCCCCGAGGCCCGCGAGGCCAACGACCGCGGCGTCTGGCTGGACACCGCCCACGGGCGGGGCAACTTCAGCTTCGACATCGGCGACCGCATCCTCGACCAGGGCCTCATCCCCCACTGCATCAGCACCGACCTCACCCTCCCTGGCCGCCAGAACACCGTCCACAGCATGACCGAGATGATGACCCGCTTCCTCGCCATGGGCTTCAACATGGAGCAGATCGTCGAAATGTGCACCATCAACCCCGCCGAGGCTCTAGGCGAGGATGAGCGCCTCGGGTCCCTGGAGGTCGGCAAGCAGGCCGACATCTCCGTCTTGGACATCAGGGAAGGCGATTGGGTGGTCTACGACGTGCTGTTCGATTCCCGCCGCGTCGAGCAGGCCGTCGTCCCTGTCCTCGCCGTCAAGCGCGGCGAAGTCTTTGAGGCCGGCTGGGGCCCCCGCACCTGGGGCTGGGAACCCGACACCGCCCCACCCAACGGCGCCTAGCCCGGCGGTCTCCCGTCATTCCCGCGCAGGCGGGAATCCAGACCCCCGTTCGTCTCCGGAGCGAAGGTCAAACTGGAGGGCACACTTGTTCTCCCACATCCTCTTGGAAACCTGTTATGGGAACCTTTGAAGTCCCCATCCACGTTGGAGACATTACTGGTCGGCGGTTCGTGGCAATCAGTGCTCTGGCCGGCACCCGGGCTGCTTATTTAACCGTCCCCGCCAGCATCCTCTCCGGCTTGGGCATCCCCGAGATGGAGAGGCGGAGGTTCGAGTTGCCCGATGGTCAGACCGCCGAGTACAGCATCGGTCAGACCCGAGTGCGCCTCGATGGTCAGGAATGGTCTGTCGTAGTTGTGTTCGCCCCTGACGGTTCCCAACCCCGGCTCGGAGTGACCACCCTTGGCGTATTCAATCTCGCCGTCGACCCGTCAAGCCAACGGTTGGTTCCCGCGCTGCCTCTCCTGAAGACCCCCTTGCGGAAGGCTGGATAGAAAAGGATTTCTTAGGAACTCGACCCTCCCCGCCACAACCGGCATCCCGTCGCCCCCAGCACCAGCGGCAGCACCGTGTCCACCGCCGCCCAGATGACCCACGCCTGCTCGTTCCCCTCCAGGCTGATTCCCGCCAGCAGCGCGAACCAGTTGTGCAGGAACAGGATTGTCACCCCCGCCGTCGCGTAGAAGGCCACGTTGGCCTCCAGGGATCGCCGGAAAGTTCCCGGCCCGTCCCCCGCCCCATCGGCTTCCCGCTTGGCCATGTAGTTGAAGATCAACCCCAGCGCCAGTCCAATCACCATCAGAACGTCCAGCACATACCACACGCTCAACACGTCGATGGCGTCTGACAGGAGGTTATTGATGATGAAGAACACCGCCACCACCACCGCCACGATCACCAGGTAAGCCCCGGCCAGCTTCTTCAGCCCTTCCATTTGCTCCTCCGCAGCCGCAAGAAATTCTCTACACCCCACAGGATACTATACAGCCGCCGACAACCTCACCTCTCCTCCCGTCATTCCCCCGCCCGGTCCAACCCATAAATTACGGGGGTTTGGGGGATGAATCCCCCAACGTACCCGGTCACCCCCGGACAAAATCAAAAGCGCCGCCTCGACTGAGACGGCGCCTGTCATTGGACTCCCGAAATGTTGTTGGGGCTATACGCTGAAGGACGTCCCGCAGCCGCAGCTCTTCTTCGCGTTGGGGTTGCTGAACACGAATCCCTTCCCGTTCAGGCCGTCGGAAAAGTCCAGCTCCGTCCCCACCAGGTAGATGTAGCTCTTCTTGTCCACCATCACCTTCACGCCGTACTGCTCCACGATCTTGTCCGTCTCCAACTCCTTGTCGGTGATGGTAAGGTCGTAGGTCAGCCCCGAGCAGCCGCCGCCCTTCACCGCCACCCGCAGCCCCACGTTCTCGGTGATGCCGTCCTTCTCCGCGAAGTATCGAATCTTCTCCGCCGCCTTCTCGCTGATGGAAACGCCCAGTTCCACGCCATCCATGGTAATCGCCATAAACCCTCCGTGGTGGCTGAGTATTGTCGTTTGGAATAATCTCCGGTTGCCCCAATTCTAAAGTTCCGCCTCCCGCCCCGTCAAGCAATGAGACCGCAATCCCAGGGCAAGCGCCTGCAGGCCCGCTGGCGGCAGGACTGCCTCATCAAAGTCCTCCTCGGCTAAGACGCGATTGCCCCGATTCCGCCGCGCTTTGGTCGTCTATGGGATGGGTGGGTCCTGGAATGAACGGCCATCCGGTCATGGGAGTATCGCCGACACTACTGCGAGGGCTAGGATAACCGCGCCAAACACCAACGCCACCCGACCCAATTGGTCTAGGGATTTCGCGGGAATTACCTGCCCAAGCAACAACATCACCCCGGCGAACCCAAACAGAAACAACGCAAGCAACGCCGCGATTCCCGAATTCATAGCTCGCCTGTCCTCTCCGGCAGGTCATTCAGGAAGTCGCCCAGAAGCTCGTGTAAATTCCGGGCGTGGGAAAGATTCAGGGCAAACCTCTCCGCTATGTAGTTGTCCGGCTCGTTGGCAAGCTCGAACACCAATATTGCAGCGACCGGCGGCTGGCCCAATTGTACAAACGCCAATCGTTGAACCTCTGTCGCTTTCGCCACTCCGGTCGCCGGGTCAACTCCTAAAATGAATCCAAATGCCGGATGGTCCGGGGGGAGATTCATAAAATCAGCCATGATCCGGGTTCCTCCCCTGCCCTGAGTGTTGTCCCTGCGCCCCGTCGGTACGGCCAATCACCGCCGTGCCGTTCTGCCCGAAGGGCAACCCACCAATATACCACATCCACCCTATCCCCAAGCGGACACGAAAACCGAGTTATACTTCGGGCAAAAGCAAAGCCCCTGGGGCCAGTCGCGTTAAGGCGGCCCTGGGGCGTTTAAGGGAGAGTTGGTGTGGATAGGGAAAGATGGCTGGGAGGGCAGCTATTCTTGGGGTAGCTGGGGCTGGGGCGGTGTGGCTGAGCCCAAGCAAGCGTTGCGCTGCGGCCCGGGGACCGGAGAACCAGCAGTTAGGGCTTGAGTGGAAACGGCTGTACGGCGCCGGGAGGCTGGCCCTGTTTGTCGCCGCAATCGGCGCGGGAATTGCAATCGCCGGAAAGGCCCTGGGCCGATAACCGTTACCTTCAACACCGCTATCCACTCGTCCCAGGCCCAGGCAATCGTCGGCGCTAGGCGGTTCGTCCCTTCCATGCCGAGACTATGCCCCGTCCCAAGCTGGAACTGGGAACCCTTTCCTCCGATTACGCTTTCCGCAACGTCCTGCCCGGTTTCCGGCCCGACCGAAGGGCGGGCCCTGGTTTCGCAATCTCCTACCCTTAAATTGCGTGTTGACTGCGGCGATGGACTTGGGTTAGAATCTCCAGTTGGAGACTAGGTATCAAATTTATTCTTCATCTTGAAGGCGGACCGGGAGTGCCAACCCACTCACAATCAGCCTCGGGCATCCGTCGGCTCCCCCACCTAGTTTTCCGGTGTGGGTTCGTGTCGGCGATAGCCCCCGCCTCCAAAGCCAACCCTGTCCGCTCCCCTTACCGACGCCGCTCCTCCCTGCTCAGCTAGTCTCCTTTTTGAGTCCGATGACATCTCATCTCATATCAACGGCCATTACTGAGATAACGTATCGTATATGGCCAGTTAGTGAGATGACCTATCAGATCGCTTTCATTGTTGGTACTGGTATCCACTTCTCGCACCCCATACCCGAAAGGAGTTAACCCATGTCCCGTCCAGTCCTCCTCGTTCTCACCTGCCTATGTACCCTGACCCTGCTTCTCACCGTGGCTTGCGGCGAGGAGCCGGCTGCCCAGCCGTCGGAGCCTTCCGGGGCCTCTGCCCAGGCCGCGCCGGCCTCGGCCCCCGCCGCTGTCTCCAGTGGAAGCGCGCCCGCCGCTCCCTCCAATCAGGCTTCCACCTCGCAGCCCGCCTCTCCGCCGGCGGCATCCTCCGCTCCCTCCCCTGCCCCCGCTTCTCCCCCGGCCGCCCAGCCCGGTGAAATGCTCAGCGTAGTCACCACCAGCAACATCGTCGGAGACTGGGTCAAGACCGTCGGGCAGGACCGGGTCGACGTCTTCTCCTTGCTCCCTCCCGATACGGACATCCACACCTACCAGCCCGGAGCCCAGGACGTGGCCAAGGTCGCCGACGCCGACGTGGTCATGACCGTCGGCTTGGAACTCGAGGGTGACTGGCTCCACGAGCTGGTGGAAAACGCGGCCCGCGATGAGGAAAGCGTCATCGCCCTGGGTGAGTCCGTCGATCCCATCGACTTCGTCGAAATCTTCGACGACCACGGTGACCACATGGAAGAGCACGACGACCACATGGAAGAGGGTGTCGAGCTCCTGGGACGCCTCCTCGTCGGAGACGGCGAGACCGGCTCCGTCTCCGTCATTGACCTCGAACACGGCGACGTCGAGCAGAACGAGTTCGACCTCGGCAGCCGCGCCGGTCGCATCTATGCCACCAGGAGCGGCCGCTTCGCCATCGCCGTTTCCAGCGACGCCAACACCGCCCACGTCATCGATGGCGGCGTCTTCCTTGAAGCCCACGGCGACCACTTCGACCTGGTCGAAGGCCCAACCCAGGTTCTCGACATGAATCTCGCCGGTGACCGGCCCGTCCACCTCTATGTCGGCGAGGAATGGGCCACCATCTTCTACGACGGCTCCGGCGACGTCGTGTTCATCAACGAGCACGAACTGGAGGAAGAAGGTTCCTCCTACGTTCCTCCCAGAATGAACGTGGGTCCCCAACATGGGGCAGCCGTGCCCCTCGAGGGAGACCTCTTCGCCCTTTCGACCCCCCATCCTGACTACGCCTCCGACCCCGTGGCATACCGGCGGCCCATCGGCGCCCACATCCGGGACCTTTCCGGCGCCGTGTTGTACCGCGCTGAAAATGGATGCCCCGACCTTCACGGCGACGCCGGCAACGGCCACATGGCCGTCTTCGGCTGCACCGGCGGAGTGCTGGTCGTGGAAGCCCACGATGGCGAATTCCACGACGACTTCATCGCCGCTCCTGCCGGCTCCCCCGAGGACTTCCGTTTGGGCACCGTCTGGGGTGGCCACGGATCCGACCATTTCTACGCCCTCGGCTCCGAGGTAGGACTCTACATCGTCGAGCCCGAGGAGGGCGTCATGGAGCAGGTCGTCCCCGTCACCGGCGACCTCCGGCCCATCCAGGTCGGCTATAACGTTGCCGAGGAGTCCCTCATCGTCGTCATGAGCGACGGCGAAATCCGCATGTACGACGCCCACGACGGCGACATCGTCGCCACCAACTCCGACGCCCTCCACACTCCGGTGGAGACCGGGTTCTGGGCCCGCCCTCACGTCGCCTTCGCCCCCGGCGCCATCTTCGTCACCGACTCCGTGGGCGGACATGTCCTCCAGCTTGACGACCACGACCTGGAAGTCGTCGATAGCTGGGACGTGGCCGGCACCCCCGTCAAGATCGCCTTCGTCGGCGTTCTCGGCGAGACCGAGGGCCACGAAGAACACGGCCACGAGGAAGAAGGGCACGAAGAGGAAGGTCACATGGAGCATGGCCATGATGAGCACGGCCACGCCCACGGCGAGCACGACCCCCACTTCTGGTTCGACCCGACCCGGGTCCAGCAGGCGGTCAACAGCATCGCCGCCCACCTCTCCGGTGCTGACCCTGCCAACCAGACCTTCTACCGGGAAAACGCCGCCGCCTACAACCGTGAACTGGAGGAACTCGACGCTTGGATTCAGCAGGAAGTTGCCAAGGTCCCCGAGGACCATCGCCTTCTGGTCACCTCCCATGACGCCTTCCAGTACTTCGCTGTCCGCTACGGATTCGAAGTCGTCGGCGCCATCCTCCCCTTCAGCACCGAGGCCGATCCCAGCGCCAAGGAGTTGGCCGAGCTTGTCGAGATCATTGAGCACGAGGGCGCTCCCGCCGTCTTCGCCGAAAGGTCCCACAGCGACCGCCTCGCCCGTCGTATTGCCGAGGAGACCGGCGCCACCCTCGTCGGCGGCCTCTACACCGGCTCCCTGGGTGTGCCCGGCGGAGAGGCCGACACCTATATCGACTATATGCGCTTCAACGTTATAACCATCGTGGAGGCTTTGGGTTAGCCCGTGACCGCCAAAGAGCGCCCGCCGTCCTTGACCGCGGAAGCCCTGACCGTCGAGCTCGAGGGAAATCTTGTCCTGGACAACGTTTCCTTCGACGCCGGCCCCGGCTGTCTCATGGGAGTCGTGGGCCCCAACGGGGCCGGCAAGAGCACCCTCTTCAACGTCATCGTCTCCCTCCTGCCCGCCACCTCCGGCCGCGTCCTCGTCCACGGGAGGCCCATCGGCGAGACCCGCGACCTGGTGGCCTACGTTCCCCAGTCCGAAAGGGTCAACTGGCGTCTTCCCATGAGCGCTTGGGACGTGGTCATGCAGGGACGCACCCGCCGCATCGGCTGGTTCCGCCGCCCCGGCAAGGCGGACAAGGCCGCTGCCGAGGATGCCTTGAAGAAGGTCGGAATGTGGGACCGCCGCAGCTCTCTGGTAGCCGAGCTGTCCGGCGGACAGCGCCAGCGGGTCTTCGTGGCCCGCGCCCTCGCCCAGGGCGCCGACGTCCTCCTGCTGGACGAGGCCTTCAGCGGTGTGGACATCCCCTCCCAGGAGTCCTTGGTCTCCGTGCTCACGGACCTCCGCGATGAGGGACGCACCATTCTCCTCTCTTCCCACGACGTCAACCACCTGTCCCACTACTGCGACGAGTGCCTCTGCATCAACTGCCGTGTCTGCGCCTGCGGTGCCCCCAACGACGTCCTCACCGCTGAGCTGCTCACCGAGCTTTACGGCCCCTTCGGCGGAGTGCCCGGTCACGGCCACGGGTTGGCCGGAGATGAACATGGACATCGTAACTGAGGCCGTCTTCGGGCCCTTCCAGTACGGCTTCATGGTCCGCGCCCTCATCGTATCGGTGCTGGTCGGAATCATGTGCCCGGTCGTCGGCGTCTACGTCGTCACCCGCGGCCTGGGCTTCATGGGCGATGCCCTCGCCCACTCCGTCATGCCCGGAATGGTCGCCGCCTTCTTCATCGGCGTCAGCCCCTTCGCCGGCGCCGTCCCCATGGCCATTGTCGTAGCTCTCGGCATCGGCTTCCTCATCCGCCGCACCGGCATCGGCGAGGACACGTCCATAGGAATCATGTTCGCCGCCCTCTTCGCTGTGGGCTTGGTCATGCTCAAGATCATCGGCGGGATCTCCGTCAGCCTCGAAGACCTCCTCCTCGGACAGGTCCTGGGCGTATCCCGCACCGACGTGCTGGTCACCGGCGGGCTGGCCCTGGCCGTGCTGGCCCTCGTCATCGGTCTCCACAAGGAGCTGGTGTTCTCCAGCTTCGACCCCTCCGGAGCGGCCGTCATCGGCCTCCCCACCGACAAGCTGGAATACCTGCTCCTGTCCATGCTCGCCGTGGTGGTCGTTATGGCGCTCCAGGCGGTGGGCATCATCCTCGTCATATCCATGCTCATCACCCCGTCGGCCACCGCCCTGCTCCTGGTCAACAACTTCCCCCGCGCCATGCTTCTCAGCGTCGCCGTCGGAGTCGTCTCCGCCATCGCCGGAATGTACATCTCCTTCTACTACAACCTCCCCTCCGGCCCGGTCATGGCCCTCGTCGCCAGCGCCTGCTTCATCCTCGCCGTCGTCTGGAAGCAGCGCCCGCAGGCCCTCCGCCCCCGCGCCTTCACCACCTGACCCGTCTGCGGGAGGCTTTCCAAGGGGAGTTATTTGGGTTCCCTGATGTGACCGGGTATGATAGAGCCGTTGTCCCCACATTGGGCAGCAGCACCGGTGTTATGTCTTAAAACTAGCAAGGATAGGGATGCAGGAGCGGGTAAGCAGGCATCCCTTTCCGAATTTTCGGTACAGAAGGACGGGGCGTATGCTGGAAAAGCCGTTGGACCCGGTTGCCAGCGCCGAAGACCTTGCGACCATCGGGGTTTACTTGGATCAGTTCAAGAAGGACACGATGTTCCTGAATAACCACCGGCTCGACTGGGCCGAACAATACCCCGGCCAGTGGGTGGTGGTATTCGGGGAGGAACTTGTGGCCAGAGGGCCCACCATTGAATCTGCCCTTCATGCGGCCAACGAGAAAAATGTCCCCGTTCACCTCGCCGCTCTGGAATACCTGTCGAGCGAACCCGTTTCCAGGATTCTGTCGGGGACGGCCCGTTGATTCACGGGTATTACGCTGCCCTGCCAGGATCACGCCCGTCCGCACCTTATGTGCGGGCCTTTGTTTCGTTGCCTGGATTACCCTTGGGAAGGAACATCGATCTCTTGATCGACACTGGCGCCGATGTTACCTGCCTCCATCCTGGGGATATAGCCGCCCTTGGATTGGACTCCAGCATCTTGGACCCTGATACCAGGGTACAGCACTCGGGAATCGGTGGTGGTCTGTATTACTATTCCGTTCAATCGGCCCTTGTCTTTGGAGAGGGTGGTGATTGGGTTGTCTGGACGAGTCCGATTAGTATTTGCGATGTGTGGACCCATCCGCTCGACCCACTCATTTATCAGTTGCCTTCCTTGATCGGCAGGAACTTCCTGAACCTGTGTGACGTTCGAGCCGATCCGTCCAACGACACTTTGCTCTTGGATCCACATCCACGGGCAGGGTTGATCTTGCCAGGCAGCTAGTGATATCCAGTTCGCTATTCGGTGTATCAAGAAGACAATTGCCTCTGTCCGAGTTCACTTAGAAACTATCTCAAAAGTCCCTTCCCCCTTGACGGGGGAAGGTTAGGATGGGGGTGAAATGCCGCCGCATTATAGAGATGTAACGCACACACTACGTTGGCCAATAGTTTTGAGATAGTTTCTTAACCTTCAATGTACATTCAAGCCCTATGCTGACCCGCCAGGAAACCCCCTAACGTGGCCATCCTCACCGCCCTCCAGCCCCTCCTTGGCCTCGCCCTTCTCGTCGGATTGGCCTGGGCCATCAGCGAGCGCCGCCGCTCCTTCCCCTGGCAGACCGTCGCCGCCGGACTCGCCCTCCAGCTTGCCCTGGCCCTGCTCCTCCTCAAGCTCCCCGGCTCCCAGTGGGCCTTCGCCTGGATAGCCTACGTCGTCGAAGCTCTCCTCCGCGCCACCCAGGCCGGCACCACCATGGTCTTCGGATTCCTCGGCGGCGGCCCCATCCCCTACGAGGAGACCGTCCCCGGCGGTTCCTTCGTCTTCGCCCTCCGCATCCTGCCCCTCGTAATCCTCATCAGCGCCCTGTCCGCCGTCCTCTACCACTACCGTCTCCTCCCCTGGGTCGTCCGGGGATTCGCCTGGGTGCTGGGAAAGACCCTCCGCATCAGCGGCGCATCCAGCTTCGCCCTCTCCGCCAATGTCTTCATCGGAATGGTCGAAGCTCCCCTGCTGGTCCGCCCCTACCTTGAGCGCATGACCCGCTCCGAGCTGTTCATCGTCATGACCGGCGGCATGGCCACCATCGCCGGCACCGTCTTCGCCGTCTACGCCACCCTCCTCAAGGACATCATCCCGGACGCCGCTGGACACCTTCTCACCGCCTCCATCATCAGCGCCCCCGCCGCCGTTGTCATCGCCGTCATCATGTCCCCCCCGTCGGGCGCCGAGGCCGAACAGGAGGTCCAGCTGGAGACCATGTACGAAAACGGCGTCGACGCCGTCACCCGCGGCACCATTGACGGCCTCCGCCTCCTCGCCTACATCATCGGAATGCTTATCGTCCTCGTCGCCCTCGTCGAGCTGGCCAACATCATCCTTGGGCTGTTCCCCGACGTATACGCCGCCCCCCTAACCGTCCAGCGCACCCTCGGATGGGTCCTCGCCCCCGTCGTCTGGACCCTCGGCGTCCCCTGGAACGAGGCCGTCACCGCCGGGCAGCTGATGGGGACCAAGGTCGTCCTCAACGAATTCCTAGCCTACCTCAACATGGCCAACCTGCCCGACGGGGCCCTGGGCGACCGCGGCAGCCTCATCATGACCTACGCCCTCTGCGGCTTCGCCAACTTCGCCAGCCTTGGCATCATGCTCGGAGGCATCGGCGCCCTCGTCCCCGGCCGCCGCCTCGAAATCGCCCAGCTTGGCCTCAAGTCCGTCCTCGCCGGCAACATCGCCACCATGATGACCGGCGCCCTCGCCGCCCTCCTCTACTGGTAACCCCCACCCCTTCTTTCAGGGGGTTTGGGGGATGCATCCCCCAACGTAATCCCTCGCAACCCCAACCGGAGAAACAACGTGCTCGACTTCAGCCGCTATCAATGGATGAGCTTCGACTGCTACGGGACCCTCGTCGACTGGGAGACCGGCATCTCCGACGCGGTGGCCGGGATCTGCGCCCGCCACGGCCTCGACAAAACCCGCGAGGAAATCCTGGCCCTTTTCGCCGATTCGGAACCAAAAGTGCAGACGTCGGGAGAGTTTCTCGACTACCGCCGGGTCCTTCGCGACGTATTGGCGATCATGGCCCGGCAGCTTGGCCTCGCCCTCTCCGGGAGCGAAGCCGACGCCCTGTCTGGTTCCCTGCCCCGTTGGCCGGTCTTTCCCGACGCCGTCGCAGCCCTTCGGACGTTGCAGACCCGCTACCGGCTCGCCATCATCTCCAACGTGGACGACGACCTCTTCCAGCAGACGCAGGGCGCATTGGGGATCAGTTTCGACGCCGTCGTAACCTCCCTCCAGGCCTGCAGCTACAAGCCCGACCTGCGCAACTTCCATCTGGCCCAGGAACGCATGGGCGTCGAAAGCGTAAACTTGCTCCACGTCGGCGAGAGCCTGTACCACGACATCGGCCCGGCGAACCTGCTGGGCTTGGACAGCGTATGGGTCAACCGCCCCGACCGGGGCGGCGGAACCCGCCCCACCGACGCCGTCCCCTCCCTCGTCGTGCCCACCCTCGCCGAACTAGCCGCGATGGCACTCCCCTCCTAATAGGGTGTGTGAAAATACCCAGCGGCCATCCGCTCCTCCCCTCCCTTTCTCGCTGCCCTTCTTGCATCCCCATGTCCCGCGGCAGGTTGACTCCGCCGGCAGCCCACATCATACTCAACCCGCGCCCGACACAACATCAGGAGCCATCCAATGACCACCGAGGAGCGATTGACGATTATTGAGAGCGCGGTCGTTAGCTTATTGACTCCCTCCGGCAATTGACGGATACGACCGCCGAGCACCGCTTCGAGCTTGCCGAGCACCGCATAACCCTTGCCCGTCAAAACGAGGAAATTGCCCGGCACAGCGAAGCGATGGTCGCGATTGTCGAGACTCTCGCCCGGCATGATCAACGACATGAGGACTTCCGCGAGAGCATGGAGGAATACCGCCGGGAAGCCAGCCAGATGCAGCGCCTTTGGGTCCACCTCGCCCGCAAGAACGGCTGGCTAGAGGACGAAGACTGGCCCCCGCCCGAAAACCCTTAGCCCCCGCTCCCCCATGCCCCCAACTAGACCGGCGATAACCGGGACATCATGCGCGGCAAGAACTCGGCTTGCGTTGGCCTCATCTACCTTGCCCCACCCTTCAACAGCAACCAGTACCACGCCACCCCCCCAAAGGCCCCGCCCGTCCCCGGGC
The DNA here is from genome assembly GCA_965203675.1 of Dehalococcoidia bacterium. GTDB lineage: Bacteria > Chloroflexota > Dehalococcoidia > Lucifugimonadales > UBA3495 > CATOSK01. The sequence continues at coordinate 581,425 of CBDBDE010000003.1, read as the reverse complement.
AGGGCCTCAAAAACTCCTAACCGCAACCCGCCGGATTGCCTACTGCTCCCGCGCCTCCCAGATCTCCGCCGCCGTGCTCGCCAGGCTGGCGAACTCCACCACGTCCGTATCCTGGGGCAGCAGTTGCAGCACCCGCCTCGCCTCGTTGGAAACCGTCATCAGGCTCCCCTCCTGCGCCCAGAAGCTCTCCCGCAGGATCTCCGCGTACTCCGCCACCACCGCGTCCAGTTGGAACCGCGCCGACGCCCCCTGGAAATTGCCTTTCAGGTCGGAGCCGTCGAATGTCTCGTTGACCTCGTGGACCGTGCCCATGTCCGGGTCCTCGTACCGCAGGTACACCGTCGCCAGTGTCCCCTCAGGCTGCCCGTGCAGCTTCAACTCGTACAGGGCCGTTACGCTGTGCCCCGCTCCCACCTCGCCGGCATCCACCGTGTCGTCCCGGAAGTCCTCGTCCGCCACGTCCCGGTTCTCGTACCCCAGCAGCCGGAAGCTCCGCACCACCTGCGGATTGAAGTCCACCTGCACCTTGGTGTCCTTGGCGATGTTCTGGATGGTCCCCACCAGGTCGTCAACGAAAACCCGCCGCGCCTCCGTCAGGCTGTCCACGTAGTAGTACGCCCCGTCCCCGTCGTTGGCCAGCCGCTCCATCAGCACGTCGTTGAAGTTCCCCATCCCGAATCCCACCGTCGTCAGCGTTACCCCCGCGTCCACCTCGTCTTGTATCTCCTTAAGGATGGAGTCCGCCCCGGTCCGCCCCACGTTCCCCACGCCGTCGGAAAGCAGCATCACCCGCGTAATCCGCCCGTCCTCCACCTGCTTGGCTGCCATCTCGTATGCCAGCCGCAGCCCGTCCTCCACGTAGGTCGAGCCCCCCGGTTGGAGCCGGTCGATTGCCGCCATGATCTCGTGCTTCTCCTCCCCGTCCGTGGGCCGGAGCAGCACCCGCCCCCGGTCCCCGTAAACCACGATCCCGATCTCGTCCGTCGGACGCATCTCGTCCACCAGCAGCCGCAGCGACCGCTTCACCAGCCCCAGCCGGTTCTCCCGGGCCATCGAGCCGGAAACATCAATCGCGAAGATTAGCGTCGCGTCCTTCCGCTCGTCCGCGTCCACCGTCTTCCCCTGCAGGCCCACCCGCACCAGCCAGTGCCGGTCATTCCCGAAGGGCGACGGTGCCCCTTCCACGTGGATTGCGAAGGTGTCGTCCCCCTGGGGGCTCTCGTAATCCTGCTCGAAGTAGTTGATGAACTCCTCCACCCGCACCGAGTCCGGCCCCGGCAGGTACCCGTCCTGGATGAACCGCCGCGCCACCGTGTAGGAAGCCGTGTCCACGTCAATCGCGAAGGTGGACAGGTTGTCGTCCTCCGTGTCAATGAACGGATTGACCCCGTAGTGCTTGAAGAAGGTCAGGTCGTAGGGAGCGTCGTTCACCGTATCCGTCCCGCCGATGGAGTTGAACCCCTCCCCCTGTGCCCGCACGTCGCCGCCCTCCAGCGGCACCGGCTGTCCCTTCACCACCACTCCCGAGTGTGCCGGAGCGCCTGCCGGCCCACTCAGCAATTGGTTTGCCTCCGGTGCTGCTGCAGCCGGAACGGAGGCTGGCTGCGCTGCCGGTTCGGACATCGCCACCGCCGGACTCGCCGCTTCGGGAACCGCTGTCGGCGCCGGCTGAGCCTCCCCCGAGGAACCCGTCCCCGACATCGCCCGCGGCGGCCGCGCCTGTGCGGATTCCGATCCCGCTTCCTGCGCCGCCGGAGCGGATGCCTGGCTCGCCGTGGATTCCTGCGCCTGTGGTGCCTCCTGCGCCATCGACCCGCACGCCGCCATCGCCACCAGCAGCGCCGCTCCTCCAATCATTACTGCCACTTTCCTGAACATCTCTGTCGCCTCCCTGGGCTTGCCTGAGTCCGCCGGCCTCTTTTTCCTCGTATTACCGTCCGGCGGCCACCGGCATCGTCCCATGGCATGGTGTACACTCCGAACATCACTTGTGTTTCATTCCCTCTCAATAGCGTATCAGAGATGTAACACTTGGCGGCTTTCGGCGACTTACTGACAACCTACATGGCTCGCACCGGCATCGGCGACGCCGAGTTGGCCCGCCGCATCCCGGTCAGCCGCCTCACCCTCGTCCGCTGGAAGGAAGGCGTCACCGCCCGCCCCCGCTACCGCGACGACGTCCTCCGCTGCGCCGAGCTTCTCCGCCTCACCCCCGGGGAAACCGACCAGCTCCTCCTCTCCGCCGGCTACTCCCCCGAGCACGGGACCGTCCCACCGGAAACATCCCCTCCCCCCGGCGAACCCGTCCCGCTCGAGCCGCCCGCACCCCCGACCGAAGAGGATACCGATGAAACCCCTGCTCCGGTCACTGTGCCCTCACCCCCGCCCCAGTCCCCGGCCCCATCAGCCGGAAGCCGCCGGCCTCGCTGGCTGCTTGTCGCTGCTCTGGCCGTCGTTCTGCTTGTCGCAATCGCGGGAACCACCGCCATTCTCTCCCGGCCCGATCAGGGTCCGGGCGGCCCGCTCGTAAACCCACCCCTCCCCACCATCAACCCCACTGTGGCGGTTACCCCCACGGTGGGTCCTCCCGCAACCGCCCGGCCCACCCCCCCAACCTCCGTTCCCCGCGACACCGTCGTCTACCCCGTCGCCGCCAACGGCGAGTCCCTCATCGTCATGGCCCCCTTCATCAACTACACCGCCGGCGCCCAGGGATTCAACGTCGCCGGACGTCTCCGCGCCGGCATCGATCGCGAGATACGAGATGCCGGACTCACCTCCGTCCGCACCGTCCAGTGGCCCCGCGACGTTCGGAACGAGCCCGAGGCCCTGTCCGCCGTCGAAACCTCCGGCGCGGCCCTGATGATCTGGGGCGAGTACGACAGCGGACGGGTCATGGCCCGCTTCACTGTTCCTCCCGGAAGTTCCGCCTCCCGTGCCCAGCAGGTCGTGGACATCGCCTCCTCCCCCGCCCAACTACCCGCCGCCATCAACATCGGCCTCATCGAGGAGGTCCGCCACGTCGCCCTCCTCACCCTGGGCCAGCTCTACCTGGAGCAGGGGAAGTTCGACGACGCCAAGACCGTCCTCATCCGCGCTATGGACCCTCCCCCGGCGGAACAGGAGACCCTGGCCAACCTCCGCTTCCTCCTCGGCAGCGCCTACATGGGCGGGCGGTGGGCCGACTTCGACGAGGCCATCTGGCTGTTCACCCAGGTCCTCGCCGTCCAGCCCAACTCCGTCGAGTCCCTGAACAGCCGGGGACTGGCTTACCTCGACCGGGACCGCCCCGGCGATGCCGATTTCGCCGTCGCCGACTTGACCCGCGCCGCCGCCCTCCGCCCAGGCCGCGCCGCCACCCACCTCAACCTCGCCGTCGCCTACCTACGCCGCGCCGGTGACCGGGACACCGACCACGCCCTGGAAAGCCTCGACCGCGCTCTGGCCGAGGACCCCGCCTACGCCGGGGCCCTCGTCAACCGCGCCGGACTCTACATCTCCCGGGGACAGCCCAGCGACCTCGACCTGGCCTTCGCCGACCTGGATCGGGCGCTGGCCATCGACCCCGCCTTGGCCGAAGCCCACATCAACCGCGCCAACGCCCACATCGCCCGCTCCGGCCAGCAGGACCTGGAACTCGCCCTGTCCGAGTTGTCCCGGGCCATCCAGCTATCCCCCGATTCGCCCGCCGCCTTCTTCAACCGTGGCCTCGTCTACTCCCAGGCCGGCCGCACCGGAGACTCCCTGTCCGACCTCCGCCGCGCTCAGGAGCTTCAGCCCCTCGACTCCCGCTACAATCGCACCCTCTGCCTCCAGCTCGCCGTCGCCGGTGAGCCGGAAGCCGCCCTCCCCTTCTGCAATTCTGCGGTTGAAGGCGACCCCGATGGCTTGTCCCGCGACAGCCGCGGCGTCATCCACGCCCTCCTCGGCAACTACGATGAAGCCGTCGCCGACTTCGAGACCTTCTCCGCTTGGGTCTCCGCATCGTCGAGGCCCGGCTGCCGCGATCTTTATCACGACACCCGGGCCTCTTGGATTGCCTCATTGCGGGCCGCCGTCAACCCCATCGACGCTCAGGTCCTCGACGGCCTCCGTCCCCGTCCGGTTCTCCCCGGACACGCCCCCTGCTAGCCGCAGGGCAGCCAGTAAAGGGCAACGGCTTCATCGTCTGCCACCAGTTCGCAAAGGCCCACTCCGGCGTCTTCCGGTGCAGGTTCGATGACCGCGCTTGGCGCGATATCCTCCTCCGCGTTGGCTGCGGGAGCCTGCACCGCCAGCAACCCTGCCAGGGCTGCCAGCGGCGCCACCGCCAGCGGCGAAGCCAGCCACCCCCACTCTTGCCACCTCTTCCGTTCGTCTGTTCTTGCATTCAACATGGCTAGGTCCTTTCCCAGAACTGAATCTCAGGACTCGCTTGTCATTATCACAAAACCCGCTAACTAATATCGCTTTATCTAATATACAGTATCACTCCACATGATGCAAGGGCCTCAACCATAACCGCGCCCTCGTCGTTCCTGCGCGTCCTCGTCGTTCCTGCATAGGCAGGAACCCAGGCCCCCGTAACTCCTTCTCGCAGGAACGGCAACCGGAGCAAACTCTCTCTCCCGTCACCCCCGCATAGGCGGGGGCCCAGGCCCCGGTAAATCCTTCCCCCCAACCCCGTCTCCCCCACCCGGAAAAAACACCACCATGCAGGTGCCGCAATCCGCACCCAAACCCCGCCCCATCACCGCCGCCTCGGAACCCCTCCCAAAATTGCTGACAGGTTGCCTCTTGCCAAGCCTGGTGCCGCCTTCCTACGATAACAGCAGGCTTCTCAATCAACAGGCCCCAAGAGCCTGAATCCACACCCGCCACTGAGGCAAATGGGACACAATGGGACAAAATAGGACAGAAAAAAATCCTTCCGACCTTTCTCAGCGCCAGTTGAACGCTCTCCCCATCATCGCTTCGGCCCCCACGTTATCCGATGCCGCCCGCGAAGCGGAAATCGCTCGCAGCACTCTCAACCGCTGGATGGAAGACCACCGGTTCCGCGACGAACTGGTCCGCCTCCGCCAGGAAGCCGCCGAGATGGCCCGCTCCGAGCTTCAGGAACTCATGCTCTTCAGCGTCAGCGTCCTCGCCGATGCCATGCAGAACGCCGCCAGCCACGACGTCCGCATCCGCGCCGCCCGCACCGCCCTTTCCTTCGGTATGCAGCTCAACGAGATGAAAAAGCTCCAGGACGAGGTCGAGACCCTCCGTGACGCCCTGAAGATCTGGCAGACCCACTACTCCAAGTTCTGAGGCATACAGGCTGTGAAGTCCGGCATCTCCTCCATCCGCCGCCGCTTGGTCCTCGCCCGCGCCCACCTCATCCTCGACCGGTTGGGCGTGGAGTTCTGCATCGAGTGGCACGTCGCCCGGGCTGAAAAGAAGCCCCTTCCCGAATGGCGTACCTTCACTCGCCGGGCCTACGCCGCCGGCATCATGGTTCCCAACGTCATGCCCCTCATCCGCTACCTCGATAGCTGCCGCGAGAAGGACGAGGACCCCGAACCCGACAGGCTCCGCATGATGATGGCCCCCTGGACTTCCCCCGGGTTATAACCTCCCCAACCGCCGGCCCCAAGCAAGCGTTGCGCTGCGGCCCGGGGACCGGAGAAACAGCAGATAGACGAAAGCCCCGGGGTGCAAACCCCGGGGCGTAGCGTCCTCAGTGGACCGGGTGGGGGCCGTCTGGCCCCTTCCCTACTTGAAGTACATCGTGCTGACCCTTATGCGCGGGTCGTAGCGCGGCGTCCACACCAGGTCTTCCGCCAGGCCGTACACCGCCTGGACGTGGAAGAACGGGATGAACCAGTACTCGTCGTGGGCCCTCTGCGCGATGGCCTCCATCCGCTCCCGTCGCAGGTCTCCCAGCGGGGTTTCCTGGGCGACGCGGATCTGTTCCTCCAGGTCCGGGTAGCACACCCGGCTGTTGACGTTGAAGCAGCTCAGGCGCAGCGTGCCCTGCCGGGCAAAGTCCAGTTGCTCGTTGGAAGTCGCCGTCTCGTAGTAGTGAGTCGTCGCGTTGATCGGCGGAGCCGGCCCCCGCTCGGCGCAGTCCATCGCCTCGGCGTAGCCTTCCTGCCCGTTGAACTTGCCGCAGCCCGCGCGCCGGTGGTTGGTCGCCTGCGCGTTCTCCAGGACCTGCACGCTGGCGGTGACTCCCACCTCCTTCCAGTACCCCACGACGGCTTCGTGAAGCTCAACGTCCCGGTACACCCGGCCGCTGCGGGTGTGAATGCGGATCTCGTTCTCCTGGTCATACCCGGCCTCTTCCAGCAGCCGCCGGGACATGTCGGGATCGTACGCGTAGGGCTTCGAGTTCTCCTCGGTTATGCCCAGCGTTCCTGGCTGGGAGATGTTCCCGAAGCACTCGTTTCGCCCGTCGTACAGGGACTCCACAATCGCCTGGCAGTCAATGGCGTGGGCCAGGGCCATGCGGACTTCCTTCTTCTTCAGCTCCGGGTGCCAGATGTTGTCGGCGACCAGGGTATAGATCTCGTTGGTGCCTGACTGGATGGCCTGGGGGACCACCTCGGCGTTCTCAAACCCGATGTTGTCGGCCCAGTCCGCCTCGCCCGTCGATACCATGCCGGCCCGGACGAAGGCCTCCGAGCGCCACAGCTGCCGGACGGTGTTGATGGCCGGATAGGTCGTGGCGAACACCCCGTCCTTGGGCTGGTAGTCTTCATAGGCTTCGACCGTAATGTCCACGCCCGATTCCCAGCTCACGAACTTGTACGGGCCGTTGCTGACCACGATCCTGGCCCTTTCCTCCTCCGAGGCGCTCTGGTACCAGGCTGGCGCGGCGAACTTGGCGAACATCGCCTGCCGCGGGAAGATCGGGCATGCCCGGGTCTCCCGGGCGGCATCCTGGCAGAGGACGTCCACCGTCAGGTCGTCCACCACTTCGCCCTCGACGAAGCTGTGCTGGCTGAATCCGCCGCCGTTCAGGCCCGTGCCGTTCTTGTCGATCCCGAACTTGGCCGCATCCGCGTTCCACGGCTCGCCGTTGTGGAAGGTGATTCCGGGGCGCAGGAAGAACCGCCACCGGTCCGGGGCCACCTGCTCCCACCGGTCAATGCCCGTCAGTCCCTGCACTTCAAAGGTCGTGCCGTCAATCCAGGTGAACGGGTCCACCGTCAGTTCTTGGCAAACCATGTGGTCGATGTTCCCGCTGCACTCGTCGCTGTGAATGTCCATGTTCACCGGCTCTCCGCTGGTCACCACCGTGATCGAGTCCCGGCTGGAGACCGGAGCGGGGGCTTCCACCGCCGGCTGCGGTGCCGCCGTGGGTGCGGGAGCCGCGGCTCCGCCCGACCCCGCTGGTGCGGCCGGCATGGCCGTGGGGGTCGGAGCCGCAATCGCCACTGTGGCCGTGGGTTGGGGAGCTTCCGAGGCTCCGGTGGCGGCTCCCGTCGAGCCCGCCGGTTCCTGAGACCCCTGCGATGGCGTGTCCGAAGGACTGCCGCAGGCAATGATGATGACGGCCAGCAGTCCGGCCAGTGCCATCATTAGAATCGCGCCCTTCTTGGCGCCTTGGGTTGGGGTTTGCATCTGCAATTTCTCCGTTTCAGTATTGGGTCGGATTGGGTCAGCCAAAGATTAGTGCTCGCCGCTTCCTCACCTCCTCTATTTCCGATAATGGCGCAAAATGTAATATAGACCAGTCGCAAAGTCAATTCAGTGTTGCTTAAACCGAGACCCAATAGTAACTATTCGCAATCAGATAAACCATGTGCTGCCCAAAACAAAAGGCCCCGGGACAACCGCCCCGGGGCCGCGCGTCTGCCGGAATCTGTTTGCGCCGGAAACCTACTGTGTAAAGCGCATCGTGTTGGCCCTGACTCTGGGAGCGTACAGGGGTTCCCAGTCCAGGTCTGCCGCCAGACCGTAGATGACCTGCACCTCAATAAAAGGTATGAAGATATATTCGTCATAGGCGAAATCGAAGATCTCGACCATGCGCTCGGTGCGCAGGTCGCCCACCGGGGTCGACGACGCCTCCTGTACCTTCGCGAAAACTTCCGGGAAACATGCCCGGGTGCTCGTGCTCAGGCAGCCTACCCGCCGGTTGGCCTGTACCTGGCCGTCCAGCATCTCGTTGGAGGTAGCTGTAACCAGCATGTGGGACGAAGCGAAAGAGGGACCTGGAGGGTCGCGCTGGGCGCAGTCCCACACCCCAATGTAGTTCGGCTCCTTGGCGAATTGGCCGCACCCGGCCCGCTGGATTGTCCTGGATCGGTTGTACTCCAGGAGTTGGAATTCGGCGTTGACGCCGACCTCAGCCCAGTACTGGATGACCGACTCCTGGAACTCCTCGTTCCGGCAGCAATTGCCGTGGCGGCTGTAGATGATGATTTTGTTGTCCGGGTTGTAGTCAGCCTCCTCGAGAAGCTGCTTGGCCATTTCCGGGTCGTAGGGATATGGCTGGGAGTTCCGCTCGGTAACTCCGACAGTCCCGGAGGGGTTTATGTTCCCCCAGCAGGGGACACCTTCCAGCAGGGCGTCCGTGATGGCCTGGCAGTCGATGGCCAGGTTCAGGGCTTGCCGGACTTTCTTCTTCTTCAGCTCCGGGTGCCACATCGCGTCCGGAATCAGCGCAAACACCTCGCTGGTGGTGGACAGCTTGGCTACCGGCACATTGTTCTTGTTGGCGAATCCGATGTCCGCCGACCAGTCCGCCTCGCCAGTGCGGACCATGGAAGCCCGGACCAGCTCCTCTCCCCGCCATACGTTGGTCACCGTCTTGATGTGGGGGGCTTGCCCGTCCACTACCGAGCTGTCGGGGTTCGGGACATAGTCCTCGTAGATCTCCATCTGGATGTCGATATCGGGACGCCATTCCACCAGCCGGTAAGGCCCGATACCGTAAAGGTTTTGATTACGCTCTTCCTCAGGTGCGGAAGCATACCATCCCGGCGCCTGGAAGCGTCCGAAAATCAAGCCTCTGGGGAGCACCGGGCAATCTTCTTCGCACACAACCCGTACCGTATAGTCGTCCACCACCTCACCACTGATGGATCCGTGGTAGCTGTACCCTGATGAGCCGTTGTCTACGTTGCCGTTTTGGTCTATACCTGCTTTGGCGGTCTCGGCGTTCCACGGCTCACCGTTGTGGAACTTGACCCCTTCCCGCAGTTTGAAATCCCAGGAATTGCTGTTGACCTGCGACCAGCCATCAACCCCGGAAAGAGTCACAACCTCGTACGTGTCGCTTGTGATCCACGTCATCGGCTCGTTTACGATGGTGTCGCAAACGGCGGTATAGATCACAGCTGTACAGCTGGTGCCCCACGGATCCATACTTCCGGGCTGCTCCGGCATTACGAACGTCAGGTGGTCCTTGGCGCTCGTCGGCTCAGCATGTTCGGGAGCCGGAGCCGATTCCGCCACTGGAGTCGGTTGGGCGGATGCCGCCGTGGATGACTGGGGTGCCGCCGCTGGTTCCGCTGCTGCCGGTGCGGCTGGTTCCGCTGCCGGCGCAGCAGCATCCTCCGCCGCGGTGCCGCAGGCAACCAACAGTAGGACGAATAGTATGGCCAGCACTAGTGGACAGAACCGGTTTAGGGAAAGGGGTAATCGGCTCTTATTCATGAATCCCCTCCTGATATGTATTGCGGAACCCGTTATGTTTTGCCGACCATTGGATGGAATTCTGAGAAATCAACCCTCCTTCTAATAGTGGTATACGTTATAGGTATGGTATGCCCGGTTGTCAAGGTTAATTCGTAGAGTCAATCCATATATCATCCGTATAACTCATACATAAGATATTATTACTATCGCAAGTCGTATAATTACTCCAGCAACCCCGCATCCCAGACACCAAAAAGCCCCGGGACAACCGTCCCGGGGCCTCGCGTCTACCGAAATCCGTTAGCGCCGGAAACCTACTGTGTGTAGCGCATCGTGTTGGCCCGCAGGCGCGGAGCGTACAGCGGCTCCCAGTCCAGGTTGGCCGCCAGCCCGTAAACCAGCTGCACCTCCAGGAACGGCAGGAAGATATGCTCATCGTGGACGAAATTCGCAATTTCAACCGACCGTTGCTCCCGAAGGTCTCCGATGGGAGTTTGCGAAGCTACTTGCAACTTCTCCCACATCTCCGGGAAGCAGGCCTTGGAGCTGGTGTGCAGGCATCCCATCCGTCCGTACAGGCGCACCAGCACGTCCAGCTGCTCGGTGGAGGTGGCTACCACGTTGGTATGTGACGTGGTGAACGCCGGGCCGGGCGGGTCCCGCTGGGCGCAGTCCCAGACTCCGATGTAGCTCTCGTCATCCTTGAACCGTCCGCATCCGGAGCTGGTCAGTTCCTTCAGCCGGGTGCGCTCCACCAGCTGGAACTCGGCGTTCACGCCAACGTCCTGCCAGTACTGCACCACCGCTTCCTGGAACTCCAGGTCCCGGCAGCAGTTGCCCGGCCGGCTGTAGATGATGATCTTGTTGTCCGGGTCGTACCCCGCCTCTTCCAGAAGTTCCATCGCCCGGGCCGGATCATAGGGGTAAGGGGCCGTGTTTTCGGGGGTCAGACCTGCCGAACCCGACGGCGAGATGTTGCCCCAGCAGGGCAGCCCCTCCAGCAGGGCCTCCGTGATGGCCTCGCAGTCGATGGCCAGATTCAGGGCCTCCCGGACCTCCTTCTTCTTCAGTTCCGGGTGCCACATGATGTCCGGTATCAGGGCATAAACTTCAGTCGTGCCGGACTGCTTCCACTGGGGAACGGATACCTTGTTCTCGAACCCAATGTCGGCGGCCCACTCTGCCTCGCCGGTCTCCACCATGGCGGACCGTACCAGCGGCTCGTTCCGCCAGGTGTTGGTCACGTACTTGATATGGGGTGCCTGACCGTCCACGATGGAAGCGTCCGGGTTCGGGACGTAGTCCTCGTAGATCTCCATCTGGATATCAATCCCGGGACGCCATTCGATGAACCGGTATGGACCGATGCCGTAAACATGGCGGGACGAATCATCCTTGGTCACCGTCTTGTACCACTCCGGGGCTTGGAACCGGTTGAAGATCATGCCCCGTGGCAGGTTCGGACAATCGGCGCCGCAGACCACCCGCACCACGTGCTCGCTGATGACCTCGCCGGTAATCGGTCCGTGGTTGCCGTAGCTCTGGGACGAGTTGTTCACGTCCCCGTTCTGGTCGATCCCCGCCTTGGCGGTGGTGGCGTTCCACGGCTCGCCGTTGTGGAACTTGACCCCCTGTCGCAGGGTGAAGTCCCAGTTCCTTGCGTCAACCTGAGCCCAGCTTTCAACACCCGACAGGGTTACGACCTCAAAGGTGTCGCTGGTGATCCAGGTCATCGGCTCGTTGACGATTTCGTTGCAAACCGCCGTGTCCAGGGTGGCGTTGCAGGTAGGATTCCACGGGTCAACGCTCCCCGGTTCAGCGGCCATCACGAGAGTGATGCTGTCCTTCGCTCCAGTGGTCTCCTCAGGTGCTGGCGCGGCTTCGGCTTGGGGTACTGGAGTGGGTTGGGCAATTTCCTGGGCTGGTGCCGCCGCTGGCGCCGCCGCCGGTTCGCTGGCGGGAGCCTCGGATGCCGAAGGCTGCTGCGCCGCAGTCCCGCAGGCAACCAGAATCAAGACTAGACATGCTGCCGCTGCCAGTGGCCAGGATAAATGCCGGGACAGGGGTCCTCGTTTGCCATTCATGAATCCCCTCCTGCACGTATGTTACGAATTCAGTTATTCCAATGCCGTCAATTTTACCCTTTCTCGGACATATACCTCCTCTCATTAATTGGGTACGTTATAGATAAAGGATTCCACGTTGTCAAGAATAATACGTAGCGATGGCTTTCTGGACCGATCGTAAAAGTGCCCTTAAGTTTCCTGTCCAGCGCAAAGTCGGCAATGGGTCCTTCTGCACGCCCATCCCGGACAACCAAAAGGCCCCGGGACAACCGTCCCGGGGCCTCGCGTCTACCGAAATCCGTGTGTGCCGGAAACCTATTGGGTGTACTTCATGGTGTTGGCCCGCAGGCGCGGAGCATACAGCGGCTCCCAGTCCAGGTTGGCTGACATTCCGTACACCAGCTGCACTTCCACGAACGGTATGAAAATGTGCTGGTCGTGGATGAAGTCGGCGATCTCCGCCATGCGCTCCTGCCGCAGGTCACCCGGCGGGGTGGCCTTGGCGACCAGGAACTTCTCCCAGATTTCCGGGTAGCAGGCGAAGGAACTGGTGTGCAGGCACCCCACCCGGCGGTTGGCCTGGACCTCGGTGTCCAGCATTTCGTTGGAGGTGGCGGTGGTGCTCATGTGGGACGTATTGAAGTTGGGGCCCGGAGGATCCCGCTGGGCGCAGTCCCACACCCCGACGTAGTCCGCCTCGTCCTTGAAGCGGCCGCAGCCGGAGCTGGTGATTTCCTTGCTCCGGGTCCGTTCCACGATCTGCAGATCGGCGGTGATCCCCACTTCCTTCAGGTAGTTGAGCACCGCTTCCTGGAACTCCGGGTCCCGGCAGCAGCGGCCGGAACGAGTGTAGATGGTTATCTCGTTGGCTGGGTCGTAGCCGGCTTCCTCCAGCAACTGCCTGGCCCGGTCCGGATCATAGGGATAGGGGGCCTGGTTCCGCTCGGTCAGACCCACCGTGCCCGAGGGAGAGATGTTGCCCCAGCAGGGGATCCCGTCCAGCAGGGCGTCGGTGATGGTCTGGCAGTCGATGGCCAGGTTGATGGCTTCCCGCACCTTGGGCTTCTTGAGTTCCGGGTGCCACATGGTGTCGGGGACCAGGGCGTAGACCTCGCTGGTGCCCGACTGCCGGAACTGGGGCACCTGGTCCTTCTTGTCAAAGCCAATGTCGGCGGCCCATTCCGCTTCACCTGCCTGGATCATGGAGGCGCGGACCACCTCTTCTCCCCGCCACACATTGGTCAGATACTTGATATTCGGGGCTTGGCCGTCAACGACGGACGTGTCCGGGTTGGGCACGTACTCGTCATAGGCTTCCATCTGTATGTCGATGCCGGGACGCCATTCGATCAGTTTGTACGGACCAATTCCTATGACCGTGCGTCCCCGGTCGGTTGAACTGGCCGAGGCGTACCACTCGGGGGCCTGCATCCGGCTGAAGATCATCCCTCGAGGCAGGATGGGGCAGGCAACTTCGCAGTTGACTTCCAGTGTGTGGTCGTCCACCACTGTCCCCGAGATAGGTCCGTGGTAGGTGTAGCTCTGCGAGGAGTTGTTCACGTCCCCGTTCTGGTCCACTGCAGCCTTGGCGGCGGTGGCGTTCCACGGCTCGCCGTTGTGGAACTTGACGCCCTGGCGCAGGGTGAAGTGCCAGGTATCCTCGTCAACCTGCGACCAGCTTTCAACGCCCGACAGCGGCACCAGCTCGAAATTGTCGCTGGTAATCCAGGTGAACGGTTCGTTGACGATTTCGTTGCATACCGCCGTGTCCAGCGTCGCGTTGCAGTTGGGGTCCCAGGGGTCCACGCTGCCCGGCTCCGCTGGCATTACGATGGTTATGCTGTCCTTGGCCCCCGTCGTATCGGCGGGTGCGGGCGCGGATTCCGCTTGGGCCACCGGCGTAGGTTGGGCCGGCGCTTCGGCCGGCGCCGACACTGGTTCGGCCGCCTCTGGAGCACCGGGTTGTTCCGCGGCGGTGCCGCAGGCAACCAACATCAGAACAAGGAAAACTGCTAGTCCCCATTGCCATATCGGGATTTCGGAAAGATTTGTCCGGTTTCCTTTCATATAAACCCTCCTGAGGTATGGATACGGTTTCCATCATATCAATGCGACTAATGTTTGGAGACGATACATATATCCCGCATTGATAATAGGTCAACGTTATAGCTATCCCGCCTCACCTTGTCAAGGCCGTTTAATCTTCAGCGGCAGCCATGGTGCAACGCTTTCTTCCGGTGCTTTCTTTGAAGGAAAACCGGGAACCTTGCATGTCAATTTCCGGGGGTTCCGGGCCACAGTTGAGGAAACAGAAAAGCGCCCCGGGATTATCCCGGGGCGCCCCCGTTGCGCTTGATCGGTCGGACAGGCTACTGGGTGAACTTCATCGTGTTGACCCGGGTGCGGGGATCATAACGTGGCGTCCACTGCAGATTCTCGGCCATCCCATAGACTGTCACCACTTCAAAGAACGGGTGGAAATGGTAGTTGTTGTGGACGATGTCGGCGATGGTTTCAAAACGCTGCTGCCGCAGGTCTCCTATAGGAGTGGCCATGGCCTCTTCGATCTGGTCCTGTAGGCCGCCCGGGGAGCCGTCGCAGATACGGCTGCCACGCCGGTAGCAACCATTCCTCGCCCAGGCCTGCCGCGCGTAATCCAGGGTTTCGTTGGAGGTGGCGGTCTCGATTGCGTGGGAGGAACCAAAATACTCGGGCTGCGGCGGAGCATCATGGCATAGCCGGGGATCGGGCAGCCGGTGGCAACCGGAGTTTGCGATCTGACTGCGCTTGGCCGGCTCGACGATCTGCAGGCGGGCGTTGATCCCCACGGCCCGCCAGTAGTTCACCACGGCCTCGTTCAATTCAACGTCCCGGTAGACTCTGTTGGCCCGCGCGAAGATGATTATCTCGTTTTCGGAGTTGTACTCCGCTTCGGCCAACAACTGCTTGGCCCTCTCCGGGTCGTAGGGGTAACCCTTTGAGTTCTCGGGAGTGATCCCCACCGTTCCCACTGCCGAAATATTGCCAAAACATTTTTGTAGGCCGTCGTATAGGGCATCCATCAGGGTCTCACAATCGGTGGCGAGGTTCAGTGCCTCCCTCACCTTTACCTTCCTCAGCTCCGGGTGCCAGATTGTGTCCAGGACATAAATGTAGACTTCGTTGTTGGTTCCAGATGCGAACTTCGGAACGTTGTCTTTTTCGGCAAACCCAATATCAGCCGCCCAATCCGCTTCGTCTGTTCCAACCATCGCTGCCCGCACCAGGGCTTCGCCCCGCCAGACTTGGAACATATGCTGGATGGTTGGCATTTGCGAGTCGAATGCCTCATTCGGCTTGTAGTTCTCGAAAGCCTCCAGTTCGACCTCAACACCGGACCGCCACTCGATCACCCGATAGGGTCCGATCCCGACGGTGGTACGGGTTTTTTCATCTTCGGATGCGGAGGCCCACCATGCAGGCGCCTGGACGTTGTTGAAGATGGCCTGTCGCGGCAGGATGGGACACGGATCATCGCAGATGACGTCGGTCGTATATTCGTCAACGACAACGGCGTGGAGCGGGCCATGGAAGCTGGCGGCCCCGTCGTGGGTTGGGTCCCCGGCGATGTCCATTCCCAGCTTCAGGGCTTCGGCGTTCATTGGCTCTCCGTTGTGAAACTCGACTCCCTGCCGTACCATGAAACGCCATGTATCGGGTGCGGTTTGCTCCCATCCTTCAATCCCGCTGAGTGGTACAACTTGAAAGGTGTTGCTGTCGATCCAAGTGATCGGGTCGCTGGCAACCTCTTCGCAAACCATGCTGGGCACATTGCCCTGGCAACCTTCGCTCCACGGCCCCAGCTGGTTCGGCTCTTCCTGGGTCACCAGAATTATGGTGTCCTTGGCGATTATTGATTCAACAGGAACCGGAGTGAATGTCGGCCTGACGGTGGCGAAAGGCGTCGGCGAAGGTGTCGGATTTGCGGCTGGTTGGCTGCCCTGTGATGTGGAAGGGGCGGAAGGCGCTTCGGCCGCAGGAGGGGCCGCGGGAGCCGCGGCCGGCGGGGGTGCGGAGTCTGCCGTTGGCTGAGGGGCAGTCTCTTCCGCTGCGCCGCAAGCAATGATAACGGTTGCCATCGCAAAGCCCAGCACAGTCAAGATGCTTCCGACGGAAATGTGCGTTATTGGTACTGGTTTCATTTCGCACCGTCCTCGTTCATGTTACGGATTACATCACGTTTAACTCCAAAGAATATATCATAACCTCGACATATGCGCTAATACTTATTGAAGGCGCTGTATATTCGGGTCATTGTCATTGTAATCGCATGACCATTGCGATATTCGACTTTCGGCATGGTTGCTGTCGAGCGGCGGATGCCAAAAAGCAAAGCGCCCCGGGGTTATCCCGGGGCGCCGCCGTTGCGCTGGATCGGTCAGCCAGGTTACTGGCTGAAGTACATGGTGTTGGCCCGTATACGCGGAGCGTAGTGGGGCTCCCATTCTAGGTTGGCGGACAATCCGTAGATCTGCACCACCTGGAAATTCGGGTAGAAGTGGAAGTCGTCATGCACCCGGTTGGCGATGGCTTCCAGCCTCTGCCTGCGCAGGTCGCCGGTCGGGGTCTCGATGGCTTCCTGGATCGCATCCTGCAGGTCCTGGTAGCAGACCCCGCTGCTGCGGCTGTAGCAGCTGTTGCGTAGGAGCGCCTGCCGCGAGTAGTCCAGGGACTCGGTGGAAGTCGCCGACTCGACAATATGCTGGGAAGCGTATTCCGGGGGCCCGGGCCCCAGGTTCTTGCACTTCTCATGCAGGTCGTCGCCCGCGGCGTTCTCGAAGTCTTCCCGCGTCCGCTGGTGGCCGCAGTTGGACCGCTGCTTCTTGGACCGGACGGACGATTCAACCACCTCCAGGTTGGCGTTGATGCCTACCTCACGCCAGAACGTTACGACTGCCTCGGCATACTCCACGTCCTTGGGGACCCGGTTAGCGCGGATGAAGAGGTTGATCTCGTTGTCTTCATTGTAGCCGGCCTCGGCCAGCAGTTCCCTGGCACGGGCGGGGTCATAGGGATACGGGGCAGTGTTTTCCTCGGTGATGCCCACGGTTCCGTCTTGGGCCAGGTTGGTGTGACACTCCAGCAGGCCGTCGAAGATCTCTTGCATCAGGGTCGGGCAGTCGATGGACAGGGCCAGGGCTTCCCGGACCCCCCGCTTGCTCAGTTCGGGGTGATGAACAGTGTCGATGGTGTAGATGTAGACCTCGTTGTTGGTCCCGGATTTCCACTTGGGGACCCGGTCCCGGTCTTCCAGGGCGATCTCCGCCCAGTCAACTTCACCGGTTTCCAGGGCAGAGGCTCGGACCAGGGGTTCGTTGCGCCACTGCTGGATAACGGTCTTGATGGACGGGGCGCGGGAATAGATGGTGTTGGGGTTGGGGTTATAGTCCTCGTTGGCCTCCAACTCCACTTCCACGCCGGAGCGCCACTCCACAATCTTGTACGGGCCCAGGCCCACGGAGAAGCGCTCAATGTCGTCTTCCGAAGCCTGTTCAAACCAGCCCACGTCCTGGAACTTGGTGAAGATCGTGGTTCGCGGAAGAATCGGGCACGGGTTGCCGCAGACTACATCCAGGGTGTATTCGTCGACCACCTCGCCGCCGATGACGCCATGGAAGCTGAAGTCGTTGGAGTTATGGTGGCCGCTGGTCTCCTCGTCGCCGAAGTAGTCGATCCAGAACTTGGCCTGGGTGGCGTTCCAGGGAGCGCCGTTGTGGAAGGTGACGCCTTCCCGCAGGTTGAACCGCCAGCGGTCCGGCTCCAGTTGCTCCCAGCCCTCGATGCCGGTCAACCCGACGACTTGATAGCCGTTCAGGTCGTCAATCCAGGTGAGAGGATCGGAGACCATGTCGTCGCAGACGGTGTTCTGAATGTTTCCGCCGCAGTTGGCCGAGGCCGCGCCAATGGTCGTCGGCTCTTCGTTGGTAATGATGATGACCTGGTCTTGAGCAGACTCAGGTTGTGTCGGTGGGACCGGGGTGGGTTGGGGCGCCGCGGTGGGAGCCGCGGCTTGAGTCCCGCCGCTGGACGCCGCCGGGGCGGGAGCCGCGGTGGGCGGTATGGCGAGGGCCGTCGGCTTGGCTACTTCAGGCGCCGGAGCAGCCGGCTCGGACGCAGCGGGTTCGCTGCTGTCGGTAGGAGCTGTCGGGCTCCCGCAGGCCACAATCAATCCCACCAGCAGTACACCCAGGCCCAGGAGCCAGGCATGCTTCGCCTTTCCTATGGTTCTGCTGTTGTTGGACATTACGAAATTTCCCTTCCATTCGTTGGGGACGTTAGGAACCGTTGCAAGGGGTTGCCATAAAGATCGATACTTTCACCCCCGGAGAAGATTTGGGTACTTATAGATGAAACGGAACGGGATTGTCAAATGCCCGTAATATGATGTTGATGTGCCCTATATACGACGAAATTAGGACTCTTACTGGTGTGAACATCAACAATAAATGTAAAGCCCTCGATAGGTGCGGAAGGAAACGGAAGCGCAACGGGCAAAAAAGCAACGCCCCGGGAAACTCCCGGGGCGTTGCGGTAACCGGACGGGTCGAGGGGTTACTCGGTGAAGTACATCGTATTGGCCCGGATGCGTGGTGCGTAGGTGGGTATCCATTCCAGGTCCTCGGACAGGGCATAGACCGAAACAACCTGGAACCCCTGCACGAAGTGGAAGTTGTCATGTACCCGGTCGGCGATGGCTTCCATGCGCTGGCGGCGCAGGTCGCCTGTCGGGGTGGCGTTGGCTTCCTCAATCGCATCCTGCAGGTCCTGGTAGCAGATGCCGCTGCTGCGGCTGAAGCAGCTGTTGCGCAGGACGGCCTGCCGCGAGTAGTCCAGGGACTCGGTGGAGGTGGGGCCTCCGCTGATCTGCATCGAAGCAAAGTTCGGGGGCCCGGGGCCCAGGCTCCGGCACTTCTCGTGCAGGTCGTCGCCGGCGGCGGCTTCGAACTCTTCCCTGGTCCGCTGGTGGCCGCAGTTGGACCGGCCGGCCGCCCCGTAAACGCTGGATTCGACCACATTCAATTCAGCGTTGATTCCTGCCTCCCGCCAGGCGCTTACCAGGGCTTCCCCGAACTCGGTGTCCTTGGGAACCCGGTTGTTGCGCATGGTCAGGGCGATCTTGTGTTCGGGGTTGTAGTTGGCGTCGGCGAGCAACTGCTTGGCCCGTTCCAGGTTGTAAGGATGGGGTGCCGAGTTACGCTCGGTGATCCCCACCGTACCCGGCTGGGCAATGTTGGCGTAGCAGTCCACTAGCCCTTCGAAAATCTGCTCAAGGATGGTTTGGCAGTCAGCCGAGATGTTCAGCGCTTCCCGAACCTCAATCTTTCTGAGTTCCGGGTCATGCACTGTGTCCATGGAGAAGCGGAACACCTCGTTGTTGGTGGCCGACACCCACTTGGGAACCCGGTCCCGGTCGTCGAGCGAAATTTCCGCCCAATCGGCTTCGCCGGTTTCCAGCATGGAAGCCCGGACCAGCGGTTCGTTGCGCCACTGCTGGATAACCGTGTTTATCAACGGCGGGCGGGAGAAGATGGTGTTGGGGTTGGGGTTGTAGTCCTCGTAGGCTTCCAGCTCGATTTCCAGGCCGGACCGCCATTCGACGATGCGGTAGGGGCCCAGACCGACAGTGAACCGCTCAATGTCCTCTTCCGTGGCCTGCTCGAACCAGCCCACGTCCTGGAACTTGGTGAAGATGGTCGTGCGGGGCAGGATCGGACAGGCCTTGCCGCAGACCACGTCCAGGGTCAGGTCGTCCACCACCTCTCCCCCGATGACCCCGTGGAAGCTGAAGTCGTTGGAATTGTGGTGGCCGCTGGTCTCTTCGTCGCCGAAGTAGTCGACCCAGAACTTGGCCTGCTCGGCGTTCCAGGGAGCGCCGTTGTGGAAGGTAACTCCCTCCCTCAGGTAGAACCTCCACCGGTCGGGGCCAACCTGCTCCCAACTCTCGATGCCCGTCAAACCTACCACCTGGAAATCCTGCTGGTCATCAATCCAGGTCAGTGGGTCGCTGGCCATATCATCGCAGATAGTATTCTGGATGTTGCCTCCGCAGTTGGCCGAGGCCGCCCCTATGGTCGTGGGTTCCTCGTTGGTCACGAAGATGACACTGTCCCGAGCGCTGGTGACATCCGGCCACGCCACCGCGGGAGCGGGAACGGCGGTGGGAGCGGCCGGCGCTGACCCAGATGTTGTTGCCGGGGCGGTCGACGTCGTAGTGGTTGAAGAAGTGGGCGAACTCGCTGATTGAGTCGTGGCCTCCGATCCGCTGGGCGCGGCGGGCTCCGCCGGAGCCGTGGTCGGAGCGATTTCCAGGGCCTGGGGCTTGGCCAGTTCGGGTTGTGCGGCGGGTTGTGTTCCCACCGCCTCTTCGCCCCCGGCCTCTTGCGCCGGGGAGGAAGTCCCGCAGGCTACGACCAGGCCCAGCAGAAGAATGCCCAGCCCCAATAGCCATGGAGCTGTAAGTTTCCGTTTGGATTCTCTAGTTTCGGACATCAGTAATGTTTCCCCTCTTGACGCTCGAAATAGCATCATTGGATTACGATTTACAACTGATTATATTAATATACACGACCTCCAACGTGGATTTCGCGTATTTATAGTTGAGGGGCAATCCATTGTCAAGCGTGAACCCCAGCGACGGACTGACACCTTGCGGGTCAAGAAAAGCAACAGGGGCACGGATTTCCGTGCCCCTGTTCGTCATGGACCTGAGACGGGAGTAGGTTAATCGTCGCCGGCGACGGCCTCCGGTTCCTTGTCCTCGATGGGCTCGCCGGTCTTGGGGTCCCGCTCGAAGGGGCTGTACAGCTCCAGTTCTTTGGCCATCTCCCGGACGGCGGGAATGACCTCCTGGCCCATGAGGCGCAGGCTGCGCATCTGGTCCTCGTGGCTCATGGCGCCGTCGCCGTCCCAGAAGAAGACGCTGCCCGGGCGCAGGTACTCGAGGACGTGGCGGATCTTGGGCAGAACCGTCTTGGGTGTGCCGGAGATGATGCTGTAGTCGGCAGCCTGGTCCTCGTAGGGGCGGCGGTTGGTCCCGAAACGCCCCGCCGGTCCGAAGGCGGTGGCGGAAAGGCGGCGGGAGGTCCGCGAGGTGTGGCCGGGGAGGTTCATGATGGCGGGGTTGACCTGGCCCTCGTTGCCGGAAAGGAAGGGGTTGCTGACGCCGGACAGGTACTTGCGTCCGACCTCGTCAGCCTTCTCCTCGGTCTCGTCGACGTGGACCTTCCACAGGTAGGCTACGTTCTGGGTGCCGGACTTGTGGCCGAACTCGGCGGCGGTGTCGTGGTATAGCTGGAAGGCCTCCTTGGTCGGTTCCAGGCGGGTGGCCAGCAGGACCAGCGGGTACGCCTTCTCGGCGGTCCACTTGACCGTCTCGACGCTGACGGTCGACGGAATCCAGATGGGAGGATGAGGCTGCTGGAGGGGCCGTGCCCAGGGATTGACGTAGCGGTAGTGGTAGTGCTTGCCCTCCCAGCGCCAGGGGCCGGGGGTGGTCCACGCCTTGATGAGGAAGTCGTGGGCTTCCTCGAAGCGCTCCCGGTTGAAGTGAGGCGGTGCGTTGTGGGAGTAGCTCTCTCGCCCACCGCCCCGGACGAAGCCGGAGACCAGGCGCCCATGGGAAATCATGTCGATCATGGCCAGCTGCTCAGCCAGCCAGAGGGGGTCGTCCCAGATGGGGAGAACATTGCCGAGGATGATGATCTTGGCCTTGTTGGTGATGCGGGCGAGGATTGATGCGCCGACGTTGGTGACTCCCTGCATGCAGAAGGGAGTGCTGTGGTGCTCGTTCAGCATCAAGGCGTCAAAGCCCATCTCCTCGGCGAAGACCTTCTCGTCCAGGTAGCGGTTGTAGAGGCTGGCGCCGACCCGGGGGTTGTAGTATTCGTTGCTGATGCTCAGGTCGGTGGACTGGGTGCCCATCAACCCGGACTGGTCATCCTGCCAGGGCTGTTCGGTGAAGTGGCCAATGAGCATATCGACACCTCGTGGTTCAGATACACTGGTCTGGAGGGGACTGCGGGGAACGTTGGGCCGAGTTTAGCATCGGCCGCAGGGGTTAGCAAGGTTGGGAGGGTTTAACCCCTTTGGGATACACCTCGGCGGGGAGAGTCCCAAAATACCGGACAAAGCCGGACATTTACGGACATTCGAGCGTGGAGGAACCAAAGGTTTGTCCTCAGGATGTCCGGTTTTCTTCCGCTTATTTCCGGTTGTTGTCCTTGGTCTGTCCGGTTTTGTCCGCAGGGGATTGAGAGTCATCGGCCTCGGCCTGAGTTGGCCAGGGAACATATCCCGAGACAATGGTAAGGAGTTGGCGCCGGGGTTGGCAAGGGTCGGGGTGTCAGTTCAACCTTTCCAACGCGTTAACCAGACGGTCACAGTGCGGAGCCGTACCGCGAACCTTAGCTGCATCGATTAATGTCAGTAAGTCCGGCGCATGTTTGGTTTTGTGATATTTGCCTTTGGAGACGTTTGCGGTTGCCAATGCCAAACCGCTCAAGACATCAGCTTTGGAGACTTGCTCAACGTCCAGGCTTCCAGGTAATCGGTTGACCATAAAACTCTGTCCGTAAAACTTGCCTAACGTCGGCTTGTCAGCCAGAAACCAAGACTCCATAACCTGTACCATGAAGTGGATTTGTTCGTCGGTGACTTGTGAACCGACGGCATTGTCCCAGTGGTCGTGCTGCCTTACTTTCTCCGTAGGGTTCGAACCGGGCGGGCCCTCGGAATCAACCAGCAAAAAGTGAAACAGATCGGAGTCTTTCTTCACGGCTACCATAAAGTCTCCGACGGCATCTGCTTTGCAGGCTATCATCTTTAGACTGATATTCGAGAGGCCAAACCCGCCGAAGAATGACTGAAATCCAGGACGCAACTTCGGGTCCCCTTCGAAGTAAATTCGTACCTTTACTACCACCTAGTACCGCCAATATGTCCGGTTTCCCAAAGCTCTCCCAGTTCATACTTATCCAGCCATTCTGTCAGATCGTTCTTGTCCAAGCGTTTCAATTCAGTGCCGACATCCGGGTATCGCTCGCAGATTACTACACTCTCCGGGTCATCGTGCAGTTCATCGATCAAGTGCTTCGAGTGGGTGGTGACAATTAGTTGAGTTCGTTCGGAAGCAGACTTCAATAGTTTCGCCAATTGAGGGATTATGTCGGGATGGAGTCCCAATTCGGGTTCTTCAATACAAATTAGGGATGGAGGCTCCGGATGGCACAATATGGTAAGCAATGCCAGGAATCTCAGCGTACCGTCGGACAGGCGCGTAGCCGGGACTGCACTGCCTAATCCCCTTTCTCGGATCCAAAGTTGCGCTGTATTGGCTTGAATATTGACCCCAATCCTTTCATACGTTTCGTAAAAGCGTTTGAGTTGGTCTTCGATGGCGGGCATTGCCGCCCCACCCTCCAGTTGGTTCAAAACCAAGACCAGATTCGCGAAGTTCTCTTCCAGGAAGTTGGTGGGCGAGTCGGTAGGTTGAGGCCGTCTGATTTCACTGTTCCTGCCCAAGTTCCATTCCCTGTAAAGCCTGAAAGCGTCGAACTGTCGACCAACATAGTTCATTTCTTCGTAAAGAGACGGGTCTTTCCTGTCTTGGAGGACGGAGTGCCCAGGAGTGAGGTCTTCAGGACTAATTGTCTGGGTCTGGCGTTGAGACTCACCTTCATCTTGCCATTTGACAGCTAACTGGCCACGCCCATTCCTAACTTGGAAAAGGAAGAACGGATCGCTGTAACCCGGGCGTGGTTCTTCATATTCCAGCCGCTCTTCCCGAATGTCTAGTTGAAGCCGCTGCTCTGAAACGCTCAACACATAACGCAGCGGCATCTGCCCAACTCTAGCCTGATTGATGATCACTTCTACTTCGCCAGCAGCATTGCCATTTATCCCTGACTCGTCGCCCTTCCAAAGCCAGTCGTGAATTCCTCCGCTCCGCCTGAAAAATCCTGACAAGTCTCTAGGAACAGCCTGAAGCATAGCAATAACTTCAATCAAGTTCGATTTTCCCGACGCATTGGGTCCAATCAGAACGTTCAGCGGACGCATCTCCAATTGAACGTCCTTAAATGACAATAGCCCATTAATCTTGATCGACTTGAGAAACATAGCATCCTGTAGGTTTTGATGGAGGTCGTGGAATCGGAGCGATTAGCTTGGTATGGAGAACGCTGTAAGTCCGACTTTAGTCGGTAGTACCGGTCAACGACTGGCGCTCCTGACGCCCATCACCACCGGTCTGGGAATGGCTTCGTCGGCTTTGGAGGGACTACTTAGGAACAATCCAACCGGAGACCTGAAGCAGTATATTTCATAGCTTGCCATTACAGGTGGAGATCGTTGACGACCAGCGGTTCCGAATCTACGTATCCATCGTATTCGGCGAGAATATCTCCTCCAGGCCCACCCGCCGATGCGTCAAGCCCTGTTCCTCCCCGTACCGCGCTATCGTCTCCAGGGTCCTGCGGTTGGCGGCCATTCCGTAGGGCATGGGGTCGGAAGGGAGGGATTTCCGGGCTTCGATGGGCAGGTGCCCCAGCTGGAAGTAGGTGTCAATCAACCGGCGGGATGGCGCCAGCAGTTGCTCCTTGGCCGACAGGAAGGCCTTGTACAGGTTAAGCGACACCCAGGGGTGTTCCTCCAGCACCGACCGCCGGATGGCGATGCAGTGATTGATGGGCAGTACCCCGGTCTTCTGGTAGTAGCGGGCGCTCTCCGCCGTCGGGTCGGGAAACAATGGCCGCATCGTGGGCATGGCGTCCACCGAGGTTCCCGTGCGGTCCAGCAGGGTGTGTCCCGCGATGTGGATGCAAACCCCGTCCAGTTCCCCGGCGGACAGCAGGGAAGCGATGCTCTGGCCGGCGGGAATCTGGTTAATCACCACATCGCCCGGGGGCTCGTATCCGAACTCGGCACCGATGCTGTCCAGCCGCTCCTGGTACCAGATATAGCTGTCCGTGTCGGCGTCAAACTCGTCGTGTAGGACTCCCCGGGACCAGACGGCGGCGGTCATCATGTACTCGGCCACACCGATGCGTTTTCCCTGGAGATCATCCACCGACTCGATCCCCGAATCCGCCCGCACCTGGAAGCGGGTGTGGTGGAAGGAACGGAAGGGGAAGACGGGGATGGCCACCCAGGGGGAGTTGCCCCGCTCGGCCAGCATCAGCAGCGCGGTAACCGACATCTGGGCCACATCGAACTCGGCGAAGCGCAGTTGCCGCCAGATCAGCTCTCCGGAGTAGACGTCGGAGGGAATGAGGTCGATGCCGTCGGCCCGCACCGAACCTTCCAGCACCAGGCGGGTCAGGTTGCTGGGCTGCTCTGACACGGCCAGCGCCAGGCTCAGTCGGATGTTGGTCATGGGGGAACCTCCGCGGTCTGTGGGGGAAGGGATGCGAGCGGTTCTACCGGGTGAAGCTTCAGCTTATCTCGAATAGGAGACTCGAAAGGTTGGGAGCTTGGGATCGCCGGGACAAAGAAAGCATTTCGATTCCGACGACTTCCTTCAACTCGTTATAGTCAAGAACTACCCCGGGTGAGACTTCTTCGGATTCCACGATGGGCGAGTCATCCAATCGAAGGTAAAGGGCATCTGCTGTCTTATCTACGCGCAGTTTCATCTCATTCCCCTACGCCGCAAAAAACCCTCCCACCAGCTCGATAAACCGTTGCGGATGCTCGACCTCGGGGCGGTGGCCGCAGTTGTCGATGATTTCCAGGCGCGAGTTGGGAATGGAGTCATGGTAGAGCTGCCCCGCGCTGAGGGGGACTATGGGGTCCTCGCGGCCCCAGACGATCATGGTGGGCAACCGCTTGAGCCTTCCCAGCAGGTTGGGCAGGGCCGGATAGTGCATGTAGGGGCGCCAGCTCAGGCGGCAGGAACCCTCCAGCGACGTCTCCCAGTTTTCCATCTGCTCCGGCGAGGGCTCGTCGGGGCAGATGCTCTGGAACTCTTCCACGGATTCAGGATCGAGAAGGCACCGGGTGATGTAGGTCTTGGCCACCACCTGGAAGATGTCGAATATCTCCCCCTCCGGTGGACGCACTCCGGCGGCCCCCACCAGGGCCAGGCGCTTGAATTGCTGGGGACACATTACCGCCATCTCGGCCGCCAGCCAGCCGCCGAGGGAGAAGCCGAGAACGTCCACGCCCTCCAGGCCCAGGTCGTCCAGGGCGCCAAGGTACCATCCGGCCAGGTCGTGGAGGTTCATCACCCAGTCCAGCTCGTCGGAGTCGCCGAATCCCGGGTGCCAGGGGATGTAGAGGGTGTGGTTCTCGGCCAGGGCCTGGTGCCAGCGGAGCCAGCCCGGATGTCCCATCTCGTCGTGGAGGACGAGTAGCGGGTCGCCGGAGCCGCCCTTGATGAGCTTGATCTGGGCCCCGGCTACAGTGACCATTTCTTCGGTAAAGGCGGTGGATGCGGTGGTCATGTGAACTCCTTAGGAAAACGAGCGCACACTCCGGCGCCACAGGCCGGAGGGGCAGTTGAGGGATGCGGTGATTGTCAGAGAGGCACGAATGGTTGTCAAGGACGAGGAGGGAGACAGATCAAGAGGGGGGAATTTAGTCGCATATTAGGTCAGATACTGGCCCTTGAATAGCTCGTTATACCTTGTCAAGTTCGGCAATAAACTCATCGAGTTGGCCGCTGACGTTAAGTGCATGGCGCCTTGCCTTCGTGTAAAGCTCTCTCAGCTTGTGGGCTTCGACTTCGTTTTCGCCCGTGGATGTGTAGTCGATTGGCTTGTTATTAGCGTCCAAGACGCGGAGGACCACCCCCTCATCGCTTTCACCTAACAGTGGGTGAGGGTTGAACTTGGAGATGCTTATAGACAATCCCCCGACCCCGACCACAAACTCGTTCTTCCCCGCGTTGGGTACTTCCCAAGATATCTCGCCCCGCTCGGTACGTTCAAGCAGCCTGACGGTGACTTCGGAAATTTTCGGCATTCTCTTCCTCCTGGCTGTCTGTAGGAAATTTGTGCCATGGGAAAGTCCTCGCGTACCAGTCTGAATGTCCCAGCCTCAAAGGCAACATTCAATGGGGTGATGTTTGTCCCAGTTCACCGAGCAGACCATCCAATTGTTGGTCAACATTCAAAGCTACGCGCCTGGCACTCTTGTATAGACTTCCCAGCTTGTCACTAGTTGCCTGACTCGCCCCTACAGTGCGGGCATCATACCTGTCGATTTCTTTGCCCTCCCTGTCGAGTACCCTCAGCCGATGCTCCCTGTCGATTTCCCAGGGGTCCTCGTGTAAGGAGACGACCGCGGAAAAACTGCCGACCACAGCCGCAAAGGACGTTCCAATGGCGGTGGGTTTCCACCATATCTTGTTTTGCAAGGTACGTTGCAGCAGCTTGTCAACCACTTGAGCCATATCTGCCATGTCAATTACTCAACTGCGTCCCTGAAAAGTACGTTGAACTCGCCAGCGACTCCAAAACGATTTGCATCTCGTTTAGCTTTTCATCGAAACTGCCTACATGGGATGGATCTATTCCACCCCGAAGCGCTCCAGTAACTGCGTCCTCGATTTCGGCCAATTGTGGGATTAACTCTTTCAAAGCCGAGGTTTGGAAGTCTGTCAGCGATGTTTGCCTACCTTCAATGTCAGCAAGCATAGAACGCAACGGCTGGTAGTTTTCAAGGCAAGCTTCCCAACTTTCATCCCGATGCAACAGCTTAAGCCGCTGGATGGCGGATATTGCCTTCTGTAAATCGACTACTGTCAAAATGCTGGTTATAGTCTCTTGGGTTTTCTGGCTGGCTTTCTCCGCGGCATCGGCGGCAGTTCTAGCTTTGCCTGCTTGTACGAATGCGGCAATACTGAAACCAGCACCAATCGCCGAAATTATCAAAGCGACTATGTTAATGCCATCTTTAAGGCTAGCCACGAAAAAATCCATAGGTGACGACGACATTATACACAGCCCGACATTCCCGGAACGCTTATTGAGGTGGCCGTTAAATCCCCAAGCGTCTGCAACTGATACTTAATCGAGCCCGCCTGGCCCAACCTTCTACCAAGCACTTTCCAAGGCTACCGGATGGTTCGAGCCTCAACGTATAGCCAACGCACTAACGCCCGCCCCGGTCTCCCAGGGCGGGCGGTTTTGCTGATGGGTTGGCCGTCGGAGTTAACGGCGCGGTCAGGGGCTGGCTATCAGCTCTCCGCTGCCCGGGATGCGGTCTCGGTTGTGCCAGACGACAATGGCCTCGCCCCGCTGCTGCATACGGGCCAGGTCCTTGCTGCAGTTATGGTGGTTGCGGGTGTCGTGGCCGTTCTCCGCGCGGCACCACCGGACAACCGACTCCCACCAGACGCCGTTTACTGTCACCGGCTTCCCCCCCTGCCTGCGTTGACGGCCGGCGGGGGCGGGAGACGCCTCGGCCCGTTCCGGCACGGGCGGTGGGGACGGTATCTCTATCGTCACCGCCGTAGGCTGGGCATCCTCAGTTTCCGGGATCACCTTGCCGCAGTAGGGGCACTTCTCCCCCGCCACGTACAGTTGCAGCATCTCGGTGTCCTCGTTCCACCTCCAGTGGGGTGTGGGCGAACACGTCAGACACTCGTAGCAGGCCCCATCGTCATCCCCTCCCAACCTGGACAAGCCAGTGCCGCAAAAGTAACAGAAAGAGCCACGTTTCATTCCAGTTTCCTCTTTTTCCTGTGGTTGCCAACCCCTTTCGGGGCACAGACCGGGAACCTCGGGGCCCGGTAACAGTCTGGACATTATAGCCACTGCGGGCCGGTTCGTCACCCGGCGGAATCAGGCCAAGCGCCGCACCCGGTACATCAGCGCGATGCAGATGAAGGTCAGCACCAGTCCCGCCGCCCCCATCACGGTGATGGCCGTGCTCACCGACGTCGTGTCCGCGACCCAGCCGATGCCCAGGCTCACCGCCACGACGAACCCCTGCCCGTAGGAGCGCAGGCTGGTGATGCGGGAACGGAGGTTGTCCGGCGCCAGTTCCTGGATCAACGTCCCGTTGGTCGTCCGGAAACCGGACTGGCTGAATCCGAAAGCCGCCACGAGGATTACCGCCGGCACTATCCAATGGACCTGGGCCATGAAAATCACCAGTAAAGAGCTGGACACTGCCAGACCCAGCACCACCCACCCCTTGCGGAAGATGAAGCCAAAGGAGGCGATGATGAACGCTGCGAAGAAACCGCCCAGCCCGTTGATGGCCAGCAGGGAGCCCCCGATTTCGGCCCCTTGCTGCAGGATCTCATCGGTGTACACCGGCAGCAGGAACATGAAGGGCTGCAGCACTACGTTGGGAATGAGCCCCAGGCAGATCAGGTTGAACAGCGCCCGCTCCCCCTTCCAGACGTATACGATGCCCTCCTTCAGGTCTCCCACCGCCGAACGCCGGCGGGACCTGTCCCCGCCCTCGTAGTAGGGCGTCTTCATGGGGATGAGGGCCAGGACCATCAGGACGTAGAAGACGGACTCCAGGACGAAGTTCCAGAAGAAACCCAGGGAGGCGATGAGCAATCCCCCAATGGCCGGTCCGACCAGGCGGCTGCTGGTGATGGTGAACACGTTGGTGGCCAGAGCGTTGCCCAGGACTTCCCGCGGGACGGTGTTGGCTATCAGCGCCTGCCGCAGCGGCATTGCAAAGGACCGGCATACTCCCGATATGATGACGTAGGCATACGCGTGCCAGATTTCGATGCGGTCGGACAACACCAGGAAGGAAAACAGCATGGCGCAGCCGGCCATGATGCATTGGATGGTCATCAGCAGCTTGCGGCGGTCGACCCGGTCCCCCAGCACCCCCGCCCACGGCCCCACCACCAGCCCGGGCAGGGTGTTGATGGCTCCAACTCCGATTACCAGCAGAGACGAGGAACCGGAGTCCGAGGAAAGTCTCTGGACCAGCCAGCCAACGGTGAGGAGTTGGAGCCACTGGGCGTTGTTGCCGCAGAAGTTGCCAATCCACAGAAAACGGTAGTTGCGATACCCCAGCCAGGTGTCCAGGGTGTGCATCCGGGGCATGGCTGGCAGGTGCAGCAGCTTCATCGGGTTCCGCCACCGCCTCCTGAGCACCGCGCCCGGCCGCCCGGGACCGGAAGGAAAGAGACCGAATCAGTCATGGTCGGCGGCATTGCATTAGTGTACATGATAAGAATGGCTTGGCAATATCATAAGAAGCTGGGTATGTCTCGGAGAACATAACCGGCCCCGCCTAAACCAGTGGCGGCGGAACTTCCGCGCTCTTGCGAAAAGTTCCGCCGCCAAAGCTTTCGTGGTTGTTGCCCGAAATGTTATCCCGAGACGGCCTCCTTGAATCGGGTGATGGCCTCGATGTGCTGGTCCGGCCCCTTCAGACCGGCCCGCATGGTGTTGATCGACAGGTGGGTGGCTCCGGCTTCGTCCCAGGCTGCCGCCAGCTTGTTCCACTCGTCCGGACCGCCGTCATTCAAGCTGACCCGCCCCTCGATGCCGATGTCTGCCGGGTCCCGTCCCGCCTTCTGGGCCAGGTCCCGCATCTCTCCGATTTTCTCCTGCCCCTCGCTGTCCGGCTGGAACTGGGGAAACCAGCCGTCGCCCAGGCGGGCCAGCCGCCGGACCACCTGCGGGGCGCCGCCGCCGAACCACAGGGGAATGGGACGCTGGACGGGCAGGGGGTTGATGCCGGCGTGGGTCACCTTGTGATAGCGGCCCTCGTAGTTGACCACGTCCTGGGTCCAGAGCAAACGCAGCAGCTCGATCTGTTCCGCCGACCGGCGTCCCCGGTTGCCGAAATTCTCTCCTAGGGCCTCGTACTCCACGTGGTTCCAGCCAATTCCGATGCCCAGCCGCAGTCGCCCGCCGGTCAGCACGTCCACCGCCGCCGCCTGCTTGGCGACCAGGGCCGTCTGTCGCTGGGGAAGGATCAGGATTCCGGTGGTCATTTGTATTGTTTCCGTTATGGCCGCCAAGTAGCCGAAGAGCACAAAGGGCTCGTGGAAGGTGTCCACGTGGCTGTAGGGACGCTCCCAGCTCTCCCGCTTGCTGGCGTCGGCGCCCAGGACGTGGTCGAACACCAGCAGGTGCTCGTATCCCAGCCCTTCGGCGGCCTGGGCAAAGTCCTTTACTGCTGCCGGGTCGGCGCCGATCTCGGTTTGGGGGAATATAGCGCCAAGTTGCATGGTTGCCTCCTCGTCTGCTGGATATTATCTCCGCGGTTCTGGTCCTTGATTTCTCGTGCCTTGCAGGTTCGCCTTGGCCCAAATCAGTATCCTGTCTCGCGCCATGTGCGTCAATGCGGATTGGTTCCCGGGACGCGGGCAGCGGAGACACTTGGGCTGTGAAACCGCTATTGACAAGCAATTTCCCCTACCTTATACATAGGCAACCTTTCCCAAGGAGGTGACCGGCCCGCTTCGATAATCGTAACCGCACAATCGTTCCCCAGGAGTGAATACGGATGATCAATCAACCACTGGCAATGTTGAAACGACCGGGTCTGCTGGCGGGTCTGGCGATCCTGCTAACTGCTTTGGCAGTCGCCTGCGGCACTTCTGCCGAACCCACTGTGGCCCCCACTGTACCCCAGTTCTCTGCCCAGGCGATTCCCGCCGCCACGGCGGTCCCGCAAACGGAGGCCGCTGCTCCCGCAGCTGATTCCGGCTCCGGGTCTGGTTCGAGTTCAGGTCCCGCCTCAGCGCCGGCCCCGGCGCCCACGGCAGCTCCCCAGCCCACCGTTCCCCCTCCCGCTCCCGTTGCGGGACGCGACTCCGCCGTCGTTGTCACCGAGGCCGAGCCGGCCAGCGTTGGAGCCTGGAGCGAGGGTTGCAGCGCGGAAATCCACAGCCTGGGGTGCCAGGACTTCGTCACCGACTTCCTGACTTGGCTGGACGACCGGACCAGCGAAATCGTCCCCCTGTCCGGCGTTGACAGTTGGGAGCAGATAGACGTTGACCAATGGCGCTTCCATCTGCGCGACGGCGTCAAGTTCCACAACGGCGCTCCCTGGAACGCCGCCGCCGCCAAGTACGGCATCGAATACAATGCCGACGTGGCCAATCCCAGCGCATCCATAAGTTGGACCGGCCCTGATGTGCAGGGCGAGGTGGTGGATGATCTGACCGTGGACATCATCTGCCCGGTGGCCTGTCCCATTTACCCGCGCACCGCCCTCTTCGCCGACTTCCAGGATCCGGCCTGGTTCGAGGCCGCCGACGAGTCGGAGCGTTCCCGCCTGACCGTGGGGTTCGGTCCCTACCAGATTGTCGAGTACAATCCCGGTGTGGATACGAAGTTCGAGGCCTACGAGGACTACAAGCCCAACGAAAACTGGTTCTCCCAGGCCCCCAGCATCCAGTACATCACCCACACCTACCGGGCCGAGGCCACCGTCCGCTCCTCCATGATCCAGACCGGAGAGGCCGACTGGGCGGCGGATATCGGGTTCGACGAGATTCCCCGGGTGCCCAAGCACACCAGCGGCAAGACCGCCGAGGTCTACACCCTGGTGCTGGACACGGTGTTCCATCCGGAGTTGAAGAAGCAGAAGGTTCGCGAAGCCCTGGCCATCGCCATCGACTGCCAGACCCTGCTGGACGAGTTGTTCGATGGCCGGATTCCTTGCCACGCTGCCATCTCCATGAAGGGGACCGTCGGCATCAACGACGAGAATTCCAGGGTGCGGGAGTATGACCCGGAACGCGCCATGGAGCTGTTGGCCGAAGCCGGCTATGACCCGGCCAACGAAATCAACGTCAACACCCGCCCCGGCTCCAACATCCGCGGTCTGGAACTCATGGAGTCCACCGTCACTTTCTGGCGTGATATTGGAGTCACCTCCAACCTCAACTCCTGGAGTGACCTGGGCAAGGCCCGGGAGGTCCAGTCCTCGGGCTGCGGCAAGTTCATCAACGAACCGGGTTACAAGGAGGCAATGGACTGTGCTGACCGGGAGCCTCCCGGCCCCTACTTCCTGTCCTCTCACGCCTATGAGATCGCTACTTCCAACGAAATCCTGGACATGCAGCGGTTCAATAACTCCCGCCTGAACTGCTTCAGCCGCAGCAGTCGGGTCTGCATCCCCGAATTCGAGGCCCGCAAGCTCAAGGCCAATGCCATCCCCGAAGGCCCCGAGCGTACCAAGGCGATGGAGGACATCGCCCAGTTCGCCTACGACCAGGTGTTCTTCATACCCTACTTCGAGGTAGTGTATGTGTACGGCCTCGCCGAGGATCTGGAATGGGAGGCCTACTATGCTCCCCGCCTGAGGGGCAACACCATGCGGTTTACCCAGTAATTCACCCAGGCCCGACACACAGGTCTCAGCGCCCCCGGTTTACCGGGGGCGCTGTCTCTTCAGAAACTACCTCAAAACCGATTTCCTCCTCCTCCCTCCCGTCGTTCCCGCGCAGAGCCTGCCCCTGGCGACTGAGGAGGGACGACGAAGGAGGGAAAGGGGCGGGAGCGGGAAATCCCCAAACCCCCGTAAACCTTCCCCTGCAAACCGGTCTCCCACGCCCAACATCTTTCCCGTCATTCCCGCGCAGGCGGGAATCCAGACCCCCGTCGTATGTTCCCGCAATGCCGTGTTGGCCGTTCACTGAGGTTTGAACAAACTGGCACTCATGCGGTAGCCCTGGGTTGGGATGGGGGTGAAATACCGCCGCATTATCCGAGCCCTTGGACCGCCCCTGCCAGTTGGTCGACTTCCTCCTCGGTGTTGAAGAAGTGCAGCGATGCCCGGACTCCAGCCGGATGCGGCACCTGCCGGACGATGATGCGGTGGTTGTTCCACAGGTTTTCCACCACCGCTCTGGGCTCCCACCCGGCCACGGCGAAGGACACCAGGCCCGCCGACAGCTCCGGGTCTTCGGGAGACAGCACGCTGACGCTGGGGATTTCACGTAGCTGGGCTTTCAGACCTTCCGCCAGTTGGAGGTTGCGGCCCTCGATGTTTTCCACGCCAATATCCCCGATGAACCTGGCGGCTTCGACGAAGGCAGCTTGGAGGGGAGCGCTGGATGACCCGCCCACGAACTTGTCCATGGAGTCAACGTTGGGTTCCAGGTGCTCCGGTGTCACCGGCGGCACCAGCGCGCGGCCTCCGGTGTGGGCCGGGTGGACCTGGGGTATGAGTTCCCGCCGAATGTACAGCGCGCCCACTCCTTCGTAGCCCAGGACCCACTTCTGGCCCGGGATGGAGTAGAAATCGAACCCCTGGCTCATATCCAGGCGAATGTGCCCCCCGGTCTGCGCCCCGTCCAGCATTATCAGCGCGCCGTGGTCGTGGGCCATGCGGCACAGGTCCTCGGCGGGCAGCCTCATTCCGGTGGAGTATTCGATGTGACTGACGAAGACCATGCGGGTGTTGGCAGTGAAGGCTTCCTCGAACTTCTGGAGGATGGTCTCCCTGGAGTCATGGGGGTCCAGCATCACCACCCGTGGCTTTACCCCGTAGCGCTCCCCCAGCATGACTATCGGAACCGCCACCGAGCCATGCTCCAGGTTGCAGGTGACTATTTCGTCCCCCTGCTTCCAGTCCAGGCCGCTGAGGACAATGTTCAGGCCCTCGGTGGTGTTGCGGGTTACCAGGACTTCGTCGGCGGAGGCGTTGAGCAGTCCGGCAGCGGCCGCGCGGGCGTTGCCCCGGATCTCCCGGCCGGTTTCCTGGACGGCTGGGCTGGCGGCGCCCTCCTCCATCTCCAGGTCTGCCCGGGCTTTCAATGCCTCGGCCACCGATCGCGGCGGTGGACCGGACCAGCCGGTGTTCATGTAGGTCATTTTGGACAGGACAGGAATGTCATACCGCAGCCCCATTATGTCCACGAAGATGTCCTCCTTCCCGGGGTGTTCGGATCGCTTTGTTCCCGTGAGTTTGATGCCTGGTCGGGGGCTATTCGCCCACCGCCACCTGCCGCCGCTGGGCAGTGGAGCGCCCAAGGAGCCTTAGACAAGTTACCCAACCTGGCGACGGAGGGCGCGACCCTCAGAAGTAGACCGGCGGATGTCGTCCAGGAACTCGTGCAGCTTGACGGCGGTGGCGAAGCTGGGTTCGCAGGTCCCCGATCCGTTGATGGCCTGGCCGAACTGGTAGTACATCTGCCCCACGTTGAAAGCCTCTCCGGCGGGCATCCCTTCCAGCACGTTGGTATAGCGGGCGGGCACCTCGATGGCTTCCAGCCGGTCGCTGTTCTGGGCCCCCGACAGGTTGACTTCCTTTAGCTGGGGCGAGTCGTCCGAGGCAGCCACCAGCGTTCCCTTGCTGCCGTAGACCTCCAGCCGCAGCCCGCTGCCGGCGTAGGGAGTGGACGCCACGTGCACCGAGGCCACCGCTCCGTTGTCCAGCTGCCCGCTCACTAGGACGTTGTCCGGCGAGGTAACGTCCAGGACGTCACCGGTGTCGCTGGCCGTCCACTGCTTGGCCTGGGTGCTGACCACGGACGACACCTCGGCCAGGTCTCCAACGACGAACTGCATGGCGTCCACGGTGTGTCCGAAGGCGATGGTGAGGGTATTGGCGCCCAGTTCCACATCCCGCTGCCAGGTGCGGTCCAGCACCCTGGACAGCACACCGCCGCGGATCATGCTGCAGTGGCACGACATGACATCGCCCACAAAACCGTCCTCGATCATGTCCTTCATGTGCAGCATCGCCGGATTGGCGCGGGCCTGCAGCCCGACCATGTTGACCAGTCCCCTGGCCTGGGCCAGTTCGGCCATCTCCCGGGCTTGCGCCGTATCCTGACCCAGGGGCCACTCGGTGTAGACGTGCTTTCCGGCGTTGAGAGCGGCCATGGTGGGCTCGTAGTGGGAGGGAACGCGAAGCACCACCGCCACGGCGTCTATGTCGGGATGGGCCAGCATCTTCTCGTAGTTGTCGAAGGCCAGCCTCGCCCCGAAGGCCGCCGCCGACTCCTCGGCGCTTTCCATGCGGGTGGTGCAGACTCCGGCCAACTCGAATTCCGGGCTGGCCACCAGGGCAGGCAGATGGGAACGGGGAGCCCATCCCCGGTGAATGTTGGCTCCGATAACACCGATGCGAATTCTCTCGGCCATGTCGTTTCCCCCTTCAGCGGTACGTTTGGGTCATCCTAACATGGGTTTGACTGCCGGGGACAGGTGGGCCAGTATTGTTGAAATGAGGTGACGAATATGACTCTTCCCCAATCGAGCCGCTTCGACCTGGCTGACGGTCTGACGATCTGCCGTGTCCTTAACGGAATGTGGCAGGTATCCGGGGCGCACGGACGGATTGATCCGGCGGCCGCCGTCCGCAGTATGTTCGGCTACGTGGACGCCGGGTACACCACTTGGGACTTGGCGGACCACTACGGGCCGGCGGAAGACTTCATCGGTGAGTTCCGGCGGCAGTCGGCGGAGTCCCGCGGTGAAGATGCCCTGTCCGGCATTCAAGCGTTCACCAAGTGGGTGCCCCGCCCGGGGCCGATGCCGCGGCAGGTCGTGGAGAACAACATTGACATCTCCCTGCGGAGAATGGGCGTGGAACGGCTGGACCTGCTTCAGTTTCACTGGTGGGACTACCGGGACGACCGCTACCTGGAAGCCCTGTCCCACCTGGCGGCTCTGAGAGACGAGGGGAAGATTCGGGAGGTTGCCCTGACCAACTTCGATACCCAGCGGATGCGGGAGATCGCCCAGGCCGGCATCCGGTGCGTGTCCAACCAGGTGCAGTATTCGCTGATTGACCGCCGTCCCGAGGTGGCAATGGCCGAGTTCTGCCAGGAGAGCGGGGCTTCGCTCTTGGCCTACGGGACGGTCTGCGGAGGGTTGCTGTCCGACCGGTACCTGGGACAGCCGGAGCCGGCGCGGGCGCAGTTGAACACGGCCAGCTTGGGAAAGTACAAGCAGATGATTGACGCCTGGGGCGGATGGGAGTTATTCCAGCAGTTGCTGGCGGCGCTCCGCGCCATCGCCGACAGGCATGACGTTAGCATCGCCAACGTGGCAGTGCGGTATGTTCTGGACCGTCCGGTGGTGGCTGGCGTTATCGTCGGAGCAAGGCTGGGAGTGGCGGAGCACATATCCGATAACGCACGGGTGTTCAGCTTCAACTTGGACGACGAAGACCTCGAGTCCATTGAATCCGTGCTGGCGCAGTCCCGCGACCTGTACCGGCTCATCGGCGACTGCGGGGACGAGTACCGTCGGTAGGGATTGCCTTCGCAGTGCGGGCACCGGATACTTGCCGTCGATAAATACGAAATCACATAGCAGGAGCCGACGATGCAGTTTGGAGTGGTTTTTCCGCAGACGGAGATCGGGGCCGACCCCGGGGCGGTCCGGGAGTACGTGCAGGCCGCCGAGGGGATGGGGTATTCGTACATTTTCATCGCCGACCATGTCCTGGGGGCGGACCCGGCGCACCACGACCATGTTGTCGGGTCCTACTACACCCACCACAGTGTCATCCACGAGACATTCACGACGCTGGGGTTCATATCGGCCATCACGAAGAACGTTGACCTGATTACCGGTATCCTGATTCTTCCCCAGCGGCAGACGGCACTGGTGGCGAAGCAGGCGGCGGAGATTGACTTGCTCAGCGGCGGGCGGCTGAAGCTGGGCATCGGAGTCGGCTGGAACCACGTCGAGTACGAGGCCCTGGGGGAGGACTTCCACACCCGGGGGCGGCGGTGCGAGGAACAGATGGGGGTGCTGCGGGCGCTGTGGACCCAGGAGGTGGTCAACTACGAGGGGCGGTGGCACCGGATCACCGACGCGGGGATAAACCCCCTGCCGGTGCAGCGTCCCATCCCCATCTGGCTGGGAGCTGGCGGCAGCGCCAGCCCGATTCCGGTGGAGCGGGTGCTGCGTCGGATTGGCCGGATGTCCGACGGTTGGTTCCCCAGCTTCCCGCCATCGGACGAGGGGCGGGAAGCGGTGGCGCGGGTGAGGCAGTACGCGGTGGACGCGGGGCGCGACCCGAAGGCGGTGGGGATGATCGGCCGCCTGCGCCTTCCCGGCAAGCAACCGGAGGACTGGCTGGAGGAAGTCGAGGGGTGGCGGGAGATGGAGGCCACCCACGTATCCGTCGAGGCCCGGCGAGGCGTCCTGGGAGGGGTAGACCAGCACATCGCCGCCATTGAAGAGGCAAAGGAAGTGCTGAGGATTCAGGCCACATCATAAGGCCCGATTGGGTGTCACATCCCACGGGCCGTACAACGGTCACGGGAGTCTGGATTCCCTTTTTTGCGACTCCGTTACTGACACTTGGCCCTTGCCAACCCTGTTGCCCGTTCATTACGATTCACTCAGGCGCCGGAATTGTCTTCCCTGCCTGCCAGACCCCGTGGCGTTCCCGTCGCCGTCCTCAATCAACAAACGCAGCAGAATGTAGCAAAATGTAGCACTAAAAATTCCTGCGCTGCAACCCCCACATTCGTCACCGCCTCGATGGGACAAAATAGGACAAAATGGGACAGTTTTTGATTTTGTTCCGCAGGATCTCTCCCGCTTCTGCCCTGCTTCTATTCCATTAGGCCCGCCTCCGTCCCTGCACATCCGGTTGGAACAACCATTAGGATCCCGCCGGCCCTGTCCCCCAGACAAGGCGGGAGTTACGAACAACACACGTTGGTGCTATTCTTAGCGCCAGGCAGATAATCTCCTCAAGCCACGGAGAGTTCCCGCGATGTTCGTCATCGGTACCGCCGGCCACGTTGATCACGGCAAGTCCACCCTGGTCAAGGCCCTGACCGACATCGACCCCGACCGCCTTCCCGAAGAGAAAGCCAGGGAGATGACGGTGGACCTGGGGTTCGCCTGGATGACCCTCCCCAGCGGGCGGGAAGTCAGCATCGTCGACGTACCCGGCCACGAGCGGTTCATCAAGAATATGCTGGCCGGGGTGGGCGCCATCGACCTTGCCCTCCTCATCGTCGCCGCCGACGAGAGCGTGATGCAGCAGACCCTGGAGCACCTGGCCATCCTGGACCTGCTCCAAATCGACCGTGGCCTGGTGGTCATCACCAAGACCGACCTGGTGGACGAGGAGTTGGTGGAGTTGGTCAAGGCCGAGGTGCAGGACGCGCTGGAAGGGACGTCATTCGAAGGGAGTCCCATGATGGGAGTCTCGGCCTACACCGGCTCGGGCATCGACGACCTGAAGCTGACCATCGACGGTATCCTGGATGAGACCCAACCCCGCCGGGATCTGGGCCGGCCCCGGCTCCCCATTGACCGTTGCTTCTCTATCTCCGGCTTTGGCACCGTCGTCACCGGTACCCTTATTGACGGAGGGTTGGCGGTCGGGCAGGAAGTTGAGCTGGAACCGTCTGGAGTCAGGTGCCGAGTCCGGGGACTGCAGAGCCACAAGTCGCGGGTGGACTTCACCGAACCGGGGGTCCGGCTGGCCGTGAATCTGTCCGGTGTCGCCCGCAGCGAAGCGCTGCGCGGGGAGATTCTCACCATTCCCGGCTGGCTTCACGCCGCCCGCCGCCTGGATGCCCGGGTCCGCATGGTTCCCAACGCCCCCCACGCCCTGCGGCAC
Source organism: Dehalococcoidia bacterium (assembly GCA_965203675.1). Taxonomy (GTDB): domain Bacteria; phylum Chloroflexota; class Dehalococcoidia; order Lucifugimonadales; family UBA3495; genus CATOSK01. Next base: position 542,225 of record CBDBDE010000003.1, on the reverse strand, counting down.
AACATGGGGATAACTTTTCACCTCTTCACCAGCGAGACAACGGCCAGGGTGCGGCTGCTGGACGCCGACCGGCTGGCCCCTGGCTCCGAGGGTTGGGTGCAGATATTGCTGGATGACGAGATTCCCATGGTCAAGGACGACTACTTTGTCATCCGCTCCGCCGAGGACACCCTCGGGGGCGGTCAGGTCGTTGACCCGGCTCCCCGCCGCCGCCACCGCCGCTTCGACGAGGAAGTTATCGAACGCTTGATGGTCTTGGACGAGGGGACCGGCGAAGACGTGCTGATCAGCATCGCCGACCAGTGGGGGCCCTGCGACCTGACCGCCCTGTCGCACCGGGCCAACCTTTCCGCCGAGGACGTCCTGGCTCGCCTAGAACAGCTGACTGCAGCCGGTCAAATGGTGACCTTGGGAGACCTGTCCGGGGAGACCGACGCCGTCGCCTACTCCCACAGCGGATGGGAGGGGGTCAAGGCCAGACTGAAGGCTTCATTGCAGGGGTACCACCACCAGTACCCGCTACGCAAGGGCGCCCCCACCCAGGAGATCCGGAGCCGCCTGGGGCTTTCCCAGGGCGTCTACCTGCGGGTCATCGACCGGGTTTCCGCGGAGGGAGAGGTGGTTGACGACGGGCAGGTATTGAAACTCCCGGAGCATCAGCCTGCCCTCACCCTGGAACAGGAGCAGGCCGCCGGCCGGTTCGTATCGGAACTGGAGCGGGACCCTTACTCGCCGGACACCGGCTTCACCATCGAAAACGAACTCCTCAACGCCCTCGTCGACCAGGGACGGGTAGTCAAGGTCAGCGCATCTGTGGTTTTCGCCTCCGGCGCCTACCAGGACATGCTGGGGAAGATCACGGCCCACTTGAACGACAAGGGATCGATTACGGTGGCGGAGGCCAGGACCATGTTCAACTCCAGCCGCAAATACGTCCTCCCCCTCCTCGAATACCTGGACCAGCAGAGAATTACCCGGAGGGTCGGCGACGAGAGGGTCCTGCGTTAGGGGATGGGCTTGGACCTGGGAAAAACGGCGCTTCAGCTCGACCAGGGGGCGGATGCGCTCTACCGTTCCTGGGATGATCGTTACGCGCGGCTGCAGAGGTTCATTGCGCGAGCCTTCGAGGTCAAGGCAGAGACCGCCCGGGAACTAACGGCCGCCGGAACGGGCAGACCGTATCTATCCGCCCAGGTTTCAGAAGCGCTTATCGGCGGGATAGCCCCCCTGGACGCCCCAACGGACTGGCGGGCCGTCTCGGTGGACGGGTCCCATATCGATGTTGACCGCCATCTGCCGGCCCCCTGCTTCCTGGTAAATTTGGGCGGATGCGTCCTCGACTACGGAACGCATCCCGGGGTTGAGCTTTTTAGCGAGCCCCAACTGTCCATGGACCGTGACGAACTGTACCTGGCGGACGAGCCGGGCTCCATCACCGAGCAGTCCGTAACCGGGCAGCTGCTGGGTGTGCTGCGGGGCATCCGCGAGCTGGAACGCCTCGCTGGCGAGGTCGAGAATGGGAGCCGGAACCACCCTGTGGTGGCTCTTGTGGACGGGACGCTGATTCTGTGGGGTTTGGCGGGAAGAATTTATCCTCCTTTCGTTCGGGAAACATTGCTGCACCAGCGCTTCTTGCCGGCACTGGAACGATTCCGCCGGGCAGCCCGGGAGAGACCCGTTGTTCTGGCGGCCTACGTTTCGCTGCCCCGCACTACCGAGGTCGCCAACGCCATAAGATGTTGCCTGTGCCCCTTTGAAGCATCCCGCTGCTCGATCTCGTGCAACAACCGCCGCTCTACCCTGCCCCCCTGCGATACGTCCAATGACTTCCTGGACCGGGAGATATTCCGGGAGATCCTGGAACCGGGCCGCCGTTCTCCCGTGTACGGAACAGACCCCGAGGCAGCGCGGGATTATCCCCGGGAACACCAGATAAGTTTCTTCTATCTGAATACGGGAGCGGAAATCGCCCGAGTCGAGGTGCCCCGTTGGGTGGCGTCAGACGAGGCGCTTCTGGCTCTGGGGCACGCTTTAATCGTTCAGCAATGCGATAAGGGGCAGGGATACCCCGTGGCAATTTCCGAGGCCCACGAACAGGCGGTCATCACCGGGTTGGACCGGCAGTTGTTCCGGCAGATGGTCCTGGAAACCCTGGAAGAACGCGGCCTTCCCACCTACACCTCGGAGAAGGAGCGTTCCAAGAGCAGGCCCTGGTTATGAGGCTGCCGGACCGGGGTTAGGGTGTGGGTTGGCGCAGCTTTTCCAGGTGCCCGGCGAACTCTTCATACGTACCGAACTCAGCCACCGTCAGCAGGAAATCCCCCAGCGATTCGCTCCTCGCCCGCAATTCCCGCACCTGTCCTCCGATGGGGCTTACCGACGCCGCTCCCGTGGCGTAAGTGCCATGAAAGGCGAAGTATGCCTGGTTCAGTTTCCGGAGCAAATAGCCGTGAGCCACGAACAATTTTCTCCGTTCTTCCATGTACGCTTCCGCTTCCTCGACTCTCCCCGCTACCAGCAATTGGTCGACCCGCAGGCGGGTTTCCTGCATCTCCGCTCGAAAATCAAACTCCGGCGGTTCAGCGGCGCGGGCAGTTGCCGGTGCCCCCTCCGGGAATGGAGTGCTCACCGGGCTGCCGGTAAGGGCAGAATAAGCCATGTCGCCCAGCTCTTTACCGGCGATGGTTGCCACCGTTTCGTTCAGAGAAGTCATTTCTCCGCTGTCCCAGAAGTTCCTCCCCAGGGGACGGAAGAAAAGCCAGGCATGCAGCCATTCGTGGGCGGCGATTTCCAGGGCGTTGCGCAGCCCGTATCCGTCGGCAACTACCGACGGATACAGGGCCACTCCGCCGGTATTGGCCACATAGGCTGAAACCTCTGCATCGAGTCCCTCAACCTGTGTCTCCAGTGCGTCCTTGCCGTCACCGGACAGACCAGGTTCCAACAGGAACTCCGCGTCCCGGTCGATGCGCTCTCGAGGAGAAATGACTAATAGGTGGGGTGAACTGGTCAGCACGACGTCCACCGGAGGCATTACCCCTGCCCACGTTCCCAGACCCTCTCGCGCTATGGCATCGGTCACGTAACTCTCGACAGTCTCTTCGACTGTTCCCTGCATACTGGCCTTCTGGAGCCATATCGCCTTCCGACGCTCCGTCAACGCCTTCGTCTCTTCGGAGTCATGACTTGGGACCGGCGCGGACGGGTTCCCGGCCGTCTCCGGGAATCTGAGCTTGCGTTCCACGGATTGCAGTTCCCTCGCCAATTGGAAGAAGTCTTGGGCCTGGTGCAGGCGTTCTTCACGGCCCCCGCGCTTTCCATCCACAATGCCGACCAGCGAGCCTTCAAACTTCCTCATCCATTTGTCCGGCAGATGGCTCAACTCCCAGTCCACGATGCTGTATCGGTACGGGGCCACCGCCAGTTCCAGGGTGGTGGGCGTGAACTCCCCCACGCTGGCCAGGTAAAGAAGAAACAGCAGGTACAGGAGAATGGCCCAGCGCAAAAATGCGGTTAACGCGGCGCGGAGGATGCGGGCCATCGTGGTTGCCTTGTTCAAAGGGTTGCCTTGTTCAAAGCCGTAAGCGGCGCGGGTGGGGTTTGACCTGTTCGCAATTCAGCTTGACACCCCATTTCAACGCCGGTAGACTCAGCGCCGATGCCCGCCGGCCCCATGGCGGGAGTGAGACCCGTAATCCGCACCGGACGGGTTCAACCAACCAAGCCACCAGGGAGGGGTCCCTTGTCCACACCCGCTTCGTTCCTCACTGAAGAAATGCGGCAGCAGGCGATAGGCACGGCCAGCGAGCCCGTCAGCATGGACGTGGAGAAAGGGGCGATCCAGCGTTTCGCAGAGGCCATTGGAGATCCCAATCCGGTATACAGTGATGAGGCGGCTGCCCGCAAGTCCCCCTACGGTTCCATCGTTGCTCCCCCAACCTTCCTGCGCTCCATGCGCGCTGTCCGGCCCGAATTGCCATTCGACATTCCTTTCGACCGCCTGCTGGACGGCGGCAGTGATTGGGAATACTTCCAACCGGTGCGTGCGGGTGACAGGATCACCGCTGTGGCCGAGGTTACGGCCATTCAGGAGAGGACTGGTCGGCTCGGATTGATGTTGATGATCACTACGAAGATCACCTACACCAACCAGTTCGGCGAGGTAGCGGCAACCCAGACCAACACATCGATCCGCTACTGACACGAACCGGGAGCCACGGTCCCGTTCCTTGGACCCGGGGATGACTTGCATTGACATTACCCCCACCCGCATTGACCAACGATGGAGCATTAAGATGGCCGGCCAAGTTTTCTGGGAAGATGTATCCGAAGGGTCGGAAATTCCGGCCCTGGTGAAAAACCCGACGACCCGCCAGTTGGTGCAGTACGCGGGAGCGTCTGGAGACTTTTACGAAATTCACTACGACAGGGATTTCGCCGAGGGTACCGGTCTCCCCGGCGTGATTATCCACGGCGCATTGAAAAACGCCTTCCTCGGTCAGTTGGTTACAGACTGGGCGGGTCCGTCGGGAATGGTGAAACAGTTGACCTGTCAGTACCGGGGAATGGATGTTCCGGGGGAGCCAATCACCGCCAGGGGTACGGTGAGCCGAGTGTACCAGGAAAACGGTGAAAACCTGGTGGAATGCCAGATCTGGCTCGAGAACGCCCGGGGGGAGAACACGACCCCTGGCTCGGCAACCGTCGCGTTGCCCTCGCGGAAGGGTTAAACAGCCCAGCCCTGTCCCAAGGTTGGGGCAGCCGGTCTATTTCCTTCACCAAGGTCTTTTGTTATACTGCTGTCCCGTCCGGCCAACGCCGGACAGCTTTTGTGTGCATAAATGGTTCGGAGGCTGTAATGCCGGCATTCGCCGTGATCGGCGCTCAATGGGGGGATGAAGGAAAAGGCAAGATAATCGATTATCTTGCCGGAGATGTCGATGCGGTCGTTCGGTACGCGGGCGGAAACAACGCAGGACACACGGTCGTAAATCACAAGGGGAAGTTCGAGCTCCACCTGATCCCCTCGGGAATCTGCTGGCCTGGGGTTTACGGGATTATCGGCAATGGCGTAGTCGTTAATCCTGACGTGATGCGCGGCGAGATGGATGGCCTTGCGGCGCGGGGCATCGACGTCAGCAATGTGCTGATCAGCGAACGCGCCCATGTGATCATGCCCTACCACATCACCCAGGACCGTCTCGAGGAGGAAGCCAAGGGCGCCGGAGCAATCGGGACCACCGGTCAGGGAGTTGGGCCAACTTACGTGGACAAGGTCGGCCGGGTAGGCATCAGGGTCGGCGACGTAATGGAGATGGATACCCTGGTCCCCAAGTTGGAGCGGGCTCTGGCGTTCAAAAACAAGCTGTTTTCCCAGGTCTACGGCGCGGAGAAGGTTAAGAAGGCGGAGATACTGGCCAAGTGCGAGGAGTGGTCCGGATGGATGGCTCCTCACGTCCGGCCCACCGAGCAACTGGTCCAGGACATGATGGACGAAGGAAAGAAGGTCCTGTTGGAAGGTGCCCAGGGCACCCTGCTCGATGTGGACCACGGTTCCTACCCCTTTGTTACGTCGTCGTCCCCGTCCATCGGCGGCGCCTGCACCGGCCTTGGATTGAGTCCTCAAAGCATTGCGGGCGTTTTGGGAGTTTTCAAAGCCTACTCCACAAGGGTCGGGAGCGGTCCGATGCCTTCCGAGCTTGAAGGAGCAGAAGCGGACTACCTGCGGGAAAAGGCGCAAGAGTACGGGACCACCACGGGGAGGGCCCGGCGGGTTGGCTGGTTCGATGCGGTGGCGGGCCGCTACAGCGTGCAGGTCAACGGGTTCACCGGACTGGTGCTGACCAGGCTCGACATCCTGGATGGATTCCCATCGGTCAAGATATGCGTAGGGTACCGGGTGGATGGAAAGGACCTGGACCGGTTCCCTTCCAACACCAGCAGATTGGCCCAGTGCGAACCTGTATATGAAGAACTGCCCGGTTGGGACGCACCTACTGCCAGTGCGACGAGCATGGAGCAACTCCCCGGAGCCGCAGTTGCCTACATGAAACGGATAGAAGAGTTGGTCGGTTGCCGGGTCCAAATCGTCTCCACCGGCGCCAGCCGGGATGAGACCATCTTGCGGGAACCGGTCGTTTCATAGGGCATTGGGCAAGTCCGGCAGGAATTGAGCGGAAGCATGCAGCAAATGGACAAGTTCGGTATCTACCTCAACGTCAACGAGAACCTCGTGGTGCGGATCAATTCGCCCTACTGGCTGCCGGAAGAGCCGGATTGGGTTATGCTGACCAACGAAGTCAACGCGACCTTGCTGGAGATTCGGGCCCTGGCCCAGGAACAGGGTCTGGTCCCCAACGGCGACGCCATCGTCTGGGGGCGGATCCCCGTCCGGGACTGAACCTCCCCCGATACCCTCACCTCTCATTTTCCCCTTCTATCAACCTCTGCTCCGGTTTGGAAAGCGTGTCTCCCGCCGACTCATGCTCGCCCGCCCTGGCGCCTTAGCGGCATGAGCGGCTTCAGGGAAGTATTGACCGCCCTGCTGGTGGGCAGGGACCTGGAGCAGGCCCGCCAGCGCATCCGCAACGGTTGGCTGCTGGGGTACCTGTGGGCGGGTTGGAGCTTTGTCGGGGTAATTGCCGGAATCTGGAGCCTGGCCCCGGAAGCCGAAGAGCGCTTATCCCTTACGCTGTTCATCCTGGCTGTGGTGGAAGTTGGGGTGGTGGCGTTCCTTTCCTACGGAGTGATGCGCCGGGGCAGGGTGGCAGCAGCAACGCTGCTGGTCTATTTCTGGGCAAGCCGTATCTTCTGGATAGCGGCGGGAGCAATTGGACTCGGGGGGTACGGCGAAATAGTGAAGTTCGCCATCCTCCAGGTATTCCCGGCTTACATCTTCCTGCAGGGGATGCGGGGAGTATGGACCTGGCATTTCCTGACCCACCCGGAGTACGAAACGCCAATCGTTCCGGAAGAGGGAACGCCGGACGCCGGTTAGCTCAGCCCCCGCCCTGTTCAATAAACTGGTCAAAAATCGGACAGCGCCCCGGTCCGGGCGCCGTCTTCCGTTGGTCGTAGGGCCGGAGGCGGGACTAGCTGCTGAAGGCGGGCATGACCCCTTCGGCAAACTTGGTTAGCTGGTCCTTGAAGACGTTGAGGGGCATCCCCATAACCGAGCCGAGGTTGACCCGGTCCACTCCCGGGAACTGCTCTTCGACACTCTTCAGGTGGTCAATAATCAGCTCGGGCGGGCCGCAGAGCCAAGCTTTGCTGGCAACGGCGGACTCGAGGGTGGGAAGCTCGACGCCCCGGCCCCGGCCGGGGTAGGCGACGGCATCTATCTGCTCCGGGTCGAGACGCATCAGGCCCAGGGGAGCAGCGAATTTCATGGCCTCCTCGAAGTAGGGCCGGGCCTGCTCAATCGCCTTTTCCTGGGTCTCGGCGATGAAGAAGCGGTAGCCGAGGGCGATGTCCTCGCCCTTCTTCAGGTCGCGGCCGTGGTTGGCGGCGGCTTCCTGGTACATTCCAATGCGCTCGCTGAGGGCGGGTTCGGGGGTGTTGGCGATGAGGGCCTTGATCCCGATACGGGCCATGAAGTCCACGCCCTTGGGATTGCCGCTGACCAGGGGCTGCCAGATTTCCACCGGATGGGTCGGCTTGGGAACGAGGGTAATTTTCTCCAGCTCGTATCCCCGGTAAGGCACGCGGGCAGGGATCTGGTAGTGCTTGCCGTGGTAGGAGAAGGAGTCCTCGTTGAAGGCCTTCTGGATGATTTCGACCTGCTCTTCGAACAGTTCCCGGTTGGCGTCACCGTCCAGCATGGGGGCGCCGAAGGTCTCGACTTCGCGGGAGTGATACCCGCGCCCGACACCGAAGATCACGCGGCCGTTGGAGAGGATGTCGGCCATGGCGAAGTCTTCGGCCAGGCGGAGGGGGTGCCACATGGGAGCGATGTTGAACCCGCAGCCGAACTTGAGACTCCTGGTCTGGGTGGCGAGATACAGGCCCATCATAATCAGGTTGGGGATGCACTCGTAGCCCTCGGGCTGGAAATGGTGCTCCGCCATCCAGAATTCTTCGTAACCCAGGTTGTCCAGGTGCTGGGCAATATCTACCGCCCAATTCAGGGCCTCGGCGAGCTGGTCGTTGGTGTACCAGCGGTCATTGGCCGGAGTGCCCTGGAGGCCGAGATTGTCGTCGACGACATGACCGGCGTAGGAAGCGCTGAAACCGCGAATCATCGGCTTGTCCTCAAAGGTTGGTTAAGTTGGCCGGGCCGGGATAACCGGCGGCGGTCGGGGAGGTGATCCAGTCTCACAACCGCGGCTCCAAGGCGCCGCAATGCGGCTGCGGTTATGTCCCGTTGACGGTTAACGATGCTACTAGGGCGGAGAAGTCTTTGTCAAACCGGGGCGGTTGTCCGGGCACGCGGAAACGGACCGGATATAGCCGGGGCCGAAGCGGGAGGGAACCGGCGGGACAAAATTAAAGGTGTCCCATTTTGTCCTATTCTGTCCCATTCAGCCGGCCGTTATATTGGGCGTTTTGGAGGCACGGGAATTTTTCAGATGATGCATTTTGCTACATTCTGCTGCATTTGGTGATCGGGGATGGCGACGGGAACGCCCCGGGTCGAGCAGGCAAGGGAGACAATTCCGGCGCTTCAAATAACAGCATTGAACCAATCGTAATGAGCGGGCGCCAGGGTTGGCAAGGGCCAAGTGTCAGTGCAAGGCGATGAAAATATGGCGAGTGCGCGGAGGATAAATTGGGGCGCAGACGGAAAGGTGAGAAGTTGGCGGCAGGAACCGGGAAATGGCACCAACATATTGGTGTTTCCGCACCAACAATATGGTGCTGATTCCTGGTGCGAAATCGCTGATGCTGATGGTTGCCTGCATTGACCGGGTGCGGGGGGGCTGGTAGACTGCCGGGTGCTGATACGGTGACGGATTGCTGTGGCGGTAACCCGGAACCGTTGGGCCTTTCCACAACAAAATTCGGAGGGCGTTTGTTGTTATGGTTACGGCAATAAGCGACGATCTTTTTTCCCCGGAGGTCGTGAACCACCCATACCCTTATTTCGAACGGCTGCGGAACGAAGACCCGGTCCACTGGAACGAAAAGTACGAGCTGTGGGTGGTAAGCACCTACGAGGACTTGGTCTGGGTGGCGCGTCACCCAGAGTTCTTCTCCTCAGAATGGTGGAAGCGGGACCCGAGGCCTCCCTACCCGGAGATTGACGAGTCCGACCTGGGCCTTTACCAGTACGTCCGGGAATTCTTCCAGGACTGGTTTATCCAGCACGACCGGCCCGAACACATGGAAATGCGAAAGGTCGTCCACGGCTATTTCACCCCCAAGGCGATGGAGCTTTGGCGGCCCATGGTGCAGGATGCCGTCAAGGTGCTTCTGGATGAGGCCGAGGAGACCGGCAGCATGGACGCGATGAAGGACTTCGCGGTGCCGCTGCCGCTGCTGGTGATCGCCCAGATGATGGGGATGCCCAACCAGGACCGGCCCTTCATCCGCTCCCTGGCCGAGAAGCTGCTGTTCCTTGGCCGGGGTGAGATGGACCGGATGCAGCCGCTGGCTGACGGTATCCAGGGCCTCATCGACTACCTGTCTCCTATCGTGGCCGAGCGGGTGGCCGACCCTCAGGACGACCTGCTGTCGGTGCTGGCCGGCGGAGAGCGTGACGGGGTCTACACCCGCGACGAGGTCATCGCCAACGCCATCCTGCTGCTGCTGGCCGGGCACGAGACCACCATTAACCTGATCTGCAACGGCACACGGGCCTTTATCGAGCACCCGGACCAGTGGCGGCTGTTCCAGGAAGACCCGGAAGGACGCATGATCCGGGCCACGGAGGAATGTCTCCGGTACGATCCGCCGGTACGGTCCATCCAGCGGATTGCCGGCGAAGACGTCGAAATGAAGGACAAGCTCATCCGCAAAGACGACCGGATGCGCTGGTTCATCACCTCCGCCAACCGGGACGACAAGATGTTCCCTGACCCGGACACCTTCGACATCGCCCGCTACCCCAACCCCCACGTGGCCTTCGGTTCGGGCATCCACCACTGCCTGGGCGCCACCCTGGCCCGGCTGGAGGGGCAGGAAGCCCTGAAGGCCCTGGCGGAGCGTTTCCCGATGGTGCATTCGCAGGTCCCCCTGGAGGACCTGGAATACCAGCCCAGCATCACCTTCCGGTCGCTGAAGTCCCTGCCGGTCATCTGGGACTAGGGAGGCAGCGTCATGCCCAGAAAGCTGAACATTACCGTTGACTACAACGTCTGCGTGGGCAACGCCATGTGCGAGACCTTCGCGACCAGCACCTTCGGGTTGAATGAGGACCGGCAGTCCTACGTAATTGATCCTGCGGGCGACCCGGAGGAGACGGTGCTGGAAGCCGCGGAAAACTGTCCGGTCAGCGCCATCACGGTGGTAGACGCCGAGACCGGAGAGCAGCTCTTCCCCTAACCCTAGCTATTTTTGAGGCCCCGCCATTATTTGAGCGGGGCCTCCCATTGCGAACATACCCCGCTGCTCCGCATCCCTTCGACCACTTTAGCCAATATTCAATGGAGGTTATGCCGTGTCGCGAGTCACCTTGATCCAGCACATCAACATCCAGATCAGCAACCGGGAGCGCACCCGGGAATGGTACGAAAAGGTGCTGGGCGCCGAGTTCCTGGACCGGGGCCCCGTCGCCAACCAGCGGCAACTGCAGCTCCGCATCGGCAACGGCGAAATCCACACCACCGACCATCCCAACCCGTCGCCCGTTCCCTCGGTCCACTTCGCCGTGGAGATCGACGACTGGGACGAGTGCATCGCCAACCTGGACCGGCTGGAAGTCGCCTACACCACCCACCCGGGCGCCCGCGACCCGGGGAACGCCTGGGGCAAGCGGGACTACAGCGGCGGCCACTACACCTACGTCCACGACCCCGACGGAAACATGATCGAGCTGGTGCATCATCCACTGGGCCTGGAAGATGCCGACGGCACCCGGGTGGACGTTCCCCACTACGCGGACAGCCCGCGCTGGGGGAAGCTGCCGGAGTTCAGCACCGTTTCCGACTAGCCCCGGCTGCGGGAGGCAGGCAAACACAGCGGAACAGTAATCAGGCCCAGCCCCGTCAGGCGGCGTGGGCCTGATGAATTCTACAAGACGACTCGGACGGAGACTCGACACATGGAATATGGGCTGTTTTTGGAGTTCCCCATCAGCGAGGGCATGACTCCCACCGACGCATTCAGGGAGTCCTTCTCGCTGGTGGACACGGCGGAGGACCTGGGGGTCAAGTCCGTCTGGCTGGCCGAGTACCACTTCAACGCGACCCGGGTCCTCTCCGCCCCGATCACGATTGCCAGCGCCCTGGCGGCGCGGACGGAGAAGATCCGCATCGGGTTGGGCGTGGTGTGCCTGCCGCTGGGCAATCCGGTGCGATTCGCGGAAGAAATCGCCACCATTGACCACATCAGCGAGGGACGGGTGGAGCTGGGTGTGGGACGGGGGACCTTCCCCAACGTCCACGAAGGGTTCAACGTTCCCTATGGCGAGTCCCGGGGACGCTTCGAGGAGTCGCTGGAGGTGCTGGTGAAAGCCTGGGGTCAGGAGCCCTTCTCCTTCGACGGCGAGTTCTTCAGCTACAACGAGCTGGAAGTCCACCCCAAGCCATACCAGCAGCCTCATCCACCGGTTCACGTCGGAGTCACCTCCGCCGAATCCTTTCCGATTACCGGGGCCCTGGGGTTCCCCATCATCGTCAACCCATCCCGGGTCTTCACCCTGGACGAGTTGGCGGAACCGGTCCGGCAGTACCGGGAAGCGTGGGAGAAAGCGGGACACCCGGGCGAGGGGCACGTGGGAGTGAGGATTCCGGTCTACGTCGCCGAAACAGAGGAACTGGCCTTCTCCGAGCCGGCTGACAGTGCCATGTTCTCCGCCACGCGGCTAGGCAAGAGGGTGGGCAGCTACGCAGACTACGGGGGCACGACCGGCGACTGGGGCGCGGAGTCAGAGCGAATCCTGGGGATGAGCTACGAGGACTGGTTCCGGGACAAGGTTGCCTACGGCACGGCGGAGACGGTCGCGGAAAAGCTGGACCACCTCAAGGAAACCCTGGGCGCGGACCTGCTCATCTACGAAATCAACTACGGCAACCAGATTCCCATCGAGCGGCAGCTAAACTCGCTGCACCTGTTCAATGAAGAGGTAATACCGCAACTGTCGTAGTGGGAGTGCCGCCTTTCGAGCCGCGGGCCGACCCGGGCAATCGGCCGATGGCGAGGGAGCCCGGGCGTTCATCGCCGCGCGCCGTTCCTCCGGTTGACTTCACACCTGCCCCAGCGTATGGTTGCCGCCTAATCCCGGTGCCCGACCATCCCGCTCCGACGGCGCCCCAACGGCGGGAGCCAGTCGCGGGACCGATCCGGCAACCGGCCAGAACCGGGGGATAGGCCTTTGCCAGCATTTGCCAACAGCCCGGTTTTGGTGGTCCTGCAGAGCCGGGATTTCCGGTACCTGTGGGCGGCCCGGTGGATTCATGAAATCTCCCGCCGCATGGAACTGCTGGTGCTGGGGTATCTCATCTACGAACTGACCAACTCGGCTTTTCAAGTCGCGTTGATTTCCGTGTTTCTAAACGGTCCCCGGGTGCCCCTGGCGCTGGTGGGCGGGATGCTGGCCGACCGGCTGGACCGCTGGCGCATCCTGGCCGGCATTCACACCTTCTACCTGGTGGTCGCATCCGCCATTTTGCTCCTCCTGGTCCTGGACCTGATCCATCCCTGGTACGTTTTCCTGGCCATCCTGTTGCAGGGGACGGCCAAGGTGCTGGACGACCCCACGCGGCGGGCGGCGCTTTTCGACCTGGCCGGGCAGGACCGAATCGCCCACGCCATGTCGCTGGAGACCATCACCAACAACGGCGGCAAGATTCTCGGCCCGCTGACCGGGGGAGTGCTGATCGCTCTGTACGGGTTCACCGGCGCCTTCGCCCTGCTGGTGGCCCTGGACTTGGCGGCGGCGCTCCTAATATTCAGGATGCGGCTGCCACCAAGCGCCGCGGCGGCGGTGCGGGACACCATGTTCTGGCAGGGCATCAAGTCGGGAATTGGGCACTCGTTCTCCAACAAGTTCGTGTTGGGGGTGCTGACCATATCCCTGATAATGAACGGGATGGTGCTGCCGCTGCAGTATTTCATCCCGGTCATCGCCACCGACGTTCTGAAGGTAGGACCGGCGCTGGGAGGACTGCTGGGGTCGGCGGAGGGCATCGGGACTTTCATCGGGGCGCTGATCATCGCCGCCCGGCGCAACTACACCTTCCACGGGCGGTACTTCGTCTTCGGGGCATTGATCGTGGGTGTGGGCGTGGCGGCGGTGGCCTGGTCGCCCTGGTTCCTGGTGTCCTTCCTGCTGCTCTTGACCGCCGGCGTCGGCCAGGCGGGATTCAGCACGATGCAGAGCACCATCCTGCTGCTTTCCTCTCCGGCGGAAATGCGGGGACGGATAATGGGTTCCCAGGGGTTGGTCAACGGGTCCGGGCACCTGGTCGGAGGTGTGGAGATAGGGGCGATAGCGCAGGCGTTCAGTATTTCGCTGGCCATCGGGATCAACGCCGGGGTGGGACTGCTGCTGATGCTGCCGGTGATTATCCTGACGCCGCTGGTGTGGCGGCCGGTGGAGGCGTACCGGCCGGCCACGGCAACGCCGACAGGCCCCGCAACTCCCGCTGAGAACCGGGGGCCTGGCTAATTCGGGTCTTTCAGCGAGTTTGAGGCCGGCCCGGGGCTAATCTCCCAGGGGGACGACCGCGAAGAACCTGGGCTCGTCGCCGATGACCCGGGTGATGTGCCCCTCCCCGGTCAGGTCCTCCGCCAGGAGCACGCCTCCGGGGCCTACCTGCTTGACCGTCCCGTCGCCCACTTCGATCTCCGCCCGGCCGGACAGGGTGATGGTGTACTGGCGGCGGGGAGCGCAATGCCACTCCAGCACGTATCCCACCGGAGCCACGCGGAAGGTTATCCCGCCTTCCTGCATGGGGGTTCCCTCGCCGTAGGAACCCTCGGTGTCCACGAAGGGCTGCATATCCAGCTCCATCTCTTCGACGTGGGACTTGCCGTCGTCGCCGGAATAGACCCGCAGAATAGTTGCCATGCTGTTCATCTCCTGGGGAGGACGGAGTCTCCGTCCCCGTGTATTGGCGGCACCGGTATTCTCCCGGCGGCGGGCGGTTTGGTCAAGGGCGGCGCTGCTGGTGCGGAAGCCGGACTGGTGGGTTATACTGGCGGGAACCGTTAACCCACATCTACGCCCGATGGGCGCCAGGAGATGCGATATGCAGTTTGGAATCCTCTATGAGATGCAGAGGCCGTACAGCGGCACGGAAATCGACTGGAACGCGCTATACAAAGAGACCCTGGAGCAGTGCGAGCTCGCCGACCAGGTTGGGTTCGACAACCTGTGGTTTGTCGAGCACCATTTCCTGACGGGGTTTTCCGGATCGCCCTGCCCGGAGGTCATGTTCGGGGCGCTGAGCCGGGTGACCAAGCAGATCCGGATCGGATTCGGCGTCTGCATCCTGCCCTACCACCACCCGGTCCGGGTTGCGGAGCGGGTCGCGATGGTGGACCAGCTCACCGACGGCCGCGTCGAGTTCGGCACGGGCCGATCCAACGCCTACGAGCAGATCGGCCTGGGGATAGACCCGCGCGACACCCGCTCCCGCTGGAACGAGTCCATCCGAATGCTGCCGGAAATCTGGCAGTCGGAAGGGGAATATTCCTACGAGGGCGAGCACTGGAGCGTACCCTCCCGGCGGGTGCTGCCCAAGCCCTTCCAGAAGCCCCATCCCCGGATGTACTTGGCCTGCACCCAGCAGGAGAGCTTCCGGCTGGCGGCGCAGATGGGCATTGGCGTGCTGTCCTCCGCATCCTACGCCACCGAGATTCTCAAGGAACACGTCAAGGTCTACCGGGACGCCATCAAGGACGCAGACCCGGTGGGCGCTTTCGTCAATGACTTCTGGGGGAACAACGTCCACGCCTTCTGCGGTAAGGACAACCAGGAAGCCCGGGAGCTGGCTGCCGAGTCAATGAAGACCTTCTTCGGACCGGACAAGCCCTACATCGAGGGACGCATCAACGCCTACGAGGAGCTGCTGGAAGCCTGGGGCGGCGTTCCCGACCACCTGCAGGCCGACTTCGGCCGCTGGCTGCGGCAGTCCGACGAGGCCCACCAGGAGCAGGCGGCCCAGGCCGGCATTTCGCTGGACTCCGGGCCCGGCGCGGCGCGGGCAGCCGTCGCCCAACTGGACGCCAACACCCTCGCCGACCGGGGGGTAATCATCGCGGGCGACCCGGAAAGCTGCATCAAGACGGTGAAAATGTACGAGGATATCGGGGTTGACCAGGTCATGCTCATCATGCAGACCGAGACCATCCCCCACGACAAGGTCATGGGCTCCATCGAGCTGTTCGGCAAGGAGGTAATTCCTGCCTTCCGCAAGGCCCCGGTGGCCGCTGACTAGGCTCTCAGAGCCAACCGTCCAGGACCCTTCTCGAACATCCAGCCCCGGAATGGCCTCCTCCGGGGCTTTGCCATCCCTGTTCTTAATTCCACAGCGCCGGCATCTTTATGACCCCTAACGTAAAATTCTGTGTCCGCGTCCACCAGGGCGGATACGCCTACCCGGAACTACGGCGGATCTGGCAGGATGCGGACAGGCTGGGATACCATTCCGCAAGCCTGTATGACCTGATCAACATTCCTACCCTGGAATGCTGGACCACCCTTGCCGCGCTGGCCGCCGAGACGCAGCGGCTCCGGTTCATTCCGATGGTCCTGGCCAACCTCTACCGCCACCCGGCCCTGCTGGCCAACATGGCCGCCACCCTGGACGTCATCAGCGGCGGGCGGCTGGAACTGGGCATCGGCGCAGGCGGGGGCCGCCGGGACCACCTTGCCGCCGGCATCCCCTTCCCTTCCACCGCCCAACGGGTGGCGATGCTGGAGGAATCGGTAGAGGCAATCAAGCGTCTCTGGACCGAGTCCCTGGTGGACTATGAGGGGACGCACTACTCCCTGCATAGCGCGTCCTGCGAGCCTAAACCCGCTCAACAACCCCGTCCTCCAATTCTCATAGGAGGCCACGGGGAACGGCACCTGCTGCGGGCGGTGGCCCGTCACGGGGACATCTGCAACATTGGGTCGGAAATGAGCCTGGAAGAACACCGGGCCAAGCTCGACGTGCTGGCCCGCCACTGCCGGGAAGCTGGCCGCGACTTCAGCGAGATAGAGGCGACCCACAACACTCGCGTGTTCATCGGGGAGGATGAGGCCGAACTTGACCTATTGATACGGAAAACCGCGTCCAGGCAAAACGTGACTGCCGAAGAACTGGGAGCGTCCCTGTCCAACGCGATCGTCGGCACCCCGGAACGCTGCGCCGAACGAATTCGCACCTATGCGGATGCCGGCATCCGTTACCTGTTCCTCATCTTCCCGGACCCGACTCCCACTCGCGGTCTGGAACTGTTCGCCCGGAAAGTCATACCTGAGCTCTCCGGGTCAGCGCAGGCCGAGCCGTGACGGCTTCCAACGTGCAGCCCACAGCCCCGGGGCTAGAGTGGGCTGTAAGGGCGCTGGACCTCACCAAACGCTACGGCGCCTTCACCGCCGTGAATGGGATCAGCTTCGAGATACATCCCGGGGAGTGTTTCGGGCTGCTGGGCCCCAACGGAGCGGGCAAGACCACCACCATCAAGATGATTAACTGCACGTCCCCGTTGACCGCCGGGCAGCTTTGGGTTGACGGCAAAGACGTAAGGCGGCAGCAGAGGGCCATCAAGTCCGCGCTGGGGGTCGTTTCGCAGGCCGACAGCCTGGACGGAGACTTGACGGTGCTCCAGAACCTGGTGTGCTACGGGCGCTACTTCAACCTGCCCTCCCGGGAAACCATGCGGCGTGCCCACGAAGTCCTGGAGTTCTTCAGTCTGGATGAGCGGGCCGCCAGCACTCCAGATGAGCTGTCCGGCGGGATGCGCCGGCGGCTTCTCATCGCGCGGGTGCTGCTCCACCAGCCCCGCATCTTGCTGCTGGATGAACCGACCACGGGGCTGGACCCACAGTCGCGGCTGATGGTCTGGGACAAGCTCAGCGAACTCAAGGATGAGGGCATCACCATACTGCTGACCACCCATTACATGGCGGAAACCTCTTATCTTTGCGACCGCCTCATCATCATTGACAACGGCAAAGTGCTGGTGGAAGGTTCCCCGGCCGAACTGATCGACCGCCACGTTGGGTCCCAAGTGACCGAAGTCCGGGTCGAGCACCACGAGCGGGAATCCCTCGAACAAGGCCTGTCCGCCGCCGGGGCGGAACTCGACCACTGGGGGGATTCCATCATCGTTTACCACCGGAACGGCGCCGGCATTCCGCCGGGCCTGGACTTGGGCAACCGCCCGGTCACCACCCGCCCCGGCAACCTGGAGGACGTGTTTCTGCGGCTTACCGGCCGGGGACTGAGGGACGGATGACCACCGCCTTGGCCGCTCTTCAAACCACCGTGTTGTGGGGAGGGTTCCGTGTCTGGCAGCGCAACCGGGATGCCTTCTTCCGGGCCTGGAAGGTGGAGACCGGCGGGATCGCGGTGGAACCGCTGGTCATGCTCATCGCCCTGGGGTACGGCCTGGGAGCCTATATTAGGGACGTGGACGGGCTTACCTACGCCGCCTTCCTGGCCCCGGGGGTGGTCGCAAGCTACGCCATGTGGCATTCCATCTTCGACAGCACCTACGGCGCCTACCTGCGGATGGAGACCCACAACATCTACGAGGCGGTGCTCTACACCCCGCTGGGTCCAGCGGACATAGTGATGGGAGAGGTCTTCTGGTCGGCTACACGGGGGCTGTTGTCCGCCGCCTGTGTGCTGGCGACCGCCGCCGCGTTCGGACTGGTCCATTCGCCGTGGGCCGTTCTCGCTCTGCCGGCAGCGTTGATGATCGGGATAATGTTCGCCGCCATCGCGATGGTAGTGACGGCCACCGTTCAGACCATCGGGGCAATCAACAACTTCTTTACGCTGTTCATTCTTCCCATGTTCTGGGTGAGCGGGGTCTTCTTTCCGGTGGACCAATTACCTCCGGTGGTCCAGTGGGGAGCGTGGGCGCTGCCGCTCACCCCCGCGGTGGAGCTGGTCAGAGGGTTGATGACCGGGGACCTGCACTGGTGGATGTTGGCCTGGGTTGGGGAGATTGGAGCCTTCTGGGCGGTGTCCATGTTCTTCGCCACCCGGTTTATGACACACCGGTTGATCCGGTGACGCCGCAGGGGGCGGGATCTCCTGTCCCCGGCCCCGCTAGTTTGATTCCGCGGGAGTTATCAGGGATCCGTAGCCGCCGGTGCCCCGGAAATTCCGGCTGAATATGTCGAAGGTGCCGCCGCGCTCGGAGATGAGCAGCACTGGCGAGTCCACGGGCTGCCCGTCCTGCACGGTCAAGTCAGGCAGCTCCAACCCGGTGGCTTCCTTGATTCGCTTGCCGAAGACAATGGTGTCCTTTGTATTGTCCCGCGGCACGAAGCGGATGATGAAGGGGTAGTTGACCGGGACCTCCAGCTCCCTGGGTTCCCAAACGTGCTTGGTGATGAACGCGCCGGCGCCACCCAGCCCACCCTGGGGCCCGATTGTCCACTCGATGATCCGCGGTTCGGCGTCCGCCGGCACCGTCGGGGCGGCCGCTTCGCCGCATGCCAGAACCGAACCCAGCAGGGTCATCATCACCGCTAACGCAAACCATCGGCCAACCATCATTACCCCGCCTTTCCTGCCGGGGAACCGGCAAGCAAAATTGCCCACTATCCTAATGTTTTTGCAGGCGTAATTCCACCCTGGCTGCTTCCCATTTTGCCGGGAGCATACACGGCCGGGGTGGACTGAGGCACCGGGTGCTGCATCCCTTTCCGCTCCAGTCAGGGGAGCGTTCCGAGTCGCTTTGTCAGGCTTGACTTTTGGGAATTAGAGGGCATACTTACGCAAATCAAGCCCTCCGGGCGGATCCGGAGAAGCGCCGGTACACGCAAACCATGGCCTCCGGCTGGGGGATACGGGGAGCGTGAATGAGACCCACTGAAGGCACCATCAATACACCGGAGGAGGTTAGGTAAAATGCCTGTGGTTATCCCCAAACTCAAAGCATTAATCTTCGTCAGTTTGTTCTTGGTGCTGGCGGCACTGGTCGCCTGCGGGACGGCTGAGGAGTCAACATCCGGCTCCCAGACCGACTCCGCCACCGCCGCCTCCGCCGCGCCGGCGGCCGCTCCGGCCGCTTCCTCCGGTTCGGCGCCGGCGGCTGCCCCGGCCGCCAGTTCAGGAGCAGGTTCCGGCTCGAGTGGTTCCGCCCCCGCACCTGCGGCGGCCCAGCCTACTCCGGTGGCGATGGCTGACAAGGCGCCCGCCGAAGCTATGGGCGAAACCCCCAAGACCGCCAAGGACCGGGCGGTGGCAGTGATCGCCACCGAGCCTGAGGTCCTGTTCTTCATGATTACGGCCGATGCCCACACCGGCCAGTTCACCGACACCATCAACGCCTACGTGGGCCACCTGGACAAGAACACCCTGGAAGTGGCGCCGACCTCGCTGATTGAGAGCTGGAAGCAGACCGCCCCGGACCAGTGGGAGTACAAGCTCCGCCCCGGCGTCACCTTCCACGACGGCGAGGAATGGAACGCCGAAGCCTGGCAGGTCTACGCCAAGATTACCGGCGTACAGGAGTTCGGGCAGGGCGCCTTCGCCCACACCGGGCCCTACAGCATCGAACCCATCGACGAGCTGACCGCCCAGGTGAACTGCGGCGAAAACTGCCCCCTGTTCCCGCGGGGCTTGAACCTCTCCAAGACCAATTCTCCAGCGCCCCTGCGGGATGTGGAAACGGTTGACCAACTGAACTCCATTACCGATGGCATCGGGGCTGGGCCGTTCCAGGTTGTTACCTGGAACCGGGGTCAGAACATCATCACCGAGAAATTCGAGGACTTCGTGCCCGCCCCGGAAACTCCCGAGTACGCGGCGCCGATTCTTAACGAAATCGAGTGGCAGTGGCGCTCGGAACCCGGGGTCCGGAGCGCCATGATCCAGGCCGAGGAAGCGGACTGGGCCTTCCTGCTGACCCTGGCAGACGCCGAAGAACTGGGGCCGGAGCGGTTCGTCACCGGCGGCACCGCGGAAATCGCCCAGTTCCGCATAGACGCGATTTGGGACCCCTGGCTGAAGATCAAGGAGATGCGCCAGGCCGTGGTCCACTCGATAGACTGCCCGGCCATCGTGGATAACCTCTACCAGGGGGCCACCACCTGCCGGGGCAACCACGGCGCGCCCGGCGTCCTCGGCATTACCGAGGAGAACATACGCCCCTACGAGTACAACCCGGAAAAGTCGCGGATGCTGCTCGAAGAGATCGGCTACATCTGCGGCATGTCCAACTCGCGGGACGATTGCGAAGCGGAAATCACCATCACCAGCAGGAATGCGCGCATTGCCAAGAACGACGAGTTGATCGAGTCCATGGTCCTGTTCATGAGGGAAGCGGGGATCAACGCCAAGGCCCAGTTCGTAGAGGTGTCCATACGCACCCAGATGGGCCGCTGCGGACTTGGCATTGAGGGCGCCGGCGGGACCCAGGTGGGTTGGCAGGGAGCCACCGAGGCGATTCCGCCCACCTGTGCCGGCGGTGTCGGCGTCGGCCAGATCCTGGACGGCATCGGCTTCGGCTACGAGATCATGGACTACGCCAAGCTGATCAACCGCCACCTGCTCTGCGAGTCCGGCCGCTCCACCGTCTGCGTTCCCGAAATGGAGGAGCAGCTGAGGACGGCCCGCACCCTGGACGGCGAGGAACGCCGGATAGCTCTTGAGGAAATCGCCGACTGGCAAAGGGAGAACGTCTACATCCTGCCGATGTTCGACCTGTTCGCCATCTACGGCATCAACCCCAAGCTGCGCGGGTTTGAAGAACCCCGGTTCGACAAGCACACCTTCGCCAACCTCTGGTGGTTCGACGAGTAACCTCCTCGGGCCTGACTTGCCGGACAGACCGAACGGACCGGGGCATCCCCCGGTCCGTTCTTCATTTGTGTAACCCAGTCCCCGTGGGCCGGCGGGGCCTTCCGGCTATCCGGCCAGGGCGTCCTGGCTGTTGTCCACCACGGGCAGGAGCAGTTGGGAAGGGTGCTCGGCGTCGTGGTAGATGGTGTTCTCTGCCGTTGCCCGCACCTGGGACACGGCAGGGTTCTCCCCGGTGTTCCCATTGACGTCCAGCCGGGGAAAGTTGCTGGAGGAAATGTCCAGCCGGATGCGGTGACCCCTGACGAAACGGTTGCTGGTGGGATACAGCTCAATCTCGACGGCGTAGACTTTCCCCGGTTCGAGCAACTCCGGTCGTTCCCAGGAATCGCGGAACCTTGCGCGCAAGACGCCGTCGGTAAGGTTCAGCGCGTATCCCTCGGGATAGTCCGGTGAAGGCGGGTAGACGTCGACCAGCTTGGCCGTGAAATCCGTGTCCACCGCCGTCGAGGAAACCCACAGCCGGACGCTGACCGGCCCGGTTGCCTCCACGTCCTCCTCCAGCGGTTCCGTCTGGAAGACCAGCACGTCCGGGCGAGACGCCAGAGGCAGGTAGGGCGGACGGGAGCCGTAGAACTCCGGCGCCTCCCGCTGGTCGAATCCGCCCGGCTCCATGATGGGCAGACCGGAGGAGAGGTTGCCCCCGATGGTGGGCACCGGGTGGGACGGGTCGAAGAGGTAATGGCTGCTGCCCCCGGAGGAGCCGGGAGACGAAGTGGAAAGGCCACCGCTCTCCCGGAGGAAAAAGGGGACGGCCGGGGACTGGGACGGCGGCCATTGCTCTGCCGAGCGCCACTGGCCGCCATGGTCCAGCCGCCCGTCCGGGTTGCGCCGTCCCGAGCCGCCGCCCATTGCAAAGTACCGCACCAGAGGCTCCCCGTCCCATCCGTTCCTGTCTCCCTTCAGCCAATGGTCGAAGAACTTCAGCCGAAGGTGGTTGTAGTCCACGGCCAGGCTGCCGTCCACCGCTGCGGCCGGACCGAAGCCGGCGTTGCCAGAATGGGAAACTGAGCGCGCCCCGTGGGTCCACGGCCCCATGATGAGGGACACCGGGCCCTGCTTCATACCGGACAAGGCCGCAAAGTTGGCGGTGGTGCTGAGGGAGTAGGTGTCGTACCAGCCGCCCAGGTGCACCTGGGGAACGTCGGACAGCTGGGAGTAGAAAGCCTCGGCGCACAGTCCGCACTGCCGCCAGTAATCGTCGAGGGTCTCGTGGGTCCAGATTTCCAGCAGGTAGTCCTCGTAGTCCGGAGTCCACTTCAGCGGATTGTGCCCCCGCTTCCACGGAATCCGCCGGAACCAGTCATGTATGTCCTGGGCTTCCATCGCGGCCCGCTTGACCGGATCATTCCTCACTTCGGGGCTCTCCAGGGCTTCGCGGAACGCCCACGTCACCTGGCGCAGCTCGAAGGCTCCCCCGTTGCGGCAGCCGGTGTGAAAGGCGCTGGAAAACCCTCCGCAATCCAGCCACATGCAGGACAGGTGGGGCGGGTCCAGGCAGGCCAGCGCGGCCTGGGTGTGCGCCGCGTAGGACAGGCCGTAGGTCCCGACTCTACCGTTGCTCCACGGCTGGCGGGCGATCCACTCTACGGTGTCGTAGCCGTCCGGTCCCTCGTCCACGTACTTGGAAAAACCGCCATCCGAGTCGTAACGGCCCCGGCAGTCCTGCACCACGGTCACGTATCCCCGCTGGGCGAAGAACCGGGCTTCCTCAATGCGAGGAGGGGCTTCCCGGCCGTAGGGAGTCCGCTGGAGCAGGGCGGGCCTGGGCTGGTTTGGTGGTTCCCCCTGGCCAGCCGGGTGTAAAATTGTGGTGGCCAGGCTGACCCCGTCCCGCATCGGTATCATCGTCTTCGGTTCTACCCGCACTGGCATTTCGGGATGCCCCGGCTGGCCGGAATCACTCATCTTCGACACAAACTCCATAGGGATTTCCGCCGGCGGTGCTGTTTTCCAACTCGCCGCCAACGGCACAGATCATGCTAACATACCCGGCGACAACCCCTGTTCCGGCATCACCGGCGCGGAAGGTGAACGATGGAAATTCCCCAGCGCATCGAACCCAAGACCGAAAGCGAGTACCTGGACGTGATGAGCAAGTCGGTCTTCCAGTCCGGCTTGTCCTGGAAGGTGGTGGAGTCCAAGTGGCCCGGCACCCAGGAAGCCCTGCACGGGTTCGACCTGGAGACCGTGGCCGAGTTGACGGACGACGACCTGGACCGCCTCACCGAGGACAGCCGGATTATCCGCAGCCGCCGGAAGCTGGCCGCCGTGGTCCACAACGCCCGCAAGATGATCGAGCTCTCCGAGAAGCACGGCGGTTTCCAGGCCTACCTGCGCTCCCACGGGGACTTCGAGGCGGCCATCAAGGATATCAGGAAGCAGTTCAAGTACATGGGCGACGCCGGGACTTTTCACTTCCTGTGGGTCGTGGGGGAGGAAGTCCCTGACTACGAAGAGTGGTGCCGCCAGCGTCACTGATCGCAGGGAGGGTCCCTTGACCGATTTAATATACCGGCCGATTTAATACAACAGCGGAGCGACTGCCATGACCCAACTGGTCTTCATCCACGGCCCAGGCGCAGGAGGGTGCGCCGACTCCTACGTCCACCAATTGGAACACTTTCCCGGCAGCGTTGCTCCCAACCTGCCGGGGCACCTGTCCGGCGAGCCCTGCCCGGACGTAGCGCGGTACACCGAGTGGCTTAGAGGGTGGCTTTGGGCGCAGGGCATGAACAAGGACCTGGTGCTGTGCGGGTTCACCCTGGGAGCGTGTATCGCTCTACAGTACGCACTGGACTATCCGGGCGAGGTCAAGGGGCTGGTGCTGATGACCGTCGCGATGCGATCCAAGGAGCGGGCGCCCGGCTCCCTGGAGTTCCGCCTGGAGGCTGCCAAGAATCCGGACGTTCACGGGCAGTGGAAGGACGCCATGGGCCACTCGATGATGTTCATCGAGCCGGACCTGCGGGAACGGCTGCTCAAGCGTCACGACGAGGTTGGCCCAATTTCCCAGCACCGGGACCTGGCAACCATTGACGCCTTTGACGTCAGCGACCGGATCTCCGACCTGGAAGCGCCCCTGCTTCTGGTCCGCGGCGTTGACGATCCGGGGAAGCCGCCGGAGTACGAACTGGAAATCCACCAGGCCGTCCCCGGCTCACGTTACCTGAAGCTGGACAACGCCGGCCACTTCCCCATGGTTGAACGTCCCGCCGACGTCAACTCCGCCCTCGAGGATTTCATCCGAGCCATCGACGGCGGAACGGTGTGACGGCCGGAGGAACGATCGGGTTCCTACCCGGCCTCCTGGAGCGGCGCCACGCTGAACACCACGTGGAAGGGCCGACAGTAAATGACCACGCTGGATGCAGCGCCTATGTCAGTCCCGGCGGGAATCTCGTAGTTCTGGTTGCCGATGTTCCCCTTTAAGGAACCTACCTCGATGTACCCTCCGGCCTGGACATCGTCCCGGTTCTGCGGGTCGGGGTGGTTGACCAGCAGGACACGCAGGTCGGGGCCGTTGGTCACTTGGAAGTCTTCCAGCCGCAGCACATGTTGGTCTTCACCCACCGTGTAGATGGTGGCCGTCCCCTCTCCCTTGTGGAAGCTGTCGGCGTCCCGGAAATCTCCGGCCTTGACCGCGGTTGGTCCCGAAGGCTCGGCCATCGCGGGCATGGCCTCTTGCACCGGCTGCTCCACCATGGACATCCCTTCCATAACCATTTCCACCTGCTGCGGGGTCATGGACTCGGGCACCTGGGCGCTGGCGCTGAAGGGGAAGTCCTCGTTTACGGTCTGGCTGATGAACAGCGGGGAGAGAAGCCACCATCCGACGGCTCCCGCGATCACCAACACGACTGCGCCCACTGCTATCCCTGCTCGCTTCAACATATTCTTTTCCTGCCTTGATCTGTCGATGGCTCGGCCCGTTGGAGTTTTGCCCAGCCTCTACCGTACAATACGTTGCGGGAGGGTACAAGGATGTCTAACAATGGTCCGACCGCAGTTTCAGCCGTCGAATCCCTGGCTCTCGAATACCCGGACCTGTGGCGGGCCGCTGCCTGCGGAGTGACCCGGTCATTTCGGAGTATTCCCGTCCTGGAAGAACCAGGGACCTACCGGATTGCGCCGGGACGGGTCAAGGTGGTCCTGGTCGGAGGGTTGTCCGGCGACCCCGGCGATGCCGCGTTGTGTGTCGAAGTTGTCCGTCTCTTTGCCCAGGACCGGGACCGTCTCGGCGTCAAAATCGCGGTCAACGCCGCTCCCACAGCGAATCTCGACAGCATCGCCGGCGTTGACGATCCTGCCCGCGACCTTTCCGGTCCCGGACTCTACCCCCCGGAGGACGGGTATTACTTTGACGCAACCGCCCCCGAAGCCCGCTACCTGTGGCGGTGGGTCTGCTACCAAGCGCCGCACCTGGTTCTGGAGATACGCCTGGGGGAAACTGTGCGATGGGAAGCAAACGACGCCGTCGGTCTGCTCCCATTTTCCGTCGGGGCCACCCCAATGCAGGACGATGGATCGCTGGCGGCAGGCCTGGGGACCAACTCGCCCCTTGGATTGGGACCCATTCCCGCTCTCCGCCTGACCACCAATGAGGCCGGCCTGCAGGCAGAGGTGAACCGCTTGTGGGAGTCGGTAATGCAGGCGCGCCGCTGGGAACCCGGCCCCGCCATGAATGAGCTCGAGGGCAGGCGGGCCCGGCAACCCCTCCAGGTGGCGAGTGTCCTCGAAGCAGTCTACGGCCACAAGCTTGATCCAGTCGTCTACACCCAGGGAGTTGGCATCAGCGGGCGAATCCAGCTTGCTGCCCTGGCTGGCAACGCCCGCGGTGGCTCCCGTAGCGTTTCTTCCGTCACCGAGCCCTTCCTTTCAGGAGCGGCGAACCCCCTGGAAGGGGAACCGGGCGGCTCACTCCTGGCGGGGCTGGTGTGGGCCTATGATGTGTTCCGCGCGACGGGGGACACGCGGTCACGGGACCTGTTGATCGCCGCCGCCGACAAATACCAGCCTAGGGGCGAAGGGCAAGCGCTGGTTTCAGCCGACCCGGACTTTCGGGTGGAGGATATGTTCATGGCCGCCGCCGTCCTGGGCCGCGCCTTCCGGCTGACCGGAGAGGAACGGTATGCGGACCTGCTGGCGGATTTTCTGGCCGAGTCCCGGGTGCAGCAGGAAAACGGCCTGTTCTGGCACGCCCGGTCCGTACCCTTCTTCTGGAGCCGCGGCAACGGGTTCGCAGCCCTGGGATTCGCCGAGGCGCTGACCTACCTGCCCGACGATCACCCGCGCCGGCCCGAATTGCTGGACATCCACCTGCGGCACCTGGCAGCCCTGCGCGGGTTCCAACTGGAGAGCGGGGGCTTCCCGGAAGTCCTGGACTTCCCCGGTTCCTACGGGGAATTTACCTCCACCGCCATGATTGGGTACGCCCTGGCCCGGGGACTGCGGCGGGGCTGGCTGGAATCCGATTATCGGGCGATGTTGGACCTGGCTTGTCGGGGAGTTAAAGAGCGCATCGATTCCAACGGCGACGTTGTGGATGCCTGCATCAGCACGGGAGTCCAGGAGACCGTCGAGGAATACTTGCACCGTCCGGCGGTCAACGGGTTTGACGACCGCAGCGGCAGTCTCGCCCTCTGGTTCGCTGCCGAAATGGAGCGGTTGCACCGGGCAGGCTGAGGCCGCGAACATTCGTCCAGCGTCGGGTTGATTGGTATAATCCGCCCAGCTTTTCCCTGCAAGGCCCATCCACTGCCGAGGAGCTATGCCAATGGTCACCGCAACCGAGCTTCAGGGAGAGTACCGCCCCCCGGTGCCGTCCCGCGTAATTTTCGGACGGGGCAAGCTGGACGATCTGTCTCGCGAGATACAGGACCTGGGCGGCCGGCGGGCCCTCATCCTGTCCGGGCGCAGCGTGGCCGAGCAGACGGACGCCGTCCGCCGGACCCAGGAATGCCTGGGGGATGCCTGCGTCGGAGTTTACAGCGGCTTGACCCAGCGGGCCCCGCTGTCCACGGCGGTGGCCGCCGCCAAACTCGCCCTGGAAACGGAGGCCGACACCCTGGTCGGGGTGGGCGGAAGCACCATCTCCGACGCTGCCCGCATGATCGCCGTGATGATGGCTGACGGTATCCTCTCCGAGGAACGCCTGAGGGAGTTGGGCCACGAATTCGACGGGATGCTGGAGCCGGACCTCACCGGCAAGAGCCTGCCCTTCCAGGTATCCTTGCCCACGACTCTTTCCGCCGGGGAGTTCAACCAGGGTGGGGGCAACATTCTCGACGACCAGGCCAACCATAAGATAAGGGTGCGGAACCCGCGCCTGTATGCCGACCTGATCGTCCTGGACCCGGACCTGACCATGGGCACGCCGGACTGGCTCTGGCTCTCCACCGGCGTCAAGGCCATGGACCACTGCATCGAAAGGCTCTACTGCCGGGGCAGCCAGCCCGCCGTGGATGCCACGTCGTTGATGGCCGCCGAGCTGCTCTTCAACAACCTTGCCAAGTCCGCCGAGCGGTTCCATGACCACCAGGCCCGCCTGCAATGCCTCATGGCGGCATGGATGTCCATGATGGGCTGCACCACCGTTGGGTCCGGACTTAGTCACGGGCTGGGGCACGTCATCGGGGTCAAGTACAACGTCGGGCACGGTTACACCTCCTGCGTGACCCAGCCCTGGGTCATGGAGTACAACCGTCCGGCCTCATCCCACAAGCAGGCATTGCTGGCCCGGGCTGCGGGCATCGACATTCGCGGAATGAGCGACGAGGCTGCCGCGCAAGCCGCCGCCCAGGTGGTCGACGAGTTCATCATGGAACTGGGAATGCCCCACCGCCTGCGGGACCTGGAAATCCCGAAAGAGGACTTTGGGGAAATTGCCGCTCTGACCCTCCGCGACGGGGCGGGGCGGAACAATCCCATCCCCATAAACTCCGAGGAACAGGTGCTGGAAGTCCTGGAGAGAGCCTGGTAGCTGGGCACCGGTTGTTCCCACAGGTTGTTCATCCTGGAGATACCTCACGAGGAGGAGCATGGCTGGACTCGAAGGAAAAGTTGCATTGGTCACCGGCGCGGGCGGAATGCGCGGCGTCGGACGGGCCACTGCCCTGAAGCTGGCGTCCCAAGGCGCCGACCTGGTGATCAGTGACGTCCGACGGGAGGTCGATGATCTCCCGCCGGCCGAAGTGCGGATGGAATGGAACAGCATTCAGAGCGTGGCCGACGAGGTCAGGGAGCTGGGACGGGAGTGCCTGCCTCTTTATGCCGACCTGGGTCACAGCGATCAGATCCAGCAAATGGTGAGCGATGCCGTCGGCCATTTCGGACATATCGACATCTTGGTCAACAACGCCCGGGCCATCATCGGACGGGACAAGGTGCCGGTGACTGAACTTGAGGAGGAAGTCTGGCACCATTTCCTCGACATCAACACCACGGCGGTGTTCCTGTGCACCAAGTTCGCGGGAAGGGAGATGGTGCGCCAGGGGAATGGGGGAAGGATCATCAACATCGCATCCAATGCGTCGAAGCAGGCCAGCGCAACCGGCGCCGCCTACTCCAGCTCCAAGTTTGCGGTGCTGGGATTGACCCAGGCTTCGGCGATGGACCTGGCGCCCTACGGGATCACCGTCAACTCGGTATGCCCCGGTCCCATCAACACCGACCGCATGAGCTACTGGGAACGCTCCCAGGCCCAGGAAAGGGGGATAACCCAGGAGGAATTCCGGTCGCGGATTGTGCAGCAGGCGGGAGAGTCAACTCCGCTGGGCCGCATCGCGGAGTCGGAAGACGTGGCCAACATGGTGGCCTTCCTCGCGTCTGAGGAGGCGAACTTCATCACCGGACAGGCTTACAACGTAAACGGCGGGCTCCTCTTCCACTAGGTGGAGCCGCCATACGAGTTTTGGACCGGACCGCCGGAACCCAATCAACGGGAGACACTAACCGGCAACCCACAAAGGAAGGCACAATGACAACGGCTCAAACCGGCAGCAAGGTCCAAATCCACTACACCGGAACCCTGGACGACGGCACGGTCTTCGATTCCTCGGACGGGCGAGAGCCCCTGGAGTTTGTTTTGGGGGAGGGACAGGTAATCCCCGGCTTCGAGCAAGGCGTAATGGGCATGGCGCTGGGGGATTCCAAGACCTTGAACATCCCGGTTGACCAGGCCTATGGACCCCGGCATGACGAAGCCGTTTTTCAGATACCCCGGTCGGACCTACCGTCCAATATCCCCCTGGAAGTGGGGATGCAGCTTCAGGGTCAGAACCAGGGCCGGCCGGTCAATGTCACCGTGGTGGGGTTCGACGACAACACGGTCAAGATGGACGCCAACCATCCGCTGGCCGGCCAGGACCTGACCTTCGAGGTAGAGCTGGTCGGGCTGGACTAGGCCGGCGTTCCCGCTACGCCGGCTGCTGGTACTGCTGCTGGGCCAGGGTCTGGTAGGTAACCGGCGAAACCGCAGTCAATCCCGCATCCACCGGCAGCGTTACTCCATTGACCCAGCGGGCCTCCTCGCTGGCCAGGTAGAGGGCCGCGTATCCGATGTCCCACGAGTCGCCCTCCGTCCGCAGCGGGGAGGCGTTCTGGCGGATGCGCCGCAGGTCGTCATCCATGCGCGGCGCGACCATGGGGGAGTAGACCAGCCCCGGGGCAATGCAGTTCACCCGGATACCGTCCGGGCCGTGGTCCGCGGCCATGGACATGGTCAACCCGATGACCGCCGCCTTGGAAGCGGTGTACGGAGTGCTGCTGTGGGCCCGCAGCCCGGCGATGGACGAGATGTTGATGATGCACCCGCCGTCGCCGCTCTCAATCATCCTGGGGATGGCGTACTTGCTGGACAAGACGATGCTCTTGACGTTCACCGCCATCACGTAGTCCCAGTCCCCTTCGGACACCTCAACCACGGTGCCCCGGCGGGAAATCCCCACGTTGTTGTCCAGGATATCCAGCCGGCCGTACCGCTCCACGGCGGTATCCACCATGTGGGCGCAGTCCCCGGCGTTGATAACGTTGGCCTGGAGACAGGAAGCCTCGCCCCCTTCCCCGGCGATCATGGACAGGGTTTCTTCCGCCCGCTCCAGCACGGCGTCAACCAGCAACACCCTGGCTCCCTCCCGGGCGAAGAGAACGGCAGCTGCCTTGCCGTTGCCCACCCCCGGCCCGCTGGAACCGGCCCCGGTGACGATCGCTACCTTGCCCTCGAGTCTGCCCTTACGCT
Source organism: Dehalococcoidia bacterium (assembly GCA_965203675.1). Taxonomy (GTDB): domain Bacteria; phylum Chloroflexota; class Dehalococcoidia; order Lucifugimonadales; family UBA3495; genus CATOSK01. The sequence continues at coordinate 511,853 of CBDBDE010000003.1, read as the reverse complement.
CCGGCATCTGAACGCTCCTGAGTGGTCGGTGTGGCGGCTATTGTACGCCGTTCCACACCGCCACGCCGCTATTCGGTTATGGGACGGGACACGATCCAAAGACTGACGATGGTGTAGAGCACCATTAAGCCCAGCATGGGGAACTGGCTCCTCAGCACCATCGCCTGGTTGTCGTAGAGGCGCATCGCTCGCATGTGGGCCAGGTAGACCGCCGCCATGTGCCCGATTACGATGGCTGCCACGGAGAAGAACCAGATGAACCGGGCATTGGTTACGCGGATATTTATCATGTAGTCCGCGGTGCCGAACAGGTCCCACCCCACGCCGAAGGGGTCGGATGCCAGGGGAATGATCAGCTGTCCCTGGACCAGGAGGTAGCTGAGGAAGTGGGCGTAATGGTAGGCCAGAGCGATGGGTATCAACGAAAAAACATAGGCCGCCACCAACATCCCCACCGTCGGGGGTTCGCCGCCGCAGACCCGGACCATTAGAAAACAGGTGCCTCCGTAAAGGGCGAAAAATCCCAGGGGGAACGCGATCAATCCCAGGGTGTTGGCTATCGTTACCCCGTTCAGAAACTTGTTCGTCAATTCCGGGAAGGCGGTGATGAATTCTCCCTGGACTGCGATCCACTCGGGAGTGGCGCTGAACCCGTCGAAGGTCACCGACGCCAGCAGCAGCATGACCAGTGCGACCAGGCTGGGAGTGACATAAGACAGGTTGCCGAGTCCCACCCCGGGAGGCCGGAGGTTGAACTCCCGTTCCTCGGCGTACTCGAAGCACTCGTAGCAGTCCACGCAATCGCCGTCTTCGTTGCGGCAATCGGCCGCAGTGCATTCGCCGCAGTCTTCCGAAGCTGGTACCCGGACTTCAGTGACGGAAAAACGGGCGAACAAGCCGAATATCGCCGAAAAAACCTCTCCGTGGCGCAGCCACTGGTGCTTGCCGAAGGTGAACATTCCGGCCCAGGTAATCACGGTATAGGCAATGACCATCCAGGCCAGGTCCCGGGGATTCGAGCTTTCCGCAAAGGCGTTTTCAATCCAGGCGAAAACCAGGAACAATACGACCGCCGGCCACATGGCCCACCGCTGCGGATAATCGATTCCCAGGTGCATCGCCTCCCCGGGCCGGACCAACTGGTAGAGACTCTCCGCGGCTGAGTAGGCGGCCTTCCAGGGGTTGACCAGCGCCCACAGGTTACCCAGGGCAGCGACGAAGAAACCCAGGCCTACCCACCAGACGACCCAGATGAACGTGGGACTGAAGTTGTCCACGGCCCGGGCACTGCCCGAGGTTGCAGTCGCGATGACCAGCAGCAGCAGGAAAACGGACAGCGCCTTGACCGGCCACAGGAACGGGCCGCTCAAGGCAAACTCTATCCAACCATAGCGGAACAGGTTGAACCGGGGATACCCGATGGGCCGGGAATCCCCCCGGAACAACAATCCGACAATGACGAAGGAAACGACCACCGCCGCTCCGCCGCCCACGGCGAAGAAGGACACAGGCAGGGGCAGGTCGTAACGGTCCCCGATGCCATGGGCGTGGGCCGTCCCCCCGGCGCCCGGCAATAGCAGCAAGGTGACGGCCGCGATCGCGGCCGTCACCGTAACAATCAGGAATCTACCCTTGAACATACCCCAGCCTCCCGGGACACAGCAAAACGCCAACCGTTGCGGGCTTGTCGTGCCGGTTTCCGTTACCTGGGTTGCACCTCGAGGTAGCCGACATCGTACTCTTCCTCAGCCGGAGCATCGCCGCTGTTCCCGGGAGAATGGCGGTTCCCCTCCCCGGCGCGTCCATTCTCGATGGTCACCGTGGTAGTGGATTCGATAGTCTTGCCGTTATATGTCAGGTCGGTGTGGTTATCGTAGTTCAGCGTAACCCGGATGCGATGCACCCCCGGAGCCAGCCCCTCCAGATAGTAGCGCGGCTCATAAACGTGGGCTATCTTCTCGTTCCCAACGTAGATGTGGGCGTGGCCTCCTTCCTTTGTAGTTTCCCCGCCGGCCTTTTCTGACGTCCAGCGCCAGCCCTGGGTTGTGATGTGAACATTGACCCCCCCGTTGGCATCGGGCTCCGCCGCAACGGAAACGGATACAGGCGCATCCAACTCCACGGCGGCCTGGCTTCCTCCGCCGTGGTGGCCGCCGGAGCCTCCATGGTGATTTTCTCCGGCTGACCCCGAGGCCGGATGAAACGCCAGGCGGTAACGCCCGGTGGCATCCGCTACAAACACAAACTCGGCCACTTCACCCGGGGTTACCTCTTTTTCGATGTCGTATCCATGAAGGTGCAGCGAGCCTTCCGCATCGCTCTGAACCTTAAGGGTAACGGTGTCGTCCTGGCTTACCTGGATGGTCCCCGGAATCAATTTCTTGTCTTGCAGGGAGACGTCGATCTCGACCTGACCTGGCGCCGCGGATGCGCATGCCGCCACCGCCAATAGGCCGGTGGTTAGCGCCGCCAGCGCGGTCAATCTCTGCAAAGAATATACTGCCTTCAACTGGCCCTCCTTGGCCGGCTTTCCCCGGACGCAGCCGGGGCCGGCATGGATAGTGTCAACCCTGATGGAACACCGTCAACGCCAAGGCCTGCGCCGCCGTTGGAGACGGGGCGGCTGCCAATCCGCCGCCGAGCTGGAAGGAACGCAGGCTTGGTGTCTAGGAGGGCCGTGTTCTCGGAGGGGGTTCGGGGAGGCTGGGGAAGATTCCGGTGATCGGGTGTTCAGCGACGGAATAACCGGCGCCAAATAGCGCGCCGTCAAACCCCGGGTATGCCACGTTGGTTTCGGTGGCCGTGGGGGCCGTAACTACCCCGGGCGAGCCGCCGTCCGCGGAATTCAGGTACACGATTCCCGGGTAGTTGTCAGGACCATCGGTGCTGGAACGGGTTCCCGTCCCGTGGCGGTGATACGAGCCGGGGGATAGGTGTTCGTGGTCGGCTGGGGCTGCGCCCACGAGCAAGTGGCCGTGATGGAATTGCCGCTCGGCGAAGTGGTGGTCGACCACCGGCCCGAAGGAAGGCATGGCCAACGCCACCAGCACCATGACTGCCCCGACAAATCCCCAACCCCGGTCAACCAGGGTGGCTTCGTTGTTGCGGCCTGGGTGTCGGTTTAAGGCCGGCGGTTTGTGCCCGGTCGATCTCAACCCTTGCTCACCTTACGGCTCCTGCCGGACATCCGGTCCCAGGTCCATACCCCCACCGTAATGATGGCTACTGCCAGTGCCGCCAGCAGAATCCAGTTGATGTTGCTGCCTGGCGGGTTTACGTACATGGGAATCGCAACGGATTCCTCCCCGAGATAGGACTGCACCTTGAAGGTTACGTCCCAGTCCCCCTCCAGGTCAAAGGGAAGGTTGGCCTCGTAGAACTGGGGTACCGTGTCGTTCCGGGCGGGTATTGATTCAAGAGGCGTCGATTGGGGAGGGCCCACGGCTGAAACGCCCACGGTAGCGTCGGTTACGATCCGATCATCGGTTGCCGAACGCACCAGGATGCTGACGTGGGTGTTGGCAACAACCGGCGCTCCCGGCAGGATGCTGATGTCTATCTGGTACGGGCCCTGTTCCAACTCGGCGATCAGGGTAGCCCTTCCGTTGGCGGAAACATCCCCGGCACCCAGCAGGAAGGCCAGCGAAAACATGGCAAAGGCTAGACGCATTCGGGTTTCAGGACCACGAAACGATGATGACAAAGCTGCCGCTCCATAGCAGGCACCGATGATAGCACACCCGCTCCCGGCGTAACAGCGCGTAATGCTGTCGCTTTCAGGGCCCGTCAAGTCGCCGGATTAGGTGGTGGTGTCTTTTGCCCCCCTCTCTTGTCCGTGTTTCCTTGACTTAATTTTTGTTGCGGGCGTACACTCTTGGCGTAATCAACGTAAAACGTCCCGTAAACTGGAAAAACGTAGTTGAAATCGAAGCGATGGTGATGGGGACGCAACCGAGGCATGGACAACAATTCGCAGATTCAAGACGACGTAGCGCTTTTCATCGACTGGGAAAACTTCAAGATCAGCCTCGCCGGCGGGCACCGGCACCCCAACGTTTCCGCACTAAAAGAAGAGGTCTCCAACTACGGACGCGTCGTAGTCGCCAAAGCCTACGCCGACTGGGTGACCCGGGCGCCCGAGTTGCGGGGAGCGAGTCAGTTCATCCTCGACCCTCCCGCTCTCTATGCCGCCGGGATCGACCCCGTCTATGTTCCGACCCGGCTTCCATTGACCGGAGCGCCCGCGGACTCCTACCGGACCGCCCGGGTGAAGAACAGCGTCGACGTCAAGATGACCGCCGACTGTATTGAGTGCGCCCACTCCTACCCCAACATTGGCACCTACGTCCTGGTTTCCGGGGACTCCGACTTCATCCACGTCGTCAACACCCTGCGTACCAGGGGGAAGCGGGTCTTCATCATCGGCGTATCCTGGAGCACCTCCCGCCGCCTGGCCGACCAGGTGGACGGGTTGATCCTCTATGATGTGGACGTTGACCCCGAGACCCCGGCGGAACCTGCCCCGGTCAGCAACGGGCGCAACGCCGGCCGCCTGAACAGCCCGGGTCGGAACCAGTTGCCCGAGGTGATCCGGGCTATCGAAGACCTGGTCCGCTCCGAAAGACAGGCCGGCCGGATGCCCCTGTTGACCTCGCTGAAGCAGCGGTTGATGCGCCACATTCCCGGGTTCGATGAAAAGAAGCTGGGTTTTTCCGGTTTCAAGAAGATGATGCTGCGGGTGGCGGACGAGGGCAACCTGAAGCTGGTTACTGTGGGGCTCGTGGACTGGGTGATGCTGGCCGAGGAACCCGACCCGCCCGAGGCGCTGGGCGACAACCACCAGGATGGTGCAGAAGATAAGGAAACGCCATCCGAGCCAGCTGCCGCCCCGGAAGAGGTATCTCCCGAACCCGAAGTTCCGTCCCAACCCGTCAGCGAGCAGCGCGATGGGCGTTCCCGCTCCCACGATGAGACCGCTGGCGGCGCCGAGGAACAAGCCGCCGTTGAACCGGTTGTTGCCGAGGTGGTGGAGGAAGCGGTAGAGCGGGTCCCTGATGAAGAGGACCTCCCCGAAGTCCAACCCCAAAGGCCCGTGCTGCCTGACTCGTCCAGGGAAGCATTGAACGGCATGGAACTACCCGAGGGCCCCGGCGACGGCCTGGACCACGAGCGGGTAATCGACTTGGTCGTCATGGCCGACACCCTGGAACACCAGGAGGGCATCAGCCATGTTGCCTTCAATTTTCTGGTCCAGGAGGTCCGGCAGGCCCTGGAAGCCGGCCTGGAGGCGGAGCATCCCGAGATTTCCGCTCACTGGGCGGCCATGCACTCGCGCACCTATATCACCAGGCTTCTCCGCGCTTTGGGCAACGGTGGGGTCTTCAAGCGGGGCCAACACACCGACAAGGACGCTGAGACCGGCCGCACTCGCCGCCGAAGCACCTTCAACCTGGACCGGGACAACGAAATAGTTGGGCACGTAATGGAATCCCTGTGGCCGGACTCCAACGGTTCCGGTGGAGCACTGGAGTCGGGGAGTGAGTTCCTGCCCGCTCCGGAGGATCCGCCGGAAACCGAGAACGCGGCTCCTGAACCGGAGCCCGTCGCGGTGTCCTAGGCTCCCGTTTTCCCAGTCACATGTCCAGGATTAGAGTGGACCAGCCGAAGTCGCTGGCCCCCAAACCCTCCGCCGTGTAGGGGTTGTAGTACTCGCGGAACCCGGACTTTTCAATGCACTCGTGGCTCTTGGCCACGATGGTGTCGGCCAGTTCGGGGTAGCCATGTCCCCGCAGGGAGTGGGACAGGAACCAGTTGGTGTTAATCCAGCTTGGCCCCCTCCAGATGAACCCTCGCGGGTTGCCCGGCATGAACTTGGGGTTTGACGCCGGCACCGACGGCAGGGGGTAGGGAAGCCAGAAGTCGTCCTCGGAAGTAACCCAGCGGTCCACCAACCGTTCCACCACGGGCCGTGGCAGGTCGGCCAGGATCAGCGGCATCAACGAGCTGATCGTCACCACTTTAACCGGCGTTTCCGCCACTCCCGACAGGTCGAAGAAGGCCCCCGCCTCTTCGTCCCAGCACTTGGACAGCAGCGCCTCCAGCGTACGGTCGGCCTCCCGGCTGAACTCCGCCGCCTCCGGGGCATCTCCCAGCAATCGGACGAGGGAACGCAGCCCGAAGGCGTAAATCGAGTTGACCAGGACGTCCTCCACGTGGAACAGGTCCGCCGCCAGGATGGCCCGGTCATCTCCCCGCATCGGCTCGTAGGCCGCATACACTTTCCTCAGCGCGGCGATGAATCCCTGGTTGCTGAGTTCCTCCAGGCCCAGGATTTCATCATACTTGGGGGAGCAGTCCGTTCCGGCCTCTTCCGGCTGGATCACCGCCAGCAGTCCGTCATTATCGGGGTCCCGGTTTTCCCGCAGCCAGCGGTAAAAACCGACCAGGACCGGCAGCGCCATAGCCTTGAAGTCCTCGTCTCCCGTGGCGCGGTATACCCGCTCGACCGCGTAGGCGATGATGGGCGGCTGCATCGTCGAGCTGTAGTATGGAGAGGTCATTCCGACGATGTTGCGGGCCAGGAAGTCAGGCTGCTTTTCCATTTCCCAGAAGATGATGTGGGGAATGAACCCGTCGGGCAGGGCTCCGCTCATCAGGGTGGTCAGTTCCGCCTTGGCCTGGGCAAGGTCCAGATGGGTCAACGCGATGGCATGAAAGCACGAGTCCCAGAACCATTGGAAGGGGTAGCCCCGCAACGACGGCACGACGAAGCTGAACTCCTTGCCGTTCCAGTCGGCTACGCCCTGGCGCAGGTTGGTCAGCAGAATCCGGCGGGCGCCTTCTTCCAGCAGTTGTCGGTCCATTTGGTGCTCCTTTCCGGCCTGTTCAGGCGGCCCTACGGTACAGGTCCAGGTACTTCCCGGAAACGGCTTCCCATGTAAATTCGGACAGGGCGTATTCCCGGGCGTCCTGCCCCAAGGTGGAGCGGTGCTCGGAATCGTTGACCAGCCGGGCCAGTTCTGCCGCGGCGTCATTGAACGCGAACCTGGGGACAACCACCGCACCCCGGGTCAGCAGTTCCCGGTTGGCCCCTACATCGTGGGTCAGGACCGGAACGCCGGCGATCATCGCCTCGAAGTAGACCAGTCCGAAAGCTTCGTACTGGGAGAAAAGGACGAATATGTCGGCTTCGCCGTATTGGCGCGCCAGGTCCTCGTCGCTCAATTCTCCGGTGAACACCACTTCCCCGTCCAGCCCGGCGGCGGTGACCGCGCCACGCAGGGATGCCTCTCCGCCCTCGTCGCGGCCCACCAGGATCAGCCGGCAGGCGCGGGTGAAGCTTTGCCTAGCCTGCTGGTAAACATCCAGCAGCCACCCCTGGCCCTTATGCTCTCCCAGGCGGCCGACGCAGAGGATGTTTATCACGTCGTCACTGCGGGTCTCCTCCGAGGCGGCGGTGATCGGGGAGGCACCCCATCCGATGATGGACTGGCTATTGGCGGGAGCCCAGTAGTCCCGCCGGACCTGCAGCGCTTCCTGCTGGGTCAGGGATACTACCGAGTCCATCCTCCGGCACAGGAACCCGTTGATGGGGCGTAGCCACCACCGGATCAACGGCAGCGTGTGGTAGGAGGGAGTGAAGACGAACCGCGCCCGCCGCCGGTACCAGAACCAGCTCCAGAAATGTCCCCAGAACCATCCATCCCCCACGAAGTGGACCACGTCGGGGTCGAACTCTTCTAGGAACCGCCGCACCTGGCGGGGAGAAAACCAGACCAGCGGGACGGAGTACAGGGGAATGGACTTGTGGGGAAACCCCTTGAGCCGGTAGATTCCGATGCCATCGGGGGTCATGTCCCGGTCACCCCACTCGGGGTGGGGAACCCTGGGGAACGCGTACTTCGTGGTGAGGACCGCGACTTCCTCCACATCCTCCGAGGCCATCAACCCGAAGGAAAGTTGCTCGATGGCCCGCTCAATCCCCCCCAGGTAGGGGCGGAAATATGGAGTGAGAAACAGGACCCGCAAAGGCGATTTAGGCATCAACCTGTCCGTACAGATACTTGGCCCAGTGCTGGAAGGCACCCATTCGAGTGCCGGTCGCGCGGTTGACCCCAATCATAACACGGGCATAGCACGGGCTTGATGCCCCCTTTCGGCGCAACGGGTCTGGCAACGCAGGAGGGAAAAGCGCCAGCGGCGTCCCCGGTCAGCCCGCCAGTGCTCGTTCCAGCCCATTGCTCCAGGCGTCGATCACGTCGGCGAGCGGAAGATTTATGTACTCACCCAGCTTGAACCGGTCCCCGCCGGTAACGCCTAGTTCCATTACCGGCACACCCATGTCCGCTGCACACCTCCGCAAGTCGGGCAGCGTCGGCGCTGTCACGGACACGATGATGCGGGACTGGCCCTCGCCAAAGAGCGCCGTGTTCCAGCGGGGGGGTGCCGTTGACCATGCCTCGGTCCCAATGAATCCAACAGAGCCGGAGATACAGCTTTCCGCCAATGCCACGGCCAGGCCGCCGTCGGAGCAATCGTGAGCGGAGCGGACGATTGCTTCACCGACCAACCGCCTGCAGAGTTCCTGGACCGCCTTTTCCAATTGCAGGTTGATGCCCGGCCTTCCGGCTATCCTCCCGTGGACCACATGCAGGTATTCGCTTCCGGCTAACTCCCGTGCCCGGGCAGACCAGCTGTCGGCGCCCAGCAGGACGACAGCCAACCCTTCAGCGGGAAACCCGGAAACGGCGTAGCGGGAGCAGTCCTCCAATAGTCCCAGGCCGCCGACTATCGGCGTGGGATGTATGGCCTGTCCCTGGCTCTCGTTGTACAGGCTGACGTTGCCGCTGACGACCGGAACTTCCAGTACGCGGCAGGCCCGCGCCATTCCCCGGATGCACTGCTCCAGTTGATAGTAAATTTCGGGACGTTCCGGGTTGCCGAAATTCAGGCAGTCGGTCAGGGCCAGCGGCTCGGCCCCCACGCAGGAAAGGTTGCGGCAAACCTCGGCGACGGCGATCTGTCCGCCCCGGTAGGGGTCTAGCTGGCAATACCGCCCGTTGCCGTCGATGGCCAACGCGATAGCCCGGCCGGTGCCCTTGACCCGCAACACGGCGGCGTCGCCGCCCGGTCCCGCCACCGTGTTGGTCTGCACCTGGTGGTCGTACTGGCGGTATACGTTCCGCTTGCTGGATATGTTGGGGGAGGACAGCAGGCGAAGCAGCACGGCTCCCGGGGACTCGCCGGGGAGAGGAATGTCCCGAAGAGACAACCGTTGCCGGTCCCGGTGTTCCCGCGATGACTTCCCTTCCAGGACATACCGGGGAGCTTCGGTCAGGGGAGCGATGGGAAGGTCGGCTACCGGGTCCTGCCCATCGGCCACCCGGGCGTATGGCGCCTCGGAGACGCGGCCGACTTCCGACCACGGAATGTCCCAGCGGTCGAACACCTCGCCAACTTCAGCTACCCGGTTGGGTTGGACGACCAGCAGCATGCGTTCCTGCGACTCGGAGAGCATGACCTCGTAGGGCGACATTCCGGGCTCCCGGCGATGCACCCGGGAAAGGTCAACGTCCAGACCGCAGCCTCCCCTGGCGACCGACTCGATGGCGGCGCTGGTCAGTCCCGCCGCTCCCAAGTCCTGGATTCCCGAAACCCCTCCCGTGGACAACGCTTCCAGGCAGGCCTCAATCAGGATTTTCTCTAGGAAGGGATTGCCGACCTGGACGGTTGGACGCAGTTCAGTCTCCGCCTCGAATGTCCTGGACGCCAGCCCCGAAGCGCCGTGGATCCCGTCGCGCCCGGTTTCCGCCCCCACCAGGAGCAGGACGTCCCCCGCGGTGTCAGCCCGGGAGGTCGCCACCCGGTCCTTTTCCACCAGGCCCACGCACAGGGCGTTGACCAGGGGGTTGCCCGAATATGACTCGTCGAAGTAAATTTCGCCTCCGACGTCCGGCACCCCTATGCAGTTTCCGTACCACGAAATCCCCTCCACCACGCCCCTGAACAGGTGCCGGTTGTGGGGGTCATCCAGGGGGCCGAACCGGAGAGAGTTCAAGAGAGCAACCGGACGCGCTCCCATCGCCAATACGTCCCTGACTATCCCCCCGACGCCGGTGGCGGCTCCTTGTCGGGGCTCGACCGCCGAAGGGTGGTTGTGGGACTCCACCTTGAACACCACGGCCAGACCGTCGCCAATGTCCACCGCCCCGGCGTTCTCGGAGCCGGATTCGGACAATACCCGGGGGGACCGGCTGGGGAACAGCCCCAGCAACGGCCTGGAGTGCTTGTATCCGCAGTGTTCACTCCACAAGGCTCCGAACATCCCCAGTTCCACGGGGTTGGGCTCCCGGTCCAGGCGGTCAACGATGCTCTGGTACTCGGATTGAGTGAGGGCGATTTCGTCCAGTATTTCCTGGCTGATTGGCATTGAAGACTTTCCTCGCCGTCTTGTTATTACCGCCCGCATTATAGACGACCCCGGATCGGGTTCCCGGATCCACAGAACTCAGAGGGAGCTCCCTGCGACGACCAGCACCACTCCGCCCACGGCGGCCACCGTTCCCACCAGCACCCACGCCGTGACTCGTTCCAGGCGGTTCAGGAAGAGATGCACCATCAGCAGGGTCATCAGGGGGTTGACGGATGCGATAGGCACGACCTCAACGGCCGGGGCGCGTTCCAGGGCAAAATACAAGGAAATCACCCCGACGGATGTCGCCAGCCCCGAAAGCGCGACATAACCCAGGTTGCCCGAGAAATTCTTCAGCCCCTCGACGGTCTGGCGGGTGGAGACCGGGGCCAGGATCAAGGTCCCGAAGAACATGGCGAAGAAGGCGACCACCAATGGGGAACCAAACTCCTGTGTCAAAGTCTTCGCTACCAGGTTGGAACCACCGAAGGAGGCAGCCGCTCCCAGCCCGGTCAGGTAACCCAGCAGCGAGCGCCGGTCGATTTGCCAGTTCTGCCGGAACAGGGTTTCGCCGCCGGAAACGACCAGTCCCGAAACGATTGACACGGTTCCCAGGCCGACCAATGGGTGAAGTTCCTCGCCCAGGAAGACGATGGCGAAAAAAGCGGCGAACAGGGCGGATGTACCAATGAAAGGAGCGGAGCGCCCCGCTCCGATGAGGTTGATGGACAGATAGGCTTCAATTCGCCCGCCCACCGAGGTAAGGATGCCATGCCCAAGGAAGAGAGGGAACGCGACCAGCGGGAGAGCCATCAGCTCGGGGCGGTCGAACAAGAGCACGAGGATCAGGGTGGGAACGGCGCTGGCTGCCCCGGAAACGAACACGCTGGGCAAGGGGGGAATGCCCTGCATCCCGATCCGGGCGGTAACGGCGTTGGCCGCAAACCCGAAAGCTGACAGCAGGGCCAGCGCGACGGCGATCATGCAGAGACGGCTCTATTTGGGACCGGTTCGGGCGGCAACTGCCATTGATTCAAAGATCAGGTTGCCGTCGGTGCTGCCCAGCAGTTCCTCGCAGCTGCGCTCGGGATGGGGCATCATGCCCAGCACGTTCCCCGCCTCGTTCACGATTCCGGCTATGCCGTTGATCGAGCCGTTGGGATTGGCCTCGGGGACCCGGTCACCGCTCCCGTCGCAATACCGGAAGAGGACCCGTCCCTCCGATTCCAGGCGGGCGATGGTCTCATCATCGGCGTAGTAGTTGCCCTCGCCGTGGGAAACGGGGACGCGGAGTACCTGGCCGGGACGGCATTGGGAGGAAAACGGAGTGTCGACCCGTTCGGTCAGCAGGTTAGTCCACTGGCAACGGTACTCCATGTGTTCGTTGCGCCTCAGCACTCCCGGGAGGAGGCCCGCCTCGCACAGGATCTGAAACCCGTTGCAGATCCCGATGACCGGACGTCCATCCGCGGCGAAATCCTGCAGAGCCGCGACCGCTGGCGAGAACCGGGCAATGGCCCCGGCCCGAAGGTAGTCACCGTAGGAAAACCCTCCCGGGACAATGACGGCGTCGTAGGGCGAAAGGTCGGTGTCCCGGTGCCAGACATAGGCCGCATCATGCCCCAGGACCGCGCTCACCGCGTGGTAGCAGTCTGTGGCACTCCAGGTGCCTGGGAACACGATGATGCCGAAGCGCATTTTGTCAGCAGGAAAGTTCGACGGGAAAGTCCGGCAGGAAAGTCAGAAAGGAGGGTTGGCTATTTTTCCAGGTCCGCCAGGATATCGCTGACCAGGGCGTTCACCACGCTTCCGTCGGCCTTGCCCCGCAGTTGAGGCATAATCCGCCCCATCACCTTGCCTCGGTCCTGCAGCGAAGCCGCCCCAACCTCTTCAATAGCGTCCTTGATGACCTCGACTATCTCCTCTTGGGGCATCTGCGGAGGGAGGTACTCTTCAAAAATCGAAAGCACCAGGGATTCCTTGTCCACCAGGTCGGGACGGTTGCCCTGTTGGAACATCTGGATGCTCTCACGCCGGTCCTTGGCCTGCTTGGCGACGACCTCGACCACGCCCGCCTCATCGAGCTCCTTCATCGAATCCTTTTCAGTCAGTTGAATCTGGCTCTTCAGGAACCGGAGCGCTTCGAGCCGGTCACGATTCTTGCTGCGCATGGCGTTGCGGATATCGTCTTCCAGCCTGTCCTTCAGCATCATGGCATTACCCTCGGGGACAGCGTACTCCATCCAAGTTGGGGAATCCCGGTAAGTATATTCCAACGGTTCCCTTCAAGTATATACTGCCCAAATACGGGGAACCGGGGCGGGCCTCGCTGCCGGGATTACGGCCGCGAGCGGGGCTGATAACCGGCAAGACGTCGGCAAGATGCCAGCGAGACGAATGAGGTTGGTTGCTGTTGCAAGGGACTTACGTGCTGGTTATCCAAATCCCCCATCCCCTGCGGGTCCGGGTGGGCCGACTCGGAGAAATTGCGTTTCCAGAGGGTTATTGGATGTATTTCGGCAGCGCCATGAACGGCTTGGAAGCTCGCCTGCGGAGGCATTTACGGCATGACAAGAAACTCCACTGGCATGTCGATTATCTGACCGCGAAATCCCCGGTTGTCCAAGTCTGGTACGCTGAGGGGGCCGAGCGGCGGGAATGCGACTGGACCATGGCGGCCCTCGATTGCCCCGGAGTGACCGCCCCCGTGCCCGGATTCGGCTCTTCGGACTGCCGCAACTGTCCGTCCCACCTGGCAAGGGTTGATGGAAAGACCGGGCCCTCGGCTGCGCTCCGGCGGTTGGTTGATTGTGCCAGGGAAGGAGAGAAGGTCAGCTATTGGCCGGAGGACCCGGCGGTCATTGGGTTGAGGGTGGAGGACGTCCCTTTCCTGAATCCGGGTTTGCCATTGACTCGGCGTTTAGTATAATTGGGCTGCGTCGTTTGGCGCGCGGTATCGCATTGTTTAACGCCGGTAGCCGGACGTTGGTCTAGCATAAGTGTGGAGCAGCAGCCCGGAGGGTGTATGCCGGACAAATACGAGGAAGAAATCGAAGAGATCCTGCGCGGATTGGGGGATGCCACTCCATCCGGCCCCGGTGCGGAAAAACCCCTGGACGACGCACCGGTGGCGGCGCATCGGGAAGCCCCTCCCCACGATCCTCCCAGCTCGTCCAGGGGGTTCTGGCGTTCCCTCTGGCAGCCGGGCAAGCTGGCTGTAATCGGGTTAGTGCTGCTGGCCAGCGGGTTGCTGGTCCCCGTGGTAAGGCCCTTCGTTTGGATTGGCCTGGGATTCTTGGTGATTGCCTACCTGCTCTTTTTCATCAGGCCCCGCTCCATCAATGTAGAAAAGAGGTGGCGGGGAAAGGCATTGGAACCCGAGCCGACCAACTGGGACAAATTCAAGCGGTGGCTGAAAAACTAGCCTGAACTTCACGAGCGTTCGGTCCGCCAGGTTCCCGCACCGCCCTGATGAGAAAAGCCAGCGACTCCGCTGGCTTTTTCGTTAGGCGATATTCGGAGTGGAACAGTAACGCTCTTATTCCGCCTGCTCCTGCCGTTCCCAGTATTCCGCGACCGCAAGCACCAGGTTTCCCATGTGGGGATGGTCGGGCTCCACGTCGACGTTGATCCCGAACTCCCTCAGACGCCGGCTGCAGACTGGCCCTACCGAGGCCACGGTTACCGGTCCGTTGAGGGCATTGAGAAGTTGGTCTTCCTGGCCGGCGTCCCGGGCGATGGTCAGCAGGTTGGGCACCTGGGGCTGGCTGGTGAATGCCAGGCCCGGGATCCGCCCATGGGTCAGGTCGTCTATAAGGCGTACTACCGGGGTGCGGTCCTCCGGCAGCCCCCAGGTATAGAGGGTGACCTCCCGTACCTCGGCGCCCCGCTCCCGAAGGCTTTGGATCAGGAGCGAACTTGGACCGCCGTAGCGTTGCACCGCCACCTGTTTGCCGGACAGGTCCAGTCCGCTCATGGAATGCACCAGGTCTTCCGACGTATAGGGTTCCGGTGGCATGACGTCGATGTGTATCTTGTGCTGCCGGAGCACGCGGGCCGGTTTTGGACTCCGTGCCACCACCGTCAGCAGGTCAAGGGCTCCCAGGAACTCCTCCTGGCGGCCCATGGAGGCCGCGGTCTCAACCAGGGCGCGCGTGCCAACCCCCGTCAGCAGCACCATGGTATGCACCGCGTTGTTGCAAACGTCGCTCACCAACTCCTGAACTTGGGGATCGTCCCGGAGATAAATCTCCTGCAAAGCGGGCGCGGAATAGGGCACCCCGCCATGACGCTTTACCAGGGACGCCATTTCATCGGGCATGCGGGCCTCGACGAAAGCGAGGACGCGGCCGTTAAGGGAAGGGGGCATGGGAACTCAGCCTGACCCGGGTTTCAAACCTGGTCTTTTCCGCCGGTTAGACGGCGCACTCGCCTTCGCCCCGCTCCAACTTGTAGAGGTTGGTGCGCTCCCAGTCGATGTACATGTCCGACCCGGATGCTGCGGATTCCACGGTCTCCTGGGCGCGGGCGGCGACGGCGGTCAATTCTTCCACCCCCAGGCGGTCCAGGAACTGGTTGAACCCCTCGTCCTTGTCCTTGCGGTTCTGCCGGTAATAGCCGGCAATTTCCTTCACGACGCCCGGGACCATCTTGGCCGGGACCTTGACCTTCGGAATGCGCGTCCCGATCCGGGAGTCCTCGACCCGGTTGTCCCCGTAATTGCCGCCGAGGAACAGCTCGTAGGCGGGAATCTGCGCGCCGTCCGGGCCCTTGACCGCCGCGCCGTGGAAGCCGATGTTGGCGATGTGATGCAGGCCGCAGCCGTTGGGGCATCCGCTCATCTTGATCCTGATGCCGCCCACTCCCTTGTCTTGGAGCAGGTCATCATCCCAGGATTCCATCCCGGTGCGGATGGCCTTGGCCAAGCCCATGGAAGAGGTTATGCCCAGCTTGCAGCTGTCGGTGCCGGGGCAGGAAACTACGTTGGTGATGTGGTGGGCGTTGGGTTCGGCCAGCCCCAGCGCGTCCAGCCCCTCCCATACGTCGTGGAGGTAGCCTTCCGGGATCCACCGGAGGGTCAGGTTCTGTTCCTGGGTGGTGCGTGCCCGCCCGCCCGTGTAGCGGCGGACTATGCCGGCCAGCCCATGGAACTGGTCGGGGGACAAGTCCCCCCGGACCGGCTTCACGTGGACTACCCGGTAGCCCTCCTGCTTCTGGGCGTCGGTGTTGGAATCCTTCCACCGCTCGAACTCGGCGCTGCTTTCCTGGGAAGCGCCGTTGCAGCCCGCCGAGACGGCGGGAGGAGTTTCCCGCTGGATTTCCTCGGCAGCCATGTATGGGGTGGGGTCGATTGGGCCGATCTTCTCCAGCTCGGCATCGACCATGTTCCTGAACTCATCGAGGCCGATGCGGTCGATGAGCACCTTGAGCCGGGCCATCATCCGGTTCTTGCGGAGCATATCGGCGTTGTTGAAAACGGTCCAGATGGCCAGCGCCACGCGCAGGTAGTCCTTTACCGGGATGAACTCGTAAAGGGGCTTGGCCAGGCGGGGCATGATGGACGTTCCTCCGCCGACGTACACCTTGAACCCCCGCTCCTGTTCTCCGCCCACTTCACGGATCTGGGAAACGTAGGTCAGGTCCTGGATAGCCGCCGCCACCATGTCGTGGGTGTCGCAGCCGGTGAAGGCGCTCTTGAACTTCCGGGGGAAGCCCTGGGTGATCGGGTGCCGGACCCCGAACCGCACATAAGCCGTCAAATATGGGGTCGGATCAAAGACCTCGCAGTTGCAAACCCCCGCGGTGGACGGCCCCACGACGTTGCGCACGGTATTCCCGCATGCTTCGCGGGTGGACAGTCCAACGGAACCCAGCAGACGCAGCACGTCCGGGCAATCGGGAAGGGGAATGTGGTGGAACTGGACGTTTTCCCGCGTTGTGATGTGGCCCTTCTTCAGGGGCGCGTAGCGGTCGGCTATGTCCCCCAGCGCGTCCAGCGCTTCGGAGGTCAGTATGCCGCCGGGTATCTTGACCCGGATCATCTGTACGTCGGCCTGGCGCTGCCCGTACACTCCCTGCCTCAGCCGGAAGGGAGTAAATTCCAGGTTGTCCTGGTCCCCGGACTGGTAGCGGGCCGACTCGGCTTCGAACCGCTGGATTTCATCCTCCATGAAGGGGATGATGCCCGGGGCATCCGAAGTAAGGGACAGGCTGCGCTGGTGGATATCCTCAAGGCTGGGTTGCTGGGTCTGCTGTGCTTGACTGGTCAACGGCTCCCCCTCTTGACGTGGACAAAATAAAACGCCCGCTGAAATACGATTCATCAGCGGGCGCTAGGCTTAGCTTTGGGTGTGAAAGGCCAGCCCCCTATGTAGGGGGACAGGTACAGAAGCAGGCGCAGGTCACGAGGACTTGGGTTGTGGCTTTCATTGCAGCAAAAGTTTACCCATCAGGTCGGGAATTGTCAACAATTATTGATGATGTTCCCCGGTTGTCATTGGCCTGGGGAATATCCCCGCGCCGGGCGCCGCGGCAATAGACCACGCCGGCCTTCCCCTAGCTCCCCGGACCGGTCACGTGGACAATCCCGACGTAGGCCCCCTGGGGGTCCTGGACCAGGGCAAACCGGACGTTGGAAACCGAGGTGGGGGGAATCATCACCGTTCCGCCCAGGGACGCGGCCTTGGCAGCGGAGGCGTCGCAATCTTCAACGCAGAGATAAACGTCCCAGTGAGGCGGTACCTCGCCCCACTCGGGGTCGATGGTCATCATGCCGCCCACCGGCTGTTCGCCCTTCTTGATCTCGTTATATGTCCTGCCTTCGCCCATGTCGGCTTCATGGCGGCTCCAGCCGAAGACACTGGCATAGAAGGTTGAGGCCGCGGCAACGTCGGTGGTCACCAATTCGTTCCAGCCGGCCGCCCCCGGCTCGTACATCAGGTCGGCGCCGATGTGGTTGCGCGGCTGCCATAGCCCGAAGGTGGCCGCGGTGTTGTCCTGCACCACGGCCATGCGGCCTTCCTCCATCACATCCGCCGCTTCCATCAGGATTGTGCCGCCCGCCGGGTCAACCTTGGCGAGAACGTCATCAACATCTTCGACGGCCACGTAGCTGCTCCAATGGGGCGGAACGCCCTGCTCCTGCATGCCCCCGTCCATCTGCCACAGGCCGGCGACATTCTTGCCGCCCTTCTGCAAAATGGTGTAGGGAATGCCGGCGTCGGTGGGACGGTCCTCGAAGCCCCACCCCATCAGCTGGCAGTAGAACTCCTTGGCGGCGGCGGCATCGGTGGTTGCCAGGTCCACCCAGCAGAAGGTCCCGGGATCGTACTTGGAATATTCAGGCATGGTTTGACATCCTTCCAGAAGATTAGAATTGCGCGGTTTCTCGGGTCCAGAAAATCCCGGTCCCTCGAACCTGACGAGATGGTATCAGGTTGATGTAAAGAATTCGACAAGCAACTGTCATCAATTTCCGCTCATCGGCAGGCTGCCTGGACGGTTGGAAGGGCTGTCGAGTGCTTTAGCATTCCAGACCGGGTGAACCTTGGCTTGGGGAGCGGCCGGGACTGTATACTTGCCGATGGCCCCGGGACCCGACCAACCAACAATCAGGCCCAACCCGCTGCACCGAGGTAACGCTTTGTCATCTGAACCGTCATCCCCGGATCCGGCAAACTCCCCCGGGTCAGAGTCCGGCGATCCCAGGGGGAAGCTCACTCTTAGCGTTGTGGACCAGTCCCCGATCCGCCAGGGCGGCACCACGGGGCAGGCGCTGCATGAGACCATCGAGCTGGCGGTTGCCGTTGAGGCGCTGGGATATGAGCGTTACTGGGTGGCGGAGCATCACAACCTCCCCAACTTCGCCGGCACCAGCCCGGAAATGATGGTCGGCCAGATCGCGGCCCGCACCAAGACCATCAGGGTGGGCAGCGGCGGCGTCATGCTGTCCCATTACAGCCCGTTGAAAGTGGCGGAGAACTTCAGGATTCTCGATGCCCTGTATCCGGGACGGATTGATTTGGGCATCGGGCGGGCGCCCGGAAGCGACCAGTTGACGGCGGCGGCGCTGGCCTTCCCCGGCCCTCCCCGGGGGATAGAACGTTTCCCCCAACAGGTACACGACGTCCTGGGCTACCTGGCCGGCGAACTGGAGGAAAACCACCCCTTCGTTGAAGTACAGGCCACGCCCCAGCCGGGGGATACTGCTCCCCAGGTGTGGCTCCTGGGGTCCCGGTACGAAAGCGCCTACATGGCTGCCCAGCTTGGGTTGCCCTTCGCCTACGCCCATTTCTTCGGGCACGGCATTCAGGAGGGGCCGGCGATTGTCGAAGGGTACCGTCAGTATTTCCAGCCGTCGGAAACCCTGTCCGAGCCGCTGGTCAACGTCGGCGTCCACGTCTTGTGCGCGGAAACGGAAGAGGAGGCGTTGCGGCTGGCCTCAAGCCGCAATCTGGCCAGGCTCTACTCCGTCACTGGAAGGGCGAAGGGAATCCCGCCCACCGACGAGTCGGTGGACTATAAGTATCTTTCCAACGAACGGGCTTTCGTCCAGCAGTACGCCCGCAACTGCGTCGACGGCAACCCGGAACAGGTCAAGGCCCGGCTGGAAGCCCTGTCCGAGGACTACCAGACCAGGGACCTGAGCATCGTCACAATCTGCCACCGCTTCGAGGACCGAGTGAAGTCCTACGAACTTGTGGCAGAGGTCTGCGGCATCAAGCCCCAGGGGTAGGCGCCGGCTCGCGATCCCGTATCCCCACCCGCTAGGCGTTGACCTTGGCGGCCAAGTCCACGAAGCTGGATGCCACCACGTTGAAGGAGGGATCGGGGGTGGGGTCCGGCGTCCGGTCGGGGCCATGCTCCCTGGGGCGGGGCACGAAGGCCGTCTTGACCCCGGTTTTCTGCGCCGCCAGCAGGTCGGGCTGGTGGGCCGCGGTCATCACCACCTGCTCCGGGTCCATTCCCAGGAGCTTCACCGCGGTCAGATAGCTTTCCGGGTCGGGCTTGTAGTGCTGCGCGACCTCCGCTCCCAGGATGCAGTCCCAGGGAATGCCGCCGAACTTGGCCATGTCGGTCATCAGGCGGATATTGCCGTTGGACATGGGAGCGATGATGTACTTGTTCTTGAGGCGGTACAGGCCCGGCACCGAGTCCGCCCAGGGACGTAGGTAGTGCCAGAAGAAGTTGACTTCGTCCTTTTCGGCTTCGCTAAGCCCGGTTATCTCGAACTCGTCAAGGACCTCGTCCAGGCTCATGCGGTGCAGGGCGTCCAAGTTCGTCCAGGGAAGCTCGCCGGTGCGGACCTTGTTCATGTAGGGGCGGTACTTCCCCCGCCAAGCGTCGGCGAAAGCTCCCCAGTCTGCCTCGATTCCCTTGACCCGCCCGAAGTTTTCGCACTGTTCGATAATGCTGCCGCGCCAGTCCACGACGGTTCCGAAGACGTCGAAGATGAATGCCTTTACGTTGGAGGTGTCCATGGATGCTCCTTTACCGGGGTTGTGGGTTACCCGAAGACGGGTCCGACTTTATAATCACGCTCGATTCTAGCTTGACGGCATCGGGGAAACAACCGGCCACTGGCCGGAGCGAGAGGCGGGCGGAGAACCACCACACCCAACCTTGCGCCCGCCCCAGCGATTCAGAAAACAGCAACCGGACGGGAGAGATGAAGCGGGTAATCATTGACTGCGATCCCGGGGTGGACGACGCGGCGGCTTTGCTGTTCGCCCTGGCCAGCCCGGAACTGAACGTGGAGGCGGTGACCACGGTCTTCGGGAACGGGCCGGTGGATGTCTGTACCGCCAACGCCCTCCGGATTCTGGCCGCCGCCGGGCGACCGGACATTCCGGTATACCGGGGAGCGGGCCGTCCCCTGCTCCGTGAACCCAACCCGGGATGGGCTTCGCAGGTGCATGGCCAGGATGCCCTGGGCAACCTGCCTCCTGAGGCTGCGGGGACGGCGGTTGGTGAGCCGGAACCCGGACCGGCGGCGGTGGAGATTGTAAGGCGGGTCATGGACTCGCCGGGGGAGTTGAACCTGCTGGCGTTGGGGCGGATGACCAACGTGGCCCTGGCCTTGTCCCTGGAACCGCGATTGGCCGACAACGTGGCCGAGGTTGTGGTGATGGGCGGAGCGGTCTTCGTGCCGGGGAATGTTTCGCCGGTGGCGACCGCCAATCTTTATGAGGACCCCGAGGCGGCAGCCATCCTCTACCAGTCGGGGGCGAGGATCGTGCAGGTTGGGCTGGATGTTTGCGACCGGGTGGAGTTCACCGGGGAGCAGTTGAAGAGGTTGGGGGAAGCGAGTAGTCCCGGAGCCCGGCTGCTGGCCGCCGCTACGCCTTTCCTCCAGTGCTATTACCGGGGCAGGGGGATGCTGGCCGACCCGGAAGGGGTGCGTTACAACGACGTTCCGGCGGTGGCCTACGCGGTCAATCCCGGTTGGTTCGAGACCCGGGACATGTACGTGACGGTGGACTACCAGGGCCCGGCGACGCGGGGACAGACGGTGGCCGATGTCCGGGGAGTCACTGGAATGGCCCCCAACGCCACCGTGTGCCTTGGTGTGGACGTTGAGGAGTTGACCGGGACATTCGCCCGGCGGGTTGCCGGTGAGGGAGACAGGTAAAACCGGGGACGGTTCCCAAACCGTCCCCGGCGTTGGCAGGTCGAGGTTGCAGCGGCGGAAGGGTCGGAGCCTGTCCGCCGGAGCCTATCCGAGCGCAGCGACCGCGTTGCGGACCTCGTCGTAGTCGGGCTCGGTGGGCGGGCTGGGAGCGGTCCAGGTGTAGCGGACCACGCCCTCGCCGTCGACGATGATGACGGCGCGGTTGCAGGCCACGTATCCCTGGAGGCCGGCCAGGTTGGGGAAGGCCAGGTCGTAGAGGTTGGTCACCTCGCGGGCGTAGTCGCTGAGGAAGGGGTAGGTGACGTTGTTGGCGTCGCACCAAGCCTTCTGGGCGAAGGGCGGATCAACGGTGATGCCGATGACCTGGGCGTTCATGCCCTCATACTGGCCCAGCTGGTCCCGGAAGGTGCACATTTCGTTGGTGCAGGCGCCGGTGAACGCCCCCGGAAAGAATGCCAGGACGACGTTCTTCCCCCGAAATTCGGAAAGGCTGCGCTGGTTGCGGTCGGCGTCATACAGGGTGAAGTCGGGCGCGGCTTGTCCTACTTCTACTGCCATTTCAATTCCTCCTGAGATTGGGGTTGGAAACGAGGCGCCAGGCGGGAAGTCGTGTTCAGGGAACGTATCCCGGAGGCCTGGCCGGCCCCAATCCCGGTGCCGACGGTATCTTAACACAGCATTCCCGGCCATCAAAACGGCACCGGACACTTCGCAGGGCAATCGCGAAGTCCCGCCGCTGGGTTTGGATTGGTCCCCGGTTGGCCCGGTTGGGGCTAGTACCGTTTGATATACTTTATTCGATATTGGTGGAGGAGCTTGGGTTGGTATGAGTTCTTCTGGTTCTCAGAAAGTTGTTTGCGTTCTTTATCCCGATCCGGTGGCGGGCTTCCCTCCGAATTACGCTCGGGAGAGCATACCCGTCCTGCCCAGCTATCCCGACGGTCAGACCCTGCCCACGCCGGGCTCCATCGACTTCTCCCCGGGCCAGCTTCTGGGGTCTGTTTCGGGAAGGTTGGGACTGGAGCGGTTCCTGGCGGAACGGGGACACCGGTTCGTCGTGACGTCGGACAAAGACGGTCCTGATTCCGTCTTCGAGCGAGAACTGCCCGACGCCGATATAGTCATCTCCCAACCCTTCTGGCCCGGATACCTTACCGCCGAGCGCATCGACAAGGCCCCCAACCTGAAATTGGCCGTAACCGCCGGCATCGGATCGGACCACGTCGACCTCCAGGCAGCCATCGCCCGCAACATCACGGTGTGCGAAGTGACCTGGTGCAACAGCATCAGCGTAGCGGAACACGCGGTCATGCAGATGCTGGCCCTGGTACGGGACTACATACCCCAGTACGGCTGGGTGGTCAGAGGCGGCTGGAACATTGCCGACGCCGTTTCCAGATCCTACGACATCGAGGGAATGGACGTGGGAGTCGTGGCGGCCGGCCGGATAGGACTGGCGGTCCTGAAGCGAATAAAGCCCTTCGACGTCAACCTCCACTACACCGACCGGCGCCGGCTTCCCCCCGAGGTTGAGCAGGAGTTGGGCCTGACCTTCCACGAAACCGTCGAGTCTCTGGTCGGCGTCTGCGACGTGGTCAGCATCCATTGCCCGCTCCACCCCGAAACCGAGAACATGTTTGACGACGCCCTCATCGGCAGGATGAAGCGCGGTGCCTACATCGTCAACACTGCCCGCGGCAAGATTTGTGACCGGGATGCCATCGCCAGGGCCTTGGACAGCGGTCAGCTGGCGGGATATGCCGGCGATGTCTGGTTCCCTCAACCACCGCCCAATGATCATCCCTGGCGGACCATGCCCAACCACGCCATGACTCCCCACACATCCGGGTCCTCCCTGTCCGCCCAGGCCAGGTATGCCTCAGGAGTCCGCGAGATTCTGGAGTGCTGGCTGGACGGACGGCCAATCAGGGATGAGTACCTCATTGTGCAGGGGGGCGCCCTCGCCGGTACCGGGGCCCAGTCCTACACCGAAGGCGACGCCACCGGCGGTTCGGAGGAAGCTGCCAGATTCACCGCCGGCTAGGCGGACGCCCTCCCCGCTAGGGGAGAATCGCCGCCAGAAAGTCCTCCATCCCCGGTCACGGCCCGCTATTTCGGCCGGTCCACCCGTTCTGCCGGGGCATGTCTCCCTATGGTAAACTTGGGCGCAATTCTCCGGCGCGCCGAGCCGACGCCGGACTGGAGCACCGGGTATGTTTTTTGAATCCAGGCGTTCGACTGTTCTGGCCAAGAACGGGATGGTGGCGACCAGCCAGCCGCTGGCGGCCCAGGCGGGATTGCAGGTTTTGATGCAGGGCGGGAACGCCGTGGACGCGGCGGTGACGGCGGCGGCGGTGCTGAACGTGGTGGAGCCGGAATCCACCGGGGTCGGCGGGGATATGTTCGCGCTGATCTGGAACGCTAGCGAGAAGAAGGTCCATGCCCTGAACGGCAGCGGACGCGCTCCGGCAGCGGCGTCCATCGAAGAACTGCGTGGGAAAGGATACTACCAACTGCCCGACGACGGCGTGTTCTCGGTTTCGGTCCCCGGGACGGTCCATGGGTGGGAGACCATCATCGACACCTACGGCAACATGTCTCTGAGCGATGTGCTCCAACCGGCTATCCGGTACGCGGAGGACGGGTTCCCGGTCTCCGACATCATATCCAACCAGTGGAGGGGGCAGGCGGCGCGGCTGGCCCAGTATCCTTCGGGACAGGAAATGCTGCTGAACAGCAAGGCCCCGAGGGAAGGGGATGTGATGCGGCTGCCCACGCTGGCCAACACGCTGCGGGCCATCGCCGAGGGAGGCTCCCCCGCCTTCTACACGGGCAAGATCGCCGAGAAGATGGCATCCTTTGTCCAGGAGCATGGCGGTTGGCTGGCGGTGGAAGACCTGGCCAACCACCATTCGGACTGGGACGAGGCCATCCGCACCGATTACCGGGGAGTGACCTGCTGGGAGTGTCCGCCCAACGGACAGGGAATCGCGGCCCTCCAGGCCATGAACATCGCCGAAGGATACGACATCGCCGGAATGGGGGCGCAGTCGGCGGACGCCTACCATCACCTGATCGAGGCGATGCGGCTGGCCTATGCCGACGCCTACCGGTACGTCGCGGACCCGAGGAAGGCGGACGTCCCGATAGAGGAGTTGCTGTCCAAGGAGTACGCCGCCGCCCGGCGCGGCTTGATTGATCCGGCGCGGGCCATGGATGCGGCCCCCTTTGGCGACCCGCGCGGGGGAGACACGGTTTACATCAGCGCGGTCGACGGGGAGGGTAACGCCTGCTCCTTCATCAACAGCGTGTTTTCCAATTTCGGTAGCGGGCTGGTCGCTCCGGGAACGGGGGTGGTGCTGCAAAACCGGGGGTCTCTGTTCTCCCTGGACCCGGACCATCCCAATGCGCTGGCGCCCGGGAAGAGGCCGTTCCACACGATCATCCCGGCGATGGCGACCAGGGACGGTGAGATGCACCTGTGCTTTGGCGTGATGGGCGGTTTCATGCAGCCCCAGGGACACCTGCAGGTCATCAGCAACATGGTGGACCACGGCATGACCGCGCAGCCGGCGTTGAACGCCCTGCGGTTCATGGTCGTGGGAGAGGGGGTAGTCCTGGAGGAGGGGCTGTCCCACGATGTGCTTTCCAACCTCCAGCAGCGGGGCCACCGGATCCGCCTGGCATCGGGGTACAGCCGGGTGGGCATGGGCGGCGGACAGATTATCCAGCGGGACCCGGAAACCGGCGTCCTGATGGGCGGTTCGGAGCCCCGCAAGGACGGCGCCGCGGTTGGGTGGTAGCAGGAGAGATCTGGCTAAAGGGCATTGCCGACCAGTTCTGACTTCGTCCAGTCCTGAAGGGCGTCAAGTAGTCCTGCTGGGGTCCGGATTCCCACCTACTCTCCCGTCATTCCCGCGCAGGCGGGAATCCAGACCCCCGTCTCGTTCCCGTTTCGCGCTGTTCCAACTTCAGACAGTAAGTTCTCACACACCCTCGCATTCCGGGTTCCATACCGGCCCGCTGGCTCCCCGTTTCCAGAACACCAGGAAGTAAGAGTGGTTTTTGCGGGCGTGACCCGGGCGCCATCCCACTGGATATTTCAGCCCCGGGCCGCTTTTCAGTATTTGAACTCTTCCCGCACCGGGCTGAAGATGTCGAGGGCCTTGGCCGGAGCGTCGCCGGTGCGAGCGTAATGTTCGACATCCCCGGGAATGATGTACATGTCGCCGGGCTTGAGCACCCTTACCTCGCCGCCGATGCCCATTTCCAATTCGCCTTCTATCACGACCCCGGCCTGCTCGTGGGGGTGGGTGTGCCGGGGAACGGTGGAGTTTGCCTCGATGGAGACAAGGGAGAGGAGCATATTGGCTCCCCAGAAGGTCTGGGTGGAAGCTCCGGGAGCGAGGTCCAGGCTGGCCCGGTCACTGGCGTCGACGAAATAGGGCATGGGTATTCCTCCTGGTTGTCCGGGATGGGAGTGTCAGTCCGTGTGCATGGGTCAGGCGAATCCGAGGCGGCGCTCGTTGAGGCTGACGTAGCGTCCGCCGCTGCCGATGACGATGTGGTCCAGCAGGTCGATGCTGAGAAGCTTTCCCGCCGCCACCAGTTCCCGCGTTATGTTGACATCCTCGGGGCTGGGCGTCGGGTCTCCCGACGGGTGGTTGTGGACGACGATGATGGACGGGGCGTTGTCCCGGATGGCGGGCCGGAAGATTTCAGCGGGGCGGGCGACGGAGCTGTTGACGTTGCCTATGTAGATTTCCTGGACGCTCAACACCTGGTTCTTGGTGTTGAGCAGCAGCACCTTGAGGTGTTCCTGTTCCAATGGGGCCATCTCCGCCTGGAGCAGGTTGGCAACGTCCTGGGGAGAATTGATAACGGCCCGGTCCTCCGGGGCGAGGGAGATGAAGCGGCGGCCCAGCTCCATGGCCGCCATGAGCTGGCAGGCCTTGGCTTCACTCAACCCCCGCTCGGCGCAAAGCTCGGCAAAGGAGCTGCGTCCCAGGCCGTCCAGCCCGTTGAACCGGGAGAGGAGCCGGGTGGACATGGCCAGCACGTTCTCTCCCTTGATTCCTGTGCGAAGCAGGATGGCGATGAGCTCGGCGTTGCTGAGGTAGCGGGGGCCGTAGTCCCGCAGGCGTTCCCTGGGACGTTCTCCCTGGGGCATATCCCGGAGCTTGGGTTGGTAGGGACCGGTTTCCGGGGCAGGATGACGGTGGAAGTCACCGCTGGAGAGATCATCCGGGGAACCGTTTTCGATGCCAGGGGAGAGGGTAGATAACATGGCTTCCTCGGGCAGGGGAGATTGGGGGCGGGCCGGGCCCCTTCAAAATACCCGTGCCGGGCCCGCTCCCGCAACCCGCAACTGTCACAAGACAGGGCTATCGCATGAAGTCCGACTCGGTCCTTTCGCCACTCTTCCCGTCATTCCCGCGCAGGCGGGAATCCAGACCCCCGTCTTCTGTTCCCCACAGTGTCGTGTTGGCCATTCACTGGAAGCTTGACCAAACTGGCACTCATGCAATCACCCTAGTTACAAGACGGCTCAAGCGGCGCCGGAAATTTAGCAAGTTAAACGAACTGGTACTTGGAAAACTCGCCGTCCTCGCGGGTTATGAACTCCAGCAGGGCGGGCTTGCCGTCCTGGTTGGCGGCGTGGGCCCGCTGCACGGCCGCCTTGATTTCGCCGGGATCGGTGATGCGCTCGGAGTACGCGCCCAGGGCCGCGGCCACCTCGGAAAAGTTTCCCGTCAAATGTTTGGTGTCGAAGCGCTCGATGGCGGTGGGCATCCGGCTGTCCGGGTAGATGCCCATGGTGAAGTTGTTCATCAGGATGGTGGTGATGGGAATGCCCGCGCGGACGGCGGTCTCCACGTCCATGCCAACCATCCCGAAGGCGGCGTCGCCCATGAAGTTGATGACGTGCTTTTCAGGAGCGGCCATCTTGGCGCCCATCGCCAGGCCGAGGCTGTATCCCAGCTGGGTCGACTTGCCCCAGCCGATGAAGCTGCGGGGTGAGCGGGACTCCCAGAAGGGGGTGACCTGCTCCCGGGAGCTGCCCGACTCGTGGGTGACGATGGTGTTGTCCAGGTCCACGGCGTGCATCACGTCCCAGACCACCCGGTAGGGGTTGATGGGGGTCTCGCCGGAGGTCAGCTTGGGCATCCAGCGGGAGAGCCATTCCTGCTTGGCGTCGCGGATTTCGTCGGTAAGGGCGGTGTCGGATGGGCGTCCGCCCGCGCCGGCCTGGCTGCGCAACTCGTCGAGAAGCTGGCGGAGGACGAGCCTGGAGTCCCCAACTACCTGGTGCTGGCTCTTGTAGTCCTTGTTGATGTCCCCCTCGAAGTTGGTGGAGTGGATGATGGTCTTGCCAGCGGGTATGGGGACGGTGAAGTTGCTCTTGGTCAGGCTCGCGCCGATGCCGAAGACCAGGTCGGCGCTGGTCAGGAAACGATGCACCGCTCCGGTGGTGCTGGAGCCGCCGATGCCAAGGGAAAGGGGGTGGTTCTCCGGGAACCCGCTCTTGCCTTCAAGCGTGGTCATCACCGGGGCCTGCAGGAACTCGGCCACCTGCCGCAGCTCCTCGCCGGCCTCGGCGTAAAGCACACCCTGTCCGGCCATGATGACGGGACGCTGGGCGGATAGCAGGGCGCGGGCGGCCCGGGCCACGGCCTCCGGGTCCCCGGCGGTGCGGATGAACCCGGGCGGCTCGTAGTCGAAGTCCTCCTCGCTGATTTCCTCGGTGTTCAGGTCGCCGGGCAGTTCCAGCAGGACCGGTCCCGGCTTGCCGGAGCGGAGGTTGGTGTAGGCGCGGCGCATCAGCTCGGGGACCCGGTCGGCAAAGTTGACCTGGGCCGCCCACTTGGTGATGCTCTCGAAGCTGCGGGTGGGATTGAAGACCGGCTCGGTGGCGGAGCGGCGGCGGGCGGCCCCGGCGGGAAGCAGCAGGATGGGCACTGAATCGGAGTAAGCCTGGGCCACGCCTCCGAAGGCGTTCTCAGCCCCCGGTCCCGCCTGCATCAGGAAAACGCCCGTCCTGCGCCCGTTGTTGATGCGGGAGAAACCGTCGGCCATGTGTACGCCGGTGCGTTCCTGCCGCACCACGATGGGCCGGATGCCCGCGATGGCCGCTGCTTCGATGAGGGGGGTGGAGGGCATGCAGCCGATCCAGTCGACGCCCTCCATCTTCAGCACGTTGGCAATTGCCGTGATTCCGTCCATAGCTTGACCTCGCTTTCGTTGTTGGCAGCGGCGGGGCGGGGGAGAACTGGCCGGACGCCCGGATGCCCCGGCGCGGGGCCATTATAACCGCAAGGCCGCTGGCAGGACGAAGGCCGGAGGCGACTCAGGCCGCCGGAGGCGGAGTCCCGCTCCAGGACACGACGGAGGCGGGGGTGATGCCGATGACCGGGTTCTCGTCGATGTCCATGTCCCGGTACTGCGCGTATTTCTCCCGGAGCAGAGCGATGGCGGCGGACTGCTCCGGCCCGGCTTCCAGGATTTCGGCGGCGCCGGAAACAAGGATGTACCAAAGCTGGCGCCAGTCCTCTTCGTAGTGGTCCACCACCAGGGCGACGCTGGGGTTGTCGAGGATGTTGCGGACGCGCTTGAGGCGTCGGAGGGATGTTCGCTTGGGCTTCTGGTCGAGAGGGGAGTAGATGCGCCGCCCGTCGAAGGCGAAGCAGATGGGCACAACGTGAGGGACGCCCTTGGCATCGGCGGTGGCCAGGTGTCCGGTGCGGGCCGTGGACAGGGCCTGCACCTGGGAGGTGGTGAATTCAACCATAGACCAGGCTCGGGGTGGCTGGTGGAGCGGCGTCAAGTCCGGCGGCTAAATGTCCGAGGTGAAGGCCACCGGGTCGTCGAGGAAGTCGATTTCCTCCAGGGCTGCTTGGGCGGCGTCTTCCAGGCCCGCATCGCCTTCCTGGATGCACCGCTGCAGGGCGCGTTTGGCCATCCCGCCGCCAATCTTGCCCAGGGCGGCGACCCCGGCCAGCTGGACCTGGTAGTCGTCATCCTGGAGCAACGCGACTAGGTATGGGACTAGGTCTTCTTCTCCCAGATCTCCGCAGCGTTGGCGGTCTCGTAGCGCACCGACGGCTCCTCGTTGTCCATTTCCTGGATGACCAGGGGCAGCCAGGAGGTCTCCCCGGTCCGGCCCATGGCGAAGATGGAGCTGCACTTGAGGTCCAGGTCGGAACTGTCGTAGGCCCAGCGGACAAATCCCTCTATGTCCTCGGTGTTGAAGGGGGCAACCGCCTCCAGGCAGCGGCGGCGGACTTCCATCGGCTCGTCGTCGTCCTCGAGGGCGGCCATCAGGGTTTCATGGATGGCGTCCGCGTCCTTCTGGAGGAGCTTGCCTTCCTGGATCAGGATGGAGAACTTGCCCAGGGCCCCGGCCGCGGCGGCGCGGACCGCGGCGGTGCGGTCGGACTGGAGTATTCCCAGAAGGCTGGGTATGACGGAGCGGTCCTCGTACTCCCACAGCCCCTCGATGGCCTTTTCCAGGACGAATTCGTCGTCATCCCGCAGGCACATCTTGAAGACGGCGCTGAAGTCCAGCTCCGGGCTGTCTTCCGCCAGCTCAACCATGGTGGAAACGGTCCACTGCCGCCGTTCACCGGGCAGGGTGAACCAGGCCCGGGCAAACGCGCCAAGTTCCGACGGGGATAGGTCGGAAACTTCGATGAATTCGCTGGTGGGCACTTCTTCCAGCGTATCGGAGACAGCCTCGATGAATTCTTCCAACGACATGAGGTCCCTTTCAGGCGTCCACGGGGGCTGGCGGGTCTGACGGCTTAGTCGAGGCGTACCTGCGGGCCAGCGGAACGATGTGAGTAACCGTGCCCGCGGGAAAATCATATAACATAACGACTTGCCGGAACAATTGGCGGAAATCCGGTTTTTGCCGGTTTTGCCGGATTATCAAAGATAGAGCGGGTTGGACTTCAGGCACCGCCAAGCCCGTCTTTCAGCCGCCGGATGACGGAGGGTAAGACCTCGATGAGGTCGGAGGCGATGGTCCCGGCGTCGCCCCGCTGTCTCGTTACCTCCTCGCCGGCCTGCCCGTGAATGAAGACGCCGCAGTCGGCGTCGTCGTCCAGGGATAGGCCCTGGGCTATCAGCCCCGCGATGGCTCCGGTAAGGGCGTCCCCGGTGCCACCCGATGCCAGGCCGGGGTTGGCGAAGGGAGATACCCGGGTCAACCCCTGGGGGCGGGCTATGACCGTGCCGGCGCCCTTGAGGACCAGGGTAACGTCCCATTCCCGGGACCAGCGGCGGGCCGTGGCGACCCGGTCCCGTTGCACTTGGGCGGTGGTCCAGCCGGTCAGGGTTGCCATCTCGCCGGGATGGGGTGTCAGCACAGCCGGAGAAGGCAGGCGTTCCCACCAGCGCTGGAGGGTGGACAGGTTGTTCAACCCGTCGGCGTCGAACACGACCGGGGGGCACGCTCCGGCGTCCAGGGCGGACAACTCGTCCAACAGAGCGTCCGTGAAGCCCCCCGTGCTCCAGGACCGGCCGAGGCCGGACCCCACCGCCAGGCTGCTGCATCCGGCGGCCAACTCGGCGGCCAGCGGAGCCGCGTCGGGGTGAACTCGGCCGTCTTCGTCTTCGGGAAGAGGGCGGTGGATGACCTCGGTCAGCTTGGCGGCGGCGATGGGATACACGCTCCGGGGCGTGGCCAGGGTGACCAGGCCCGCGCCCACCCGCAGGGCGGCCTGGGCCGCCAGGCAGGCGGCCCCGACGTAGTTGCGGGAGCCGGCCACGATGAGGGCGTGTCCGAAGGTGCCCTTGTGGGAGTCCAGGGGCCGCTGGGGAAGGTGGCGGCCGGCCCATTGGGCCGTGAGCAGTTCCAGGGAGACGTTCCCAACCTCGGGGATACCGTCAGGGAGGCCGATGGGGACGGTCTCCAGGCGGCCCACTCGCCCCGCACCGGGGAAGGTGACCAGGCCAACCTTGGGGAATCCGAGGGCGATGGTCAGATCGGCGGTCAGCCCCGCCGGGTCGGCGGCGCCGGTGTCAGAGTCGACGCCGGTCGGAAGATCAACGGCGAGCACCATCGGAGGCTGAGGAGCGGCCCGGCGGTCCGCGACACCCCTGATGACGGCAGCGGTGGTTCCCTCAATCGGGCGGGAGCGGCCGGTGCCTAGGATGGCGTCGATTACCAGACTGCTGCGGGAAAGCTGGCGTCGCAGGATTTCCAGGCCGTCACTGTCTCCCGTGTTGAACACGGCTATGCCGTATTCCAGGGCGGACTCCATCTTGGGGTCCGGGTCGGGGCGGCGGGTGACGACGCAGGCGGCGACCTCCGCACCCCAGCGGCGCAGGTGGCGGGCGGCGACCAGGCCGTCGGCCCCGTTGTTGCCCGGCCCAACCAGGACCAGGACGCGGACCCCCGCAGCCGTGCCGCCGAGCATTTGGCGAGCCTTTTGGGCGACGGCGAGGCCGGCGTTTTCCATCAAAGTGTCCAGGCTGACGCCCCGGGGCGGGGCGGCCTGCTCAATGGCGGCCATTTCAGCGGCAGTTACGATTTTCACGGCTGTCCCTGCTGCGGGGTCAACCCGTTGCTGGTTCAATCGGGAAGCTCGCACCGGGCCACGACGAAGGCCACGGCGTAGTCCCGGGAGTGCGAGATGCTGAGGGAGATTTCCTGAACGCCGAGCCTCTGGGCCCGGGCTTCGGCCCGCCCGTGAAGCTGGATGCTGGGAGCGCCGCTGGAAGCGCGGATCACCTCGATGTCCCTCCAGGCCACGCCCCGGGTGCCGGTGCCCAGGGCCTTCATGGCCGCTTCCTTGGCGGCGAAGCGGCCGGCCAGGTTGGGCGGCCTCCCCCGGCAGTAGGCGCTCTCGGCTTCGGTGAAGACGCGCCGGAGGAACCTGTCCCCGTAGCGGGACAGGACGTCTCCCACCCGGGAGATTTCGATGATGTCTACTCCGGTGGAGAGCATAGAGGACCTGGCAAGGGAAGCCGGGCAGACGGGGTGGGTCAGTCGTTTCCGGTGTGACCGTCCAGGGAGAGGTTCTTGAGGATTCGTGAGACGGCGTAGCTACGGTTGAGGACGTAGAAATGGACGCCCGGGACGCCGTTTTCCCAGAGATCCTGGACCTGCTGGCTAGCGTACTCGATGCCCAGCTCCCGGACGGCGTTGTCGTCGTCGTAGAACTGGTCCAGGCGCTGGTCCAGATCTTTGGGGATGCTCGCGCCGCACAGGGAGGTGAAGCGCCTAATCTGGGCCGCGCTGAGGATGGGCAGCACGCCGGGGACGATGGGAACGTCAATTCCGGCCCGCTCGGCCCGCTCCATGAAGTCGTAGAAGTGTCGGTTGTCGTAGAAGAGCTGGGTCACGAGGAAGTCGGCCCCCAGGTCCACCTTCTGCTTCACGTAGTCCAGGTCGCTGTCCATGTTGACGGACTCGACGTGGCCCTCGGGATAGCAGGCGCCGGCGACCCCGAAGGTGAAGTGCCGCCGGATGTGCTCGATGAGGTCGGTGGCGTGCTCGAATCCGCCTTCCACCGGGACGAAGTCGGTCTCGCCCCGGGGCGGGTCCCCGCGCAGGGCGATGACGTTCTCGATGCCGGCTTCGTCAAGACGCTCGAGGACGTGGTGGATCTCCTCCGAGGTCTGGCCGACGCAGGTGAGGTGGGCCATGACCTCCAGGTCCGCTTCGTGCTTGACCCGGGTGGTGATTTCCTCAGTGAAGGCGCGGGTGGAGCCCCCGGCGCCGTAGGTGACGGAAACGTAATCTGGGTTGAAGGCCCTGACCCGCTGAACGGCACGCATGACGTTGGGAATCCCGTCCGCTTCCCGGGGCGGGAAGAACTCGCAGGAAATGGTGCGTTTCTGTTTGAGCAGGTCCTTGATCTTCATGGTCTTGGCCTTCCTGTTATGCGGCTTGTCTCTCGTCTAATCCTCATTATCGAAGATGGGGAGGGGAGCGACTCCAGAGTCAACCATACCAACACCCCCTTTCAGGGTCAAGGTTGAGGGGCGGGAAGCGGTTGACCGTCAAGGTAGAATCCAGGCGCTGATGGCCCTTCTGGTGACGAAAGTCGTATTGGGGAACTCCATCAAGAGTCTCTTCCCCCGCGAAGGAACGTCACCCCCCCGTGGAGCCTGCCCTGCGGAGGCGGTGTCGGGGTCCAGACTCCGGTAAATCCCCGCCCCAGGGACGGCAACCGGAGGAAACCCCCTCTACCGTCGTCCCTGCGGAGGCGGGACCCATACCCCGGTAAATCCTTCCCCCCCGGGACGGCAACCGGAGGAAACCCCCTCTCCCGTCGTCCCTGCGGAGGCAGGGACCCAGACCCTGGTACCCGTTAAGCTGAACCACCGAAAACCGAACGCTGCCCACGTCCCAAGGCTGTCACATTGGAAAAATACCACCATGCAGATGCCGCAGCCCGACACCCATGCACAATGTTCTCAACTGTTGTGTTTGATAACTATATCCCAAAACCGATTTTCCGTCTCCAAGGTCTCGATTGACACTGCCAAATGGCTCGCCTACCATGGAACTTGAGGCCGTGCTAGACGGGGAGCTAGCGGTGCCCTGAACCCGCAATCCGCTACAGCGGGGTGGAATTCCCCTTGAGAGGCCGGTACCAACGGGCCGCTGTCCGCGGCGGGCGGCGTTGATGGTTTGGTCCCACGCGGCGCAGCCTTGTGAACCCCGCCAGGTCCGAGAGGAAGCAACGGTAAGCGAGCAACTGCGGGTGCCGTGGGAGTGCCTGGCCTGAGTCGTTCATCCGGATACGTCCGGGGGAACCGCGTCGAAAAGGGGTGCGCGGTCTCTTTCGCTGCCATATTCCCTCAACATTACTGACCCTGCATCACTGGATCGGGACGTGCCTGCCGTCAGGGCGTTCCCGGAGATGCGGGAAGCGGGACCCGTCTTGCCCGAACACTCCCCAACCGGACACTTCTCAACCGGGACACGTCCCCGAAAGGCCCTCGGGCAGCATTTCCTGGCCGACTCCAACATCCTCAACCGGATCGTGGCCGCGGCCGGCCTGTCCAGGGACGACGTTGCGCTGGAAGTGGGACCGGGCCGGGGAGCGTTGACCAGGAGGCTGGTGGAGCGGGCCGGCACGGTCGTCGCCGTGGAACTGGACCCTCACCTGGCAGCGGAGCTTCCCCGGCGTCTGTCCGACCCCCCAAACCTGCGGGTCGTCACCGCAGACGCCCGCACGGTGAACGTGGCGGACCTGGTGGGAGACGCTCCGTACAAGGTCGTCTCCAACCTTCCCTACTACGCGGCCAACCCCATCCTCCGGCACTTCCTGGAATCGGACACGCCGCCGGACACCTGCGTGTTGATGCTGCAGAAAGAGGTCGCCCGTAGCGTAACGGCCCGCCCGGGCCGGATGGGGCTCCTTTCGGTGGCGGTGCAGTGCTACGCGGAGGCCAGGACGGTCTGCACCGTTCCGCCCCGGGCTTTCCGTCCCCCGCCCAGGGTGTCCTCGGCGGTGGTGCGGTTGGATGTGAAGCCTTGCCCTGCCATACCGAGGCGGGAGGCGGAGGGGTTCTTCACCGTGGTGCGGGCCGGATTTGCCGCGCCGCGCAAGCAGCTCAGGAATTCCATCAGCCAGGGATTGGGGTTAACCGGCGAAGCGGCGGGACGGCTGCTGGCGCTATCGGAAATAGACGGTACCAGGCGCCCGGGTACGTTGACCGTCGAGGAATGGGTGCGCGTCCACCAGGCCAGGAAAGGGCAGCCCCAGCGGGCCGGACACGACCCCGGAGGCGAGCGGCCCCGGAGGGGGAAACAGAGTGCGGCTGGCAGCTTACGCCAAGGTTAACCTGACCCTGGAGGTGCTGGGCCGCCGTGACGACGGCTATCACGAGACCGTCTCGATAATGCAGACGGTGGACCTGGCCGACGAAATTGACCTGGAACCCGCCGGGCAGCTCTCGGTGGAGTGCGACGACCCGTCCCTGCGGGGAGAGGCCAACCTGGCGTGGCGGGCTGCGGTCTGCCTCGCCGGCCGGGCGGGGATAGAGCCGCAGGCACGGATATTCATCCGCAAGCGTATCCCGACCGGGATGGGCTTGGGCGGAGGCAGCAGCGACGCCGCCTCGGTCCTGGGCGGGTTGAGCCGCTTGTGGGGACTGGGGTTGAGCGCCCCGGAGCTGGAAGAAATCGCGGCGGAGTTGGGGTCGGACGTTCCCTTCTTCATCCGGGGGGGCACCGCCCTGGCGCTGGGAAGAGGCGAGGTGCTGACCCCTCTGCCGTCCCTGGAGGGTCTGGGCCTGCTGCTGGTCTGCCCTCGGGAGTCCATCCCGGACAAGACCTGGGCGATGTACCAGAGAATAAGCCGGTCTCACTACACTGACGGCGGCATCACGCAGCGGGTGGTGGACAACCTGGTGGGGGGCACGCTGGAAGTGGACGGTCTCCACAACGTCTTCGAAACGGTGGCGTTTGAAACCTTTCCGGGGTTGAGGGACGTATTCCAACAGGTGGGAGACGCAACCGGCCGCCGCCCCCGTCTCTCCGGGGCGGGGCCGGCCCTGTTCTGCCTTCCCGCCGGAGAACAGCATCGGGCGGATGCGGCCAGGGCGTTGGGGAATCACCGGGCGGATGTCCACCTGGTACGTGCTATAATGCCTCGGCTTTCCGGGGACGGCTTGTCCGGCGGCTGAACGAGGGATTGACCTGGTCCGGGACACCGGGACCGGTCCATTCTGGAGAGCCCCGGCCAGAGACCCCCGGCCACCGATGACGGGTAATCACGGCGACCCAGGCCGGAACGCAGAGCTGGGAAGCCCGGTTTAGAGAAGAAATACATGGACGTTCTGGCGGTCATTCCCATTGGCATCAATCCGAACCTGTTCGAGATTGGGCCGTTCATCATTTCCTGGCACGGGTTCCTGACCTTCGTATCCGTGGCCGTGGCGGTGTACTTGGTCCATCGCTGGGGAACGCGGGAAGGCATAAACCCCGATGCCCTGCTGTCGGTGGCCTTCTGGGCGGTAATCAGCGGCATCATCGGGGCCCGGGTGATCCACATCATCGACTGGTGGGACAGCTATTACCAGTACAACCCGGTGAGCGTGCTGTATTTCTGGCAGGGGGGCATCGCCATCTTCGGTGCCATCTTGGGAGGGTTCGTCGGCGGGTCCCTGTACATCATGGTACGGAACTCGGACTGGTTCCTGAACTTCTGGGGCAAGTGGTTCCGGTTCATGGGCGAGCCGGAACGGGCTCCCCTGCCTAGCATCGGGCACCTGGCCGACATTGCCGCGCCGGCCCTGCTCATAACCATGGCCATCGGGCGCATCGGCGACGTCATCAACGGGGAACATTTCGCCAGCTTCACCAGTCTTCCTTGGGCCTTTGTCTACACCCACCCGGACAGCCCCGCGTTTCTGCGGCCGTCCAGCCATCCCGCCGTGCTGTACGAAATGATCTGGGACCTGGCGCTGGTGCTGGTCATCTGGCCGCTGCGGAGCCGCCTGCGGCCCCAGGGGATGACCTTCGCGATGTACCTGGCGCTTTACTCGGTGGGACGGTTCTTCATCAGCTTCCTGCGTCAGGAGCACAACCAGTACGTACTGGGGCTGAACGAGGCCCAGATCATCGCGCTCATCGTGTTGCTGGTGACCGTTCCCCTGCTGGTGTACAAGGCCCAGTGGGTGCCGGCCCGCAGAGGGTAGAAACCGGCCCCGGGGCATGGGCCGGGTAGCGGCTTGGGGCTAGGCTTCCGATTCCCGGAGTTCAGCAACCTTCAGCGTGGTCCGCTCGACCCCGTTCCAGTGGTCCACCAGGACGCTGGCGGCAATGTCGACAACGGCCGGTACGCTGGGCCAGCGGTCCGCCTGGTTGAAGGCGATGGCGGAGCAACAATGGCCGTCACGGCAGACCTGTAGCCTCAGGTGCTGTCCGTTGGCCCCCACCGGCCGGCTTTCCAGCACCTGTAGCTTTTCCGCCAGGAACACCGGCTCCGGGTTGCCCGCGCCGAAGGGTTCCAATAGTCTGAGCCATCCGACCAGACTAGGTCCAAGGTCCGCGGGGACCAGCCGCGCATCCAAATGCAGGACCGGGCCCGCATTGGTGGCTTCATCCCCGCTCAGCCATTCTTCAGCGAGCCCCTGCAGGCGTTCCCGGAGGGCGGGAAGGTTGTCCCGGTGTATGGTGAACCCGGCAGCTTGGGAATGACCTCCGTAGCGCACCAGGAGACCGGCGCAGCGGGAGAAGGCATCAACCAGGCTGAACCCGGGGACGCTGCGCCCACTGGCTACGAAACGGTCCTCTTCCACCTCGGCCATGACGACGGCCGGCCTCCCCCACCTTTCGGCTAGGCGTCCCGCTACCAGTCCCGCGACCCCTGGAGTAATCACGGGATCGGTGACTACGATGATGGGCGGAGCGCCGGACAATGCGTCGAGCTGCCGTACCGCCGCGCTGAAACCCCGTTCCGTAAGTTCGCGGCGTTCCAGGTTCAGCTGTTCCAGGTGCTGGGCCAGTGAATCGGCCTCGTCCGGGGACGTGGTGGTCAGCAGCCGGAGACTCTCTTCCGCGTGGCTCATCCGTCCGGCGGCATTGAGGCGGGGGGCAATCTGGAAGGATATGGAACCCGCGTCCAGCCGCGTCGGGTCTATCGCGGCTAGGCGGAACAGGGCTTGAAGCCCGGTGCGTCGGGTGGAGGCCATCTGCTCCAACCCTCTCTTCACTAGGAACCGGTTTTCGTCCAACAGGGGAACGAGGTCTGCGATGGTGCCGAGAGCGGCCAGCTCCAGCAGTTCAGCGGGCCAGGGTTGTCCATAATGCTGGCACAGTCCCTGGACCAGCTTGAATGCTGTCCCCGCTCCGCACAGGTCGCCAAAGGGATAGCGCCCGCCGGGCACCCGGGGGTTGACGACAGCCACGGCGTCGGGAATGCCGCCGGTGGGAGTGTGATGGTCGGAAATGATGACGTCCATCCCCATCCCCCGCGCGTGGTCCACTTCGGCGATGGAGGTCACCCCGCAGTCCACGGTGACCAGCAGGCTGACCCCCTGTGCCGCCAATTGCTCGATGGCCGGAATGGAGAGGCCGTGTCCCTCCTCGCTGCGGTGGGGTAGATAGGGGATCACCGGAACGCCGAAGCCGGCCAAACCTTCCTGGATAATGGCGGTGCCGGTGATGCCGTCCACGTCGAAGTCTCCGAACACTCCGACGGTCTCCCCATCTTCGACGGCCCGGTAGAGGCGGGCCACCGCCCGGTCCATGCCGCTCAGCCCCAGGGGGTTGTGTGGCAGGTGGTGGGGCGGGTCGAGAAATACGGCCAGTTCTTCCGGGGTTGTCACGCCGCGCCGGGCCAGTACGGCGGCGATGGGGGCGGGCACATCCGCCGGCAGCCTGGAAGCATCCGCCGCCGGAGCCAGGGTCCAGGTCTTGGAGGGTGCGGTCATTGAGTCAGGCAGGGAGAGGGGGAAGGGGACTTCCCCGTCAGCTCCGGCGCTCGTCGTCCCGGTCTGGGCGGTCGACGCTGTAAGGCTGGCCGAACCGCCGGCGTTGTTCCTGCCGCTGCATGTTGACGTTGGCAACGTGGCGGAGGAGCCGGTTGATGCCGATGTAGCGGAAGTCCTCGCCGAACAGGACATCCCACGCGCCCCACAGCGTGTACAGGAAAAGAATCAGAGGGACGATGGACAGCCATGCCGGAGTCGCAGCCCCCAGGGCGAAGGGGAACAGGAAGAAGACAATTAGCAGGTGGGCGACGGTCGCTTGGATTCCCTGGAAAGACCCCCAGGCTTTCTGGCGCCGGCGGAACGACCGGGCGATGAGGTAGCAAACGATGGGGCTGGAAATGTAGCCGAAGGCCGCTGGCATACTGAACCACCACCCGCTGAGCAGCACAATGGGGAGCCCGATGAGCAGCCCGCTGCCGTGGGCGATCGCAGAGCCGCGCCGTTCCCCCGGGGTTATCTCGTCCTCGGGCGGCAGGGTAACGGAAGGAATGTTGCGGGGCTGCATTTCCCGTCCGTCCGGTCAGGCTTCCCGACCCGGTTTGGAGAAGACCAGGACGGAGTTATGGCCGCCAAACCCGAAGGAGTCGCTGACGCACAAGTTGATTTCTCCCTCCCGTGCCTCTTGGGGGATGTAGTCCAGGTCGCACTCGGCATCTGCCTCGACCAGGTTGGCGGTGGGTGGCATGACGCCGTTCTCGATGGCCATGACGCAGATGGCCGCTTCCAGTGCGCCGCCGGCGCCGAGGAGATGCCCGGTCATGGACTTGCTGGAACTGATGGGGACACGATAGGCGTCGCCGCCCAGGGCCAGCTTCAGGGCCTTGGTCTCCTGCCAGTCGTTGAGCGGAGTCGAGGTGCCGTGGGCGTTGAGGTAGTCAATGTCCGAAGGTTGGATGCCGGCGGACTTCAGCGCCATCCGAACGGCGTTGGCGGCGCTCTGGCCGGTGGGGTTGGGTTCAGTGAGGTGATAGGCGTCGGAGGTGGCCCCGTATCCCAGGAGATCGGCCAGCGGGGCAGCGCCCCGTTGGGCAGCGTGTTCTTCGCTTTCCAAGACCAGAATGGCCGCGCCTTCGCTCATCACGAAACCGTCCCGGTCTTGGTCGAAGGGTCGACTGGCCCGGTGCGGGTCCTCGTTGAAGCGGGAGAGGGCCTTGCAGGAGTTGAACCCGGCGACGGCGATGGGGGTGATGGGAGCTTCGGCTCCGCCGGCAAGGACGACGTCGGCCTGCCCGCGGAGGATCATCTCCCAGCCCTGTCCCAGCGCGTCCGCGCCGCTGGAGCAGGAGGATACGACGCAGTAGTTGGCGCCCATTGCTCCCATGGCCATGGACACCTGGGCCGAAGCCATATCTCCGAGCATCATGGGTATGAGGAAGGGCGTGACCCGGCGGGGGCCCCGGTCGCTGAGCACCTGGTACTGCTGGGAGAGGGTGACGATGCCGCCTATGCCGCTGCCCACGATGACGCCGGTGCGGTAGGGGTCGAGGGACTGGATATCCAGGGAGGCGCTGCGGCAGGCTTCGTGGGCGGCGGCCACCGCGAACTGGGCGAACCGGTCCATGCGGCGGGCGTCCTTGCGGTCCATGTAGTTCTCTGGAACGAACCCCTTGACTTCCCCCGCGAAGCGGGTCTCGAAGCCCTCGGTGTCGAAGGAGGTGATGTAGTCGATTCCCGAACGGCCCTGGACCAGCTCGGCCCAGGTGTCCGGTGCGGACAACCCCAGGGGGCTGACCGCGCCGATGCCGGTGATGACTACTCTGCCTCCGCCACCCATGTCGGCCGTCTTTCCGGCTGCTTCCCCTCTATTCTTTGGCCGGGTTGCGCTGCCGGGACTCGGCTACCACGTTGTTCAGCATCTCGGTCAGTTCGTTGATGCGGGCCGAGATGCTGGCGGCCAGGTCGGCCCTTCCCTGGTTTACCGGGTCGGACAGGTGCTGGAGGGACTCGGTGATTTCGTTGATTCGGGTGGATACGGTCTCCGCCAGCTCCCGGCGGGTGTTGGCCAGGGGCTGGGATACGGCGCGGAGAGTGTCGGCCAGTTCTTCGAGCCGGTTGGAAAGGTTGCCGCCGATGTCCTTGCCGGCCAGGGCCACCGGGTCCGACCAGCTTCGAATGGCTTCGCTGGCCTCTCCAACGCGGGAGTTGATGCTGTCCCCCAGGTCCTTGCCGCTGGCGGCCAGGCGCAGGCGGTAGGAGCGCAGCATGCGGAAAATGCGCCCGTACAGGGAGTCGATGGACGTCAAACGAGCGGAGTAGCGGTCGAACAGTTCCTGGCTCTCCTGCATGGTCCAGCGCTCGTCGTAATGGACGAACTGCCGTCCGGTGTACAGGTGGTAAGGCCGCATCTCTCCTTCCTGGAGGAGTTCGCCTTTCTCATTGAGGGGGGTGAGATCCGTCCAGTTGGAGGTCGCGGGCAGGGGAGTCAGCAGGTTGGCCGTCTGGTACTTGCTGTACTCGGTTACCCAGTCGGCCAGGTTCATGATGGTCTCCTCGGTGTCATAGGGGAGACCGATGATGGTCATTGCGACGACCGAGAAGTCCATGTCGTTCAGAATTTTGAGGCACCGCTCCATCTGGCCCGGTTCCTGCCGCTTGTTGACGGCCTTCAGGCTCTCGGCGTTGTTGGACTCGATCCCCAGATAGAGCATCCGGATGTTGGCTTCGTACATGGCGTTGGCCAGTTCCGGGTCCTCGCCGATCTCGGCCCGGGCCTGGCAGATCATGTACATGTCGTCGGTGTGGCCCTTCCAGCTCTTGAGCCGTTCCAGCCGCTCGTTGCGGTACTTGACGGCCCGTAGCGGAGGCGGGTGAAGGTCGTCGGATATGAACACGTTGAACTTGCCATTGCGGGAGGTATGGATCAGCCCGTCGGCGGCAAGCTCGTGCAGCTGCTGGAGGCGCTTGATCTCGGTGTCACGCTTGATGAGGCGGTAGCCGAGGAACTGCTGGATGACCTGGCAGTAGGTGCATTTTTCGGTGCAGCCCCGGACAGTTTCAAGGACGGCTCCGGCCATGGGATACTCGGGGCTGAGTCCCTTGATGGAGCGGAAGTCGGGTAGCTCGACGAAGTCGGGGTCCACCAGTCCCACCCGGCGGGTCTGGATGACGTGCCCGTCGCGCATGTAGCTGATGCCCGGCATTTTTTCCAGGTAGGAGTCAAGGAGCGGGGACTTGCCGTAGTCGATCATCAGGTCGCATAGGGAACCGATGATGTCCTCTCCCTCCCGGTTGACGATGACGTCGAACCTGCCCATGGTGATGGCCTCTTCAGGGAGAGGGCTCATCTGGGGGCCGCCGCCGATGGTGATTATTTCCGGGTGGAACTGCTTGGCCAGGCGGGCGATCTGGTAGGCCCGGGGAGCCTCGTTGATGAGGGCCGTCACCAAAAGGATGTCCACCCCTTCCAGGTCCTTGTTGGGGTCCAAGAGTCCGCAGCGGTCTTCGAACCATATCTCACGCTCGTAGCGGTAGGGTCCCTGCCACTGTTCCAGCGCGCCCGACAGGAACAGGACCCCCTGTCGGGGAATGGCGATGTACTCGAAGTTTCCGCCTGCGGAGGCGGGCTGAACCATGACTACGCGCTTGGTCCTCGTGATGGTCATTTCGGCTGACCTCCTGCTTGTCCCCTGGGAATCCCCGGACACTTGGGCGTGGCTATTATACACCACCGGATTGCGGCAACGATACAAAGCCTTGCATAACTCATTGGGGGCCAGACCTTGTGCTATGATTAGGACAGTCGAGCAAAAGCAAAAGGCGTCCCGGAATGACCTTGCCCTTGAACACCGCTCCAGGCCCATCTCCCGATGAGGAGTCGGTCCGCTGCATGGAAATCGCCCGCCACCTCCTCCAGCAAGCCAGAGAGGAACTGGCTCGTCAAGACCTGCTTCAGGCCTCGGAGAAAGCCTGGGGAGCGGCGGCCCACGCTGTCAAGGCCGTCGCCGAAAAGCGCCGCTGGTTCAACGACGCCGACTGGAGGCTGGGGAGAATAGCCACTGTTATCGCGGCGGAACAAGGCGACGGGACTATCTCAACGTACTATCGCTCGGTGCGGGAAGCGCACTACAACTTTTATCACCACGAGTTTAATCCGATGCAGGTCCAGGAAGTCGTCAACGACGCGGCGTCGTTGGTCGGCAAGCTGGAAACTGTGCTAGCCAACGGAGAGTTCCCCGCTCGCTACATCAGCGAGGAGGTGGGGGAAGAGATCCGCCGCTTGGAGCAGCCATCCAGCGTGCTGGACTACCAACGCCTGGAAAAAGGAAGGCTGCCCCTGGACCAGCGGCCCCCCGTCCGTCCCGAGTCAGCCGAAGTTGAAGACTGACCGCTCCTCAGCAACATCATCCGGCGACAGCCGCCCGGTCCACAGTTCCGGGCGCGACCCGCGCCGCATCGTCCTGCCCATCAATGGAATGACCTGCGCCGCCTGCGTTTCCCATGTGGAACACGCCTTGGCGGATGCCCCCGGCGTCGCCGGAGTGTCCGTGAATCTCGCCACCAACTCGGCATCCGTCTCGCTGGATGACTCCGCCCCAGCAGCCGCCTTCGACATCGCCGCCCTCCGCGCCGCTGTCGACGACGCCGGATACAGCATCCCCACCGCAAAAACGACCCTCGATGTTGGCGGAATGACCTGCGCCGC
The DNA here is from genome assembly GCA_965203675.1 of Dehalococcoidia bacterium. Lineage (GTDB taxonomy): Bacteria > Chloroflexota > Dehalococcoidia > Lucifugimonadales > UBA3495 > CATOSK01. The sequence goes on along the minus strand of CBDBDE010000003.1, from coordinate 468,713 downwards.
TTGTGTCTCCCACGTAGAACACGCTCTCAACCGGGTATGCGGCGTCACCGCCGTCTCGGTGAACCTCGCCACCGCGCGGGCCACCGTCGAGCACGTCCCCGGCCTTCCCGGAATGTCTGACTTCCGTGACGCCCTGGAAGACGCGGGCTACCGTCTCGAGTCCTCGGATTCCTCACCCGGGGCCGGCAGCGAATTGGACCGTTGGGCCCGGGTGGAAGAAGTCCGGTCCCTGCGCACCCGCTTCCTGTTCTCCGCCGCGGGTGGCCTGCTCCTCCTCGCCGGCACCATGGAGCTGTTCCCCTGGGTCCCCCAATTGATGGAGTGGACCTTCTACCCCTTCCTTCTCTGGGGCCTGGCCACCGTCATCCAGTTCTGGGCGGGATGGCCCTTCTACGTCTCCGGTATCGGCGCCCTCCGCCACGGCTCCGCCAACATGCACACCCTCATCGCCCTCGGGACGTCGGTTGCCTACGGATACAGCGCCGCCGTGGTGATGCTGACCTCCCTGGCTCCCCAATTGCTGGAAGGACTCGGCGTCGGCGCCCACTACTTCTTCGACACCTCCGCCATCATCATCGCCCTCATACTCCTCGGCCGGTACCTGGAGGCCCGCGCCGCCGGGCAGACCACCGAGGCCATCCGCCGCCTCGTCGGAATGCAGCCCGTGACGGCGCGGGTCATCCGGGAGGGACAAGAAGTCGAAGTCCCCGTCGACGCCGTGCGGTTGGACGACCTGGTAATGGTCCGGCCCGGCGAAAAACTCCCCGTGGACGGTGAAGTGCTGGACGGCTCGTCCGCTATTGACGAGTCCATACTCACCGGCGAGAGCATCCCCGTTGACAAAGCCCCGGGTGCCGCCGTCTATGGGGCAACCATCAACGGCACCGGCGCCCTCACCTACCGGGCAACGCAGGTGGGACAGGACACGGTCCTCTCCCGGATCATCCGCCTCGTCGAGGAAGCCCAGGCCTCCAAGGCCCCCATTCAGCGCCTGGCTGATGCCGTTTCCGCGTGGTTCGTCCCGGCCATCATCGCCGTATCCCTGGCCGCTTTCTTCTTCTGGTTAATCCTGGGCCCGCCTCCCGCCTTCACTCTCGCCGTCCTCGTGGCCGTGGCGGTGCTCATCATCGCCTGCCCCTGCGCCCTCGGACTGGCCACCCCCACCGCCGTCATCGTAGGCACCGGTAAGGGCGCCGAGTGTGGAGTGCTGGTCCGCAGCGCCCAGGCCCTCGAGACCGCCCACCGGGTCAACGTCGTGGCGTTGGACAAGACCGGCACCCTCACCACCGGACAGCCCGCCGTCACCGACGTGATTGCCCTCGACGGCGACGAGGCCGGACTGCTCCGGCTGGCCGCGTCCGCCGAATACGGCTCGGAACATCCGCTGGGACAGGCCATCGTCCGCGAAGCCCAGGCCCGGGGATTGGGAATCGCGGACCACTTGAGACCTTCCGGATTCGAAGCCCGCCCTGGCTTGGGCATCCAGGCCACCGTCAATGGCGGCTCCGTCCTTCTCGGAAACCGCTCGTTGCTGGTCGCCCAGGGACTCGATCCCTCCGGCTGGGACGGCACGCTGGACCGCCTTTCCGAGGCGGGCAAGACTCCGGTTCTGGTCGCGTCGGATGGAGAGGTCCGCGGCGTGGTGGCCCTGGCCGACCCGGTCAAGCCCTCCTCCCGCGACGCTGTGTCCGCTCTCCATCGGCGCGGCATCGAAGTGGTCATGCTCACGGGAGACAACCCCCGCACGGCCCATGCCATTGCCGGCCAGCTGGGAATCGGCCAGGTCGAAGCCGGACTCCTGCCCCAGGACAAGGTCTCCGTCATCCGCCGGCTCCAGTCCGAAGGACGGGTGGTGGCCATGGTCGGCGACGGGATCAACGACGCTCCATCCCTGGTCCAGGCCGACGTCAGTCTAGCCATGGGCACCGGCGCCGACGTGGCCATGGAGTCGGCGGACATCACCTTGATGCGGGGAGACATCGGCGCGGTGGTCACGGCCCTCGACCTCAGCCGCCGCACCATCCGCGCCATCAAGCAGAACCTTTTCTGGGCCTTCTTCTACAACGTCCTGTTGATACCCGTCGCGGCCGGCGCCCTGTACCCGGTGTTCTATGCCCTGGGCGGAGTGCCGGAAAGCCTGGGGTTTTTCTTCGGACACCACGGCTTCCTGAACCCCATGCTGGCCGCTCTGGCCATGGCCTTCAGCTCCGTGACCGTGGTGACCAACTCCCTGCGGCTGAAGCGCGGTAATTTGTAGCGGAGGGCAGCCCCTGCCCAGGGATATTCCATCAAGTTTGACTGGGTCCTTTCGCCGATCTTCCCGTCATTCCCGCGCAGGCGGGAATCCAGACCCCCGCCGTATGTTCTCCGCAATGCCGCGTTAGCCGTTCACTGGAAGTTTGAACAAACTGGCCTCATGCGATAGCCCTGAGCCCCTCCCGTCACCCCTTCGCCTTGCTGGACGCCCGCAGAATCCAAACCAGGTTGCCCACGCCAATAGCCCCCGCCGTTATCCACAGGATCGACCCGGCGGTGGGACCGCTCAACGTCACTCCGGCCACCGTCACCCCCGGCCATGCCAGGCCGATCCCCAGCCCCAGGTAGAACACCACGATGGCCACCAGGAACAGGAATATGTGAAGGGACACCCGGAGTGCTGTGCCCATGGGAAACCGCCTGACCGTGATGAATTGGATTGCTGAATTGGAGTAAGGAGAGGAACTCCCTCCCCGGCTAGGTCCTGCCGCAGCACCGCTTGTACTTCCGTCCGCTCCCGCAGGGGCACTGGGCGTTCCGCCCCACCTTCTGCCCATTCGGCGCAGTGTTCCGGCCCTGGCCCGCCACCGACTGCATCGGGCTGGCCTTGGGTTGCGCGTTGCTCCGCCGCTGGCCGTTGGGCGGCTGCTGCGTCACCGTAACGTGGAACAGGCTATGCACCACGTCGTCCTGCATCCGCGCCAGCAGTTCCTGGAAGGTCTTGTGCCCTTCCGCCCGGTACATCACCAGCGGGTCCCGTTGGCCGACCGCCTGCAGCCCGATTCCGGTGCGCAGGTTTTCCATTGCGGTCAGGTGGTTCACCCAGTGCAGATCTATCGAGCGCAGCAGCAGCAGGCGTTCCAGCACCCGCATCTGCTCCTCCCCCAGTTGCTTCTCCCGGGCGTCGTAGACCGCCTCGGCGTGCTCTGCCAGGATCCGCTGGATGTCCTCCTTCCGCAGGCCGTACACCTTGTCCACGTCGTCCAGCTCTGGCGGTAGCGGACAGACCAGGGCCAGGTCGTTCAGGAAACCCGTAACCTCCCAATCGTCGTTGTGACGGCTGGCCAGCCGCTTGGCCACAATGTCCTCGAACTCCCGCCCCAGCATCCCCAGGATGCGTTCCCGCAGGTTGTCCCCCTTTAGAATCTGCTCCCGGTCGTTGTAGATGATGCCCCGCTGCGTGTTGAGGACGTCGTCGTAGTTCAGCAGGTGCTTGCGGATATCGAAGTGGTATCCCTCCACCTTCACCTGCGCCGTGCCGATGGACTTGGTGATCAGCTTGTTCTCGATGGGGACGTCGTCCTCCAGGCCGGTCCAGCCCATGAACGACTTGATCCGCTCTCCCCCGAACCGCTGCATCAGCTCGTCTTCCAGCGAGACGTAGAACTGGGAGCTGCCCGGGTCCCCCTGCCGGCCGGAGCGTCCCCGCAGCTGGTTGTCCACCCGCCGGGCGTCGTGATGCTCGGTGCCCACCACGTGCAGCCCGCCCAACTCGACTATCCGGTCATGTTCTTCCCGCCACCCTTCCCGGGATGTGTCGGCGCCGCCCAGCACGATGTCCGTGCCCCGGCCCGCCATGTTGGTGGATACGGTGACCGCGCCGGTGCGCCCCGCCTGGGCGATGATGCTGGCCTCGTGCTCGTGGTTCCTGGCGTTCAGGACCTGGTTCGGTATGCCCCGCTTCTTCAGACGGTCGCTCAGGGCTTCCGACGTCTCCACCGAGGTCGTGCCCACCAGGATCGGCCGGCCCTCCCGGTTTTTGTCGACAATGTCCTCGACGACCGCATTCCACTTGGCATCGTCGTTCTGGAATACCAGGTCGGGAGCGTCCTCCCGGATCATCGGCAGGTTGGTCGGAATCGACGCCACCTCTAGGCTATAGATCTTGAAGAACTCGTCCGACTCTGTGGCGGCGGTTCCGGTCATCCCAGCCAGCTTCTCGTACATTCGGAAGTAGTTTTGCAGGGTGATGGTGGCGTAGGTGACGCTCTCCCGCTGGACCTTGATCCCCTCCTTGGCCTCCACCGCTTGGTGCAGTCCGTCCGACCACCGGCGCCCGAACTGGAGCCGGCCCGTGAACTCGTCCACGATGACGACCTCGCCGTCCCGGATCACGTAGTCCTTGTCCCGCCTCTTCTGGACATGGGCCACCAGCGCGTTCTCCACGTAGTGGACCAGGTGGTAGTTTTCCGGGTCGTACAGGTTGCCCGTGTTGGTCCACCGCTCGATTTTCTCCACCGCCTCCGGTGTCATGGAGATGGCCTGGGTGCGCTCGTCAATGGTGTAGTCTTCCTCCTCCCGCAGCCGGGGCACCAGCTTGGCGAAGGTGTAGTAGTGCTGCACCGGCTCCTCGGCGGGTCCGCTGATAATCAGCGGCGTCCGCGCCTCGTCAATGAGGATGTTGTCCACCTCGTCCACGATGGCGTAGTGCATTTCCCGCTGGACTCGCTGGGACATGTCCACCGACATATTGTCCCGCAGGTAGTCGAACCCGAACTCGTTGTTGGTCCCGTAGAGCACGTCGGCCTCGTATGCCTCCGCCCGCGGCGCCGGGCGCAGGGACGCAAACCCCGGGGCCTGCCGGCGTCCCCCGGATGAAGGCTCCGACCAGTCCGGGTCATACAGGAAGGCCCCGTCGTGCTGCAGCACCCCCACCGTCAGCCCCAGGGCGTGGTAGATGGGTCCCATCCACACCGGGTCCCGCCGCGCCAGGTAGTCGTTGACCGTCACCACGTGGACGCCCTTCCCGGTCAGCGCGTTCAGGTAGACGGGCAGCGTCGCTACCAGCGTCTTGCCCTCGCCCGTCTTCATCTCGGCAATCTGACCCTTGTGCAGCACCACCCCGCCGATCAACTGCACGTCGTAGTGACGCTGCCCCAGGTTGCGCCACGCCGTCTCCCGCACCACCGCGAAGGCCTCAACCAGCAGGTCGTCCAGCGTCTCGCCCCGCTCCATCCGCGACCGGAACTCGTCCGTTTTCGCCCGCAGCTCCCCATCGGAAAGCCGCTTCACACCGTCTTCCAGCGCGTTGATCCGGTCGGCTACGGGACGAATCTTGTTGGCTGCCTTTTCCGGGCTGTCGCCCACCATCTTGCGAAGCAATGAGACCATATCGGACCACCTCTGCGTCCCGGGGGACGCTCCTGCCCGTGAAAGAGGGGCAGAACATAATGCAAACTGTTATCGGGCTAATTGTACCGTAACCTGTAATCGCGCAAAAAGACACATGGACGGATCACCATCTGGGAAATTGTGCGGCCCGTTCAATCTCCACACTATCACTCAACCGATGCGCACCAGGGGTCCTCGGAGCATCTGCCGCACACCGTTCCCTCAATGCTTCGGCACATCTCGCTCCTTTATCACGCGTTATAACTGTTCATGATCTGCTCCAATTTGAAAATCGCCCATTCAACAAGATGTGTGTCATTGTCATTTAAACCGACAATGTTGATTTGGAATTCCAATTGATTGTCCCCAACAACTTCGTCGCCTTTGTATGGACACAGCAAGAGAAGATGCGCGGCATTATTGGAAAACGTTCCGCGGGTGAGGGTAACCTCTTCCGTCGTATCCACGGTTTTGGGGCTAATAGTCATTTTGATTTTGGCATGGAACGAATTGGCGCATTGGCGTATCAATTCATTTACATCTACGCCTTCTTCATACACCACGGCGACCACATAGGGGATATTTGACAGGTTGCGGGCGATTTCAGTGTATTTGTCTACCTTCTTGCTCATTAAACCCATGACTTGGTTTATGTGTTTCCCATAGAAGACCTCTACGAGAAACTCCACACCGCTATCAAATCCTGGGATGGACCTCAGAAGGAAATCGGGTTTACTAAAGTTACCCTGCAACTCCGGTACCGTGATCCGCAATTCTTCTCCTCCGATTACCTCCCCTCCACTTTGTTTAAGGATGTACTCCATTTGAGACTCGCATATCGCGGCCCGCTTCTTTTCCGGCCGGTGAGGTGCAGGTGGACAATGTTCGAGGAAATATTCCCCCCATGTCTTTTGTTGCATGATTGCCCCCTCTTTTTGGAACAGATCATATCAGCTGCGGGGTCTTGGAAAGCCTTACGCCCCAGCCCCGCCGCCGGATTCTCTACTCGTCATCCCCATGCCCTTCCATCATCCCCGCGTAGGCTGGGGCGGGGACCCAGACCCCGTAAATTCTTCACTGCCTGCCCCGTCGCCGCCCCCAAATCCTACGCCCACACCCCCTCTCTCAGGGGGTTTGGGGGATGCATCCCCCAAAGTAACCCCAATCCCACCCTTTCTGACAGTTGCCCCTTTCCATTCCTGCCTCTCGCCGGTTAACATATATGAATACAACACCGTGAGGAACGTCCCAGAACAGTCCGGCTCGCCTCTCCAAATGGGACACTTTGGGACAAAATAGGACAGATTTTTTTGTTAATGGCGGACATGCGCCGTGCAATTGTAAGCAGGACCACCCCGGAGCCCACGCTCAAATGTAGCGGAATATAGCAAAATGAAGCAGCTTTTCTTTTCTGCCCTCGGCTGGGGCTTCTCCATCGCCCGCTTCAACTGGAATTGACCCGTCTTCTGACCGGCATTATCATCCTGCCCTGACAGCAGCATCACATTGAAAAGGGGAGACGGTCATGCCCAGGTTTGATGCCGGCGGAGTCCAGCTTTACTACGAGGAGCACGGGAAGGGGTTCCCCCTCATTTGGAGTCACGAGTTCGGCGGCAACTACGACAGTTGGGATCTGCAGGTCAACTTCTTCTCCCGCCGCTACCGGGTCATCACCTACGCAGCCCGGGGCTACCCTCCCTCCGACGTCCCCGAAGACCCCGCTGCCTACTCCCAGGACCAGGCCATCGAGGACCTGCGCCTGCTCATGGTTCACCTCGGCATCCCCCAGGCCCACATCGGCGGATTGTCCATGGGTGGTAACGTTGCCCTTAACTTCGGCCTGCGCCACCCCGAAATGGCCCGTTCCCTGATCGTTGCCGCCTGCGGCTCCGGCAGCGACGACCCGGAACAGTTCCGCTCCGACGGCGCCCGCATGACCGAGGTGCTGATGACCCAGGGTATGGAGCCCATGGCCCGGGACTACGGCCATGGCCCTACCCGCACCCAGCTTCTCCGCAAGGACCCCAAGGGCTTCCAGGTATTCTACGACGGCCTCGCCTCCCACTCCGCCCTCGGCTCCGCCCTCACCTACCGGGGCATCCAGATGGCCCGCCCGCCCGTCTACGACCTTGCCGAAGGGATGCGCCAGCTCCAGGTGCCCACCCTGGTAATGATCGGCGACGAGGACGACCCCTGCGTCAACCCCGCCGTCTTCATGAAGCGGAACATCCCCCGCTGCGGTCTGGTCGTCTTTCCCCGCAGCGGCCACGCCATCAACCTCGAGGAACCGGATCTTTTCAACCGGACGGTCCTCGACTTCCTGTTGGAAGTGGAAGAAGGCGGCTGGCAGCCCCGCTAGCTATCCCTCTCGTCATCACCTCCCCCTCTTTCCCGTTATTTGTGTATTGCACCAGTCGCACAGATGGGCCAGTCGGTGGATCGTGCCGGGGGGCGCGGTTGACGGGCAGGGTACCGTCGCCGATAATCGAGCCGCCGGACTGCGGGCGGCAGCGGTTCTGCCAAACCTGTTTCCCAACGAACTTCATTATAGAAAGACGGTAGTGTATGGCCACTATAACCAAGCGGCGTCAACTGGGCCGGGGGGTCTCGATTGTCGGGGCCGGAATGTCCCAGTTCGGGGCCTTCGCCAACCAGACCAGCCGGGACCTGTTCGTGGATGCCTTCCAGGACATGATGGACCACCTGGACCAGGGGGTGGACGTCGAGGATATCGAGACGGGATACATCGGCAACTACTCGTCGGACCTTTTCGAAGGACAGGGACACACGGCGCCCATCATCGCCGACTGGCTGGGAATGACGCCGGTCCCGATGACCCGCATCGAGAACGCCTGCGCCAGCAGCGGCAGCGCCCTGCGGGAGGGCATCATGGCCATCGCGTCGGGGATGTACGACGTGGTGCTGGTGGGCGGCGTGGAGAAGATGACCAGCCTGCCCACCGAGGGCGTGACGGAGGTGCTGGCATCGGCGGCGGACAACCTCTACGAGGTTCCGGCCGGGCTCACTTTCCCGGGTATCTTCGGCGCGCTGGCCAAGGCCCACATGGACCGGTACGAGACCAACTTGGATCACCTGCTTAAGGTGGGTATCAAGAATCACAACAACGGCGCATTGAATCCCAAGGCCCAGTTCAACACAACGATCCGTAGCCTGATGGACCGGCGGGTGGCACGGGCGCAGCAGCAGGGACAGGCAGTCCCGGACTGGCAGGACGAGATGGACTTCCTGAACGACCCGAGGTCCAATCCGTGGATCGCGTGGCCGTTGCGCCTGTTCGATTGCGCTCCGATAACCGATGGGGCGGCCTGCCTGCTGCTGGTGGCGTCGGACATCGCGGCCAACTTCACGGACAAGCCCATCAGGGTCGCCGGAATCGGGCAGGCAACAGGAAGGCCGCTGCACGATGCGGATGAGTTGACGTCTCTGTCGGCGGCCAAATACGCATCGGAGCAGGCCTACGCGATGGCGGGAATCAGGCCGGATGACGTGCAGCTGGCGGAGGTCCACGACTGCTTCACCATCGCCGAAATTATTGCGACGGAAGACCTGGGATTCTTCGCTCCGGGCGAGGGGGCCCGTGCGGTGGACGAAGGCCGGACGGCCCGGGACGGCGACCGTCCAATCAACACGTCGGGAGGTCTGAAGGCCAAGGGGCATCCCGTCGGCGCGTCGGGAGTGGCGCAGGTCATCGAGATTTTCCACCAACTGCGGGGCGAAGCCGGAGAGCGGCAACTGCCTAATCCCGGCCTGGAAGTGGGGCTGACACACAACGTGGGCGGAACGGGCGGCACCTGCGTGGTCAACGTCCTGCGACGGGAGTAGGCGAGCAAGGGAGAGAGTGGGATGACCACCAGCGCCGACAGCACGGGAGCGCGGGATTTCACCGGGGCATCCTTCTACGCCTACCTGCAAGAAGGCAAGCTGATGGGGGTGCGGTGCAACGACTGCGGGAGACTGTCCGCCGAGCCGCGGCCCATGTGCCCGGACTGCCATGGCCGGAATATGTCCTGGTACGAGTTTGCGGGAACCGGGTCGCTGGGGGCCTTCACCTGCATCTCGGTGGTGCCGCAGGTCATGGCGGACCGGGGATACGGCAGAGGCAATCCGTACTGCACCGGAATAGTAGCCCTTGATGAAGGCCCGCGGATCAGCGCGGCCATCGTCGGAGTGGATGCCGCCAATCCCCAGAGAATTCGCACCGGGATGGCGCTGGTGGCGGACTTTTCGGAAGTCGATGCAGAGCATCCAACGCTGACGTTCAGGCCGGCCTGAAGGGGGAAGTATGGGCCGACCAGCCCAGCGTTCCCCGGCGACGGTGATGGGGCGTTGAAACCAAACCCTTAACGCTGCCCGGTCGTAGTTATAATAGAAGGAGACCCGGTGCCCCGGGAGATTTGCGTCAGGGGTGTGATGGATGATCTGGATATACGTCGTAATCGGTGTGGGCCTGGTGGTGGCCGCGGTGTGGCTGGGCTACATGGTGTGGCGGAAGGATGCGGCGGACCTGGCAAGATACCTGAACCGGGACGGCTGTCCTTGGGAGATGATATCGAGGACCAGCGCGACCCCCGAAACGCCCGACTTGGTCTATTATCACAACGTGGGTCCAGATGCCAGCGGCGTCGAGATGCGGGTCTACGATTACTCCCAGTTCCCAGGCCAAGGGGAATATGACGAGGATGGTATATGCCTTTCCGTCATCGACAACTCCAGCGGGCACGGCGTGGTTCTGAACGAGTTTGGGCGGATGCTGGACGCGCTCCGGTTCGGGGACGAACTTTGGCGGGATACGTTCCACGAAGACCCGGCGGTGATGCAGCAGATGATCGAGGAGAAGAAGGAGGATTGGGACCAGTTACAGCGGGACATAATGGTTATTCCGTATAACCATTTTATGTAGGGGTTGGTTTCAGGCTCCGGTCGACGGAGTTTTCGGATAAAACAAAAAGCTCCCGGCTCATAGGAGCCGGGGGCTTCTACTGTCCCGATGGGGCGTTTTCCTACTGTAACGTAGGGCCTAGTCGAAGCCGCGGGTGCCGACCCAGCCGGTGCCGGAGACGTCGATCATCTCGCCGTTGGGGCCTTCGTACTTGGTCTCGACGTTCTCGGTGCGGGGGCCGCCCATGCCGGCGTGGAGGGCGTTGTTGACGGAGTCCATGGGCTTGGAGCCCGCATCGGCCAGACGGGCCTCGATCTCCTCCAGGCTCTCGACCTCGAAGCCGATGTGGTGGATGCCTTCCCAGTCCTTGCCGCGCTCGCCGGCGACGGCGTCGTTCTGGAAGTCTAGGATGGCCATGTTGACGTTGCCGTCGCTGAGCATGAATCCCTTGGCGTTTTCGCTGCTCAACTGGGCTACCTGGCGCAGACCGAAGACCTCGGAGTAGAACTTGGCGGTCTTTTCGGCGTCGTTGGTGGCGATGGCGATGTGCTTAATCTGGGGCATATCTCCTCCTCCTGATCAGTTGGGTCGTTCCGATTTCCTGCCCTGGGAAAGGTCGGTTGGTAGGAGTCACAATATCACTTTTCGCCGGGGGCCGCCACCCTGGGACACGGCGTCGCCAATTGGATGATTGGAAACCCCCGTGTTAGAATTGGCCCAATTCAGAACGGCCGCTACGCGGTCCATATCTTGTAACGACAAATGATAAAGGAGAACCCGATGGCTGCTCCCAAAAGGATGAAATTCGGAGTATTCATGGCGCCGTTCCACCGGGTGGGTGAGAATCCCACCCTGGCCCTGGAGCGGGACCTGGAACTCCTGCAATGGCTGGACACGCTGGGGTTTGACGAGGCGTGGATCGGCGAACACCACAGCGCGGGCTGGGAGACGATAGCTTCTCCCGAGGTGTTCATGGCCACAGCTGCGGAGCGGACCCGCAACATCCGCCTGGGAACCGGAGTCGTCAGCCTGCCGTATCACCATCCCTACATGGTGGCGAACCGGATGGTGCTGCTGGACCACCTGACCCGGGGGCGGGTGATGCTGGGGGTCGGTCCCGGGGCGCTGGCTTCCGACGCGTATATGTTCGGAATTGATCCGGCGCGGCAGCGGGAGATGATGGACGAGTCGCTGGGAATCATCATGCGGCTGTTCAACGAGACGGAACCGATCAACTACCAGAGCGACTGGTTCGAGCTGCACGACGCGACGCTGCAATTGCGGCCTTACCAGGAGACGTTCCCGGTAGCCGTTGCGTCGGTGCAGAGTCCGGCGGGGGTGCTGCTGGCCGGTAAGCACGGGACAGCAGTCATTTCCCTGAGCGTACCGCGGGACCTGATCCGGCGCACTACGCTGAAAGACCAGTGGGCCATCGCCGAGGATTCGGCGGCGGAACACGGGAAGACGGTGGACCGGAACCAGTGGCGGCTGTCCGTGGGGTGTCATCTGGCGGAAACGCGGAAAGACGCCTTCGAGGACATTCGTGTGGGGTCGGGGCGCGTCGTGACAGAGTATTTCGGGAACACGCTGGGGCACGAGGTGCCGGACGTCCCCGAGGACAAGATCGTGGACTTCATGGCGGAAAACAACCAGTGGATCGTGGGGACGCCGGACGACTGCATCGCCGGGATTGAGCGGCTGCTGGAGGCCAGCGGAGGATTCGGTGGGCTGCTGATCCGGGTGGAGGACTGGGCGCCGCGGGACAAGATTATGCGGAGCTACGAGCTGCTGGCGCGGTACGTGATGCCCAGGTTCCAGGGCAGCCTGGTGGGTATCGAAGGGTCCAACAACTGGGCAGCACAGATCAAGGACGAGCTGCAGGTCAACCGTCGGGCCGGCCTGGAGGCGGCGACCAAGGCGTATTTGGCGAGCCGCTCCTAGTCCAAGCTGGGAGAACCCCGGAGTGGAAATAGGCAGGCCCAGGCCCTAATCGACGGGCTTGGGCCGCTTCCTTTTTTGGTGATTGCCGGAAAGGTTCGGTCGGGCGGTGGGCTTCTGATATTATGAGCTAAGGGCAAATGGGTTTGGGGAAGCCAAAGTTCCACCGGGAATGTTGAGGGAGGCAGCGGGAAATGCGGAAGACGAAGATTATCGCGACGATTGGGCCCGCATCGCGGGATGAGACCACGCTGGACCAACTGGTCAGCGCGGGAATGGACTGCGCGAGACTGAACTTTTCCCACGGTACGCTGGAAGAACATGACGAGGTCATCCAGTCAGTCCGCAAGCTGTCGGAGAAACACCAGCGCCCAGTGGCGGTCCTGCAGGACCTGGGAGGGATCAAGCTTCGGCTGGGGACGATGAAGGAAGCGGTGCAGCTGAACCACGGGGACGAGGTAATCATCGTCGCCGAGGAATCGTCGGACCGGCCCGACGTCATCCCGTTCCCAGAACCCAGCATCATACGAAACTTCCGGCCCGGGAACCTGGTCTACATTTCCGATGGGGTGGTATGCCTGGAGGTGGAGGAGAACCGGGACATGGAGGTGAAAGCCCGGGTCCGCAACGGGGGCATCATCTCGTCACACAAGGGGATGAACCTGCCGGGGGTCCAGATTGACCATCCGGTGCTGACGGACGCGGACAAGGTGGCCCTGCAATTCGGGGTTGAACACGAGGTGGACTGGGTGGGTGTGTCCTTTGTCCGCACGGTGGAGGACATGCGCTACGCCAAGGCCTATCTCCGTAGCATCGGTAGCGAGGCGCGGGTGATGGCCAAGCTGGAGCGGGCGGAGGGAATCGACAACCTGGACAGCATCCTGCAGGAGTTGGACGGGGTGATGGTGGCACGGGGCGACCTGGGTGTCGAGATTCCGATGGAGCGGGTGCCGATTGTCCAGCGGGAGATTGTCCAGAAGGCGTCGGAGCAGGCGCGAGTGTCGTGCATAGCGACGCAGATGCTGCGGTCGATGGTGGTGGCGCCCACGCCAACGCGGGCGGAGGTGTCGGACATAGCCAACGCGGTGCTGGAGGGGTGTGACTGCATCCTGCTTTCCGACGAAATCGCGGTGGGGGACTACCCGGTGGAGGCGGTGCGGGTGGCCGACACGACCATTCGGGAAGCGGAGAAGATATTTCCTTACTACAAGGACCTGCCGTCGGCGGATCGGACGCAGGCCATCGCTTCCGGCGCGTCGCGTTTGACCCAGGAGCTCAGCTCCAAACCCATCGTGGTCACCAGCACCGGGCGGGCGGCGGTGGAAGTCTCGCGGTTCCGGCCCGAGAGCGACATCATCGCCTTTTCCCACGAAGACGCGGTGTTGCGGAAGCTGGCGCTAGTGTGGGGAATTTGCCCGGTGGGGGCCATCCCGCCGGAGCCGGACATCGCCAAGCTGGTACAGATGCTGATCCGGGAGTCGCTGTCCACCGGGCTGGTGTCGGACAGCGACCTGGTGACGATAGTGCATGGGTTCATGACGGGGGTGTCGGGGACGACCAACTCTATCCAAGTGCTGGACGTGAAGGCGTACCAGGAACGGGAGGGGATGGGACTGGGGCCGGGGGTTTAGAAGGGTTCCACGGCGTTTCTGTGAAGGTTTTCGGCCGTCTTGTGGGCCTTTGGGGGGCATGGTATTCTAGTTGAGCGGTGCCCCTGTAGCTCAGCGGATAGAGTGCTGGCCTCCGGAGCCAGAGACGAGAGTTCGATTCTCTCCGGGGGTACCACCGTATCCGGTGCTGCGAACTCCGCTGTTCAGGGCGATTTCAGCAGTATCGGCTCCCCCCATAGGGCTATCCTCCGGCGTAGGGATCATATAGATAATCGTCGCCCCGCCGGGCCGCACCAGCACCTCCTTGACGAAGGACCGCACAAAGGTTTTGGTCTCGGTGAGTTCGCTGGTTTTCAGAAACTCGCTCATGTCCCATGCGAAGGCGGCGATCACATCGGCGCTGTCCAGCAGTTCCCGCCGCTGGGAAAGGACGGCCTGGGCATCTTCGGCGGCGGCTTCCAGTTGCTCCCGCCGGTGGCGGTGTTCCAGGATGCGCTCGGAGGCGTCGGCCATATCCAGGTGGGTGCTCTCGACAAAGTTCCAGATGCGGTCCAGCTTCCGCTTGACCTCCTCCAACTCCGCCTCGATGGTTTCCAGGTTCTGCCGTTGCTCCCTCGCTACCCCGTCCATTTCTTCGTCCAGCAGCCGCACCAGGTCGCGGATGTTGGACTCGGTGAGGATGTTGTCGCGGATGTTGGAGATGATGATATCTTCAAAATTCCTGGCGTTGAGCCTGGGGGTATCGCAGGAACCGCTGCCCTGTTTGAGGATGGACTGGCATACGTAGTAGGTGTACCTGCCGCCCTTGGCTTCGGCGGCGGAGAGGGCCTTGTCGCAGGTCTCGCACTTGGCCAGGCCGCTGAGCAGGTAGGGGCTGGCGGCGCGGCCGGGGTGGGTGACCGCCGGGGCGCGCGATTCCAGCAGTTTCCCGACCCGCTGGAACTCCTGCTGGGACACGATGGCGGGGAAGGCGTTCTCCACCCGCACCGGCTCCTGCCCGTCCTTGGCATTGGTTCCCCAAACCAGAGTTCCGGTGTAGGCTCGGTTGATGAGGAGTTTGTAGACGGTGGTCTTGCGCCACTGCTTGCCCTTGGGGGAGGGGATGCCCTCGGCGTTGAGGGTCCTGAGGATGTCCAGGGAGGTCTTGCCCCGGAGGGTGAGGTCGAAGATGCGGCGGACCACGGCGTCGTGGGGCGGGTTGAGTTCCAGCCGGGGGCGCTTCTTGACCCCGTCCTGGACATAGACTCGCCGGTAGCCGTAGGGGGCGTAGGTGGTCATCCAGAAACCCCTTGACGCCGCTTCCCGCATTCCCCGCGTCACTTCTTGGGCTAAATTTTCCGAGTAGAACTCGTCCACGGACTCGATGATGGCCTCCATCAGCTTGCCGGTGGGGGAGTCGTCGGCGTGCTCGGTGATGGAGACGACGCGGATGCCCTTCCTGCGGAGCATGGACTTGAAGGCGACGGCGTGCTCCCGCTTGCGGGTGAAGCGTGAGAATTTCCAGACCAGAATCTCGCGGAAAGGGGCCTCCGGTCTGCCGGCCTCGTCCAGCATCTTGCGAAACTGGGGCCGGTCGGCGATTCTGCCGCTCTCGGCTTCATCCACGAACACGCGGACCACCAGGTATCCGTTCTTGTCGGCGTAGTCGTGGAGCGCCCTAAGCTGGGCGGAGACGGACAGGTCCACGTCCTGACGTTCGCTCGACACCCTTGCGTACAGGGCCACGGGTGCCAACTCAGTATTCTTACTCATCGCTGTGTCCTCCCTGATTCTCTTCCCGTTCAGCCTGGCGGGAGCGCAGGCGTTCCAGGCGTTGCTCGCGGCGCAGTTCCCTATCTTCCATGTAGAGGCGGAGGGCTTCGCGCACCAACTCGCTCATGTCGCGTCCCTCGTCATCCTTCACCCGCTGCACCTCTTGGTACATCTCCGGGGGCAGCGAGAAGGTGATGGTCCTGGATTTGCGGCGTGGCGGCATGGCATCTCTTTTTGCCTGTCGTGGTATTTTTTTGTCTTACTAGCTATCATCGAACATACGGCCCAGCCTGTCAAGGCGGGACCGTCACACCCCGTAGCGATCCCGCCAGTAGTTGGCCCATTCCACAGACTCATCGGGAAGGCTCCGCACGATCCCTTCCAGAAGCAGGGACGGCGCCACCATGCAGAACTGTGAGTCCGCGTCCTTGAGGCAAGCTCGCATCACCGATTCCACCGTCTCAAGCCCAGGGAAACGTTGCGCCAACCTGGGAGAGGTCACAGTCCTGGCGTCGGCGACGGCCCGGTAGGCCCAGTTGTCCTCGGGAACCACGACCACCACCTTGGCCTCGTCCACGTCCAGTTCCCTGCACTGAATCATCCGGTCGGCCAGGAGCCGCTGCCGCATGATCTGATAGAAGGGTCCGTAGAGAAAATCGCCCAGGTCCGGGGCGGCGCCGGTGTCGAATGAGGAGTAGGGCGCGCGGTAGACGTCGGCGTATCTTCTCCGGCGGGTTTCCCCCGCTCTGCCCTCGCCCTTGAAGCCAGGACTGGCCGCCAGATACCGCTCCACGTACTTCCACTCCAACAGGTAAGCCCGCCGTCGTCCTGACTCGGTTTCGGCCACCAGGAAAGCGTCGACGCTGGTGTTCTGGGCGCCCCTGGTCGTGCCACCTTCCAGGGAACGGGGAATGCCCAGCCACTCGAACTCAACGGGTGAGGTGCGCCCCTCGTGTTCGATGTTCAAGACTCGGAGAACATCAACATCCAGCACGCGCAGCACCGCCGTCAGAGCGCCGGGGACCGCAGCCAGGGGCAGCAGGAAGTTGACACAGGCCAGTTGGGAACTGGCCATATTGCGGGTGGGGCCGTCCACCTTGTTGTCGTCGCCGCTCCTGGCGCTCTTCCACCACCTGATCCTGCGCTCACGGAAGAACTTGGCGGCCCCATCGGCGCCCCGGATGCCGGGATACAGGTTGTCTTCCTCGTGCCCCAGGGCCAGCAGGTGAGGGTTGCGCCGACCGATGTCGTCCGTCGGTGACCTGGAGCTGTCTCCGACGGTTGGCGACCCGTCGCGGAACCGGCGCTGGCGTTCCTTGGCAGCGCGTTCAAAGCTGGCCCTTGAATTTCGCTCTTGCATCACCTCACCCCCGGGCCGGGGCCAGGGTCGGAGTCCAGCGCCGCCCTTCGGGCCGTGGCTCCGCCCGGTTCCGAAGCTGCGGCTCCAGGGCCCGGCGGTGTTCTTGGGGCACGGCGACGACGATTACCTTGGCCAGGCGGTTCTTCCATAGGACGGGCCTGGCGACCACGGCGATACCGTCCCCCTCGTCGTACTCGAGTCTGCCGCTGCGGGCCGCCCGCTCCGCCAGGGAGCCGGCGGAAAGGGACCTGCCCCGGTGGAGCACACCACCCCGCCACCCGTTGAGCAGCGGGGAGCGGGGCGCAGCCATACCCGGCGTCTGTTTCATCACCGTGACCCGCAGGTCCTCCCGCCTGGTTGGCGTGGGCCAGCGGGCGGGGTCGTCCTGCCCCATCCGCTCGTACAGCGCCAGCAGCAGGGGTGCGCGTAGCATCACCTCCGACATTCGAAGGGACACTGCCGAGTAGGCGCACCGGAACAGGTTCTGAAGGGCCACCACGTCCAGACCGCCGACTTCAGCGTAGGCGGCGAAGACCTCCTCCGGCATCAGCGTCGCCGCCCCGAACCGCTCTGCCTCCGGGCAAATCACCCTGGCGAGTTGGGCGCCGTACTGCCGGTCCCACACCTGCTCATAGATTATCTCGTAGGTCTCGTGGAGCACCGTGATCTTGCTGGTGCCCTCCCACTGGCCCACCTGGTAATGGATGGCGTAGGACCCGTCGGGCTGGGTGTAATGTACGCCCCGCAGCCCGCCGGCCAGCCGCCTCTCCGAAATCTCGCCGACGCCGGCGCATTCCAGCAACACGGCAAGGTCATCGAATGGGACACGGAGCGGCACCTGGAAGTACTCAGTGAATTCGGCTGCCAGTCCCTCGGGCTCCAGCCGTCTTATGGGGCGCTCGTCGGCCATGATCCGGTCGCAGAAGTCGTCAAGGGTCTTGGTCAAAATCACTCCAGTAACCGCTTGCCGGTGAAGCGCTCGTACATTTCCACAATGAACCGCTTGGCCTCCAGGGACAGGGGGCCGGAGGGCCGGGTGCCCACTCGGAACTTGGGGTCGGCCAGCACGTACTGGTAGGCCCGCTCCACCTCCTGGGGTTCGTCGTCCCTGGGGATCACGTCCTCAGGGTCAGCCAGGTAACCCGCCCTCTTCAGCAGGTCCTGCACGTCCACGCCGTAGAGGGAAGCCAGGCGTTTCAGCACGCTGGGCCCGGGCCGACGGTCGCCCCTTTCTATCTGGGAAAGATAGGAGTTGGAGATGCCGGTCATCCCGCGCACGTCGCGGAGGCTGGTGTCTCCCCGGAGCCGCTTGAGCAGCGGCCCCAGATCCTCGGTTCGTTGGTCGTTGTGCTGCTCCATCACGTCACCCTTCGTACCACTTTAGCAATCATATATTGTTGCTCTATTCTTGCCTGATTCTTGTCGCATTATTGTTTCATTCTTGCAAGCACTTGTCAACGACGGCTACAAATGGACGAAAGGGTCATTGTGCTGTTGATTGCACTGTTGGTACACTCTGATGACATCGATCGGGCGTTCTACTCGGGCATTATACCCAAGGGCGCGCCGATGCGCCACCGGCGCGAGACGCCGGATTTCCCGGCCAGAATTCCAGGAGAGCCGAGGGTTTTGAGCAGAGAACAGGAAATCACCAGGAGCCAGGAGCGCCGGCGCATCGAGGGCCGGCGCATCGAGGGCCTGCGCATCCTGGCCCGCATCATCGCCCGGCATTACCTGGCCCATCCCGAGCTTTACCCCGACACCAGGGGACAGGACGGCGCGGCCCAACCGGTGAACGGCCACGACCTCGGGGACGGGAAGGCCGCCGGGAGGGACGGCGAGCGTGGCCCGTAAGCGCGCCACGGAAAGGGTGATGCTGAGAGCGGAGGCGGCCTGGGACTGCCTGCGCCAATTGAACATATCCCAGAACGAATTGGCCGACCGCTGCGACCTCACCTCCGGCTACGTGTCCCAGCTGTTCAGGGGAGAACGCAGCCCGTCGCCGTCAGTCAGGCGCAGGATCCAGAAAGTCCTCGGAGTAGAGGACTTCAACTACCTTTTCATAGTCGTGAGGGTGGATGAGTAGGAAACGCAAGTCCCAGAGGATTGTCTTCGTTCCGGGCGTGGCCGTGATGCCCGAGGACTTCGGGGTGCGCCTGGTCAGGCTCAAGGAGGCCACCGGCCTTACCTGGGACGGGTTTGCCACCGCCATCGGCGTGGACACCCGGCAGGTGCTGCGCTGGCGGAAGAAGGGCTGCGAACCCTCGGGCGGGGCCATGCTGTCCCTGGTGGCGCTGGCCGAGCAGGTTCAGGGTGGCATTGCCATTCTCATGGGCCGTGACAGGGGGTAGGGCCGTGGGACGCCAGAAGTGGGTCTACCGGCTGGAGCCTTCCCCGTTTCCCGAGGACTTTCCCCAGCGGCTGGTGGAGTTCAAGGAGGCGGCCGGGTTTTCCTGGCGTGGCCTGGCGCGGGAACTATGTGTGGACATACGGCTGATCAAGCGCTGGCGGAATGGCGTGAAGCCCGATTCCGCCCACCTGGTCGCCCTGTTCGGCCTGGCGGCGCAGCTGGGACTCCTCCATATTCTGTTGCCCGAGGCCTGGGAGCAGGGAAAGGCTGATGAACTGGGAGTGGTGGAATGCGAAGTCCGGGTATGAACAGAGGTGGGCGGCGGCGCCGTTAATGGCCTTCGTCAAGGCCGCTGAAATGCCGGGTGGAGTGAAACCACCTGGCCTTTTATTGCGCCCAGCCCCCTCGCCTTTCTCTCCTGGCGCGGGGAGGCCAACATGGATGGGGCGTCCGGTCTGCTGAAGAACGTATCGGACCGGATTCGCGCCAGGGCAAGTGGTTGACCGGTAAGCGAAACGAACAGGCCGGACGGTCACTTCCGTCCGGCCTTGCTGCGTTATCACCTCTGCCAATTTCCTTCACCGGCGGACCACGCCCTGGGGGTCGCGCTTGGCCGCCCGGAGATTCAGGGCGTGGTCCAGGCCACCGAAAGCCCCGGCCAGGCCGCTGGAGTCCCCGCCAGCGTCGGGTGGCTCCTCCTGCCAGAGCAGGGCGCGGGCCACCAGGCCGGCCGCCTGGAGCAGGCAGTCGATGTCGGGGTCCCGGAAGGCCGGGGCGCCGATGACCCTCTCTATGGGGAGGTTGCGGGTGTGCCACCCGTCCTCGCAGGCCCCGTGGCGGGCAGGCACCGGGTTGTAGTTCCTGAGCCGGTGGTAAAGGCTGGAGACCATCTCCTCGGGCTCCTGGCCGAAGATGACGAAGGCGTGACCGCCCGCCAGGGCGGCGGTGGCGTTGACCCGGTTGAAGAGCCGGTCCAGGCCAACCCGCCGGTAGGCCGGTATATCGTCCTTGTCCAGGCAGATGTTGGTCACGCTGACGCCGCCGGACTCAGCGGCAAAGTCCTCGATCAGCCGCATTCCCTCGACAATCACCTCGCCCCCCGGGCGAAGCAGCGGTTGCGAGTTGCACCCACAGGTGCAGGACTGCGGAGCGGAGGCGAGTTCGTCGGGGCGCAGTCCGAGATCGGCGGGGATGCCGTAGCGGTGCTCCAGGCTGCGGCGCCAGTCGTGGACCCGGCGGTTGAACCGGTTCCAGGCCCGGGCGTCCACGCCGAGGGCGGAGCGGACGTGGCGCCGGAGGCCCTCGGCCTCCATGGCGTAGTAGATTCTCATAGCGTTCATTTCCTCTCGACAGATTGGTGTGGGGCGGTCAAAAAGGGCAATCCGGCCGGAAGGAACCGGGCCTGAGCCAGGCCGCGCCCAGCGGTCCCAGCCTCTCCAGGGCGGCCCGGTGGGAAACCCACAGGGGCACCCTTACCCCGGCCCGGCGCATCTCCCGGTCCGCCAGCCGCAGGAAGTGGCCGGCGGCCAGGTCGTCGTCGAAGACCACCAGGACGGCGGGAATTACGCCGTGGTCGTCCAGGGGACGGCTGCCGGCGTAGTAGCGCAGGTAGGGTGCGATGCGGGCCGCCATGGTTACCGGCCTGACGGCGCGCCGTTCCCACTCCAGGAAGAAGGGCTGCTCCTTCCCATCGCCTGTCAGCACCCCGAAGGCGTCGGGACGCACCGAGTGCAGCCTGCCGTCGCGGCGGAAGAACCGTGTTGCCCGCCGGGCAGGGTCGATCTGCGCCAACCCGCAGCCCTGGCTTCGGGACTGGCTCAACAGCGCAGCCAGGAACCAGTGGACGGCCTGGGTGTGGTCCAGGTTGCGCAGCAGTTGGCGGCTGCGGGAGCCATGGACGTTGCGCCAGTCCAGGGGCGCTGCCGGGTCCACCTCCGCAACGCTCCACCGCTGGCGGGCCGCGCCCACGGCGGAGCGGTCCCGGCGGGCCAGCAGGCCCAGTCCCCGGTCCGAAAGGGCCAGGCAGCCGCGTCCCTCCGCCTTCACCCGTGTCGCCAGCCCCAGGGACCTGAGCCTCGCCAGGACCTGGCTGACCCGCGAGGGGTTCACCCCCAGGAACTGCTCTAGGTGGCCCGGCGTCAGCCAGGGCCAGTCGTGGAGCAGGTCCAGCACCCGCTTCTCGGCGGGCTTGAGCAGGACGGGCAGCAGGTGGGGAGGGACGGTTTCGTCGTCGTCCAGGTCCAGCCGCAGATCGGAAGGCAACGACTCCCGCCCGGCGGGAGCCGGTTCGGACAGGTCGCCGCCAAGGGGCACGTACCCCAGCGCCTCCCCCAGGTCGAGGGCCACGGGACTGGCCGGGGAACGCCAGATCCGGGCCTCGCCGCAGGCGGCGCGGGCGGCGTCGCCCTCCAGGGCCAGGAAGCCCAGCAGGGGCAGGTTGTCCAGCATCCGGCTTGCCTGGCGCAGCCGCACCTCGTCCGGGGCCAGGAGCAGCACGGCGCCGGGGCGGGCCTCCTGGGAGAGCCGCCACAGCCGCTTGGCGAAGGCGGTGCGGTCGGCGGCGTTGCCCATACGCACCACCGAGAGGGCGCGGCCGCCGGGCAGGGTGATGCCGGCGTCCAGGGGCCCGGACCGGTGCCAACGGAACCCCAGGCCGCGCTCGGCGTGGGGCAGGGAAGCGGCGACGCGGTAGATGACGGCCAGGGCGTCGAGACGTTCCAGCAGGACCCGCCGCCAGCGCTCGGAGACGGGACGGGTGGCCAACAGGCGGTCCGTGGGAGCTCCCTCCAGTTCTGCCAGCCGGTGCAGACCGGCGGCGGTGAGGCAGTAGCGCCGGCTGGGGGAGCTCAGCTCCGAGGCGTGGGGAATGGCCTGGACCATTCCCCGTTCGGACAGCCGGTCCATGCTGGCATAGACGGCGCTGCGGGCCCGCCGGCAGAGGGCCACCAGTTCCAGCCGGTCCAGGAAGGGCATCTCCGCCAGGCGGCGGAGGATATCGTTCTCGCAACCCGCCGGTATCATCATTCAACCTCCCCCTCGTCGTCCCGCATCGCCGCCAGCAGCCGGCGGTACTCCCGGACCTCGTTGGACTCCCCGTCGCCGTCGTCACCATCGGGTGGCGGCGACGGCCCGTTCTGACCCGGCGTCTGGGTTCCTGCGTCCTGCTGGCGCTCGCCCAGCAGCCTTCGGTACTCCCCCACCTGCCGCCGTCCCTCGATGTCGCCGGCGTCGTTGGGCCGCAGGTAGGCGGACGCGTCGGCCCGGATGCGGGCCGCGACGGCTGGATTGCCGGGCTCGGGCTTCAGCACCGCCATTGAGAAGGCGGGCATCCGCTCGACGCCCACGGTGGCCCGGACGTAGCAGTGGTGCACGTCCAGCGAAACGATGTCCTCCTCGGACACCCGGTCGCGGCCCAGCTCCCACACCATCTGGCGGGCGTCATTGCCCGCCACCTGGAAGACGGCCAGGCAGCCCACGTTGGCCAGGATGGTGTCCCGCATGGTGCGGGACAGGTCGTCCAGCTTGGCCAGGCTCTGGGTGGCCAGGATGAAGCTGGCGCCGTACTTGCCCAGCTCCGACAACATGGACTCGTAGTCGACGCCGGGCATGGACTGCATCTCGTCCACCACCACCAGAGCGCCCCGCCGCTGCGCCTGGGGCAGGCCCTCCTGCTCCCGGATCACCGAGTCCACCAGGTTGAGCAGGGAGGCGCCCACCAGGGCGGAGACGTCCCGGCCCACGCTGCCCTGGGCGGTGGAGACGAAGAGGATGCCGCCCTCGAGGATGGTCCGGCGGATGTCGATGGTGGAGCGGGACTGGCCCAGGATGGCCCGGGCCCGCTTGGAGGAGGCGTAGTAGGCCAGGCGGGTCTGCACCGGGGCGATGGCCTCGCCCCGCCGCTCCCGGTTCCAGCTCAGGAAGTCCCGGGCCCAGAACCGCAGCAGGTAGGGGTCGTTTACCTTGGCCAGCACCTCCCGCCGGAACCTGGAGTCGGCCACCAGGGCCAGCCCATCGAGGATGGTGTACTGTTTGTCGGCCTCCACCTGCTCGTTGGCCTCGTGGAGGCTTTTCACAGTGTGCTCCAGGATGGACTGCATCCGGGGACCCCACTGCTCCCACAGGCCGTGCATCACCCGCACCACTGAGTCGGCGGTGCGGTCCCGGTCGGAGAAGATGCGGGTGTCCAGCAGGTTGATGCCGGGGGATCCCCAGGCCTCGGCCAGGTCGATGAGCCGCACCTGGTCCGCCATCGATTCGGGGACCTGCTCCAGCAGGCCCGCCACCAGGTCGGCGTGGGGGTCAACCACGACGATGGCGTCCGTGTCCCGGCCTGCCGCCTTCTCCCGCAGCTTGTGGGCCACCACGTGGTGCATCAGGGTGGACTTCCCCATGCGGGTGCGGGCCACGTAGAGATGGTGGCGGCGCAGCAGGTCCTCGGGAAAACGAATCTCCCTGGGGTTGCCGGTGGTGGTCTGCCCCACCGGCGCCCCGCCCCTCACCCCCCGGGCCGAGGGCAAGAGAGCCCGGGAGCCGGAGCGCTCCAGCAGGGGCGTCTCGTCCCTTTCCCCGGGCGGGTGCCACAGGGCCGCCGCCTCGCGCACGCCCAGGACGCTGCGCCCGCCGAAGAGACTGGGACCGGCGGGGTGGAGGTTCATCACGGGAACGATGGGCCGTACTTTGCTCACCCTGAACCGCGCCCCGGCGGGATGGTCGTAGTGGCGGTAGGCGGCGGCCACCGGCTCCAGGATTTCCCTGGCCCGATGCTCATCGGCGCCGTCGGGCAGCACGGCGATGACCTCCAGCTCGGCGTCGAAGGCGATGCGCCCCACCTTCTCCTTGATCAGCAGGGGGTCATGGACCCGGTTGCGGGCCTGCTTCCAGCGCCACCAGCCCCAGCCCGCCACGGTGAGGCCGAGCAGGGAACCGGCGCCCAGCAAAGCCGCCTTGAGGATTTCGCCGTCCTGCACCCACAGGTAGCCTCTGAGTGCGATGAGCGCGCCCACGCCCAGGACGGCCATGGTCACCCCGTCCAGTTGCAGGGGCTTGGTCTGGTAGGTGTAGGAGGGGTCGGGCCGCTGGTAGCCGGGGTTCTTGTAGGCTCTCTGCTGGTGGGCCTGGGACCAGTCGGGCCCCAGGGAGCGCAGCATCAGGCGGGCCAGGACCCGCTCGCCGGGGCGCAGGGCCGACAGGGAACCGATGACGGCCAGCAGGGGATCCGAGCCGGGGTCCAGCAGGTCGTCGTCCCGGAAGGTCCGCAGGGGCACGTACTCCGGTCCGCCGTGCCTGAGGGTCAGGCCCCAGGCCTGTTCCCCGGTGTGGACGAAGATGGGGTCCTCGTCCACGGGCACCTGCCGGATGCGGGCCTGGGGATAGTGGGCGGTGAGCTGCTGGCGCACCGCCTGGTCGTCCTGGCAGCGGGCCAACAGGTTCACGCCGTCGGCGTCGCCGGCCAGTTCCAGGGCGAAGGGTTCGGGGACGGCTATGGACTGGAGCAGGTTCTCCACGCCCAATAGCGTCCGCTCGCCGGTTCGGGGTGGTGTCACCGCCAGTAGCACCGGGGGACGCTTGTTGCGCCCGTCGCCGAACAGCATTTTCTTCACGTTGATATTCATGGTTGGTTGCCTCCGTCTATTGGAATTGGTTGGATTCAGTGCCTTGGTCCGGGCCGCCACTCGATTACCTCCGTTTCTTCCGGCGTGGCCTCGATGCGGATGGGGAAGCGGTTGCCCCTGGCCAGCAACAGCCCGTCCCCCCGGGGACAGGACAGGAGCCAGCGTTGCAGCTCTACCGGCAAATCGAAGGCTTCCCCCACGGTTGAGACGGCGGCGGCGTCCTGCTGGAGCAGCAGCTTGAAGGCGGCGTTCTGGAGCAGGGCGCGACCGGAATGGCCGGTGATGGCGCGGGAACTGTCCTCGGACAAAAGGTCCTGCACGTCCTGGGTGATGAATTGGAGGCCAAGGCGGTGCTTCCTGGCTCGCTTCGCCATGCTGACCATGAAGGCCGCGCCCTCGGGGTGCTGCATGATGCTCCACACCTCGTCTACCACCAGCAGCCGGGGCCGGGGGTCCTGGGCGGCGGCGGCCCACACCGTCTCGGTGCAGACCATCGCCGCCGCCGGTCTGAGTTCCGGCTCCAGCAGGTGCAGGTCGAAGACGGTGACCAGGGCCTCGTGGCTCAGCAGGTCGTCGCCCTCGTCGGAGAGCAGGTCCCGCAGGCTGCCGGTGGCGAACGGCCGGAGCAGGTGGGCGATCTCCGGCGTTTCCCCTTCCAGGTAGGCGTAGAAGTCGCGGAAGCCGGTCCGCTCCCGCTTCTGGGCGTAGTAGGAGGCCAGGGCGTGGTCCAATGACGACCGGCGCTCGGCGCTGAGCCGCTCCCCCACCATCACCTCGATGAGCCGGCGCAGGCTGCCGATGCGCTGCAATAGCTCTTCCGAATCGCCCCGGTCGATTACAAAAGGATTCATCCCTTGTCCCGGAACCCCCGGCGACAGGACGCGTCCTCCGGCGGCGCGGGCCATGTCGGCGTACTCGCCCTCCGGGTCGATGACGTAGGCCCGCACCCCCCGGCACACCCCCCGCAGCACCCCCAGCTTGGTGGCGAAGGATTTACCCGAGCCTGACCGGGCCAGCACGGCGGTGTTGGCATTCAGGTGGGTGCCGTCGAAAGGGTCGTAGACGATGGGGGCGCAGGCCCGCAGATCAATGCCGTAGAGGGTGCCGCTGCGAGTGTCCAGGTCCGGCGGCGAGAAGGGGAACAGCCTGGCCAGCGACGACGTGTCCAGCGTCCGCCACACCGCCACGGCGTTCAAGGCCAGGGGCAGGGTGGAAAGCAATCCTTCCCGCTGGCGGAAGGACAGGTTGTCCAGCTTGCCCAAGGCGGCGGCGAAGTGGGCCCTGGCCTTCTGGGTCAGGTCCTTGAGGGTGTCCTGGTCGCCGGCGTGGAGGGTGACGGACAGGGAGGCGTGGAACAGCCTTTCCCTTCCCCGCTGCACCTCATCGCGCAGGCGGCTCACGTCCTCCAAGGCGATCTCCGCTTCCGGGGACATGGTGCGTCCGCGCCGCAGGGAAAGGCTCTGGGCCGACTCGAACCGGACCTTCTGCCACTCCAGGGTGCGGGCCGCCTGGTCCGTGGGGATGGCGCCCAGGTGGACCGACAGGTCCATGGGCGCGCCGGCGGCCATCAGCCCTTGCAGGAAGCCGGGGGCCAGGGACCGGGGCCACTTGCCCAGGTGCAGCGAGCGCATCAGGCGGTCGCCGACGCGGATGTCGCGGCGGTTGACCTCGACGGCAAGCTCGGTGTCCTCGTCGCGCTCGACGGGAGAGCCGCCCAGGGCTGCCGACAGCCAGAACAGGCGCAACGGTTCACCGACCAGGGGGAACACCCCCAGCCCGCCCCGGGCCAGCAGCCCGTGGAGTTCGGCCATCCGGCTGCGCTCGCATATCGCGTAGAACCGCCGGTCCAGGATGCCCTCCCTGGTTTCCAGCGTGGTCAGCAGCCGCCCCAGGCTGTCGGCGGCCTGCCTCGTCTGGTCCGGCAGGTCGCCGGGCTGGGCCTCGGTCAGCTTTTCCCTCAAGCCCCTGAGCACCGGCGGGTGCTGGCGCACCAGCAGTTGTACCGGAAAGTCCAGGGCGTTCAGGGAACCGGCGAAGGCCCCCAGCTTGGGCTCGTCCAGTTCCAACCCCATCACCTCGCTGACCGCCAGCTTCACCCCGTCCAGGCGCACCGGGCCGTCGTTTTCCAGGTGGGACAGCATGAAGAACAGGGTCAGGTCCGGCGGGGGCTTGGGCGCTTCGGGCACTGCCTCCGCAGACCCGCTCCTGGGTGTCCGGTTGATGATTGCTTTGAGGTTCGGCAATGTCGCTTTCAACTATCGTCCCTCCTTTTCTTCCCTTATGCGCCGGGCAGAATGGGGTTCAGCGGGCCACTGATTACCGCAGCGATGGCCTTGGCCAGCAGCACCACCACCAGGCCGACCACGGCCATGACCACCGCGTTCCTGGCCCGGCCCCGGCGGGTCTCGCCCTCGGCGCCCTCGGCCATCAGCACGAACCCGGCCCAGACGATGGCGAACAGGCACAGGCCCACCCCGGCGTAGGCCATGCCGGTCAGCACCTGGTTGATGGCCGCCAGCAGCAGTTCCTTCTTGGCCTCCGGTGTGTCGGCGGCCACGGAAGCCAGGGCCGCAACCGAAGCCATCAGGATGGCCGTCCAGCGCCCTACCACGGCCAGCTCCAGCTGCCCTCGTCGGTCTGCTCCGCCTTCGGCGGCGGAGGCGTCGGTGCCGGGACGGTGAGGTAGGCAAAGGGCTTGTCGGCGCCCACGCCCAGTCCGTCGGTTACCGGGACGCTCTCGGGCCTCGTGGGAGTGACGGAACCGCGCTCCACCTGCACGGCCCGGACGTGCTCCGGGTGGTGGACGCGGATGCGGACCGTCTTGGTGGTGGTGCTCTCCCCGCAGCGGCAGGTCACCCGCCGGGTGTACGTGTCGGTCCTGGCCGGGTGGTGGGTGGTCTGCAACATGGGCGGCCGGGGCACGTCCAGGGCGGCGGTCAGGTCCGCCGTGATTGCCAGGTCGTGATTGGCCTTCGCGTCGGGGACGGCCAGGGTGAAGCCGGTCTCGCCGCCGTTGACGAAGGCCGCCGTGGTGCTGTGGGAACCGGCTGCCACCATCACCGTTCCTGTGATGCCGGTGACGGTTGCGTCCAGCAGGGCGGGCACCGACTGGCTGAAGTGGCCGCCGTAGACCGGCAGGTCCACCTCCTGCCGGGTCTCGGCGATGCACTCCGAGGCGATGGCGCCCTTGATGCTGCCCGGTGTCCAGGTCAGCGAAGTGACCTCCAGGCGGCACAGGTCTCCCTGGTATTCCGGCTGCGGGTAGGGAATCTGGTGGCTCCTCAGGGACACCGCCCCGGAGAAGCCCAGGGAGTCGGCCCAGGAGAAGGTGAAGGACGGCTTGGGGCCGTTTAGGGTCAGGTTGTAGTTTTTGGTCTCGCCGGAGTGGACCACGGCGTTGGCGCCCATCTTCAGGGTCCGGCCCGTCCGGCCGCCGAAGACCCGCACCTTCAGGTCCAGGTCGTGGGCTGCCCGCAGGCTGACGGCGGCGGTGTTGCCGGTTACGCTCACCTTCTCGATGTAGACGCGGCGGCCCGGCACCGGCTCCGGCGGCTCGAAGTAGATTTCTCCCAGCCGCCATGAGTCTCCATAGGGGGCTTCCTCCGGGTCGTCGGCCAATGCCGAAGACGGCAGGGCCACGATGGTCAGGACCAGCAGCCCCGCCACCGCCAGCAGCCTGTACCAGGGCTTGCCTCTTCCCTGCTGCGGGGGCTGCTGGCCGCCGGACTGGTTCAGGGCGGGCCGGTTGCCCCTCTTGATGTCCCTACCTCCAGTCCGCCGCTTGCCGAACCAGCCGTGGGGCCGGAAGGGAGGCCGCCCCTTCTTCCGGGCGGCCTTCACCGCCTTGCCAATTCCTCCCACCGCCTTCTTGGCCAGCAGCCGCAGCGGGTCGGGCTTGGCCTCCGGCTGGGGCGGGGCCTCGCTGCGCGCCAGCTGGGTGGGGACTCCGGCGTAGCGCCTAGCCCCCAGATTGAACTTCAGCAGGTCGGCGGCCACCAGGGGCAGCCCCCGGCCACCCACCTTCCCAACGATCAGGGCGATGCCCACGATCCCTATGAGGATGGCGACGCCCAACCGGAACCCAAAGGGGCCGAAGGGGAAGTAGCGGTAGGCGCCGTAGGCGACGGCGCAGGTCGCCACCACCGCCACGATCTGGGGGAAGGTGAACCACAGCAGCACCTTGTCCTCGGCCTGCACGTGGGTCGGTACTTCATGCTCTCTCATGGCTGCTCCTTTCCCGCTAGGGCGTCTTGGTGGGCGGGGGAGTTGGGTCGGGCACGCTCACGTCCACCGGCGAGCCGACCACGGCGTTCATCACCAGCTCCACCACTCCGTAGGCGACGAGGGCGAGGACGATGCCGGCCAAAGCGGTCATCATGGCGCTCTTGCCCCTTTCCATCTGGTTGGGGGCGCCGGAGGCGGTGAGGTAGAGGTAGGCGCCGTATATGAAATATCCAACCCCCACCACGCCCACCAGGCCCAGCAGGATTGCCACCAGGTTCGATACGGTCTGTGTCAGGTCCTCCATAGGGTCTTTCTCCTTGTCCGTTGAATATCGGCTTGCTTGGCCGCTGTCTGTTGGGCCAATTCCACATCCCTAATGGCACATGGCTCACCTCCTGGAGGGTTGACGGCGCGGGCGTCTCCGCGCCGGCGGCTTTCGTCTTGGTTACGGGCTTTGGCTGCGGGGCGCGGGGCTGCTCTGGCCGGAAGGCGTGGAGCCCTGGGCCGCCGAGTTCACCGCCCCCGTAGCGGCGCCTGTGGCGACATTGGCCGCCGTTGCGGCGGCGGCGACGCCGACCGGTCCACCGGAGGCTCCGCCCGCCAGCATCCCCAGGGCCCGCCCCGACCGGACCACCCCGCCGGGCAGGGACATGCCGAAGTAGAGGGTGTGCAGCCAGGCGTCGAAGGTGCCGTGGTTGCCCAGCATCGACGGGACTCTCCCCGCCAGGTACATGAACGCGATGGCCATCAGCAGCTTCCACACCAGGTCCCGGGCCGCCTCGCCCCCGCCGATGGCGGCGAAGTCATCCAGGAAGGCGAAGGCCAGGGCAATGGCGATGAGCTGCACCGCCTGCTGGAACACGGCGGTCATGAAGAGCCTGAGCCAGTGCCGGCCCCAGCCCGCCGTGTGAGGAAGAATCCACAGCCCCAGGGCGATGGGCGCCAGGCAGAGCAGGATGTCGATCAGGGCCAGGCGCAGGATCATCTGCACCAGCAGGTAGAGGATGAAGAAGCCGAAGACCAGGTAGAGCAGGGCGATGAACACCGCCAGCCCGGTGCTGGCCGCTTCCACTGCGTTCAGCAAAGGGTCCAACGGCGCCCTGAGCAGGTCGCCGGGGGTGACGCCCAGGGAGGCGGCGATGAACTGGGATGTAGCGTGGGCCACGTCGATGACCAGGGCGCACCACCACAAAGACGACGCGGCGGCGGTCAACCCCAGCACCAGGCGGGGGACCATCTCCCGCCAGCCCGACTGGTGATGGCCCAGGTGCTCCTGGACGATAAAGCTGAGGCCCATCCAGCCCAGGATGATCACCAGCATTCCCGAGGCGATGGCCCAGGTCAGCAGCCAGATCTGCCGGACTGTCTCGTGGTCGTAGGTCAGGCCGGGCGGGGTTCCGGTGAGGATGTCGCTCATGCCGCTACCCCCCGCACTCGGACAAGTCCGCTGGGAACAGTCCCTCCAGCACGCCACACAGGGTCCCGTGGACGCCCTGGATCACCCACCTGGCGCCGGCCCGGGCCCAGCGGTCCGGGTCCAGGGCGCCCAGCACCCGGTCCCACAGTCCCTTGGGCTGGTGGACGGGGACCAGGGCGTGGAAGACGTGGTGCTCGCCGCTGCCCTGGCGGGGGACGGACATCACCAGCAGGAACGCCTGCTCCGGGTGGAGCTCGGGCTGGGAGTCCAGGGCCGGGTACTCGAAGGTGTACTCCCAGCCCTCGGACAGCTCCTTCTCGCCGCCCCGCACCCGGTAGGTGTTGGTGACCCACTCGCCGGTGTCGGGATGGCGCAGGGCGTAGTGGAGGACGGATATCTGGCGGCTGAAGACGGGACGGGCGATGAACTCGCCCTCCTTCTTGCGCTCCACCATCTGCCGGTCCCGGTTGACCAGGGCCAGGTTGTCGGGAGGGGGAGGGGACTGGGCGAAAGCGACGCCGCTCATGGGGATGGCGGCCAACGCCGAAAGCAGCAGCGCCGCCGCCAGCAGGGCCAGGTGTCCGGCCCGGCCCGGGGTAGGAATGAATCGCCGGAACATGGTTGCCTCCTGTCGCCGGTCTGAGACCGGATGTTCGACAACCAAGTCTGGCGGCTGGCCGGGCCCGTCGTAATGCCCTGAAAGGGGGGGTGTGCGCACCCCCCCTTTCAGGGCATGGAATTTCCGGGGGTCGGCGTGATGTTATGGACGTGTACAGGAATCCGAACTCGGACCGCCTTGGTGGATGGGCGGGGATTCGTAGCTGAAATGGGGGGAGAACGCCCATTTCAGCGTCATTCCTGTAAGCACTTTCAGTTCAGGGCTGGTTCCGTTCGGCAGGTGCATCGGCCCCGTTGGAGCGGTGCATCGGACGGCCGAGGGGCAGCGGGACGGCGGTGCAAACCCCCTATTGGAAAAGTGCAATTTGCACATGGGAGGCAGGAGCATGAGTAGGGATCAGGCCAGGATGGCGGGCGGACCCGGCAATGACCCCGGCGCCGGACCCGGCGGTGCTGGCGTTGAGGCTGGCGCTGGCGAGGGTGGGACTCCGGTCCCTGAACTTGGCGGCGCGGTGGATGACGGCGCATCGCCCGGCGCGGCCTTTGCCGAGGCGGCGGCCCAGGTCGTGGAGGACGTGTACGAGCTGCGCCTCACCGCCCTCCTGCACCAACTGGTGCGGTCCCGGGGATACAAGGGCGCCGGGCGGGTGCTGGACGTGGACCCCAGGACGGTGGCCTTCAGCGTGCGGCAGGGGATGTCCCGGCGTGTGCGGGAGCAGGTGGAGCGGATGCTGGTGGACAAGGACGGCGGGGCCCGGGACGAGCTGGAGGAGGCTGTGGGGGAATTGTCGGGGCAGGTGGGCGGCCTGCAGACCCAGGTGGCTGGGCTGGAGTCGGAACTGCGGGAGGGGATGAAGGCCCTGGGTGAGACCCACGCCCAGGGGATGAGGCGGTTGGAGCAGCGGCTGGCCCTGGGCCAGATCAGGGCCGGCGTCGCGCCGGGTCTGCCGAGTCCGGCGCCGGTGGCGGGGGCGGCGCCCCGCCGGCGTTACCCCGACGTGGTGACGGAGGACCCGGCCGGGGACGACGAGGATGTCTTCGGCGATGCCTGGCCGCTGGTCGAGGAGTGGCGCCGGCTGTGGGACGGGCACCCCGCCCGGGGCCGGGGCCTGGCCTGGGTTGCGACACGCCAGCGGATTCTGGAGGTGGAGGTGGCCCTGCTGGAAGAGCACGGGCTGACCCTGCCGCCGGAGACGGAGCCGCTGCGGGGCCTGGACCGGGGCGCCCAGTTGAACTGGCGGGTGAAGGCGCTCCGGGACTTTCGGAAGCGGCGGGCCCGGCTGGAGTTGCTGGCCAGGCTGAGGCGGGCGTTGAGTCCGTGGCGGTGTTTGCGGGCGGCGCGGACCGGGTTGAGGTTGGTCCTGGCGTTGCGGCGGCGGTAGCTGGCGGCGCCGGTGTTGATTGTTGCGGTTTCTGCCTCATTCCTGCCTGATTGGAGCAAGTGATATGCCCGAAACGGCGCCCGGAGCCTTGTCAGTGGGCCAATCGGGGCCGGATACTGAATGCGTTGTCTGGCTTTACCAAGGTTTCCACTGCCTAGAAACCTGGGGGCGTGATCCCTGCTCGCCCGGGCCTGCTCCGCGAGGATCGAGTCTTTTCTCCCCGGAGCGCCCACGAGGGAATTGCTGCCGGGAGGGTTGATTTTCCCCTCTTGCAGCCGGTGAACCCCTAACCCACGGAAGCGCACGGCGCGTTTCGCCCGGTATCCCCTTCCCACGGCACGGCGACCCGACCCAGGACGCGGAACCCGAACCCCAATACGACGGAAAGTCGTTCAAGCACGGAGGTGTCGGCTAGAACCAGCGCGGCAGACCCGGACCCCTGACTCCCTCGGATCCGGCAGCGGAGCGCACGCGGCGCTTCGCCAGCCTCCCCATTGCGGTTGGAGCGGCACAAGGCTCCGGCCGTTTGACCACGCCTGCGGCATTGCTGCTGAATATGTCCAGCGGCGCCGCAGGTTCCCCATGCTCCGGTCCCGGCGACTCATCGCTGGCCGACCGGACGCCCTTCTTTGCAGCGCGGTTGCCACCGGTCCAAGGGCTTGCTTGAAGCAGCCGCCGGCCGGGCTGCGCTGTTCTCCTCGTTCTCCACCTTGCAGTTCCCCAGGTCCAGCACCATGGGCGAGCTGCGTCTTTCACCAGTGGGACTCACACGACACACAGGAGGTGCGTATGCGCGTCAAGGAACGGTTCACCCAGGTCAAGACCGCGGCGGTCCCGGTCGTGGGCTTCATCAGGCGCCACCCAAGGGCGTCGATTGCGGCGGCGGTGGCCCTGCTCATCGCCGGGCCGCTGCTGACGGGAAACGGCGGAGAGACTGTTTTCCTCAACCTGGCCGGCCTGGGCATCGCCGCCCTGGTGGTGCGGCGGATCATGCGGGCCAACGACCGGCGCAGGGCGGCCCAGGCCCGACAGGCCAACTGCCTATGTCATTGCCACCGGCAGGGACGGCATAACTCGCGGCAGGCAACCCCGGTAACTCCGTCAACCCCACAGACTCAACAACAGGGAGGTACGCCATGACGACGATTACCCTGGACCTGGAATCGCCTGTCTCTGCCCACGCAGGCCGGCTGGAGGAGCTGGTGGACCGGCTGCTGGTAACCCTGTTCCGGGCCGACGCTGAACATTCGGCCCCCACACCTGCCCGGGCCATTCACCAGGCGCGGCGGCTGAGACAGTCCGGCGACCTCGGCGGTGCACTGGCAGCATTCCACGGCGTGGACGCCCCTGATGCGACGGACAGCCAACTGCGCTGGCTCTACTCCGAGTGGCTGGACATCGCCCGGCGCCGGTTCCCTGGTTGCGGGGCGGTGCTCTACAGCCCCGCAACCGGAAAGGCGGCCGTGTTGGTTCCCGCAGGCGACGACAACGCCACGCTGGAAGTGGCGGCGGCCCTGGGGATGCGCTGGCCGGTGAGCAAGCTGGTTTCCAAGCGCAGCCTGCGGGGGATGAAGCCGCTACACAACAAGAACTGCGCGAACAACGAGCAAGGAGGGTCAGGATGGTGATAGCGACTTCGGACAAGGTGGACATCATCGAACTCAAGGCGCGGCATCCCCTGGGCGACGCGGTGGAGGCAGCCGGTATCGCCCTCACGGGCAAGGGCCGGGTCCGCCAGGGCGTCTGCCCCTTCCATCAGGAAACCGAGGGCAGCTTCACGGTGTACGGCGATAGCCAGCGCTACTACTGCTTCGGCTGCGGGGCCGGCGGCGACGTTCTTGATTTCGTGGGACGGATGGAGGGGCTCACCCTTTCCCAGGCCATCCGGCGGCTGGACGACGGGTCGGCGCCGGTGGCGGCCTCGTCCAGCCGCGCAACCGCAACGTCAAAGGAATGGCCAGCCACTCCCGCAATTCCGCCCCGGGACCCGGCGCTGCTGACGGCGGCGGTGCGGTTCTACGGCGGGCGACTGCGGCGCAGCCGGGCGGCAATGCAATACCTGGCGTCGCGGGGCATCGGCCTGGACACGGCACGGCGGCTGGGCCTGGGCTACGCACCGGGCAACGGGCTGCGCGAGCACCTGCAAGCTGCCGGCTTCACCGCCACCCGGCTCAGGTCCTCCGGCTTGTTCCTGGAACGGGGCGCCGAGCGGTTCAGCGGAATGGTGGTGCTTCCCGAGGGCTCCGGCGGGCTGGTTCCCTGGCTGGCGGGACGGGCTATTGACGGCAACGCCAGGCCCCGCTTCCAGGCGCTGCCCGGCCCCAAGCCTGTGCTGGGCCTGGCCCGCCTGGGCCCGACGCCGTCGTGCGTGGTGCTGACCGAGGGCGTCTTCGACTACCTGACCCTCACGGCATGGGGCCATCCCGCCGCGGCCGCCCTGGGGACCAA
This sequence comes from Dehalococcoidia bacterium, assembly GCA_965203675.1. Classification (GTDB taxonomy): domain Bacteria; phylum Chloroflexota; class Dehalococcoidia; order Lucifugimonadales; family UBA3495; genus CATOSK01. The sequence continues at coordinate 433,735 of CBDBDE010000003.1, read as the reverse complement.
GGGGTTGGACAAGGTGGCAGCGGCGCTCCGGGGCTGCCCCCGGGTCTTCCTGGCCTTCGACAACGACGACGCCGGCAACCAGGCCGCCCGGGAACTCAAGGGACTGCTGGGCAATCGCGCCGCCGTGGTCAACCTGCCCCTGGGGGTCGGAGACGTGGGCGAGCTGGCAACCCGGCCCGACGCCCGGCTGCGCTTTCCCCGCCTGCTGGCCCGGGCTGCGGCAAACCTTCGCTAGTCAACTCTCTCTACCAACTTCCCTTCTACCGGCCCGCCTGCAACAGCGGGCCTTCTCTTTTCCCAACTATCGGGCTTCACGACGGGGGCATCGGCCCCGCTCACGGCTTCGCCCAGCGAAGGCCGCTTCAACCTACGGCACCTCCAACATCACAACGCAAAGGAGCGAACTCATGGGTAACGGAAACAACCAGAACGGCAACGGCAACCCCAGCGCCGACGGGTACCACCCCAACGGTAGCGTCAACGGCAACGGCGCCGCCGACATCACCGGCCACGACCTCCTGTGGGACGGGCTGCCCCCCGCCGTGGTCAACGCCCTGGATCAGCCCCTGGACCCGGCCCTGGTCTCCCGGCGCGACGGGCGGGGCAACCGGAGCTACGAGTACATCGAGGGCCACACCGTCATCGACCAGGCCAACCGGATCTTCGGCTACGGGGGGTGGGGCTACGAGCTCGTGGGCGACGTGTCCCTGCGCCGCATCGAGAAGGTGGATGTCAGCACCGGGCAACTCCGGGTGACCTTCGCCTACAGCGCCCCGGTAAGGGTCTCCGTCAACGGCGCGCCCTCCCGCACCGACATCGGTTTTCACATCGTGGCCGAGGATACCCCGGAGGGCCACGACACGGCCTGCAAGGGTGCGGTGACCGATGGCCTGAAGCGGGCGCTGCGCAGCTTCGGGGACCGCTTCGGCAACGGCCTCTACGGGGACCAGCCCCCGGCCAACTCGCGGTCCAGGGCGCAGCGGACGGAGGCTCCTGGCAACGGCAACTCCGGCCAGCAGACGGGCGGCAACGGCAATGGCCGGCGCGACGGTTCCTATCTCCAGCAGTTGCGGGGCCGGCTCATCGCCCTGGGCGCCGAGCAGGGCTTCGGCGAGGACCGGGTGCGGGAGGCGGTGCGGAAGCAGACGGGCAAGGACCTGGACGACCTTCCCGCCAAGGACCTGAAGCCCCTGGTGGAGAACGCGGCCCGCAAGGTCAACGAGGCGAAGGAAACAGCCAACGGCAACGGGTAGGTTTCCGGGCCAACCTCATCTCCCAGGGAGCGAGGTCGTCTCCGGCAATGGGGCGGCCCCGCTTCTTATCTACCGGAACAAGGAGGAAACGGACATGACGGCAACCACCACCATGCACACCCCCTGGGGATGGCCCCAGGACATCGAGGAACTGGCCGATGGCGTCTGGCGGGTCGAAACCGCCGGCCACGGCGGGCTCAAGCTGAGCCGGGAGCGGTGGCAGGAACTGCCCGAGGTGGTGCGGGACGCCTTCCTGAACCCGACGTTTGCGGAAGAGGACTGCGAGGAACCCATCGCCCGGACACTCCTGGGTATCGGCGACTCCAGGGACCGGGAACTGGCCCTCAAGATCGCGGGCTGCTTCGACCGCTACGCTCCGGCGCTGCCCTTCCTGCGGGAAAGGGGAGGACGGCCATGAATGCCAATACCATCACCAAGCCCAGGCCCCGCAGCCTGCCCAGCATTACCACGAAGCTCCGCACTGAGCTGGGCAGCCTGTTCATCACCGTGGGCCTGGACGAACAGGGCCAGCCCTTCGAAGTCTTCGGATCGTTGGGCAAGGCGGGCAGCCTCCAGCACGGCATGACCGAGCTGGGCTGCCGGCTGGTGTCCCTGCACCTGCGTCGGGGGACGCCGCTGGATGAAATCGTCCATCAGTGCCAAGGCATTTCGGAAATGCAGCCCTGGCCCAACCGGATGGAGGACGGGCGCACGGTGCACGTGCGGGGTCTCGGCGACGCCATCGCCCTGGTGCTGCGGGACTACCTGGCAACGCAGGCCGAGGCTGAACGGGAACCGGCGGAACTGCCCATCGCCGCCGACTGAACCGCAGGGACACCACGCAGCAATGCACGACACGGGGCCGTCTCCGAAACAGGGCGGCCCCGCTCTCATTTACCGGACACACAATCTCACGGAGGAACGACGACCATGACGATGACCATTGACAACCCCACCGACGTGTACTCCCGCCCCAACGCCCGCTTCGGCGCGGACGGCATCCTGGAGATCCGGGCCTCGGCGGTGGGCAACTGCCGCCGCGCCCTCTGGTACGAGGCCACCGGCTGGGAGGTCTCCAACCCCCGCGACGATGACTCCCTGACCATGCTGGAGGCGGGCAACGCCCTGGAGCCGGTGGTGCTGCGGGCCATGCAGCGGGCCGGCTGGGACATCACGCCCACCGATAGAGACAACCCCCGTCGGGTCTCCCTGCGCCTCGGCCCCACGCTGCTCGTCTCCGGCCACGTGGACGCCGCCGGCGTGGCGCCCATCTTCGGCAACGAACCCAGCATCGTCGAAGTCAAGACCCGGGGGCCGGAAGCCCACAAGAAGTGGCGGACGCTGGGCGCCGAGCGCAGCCACCCGGAAACGGTGTGGCAGGCGGCCTTCTACACCTACGGGACCTTCGACCAGGCCCGGGACGTGGTGATCGCCACCCTGAACACCGGCGACCGCACCTGGGACTACGAGGTGATACCGGCCCGGCGGGTTGAGCGGGCCTTCGAGCAAGCCTGCGCCCGCCTGGGCGAACTGGCGGCCCACCACGTCATCAACGGGCCGGACCCGGAAGCCCTGCCGGGGCGGGACTTCACCGCCGACGCCTGGCAGTGCAAGCGCTGCCCCTTCCTGAATACCTGCCTGCCGGGGATGGCGTCGGTGGAAGGCGAACCGGAGGACGAACCTGACGAAACCGCCGAGCCGGTCAGCGACGAAGACGCGCGGGCGGCGCTTCTGGAATACGAAAACTCCCAGGAAATGCTGAAGGCCATCGAGGAAGACAAGGCGTGGGCGCTGGGTCTGCTGCGGGCCTGGCTGAAACAGCGGGGCGAGGACAAGGCGAAGCTGGAGGGCGGCCAGAAGATCCGCAACGTGGGGATGGTCAAGTCCACCAGGTACTCGGTGGACCACAAGCGGCTGAACTCCCTCCTCGACCCGGAGACCCGGGCCACCATCGTCACCGAGAACGTCTCCTGCTACCTGCGGGTCAGCTAGAGAAACCCTGACGCTCCCCTACGCCGGAGCGCGGCACGGGGCCATTCACCTTCCATCTAAAGGCGGGAACGGCCCCGCAACAGGTACCTAACTCACAACTCAATGGAGGAAACATCATGGCGAAGACCATCAACAAGGTTGAACTGTTGGGCCGCGTGGGAGCGGACCCCGAGATGCGCTACACGAACAGCGGCATTGCCGTCACCCAGGTGCGCCTGGCCACGGACCGCTACCAGAGGAACGGCGAGGAGACCACCGACTGGCACACCATCGTCGTCTGGGACAAGTTGGGCGAGGCGGTGGCCGAGTACGTTGAGAAGGGGCAGCGCCTGTACGTAGCTGGCCGTCTGGTGCAGACCTCCTGGGAGGGGGACGACGGGCAGCGGCGCTACCGCACCGAGGTCCACGCCCAGGACGTGGTGTTCCTGGACTCCGCCCGCAACGGCAATGGCGGCAACGGGAACGGCAACCGGGACTACGCCAACGCCGGAGTCGGCACCCATGCCGACGACCTGCCCTTCTAGCCGCTGGGCAACATACCGACGCCCGCCACCGGCGGACGCAACACGGGGCCGCTCCCTATCTCCAGGGAGCGGCCCCGCTCTTGTTTCCCCATCCTGCCCCCAAGGAAGTGAACCATGCCCCGCAAGAAACAGACCAAGGAGACCGCCATTCCCCTCGCCGGAATGGAACCCGCCCTGCCCGCCATTCCTGAAGGCGAGGCGGTGCTGGAGGCCCTGCGCAGCAACCTCTCGCTGCTGGGCGAGCTGGCCATGCGCTACGAGGTGGCCTACCAGCCGGAACGCCCCGCCGAGATGCCCACCATCAACTGCCCGCAGGATGTACACAACCTGCTGGGACCGGAGATGTCGGGCCTGGCCCAGGAGCAGCTCAGGGTGCTGCTGCTCAACACCCGCAACCAGGTGCGGGGCCAGCGCATTGTCTACCAGGGGAATGTGAATTCGTCGGTGGTGCGGCCCGCCGAGGTGCTTCGAGCCGCCGTCATCGACAACGCGCCCAGCATCATCGTCAGCCACAACCACCCCAGCCACGATCCGACGCCCAGCCCGGAGGACGTTTCCATCACCCGCGACCTGGCGGCGGCGGCCAAGCTGCTGGGCATCGACCTGCTGGACCACGTGGTCATCGGTGGGGACAGGTTCGTCAGCCTCAAGGAACGCAAGCTGATGGACTAGGCCCTCCACCCGAGGCTGGTGCCGCTGCGCCAGCCTTCACGCGGGGAACTTCTCACCCCGCGCCTCCTCCACATTCCACTCCTACTTCCCTCTAAAGGAGGCAACCCATGATTTCCACGGAACCGGCTATCGCAGCTGACAACCTCGCTCCCGGCACGCCCCCGGACTTCGAAGCCGAGGGGCTGTTCACGATAAACGCGGGCGGATACTCGGCCACCGCCGACGCCTACGCCCGCGACGCCGACAACGAGGGCATCTGGTTCCTCTCCATGGTGGGGCCGCAGACGGCGCTCAAGGCCATCTGGGCCTCCCTGCTCAAGCAGCCGCCGGACACCGCCCACATCATCCGGGGTATCGAGGGGATGGCCCTCAGCGGAGGCTACCAGCCCTGCCGCGTTCCCCACAACACCATCGGCACCTGGACCACCCGCATCGCCCGCCTTCCCGCCAGTCGCGGCTGGCACGCCCTCGTGTATACGCGCCTCGCCGAGTTCTCATTCGAGCGGGACGACTTCCTGCTGCTGGCCCAGGAGGAGGCCGACCTGCCGGGCCTGCACCACCGCTTCCTGGACCGGCGCAGCCCCCTGCCCCTGCACCGCACCTGGGCCGACTGGCTCTGGCGGCGGGGCCTGGACACCGGCGAGATTCACCGCCTGGAGTCCAGCGGCATTCTGGCCTACACCTGCAACCCGGTGGCCGACGAACTCAAGGCCGACCTTTCGGCGGCGGTCTCAATGGGGACCCTCACCCTCAACCCTGACTACATCAATGCGGAGGAAGACAACGATGGATAGGACGCTGAATCCGGTGAAGCGGGGCAACAAGCGGCGCCGCGCCCGCAACTGGAAGGCCTGGCAGCTCTTCTCGCCGGATGGAGAGACCTGCCGGTTCTGCCCGCACCCCGCCGCCGGCCACCTGACGAGCTCCGGTCAACCCCATTACTACCGGCCCGCGACGGAAGCCGAGCGGCGGGACCCCTTCGAAAAGCTCTACCGCCACGACCTGCCCTGCGGCGACTCGGTACTGGTCAAGAGGATCACCGTAGCGAACAGGGCCGAGCTGCTCACCGCCTTCTGCACTGCCTGCGCCAGGGAGAAGGACACGGCTCAGGTCCTCTGTTTCCAGCGCACCCTGGCCAAGGGCGAGGTGGTGGGGCTGAAACAACTCAACGGCAACAACGGGAGGGGGTAGACGATGGCCGAGAAGCTGAACATCCACTTCCCCTGCCTCAACTGCGGCGACAAGTCCGCCCGCCTGGATGAGTTGAATGGCGACTTCCACGCCGGCGAGACCTACACCTGCGCCGGCTGCAGCGGCGAGGTGGTCTTCGTCGCCCTTAGCCTGGAGATGCTGGCCAACCCCGCCATCATCCGGTGGGACTGCCACTTCTGCCAGCCCAATCCCTGCCGTCTCGCCCCGTCCCCGGACGGGGCTGACGGCCAATAGACCAACGACACCAACCGATAAGGAGGAACGACAATGAGACTCAGCGCACAGGCGAAGGGCGGGTTCTATCCCACCCCACCGAAGGTGGTTGACCTGGCGGCGGGGCTGGTCTCGGTGGGCGGCTACGGCTCCCGCCGGGGCCAGACCCTGCGCATCCTGGACCCCTGCTGTGGGGCCGGCGAGGCCCTGGAGCAACTGGCGAAGCGGCTCAACCAGCGGTGGGGCACTCCCATCGAGGCCTGCGGCATCGAGCTGCACCGGGAGCGGGCCGAGGAGGCCGCCGACCGCCTCGACCGCGCCCTGGCCGCCGACCTGTTCCAGACTTCAATAGCCAACGGCGCCTTCGGCCTGCTGTTCCTGAACCCGCCCTATGATTGGGACAAGGAAGACAAGCGGGTGGAACACGCCTTCCTGACCCAATGCACCCGCTACCTGGCCGACGGCGGGGTGCTGATGTTCATCGTGCCCCGGCAGCGCCTGGCGGTGTCGGCCCGCTACCTCTCCTCCCACTATTGGGACCTGCGCTGCTGGGCGTTCCCCTCGCCGGAGCGGGAGGTCTTCGACCAGGTGGTCCTGATGGGGCGGCGCCGCGTCGAACCCCACCAGGACGAGTATGCCGAGCAGCAGGTCAGGGAGTGGTCCTGGGCGGAGCCCGAGACCCTGACCTCCAACGCCTACGCCTGTTTCTCCCCGCCCCTGGTGACGCCCGGCGACATCCTGTTCACCACCCGCATCGTGGACCCCATCGCTGCCGTGGCCCAGGCGAAGAAGTCCGGGTTATGGGTGAGCCGGGAAGTCCAGGACTCTCTCTGGCCCGCCCAGGCCGGGCGCACCCGGCCCCTGATGCCCCTGCGGCGGGGCCACCTGGCCATGCTGGTGGCGGCGGGTTTTCTCGACAATCTGGTGCTGGAGGCCGACGGCCAGCGGGTGTTGGTCAAGGGCAGGACCACCAAGGAGATGGTGCTGGTGGAGGAGACCGAGGAGACGGAGGTGTACCGGGAAAGGCTCAAGACCACCGTGGTCGCCCTGGACCTGGGCGACGGCTCCATCACCGACATCCAGGCATAGGCGCCCCGCCAAATTACAAAGCAACGCTTCAGGCCCCGCCGTTTCCGATAAGGGACGGCGGGGCCTGATTGAGTTTGCGACAACCTGAACAACAAGGAAGGAAGACATGAAGCTCGGAGAGTTCATCGACCACTACAAGGAGGCCATCGCCAGGCGGGTGGTGGAGTCCTACCCGCCCCTGTACCGGCCCTCGGAGGACCCTCGGCCCCTGCCCAAACTGCTGCGCAAGCCCCTGGGCGGCCAAGCGGACGCCATCCGGGGCGCGGCCCTGTCCATGGAGGCCCACCAGGGCACCACCGTCGTCGGCGAGATGGGCACGGGCAAGACCTTCATCGGTGCGGCGGCGGCCTACATGGCCGGGTTCCAGCGGGTTTTAATCCTCTGCCCGCCCCATCTGACAAGAAAGTGGAAGCGGGAGATCGAGGACACCGTACCCAACGGCCGGGCCGCCATCGTGACCTCCATCACCGACCTGGAGCACCTCCGGCTGTCCACCGGCGCCGGACCCCTGTTCGCCATCATGAGCCGGGAGCGGGCCAAGCTTTCCTACCGCTGGAAGCCGGCCGTAATCCTGCGCTGGGCCACGGCGGGCTACAACGGCTACGGCGGCCGGCTGGTAAGGGACGAGGAGACTGGAGAGCCTTTCAAGATACCCTGCTGTCCCACCTGCTATGCCCAGGTGGTGGACAAGGACGGGGTTCCCCTGACCGACCAGGAGATGTCCCGCAAACGGCGGACCTGCCACCTGTGCCGATCTGCCCTGTGGCAGGCCGACGGCGCCGGCCCCAAGCGGTTCCCCCTGGCCGACTACGTGAAGGTGAGGATGCGGGGCTTCTTCGACCTGCTTATGGGAGACGAAATCCACGAATATAAGGGTCGCGGCTCCGCCCAGGGCATCGCCGCCGGGGTGCTGGCCGACGCCTGCGGCAAGTCCCTGACCCTCACCGGAACCCTCTCCGGCGGGTATGCCTCGACCCTGTTCCACCTGCTCTACCGCTTTTCGCCGGAAATCAGGACGGAGTTCGCGCGGTCGGAGGAAGGGCGCTGGGTACAGCGCTACGGCTTCCTGGAACAGACGGTGCGCCACTCCGACGACGACCACTCATTCGAGGACGGGCGCAGCAGCCGCAGGAAGGGCTACCGCAAGACGGTCAGGGAGAGGCCGGGCCTGGCTCCGGGGGCGCTCTTTCACTTGATCGGCAACTCGGTGTTCCTGCGCCTCTCCGACGTGGCCTCGGGCCTGCCGCCCTACGAGGAGCAAGTGCTGCTGTCGTCAATGGACCGGGAGCCGGACCACACCGGCCTTTCCCAGCGCAAGGCCTACGACATGATCTTCGACGCCCTGCGCCGGGCGCTGGCCGCCGCGCTGCAGAGCGGCTCCAAGCGGCTCCTTGCCACCTACCTGCAGACCCTGCTGGCCTACCCCGACGGCTGCACCCGGGGCGAGACGGTCTTCGACCCTCAGACGGGCAACATCCTGGTGCAGGCCCCGCCCCTGGCCGAGGACAAGCTGTATCCCAAGGAGCAGCAACTCGTTGACCTGGTGGCGGCGGAGCGTCTTCAGGGACGCAAGGTGCTGGTCTACGCCACCCATACCGGCACACGGGACATCACCGAGCGGATGGACAAATTCCTGACCGAGCACGGGTTCCGGGTGGCGGTGCTGAAGGCGGACACGGTGGCCCCGGACCGGCGGGAGGCCTGGGTGGAGGAGAAGGTAAAGCAGGGCCTGGACGTGCTGATCTGCCATCCCCGCCTGGTGCAGACCGGCCTGGACCTGATCGACTTCCCGACTATCTGTTGGGATGAGGTTGATTACAGTACTTACGTCATGAGGCAGGCGTCGCGGCGCTCCTGGCGCATCGGGCAGACGAGGCCGGTGAAGGTGGTGTTCATGGCCTACCGGAACACCCTCCAGGCCGACGCCCTGAAGCTGGTGGCCAAGAAGCTGCAAAGCTCCCTGGCGGTGGAGGGGGAGCTGCCCGAAGACGGGCTGGCGGCCTACGGCGACGACGGGGACGACCTGATGCTGGCCCTGGCCCGGCAGATCGTCAGCGGGGAAGAGGATGCCGATACCGAGTCGGTGGAGGCGGTGTTCGCCCAGGCGCGGGACGCCGAGGCCAGCGGTGAGGAGTTCCTGGTGGACGACGGATGGCAGGCGGTGGAAGTAGAGCCCGTGGCCGTCTCGGTAAACGGCGATGGGGCCAACGGCCACCACGACGCCGAGGACATCGGCCAGTCGGTCGAGCTGGTGGTGAACGGCAACGGCCAGCACGCCAACGGCCTGTCCCATACCGGCAACGGGGGCAACGGCCATACCTCTAACGGGAACGGCCACCACGACGGGGAACCCGCCGATGGGCAGCAGTCCCTCTTCTCCTGGGCCGAGTTCCTGGCCGAGGAGCCGTTGAAGCCCAGGGGACGGAACGGCAAGTCCAAGTCCGACTCTCCGTCCCTGTTCCAGTGGGCGCTGGCCGCCGAGCAGGAACGGGAGAAGGAGCCGGTGGGAGCCGGGTCCTAGACCACATAGGCACACGGGAGAGGCCGCCGTTGCGATGGCGGCGGCCCTCCCGCATTTCGCAACCTTACCCGAATCGCAAAAGGAGAAAAACGATGTCACGCATCTTTGTGTACGACGACCGCGAGTTCCCCGACCCGGACCCCGAGATGACCGTCGAGCAGGTCAAGCAGACGCTGGCAGACTTCTACGGCGAAATCGCCAACGCCTCGGTTAAGGAGACCGCCCGGGGCAACGACACCATCATCGAGTTCCAGCGGCGGGTGGGCACCAAGGGCGCTCACTCCACCGCCTACAGCCAGGGGGGTCAGACATGGACAACCTGACCTTCGCGGGTCTGCTGGCGGCAACGCCGCCGGCGGACCTGAAAATCATCGAGCTCACGGCGGAGCTCACCCGGACCGACGGCAGCCTGGACCTGGACGCGGCGGCGGCCCGGCAGCCGGAGGTGGAACTGGCCTGTGCACAGGCCCAGGACTACGCCGCCACCACCAAGCGGCTCCTGGAGGCAATGCGATGGCAACTGCGGCCCCGCCGGTACTGAGCGACCTGGCCGGACTGCTCCTGCGGCGTCCGCCGTCGTTGCAGGAGCTGATCGTCCGGCTGGGCTACGCCGAGGACTACGCCTGGTTCGCCGAACTGGTCCGCCGCCTCTTTCCCCAGGAAGCGGAGGCGGTGCTGTCGGTCCCCGATGCCGGCGGCAGGCTGGAGGGCTTCGCCCGGCTCTTCGAGGAACGCCACTTCCCCCTCTACGCCCCCTTCATCGAGTTCTACATGGACGAAGGAGAGGAACCGCCCTTCTCCTGGCTCAGGCGGGGCATTCCCTTCCAGCTCATGGGCATCGGCTACGACGGGCTGCACGATATGTGGGACGGCTACCGGGAGGGGCTGTCGGCCCTGGCGCTGCTGGCCGAAGCCCCCGGCTTTTACTACGACGAACCCGACGGCCTGCGCACCGCCTGGCTGGAAGCCGCCGCCCAGCATATTCCCCAAGAGACGCTGGAGCGGTTACCCCGGGGCGGGATACCCCTGGACGCCCTCACCGAGGCGGTGCGGGAGACGGAATACCAGGGCGCGGCCCAGGCCGCCGCCTGGCTGCGGGGCGAGACCGGCAACTTCTTCCTTGACCACTGTTTTGAGGATGGGGACTACGACGGCTTCTCCGACCCCTGGGAGGAGGAAGTCATCGCCGAGGGGACGGAGGAGTGGCGCAAGGCCGATGCCCTCACCGACTCGGTGATCAAGCTGGCCGACTGGCTGGAAGAAGACCTACCTAAACGCTTCGCGGAGATGCTGGACTTCATCCTGCCCCGGCTGCCCGAACCGCAACGCCTGGAACAAGACCAAGAACAGGAGGAAAACCATGACAACTGTTGACGCCAATACGACGAACTGGTCCCTGCCGGGCCAGGACGACCTCCCTAGGGACACCCTCCAGGTGCAGCTGGAGGTCTACGCCGAGACCGTCCTGCTGCGGGGGTTCGAGGGAGACTCCCACTGGGTCAGGACCGTATCGGCGGACGAGATCGCCAGCGTGTTCACCCGGCACCTGGGCTTCTCCTCCGGGCTGCTGCCCGACAATGCCCTCTGGTGGAGCCAGGGGGAGACGGGCCGGGTGGTGGCCCTGTGGCGCCCGCCCCAGGTGTGGGCGGTGCCCTTGCAGCGGGAGGCGTTCAAAGCTCCCGCCCGGCTCCGGCTGCCCATGCCAGGGCTGGTCTTCGTCTGCTCGCCGGGCCGCGCCCCCTGGGTCTATGCCGCCCTGGAACGGCCCACCAACCCGGAGCAGCAGCTCTACCGCGCCCCGGCCTTCAACGTCTTCCGGGACGGAAGGGTCTGCCCCGGCAGCCACCGCTTCCCGGAAGACGTGGGGCTGATACCCGAGTCCTTCTTCCAGTCCTTCTTCTCCCTTACCGGGGATACCAGGGAACGGTCGAAGCGACACCCCGACAACCTGCAAGCCTTATGGGAGGAACTGGATGGAAAGGCTGAGTACCCGGTTGAGGACCTGGTTCCCCAATGCACCGTGGGCCACGTCATGGCGGTCTCCGAAGGGCGGCGGGGTTACTACTTCTAACCTTGGCGCTGCGCCGGTGGGCTACCTGGTCAATCACATCGCCGGACTCGCCGGTTCTCAAGGGATTGGCTACGACTACGTTCTCGGCTTGGGCGGCCTCTACGTCCAGTCCGAGAGCGCAAACCTGACGGCACGGGTCCTCATCGCTCCCGCCGGAGTGCGGGGGCTGGCCGCCGTGTCCGAAAAGTTGCAACTCACCCACGGTCCAATCCCCACCCACGTCTTCGAGCTGGGGCTGCGTTGGTTCCAGGCCGCGCCGGACACCGAGCGGTTCTTCGCCGTGGGCTGGGACGGTCACGCCTATCGCCTGGTGGTCCCGCCGCAGGAAGGGACGGGTTCATCCCTCACCTACCGGCCTCCGCCCGGCGTGGTGGCCGAGTTCCACTCCCACGGACGCCACCGGGCCTTCTTCTCCGCCACCGACGACCGGGACGAGCAGGGCTTTCGCATCTACGGCGTCGTGGGACGCCTGGACACGGCGCAACCGGAATTGACCCTGCGCCTGGGAATCTACGGCCACTTCGACCCGCTGGACTGGCGGCAGGTCTTCGACGGCGTGCCGCCGGGCCTGCGGCTGGCGAACCAAGAACCGGAACCGACACCAAATCACACACATATAAGGAGGTAGGTAACCATGCCCTATTACCTGGACAACCAGTTCCTGCTGGACCAACCCTGGATCACCGTGGTGGGCTGCGGCGGCACCGGCGGCTTCGTGGCCGAGGGCCTCTGCCGCCTCTTCCAGGGCCGCGACGCCACCATCGTCCTGGTGGACCACGACCGGGTGGAACCCCACAACCTGCTCCGCCAGAATTTCTACAAGGACGATGTGGGAGAGTTCAAGAGCCAGGCCCTGGCGGACCGGCTGGCGAAAGCCTACAACCGGCCCGTCGGCTACTCGGTCTATCCCTTCCGAGACGAGGAACCCCGCTACCCCGGCCTCTCCCCCCACGACGGCCTGATCATCGGCTGCGCCGACAATGCCGCCGCCAGAAGGGCGATGGCCGACTGCCTGCCTGGAGACCCCTGCCGCTGGCTCATCGACGCCGGCAACGACACCAACTGGGGACAGGTGCTCGTTGGCAACATCGCCCACCGGGTTGAACTGGAGGAACCGCCCTTCACCGGCGGCACCTGCCACCTGGCCCCGGCGCCCACGTTGCAACGGCCCGACCTGCTGACCGCCGTGTCCACCCGTCCGCCGGACGTGGACTGCGCGGCGGCCCTGGACCTGACCGACCAGGACCCCACCATCAACCAGATGATGGCCTCCCTGGTCCTACAGGTGGTGCGGCTCATGGTGGCGGGCACTTGCCCCTTCCTGGGCCTCTACCTGGACATGGATCTGGGCACGGTCACCCCCAGCTACGTCACGCCGGAGGCGGTGGACCGGCTGGTGGGGCGCACCGATGCCGCTTGAACGGCGCAAACCAACCTCTACCCAAGGAACCAGTAAGGAGAATGAAACCATGAGTGACCACAAGAAAACCACTACGGAGACGTGGCAGGACCGCCACGACGGGAAGCGGGGACACCAGTTGATGACGGAGAAGCTGGCGGACACCATCCCCGCCATCGGAGCCACTGAGAACGCCCGCGACTACGACGAGGTAGTGGCCCGGGCCAAGCTGTTCAGCCCGTTCAGCAATTGGATCTGGTACATCACCGAAATGGACCGGGAGACCGGCCAGTGCTTCGGCCTGGTGGAAGGCGCAGAAACGGAGCTGGGGTACTTCGACCTCACCGACCTGGCCGAGACCACCGTGCTGGGCGGCGTCCCCGCCGTGGAGCGCGACCTCTACTGGCAGCCCACGACCCTGGGCGAGATCAAGGGCGGGTCCCGGAGAGACCTGACGGACGGCGAGGAAACCAGCGAAGGAGAAACCGTGAACGACGAAGTCGCAACGGAACACCACTCTCCGGATGTCCTGAGCGCCGAGGAGTTCCTCTTCGGCGTTGCGGCGGAAGATGCCCCTGCCGAAGTTAACACTGGCGACGCTGCCGGGGAGCCTCCCGCCGGAGGCCCGAGGGACGACGCGGGAGACCCGGAAAGCACTGGTGAAAGCCACGCAGGCATTGAGACAGCCGAGGAACCCGATGCTGCCGACGCTGATGCCGTAAGCGAACCCGCTCCGGCCGGGACCGAGACCTACGAGGAGTTGAAGGTGGTGCTGTCCATCCGGGGAGGCCGCGCCCTCATCGGCGTGCAACGGCCCACGGCGGACCCCCACATCGAAGCCTTCGACGACCCGGACCTGCTGGGACTGGCCGACAAGTTTCCGGCGGTGGTGGCGAGGGCCCGGGCCCGGTGGGAGGAGGCGCCCCAGCACCCGGCCTACCAGCGGCCCGCTCCCCCGGCCAGGCGTCAGCGTCAACGCCAGCAGGCGACGGCGCAGGTTGACACCGACCCTGGAGAAACCGAACAGCCTCAGACCGAGACGTTGCGGCTGTTCTAAACAAAGGGCCTTGCCTTGTATGGCCCTGCGGAGGCGCTGAGGGAGGACACCAAGCCACAGGCAATAGAGGGAGACCACCGATTGAAGTTCGGTGGTCTCCCTCTCACCCATGTATCGCGCTTTTTGCGTTTCAAGATGGCCTTTCCTTCTCCCCAGACCATGTATGCCGGCTTTCTTTGTTGCCCGAAACAGGGGCTTCCCCGGTCCAAGCGTCTTCCTCTTCGTAGTTGTGTTGGGCAGAGGGCTCAAGCTTGCGCCTGTTCCGGCCAGTCACCCTTTGGAATGCCGTAGCAGATGCCAGGTTCGGCGAAGATGTGCCTGGGGATTTCGGGCTATTCGCCCAGATCGCCGCACAGCCGCCTCGCCCAGGTACTTCGGTTGTTCCGTCTGCTGGCGTACTCCAGCCCCCTGAGACGCTGCAAGAGGTGGGCGAAGGCTAGGCGCTGACCAGCGCTGAATCTCAGCAGCAAGTTGAGCTCGATCAGGTCGTAGCTGGTTATGGTTCAGGGCCGATCACGCCGCTTCCGATGGTGGACCCAGCAGCCCCCTGGACCGTTAATTCTCAGTCTCCCGTTTCGATGCCGCTATAGACACCGACGACCGTCACCACCCGGACGCTGGTTGTGCTGCCGGACGGACTGGCCGGCTATCCACCGGGCGGTCTTCCTCGTAGGCCCGTACGCGCTTGCACTGGTAGGAGATGGAGTATATGGTAGATGTATATACGGGAAGTCTACCCGTATCAGGAGGATGCGGTGAGCATCAACATCAAGAATGAGGAGACCTGTCGGCTCGCCAGCGAGTTGGCGCAGCTTACCGGGGAGACCATGACCGGTGCGATCACGGTGGCCCTCAGGGAACGCCTGGAGCGGGAGAAGAGCGAGCGCACCACCGAAGCGCGCGTTCAGCGACTTCTCGCCATTGGAAGACGCTGCGCAGGCATGTTGGGCGAAGGCCCCTCTGCCGCCGAGCACGGCGACTTCCTGTACGACGAGCGGGGGCTGCCGAAGTGATAATTGACACCTCGGCGGTCCTGGCGGTCCTGTTCCACGAGCCGGACGCTGAGCGCTTTGCCAGGGCTATCGCCACGGCATCTTCCCGCCGCATGTCGGTCGCGGCCCTGGTGGAAACGACCATCGTCCTTGAGAGCCGCAGCGGCGCCGCGGCCGGTTTCGAGCTCGATGCCTTCCTGCAGGAGGCGGGGATTGAATTGGAGCCGGTCACCGCCGACCACGCGCAGGCCGCACGGCGGGCCTGGCGAAGGTTTGGCAAAGGCCACCATGTGGCGGGGCTGAACTTCGGCGACTGCTTCTCCTATGCGCTTGCTGAGGCTACCGGGGAGCCCCTTCTGTTCAAGGGCCAGGACTTCCAACTCACCGACATCGAGATCGCTTGAACTCCGAACGGGATGGTTCGACCGGGATCTCCGGACACAGAGCCGCTGGCCCGTCGTTTGCTCGGATGTTCCGAGCGCATCCCCCGCCCGGGGGGTCTGTCCCGTTGGCAACGGCGTTCACGTCGCCTTCACCGTACCAGTGAGGAAGCGGGTAAAGCACGTGTGGACGTACTGGGGAGCGGTTTGGGGCCAGCTGAGACCGGCGCTTGCAGCGCAGCACCGGCCGGGGAGACGGAGACGTAGTCCCGATCCGGTTCAGGCTGCCGCAGGGGGCAGATGCCCGCTGGTTGGCTTGAATGAGGACCAGATCGGTGTCCCTGGGAGAGAGTCCCGGGCGGAGCCGTTCTGAACTATTGGGTCGGCGGCGCGGCACAGACCGCGTTCTCAGAAAAGGCTGACGCGGGCCTGTTACCATAGTCAACCTTTTTCACAACGGTATTGCTGGACATCGAAGGCCCATGGAGCCGCCTTGGCGGGCATCGCCTCCGCTGGGACGTCACTGTGAATGTTACCTGCGTCGTCGGCCGCGTCTCTCATTCTGGAGCTGGAGAACCGCCCTGTTGAACTCAATCTGGTTGCGGAGGATGATGCCGTGCAGGGACGCGGAGTCGAGCTTGGCGAGCTTGCGCTCCAGATCGGCGGTCCAACGGCGGAAGACGTGTTCGCCTGCGTTCATCTGGGCTTTGCACATCCGCGCGGCTTAGGGAATTGCTGCGGTGGGCCGCCACACAAGGCCATCATGCTCCCACCTCCTTAAAATAGGGGGATTATAGCTGAGGTGATCGGTCTTTCCGGTTGGCCTGCCTGATCTCGTTCTTCCCAGTCATTCCTTCTTCCCTTCTGATCCTGGCCTCCTATTCGGAGAGTGCTAACTCGAACCTGTCCAGCCGAGGATGTATGGAGGGTATCGGATTGGGGCATTGTCTCTGGCCGTGCTGGGTGAACATACGTTTCGTGGAATCGACCCTTCGTCGAGGTTTCGTTGGCCCGTCTTACGTCGCCGCGGACCTCGACGATTTCATTGACTCGATTGATGTTGTGCCGGGCCATTTCGCCTACTTTCGTGCTCCGATCTTCTGCTGGGTGCGGCCCCACCATATCATACGCGATCGGAACTGGCGGAGCCGCAGCAATCTGTGGCTAAAACGGTGCCATCTCCCCCGTGGTGCAGGAGCGGCTAAATCTGCGGTCACTCGGAGTTCGCCCGCCGAAGGTCTTGTCCGCAGAGGTCTGCTGGGTGGGGGCAAGTGAACATTCAGTTGTCTGAGTGCATCCCGCATGACTCTGTCGGTTTGGTCTATCTGTTGGATCAGGCCCAAATCGGGTTGCCGAAATCTTGCTTCCATTTCATCGTCCAATCTCCCGACAGCGGTTGAGAAATTCGTAATCCTCCTCGCGCTTGCACCCGGGGCCGGGCCGCTGGGTTTCCAATCTGTTGGTTTCCATCCCAGGCGTCGGTCTCACCAGCAACGGTTGGATCGCAGGTGGGGCCGGGGTCAGTTACGAGGCAGCCTATTGGTCCTCTACACCTTCGCCGACTTGCTGTGCAGTCCCGTCGCCCCGCTGGGCCTCGGTGGATTGGTGTCCTCGATCTGCGGGGTTCCGTCGGCCTCCACGCAGCGTACTTCCAAGGTGTGGCTTCCTTCGGAGAAGGGCCAGTCGTAACGCCAAATCACCTAGGTGGCTTCCGAAAGCGGCTCACGCAGCTTGGCCTCGTGCCACGGCCCCTCGCCATCAACCTGGATTTCCACCCTGGAGATGCCGCGCGCTCCGGCGAAGGCTATTCCTCCTATTGGTACCAGTCGCTGGCCATCTTCAGTGATGTGCGAGTCCACTGCAACAGTGTCGATTACCGAGGTTGTTCTGACACGCGCAACCTCGTCCCACTCGCGCTCCACCCAGTAGCCGGGCCGGTACTCGCCGATCACCTCAATGCCGGTAATCCACTTCGGCTGCTTCATTCCGTAGCGGTCCGGCAACCAGATCCGCAGCGGGAAGCCGTGGTCAAAGGGAATGGGCCGTCCGTCCCAGGCGTAGGCGAGCATAATCCGGTCGTCCTGGGCTAGGAAGTCCAGGTCGACAGTCTCGTAGAACCCGTCGCCGCTGGTGATGAAAAGGTACCCTGCTTCCGGCGTCGGCTTCACATCTGCCATGATGTCCTGCAGGCTGGCGCCGGTCCAGTACGTGGTGCTAATGAGGTCGTCGGCGATGCGGTTGGAAATGCAGGACAGGGTGACGAACTCGCTGCGAGCATCGTAGCGCGACATGATGTCGTCCAGGGTGAGTATCAAGGGGTTGGCCACCAGCCCGGTTATGGGCAGGGCCCAAGTTGCGCCGTCTATCAGGGTCGGTTCGGAACGGATGAAGACTTTGTAGTGGTCCCTGACTGCGGTGTACTCCGGCCGGGTGCCCTAGGGCGCCGAAGTTGAGTATGCCTACCGCGCCGGGTACGACAGCCGGGGGCAGGTGTCGGTGACCCACCTGGTGGACGAGCGGGGCTAGGCCGTTATGCTGAACAAACCCCAGGCAACTGACTCAGGGCTTGGAGTGGTCCACCGGGGAAGCTGAGGCCTAGAACCGGCTAAAGGAAGGACCGGATCGCGGCCAGGACTTCGGCGGTCTTGGTGTCAGTCAGGCGGGCGACGGTATTCCCGAGAATCCTCTCGTTCGTGCCCATCATACGGTCCGGGAGTACCCAGCTACGCTCGTTCAGCCGCCCGGCAGAAAGGTCAGGCGGCGCAAGGGCAATCTGGCGGCTGTTCAGCAACGGCCGTGTAGTTACCCGGCATACCACCCAGTCCAACCGGTCAGGGACATGCGCCATTTCCCTGCCGGAGGAACAGGCTCGGCAACGCTCCGGCGGCCAGGTACGGGTCTCAACACCGCCTATGGAACCGTGCTGAGGCGCCGTCGGTGGTGGGCTGCCGAGCCGCCGAGGCTCGGCAGGGTTGGTCAATCGCAACAGCGCGCAGCTTGAAGATGGGCGGCATGGCGCAGGTGAGTCAGGCTTACCCATCACCGGCTGCGGGCAACCGGCAAACCGGTTGGGACGCATACCCCGGCAGCCTGGCCCGGGGCCCTACCGGGCGCGTGCTGCGGTGGTTGAGCCGTCACCTGCCGCCAGGGCAGGGCCATATCCGCAGAGCGCTGCCTCACTTGCCGCCCAATTTCGCCCTCACTTCGTCGACTTCGGCGGCGCCGAGGATGCGGAACACGTTGATGCTCCGGTCCTCGACGGCTACGCCCCTGAGAGCGGGGCGGCCGTTCTTCATCGTGACCAATTCCATGGAGTCCTCGGCGATGTCTACCTTCCGCTTGAGCTTGACCGAGTAGGCTTGCAGGGGCCATTCCATAGTTTTCACTCCTTTGGTGAGGTGGGATTCGCGCAGTCCGGAGCATAGGGTTCTTCCAGCGGCATCGCGGTCTGCCTTGCCGCCGGGAGCAGGTTGCCCTGGGAGCGGCAAATCCTTTTACGCCAATCTCTCCTGATTCGTCAACGTGGCCGCTCTCCGCCACGCTCCGGCGGGGTTTCCCACGGTTGCAGAGATATAATTGCTGACCGGTCAGGGGACGTGACAGCGCGTTGCCTGCCGGAAATGTAGTTGCCGCCAAGCCATTGCGATGGCAATAACACAACCAAGTACACAAAACAGAGCCTTAAACATATGACCAAGGATATGGCTGATGGTGTAGCGTTATCCTCGCTTCCTCTGCCCGGAAGGCACCCAGGAACCGGGGCAGCCGGGTGGGCCAGTTGGAAACCGCTCCACCACCGGGGTCTGTGGCGTCGTGTTGATCCGCCGAATGACGGGGCCTGGGACCCAGGGATTGAGACATGACCCATGACAAAAGGCTGCTGCCCCGCCCAACCAGGAAGGTGCTTGGCATCGCAACCGCTGCGCTGGCGCTGCTGGTGATGGCAGCCTGCGGCGCCCCTGCAGAAGTTCCAGCATCCCCAACGACTCCGCCCGCGGAGAGCGCTCCAGAAACAGGTCGCAAGGACCCGGGGTTTTCCGATGAGCACGTGCTTTTCGGACAATCGGCGGCGTTCACCGGGCCGGCCCAGGAATTGGGCAAGGAGATGCGCAGGGGAATTCAGGCGGCATTTCACGAAGCCAGCCGCGCGGGAGGCGTCCATGGCCGGCTACTGAAGCTCGAGTCGTTGAACGATGCCTACGAACCCGCATTTGCCGCTTCCAACACCCAGCGGCTGATTGAGAACGAGGGGGTGTTCGCGCTCATAGGAACGGTGGGCACGCCGACCGCCAGGGCTTCGTCCCCGCTGGCCCACGCCGCAGGGACGCCCTTCATCGCTCCCTTCACCGGCGCCGAGTTCCTGCGCGATCCCGAACTGGGCAACGTCCTCAACCTCCGTGCCTCGTACTACCAGGAAACGGAGGAGATGGTTGCCCGTCTCACCGGGGACCTGAACATCACCCGCGTGGCCGTCCTCTATCAGGACGATTCATACGGACGGAACGGGCTTGAGGGGGCGCGGCTGGCCCTGGAGCGGCGGGGACTGGAGCCGGCGGCTTCCGGGCATTACGAGCGCAATACCAGCGCCGTCAAGTCGGCGGTGTCACAGATCATCGCCGCGGAACCGGAAGCCGTCTTAATGATTGGGGCCTCCGCCCCGGTGGCTCGGGCTGTGGAGTTGGTGCGTCGTGAAGCGGACCCGGTCCTCATGGCCGTGTCTTTCGTGGGCAGCAACGCTCTGGCGGCCGAGATTGGCGACGCCGGGGCGGGGGTGTACGTGACGCAAGTGGTCCCCCTGCCCGGGGACACGAGCATTCCCGTGGTCGCCAGGTATCACGCGGCGCTGTCGGCGTACGATCCCACTGCGGAACCCGGGTTCGTATCCTTGGAAGGGTACCTGGCGGGACGCCTGGCCATTGCCGGTCTCCAGGCCTGTGGCCCGGACCTCAGCCGCGAGTGCTTCCTCAACGCCCTGTACAATTCCGCGAGCATAGACATCGACGGCATGCGGCTGAGGTACGGGCCCGGCGACAACCAGGGGTCCGATGCGGTGTTCCTGACCATGATCGGCGCAGATGGAGAGTACCATCAGGTCGATGAACTTGGGGGTACGCCTTGGGGCGCGAATCCCTAGTTATGCCATTCCCGAGCAACGGAGAATCCTCAATATGCCCGTAGAAGTGCTCTCGTCAGACGGTCTGGGGGAACTGTTCAGATTTTCCGGGAGCGCGTTGGTGCTGCGTCAATCGCTGGTGGCCCTGGCAGCCCTGATCATCGTCTGCAAGGTGGCCGAAGGGGTCTTTCGCCGGTTGCGGTTGAACGCCATCGTCGCCTACGCGATGACCGGAATCCTGCTGGGTCCGGTAATGGAGTTGACCGGAGTGTGGTGGATCGAGTCAACGCTCTACCTGGAGTTGATACTGACGCTGGGCGTGTTCATATTCTTTTTCCTGATTGGCTTTGACGAGGTCGATATATCCAGCTTCATGGCATCGCTGAGGGGGCACTACTTCTTCGCGGCCGTACTTTGCGTGGCCATCTCGTTGGGGATCTCGCTGCTGGTGACCACCGACGTCGTTTTCGATTTCGGGCTGTCCCTGGTCTTCACGGAGTCTCTGGCGTTGGCGGGCGTCCTGTCCATGACCAGCCTGGGCATCGTGGCCAAAGTGCTGTCCGACGACGGGCATCTGACACAACCCATCGGGTTGCAGATTTTCACGGTCGTGATCATCGTCGAGTTGATTGCCCTGCTGATAATCGGGTTCAATATCGGCGAACAGGCTCAGAATATAACCCCGCTCGGAATACTGCTTCTGCTGGGAAAGGTGGCGGGATTTGCGGTGGTGTGCTGGGTTCTTTCCTCGCGGGTTCTGCCTCCTCTGTTTGCCCTGTTGCAGCGTGTGCTCCGTGTCCCGCAGCTATCGTTTGGTCTGCTCCTTGACGGCCTGTTCCTGACGGTGTATGGCGCGGAGGCCATCGGGCTGCATGGTTCACTGGGAGCGCTGCTCTTTGGGGCGTCCCTTTCCGGCCTGTCCCACCAGGTGCGGCGGGAGATAATTCCCGGGGTCCGCAGCATAGCGGAGGGACTGTTTACGCCGCTGTTCTTCGCCTCCGCGGGGTTGAGCTTCAGTTTTGCGTTCGTCACGTTGCCGCCGTGGACGATGGTGGGATTGGCGCTGATCCCGCTGTTCGGGAACTTTACGGGAGCATTCATCGGCGCGTACGCGTCGCGCCTGACCGTTCCCTACGCCGTGGCGACCGGTTTGATGGGCAAGGGAGTGGCCGAGATTGCCCTGTTGCTGGTCCTGTGGGATTCGGGAATCATCGACGAGGTGGTGTTCTCCTTCCTGGTCCTGGTCATGTTCTGCTACATCCTGTTCATGCCGCCGGTCATCAGCTTCGCGGTCAATCGGGCCAGCCGCAGGCCCGGCCTGCCCGAGCAGCTTGATGACATTCCGCTGGGGGCCGCTCTCACCAGGCGCTTCGACCTGGAGGACATCGGGGTTGCCGATATTCTGGACCGCACACGCCAGCATCCGGGGTCTTCGATTACGGTGCGCGAGTTCATCGAACGATGGACCGTGCCGCACCAGCACGACTATGTCGTGGCGGATGAGGGAGTGTTGGTGGGCATAGTGTCCCTGGGAATGCTGCGCTACCGGCACAAGAACACATATGCCCAGATCCCCCTCGGCGACGTGCTGCGCAGCCAACCAATCCCATTGGCCTGGCCCGATGAGAACGTCGAAGACGTGCTGCATCGGATGACCGAAAATTCCCTTTCCGTAATTCCTGTTTTGGAAAGGGATTCAGAAAAGTTTCTGGGCGCGATCACGGCCAACGACATCATCGCACTGATGACCACGGAGGCTACTGGAGAGTATTAGCCCCAATCCACCGGAATCGTCGGTCAATGTCTCAACCTCTACCCTGCGGCAGTCGTGTGGGTAGCGCTCGTTCCGTTTGGAGCAGCAGGTGGAAATCTAGGAGGGTTCCAAGATGGACTGGATCCTCGGATGGGTAATGGTGGGCGCTGTTCTGGGCGCCCTTTTGGGAAGCGCTGCGGCAGCGTACTTCACCGTCAAGATGGAGGAGAAGGACCATGCCTGGGGTGTGTGGGTCGTAGCGCCTGCTGCCGGGTTTATTTTCGCGGTGGTAGCGGCGTTCATCCTGTTTCAGTTGGGACGTGCCGTCTTCGAGAAGGCAGCCGGTTGATTCAGGAGGATTCTGCCGCCCGGATGGAGGGCAAACCGCCCTATAGAGATATGTCCCGTGAGATTGGGACCGGCGCTGCAGGTTGACCGCAGCGGGTCGTCGCAGTGGCAATTCGGATCGTTTCCCGGCATCCAGGCGATGTTGCCGCCCCCGCAGATTGGCCTGCCGAACGGAGTTGCCGCATTACCTGGGTGCGGGGCCAAGGACCTGGTAGCCATTGTTCAAGTCCGTCCGTTCGGCCAGGGGCAGGATCTCGACAACCACGTTGGCCAACCCGACAACCTCGCCGTTCTCGTCGAAGCTGTAGTTGTCGCCTATCGCGCCACTCCAGGTGATTTCATACAGGCAGTCCCGGAACGCATCGGCGTCCTGGTCGTCGTCGATTCGCCGCAGACATTCCGCGGTGATGTGGACGTCGTCGTATGCCGACCCCACGTACCAGGAGAGGGTCAGGTAATCATAACGCTCCCTGAATCTTTGCAGTACCTGCTGTCCCTTGCCGTTGGACGGGTCAATGTCAGCCAGGATGGCCTTCACCCCGGTGGCAGCCTCACCGGCAATCTCCAGTGCCGTTGTTCCGGCCCCCACGTCCTCCGTATAGATGGGGTCCTCGTAACCCAGCTCTCTCAACTGTTTGATGATTGTCCCGCCGGTGAATTCCGACTGCGCAGCGAGATGAACGGCGTCGGGATTGGCTCCCACCAGCTTGGTGAGATACGTCCGGAAGTCGGTGATGTCCGAACCATACCGCTCCTCGGCCACCACCGTCCCACCCAGCTTTTCGAACTGTTCGACGGTGGTCCGTCGAATACCCTCGGCGTAGTCGGTGGCCTCGGTGACGGTCGCCAGTGTGCGGACGCCGTCGGCCCACATCACGTTGCCCGTTTCCAGGCCCCGCTGCTGGTCGCTCATGGAAGTGCGGAAGATGTAGTCCCCCGCGTTGGCGATGTCGGGGTTCGTCGCCAGCCCCGAGAACAACACCACGCCATCAGCCTCGGCCAGGGGAGCCGCGCCAAGCATGGCGCCGCTGCACGAGGTGCCCAGGATGATCTTCACCCCGTCTACGCCGGTCAGCTTGTTGTAGGCCGTGATGGCGTCCTGGGCGGCGCACTTGGAATCTTCGACTATCATCTTCAGTTCCCGTCCGTTGATGCCCCCGGCCTCGTTGATTTCGTCGGCGGCCATCTGCTTGGCCCGGACCGCCACGTTCCCGTAGGTCTCGCCCGGCCCGGTGACGGACTCCATCACGCCGATTGTGAAGGGTTCGTCAGATGCCAGCGCCGGCACCGGCGTTGCGGTCTCATCGACCCCACAGGCCATCACGGCCAACGCCAGCACCAGGAGCGAAGCCGCGGATACGATCAGGTTGCGGTTATCCATTTCGTCTGATTAACCTCCAGAGGTCCCTTGGGGGGTTCGACGGTCGCCTAACCTGTCCGCTCTGGCGAAGTAGAGACTTTGCGTTTGGGAATTATATACTTGTGTACCCGAAGGCACCCAAGCTATCGTTCTCGCCCGAAGGCGCGGGGGGCATTCCCTCCCCCGTGGACCCGAAGGCCCTCAGTAGGACGTTGATAGCCGCGTTGGTATCCCGGTCCTCCACCACCCCGCACACGCCGCAACGATATGTCCGGTACTCACTTTGCGGAGTCCTGTTTCCGCAAGCGTGACACACCTTGCTGGTATACCTGGGGTCAACCTCCACGAACTCCCTACCGGCCCACGCTGCCTTGTAACGGAGTTGTTCCCGTATCAGTCCCCACGTCTGGTTCAGTATCTCCCGGTTCAGCCCCGACTTGGCCGCAACCTTCACACCAGGTTCCTCGATGGTGCCCCGCGCCGTGCGCGTCATGTTCCGAATGACCAGCCGCTCCATCGCAATGCCACCATACTCCCGCACTATCTCCGTGGTAATGCTGTGGCATTCGTTCCGGTTGCGCACAGCGTTCCGGCGGGTTTCGCGGGATAATGCCGCCACTGCCTTACGGCGGCGGTTGCTTCCCCTTCGCTTGCGCGACACATCCCGACGCAACGAGGTCTCCCGGCTCCGGTCAAACTGCCTGCCCTCAATCATCTCCCCGCCGGATAACGCGATGCGGTTGTTCACCCCAAGGTCAATCCCAACACGCCGCCCCGATTCGGATAGCGGCTCCCGTTCAACCGCATACCCCAGGTCTACAGTCAACCCATTGGGCCGGGCCGTAATCCGCAGGGACTTCAGATCAGTGCTGGGGGGCAACGGCTTCCTGAGCCGCATCTCGATAACCGGCAACCCCTTGACCTTCACCCGCGCCTTCCGGCCATCCGGCTGGGTTTTGA
Organism: Dehalococcoidia bacterium; assembly: GCA_965203675.1. Taxonomy (GTDB): domain Bacteria; phylum Chloroflexota; class Dehalococcoidia; order Lucifugimonadales; family UBA3495; genus CATOSK01. Next base: position 408,826 of record CBDBDE010000003.1, on the reverse strand, counting down.
CCATCCCCGGCCTCGGCTCCGCTATCTCCAGGGTCCGAAACCGGGATGCAGGTTTGAACCTCGGGAAACCCGGCCTCTCCCCCCGCTTGGACCGGCGAAAGAATCCATTGAACGCACGGTCCAACCGCCGCAGAACACCCCGGCCTATCTGAGTGTCCAGTGCCGCCCATTCGGGCAGGTCACGGCGGACGCCCACCAGGGACTTGCACTGGTCGATGTACGTCACGGTATGCCCGCCCATCATCCACGCATCCCGACGCTCCTGAAGGGCCGCGTTGTACAACGTGGCACATTCCCCCATCACGCGCTCCAACGCCTCGTGCTGGGAACGGGCACAGTATCCCCGTCGCTGAATAGTTGTGTGAACCTGCGCCATACCGCTATTTTAATGCAACTCATGGCGGGTACACAAGTATCTAATTCCCTTGCGTTTCTAGGAGTGACACGAACTTCGTGAAGTCCATGTATCGCCACAGTGTCGCGTCTTCGTTGGGAGACTTGAAACCTGGGTGCTCTTCGTACAACCTCAAACTCTGGGAGTGCGTAATGCGCCCAATTGTATCAATGCCAGGCTGTTCGGTTCCACCTCAGCCATCCGGCTCAGGTGGTGCAGCAGTTCCTGCTTGGAAACGCTCATGAATCGAGCGTAGCAGACGGTGTGCACGGCGGTCATCCGGTAAGTATCAGCGCCGGTATACGGGAAGGCGGCGAGACGGTAATCCTGGACCGAATTTCTGCGAATGGGGCCTGCGCTGTCCCGGACAGGCCCGGCGGCCCGTCAACGGTCCTTCCAGCTTGGGGCCGGGTAGAGCACTTCCGACACGGCCGCATTGGCTGGGGCCACCAGCAGTGTCTCACCGTCCTGTATCTGAACGGCGCCCATGGGCTTTGCCGTGTTCTTGCCGGCTGCATCGAGTTTGATCGGGCCGTAGAAGGTGGAGATGTCCAGATTGCGCAGAGCTGTCCGAACAGCGTCGGCGTCCAGCGAGCCGGCCGCCTCGATGGCCGTGTGCAGCGCCAGGGCGGCGGCGGTGGCGCTGGCGGCCTGGTAGGCCGGCGGGTCACCCCACTTCCCCAGGTACCGTTCGGCGTAGTCGGAGGCGGAGCCGAAGTACTCGCCCTGGTACCCCATCGACGACTCCCACTGGGTGGGTCCTATCAGGTAGTTCGCGTCCACGCCGACATCATTGGCGAAAGCAGGGTTGGTCGGCCCCACGGTCAGCACGGTCGCATTGGGGTTGAAGTCCTGGTCCTTGGCCGTGCGCACGAAGAGGACGGCGTCGTTGAAGTATCCGGCCCCCACGAAGACGTCCGGGTCCAGGTCCCGGAAGCTGGAAACGATGTCGCCAACGTCGGTCACGTCCTGCGGGTACCCCTGGACGGCCAGCACCTCCATGCCGTACCTTTCCGCCCACAGCTCCGCTCCCTCGGCCACGCTCCTGGGGAAGAGGGCGTCCGCGTACGCGATGACGACTGACCTGGCCCCGTGGTCGGAGAGCAGCCGCAGGGCGGACTCGGCGTAGCTCCCGGCGGGCGTCAGCACGGCGAAGAGATTCTGGTACGATTGCTCGAAGAGAGTTTCGGAGGCTCCGTTGCCCTCCACCAGGATAACTCCCCGCGCTTCGGCCACCTCGATGGCCCGCTCGGTGAGCGTCGAGCTGTACGGCCCCAGCAGGAAGTCCACCTCGTTCTCGTCGATGAGCTGCTCGACGAGACGGGCGGTGGTGCCGGGTTCCCCCTTGTCATCGTACATGATCAACTCGACCTGATAGCGGTCCCCGCCCAGGTCGATACCCCCGTATTCGTTGTTGACCCAGTCCTCCCAGAGGAGGTAGCCCTCCCTGGTGTGCTGGCCTTCCTCGGCGTACCTGCCCGTCTCGCTGACGGCGGCGCCGATCTTGATCACCTTTTCTCCGGAGGAACAGGCCGACAACGCAAGGGAAACGGTCAGAACCAGGAGGATATGCAGAGCGACTCGGGCCATTTTCCTGCAGCTGCCTTTCACGGGTGCATCATACTCTACCATCGTAGGATGACCGGGTCCAAGGTTCTGATCTTCAACACTGCCGGGCCACCGCCGACGCCGGGTCGGCCACCCTCCTGCTCCCCGCGGGCCGTTGTCCAGCAGCACGGGGTAGGCCCGCACAGAGTTCGACGCGGCGTCGAATCCGACAATACCGGCGGCTTCAGTGATGCCGGTTGCGGTCCGGTAGTCACGCCCGTTGGAAGACAGGCGGGCCGTGCCGTGGTTGACGCGCCCGGCGATGCCCTCGGCTAGCAGGGAGGACAACCCCCGGTGGATGGCACCGGGGGCTTCCCCCGTGATCATCGCCAGTTCCGCCGTGACCACCAAGGGCATCCGACCCAGGTGGTGCAGCAGATCTTGGTCGGAGAGGTGTTACCGCAACGGATCTTGGTACTGGCGTCTGCGCCCCGGTTCAGTGGCAGGCCGTTCGTCCGCTCCTTATTCGCCGCCGTATCGAAGTAGCAGGTCAATCATCTGCTGTTTGCCCTCGCGCCTCGCCATGTCTAACGGTACCATGTGCGGCGCCCCTTTTTGTGTTCCGGCGCCGCCGGTCTCAGCCGCTGTGCCGGGCTGCCGGTTTACTCTCCGACTTCCGGCGGCCGGGCGGGACGCCCGGGGAGGGCGTCTCATCCCCCGTTTCCGCCCCGAGCGTCCAGTCGGTGAACAGGTGGGCCAGGCCCAGGTCTTCGGCCAGCTCCAGCAGGGCCGCCAGGTGCCGCCAGTGGGGCCGCACCCCGTTCCTCCAGCGTCTCACGTTGAGGTACGACGTTCCCACCCGCCGGGCTATCTCCGCCCACGACAGCCCCGACTCCTCCTTGAACCGCTCCAGTCGCTCGGGGAAGTCGTCGGGAAAGAAGTAGACCATCCTGTTGTTCTGGATGCGATGTCTCGGCATCGGGCCGGTTCCTACCCCTCCCGCTGCTCCGGGGGGTTCAGCGCCGTTCCCTCGAACTGGCCGCCAACCCGGTTGCCGTCGCTGCCTTCCGCCGTCACGGTGTTGGTGGCCGTTCCCGTGGAGATTCCCGCCAGCGCCGGATGGTTTCCCGGTCTACACCGAGACGGCGGCGGATTTCCGCCCAGGACAACTTTGACTCCCGCTGAAACCGCTTGAGCCACTGCGGGAAGTTGTCGGGGAGATCAAGGGCCTCTCTTCTGCTGTGAATCCTCAGCCTCGGCATGGCGCGCCTCCTCCCTTGAACTCATCGGCTGCCTCCATCGCCCGACCATCCGTCTGTGCGGCCTCTTTCTCGTTGTAGGAAGTCGGGCGGAGCGCCCCGAGACCGGCCCTACTCGTCGCGGCTCCAGCCGGAGCCGAACAGGTGGCCGTCGTACTCCGCCACGAAGACCCGCAGCCACCCCACATCCACCCATTCACCGGCAGCCGTGAGCTCGGTGAACTCCTGGGGAGTGAAGGTGACGAAGATTTCCGAGGCGCTCCGTCCGATCATCGACGGGTCGGAGTGGCCCACGATCTTCCCGTCCGGGTCTTTGATGAAGGCGAACCAGTGGCCGTCGATGGTCTCGGCGGCGTTGTAGTAGTCAATGGCCGCATCCAGCCCCGCCAGGGCGCTCCCCGGACTGGCGAAGTAGGCCACGGTCCCTGTCAGCCCAAGCTCGCGGTACTTGTCCACCGCCACGGACACCAACTGCTCCGTGAAGGCGTCGGCGTCGATGTACCAGCCCGAGGCGAAGAGCAGCCCGTCACGCCGCTCCACCCACACGTTCTTCAGCTCCAGATCCCCGAAGTCCGACCCGATGCCCCCGCTCTCCGGGTTGTTATAGACGTAGGACACCCACTTGCCGCCCTCGCCGGCGGACAGCATCGCCGGCCCGAACTCGTAGCCGTTGGCGTCGGTGCCCACCCAGCCCTTCAGGTCCAGGCCCCGGCGTTCGGGGTCGGGGTGGGCGATGACCAGGTCGTTCTCGTCGATGATGAACACGTACCACTGGCCGTCCACGCTCTCGGGTCGGTTGTAGTGGGCGAGGGTGGCGCCCAGGCCCTGGGTCTCGTAGCGGGCGATGGCGCTCTGGACGAAGTAGCGGGTGTACTCGGCGGGTGCGGACCGGGGCGGGATGGTGGCGATGGCGGCCCGGACGATCTCCTGCACCTCGCTTCTGGTCAGGCCCTGCTGCGCAGGCATTGGCGCGTTGTCGTCGTTGCCTATGAACCCCACGACTTGCGCCTCGTCCGGCAGGTCGTCGACGGAGGTTGCCCGGGCCATCTCCGCCCGCACGATCTCCTCCACCTCGGCGCGGGTCAGCCCCGTGTCATCGCCCCCGCAGGCGGCGAGGAGCACGGTGGCGGGGAGCAATAGTCCCGCAGCCAGTGCAATGCCTCGCGTTCTACCGGTCACGCTCACTTCACTATCTACTCTACAGGCCGCCGGGGCCCTGGCCGTTGACGCGCATCAGCATGACGCCGCTGACCGTCACCTCGACCCAGCCGCCGCCCTCCGGCGTCTGCGCCGCGATGTGGTAGGTGGCGTTGGAGATGCTCCACCCGTCCCGGCCATCGTCGTCCTCGTCTTCCGAGAAGGTGGCGACAACGCGCAGATCGACGCGGCCCGTGGTGTACAGCACGAAGTGGTAGGCCGTGTTCGCCGAGAGCACGGTGTTGGCCGGCGCTGCGAAGGCCACGTCGCCCTTGTCCATCGTCCCAGGCACAATCAGGTCCACGAGCTTCGAACCGGGCTCGCCGCCTTCCGCGGCCGACCACAGCTCCGCGCGCACCGTCGCAATGTGCGACGCGTTCAGCGTCTCGCGGATGGACGCCTCGATGCTCGCAAGCGTCGTCGCCGCATTCCCCGTCGTGAACCCCTGGCTGAGCACGAAGTTGTTGGTGGACCAGTCGCTGAGTCTGCGGTCCTGGCCGAAGTTGCCCACCAAAACAGCGGGGGCGGTGGCGGATTGATCCTCCTGCGCAGAGGCGGGCGGCGCGTGGTTGACGGGGAAGCCCGCCGGCACGGCAAGCGCGGCGGCCAGGAGAAGAAGCGGGGATAGGCGGAGTACCCGCGTCATGCCGGGCCTGCGGCGGTGTTCAGGACGGGAGAGCCGGTGGGAGAGGATAGAGCCCGTATTCCCGGGGTTAACGGGCATGGCCGCCCTCAAAAGGCAGCGCACCCTGCTGCTGCTTTCATCGAACATGGCTGTCGTGCCTCCCTACCGGCCAGCGTTCCGCTTCATCGGTCGGGATGGACACGCCGTCCCCCGCGGAGCGGTTGGTTCCTGCTCCCGCGCCTGGGTGCGGTGGCGGCCCGTGTCGCCCGGTCGGACCGCAGATACGGAAACCCAGAAGAAATATACGTGACAAGCTATCGCCTCTACATGGTTTTTGCCCCTTCTTCTATGGAAGGCAGTGTATAATCCCGTGAAGACCCCCAGTGAATCCAGGGCCGGAAGCGGCTCCGTCACCCCCAACCCAGGAGGTAAGATTCGGTGAGTGCAGACCAGCCGGACCGGGAGATCGAGGCGCTGCGGGAGCGCCTGTCGCGCCTCAGCGCGGCCAGCCGGCGCATCAACGAGAGCCTGGACGTGGACACGGCGCTGCGGGCCGTGATGGACAGCGCCCGCTCCCTGACCCACGCGCCCTACGCCTCGATCATCACCCTCGACGCATCGGGCGTGGTGGAGGACAACCTGGTGCTGGGCTTCGACCCCGGCGACGTGGAGCGGCTGTGGCAGGCCCCCCAGGGGCAGGCGTTCTTCGAGTACCTGAAGGCCCTGCCGGGGCCGCTGAGGGTCGGCCCGCTGGAGGAGTTCACCAGGTCGATCGGCCTTGAGGAGTTCCGCTCGCCCGTGGCTCTCACCGCCTTCATGGCGGCCCCGATACTCCACCAGGGGGCGCGCTCGGGCCACATCTACGTGGGGAGCGACGAGCCGGGCCGGGAGTTCAGCCAGGAGGACCAGGAGACCCTGGTGATGTTCGCCGCGCAGGCGGCGCTGGTCATCGCCAACGCCCGCGCCCACCGGGAGGAGCGGCGGGCCCGGGCCGACCTGGAGACGCTGGTCAACACCTCGCCGGTGGGGGTGGTGGTCTTCGATGCAACCACAGGGGCGCCGGTGTCCTTCAACCGGGAGGCGGCGCGCCTGGTGGAGGGCCTGCTGGACGAGGGCCAGGGGCCGGAGGACATCCTCGACGCCGTGACCTGCGTGCGCTCCGACGGCCGGGAGGTCTCCCTGCGGGAGTTCCCCCTGGCGGAACTGCTCGGCTCGGGGGACACGGTGCGTGCCGAGGAGATCGCTCTGAGGGTCCCCGACGGGCGCAGCGTCAGCCTCCTCCTCAATGCTTCCCCCATCCACGCCGAGGACGGGCGGGTGGCGTCCTTCGTCGTCACCCTCCAGGACCTGACGCCCCTGGAGGACCAGGAGCGGCTGCGGGCCGAGTTCCTGGCCATGGTGAGCCACGAGCTGCGGATGCCCCTGACCTCCGTGATGGGCGCGGGCGCCACCCTGCTGAACGCGGCGGCGGACCTGGACCCGGCCGAGATGCGGGAGTTCCACCGCATCATCGTCGACCGGGCCGAGCACATGCGCTACCTCATCGGCAACCTGCTGGACGTGGCCCACATCGAGACGGGGGCGCTGCCCGTGGACCCGGAGCCGTCGGAGCTGCACCCGCTGGTGGAGGAGGCCAGAAGCAGGTTTGTGACCGGCGGCGCAGGGAACCCCCTTGACGTGGAGCTGGCGGCGGACCTGCCGATGGTCATGGCCGACCGGCGGCGCATCGTCCAGGTGCTGGGCAACCTGCTCTCCAACGCCGCCGCCTACTCCCCCGAGGGGTCGCCCATCACGGTGAATGCCGTGCGGGAGGGGGTACACGTCGCCGTCGCCGTCTCCGACCGGGGCCGGGGCATACCGGCTGAGCTTCTGCCGGAGCTGTTCCGCAAGTTCTCGCGGGCGTCCGGCGCGGCGCCGGCATCCGGCGCTGACGGGTCGGGGTTGGGCCTCGCCATCTGCCGGGGCATTGTGGAGGCCCACGGGGGCCGCATCTGGGCGGAGAGCGGCGGGCCGGGCCTGGGGGCGCGGTTCACCTTCACCCTGCCGGCGGTGGAGCGGTCGGCGGTTCCGGCTGCCGGTCCCGCCTCCACCGGCTCGCGGCGCACGCCCCGGGTGCGCGTCCTGGCCGTGGACGACAACCCCCACGACCTGCGGTACGTCCACGACGTGCTCACGCGCGCGGGCTACTCGCCCATTGCCACCGCCGACCCCGCCGACGTGCCCCGCCTCATGGAGGCGGAGAAGCCCCACCTCGTCCTGCTGGACCTGGTGCTGCCGGGGAGCGACGGCATCGAGCTGATGAACGGCATACGGAAGGCGGCGGACGTGCCGGTCATCTTCCTGTCGGTGTACGGCCAGGACGAGACGGTCGCAAGGGCCCTCGACATGGGGGCGGCCGACTACCTGGTCAAGCCCTTCTCGCCGACGGAGCTGGCGGCGCGGATCCGGTCGGCGCTCAGGAAGCGGGTGGAGCCCTTCCAGGGCGAGCCGTCGGGACCCTACGATGCCGGAGGGCTGGGCATCGACTACGCCCTGCGCCGGGTGACGCTGGAGGGCGAGCCGGTGGAGCTGACGGCCACGGAGTACGCGGTGCTCTACGAGCTTACGGTCCACGCGCCCCGGGTGCTGACCCACGCCGTCCTGCTCCAGCGGGTCTGGGGGCCGGAGAAGGTCGGCGAACCCTGGCTGGTGCGGGACATGGTGAGGAGGCTGCGCCGCAAGCTGGGGGACGATGCGGACAATCCCAGGTACATTTTCACCGCCCCCAGGGTGGGGTACAGGATGGCGGCGGGAGATAGAAAGGTAGAAACGGTTTCAGCCTTGCCCGGATGACTGGTGAAGGTCATCCCTTGATTCTTGCCATAAATTCCCATCCATGCGGCTCCCCTGGCTTGGCCGTTACCACCCGCAGTGCTGCCAGTCACGGCGGAGACGGCGCGGGCAAGCGGCGGTTTGGCGGGGCATGTGGGCATATAATGGATGGACCCGGGGCCGGGCAGCTCACCACAGGCGCAGTACCGCCGGGCGCGAACAGGCTGGGAGTTGACTCTAGAGATTCCGCTCGTGCAGCGGTACGTATCGGGACCGGGGCGTATCTAACGCCGAAGCGGGCGGCTTCTGACAATAGGGAGGCAGGACTATGCACGAAATGGAACGGGAGGAGGACTGTTGCTCCCCGCCCTTCCCGGAGGATTTCGGTGAGCGGCTGGAGCGGTTGATCGAGCTTGCCGGTCTGTCTCGGGAGGAGTTTGCCGAGCGCCTTGGCATCGACTATGCCCGCGTGGCCCAGTGGTTCGAAGGCGCAGAACTAACCGGCGGGGAGGTGTGGCGCGTGGCCCGGCTGGCGTATTCGATCCCCGGCGGCATGGCGATCATAATTCCGGAGACGCGCGGGGACGTGGAGTAGTGACGGGGTCCGCGCGGCCAAGCGCCTGCTGCGCCAGGATTATGCGGTGACTTGGCCCCGGCAGTTCAGCAGCGACTTGGCGGTTGGATTCGGCAAATGACTCAAGCCCTATCAGACCTTGGGATACCTGCCCATAGAGCCGCCTTTGCGGGCATCGCCTCCGCTGGGACGTTACTGTGAACTGTTACCTGCGTCGTCGGCCGCGTCTCTCATTCTGGAGCTGGAGAACCGCCCTGTTGAACTCAATCTGCTTGCGGAGGATGATGCCGTGCAGGGACGCGGAGTCGAGGTTGGCGAGCTTGCGTTCCAGATCGGTGGTCCAACGGCGGAGGACGTGTTCGCCTGCGTTCATTTGGGCTTTGCACATCCGCGCGGCTTAGGGTATTGCTGCGGCGGGCCGCCACTCAAGGCCGTCATGCTCCCACCTCCTTAAAGTAGGGGGGATTATAGCTGAGGTGATCGGTCTTTCCGATTGGCCTGCCTGATCTTGTTCTTCCCAGATAAACCAATACCAAGGCGGGATGTGCTTTTCGGTGAGGTTGACGATGACCGAAAAAGACGATTGCGAGATCAAGCAGAGAATAAGAAAATAGATACCAGAAACTCATAACCAAAACTGTTCCAGAGGACCGAGAGCATTCGCATGAACAGGGAAACTTGGGCCGCACCGGACTTGCACGCGGTAGCGATAGCAAGAGCGATGCAGGCCGAAACGGACGGTCTCGTAATATTATTCGGCTCCAGAGCCAAGGGAAACTATGAAACGGCGTCCGACGTGGACATACTCCTGATAGGCCACACGCGCGGAAAACCACAAGGGGCCGCGCAGGAGTATATGGACAAGAATCCTCCGAAGCTCCATGTCGAAGTAATGGAGATGACCGCAGACCGGTTCGGGCGGGAGAGACTGGCCAACCAGTCAATAGTGAGCAAGGCCTGCCGACACGGAGTGTGGATGAACGACGAAGGATTGAACTACAGGAACTCCTACGAAGATAACTACCCTGAGCATTGGCCGGCGACCAGAGTGCACCTAGCCAACAGCTGGGAAAACATGCACCGGCTGGAAGCGCTCATATCAGAAAGGTCCTGGGACGACAAGATGGTAGGATTCACGGCGCAGCAGACCGTAGAGAACGGTCTGAAATCCCTGCTGTCGCTCCACCAGGACACGGCCGAATTCCGCCACGACCTACAGGGAATATGGAACCACTACCTGATCCACCACCACGACCCGTGGCGTGAGGACCACCGGGAAATACGGGAAGTGGTAGAAGAGTTGATGGACCACACGTCCTATGAAAACCCCCAAAAGCCTGGGGGAAAGGACTCTTGGCTCACGCTGTACGCCGCAGTGTACCGCTACGGCCAAGAAACCCGCCGGATGCCCGAGTGGGAAAGGCAGGAAATGCTGCTAAGAGTCAGGGAAGCCTTTACGACGGTGATGGACCATGTGAATCAGGAAAGCGGCACCAGTGAAGACGATATTTTCCCGGACGGCAAACCTTGGGAGAGGGCATGGTAGAAGAATAACTAAGCAGGAAAGGGAACACCCCATTTCGGGGCAAGACCAAGTTCTGGTCACAATAACATTGGAAAGAGGCAGCATGACGGCTCCGTTAACGCTGAGCAGGACGGCTTGTGGGTAAATGATGACTGAAGCCAGGCTGCTGATGAATATGAACAGGAAGCTGACGGCGGTTAGTCCGGCGGCGGTCCAGAGACATTGGGAGCCTGTGATTGGCTGACCCCTGAATTCCCTTATGGTATGAACGAAGCCCCCGGGACATGTCGACCGGGGGCTTTGCAGTGAGTCCGCCCTGGAGGTAGGTGATCAGGGCGACGAAGACAGGTTACATGGCTTCGTGGTTATGTTGCGTTTGGCGCTCCCGACGGGTTTTGGGCAGTTTGGGGTATCAACGGTCGGGTCTGAAGGTGTATAATAGGTATGTATGGATGTTACCAGTCGGCGCATCAGCCTGACGGCCTGGGGCCGTCTCTACGGTTTCAACAAGGCCACCACCTCCCGGCTGCACCGCGATGGCAGGCTTCCGGCGGGCCTTGAGATAGAGCAGCTGCCGAATGGCCGCTACTACGTCATCGTTCCCGATGAGCCTCCGGCTGGTTGTGTGCTCTATGCCCGGGTTTCCTCGGCGGACCAGCGGGACGACCTGGACCGTCAGGCCGGCCGTTTGGCGGAGTGGGCCACCGAGCGGGGATTGCAGCCGACCGCGGTGGTGAAGGAGGTGGGTTCCGGGTTGAACGGCCAGCGGCGCAAGTTGAGTCGTGTCTTGGCGGACCCCAAGGTGGGGACCATAGTGGTGGAACACCGGGAGCGGCTGTGCCGGTTCGGGTTTGAATACCTGGAGGCGGCCCTGCTGGCCCGGGGAGGCCGGATCCTGGTAATGGATGATGGGGAGTTGGAGGATGACCTGATGGGGGACGTGACCGAGGTGATGACGTCCCTCTGTGCCCGGTTGTATGGCAGGCGTTCGGCCCGTCGTCGGGCGGAGCGGGCGATAGCTGCGGCGGGTGAGGGCTGATGCAGGCCACCTGCCAGACTCGCATCTCCGGTTATCAGGGCCGTGACCGGGCGTCAGGAGATGCCGCGCTGTCGGCATACGCCGGGCTGTACGGGCGGGTGCAGCGGAAGCTGTTCTCTGCTGTGGCGGCGGGAAGAACGGCAGCCTCTTTGAAAGGCGAGTACCTGCGGCAGTACGGGATACCGGCCCGGATGTTCAACGGGGTGCGGGTGTCCCTGGAAGGCAAGGTGGCTTCGGTCAGGGAGCAGCAGAAGCTGCGTGGTGATGATCTCAGGCGCCGGATTGCCCGGGCGGAAAGGCAGATCTCTGATGCCGCTGAACTGGGCCGGTGGGACCAGGTCCACCAGAAAAAGCGGCGGCTGGCCAATCTGAAGTCACGGCTGGATGCCTTGGAAGCCGACATCGCGGTGGACCGGGTCAGGCTGTGCTTTGGGTCGAAGCGGCTATGGCGCAAACAGCATGACCTGGGGGCCAACGGGTACGCCAGCCACGATGAGTGGCTCAGGGACTGGCGGGATGCCCGCAGCGGTGAGTTCTTCACGCTGGGCAGCCGGGACGAGACGGCGGGCTGCCAGCTGTGCGTGGCCCAGGTCGCCGACGACGGATCGTTGACCCTCCGGCTGCGGATGCCCGACTGCCTGGCCGCCGATCACGGCAAGCACCTGGTGGTTGAAGGGGTGCGGTTTGCCTACGGGCACCAGCAGATTCTGGCTGCCCTGCAGAGCAATGCCGAGTACGCCGCCTACCGGCGTCTTCACGGCGAGAAGTTGGCCAGGAGATCTGGTCTGGGGCAGGCCATCAGCTACCGGTTCAAGCGGGACGGGAAGGGCTGGCGGGTGTTTGTCACTACCCAGATGATGGATGTGCCGGTGGTTACCGACCCGCGGCGGGGCGCCATCGGCGTGGACCTGAACGCGGATCACCTGGCGCTCTGTGAGACGGATGGCTCGGGCAACTGCATCAACTCCTGGCGGGTGCCCCTGGTCACCTATGGCAAGAGCACTCACCAGGCCGAGGCGGTCATCGGCGACGCGGTGGCCGGCGTGGTGGGGTATGCCAAAGAGGCCAGGAAGCCCATCGTCATCGAGAAACTGGACTTCCGGCAGAAGAAGGCTGTGCTGGAGGGCGAGTCCCGCAGGTACAGTCGGATGCTGTCCAGCTTCAGCTACGGCAAGGTCAAGGCCTACTTCCTCTCCCGCGGGCATCGGGAGGGGGTGGAGGTATGCCAGGTGAACCCGGCTTTCAGTTCGGTGATCGGCCGGGTGAAGTTCATGGAACGACACGGGCTCAGCGTCCATCAGGCAGCCGCCATGGTGCTGGCCCGGCGTTTGCTCGGCTGCTCCGAGCGCATCCCCCGCCGGCGGGTCTGTCCCGCTGGCGATGGCGTTCACGTCGCCTTCACCGTACCTGCAAGGAAGCGGGTGAAGCACGTGTGGACGTACTGGGGTGCGGTTTCGGGACAGCTGAGACCGGCGCTTGCAGCGCAGCACCGGCTGGGGAGGCGGAGACGCCGGCCCAATCCGGTCCGGGCTGTTCCTGGTGGGGATGGCCCGTATCCGGACCCGTTCGGTGTTCCCGGGTGAGAGTCCCGGGCGGAGCCGCCTTGAACTGTTGGGGCGGCGGCGCGGCACAGGCCGCGTTTTCAGATTTGGCTGACGATAGCCTTGTTACTATAGTCAACCTTTTTTACAACGGTGAGTCCAGGAAGCGGAGCCGGATGCTGTCCAGCTTCAGCTACGGCAAGGTCAAGGCGTACTTCCTGTCCCGGGGATACCGGGATGGAGTGGAGGTATGCCAGGTCAACCCGGCCTTCAGTTCGGTGATAGGCCGGGTCAAGTTCATGGAGCGTTACGGGCTCAGCGTTCACCAGGCAGCAGGCCTGGTGCTGGCCCGTCGTTTGCTCGGTTGTTCCGAGGGCATCCCCCGCCGGCGGGTCTGTCCCACCGGCAATGGCGCACATGTCGCCTTCACCGTACCCGTGAGGAAGCGAGTGAAGCACGTATGGGCGCACTGGGGTGCGGTTTCGGGACAGCTGAGACCGGCGCTTGCAGCGCAACACCGGCTGGGGAGGCGGAGACGCCTGCCCAATCCGGTCCGGGCTGTCCCTGGTGGGGATGGCCCGTATCCGGACCCGTTCGGTGTTCCCGGGTGAGATTCCCGGGTGAGATTCCCGGGCGGAGCCGCCTGAACTGTTGGGGCGGCGGCGTGGCGCAGACCACGTCTTCAGATTTGGCTGACCATAGCCTTGTGACTATAGTCAACCTTTTTTACAACGGCTGCCGACTACTGCGACAGACCCGTTACTGACTGGAAGGCAGTCAACCAACAGTCGTAACATGGGAAGATGGGAACCAACCGGAGAAATACGCCGACGCGCCGCATAGCCATTGTGGGGGGAGGCGTTTCGGGGTTGGGTGCCGGGTGGGCGCTCAGCCATCATCCCGACCGCTTCGACTTCCGGCTCTTCGAGGCCCGGGAACAGATCGGCGGCAACGCGATCACCGCGGACATGCCCCATCAGTCGCGTCGATGAGGGGAAGATCATCAAGAGGTGGTGGTTCCAGCACGTCGTTCACGACGTAAAACATGTCGTCCTGCTGGTGAATCTCTTCCGCTTCGTCCAGGGCAGGAGGCGCACATGGCACGCCGGCGCCCACACGCTGATCAACAGCCAGGAGACCTGCCTCGTGACGGGTCTCGCCGCCGCCAGGCAACTCGGAGCGGAGTACCCCTTCGACGATGACGAGGCGAGGCGGACGTTCAACTACTACGGAAGCATCATGTACGGCCGCCGATTCAGGAAGGTGAAACCCGGAACGGCTCATACTTCTTAATTGATGGGGCGTGGTCCGAAGGTGTCGGGTATTGACCACCCGGAACGGCGGCCCGCCAGGGAGTGGACCGGGCTCGGTCGGGTGAGGCACGGCCACAGGAACTGCGCGTAGGCGCGACCAACGGCGCGGTCACATGGCCCCTGGCCCCGGTTCCTCCGCTTCCGGCCCCAGCCGGTACCCCACCCTGGGCTCGTTGAAGATGTAGGTGGGATTGGCGGCGCTCTCCCCAAGCTTTTGACGCAGCCGTTTCACGTAGGACCGGACGATCTTGGAATCAACGGCCCCCCGCTCGGACCACACCCGGCCCATCAGGTGCTCCCGGCTCAGCGTCCGCCCCGCGTTCACTGCCAGCTCGCAGAGCAAACGGTACTCCGTTTCGGTGAAACTCACCGTTTGACCGCCCAGGGTCACCCGCCGCCGGACGTAGTCGATGGCCAGATCCCCCAATTGGAAGGAGTCCCGGTAGGACTCCCCCTGGGGCGCTTCCCGCCTCCGCAGCGCCGCTCCCACCCGGGCAGCCAGTTCTGTGGACGAGAAGGGCCTGGCTATGTAGTCGTCGGCCCCCAGCTCGAAGGCCAGCCCCAGGTCCTCCTCCCGCCCCTGAGCCGACAGCAACACCACCGGCGCGTCGGTCAGCTGCAACACCCGCTGCATCAACCCCAACCCGCCGGTCCCGGTCAGAGCCGAGCCCAGGAGCACCAGGTGAGGCCGCTCCACCGCGATGAGCCGCTCCACCTCCCCCGGATCCCAGGTCGCCACCGGGGTGTAGCCCGCCTCGGTCAGGGTGTTGCCCACGTGCCACAGCACCTGGGGATCGTCGTCCACCACCAGCACCCGCCCCTGACCCCGGGGGGTCCCGCCGCTGCCGGCGGCGGACCGGCCTGCCCGGCGCGGCAATGCTTCCTCGGCCACCGGCAGGGTGAAGATGAGCCGGGACCCCGGGCCCGGCCCGTCGCTCTCGACCCAGATGCGCCCGCCGTGGGCCTCCACGATGCCCCGGCACACCGCCAGGCCCAGGGCTTCTCCCACTCTCCCGTTCCCCGCCTCCGGACCGGAGAGTCTGCGGAACAGCAGGGGCAGAGGCTGGGTGGGTATCTCCCGGCCCCGGCCGGCCACGCACACCGCCAGGTGCGGGCCCTCCCGGCGGGCGCTCACCGTGATGACCGACCCCTCAGGGGAGTTGCCGGCGGCGTCGGACAGCAGGTGGTCCAGCACCTGGAGGATCCGCTGCCCGTCCGCCGCCACCCGGGGCAGGTCCGGGAGCAGGTCCACCTCCACCGGGTTGTTGGCCCCGCCCTCCAGGAACGAGGCCCGGGCCTGGCCCACCAGGGAGGCCAGCTCCGTGGGTTCCAGGGCGAGAACCAGCGTCCCAGCCTCGATGCGGGCCAGCTCCAGCAGGTCCCAGATCAGGCCCCGCATCCGGTCGGCCTGCCCCTCGACAATGCCGAAGAACTGGCGGGCCCTGGCCGGGTCCAGCCGGGGCAGGTCCTCCGACAGGGCGGCGGCGGAACCCTTGATGGAGGCCAGGGGCCCCAGCAACTCCTGGCTCACCAGCCCCAGGAATTCGGCCTGCTGCCTCCCCAGATCCTTCATCGGCCCCATATCCTGAAGGGTGACCACCAGGGACGCCACGCTCCCCTCCTCCGACAGGATGGGCGTGGCGTTGATGATGGTGCTGACCCGGCGCCCGTCGGGGACCCGGAGGACGATCTCCTCGGCCCGCACCGTCTCCCCGGAGTTCAGCACCAGGGCCAGGGGATACTCCCTGAAGGAGACCTCCCTCCCGTCCGCCCGCAGGAAGGTCACTTCCGCCAGCAGCTGCTCCAGGCTCTGGTCCGGGTCGCGCAGCCCCGACACGATCCGGCGGGCCTCCCGGTTGATCGACGAGAGTTGGCCGGTCCCGGCGTCGAAGACCACCACCCCCACCGGCGAGGTGTTGACCAGGGTCTCCAGGTCGGCCCGGGCCCGCCGCTCCTCCCGGTGAGTGCGGGCGTTGGCGATGACCAGGGCCGCCTGGGCGGCGAACATCACCAGGGTTTCCTCGTCGGCCTGGCTGAACTCCGCCCTGCCCTCGTCCTTGTGCCCCACGAAGACGTGGCCCACCCGGACTCCCCGGTGGAACATCGGCGCCGCCAGGAAGGAGAAGACCCCCACCGGCAGGGGGATGGTGAAGTCGCTGAACCCCAGACCCCGGACGTGGGCCGCCAGGTCGGGGATTCTCAACGGTTCGGAGATGTTGGTCAGGGCCTGGAAGATGCCCAGCCCCTGGGGGGTGAGCCAGAGCTGTTCGGCCTCTTCCGTCGTCATCCCCGAGGACAGGAAGTCCTGCACCTGGCCCGTGTCGTCCAGCAGGGTCATCACGCCGTAGCTGGCGCCGGTCAGGGAGCGGGAAGAGTCCAACGCTCCCTGGAGCACGGCGTCAAAGTCCAGGCTCTCGTTGATGCGGAGACTGGCCTGGGCCATGCGGGAGAGGCGGTCGCCCGGAGCCTGACCTTCCGGTCCCGGTTTCTCTGCTCGGTTCAAGGGGGGCACCCCGGCGGTGGGAATGATGGGCTTGCGGTCAGTATAGCACCTGGCCAGATGCCGGCAGGCGGTTGCAACTTGAAGTTCACCGTGTTAGTCACCACCATAATCACCAGTTAATCACGCACCTTTCACCCAGTTTCTGCCATACTGTTGGCCGACGGGGTCTGGGCCGGCCAACGCCAACAGATCTGCGGTACCTTGCCTGCCAATAAGTCGCGATTCACCTGCGGCGTGTGCACATTCAGCGCGCGTACAGACAATCAACGTAGTCCCACCTTGGGGTGGGACTGTGGTTCTCCGGTCATTTGGGCCGGTTTCGCCGGCGGGCGCGCTGCTGACCAGAGCATTCCCGTCACGGAGCTCTTGCCCCCTGCCTGGAAGCGCCATGTGGTTCTTCAGGTTGACTGCTGCGTTGACGCTCCGGTCGTGGCTGGTCCTGCAGGCTGGACAGGGCCTGTTACGCTCCCGCTTGAGCTTCGCGTTCACGGTCCCGCATGTGCTGCAGATCCTGCTGCTGGGGAACTGTCTAGGTGCTAGGATGACGTTGGCATGTCTCCAGCGTCCCTTGTATGGAAGTTGCTGCTTGAGTTCGCCCATTCCTGCGTCTGCCTGCGCCCAGGGGGTCGCGGACTGGAATGAGGACAAGCTCTACGCCTGCGGCCTGGAAGACAAGACCCGCCTCTCCGCCGAGGAATTCAGAGGAATTCAATGGCCCGAAGGCTCTCGGCAACAGCGCAAAGAACCCGCGGCCCGTCCCACGGCGCAAAGGAGGCGCCGCCGCATGCCCGGCAGCGAAGCCGGCCCGTTTGTCAAGGCAAAAACCAACGAAACCAGTGGGAATCGCGCTTGGCATCCCAGCCGGCCCGCCCGGTATCATGGGGTTCGATGCCGTAATCCTTCAGTAATGTTCATTCTGCGATACTACCTGATGGAAACTGCCCAGAGCGGCATTCGCAGCATTAAGACATGTGTATGTACCAACTTAGGGAGAGGAGCCTTTGAAACACCGGAGTCCCTTCATGGCCGTGGATATGGCCCGACCTCATCCAAGAACGTTTCGAGGAGAAACGGAATGAAAGCAAGAATTAGTTTACCGGTCGGGGTGGCGGTGTTCGCCGTCCTGGCCTCTACGTGCAGTAGGCTGAAATGAAACTGTCTCTCCCGCGAGGGCCAGTTCGCGTCTAGTTCCTCTTGGGTTGGGTCCATCGCTGGGCATCGGAATGCGGTACACGATGGTGGCCCGTCCGGGTTCTATCCAGACACAGGTAACCACCCGCTGGATCAACTCCCTCCTTTCCTTTGGCTGAGAATGCCGTATCAGCTTCGCCATGTCCTTGGCGAAGTCAATCACCATCTGCGGGTCGGCCACCATGGCGGCGTCCCGGCTCAGCTCCCGGTTGGCCCGGGTCTTCTTCTCCTCCAGTTCCGCTTCCTGCTTTCGCAGGGGTTGCATCCTCTCCGTGAAATCCTCCACTGAGTAGGCCCCGGCCTCATAGGCCGCCATGACCCGGTCCTGCCTCCTCCCCAATTCGATGATTTCCTTTTCGATGAGCTTCAGCCTGGAGAGTTGCTCTTCGTAGGGGATCAGCAGTTCCCGGGAAACGACCTCTATTGCGGCCGCCGTGTTGCTGGGGGAGAGGATGTCTTCCGTAACCGCCTTCAGGAACATCGGCTCGAATTCCTGGCTGCAGAGGTTGGGGCAGTCGCAGGTGGAAACCGTCTCGTGCCGCCGTGTCTTGCAGACGTAGTCGCAGATGCTGGAGTCCTTCCTGGGACGGACCTGAAGATTCTCCCCGCATTTCCGGCACTTCAAGAGACCGCTCATCATGCGGTCGCTGCCAGCCTCCCGGGGATGCCTTTCCGCTTTCGTCCGCCCGGCCCGGCTCTGCTGGGCCTGTTCGTATTCCTCGGGCGTTACGACTCCGTCGTGATGGTCGGGTACCAGGAGGGGCTCTTCACCGCTCTTCCCGGCGCCCCACTCCAGGAATCCCGCGTAGGTCGGTTTCGTGAGAATGGTGTCGATGGTGGATGGGGGCCACCATTCCCGGCCCGTCGGACTGGGTATCCCGTCGTCGTGCAGTCCCTCCCTGATGTCCTTGCTGGTCCTCCCCGCTATCGCCTCAAGGAAGATCCTCCGGGCGATATCGGAGTAGGGCGGGTCCAGGACCATCTTGTTGTGCTGGGCGCCGTCCCCGTCCTCCCGGTCCTGCACCAGCTTGAAACCGTAGCAGGTGCGGCGGTTCGGGTAGAATCCCCGCCGGACCAGTTTCCGCAACCCCCGCCGCACGTCCTCGCTGAGGGTGTCGGAGTAGAAGGCGTTGACGGTCTGGATTATCGCCCTGATCATCCGGCCCGCCGGCGAGTCGTCGATGGGTTCGGTGATGGAGATCAGTTCGATGCCGCGCTGCTCGAGGATGGTCTGGTAGGTGATGCTGTCAAACAGGTTCCTGGAAAACCGGGACAGCTTCCAGACCAGGATGGTGGAGAACTTCGCATCCTTTCCGGTGCCGTCCCCGATCATGTCCTGGAACCCCGGACGGGCGCTGATCGTCCCGCTGGCGGCTTCGTCCGTGTAGGTCTCGACGACCACCATGTTGTGGTCCCTGGCGTACCGGATGCATTCGTCAATCTGGGCTTCAATGGAATTGTGAATGTCCTGGCGGTCGCTGGAGACCCGGGCGTAGATGGCTACCTGGATGGGGTCCCCATCTCTCCTCATCGACTCCGGGGGCACGCCCTCGGCCGTCCGCGGGACGGCCGAAGTCCGGTCGGGGTCCTTCATTATGGCTCTGCTCCTGGCTGGTGTGGTCTGCGGTCTACTCCGGAGGGGTTTCCTTGGGTGCCGGCCGGGCCCACCTGCTGGCCCACTTGTCCTCGCTGAGGTTGTGTTTACGGGGCTTGTTCCAGTAGGGACTCTTGCACTTGGCACAGACCTTGGGGTCCCTCTTGTCCCGGAGACCGGTGCCGTTCCGGGAAGCCCACCGGTAGCCGCACCGTTCGCACAGATAGCCTTCTATGGTGGTATAAGCCACCGACCGTCCTCCTTGCCGATGTATGCTTATTGACTGCTGGAAGGTATAGCTTACGTCCGGGTCCCTCCGTCGTTTCCAGGCCCGGCTCCGGCGATACTGGCACCTGCTTTGTCCCATGCAGCTTGGACAGAGTCAGACCCAGGCAACACTGTTTCCCCTTGTATCTTATATCCCCCCAAGGTATACTCTGCCGGCTTGGCTCGGGCCTCAAACAAACCCGGCCGCCGGGACATGCACCCCCGACGGCCGGAGGGAGCAGAGCTTGGACACCCAGAAGAGTCTGTCGCTTGCTCACGTCGATTTTAACGGCGGTTTCACCCTTTATCAACCACCGCCCTGTTGCTTCGCCGCGGGTTCGCCGGATTCTGCCAGGAGACCCGGATGGCCCGCCCTCCAGACCCCTTTCCCAGTGACGCCGTCCCCACACAAGGCCCCAACCCGGCGACCGATGGCCTGACCTCGCCGGACTCTCCGCCGGATATTCCGGATGACCCCGGAGAGGATTGGGATCCAGGCAGCCTCACCATGCTGGCCCGCTGGCTGACCAGGTCCTATCTCCGGGCCCAGGCTGATCCCGCTCCGGAAGAGTAGCCGCCGCGGCGGCGCGGGGTCGGGCCGGCGCCGATTCCCGCAGGACGATGGCCGGTCCCAGCTTCCCGCCCGGCGTTCCCGAGGGCTGCGGCAGCATTCGCTCTGCCCCGGCGGCTCCCGGTTTGGCGGGATCCGGTGGATGAATCGGTCGAACCATCCTCTTCCCCGTGCGTCCGCTCGGCGGTCATGAGCCATTCCGGGACCGTAGCGGCCTTCCCGTCCAGCCTGTCCGCCGCCCTGCAGTCACAGCCGGCTCCGGCGGGGTCCCCGCCAACGGCCGCCTTGAAGGCGGACCCGTGCTTCCGGCGACGATCACGCTCATCGCCTTGCCGAGCGGGCGCGGGTTCGGGTCCGAGGCTCGAAGGGGCGTCGTAGGGGGTTCTTGTTCCCCTGCTGCTGGCATTCGAGCCTTGCCTGGCCCAGGTCCTCTGGGTCTCGACCCCGGACCGGCTGCCCGTCCCAGCCAGGCTGCGGACGTGGGATTGGCGGTATGATGCGGCAAGCGCGGATGGGGAGAGCCGTCGGTGAACAGGAGTTAACTCATTCTGTCACGTATTGGTCCCCTTACGGTCATCGTCTCAGGGGACCTGGACGCGGCCGGGCTGCCCGGGCGGGCACGGGCGCATAGGGACCAGGACGGCCAGCGTAAGCGACGACGTGGGCTGGCTACGGGAGATACACCAGTGGCCGGGCCTGGCAGCGCTGGGTGGAGTTGGTCGTCCTGCGGCGCATCTGGGCGGAGTTGGTCGCGGAGTGCGAGGAACTGGGTGGTGTGGATTGGGAATGGCAGGCCGCAGATTGCGCCATGGGCAAGGCCCGTTTGGGGGGGATTCAATAGGCCGCAATCCCACGGACCGGGGCAAGGCAGGCAGCAAGCGGAGTATCCTGGTCGACTGGGATGGAGGGCCATTGAGCGTGGTGGTGGCCGGAGCCAATGTTCACGACGCCAAGCTGCTGGACATGACCCTGGATGGCATAGTGGTGGAGCGTCCTGATACCAGTATTGAGCATCTGTGCATGGACAAGGGGTACGACAACCCAACAGGCCACCAGGCCGTGGCCGCTCACGGGTACCGGGGACACATCCGGAGGATAGGAGAAGCTGGACGACACAGGAGTGAAACGCCATCCGGCCCGCCGGTGGTCGGTGGAACGCACCCTGGCTTGGCTATCCAAGTGCCGGGCCATCCTGGTCCGGTACGACAAGAAGGCATCCAACTCCATAGGCCAGATCCAACTGGCCTGCGCACTAATCTGGTACCGGCGCCAATGGCAACTCAGGGTTTTGAGATAGTTTCTTAGTGTCCGTTTCCACCGCTCCCAGCAGGGATTACAAGTAAAGCTGTCCCGGCAAACGCCCCGCGTAAGGGGAGACTTAAAAGGCCAGCTCTTCGGCGTCGTCAATGTACCTGTCGATTTCCAGGATATGACGCGAATCATCGTTAGGGTTTCAACGGTTGGAGTTGATGGTGTATAATAGGTATGTATGGATGTTATAAGTCGGCGCATCAGCCTGACGGCCTGGGGCCGTCTCTACGGGTTCAACAAGGCCACCACCTCCCGCCTGCACCGGGATGGGAAGCTGCCTGCTGGTCTTGAGATAGAGCAGCTCCCCAACGGCCGCTACTACGTCATCGTGCCGGATGAGCCTCCGGCTGGTTGTGTGCTGTATGCCCGGGTTTCCTCGGCGGACCAGCGGGACGACCTGGACCGGCAGGCAGGCCGGCTGGCCGAGTGGGCCACGGAGCGGGGACTGCCCCCCACCGCGGTGGTGAAGGAGGTGGGTTCCGGGTTGAACGGCGAGCGGCGGAAGTTGAGTCGTGTTTTGGCGGACCCCAAGGTGGGGACCATAGTGGTGGAGCACCGGGAGCGGCTGTGCCGGTTCGGGTTTGAATACCTGGAGGCGGCCCTGATGGCCCGGGGAGGCCGGATCCTGGTAATGGATGATGGGGAGTTGGAGGATGATCTGGTGGGGGATGTGACTGAGGTGATGACCTCGTTGTGCGCTCGTCTCTACGGACGGCGTTCGGCCCGCCGCCGGGCGGAACGGGCGCTGGCGGCGGCTGGGGAGGGCTGATGCAGGCGACGTACCAGACCCGCATCCCCGGTTACCAGGGCCGTGACCGGGCAGCCGGGGATGCCGCGCTGTCGGCATACGCCGGGCTGTACGGGCGGGTGCAGCGGAAGCTGTTCTCTGCTGTGGCGGCGGGAAGATCGGCAGCCTCTCTGAAGAACACCTACCTGCGGCGGTACGGGATACCGGCCCGGATGTTCAACGGGGTGCGGGTTTCCCTGGAAGGCAAGATATCGTCAGTCAAGGAGCAGCAGAAACTGCGCGGTGATGATCTCAGGCGGCGGATTGCCCGGGCGGAAAGGCAGATCTCTGATGCCGCTGCGCGGGACCGGAGGGACCAGGTCCACCAGAAGAAGCGGCGGTTGGCCAATCTGAAGTCCAGGCTGGCCGGGCTGGAAGCCGACATTGCGGAGGGGAGGGTGCGCCTTTGCTTCGGGTCGAAGAAGCTGTGGCGGAAGCAGCATGACCTGGAGGCCAACGGGTACGCCAGCCATGCGGAGTGGCTCCGGGATTGGCGGGACGCCCGCAGCGACGAGTTCTTCGTATTGGGGAGCCGGGACGAGACCGGGGGCTGCCAGCTGTGCGTGGCCGGTGTTGCCGGTGATGGATCGCTGACCCTCCGGTTGCGGTTGCCGGACTGCCTGGCCCCCGATCACGGCAAGCACCTGGTGGTTGAAGGCGTGCGGTTTGCCTACGGGCATGGGCAGATTCTGGCTGCCCTGCAGAGCAACGCTGAGTACGCCGCCTACCGGAGCAAGCACGGTGAGAAGGCGGCCCGGGCCACCGGTCTGGGCCAGGCCGTCAGCTACCGGTTCAAGCGGGATGAGAAAGGCTGGCGGGTGTTCGCCACCACGCAGCTGATGGATGTCCCGGTGGTCACCGACCGGCGGCGGGGCGCCATCGGCGTGGACCTGAACGCGGATCACCTGGCGGTCTGTGAGACGGATGGCTCGGGCAACTGCATCAACTCCTGGCGGGTTCCCCTGGTCACCTATGGCAGGAGCGCTCGCCAGGCCGAGGCCCTGATCGGCGACGCGGTGGCCGGGGTGGTGGAGTACGCCAAAGAGGCCAGGAAGCCCATCGTCATCGAGAAGCTGGACTTCCGGCAGAAGAAGGCCGTTCTGGAGGGTGAGTCCCGCCGGTACAGCCGGATGCTGTCGTCTTTCAGCTACGGCAAGGTCAAGGCGTACTTCCTCTCCCGGGGTCACCGGGAGGGAGTGGAGGTACACCAAGTGAACCCGGCCTTCAGTTCCATCATTGGCCGGGTGAAGTTCATGGAACGATACGGTCTCAGCGTACACCAGGCGGCAGCCCTGGTGCTGGCCCGTCGTTTGCTCGGTGGTACCGAGGGCATCCCCCGCCGGCGGGTCTGTCCCGCCGGCAATGGCGTACATGTCACCTTCTTCGTACCTGCAAGGAAGCGAGTGAAGCATGTGTGGACGCACTGGGGAGCGGTTTCGGGACAGCTGAGACCGGCGCTTGCAGCGCAACACCGGCTGGGGAAGCGGAGACGCTGGCCCAATCCGGTCCGGGCTGTCACTCATGGGGATGGCCTGGGCCTGGACCCGTTCGGTGTTCCCGGGTGAGAGTCCCGGGCGGAGCCGCCTTGAACTGTTGGGGCGGCGGCGTGGCGCAGACCACGTCTTCAGATTTGGTGGACGATAGCCTTGTAACTATAGTCAACCATTTTTACAGCGGTCGCAGTCGCCTGAATAGAAGCAGTCCCCATGAAGCGTCCGCTGGGCATGGTAGTAACGCCCGACCATGCGGAGATGGCGGACATCCGGGTCCGTCTGGGCAAGCTGTCTCAACCCTCGGCCAGTGTCGGTTGTGCTTTCCGGTTCATGTCCGGTCCTGACTACCAGGAGCGCGTCGGTAGCCCGTTTTGCCGAGCACCATGCCTTCTCGGCCGCGTCCCGCAGGTCCCCGGCCCGCAACCGTTCCACCGCCGCTCGGTGCAGAAGCCGGGCGTCCCTGAAAATGCCTTCGCCTAACTCCTTGGTCGTCACGGGAATTGGCTGTCTCCGAACAGCGCATCGGCCTCTTGCCGGTGCCGTTCTCCAAGGCCAGCGATTCTTGTCTTATGGACCTTGAACCATTCCTCTCTGTTGGCAATCCTGCTCTCTAACTCTTCAATCGCCTGGTCCAGCGTTTCCTGAACCTGGGAGTCATATCCCTCAAGCAACTCACTGATCGGGTCGGGCGTCCCGTCCGGGGTGGGCAGGTACACTGTGATTTTCCAACCGTCCCCGGTGCCCTGTATGTTCCCAGCGATGTTGGGCAGATTGGCGCTTGAGTAGCGGATGTAGATTACCGTCGGAAGTTTGGAGTCCCGTGTCAACGTGACTCCACTGGCTCTGGAAATCTCTTGCGTCATGCTCCGCCTCCTTCCGCCAGCGGGGCGTCCGGTCGGCATCGGACACACCCCAGCAACTTCTTTTATCCCACACCAGAATGAGTGTCAACGGTCCATGAGCCGCAAGCTGAAACGCGCCGGCTGGGACAACGACTAGATGGTCGTCATCCTCTCCCAGTTCACCAAAATCCAAATGCGATAGCCCCGAGCGGCTTTGCTCTATTGGCGAAGCCGCTCCTCCAGCTCCCGGATGCGGGCCTCGGCGGCGGCGCGGGCCTGCTGCTCGGCGGCGGCGCGGGCCTCGGCACTGTCGGCTCGGGCCTCAGCGGTGTCGGCTCGGGCGCGCTCATCTTCCAGCGTCGCGATGCGCTGCCCTGTGGCCGGGTCGTAGAACACCAACTCGCTCTGCTCCCAGCGCAGGTACAGGTTCAGCACCGGGCTGTATCCTCGCAAGCTGCCGTCCGCCAACTCTTCAATTTCAATGGCGACGTATTCGCCGCCCGCCAACCGGTCGCCACCCAGCCTCTCCCCGTGATGCCGGCCGGTCTCTGTCTCGTCGAACCGCCAGTATTCCGGGATGCCCAGCGCGGCGTATTCCTCCCGTTTCGCCCCCACGTCAACAGCGCCCGTACTCTCCGACGCTATCTCCAGCACGAAGTCCGGCGGCTTCCCCTGCTCGGCGATGATGTACCCGTTGCTCTCCTTGTACCGGCCCGGGTCCACGCCAAAGGCCACCAGCAGGTCGGGATACCGGCTCCCTGCCAGGTTCCGGGTGGGCCGGACCACCAGGTAGCGGTCGCCGGCCACCAGGGTGGTTCCGGGGCTGCCCAGCTGCAGGGCCAGGTAGTGGGCGTTGCCGTTTATGGTCAGGTGGTCGAAGCTGGTCATCTTGTCTTCCGGGCATTCCGGAGGGTCCGGCAACCGGAAGCGGTCCTGGACTTTGGGCGTTGTGGCAAAGGTGTCGGACGTGCTCATATCGCACCTGGCAATTGGCGGCATTGCCGCTGCTTAGGCTTCCCTGAAAGGCGTCTGTCCACGGTTGATATTCTACGCCGCCGGACCCTTGCTGGAAAGCCGAAAGTCCCGCAGCTACGGCCCTTTCCGTAGCTCCCGCGCCGGGAGCGCAACGGAGGCGGCATACTGGGAAGGCCTCCGACTTAGGGCGTGTAACTGTTGGCAAGCCACTGGATGAGTTCGAATCCGACCCGGGCGAGCCGGTCTCTATGGGCAACCACGATAAAGAGGCCCCGAGTTGCTCGGGGCCTCACAGTTGGCCGGATTATAGGTGCTGGCCTAGGAGCTGCGGCTCAGGTACCAGATGCCCGCCGCTCCGGCCAGGGCTACGATGGATATTACCAGGGCGATGATGCCCAGGGTGTTGCTGCCGGCCGGGCCCATGGGACCCGTCGCTCCGGCAGGACCGGCCTGTCCGGGTTCGCCTGGAGCGCCCTGGGGACCAGCCGCACCGGCGGCGCCCTGGGGACCGGCGGGACCCTGGGGACCGGCAGGACCAGCGGCACCATCGGCTCCCTCATGTCCGTGTTCGCCTTCAGGGCCGGCCGGACCGCGGGGGCCGGCAGGACCACGAGCGCCGGCAGGACCCGGGGGTCCCTGCTCGCCCGGTCCGCCGCCGCCCATCATCATGCCCTCGCCGGCCATGAGGTCCATCATGGACGCGCCGCCCATCATCCACTCGCCCTTTTCCATCACCATTGCGTCGCCGACCATGAAGCTGACCTCGGTGCCGTCGCCGGCCTTCACCGCCAGGGCGTACTTGCCGTCCATGACGGTTCCGCTGCCCTTCTCAGCATCCCCGATCATCGCCGTGACCATGGTGCCGTCCGGAGCCGTGTGCCCGTCGACCATGGCCTTGCCGGTGAAGACGTGGGGAGGAATGCCCGTCCCCTGCCCGTAGGCAACGGCGGGGAGGGTGAGCAGCAGGGCCAGCGCCGAAAGCACGGCCAAGAACTTTATTTTGCTCATAGATTCTCCTCTTTGGGGGTCCCGGCGATGCGGGGTCTCGCCCTTGCCTACGCCGGGACGGGGGTTTCGGTTTCCTTTATTGGAGGGTCTCCGCTTTCGCGCCTTTTATTAGAGGTAGCTTGTCCAAGAGCGCTGGGCGGCTCCTTTCCAGCTTGCGCTGGCTGGTGGGTGCGGGGGAGCGGACGGCTCCCCCACGACTTTGT
This sequence comes from Dehalococcoidia bacterium, assembly GCA_965203675.1. Classification (GTDB taxonomy): domain Bacteria; phylum Chloroflexota; class Dehalococcoidia; order Lucifugimonadales; family UBA3495; genus CATOSK01. The sequence continues at coordinate 382,255 of CBDBDE010000003.1, read as the reverse complement.
GCCGTTAGCCCTTGCTAGGGAATCGAAATCTGGTTCCAGCAGTCCTCGTTCTCCATGCCCTCGTTGATGCAGGAGAGCGTCGTGGAGGTGCCGAGGATGTCCGCGGTGACGGACTTGCTCACCTTGATCCACACCAGGTCGCCGGACGACAGGCCGCCCAGGTTGTTGGTGCTGGCGAAGGCCGGATCGTTGATGTGCCACTGCCATTCCTTGGTCATGTTATCGAACTTGAACACCCGGTCCAGGGCGTCCTCGCTGATTACGTTGGCCAGGATGGAATCAACCGAGCCGTCCACCACTCCGCTGCCGGACACCACCGTGAAGGTCTGCGTCGCCGTCACGTCGGCAACTTCCACCTTGATGATGTAGATGCCGGGGTCGGACCCGGGGATCCGGACCTCGAACTCCACGTCGCCGATGGTGCTCGTGCTGGGCTTGGGCGAGGGAGTGATGTCCCGGTCGCCGAACATGACCTCGTCAACGCTGGTGTAGCGGGCGAAGCCCTCCGCGTTGATGGTCAGCAGGCTGCCCTCAGCTCCGCTGGACGCACCGAAGGACACCGTACCCTGGGGCACCCGGTGGGTGCGGGTCTCGGTGACGGTCGCGCCGTTGTCATCCACGAACTGGATAGTGATGGTGTTGTTGGACGGGATGCCCGCGTCCTCGGGCACCTCGAGGATGACGGTGAAGTTGCCCAGGCCGTCGGGCTCCACGTCATCGTCGTCCACTTCGCCGTCGGCGTCGTACATCACCTCAACCTCGACGTCGCTGTCGCTGTCGTCGTTGGCCGCCGGGAAGTTCTTGCCGGTGATGATGACCTCGGACCCGACCCGGCCCCGCTCGGGGCTCATGGTCACTTCCCGGTCCGGGAAGGTCAGGTCCATGGTCGCCACGCCCGCCATGCAGTCCACGATCTTCAGCTCGCGGGTGGAGGCGGTGGTGGTCAGGGAGTTGACGGGCAGGTCAAGAGACCCGGCCCAGGTGCCGCCGCTGGTGACCTCGATGGGGTCGCCGTCGTTGACCCGGTTCCAGGAAATCTGGGTCCCGCCCAGCAGCACCGCGCCGCCGTAGTTGGCCGGGCAGGCGCTGTCGTTGGGGATCGCGCTGGCATAGCCGATGTAGGCCGATGCCACTCCGCGGCTGGTGGTGAACCCGGAGCCGCTGATGGAGATGCGCTGGTTCGGCAGCACGTCGGCGCTGGACACCTGCAGGGCGCCCAGTCCCACCGTGAAGTTGTCGTCAACGTCGGAATCGCCGGCGTAGACCCGCATCTGCTGGATGCCCGGCGTGATGCCGTTGGGTATCTCGAAGCTGAAGCTGAGTCCGCCGTCGGCTCCCACCGTGCCCCAGCCGCCGGGGCAGGTGCCCGCGGAGGTGCCGGCGTCGTCGTCGCAGACTATGAAGCTGCGGCCGAAGTCAATCTTGGAGACCGAGTCGCCTTCCGCGAAGTCGTACAGCTGGATGTTGACATTGTCCCCGGGGCTGCCCGCCGTCGGGTTCACGGCCATGGAGGGCTCCAGCTCGATAAACGGCAGATGGCCGTCAGCCGTCTGGTTGCGGCCGTCAACTGCGTTGATGTAGTTGCCGCCCTTCGCCGCGTCTATGACGTCGTAGTGGTCGCCGTGATGCTCCAGTCCGGTGCCGCCCACGAAAGGCGGGTTGGACAGGGTGAAGGTGCACTCGGCGATGTCGTCGCCGCTGGCGGTGGCGGAGCACAGGGTCACCTCGCCGCCATCAATCATCCCGTTCCCGTCGCCGTCACGCCAGAACCGGACGGTCGTGCTGTTCTTGAACCCCTTGCCCACTACCGTGATGTCCTCGCCCCGGGCGTCGCCGTAGGAGCTGAGCTCGATCAGGCGCGGCACCCGGTACACGTTCTCTATCTCGGTCAGTTCGTCTTCCCGGCTGGTCCGGTAGAACCAGTCGTCGCTCCCGCCCTCGGTCCGGTTGGTGATCCCGGCTTCCTGGCGGAGGGTTACCGTGATGTTGCCGGATTCCAGGTCCTGCGACCCTTCCACATCGGACATGTCGCCGATGAACAGGGTGATCCGGAAGGTCTCTGCCACGCTGTCAGTCTCCACCACTACCGAGCGGGGAGAGGCCGTGTTGGTCCCGTCGGAGATCGATGCGTTCCCCGCCGCGATGGCGTCGGGTACGCCCAGGTCGTCCGACACTTCCAGGACGATGGACTCGTCAATGTCCAGCCCATGGTCCAGCTCGAACTTGACGGTGATCTGGGTCGCCGCGCCCGGGTCCGTGGGCAGGGCTTCCACCGAGGCCGTCGGCATCGGCTCGGGGGCGGGGGTCATCTCAGTAGCGACGGTGACCGTGTCGTAGCCGCCAACGGTGTAGTCGGCGGGCGGATCGCCCGAGCGCAGCGTGCCGGAGAAGGTGTAGTCATCTTCCGTCATCGGCGCCATCACGTCGTAGGTGAAGGAGGAGCCCTCTCCGAACAGGTTGAACACCGGAGCAGAGGCGTCGTCAGTGTTGACGTTCTCAACCGACACGCTGCTGCTCTGGTAGGTGAACCCGGTCGGGATCATCTCCGTCACCCGTCCAAGTCCGCCGGTATTCTCGTGTTCTATGGTCACTGTGACGGTTTCCCCGGGGGCCACCGTCATCGGGGAGAAGGACCGGGTGGCGCTCGGCGCCGCCTGGGCTTCCACTGGCTGGGCCGTACTGACAACGAAAGCTCCCAACGCCCCAGCAAGGGCCAGCGTGGCAAAGACCGCCACCCCGACCATCATTTTCAATTGGTTACTCATATTGCAAACCTCTCATAAGGTAAGAAAGTGTCCCCTGGGGGGACCCGGGCCGAACCATTCGGCCCGGGTTCGAGTCCTTCGGTTGTTACATACGCCGTACTCCCCAGTTGAAGGTGGTGTTGCTTTCCACATTACTCGTTTCCGTTTCCTGGGCGGGATTATCTTCCCTAGCCGCCATCCAGGTAGCGGTTGATCACCGCTATGACGTCGGACCGGGTGATCCCTGCCTCGCCGTCGAGGTAGCGGTTGATGGCCCCTATGACCTCACTCCGGTCGATCATTCCATTGTCGTTGGCGTCATAATCGGCCAGGATTTGGTCCGCAGGCATCACCATGAGCGCGGCCGAACCGGCCTCCTTGTCCTCACCTTCGGCGTCGTCGTACAGGGCCCTGGCCTTGAGGTACATGCCCTCTTGGGCCATGGTGGGCGTGTACATGTCGGATAGTGAGTCGGGTATCAGGGTGTATGTGCCATCCTCCGTGTCACTGATCCACCAGTCCCACATATTGATGGTGACGCCGCCGTCCGGGTCCGTCAGGCTCGCGGTCAACTCAGCGCCGACTCTGGCTGGCGCCGTCATGACCGTGACCATGCCCATTTCGTCCATGTTGGTGACCTCGACGGTCACTTCGCGGGTGCCCATGCCGTCGCCTTCCATGGCCTTCACAGTGACCATGTAGACGTTGTCCCCGTCGGCGTCGGCCGGCATCTCGAAGTCCGGCGCGCTGCTGAACATGAGCATCGTGCTCATGCCGGAAGAACTGCTGAGCATGAAGTCGCCGGCGTCGTCGCCTTCCAGGGACCACATTGCCATATCAGGGCTTGCTCCCTGGGCGGTGTAGGCCCCCACGGCGTCCATGCCGTTCTCGGCGTAGACCACCAGGGCGTCGCCGGATACGGCGATGCTGCCCGCTATGATCTCCGGCGCTTCGTCAACGTTGCCGACGGTGACTCTCACCATCCGTTCGCCGGTATCGCTACCGACGGAGGCCCGGATGGTGACCTCGTACACGTTGTCCCCGTCCGCGCTCGCCTTCGCCTCGAAGTCGGGCGCCGACACGAAGGACAGGACAGGGGGTGAGTTCTTGATCTGGAACTTGGACGCGTCCGGTCCCGCCAGCGAATAGTTGACGGTGCGTCCCTCGGGGTCCGCCGCTGTGTAGGTGACGTTAGCCACATCTGTGACGGTGTAGCCGGTTTCCGAGGCATGCCAGAGATCGGTGCTGTTCTCAGGAACACCAACTGTCTCCGCTCCGGTACTGAAGGTTGGCGTCTCGTCCACGTCCGTAATCATGATGGTCACAGTGGCGGTACTAGTGGGGTCCTCCCCGGTGGAGTCGAAGGCCGTCACGGTGACTGTGCATTCACGGTCTGGACTCCCAGCGCTGGCATCTGCGCAAGAACCGGCGGCGGTCGCGGTTGCCGCGGCTTCCCCTTCGTAGTCCAGGACCACATTGGTTGTTATCTGGCCGGTCTTATCATCAATTTCAAATCTCTCGGCGTCGCCACCAGTAGCCAGGCTGTATCTGACGGTGCCATAGTTGCCCGTGGCCGTCACCGGGGCGCCGACGTTCCTGCCTTTAGCGCCCTCGCTGATGTTCCTGGAAACCGTCGCCGGTTCGAACCCGAGCTCGTTGCTCCCGAACCGGGTCACCAGCACGGGGTAGCCGACGGTCAGAGAGGCCGTTTCCTGGTTTGTGTTGCTCCCAACGCGGTAGGTCACCGCCACGCGGATGCGCTGGTTCGCATCGGCCTGCACGAGGGTGTAGGTGTTGGTCTGCGCGCCGTCGATCTCGGCCGCGCCTCTGTACCACCGCCAGGTGACGCCGACTACTTCACCAGCTACGTCGGCCGTAAAGGTCTGAGTAGCATTTGTTATGTCGCCATCTTCCGCGGTGGCCGTAAGGGCTGCGCCGACCAGGTACTGCGGCGTCCCATTTGCGGTGTCGGTGGCCAAGGTGATCTTGCCCGCCTCGTCCACGTTGGTGACCGTGACCGTGACCTTGTGGAAGCCGGTCTGACCGCCGGTCTCAGCGTCGGCCGCCAGCACCACCACCTTATAGGTGTTGGAAGCGGCGCCCTCGCCCGATGGATTCTCGAAGTCGGGGGGGCTGCTGAACTTGAGCACCCCATCCTCGTCGATGGTGAAGTGGTCGGCGCCGTCAGCGATGTCCGCCGCCTCTACACCATCAATGGCGGCGTCCGGGGCCAGGGACCAGGTGATGGACGTGGCGCCCTCCGGGTCAGTGGCCGTGTAGGTGCCCACCGGGTCTTCGCCGTTCTCCACGAAGCTCCTGGTCGACGGCCCGGATACCTCCGGCCCCTCGTCCACGTTGCCGACGGTGACTCTCACCATCCGTTCGCCGGTATCGCCACCGACGGAGGCTTGAACGGTGACCTCGTACACGTTGTCCCCGTCCGCGCTCGCTTTCGCCTCGAAGTCGGGCTTCGAAACGAAGGACAGGATAGGGGCTCGGGCACTGAGCTGGAACTTGGACGCGTCCGGTCCCGCCAGCGAATAGTTGACAGTGCTACTCTCCGGGTCCGCCGCCATGTAGGTGACTTCGGCTTCAGTCCTGGCGCTGTAGCCGTCAGTCGACGCATGCCAGAGATCGGTGCTGTTCTCAGGAACACCAACTGTCTGATCCCCGGTACTGAAGGTTGGCGTCTCATCCACGTCCGTAATCATGATGGTCACGGTGGCGCGGAGGTTCGGCGCGGTTCCAGTGGTGGTTTCGCCGGTGGAGTCGGCGGCTATTACGGTGACTGTGCAGCTGTTCCGAGTTGCACAGTTATCGTCTGCAGCTGCGGCCGCCTCGTAGTCCAGGTCCACCAGGGTGGTTATCTGGCCGGTCTTGTCGTCGATCTTGAACCTGGGCGCCGCTGTAGTGGCGTCGCCACTATTGTCCAGGCTGTATCTGACGGTGCCGTGGTTGCCCATGACCGTCACCGGGGCCCCGACGTCCCTGCCTTTGGCGCCCTCGCTGATGGTCATGGACACCGTTGCCGGGTCGAACTTGAGCTGGTTGGCCCCGGCCCGGGCCGCCAGCACGGGGTAGTCGGTCGTCTTCTCCGCCATCTCCTGGTCTATATTGCCCGCGACGACGTAGTAGACCACCACGCGGATATGTTGTCCCTCATCGTCGGGTACGAGGGTGTAGGCGTTGGTCTGCGCGTCGTCGATTTCGTCCGCACCTCTGTACCACCGCCAGGTGACGCCGGTTACTTCACCGGCTCTGTCGACCGTAAAGGTCTGAGTTGCATCTGTTATGTCGCCATCGGAAGCGGTGGCCGTCAGGGTTGCGCCAACCAGGTACTGCGGCGTCGGCGACCCTGTGGTGTTGGTGGCCAAGGTGATCTCGCCTCCCTCGTCCACGTCGGTGACCATGACCGTGACCGCGTGGTAACCGGCCTGCCCGGTGGCGGGGCAGGCGTCCGACTCCAGCGCCACGTCGCAGGCCACCACCACCACCTTGTAGGTGTTATTGGTGGCATTGGTAGCGGCTGGATTCTCGAAGTCGGGCGGGCTGCTGAACTTGAGCATCCCGTCCTCGCCGATTTCGAAGCTGGCGGCGTCGGCGTTGTCGGCAGCCGTCAGATCGCCACCAGCATCGGGGTCGCCAGCGCCCTCCACAATGTCCCAGGCGATGGGCGTCGCGCCCTCCGGGTCCACGGCGGTGAAGGTGGCCACCGCGTCTTCGCCGTTCTCGACGAAGTTGATGGTCATGCTCTCCTGCGCCTCCGCGGACGGCGCGGCAGTCAGGGCGAACAGGCCCATCAGCCCCGCTAAGGCCAGCCTATACAGGCAGAAGGCCGAACCTTCGAAATCACCCTCCCGCTTCCGCAACCGGCGAACGGGGGCCGCCGCCGCCCCAGCAGGGGGAGACTAAATGCCCATTGAAGTCTCCTACGCCCGGGTTTCCAGCCATGACCAGACCCGGACCGGCAACAGGCTCTCCTGGTGAGCTTGTGCGACGCTCACGGTTGGCCATGCACAGTGACACGGAACCTGGGCAGCGGGATGAACTACCGCAAGAAGGGACTGCACCAGCTCCTGGAGATGGTCCTTTGGGGCCTGATCCGGCGGTTGGTGCTGGGCGACCAGGACCAGCTGCTGCGGTTTGGCGCCGAGCTGGTGTTCACCCTGTGCGAGCCTCGGGGAATCGAGGTGGTGGTCCTCCACCAGGGGGAGCAGCCAAGTTTCGAGGAAGAGTTGGCCCAGGACGCGCTGGAGATAATCGCCGTTTTTTCTGCTCGCCTGTATGGAAGTCGGAGCCGGAAGCACCGGGATCTCATGTCCACCCTCGCGGTAACGGTGCCCGGCTCCGGTCCGAAGGGGGAGCAATCATGAAGAAGGCGCATCGCGTTGCCCTGAAGCCGACGCCGGAGCAGGAGTCCCGGCTCCTGCAACACGCGGGCTATGCCCGTTCTGCCTACAACTGGGCGGCGGGGGAGTTGAGGGGCGGGCTTGACGTGGGCGAGCGGTTGCCCAAGAGGTTCCTACGGCTCAGGTGGAAGGCGGTCAAAGGATTCATCGCCCTACAGGGAAAGGAAGCGTCCCCGTCCCGTTCAGTCTCCTCGACGCATCATCTGGTCTGTCCACCAAAGCCGCCCCGTTTGTCAAGGCAAAAACCAACGAAACCAGTGGGGAACCCCGCTTGGCATCCCCTCCCGCCCTGCCGGTATCATGGGCTGTGCCGTAATTCTTAGGTAATATTCATCTGCGACACTGGCCGGTGTGATCCGACCAGAACGGCATTCGCAGCGTGGAGATATGTGTATGTAACAATTTAGGGAGAGGAGCCTTTGAAACACCGGAATCCCTTCATGGCCGTGGATATGGCCCAACCTGATCCAAGAGCGTTTCCAGGAGAAACGGAATGAAAGCAAGAATTAGTATATCAGCCGGGATGGTGGTGTTTGCTGTCCTGGCATTAGCGGGGCTGATGGGCGCCTTCGCCTTCACCGCCGCCCAGCCCACCGGCGCGCAGAGCGCCGAGGTCATCCCATACGACGAGAACGGCACCGGGCCGGTGGCCGCCTTCGTAGCCGATGACCCGGATAAGGGCGACAAGATCACCTGGGCCATTACCGGCGTTGACGCGGGGGAGTTCGAGATAGGCGAGGACACCGGTGTCCTCACCTTCGATGGCTCGCCCGACTTCGAGGCCCCCAGGGACAGTAACGAGGACAACACCTACGAACTGACGGTGACCGCCACCGACGCGGGGATGGACGGAGATGCGGAAAGCGACTCCTTCGATGTGGAAGTCAAGGTCGCCAACCTGGACGAGAAGAGCGAGCTGACCTGGACCGTCGACCACGACGGCGACGGCAGAGCGGATGAGCCGTCCTTGATGCAGTTCCAGGCCGGCGCTTTCCTGGAGGCCACCGTGACCGATGGCGACGTGTCTTCCACTGAGAAGGACGTGTCGTTGGCAACCAACATCGAATGGCAGTGGCGTCGGTCAGCGGACAAGACCGGGATGGGGACGGTCATCGAAGGTGCGACCGACCCCTTTTACACCGTGACCGCCGCCGACGTGGGCATGTACCTGCGCGTCGAGGCGACCTACATCCTCCCCGGGCAGTCAGCCGAGACGGCGGCGCGGACCTCCGATTATCCGGTGCTGGCTGCCGATGCAACCGCCACCGCCCCCAGGTTCGCCCAGTCCAATGTCACCCGGACGGTGAAGGAGGGCGAAAAGGGCAGGATGGTCGGCGCACCGGTCACCGCCATGGGCGGCCACGGCGCGCTGAACTACGCCCCCCTGGCCGGCGACGACAGCGACAAATTCAAGATTGACCAGAAGACGGGCCAGATAACCACCAGTGTGGACCTGGACCACGAGGCGGCCGCGGGCGCGAACAACAACTGCGTTGTCAAGAACAAGTGCGAGGTCGAAGTAACGGCCTGGGACGCCGCCGGAACCGAGTCCGACCCGGCAGCCACCGTCACCATCAACCTCGTGAACGTGGACGAGAAGCCGGAGTTCACCGGTGGCGAGGACGCGGTGGATGTCAAGGAAGATCATGCCAAGGGCGATCCAATAAACGCCGTGGCCTACGAGGCAACGGACCCCGAAGGCGACCGAGTCAACTATTCGCTGAGGGGGCCTGACGCGCGCGAGTTGGGTATCGACGGCGATGGTTTTCTCTCCTTCAATGCCAAGCTCGACTACGAGAAGCCGAGGGACCGGGGCCGGGACAACGTCTACGAGGTCACCGTGCGGGCAATGGCGGTCGGCAGCAGCCTGTACGACGACAGGGCGGTGAGAGTCAGGGTCACCAACGAGGAAGAACCGCCGGAAATCGGCGGCGATGACACCATCACCATCGCCAATTACCAAGAGGGCCGGGAGGATGCGGTAACCACCCTCAAGGCCACGGACCCGGAGGGCGGCAAGGTCACCTGGACCCTGGCGGACCCCGACGCCAGCCCTGTCCCTACGGACCTGCCTGATACCATAACAGCATACACCAACGACGCTGCTGACGATGACGAACTCACCATCGACAAAGACACCGGAGTCCTCACCTTCGGTAGCCCGCCCGACTTTGAGGCTCCCTCGGGCGAGACCGCCGGTACTTCCAATACCTACAGGGTGATTGTGGTCGCTACCGACACTACTGAAGGTACGGCCCTGAACAGTTACAAGAAGGTCGTCGTCACCGTTGCCAACAAAGCCGAGGAAGGCGAGGTTAGATTTGAGGTCTCCTCTTTGAATCAAGCTCAATTCTCGGTCGGCCAAACGGTCACTGCCATCGTGACCGACGGCGACGAGACTGTCACCGGTAAGGTCCCTACGGGTACAGCCCCCGAATTCCAGTGGTACCGGTTGCCGAGCAAGAACGCGAGGGGGACGGCTATCCCCGCACCTGAGGGGACTGTAGCGGGCTACGTAGTGATCCCCGACGACTTGAACCAATACCTCAAGGTGGTGGCGAGCTACCGTGTTACTGCTGATGCCGCCATCAGCCCATTACCAGATCTGGAGACGGCATCCCTGACCTCCGACTACCCGGTGAAGGCTACAAACCCAGCCAGTGGTGCAGAAGGTCACGTCGAGCCACCCGCCTTCGCCGAAGATATCAAAAGGACGGTGAAGGAGGGCAAGGAGGGCCAGAAGGCCGGCGCACCGGTCACCGCCGAGGGCGGCTACGGTGAGGTGTACTACGAGAAGGGTACAGCTGGCGAGGACAACGCCAAATTCGAGATTGACCCGAAGACGGGCCAGATCACGACCTCGGAGGAGCTGGACCTTGAGGCGACGTCGGACGCCACAAACTGCGTCGGCAACGACGACATCTGCGAGGTCGACGTCATCGCCAGAGACGCCTCCGGAGGTACAGCTGCAGCAGCCACCACCGTGACCATCACGATTACGGACGTAAACGACAAGCCGACGTTTGACGGGAACCCGGACGCAAAGGTGAACGTCGATGAGAACGAGACGAGGGTTACGGCGGATGATGCCTTCCAGGCGAGCGACCCGGAAGATCGTGGGATCACCCTGACGCTGAAGACCGGGGCGGACAGCGGCCTGTTCCGGCTCACCGCCGATGACGCCCTCTTCTTCAAGGAAGAGCCCGACTACGAGGACCCGAAGGACAAGGGCCGGGACAACACCTACGAGGTGACGGTGCAGGCCTCGGATGGACGGGAGCGGGCGGAGCACAAGATAAGTGTCACCGTCCAGAACGTCAACGAAAAGCCTGAAATCAAGCAGGTCAGCGTGTCGGTCTCAGGGCCGGCCAGCGCCACGCATGATGAGAACTCCGACAGCGCCCTCGGCACCTACGAGGCATCGGAGACCACGGCAAGCCTGTCCCTGACCGGAGACGACGCTGGCGACTTCATGCTGGCAGGCACCGGTCACAGCAGGATGCTGTCCTTCCGGAGCGCTCCCGACTACGAGAACCCGATGGACGCCGACACGGACAACACCTACGAGGTAACCGTGATGGCGACCTACATGACCGGCGGTCAGACCTACACGGCCGAGCAAATGGTCATGGTAATGGTCACCAACGTGGACGAGGACGGCACGGTAACCCTCACCCCGACCGCACCGGTCACCGGCACGGCGGTCACCGCCATGCTGACCGACCCGGACGGTGGCGTCACCAACGCGACGTGGCAGTGGTCCAAGTCCATGACCATGGATGGGGACTACATGGACATCAGCGGCGCCACGATGACCTACACCCCGATGGCCGATGACGTGGGCTACTACCTCAAGGCCACCGCGATGTACGACGACGGTGAAGGCGTGGGCAAGAGCGCCTACGCCATGTCCGCCAGCGCAGTGGTCGCCGACGACCCCCTCGCCAAGTTCGACACCAACCAGAACGGCGTGATTGAGCGGGGCGAGGTCATAGCGGCCATCAACCTCTACCTGGCCGGCGGCGACGGCGCTCCCACCCGGGCCGAGGTCATAATGTTAATCAACCGCTACCTGGCGTCGTAAGACAAGGAGAAACCGCATTTGGGTGGAAGGAGTTGGGTATGTAGCTTGCGGAAACTCCCCCCGGGCCGGACGGTTGGTCCGGCCCGGGCATCCGGTACACAGTCCAACCTAATGAGAGGTTTGCAGTATGACTAACCAATTGAAAATGATGGTCGGAGTGGCGGTCTTCGCCATGCTGGCCCTGGCCGGGACGCTGGGCGTGTTCGCCTTCGCAGCAGTCCAGCCCGCCCAGGCCCAAGACTCTCTGGCCACCCGCACCATCTCCCCCGCAACGGTCGCTCCGGGTGGCGAGGTTAGCGTGACCATCGAAGTTAGTGGTTCCGGCACTGCCCCGGAGGTGAGGGATACGTGGCCGGTCGGCTACACCTACAAGGAAGGTTCGGCTACAGGCGGGACGGCACATGTGAACGCCAGCAACCGGACAATCAGGATTCTCTCATTCTCGTCACCCGCCACTTTCAGCTACATGCTCACCGCCCCAACGACGGCGGGGACCGGCACTTTCTCCGGCACGGTATCCGCCGGTGATGTGGACGGACAGGCCATCGGCGGCGCCAGCATGATCACCGTCAGCACTACCCCGGCGCCGATGCCCATGGCCGGCGGTTCCGTGGAAGCGCTCCCGGAGGACCCGGGCGCGGCGGCGCAGATTACCGTCCGGTTCGAGCTCGATCACGGGCTGAACATCGACGAGTCCATCGTCATCGAAGTGGATGACAACACCGGCGTTCCCGACTCCATCGCGGCTGGCAACGTATCCATCTCCGACGGGCCCGACACGGCCTCGCCCCGGTCGGTGGTCGTGGAGACGGACAGCGTGGCCGAGCGGTACCGGATCACCCTCTTCATCGGCGACATGTCCGATGTGGAAGGGGCGCAGAACCTGAAGTCCGGCAACATCGCCGTGACCTTCCGGCAGGAAGCGGGGATCACCAACCGGACCGAGGGCGGCAGCGACGACTGGTTCTACCGGACCAGCCGTGACGACGAACTGACCAAGATAGCCAACGTCTACACCGTGCCGCGCCTGGTGGAACTCAGCTCCTACGGCGACTCCCGGGGCGAGGACATCACCGCCGTGGGCAAGGGCTTCAAGAACGGCACCACCGTCCGCTTCTGGCGCGACGCCAATGAGGACGGGGTGGTGGGCGCCGCCGAGGTTACCCTGTGCTCGGCCACCGCCACCGGCGACGACATCGCCGAGTGCTCCTTCCCCCTGTCCAACCCGCCTTTCATGGGCGGCACCGAGGGCAACTACATCAACGCCATTGACGGGCGCAACAATACGGTCAGCGGGGACCTGCCGAACATCGAGCTGGAGCCCTCCATGTCCGTCAACCCCAAGGCGGGCAGCCCCGGGGACAACATCAACGTCCAGCTGTACGACTTCACGCCGAACGGCGACGTTGACCGGATCCAGTTCGGCCGCAGCCGCGACATTTGCAACGACGACACCTCTGGCATGGCCTGCGAATACGGCACCATCGGCCCCAACGGGAGCCTCAGCTTCAGCTTCGAGATTCCCAACGGCATCACCCCCGGCGCCCAGGACCTGAAGGTCTGGGCCACCGGCGGGGATGACAACACCACCTTCGCGGTGGGCTTGGGCAGCCTCCAGGTGTCCAGCGCCGAGGTGCTGCCCAACCAGCGCATCTCCATCACCGGCTCCGGGTTCACCACCAGCCGGGGGCAGGCGTCGGCCTACATCGGCGCTTCCGCAGACATCCCCAACGACAGCGCCTGCCCGGCCAGTTACGGCGGTGCGGTGCTGCTGGGCGGGACCCAGATTCCCTGGGACCGGGTCAACGATGGCGACGCCATCGAGGTCACCAGCGGCGGCACCTGGGCCGGGTCTCTCGACCTGCCCATCAACTCCCTGACCACCACCGCCTCCACCCGCGAGCTGAAGATCGTGGACTGCATGGCGGGCGTGGCGACCATGGACCTGTCCTTCCCGGACCGGGAGGTCACCATGAGCCCCGAGCGGGGCCGGGTGGGGTCCGAGGTCATCATCACCGGCAAGAACTTCCCGGCGGCCAACGACGACGGCAGCGACGTCGAGATCACCGTGATGTACGACGCCGACGGAGATGTGAACGACGATGACGTGGAGCCCGACGGCCTGGGCAACTTCACCGTCATCCTCGAGGTGCCCGAGGACGCGGGCATCCCGTCCAACAACACCGTCACCGTCCAGTTCACGGACGACCGCGGCGCCACCGTCACCGAGACCCGCACCCACCGGGTACCCCAGGGTACGGTCTCCTTCGGTGCGGCCAGCGGGGCTGAGGGCAGCCTGCTGACCATCAACGCCGAGGGCTTCGCCCGCTACACCAGCGTCAGCGAGGTCATGTTCGGCGACCGGGACATCACCCCCTCGCCCAAGCCCAGCACGAGCACCACCGGCGACGTGGAGTTCGAGGTCCGGATCCCCGGGTCCGACCCCGGCATCTACATCATCAAGGTGGAAGTTGCCGACGTGACGGCGACGCAGACCTTCACGGTGGTGTCCGGCAGCGGCGTGGTGGACGGCTCGGTTGATTCCATCCTGGCCAACGTAATCAGCGAGGACGCCCTGGACCGGGTGTTCAAGTTCGATAACATGACCAAGGACTGGCAGTGGTACATCAACGACCCGGCCTTCGCCAGCACCAACAACCTGGCGGGCCTGTCCTCCGGCGACCTGGTCTGGATCAAGGTGTCCAAGTCGGTCACCGCGGACATCCTCGGAACCTCGACCAGCCTCAGCTGCATCAACGAGGGCGCCGAGAACGAGGACTGCTGGAACCAGATCTCGATTCCCTAGCGAGGGCTAGCGGCTAACCCAACGGGCGGGAGTCCACCGCGTCTCCCGCCCACAGAAACCCAAGCAAGAAGGAGAATCTATGAGCAAGCTAAAGTTCCTGGCCGTGCTTTCGGCGCTGGCCCTGCTGCTCACCCTCCCCGCCGTTGCCTATGGGCAGGGGACGGGCATTCCTCCCCACGTCTTCACCGGCAAGGCCATGGTCAACGGGCAGACAGCCCCGGACGGCACCATGGTCACGGCGATGATCGGGGATGCCGAGAAGGGCAGCGGAACCGTCATGGACGGCAAGTACGCCCTGGCGGTGAAGGCCGGCGACGGCACCGAGGTCAGCTTCATGGTCGGCGACGCAATGGTGATGGAAAAGGGCGAGTGGATGATGGGCGGCGCGTCCATGATGGACCTCATGGTCGGCGAGGGCATGATGATGATGGGCGGAACGGGCGAAGCAGGACCGCCGGGTCCGGCTGGGGCTCGTGGACCAGCCGGCCCGCGCGGTCCTGCCGGCCCTGAGGGCGAACACGGACATGACGGAGCAGCCGGTCCTGCCGGTGCTACCGGTCCGCAAGGGCCCCAGGGTCCCCAGGGCGCGCAGGGCGAAGCCGGTCCCGCCGGATCGCCCGGCGAACCCGGACAGGCCGGCGCCGCCGGAGCCCGTGGCCCTGCCGGCGCCGCCGGTGGTGAGACCCTGGCGATCATCGCCCTGGTAGTATCCATCCTGGCCCTTGCTGGAGCGGGGGGCATCTGGTACCTGAGCCGCAGCTCCTAGTCCCCTCCGGCTGGGACCCGGCCCAAGTGACCAGAAGGAGGCCCCGGTGATTGCTGCCGGGGCCTTTCGTCATTCCAGGCAACCGTTCGTGGACAGAGAAGGAGAACCCCGATGCGCAAATTCTACGCCGCACTCCTGGCCCTCTCCCTGGCCGTTCTGCTGACGGCCTGCATCCCCATGTCCATCGGCCCCATGCCCGAAGCCGCGGGGGAAAGAGCGTCCCCCGCCCAGCTCGCCGCCATGATCGAGCGCGTCCGCCCCGCCGTGGTGAAAATCGAGCGGCCGGACGGCGGCCAGGGCAGCGGCGTCATATTCCAGACCGAGGCCGGGAACGCCTACATCGTCACCAGCCAGCACGTCGTCGGGTATGACGTCAACGTGACCGTCACCGTGAGGGACACCAAGCAACTATCCGGGTATGTCGTGGGGGCGGACAGCAGGCAGGATCTGGCCGTGGTCCGCATCCCCTGCGCGGACTGCGTTGCCGCCGGGTTCGGAGACTCCCTGTCCCTCCGCGTCGGCGACCCCGTGGTGGCCATCGGCTATGCCCTGTCTCATCTGCAGCCGAAAGCGGTGGAGAGACCCACCAGGGTCATCCCGCCGGGACTGGCCTCGGTCACCCGGGGCATAGTATCCGCCTTCCGGTACGACTCCGCGGCGGGCTCCGAGCTGGTCCAGACCGACACGCCCGTCAACCCGGGCAACAGCGGCGGCCCGCTGCTCAACCTCGATGGGCAGGTCGTCGGCATCAACGCTTGGGGGTACGGCATCCTGGCGGAGAACGTGAACTACGCGGTCATGGAGACCACCGTCCAGAACCGCATCCCCGCCCTCCGCTCCGGGGAGCTGCCCCGGCCCACGCCCCAGCCCAGTGACACCTATCTGGAGACCGTTTTCGGCCCCCTGGCCGGGCATATGCACCATGACCCTGGGGACGGGCTGATTGAGGCGGTGTCTCCCCGCGTTGCGCGCAAGAACATAACCGTCTCAGCGTGGTTTGAGAACCCCTATGCCGGCACCAGCGACCAGGCTTTTGACTACGGCTTCAGATTGCGTTCATCTGTCACAAGTCCACACCTGGTCTTTATAGTGCATAGCGGCGGCACCTGGCAGATACGTAAACGCACAGGCAACCAGCCTTCGGAAGTGGTCGCGAGGGGAGCGGCGCCCAACCTCCGCACGGGAGCTGGCCATTGGAACTATGTCGCCGCCTCGGCGATTGGCGACACCGGATCAATCTTCCTGAACGGCGAGTTGCTGAAGGTTGGTACGACAGGCCCCGATACGTTCCCCCTGGGGCCGGGCACGGAAAGCGGCGGGATAGACATCATAACCGGATACTATTCAGGTGATGAACGCGCCGGGGCCATCACCCACTTCGAGAGATTCACGGGCGTGGTCGCAGTATCGCTCTCCCTTTCCGACGAGGCGAACATCCGGGACGTCACGGCCCAGGTCGAGGCGGAGTACCAGGCTGGGCCGCCAACACCGCAGCATCAGGAGCACCACGCGGCCGAGCCCGCCAGCCAGTGAAACCGGCGTGGCAGGGCAGGGTTTGGCCAGGCGGCCGCTCCTGGCCGCGGCGTGGCAAGGACCAGGTCTATTTCGCAACAGCGACCGCTCGTGGCGTGGCGTGGCTGGGTTAGGCGGGGCGAGGTTGATTCCGCCCAGACAACCCCTTCATGGCTAGGCGGTGCCCGGCGAGGCTCGGCGTGGCGTGGCGAGGCAGGGTTTATTTCACACAGGAGCAGTCCCATGTTGTACCAAGTGGAAATCCGGGGCATCCGCCCGATAATCCACCACTCCGGGGCCGGCATCGACCCCAAGCACCCGGCCAATATCGAGAAGTCGGGCCAGGCCCGCATCACCGCCTCCAACCGGACCGAGTCCGACGAGGACCGGATGGCCGAGCTGGAGTGCCAGCTTTCCCTCTGGCTGGACCGGGACGGGAAGCCGACCATCCCGGCGGCGGCCATCCGCTCCTGCATCGAGACGGCGGCGCGCAAGCTGCGGCAGGGGCCCCAGGTGCGGGAGGGACTGATCGTCAACGAGGTGCGGGAGTTCAGCTACGACCGGGACCGCTACGGTGAGGACCTGGCCACCCTGGTGCAGACCACCCAGTTCCGCACCGGCGTGGTGGTGCAGCGCCAGCGCATCCTCCGGACCCGGGCCATGTTCGACCTGCCCTGGGGCTGCCACTTCACCCTGGACTGCGACGACGAGCTGGTGGACCAGCAGCAGCTGGAGGCATGGCTGGACATCGCGGGTCGGCGCATCGGCCTGGGCGACTGGCGGCCTGAGAAGAGCGGCGACCACGGCCGCTTCGAGACTGTGAGCCTCAATCACAACTGACGGGGTGGGGCCGGGTAGGCAGGTCAACCGCCGGCGGACGGGAGGCATGAAATTGGAATTCCGCGACCAACTCATAACGTGGTCCAGGTTCATCTTGCCGTTGGGGTTCGCCGCGCTGGGTTTCGTGCTTGCTTCAAGGGTCGACGAGGACCGTTCCGAGTGGATAATCAAGCTCGTCTTTTCCCTGGCGGGTGGAGGCCTTGGATATGTCTTGCACCTTGTCCTCCACTCGAAAGTGCTGCCCGCTGGTGCGGCGGGCATCTGACCTGAGTGAGTTGCTCGCGTAGGTTGCATCGCGGCCGACTGAGCCCTGTGCAAGGTTGGTCAGCGTTTAACTATTGGCCTCGGGGACATCCGCTACCTCTACTGGACCGGATTAGCACCGGCACCGCGGCCGAACGCCTATGGACCGACTGCTCAGAGATCGACCGGCCGGTATCTTGTGAAGCGCTGGTGTATCTGCGATGGCCGCGTGCGAGGCTCACGAATCGGGAGTCCGCGCGCATCCGGGTCGGCCTGCGACAACCGCCCCGGCTCATGGGCTTCTCTGAGACGGGCCTCCAGGCCAATGGCATCCTGGCCGGAGAGGTCGGGGCCATCGTCGCCGCTGCCGCTCCCGTCGAGATGGGATCCATGCTCCGCCACCGCCGGCAACCGGAAACGTCGCCCGTCGCCACCTCTGAAGCGTCATCCGGCAAAGGGCGTCAAGTCCCAACCCAGCAGCTTTAAGGAGAAAAGAGCTATGTTCAGAAAGGTGTTAGTGGCAACGCTGGTGGCTGCGATAACGGCTGCCCTGGGCCTGTTTGGCACTGCCCCTGTAACCGCCCAGGGAAGCGCCGGCGCCACCAGGTCCTTCTCCCCGGCCGCGGTTGCCCCGGGCGGCCAGGTGACGGTGACCATCAACCCGGCCAACTACGGTTCGCGCGGCACGGTGATCGAGACGCTGCCCCAGGGTTTCAGTTACGTATCCAGCAGTCTTGGCTCGGGGCGGGTCAATGTCCGTTCCCGGCAGGTCACTTTCACCCTGCAGGGAGATACATCCTTCACCTACACCGTTACCGCCGCCAGCGGGACGGGTCCGCACACCTTCTCCGGAACCCTGACGGATTCTGACGGGAACGACCATGTGGTCGGCGGCGCTGACACGGTGACAGTGTCCCCCGTGGACCCGCTGGTTGCCCGGTATGACGACCCTGCTAATGGTGGTAACGGCAACGGGCGGATTGACCGGAGCGAGCTCATAAGGGGCATCAACGACTACCTCTCCGGCACGGGAGCTGATGCTCCCAGCAGGGCCGAGGTGATCAGGCTCATCAACCTGTACCTGTCTGGCCCGGTCGTGGTAAACCCACCCGGCGCGCCCACCAACTTGAGGGCCACGGCCAGCGGGCAGACCCGGATCGACCTGTCCTGGAGTGCGCCCGCCAACAACGGCGGGGCCGCCATCACGGGATACCGCATCGAGGTTTCGACGGACGGCTCATCCTGGGCCGATCGGACTGCCAACACCAACTCCACGGCCACCCGCTACTCCCACCCCGGGCTGACGGCGGGGAGCACCCGGCACTACCGGGTGTCGGCCATCAACTCGGCAGGCGCGGGCCCGGCGTCCAGCGCGGCCACCGCCACCACGGACACGGCGTCCGGCGGGGCGAGTCCCGACCTGGTCGTGCAATCGCCTGCGGTCAGCGACAACAGTCCGGGTGCCGGAGCGTCCTTCACCCTGAGCGCCACGGTGCGCAACCAGGGCAGCGGTTCCTCGGGCTCGACCACCCTGCGCTACTACCGCTCCAGCGACTCCACGATCTCCACCAGCGATACGCAGGTGGGCACGGGCACGGTGGGCGGTCTGGCTGCGTCCGCGACCATCAGCCAGTCGATTAACCTGACCGCGCCGTCGAGCACGGGGACGTACCACTACGGCGCGTGCGTGGATGCCGTCAGCGGCGAGTCCGATACCGGGAACAACTGCTCCGGTGCGGTGCAGGTTACGGTGGCGGAGCGTCCCGACCTGGTCGTTGGACCGGCTTCGGTCAGCACAAGCAGCCCCGATGCCGGGGCGTCCTTCACCCTGAGCGCCACGGTGCGCAACCGGGGCGGCGCCGCTTCGGAAACGACGAGGCTGGTGTACTACCGATCCGGCGACTCGACGATCACCAACAGCGATACGCAGGTGGGCACGGACACGGTGGGCGGTCTGGCTGCGTCCGCGGCCATCAGCAAGTCGATTGCCCTGACCGCGCCGTCGAGGGCGGGAACGTACCACTACGGCGCGTGCGTGGAGCCGGTGTCCAGGGAATCCAACACCGGCAACAACTGCTCGGATGCCGCGGCGGTTACGGTGGTGGGTCCCGACCTGGTCGTCAGGGACGTTTCGGTCAGCGAGCCCCGCCCCGGTGCCGGAGCACCCTTCACGCTGAGCGCCACGGTGCGCAACCTGGGCAATGGTGCTTCGGAAGCGACGAGGCTGGTCTACTACCTCTCCACCGACTCGGCCATCTCCACCGGCGATACACGGTTGGGTGATAGCCGCGTGGAAGTTGTCGCCGCATCGGAGAGTCTTCCACGCGAAATTGAACTAACAGCGCCGGATGATCCAGGGGGGACTTACTATTACGGGGCGTGCGTGGAACCTGTGTCCCGGGAGTCCAACACCGGCAATAACTGCTCGAATGCGGTGCAGGTGACCGTCAGCTAGCCGGACCTCAAACGGGGGCAGCCCTTGCCGTGACGGCATGATGCTGCATCCTGCGGTTGACTGACCTGATGTGGAAGTTGGAAAGGGGTGGTTGCTTTCCTGGAAGAGAACGGGGGCGACCCGCACTACGTGGGGGAAGCCTGCTTGCCGGTGACGCTGCTCGGGCCGGCTTAGGAACGGCCCGGCGTACTGCGGGTGCGAGAGGGCGTGCCGCCGGAGCCGGGGCGGGGTGGTTGGGCGTTCACCGGCCTGGACCCGTCGGGAAGAAACCCTTGCGGGGGAATGAGGGCCGGTCCCGGAAGGAGTAAAGGCTGCGGAATGTGGGGGGACCACAATAAGGAGAAACGTTGAAATGAGGCGAACATGCTCGGGCAGAGTCATTCTCAGGTCCCTGGCGATGGGAATCCTAGCCGCCCTGGTAGTCACCCTGGCGGTGGCCCTGCCCGGCGTTTCCGCCGATGGCGGCGGGGACAAGAAGAAGGACACGGACCAAGGTCAGGACCAAGCCCCGTCCATTCCAGAGAAAGCGGATCTGAAGTACCCCAACCTGGGTTCCCGACTGGACCAACTGGCGGCCAAGGTGGAGGAGGGATATTCCTCCGCTCAAGATGCCGCCAGGGAAGCGCCCCTGCATCAGGGGGAATCGGTGGCGGTGACCATCTACCCGTCCGGTAATGTGGATGACGTGGTGAAGTTCCTGGAGGACAACGGCGGGGACCCGCGCAACGTGGGGGAGGACTACATCGAGGCCTACGTGCCGGTGTCCCTGCTGGGGCCGGTGTCGGAGCGGACGGGGGTGCTGCGGGTTCGGGAAATAGTACCTCCGCAGCCGGCTCAACTTTCCCAGCGCGTCATCGGAAACGGCCCCGCTGTCCATGGCTCCCAGGCCTGGAATGCAGCCGGATACAGCGGCCAGGGCGTTAAGGTCGGCATTATTGACGGCTTCTTTGGTTTCTCCGCCCTTCGGGGCATCGAGGTGCCCTCATCGGTGGTCGTCCGTTGTTACACCGACATTGGGGTGTTCACCAGCAACCTGGCCGACTGTGACCAGGAGCCCGAGGCGACGTCTCCCTGGCCGGAATGTCTTGACGCCTATCAGCGCCGGGCCCGGCGCAATGAAGAACACGGGACCATAGTTGCCGAATCGCTTATTGACATAGCCCCGGGGGTGACCCTGTATATCGCCAATCCGGGATCACGGGGCGACATGCAGGAGGCCGTGGATTGGATGGCATCCCAGGGTGTACAGGTCATCAACTATTCCGCAAGTTGGATCTTTGACGGTCCCGGCGATGGCACTTCCCCCCTGAGTGTCAGCCCCCTGAACACCGTGGACCGGGCCGCGGCAAACGACATCCTCTGGGTGAACTCAGCGGGCAACTCCGCTCAGAACACCTGGTTTGGGGGCTACTCAGACCCGGACGGAAATAGGGCAATCGGGTTTGGCGGCATCAATGATGAGATTATCGACGCCGCCTGGAGAGCTTGTTCGACTTTCGTGGTCCAGTTGCGGTGGGAAGACAGCTGGGCTGGCGCCAACACCGACCTGGACCTGCATCTAGTCCACGAGCCCACGGGTGAAGTCGTCTTTTCCAGCGCCGACCCGCAGTCGGGACAGAGTGGCCAGGTGCCGTGGGAAGCAGTCGCGCTCCGTACCAGGTATAACAACAGCGATCTTGGCATAATGGTGACCCATTTCAGTGGCGAGGTCCCCGACTGGATTCAAATTGTGGTCTGGGCCCCCGGTGCCATAGAGCACCATACTTTGAGGGGCAGCATCGGCAATCCGGCGGAAAGCGCCAACGAGGGGTTGCTGGCGGTGGGCGCGGCCCGCTGGTACGACACGGGAACCATTGAGTATTTCAGCAGCCGTGGGCCGGCGCCCGACGGCCGAGAGAAGCCGAAGCCCGAAATTGTCGGCGCGGACTGCGGGGAAACGGCGCTGACGCCCCTGAATGAACGCCGGCTGGGTTTCTGTGGGACCAGCCAGGCGGCTCCGCACGTGGCGGGGATGGCGGCGCTGGTGCGGCAGCGGTTCCCCGAATTGGGGGCGGTGGAGGTGGCGGAGTACCTGAAAGACAATGCAGCGCAGCGGGAAGTGCCTGATCCAAACAACACCTGGGGGCACGGGTTCGCGGTGCTGCCGCCCATAATCCTCTGCTCGAACAACCCGGGCCTGGCGGCCGACTGCGCCCGGCTGCTGACGGCGCGGGATGCCCTGGCAGGGACGGGGACGCTGAACTGGTCGGCCAGAGTTCCGGTCGAAGACTGGGATGCAGTCACATTGGGAGGCTCACCATTGCGGGTCACCGAATTACGGCTTCCCGAAAAGGGGCTGACCGGGGAGATTCCGGCGGGGTTGGGAGGTTTGTCCAATTTGGAAGAACTATGGCTTTCAGAGAACCAGTTGACCGGGGAGATACCGGCGGAGTTGGGCGGCCTCGCCAACCTGGAAGGACTGTACCTCAGCGACAATGAGTTGAGTGGGACAATACCAACGCAGCTGGGCAGCCTGACCAACCTGAAGGAACTGTCCTTGACGCGGAACCAGTTGAGCGGGGAGATACCGCCGGAATTAGCCGGCCTGACCGGCATGGAGAGGCTGGCCTTGGGCGGGAACCGGTTGACCGGAACTATTCCGACCTGGCTAGGCAGCCTCACCAGCCTGGAAGAACTGCACCTATGGGGGAATGGCCTGACGGGGGAGATACCGGCGGAGTTGGGCAGCCTCACCAACCTGAGATGGTTGTCCCTGGGAGAAAACCAGTTGAGCGGACCAATACCGGTCGGGCTGGGCAGCCTGGCCAACCTGACAGAGCTACGGCTCGACGGCAACCGGTTGAGCGGGGAGATACCGCCGGAATTGGGGAGTCCCGCCGGACTGGAACGGCTGTGGCTCCATGACAACCAGTTGAGTGGGACAATACCACCCCAACTGGGCGGCCTAACCAACCTGAAGGAGCTGGACTTGACGCGGAACCAGTTGAGCGGGGAGATACCGCCGGAGCTAGCCGGCCTGGCCAGCCTGGAGATACTGGCCCTGGGCGGGAACCAGGTGACCGGACCAATTCCGGTCTGGCTGGGCATTCTCGCCAACCTGGAAGAACTGTACCTATGGGGGAATGATCTGAGTGGCGCCATACCTGTCGAACTGGACAGCCTCACCAACCTGAGAGCGTTGTCCCTGGGAGAAAACCAGTTGAGAGGGGAGATACCGCCGGAATTGGGGAGTCTCGCCAGGTTGGAAGGGCTGCGGCTCCATAACAACCGGCTGACCGGGGAGATACCATCCGAACTGGGCAGCCTGGCCAACCTGACAGCGCTACGGCTCGACGGCAACCAGTTGAGCGGGGAGATACCATCCGAACTGGGCCGTTTGCTCAATCTGACGGTGCTGTATTTGTCGGGAAACCAGTTGTCCGGGTGTGTGCCGGACAGATGGCGGGATGTGGCGAACAACGATTTGGAACGGCTTGGGTTGTCCTTCTGCCCTGGGGATCCTCTACTCAACAAGTACGACACCAACCGCAACGGGCAGATCGACCGGAGCGAGGTCATAAAGGCCATCAACGACTACCTCTCCGGTGGAGAAGATTCCATCAGCAGGGCCGATCTGATCAGGCTCATAAACCTGTACCTGTTTGGCCCGGCCGGGGTGAGCGCACCCGGTGCGCCCACCAACTTGAGGGCCACGGCCAACGGGCAGACCCGCATCGACCTGTCCTGGAGTGCGCCCGCCAACAACGGCGGGGCAGCCATCACGGGATACCGCATCGAGGTCTCGACGGACGGCTCATCCTGGGACAATCTTGCCGCCAACACCAACTCCACGGCCACCCGCCGCTCCCACCCCGGGCTGACGGCGGGGAGCGCCCGGCACTACCGGGTGTCGGCCATCAACTCGGCAGGCACGGCCCCGGCCTCCAACGAGGCCACCGCCACCACGGACTCGGCGTCCGGCGGAGCAAGTCCCGACCTGATCGTCCAACCGCCCACGGTCAGCAACGGAAGGCCCTATGCCGCCGCGTCCTTCACCCTGAGCGTCACGGTGCGCAACCAGGGCAGCGGTTCCTCGGGCTCGACCAGGCTGATGCACTACCGCTCCAGCGACTCCACGATCACCATCAGCGATACGCAGATAGGCCGCCCGGACGCGGTGAGCGGTTTGGCCGCGTCCGCGACCATCAGCGAGTCTATTGACCTGACCGCGCCGCCGAGCGCGGGGACTTACTATTATGGGGCGTGCGTGGAACCTGTGTCCCGGGAGTCCAACACCGGCAATAACTGCTCGAATGCGGTGCAGGTGACCGTCAGCTAGCCGGACCTCAAACGGGGGCAGCCTATGCCGGGACGGCTTGATGCTGCATCCTGCGGTTGACTGACCTGATGTGGAAGTTGGAAAAGGGTGGTTGCTTTCCTGGAAGAGAACGGTGGCGGCCCGCGCAACGTGGGGGATGACTACATCGAAGCATACGTGAACGGTGACGCTGCTAAGGCTGGCTTCGGAACAGTCCGGCGTACTGCGGGTGCGGGAGGTCGTGCCGGCGGAGCGGGGCGGTTAGGCCTTCACCGGCCAGGATCCGTCGGGAAGAAACCCTTGCGGGGAATGGGGGCCGGTCCCGGAAGGAGCAAAGGCTGCGGGAAGTGGGGGGAACCACAATAAGGAGAAACGTTGAAATGAGGCGAACATGCTCGGGCAGAGTCATTTTCAGGCCCCTGGCGATGGCAATCCTGTGCGCCCTGGCACTCGCCGTGTCGGTGGCCCTGCCCGGCGTTTCCGCCGATGGCGGCGGGGACAAGAAGAAGGACACGGATCAGGGTCAGGATCAAGCCCCGCCCATCCCGGAAAAGAGGGGATTGACGTACCCCAACCTGGGTTCCCACCTGGACCAACTGGTGGCCAAGGTGGAGGAAGGGGTAGCCACCCCTCAAGATGCCGCCGGAGAAGCGCCCATGCACCAGGGGGAGTTGGTAGCGGTGACCATTTACCTGTCCGGCAGCGTGGATGAGGTGGTGAAGTTCCTGGAGGAGAACGGGGGGGACCCGCGCAACGTGGGTGACGACTACGCCGAGGCCTACGTGCCGGTTTCCCTGCTGGGGCCGGTGTCGGAGCGGCCGGGGGTGCTGCGGGTGAGGGAAATAGTCCCGCCGCAGCCGGGGCAGAGCGCCCAGCGAGTTGCCGGCCACGGCCCCGCAGCACATCTTTCTGGCGCATGGAACCTGGCCGGGTACACCGGGCAGGGCGTTAAGGTGGGGATAATTGACACTGGCTTTGAAGGTTTCAGCGGACTCGTGGGCACGGAGTTGCCAGCAACGGTGGTAGCCAGGTGCTACACGGATATTGGGGAGCCTACCCCAAACTTGGCGGACTGCGAAGCCGGTAGCGGCCACGGGACCCGGGTAGCGGAGTCCCTCGTCGACATCGCCCCCGAGGTCTCCCTCTACATATCCAATGGCCATACAAAGGGCGACCTGCAAACTGCCGTCGACTGGATGATTGCCGAGGGTGTATCGGTAATCAACACCTCGTTAAGCTGGACATCTGACGGTCCCGGCGATGGCAAGTCCCCCTTCGGCAATAGCCCACTGAACACCGTGGACCGGGCGGTGGCCGGCGGAGTCGTTTGGGTCAACAGTGCGGGGAATTATGCCCGGAGCACTTGGTTCGGAGTTCCTTCCTCCTTCGGCCCTATTGGTAGCTATATGTATTTCGCCGGAACCGACCTTCGAAACGATATGTCCCTAGAGGCGGGAGATGTAGTTAGAGCCGAATTGCGATGGGATGATAGTTGGGAGGGAGCGACTACTGACCTCAATATCTGTATATTCCATCCTACTGTATCCGGGGTCGGAGAGTGTCGTTTTGACATTCAATCCGGGAAGAGCGGTGAAATTCCCCACGAATTCTTGAGGTACAGAGTCCCTGTCGAGGGAGATTGGTATATTGTAGTATCCCATCAAGGTGGCAGCGTACCCGACTGGATTCAGTTGGTGGTTACTGGTGATGTTGGGTCTATTGAGCACTACACCAAGAACGGCAGCATCACCAATCCTGCGGAAAGCGCCAACCAGGGCATGTTGGCGGTGGGCGCGGCCCACTGGGACGATGTGCGCGCCATCGAGCCCTACAGCAGCCGAGGTCCCACTCCCGACGGCCGGGTCAAGCCCAAGCCCGACGTGGTGGGAGCGGCCTGCGGCGCAACGTCCCTGACGCCTCTGAACGAATACAACAGTGGATTCTGCGGCACCAGCCAGGCAGCGCCCCATGTGGCCGGTCTGGCGGCGCTGGTCCGGCAGCGGTTCCCCGATTATACCCCGGCTCAGGTAGCTGCCTACCTGAAGGACAACGCCGAGCAGCGGCAGAGTCCCGATCCCAACAACACCTGGGGGCACGGCTTTGTCAAGCTTCCGCCGCCTGACGGGACGCCGCCCCCGGCTCCAGTTCCGTCCAATTCCTTTGCCCGGAATCCAACGGCAGATTTCAACACACTGGCCGCCGCTTTCAACACGGCACCAGCAGGAATCTGGTCCGACGGGACGACGATGTGGGTGGCCGACTGGTTTCTTGTTAAGAAGATCTACGCCTATGACCTGGCCACCAGGGTGCGGGTCCCTGATCGGGACTTCAATACTCTCGACGCCGACACCGATAGTCCGAGTGGAATTTGGTCCGACGGAACGACAATGTGGGTGGCGGACCGGATCGATGAGAAGATTTACGCCTACGACATGACGAGCAAGGCGCGGGTCCACAGTAGGGAATTCGATACCCTGATTGCCGCTGGCAACACTTGGCCGACCGGCATCTGGTCCGATGGGACGACCATGTGGGTGGCGGACAAGTTTGACGGTAAGATTTACGCTTACGACCTAGCCACCAAGGCCCGGGTACCCGGCAAGGATTTCGATAGCCTCAACGCTAGGAACCGTGACCCGGAGGGCATCTGGTCCGATGGCGAGACCATGTGGGTGGTGGACGATAACAGGAAGAAGATATACGCTTACGATATGGGCGCCAGGGCGCGGGTCCCCGGCAAGGAATTCAATACCCTTGATGCCTCTGGCAACGAAAACCCGGAAGGCATCTGGTCCGACGGGACCACTATGTGGGTGTCGGACTGGAATGACGAAAAGATTTACGCTTACCACATGCCCCAGGCCGTGGAGTCTGCCGCAGACCGGGAAGCGCTGGACGCCCTCTACAACGCCACCGGCGGTACGAACTGGACGAACAATGCCAACTGGCTGACCAACACGCCCATCGGCCAATGGCACGGCGTGACCACCGGCGTCAACGGCCGCGTCACCAACCTGGCCCTCAACGACAACCAGCTAAGTGGGACAATACCGGCGCAACTGGGCAATCTCACCAGCCTGCAAGAACTGCACCTCACGCGGAACCAGTTGACCGGCACTATTCCAGCGGAATTGGGCAGTCTGACCAGCTTGGAGATTCTGGCGCTTGGCGCGAACGAATTGACCGGGGACATACCGCCGGAATTGGGTAGCCTGTCCAACCTGGAAAGGATGTACCTGTGGGACAATGAGCTAACCGGGCCTATCCCGGCCGAGTTGGGTAGCCTGTCCAACCTGCAAGAACTATGGCTTTCAGAGAACCAATTGACGGGGGAGATACCCACTGAACTGAGCCGCCTCGCCAGCTTGGTTGAACTCGGTCTTTGGGGTAACGAATTGACCGGAGGAATTCCTTCATGGCTGGGTGACCTCTCGAAACTGGAGGTGTTGTCACTTTCCAGAAATGGGTTGGCCGGGGGAATACCATCGGAGTTGGGCAACCTCGCGAACCTGAAGAAACTTGTCTTAAATGAGAACGAATTTACCGGAAATATTCCAGCCTGGCTAGGCAGTCTTACCAACCTAGAAGAAGTATACCTATGGGGTAATGGGCTGAGTGGTACGATACCGGCTGAACTGGGCCGCCTCGCGAATCTAGAGCTGTTGTCACTTTCCAGGAACGAATTGACCGGGGGGTTACCGCCGGAATTGGGCGGTCTGGCCAGCCTGGAAGAACTGCACCTCACGCGGAACCGATTGAGCGGTGCGATTCCCCCAGAGTTTTCCCGTCTCACCAGCTTGACGATACTGGCTCTAGGCGGGAACCAGCTGACCGGCTCTGTTCCGACCTGGTTGGGCAGCCTCACTACCCTGGAAGGACTGTACCTGTGGGGGAATGAGCTGACCGGGCCTATACCGGCGGAAATGGGCAGTATCTCGAATCTGGCGCAACTGGAACTTGCTGAGAACCAGTTAACTGGGGAGATACCGCCGGAATTGGGCAGCCTCTCCAACCTGGAGGAAATGCACCTATGGGGGAATGGGCTGACCGGAACTATCCCAACCCAACTGGGCAGCCTGTCCAACCTGGAAGAACTGTCTCTCTCTAACAACCAGTTGACCGGAGTTGTCCCTCGAACTTTGTCAGGGCTGGCCATGCTGGAATACTTCGGTTTCTACAACAACCCCAGTCTCTGCGCGCCGGTCGATGAGGCATTTCAGACATGGCTCCGGGGCATAGGCACCGTATACGGCAGCAGTTGCGCACCAGTGGACTCTCCGGAGGACCGCGCCGTGCTGGAAATCCTGTACAACGCCGCTGGCGGAGCGGACTGGACCAACAAGGTCAACTGGTTGAGTGATCGGCCAACCAGGGAATGGTACGGTGTCACCACTGATGCAAACGGGCGGGTCAACGGACTGTTCCTGTGGGAGAATCAGTTGACCGGGGCCATCCCGGCGGAGTTGGGTAACCTCTCCAACCTGACCTACCTGAGCCTACGCAGCAATCAGTTGACCGGGGCCATCCCGGCGGAGTTGGGTAACCTCTCCAACCTGACCTACCTGAGCCTACGCAGCAATCAGTTGACCGGGGCCATCCCGGCAGAGTTGGGCAACCTGACCAACCTGGTGCACCTGCGGCTCGACGGCAACCAGTTGACCGGGGAGATACCGGCCGCACTGGGCCGTTTGAGGAATCTGACGGCGCTGTACTTGTCTGGAAACCGGGTGACCGGGTGCGTGCCGGCCAGCTTGCGAGGTGTGGATGACAACGATTTTGCCCAGATTGGGCTGTCTTTCTGCCCTGGGGACCCTCTGATCACCGAGTACGACACCAACCGCAACGGGCGGATTGACCGGAGCGAGGTCATACAGGCCATCAACGACTACCTCTTCGGTGGAGAAGGTTCTATCACCAGGGCCGATGTAATCAGGCTCATAAACCTCTACCTTTTTGGCCCTACTCCACAGCATTCGGAGGCATCCGGGGAATCTGGCGGCGGCCAACAGGCGGACCCGGCGGGTGACGGCGGCGGCCACCAAGCAGACCTGGATTGACCTGTCGTGGAGCGCGCCGGTCAGTAACGGCGGTGCAGCCATCTCGGGCCGCCATCTCGAGCTACCGGGTTGAGGTTTCCAAGGAAAGTTCCTCTTGGAGCGACCTTGTGCCAACACCGGCTCCACCCGCTCTACCGCCTTGCCAGCCAGGGCCCGCAGAGTTCAATGATTGTGGCCGTCCGGGGCCGAACTGCATACCAAAGCAATCAGGTGGGCTTCGACCTTCTCATCCACCTTACATCGAGGTGTAGGCGAGTTGTGCTGCCGCAGCACCTGCTCCATTCTCCCCTCAACGTAGCGCCGCTTGGCCCGGAACACCGTTCGCTCCGTGATGTCCAGGGACGCCGCTACATGGGCGCGGCACACGCCCCGTCTATACTTCAGCAGAATGCACGCTCCGGTCACTGCCTGGGCCAAGTTCCTGCCTGGTAAACCGGCTGGATGGGAAGAATTGCTCCACGTTCGCGCCGTCCAACGGAACGTCGGTCTCACCGCGCGCCTCGGCATTCAGTTCTTGTAAATCTGCAATTCTGTGTGCCGCGCAAGCACGTCGAAGTCGGCGTCATAGTGCAGAATAGGCACGCCAGCCCGTATGGCAACGGAAGCGATGAGACAGTCCATGAGCTTACGCACGGTTTCTCCTCGCCGCCGACAGCGGCGATAGAGCGCGGCGGCATCCTCGTAGTCCATGGGTTGCACCGGTATCACAGCTGCCCGCGCCAGCAGCCGCCGGAGGCTCAACAGGTGTGACTCGTCCCGCGCCCCGGCCAACACTTCCATTCGCACCGGTTCGCACACAGCAATATCTCCTGCCAGCAGTTCGTCAACGAGGTCGCAGACAGGAGTGCCCTTATTGCGTAGAAACTCCACCCAAGCCGAGGTGTCGATCAGTATCACGGCGCGCGGTTGGAACGCATGGCGTCCAGGTCTCCCTCCCATCCGGCCCCCCGAAGGGCACGGGCCTCGTCTACCGAAGCGGGTTCGGCCGCCAGCGTCCGCAGCGCGAAGTTGATTGCCTCGCGCTTCGTGGGGAGTTGGTAACGCCGCATGACCTCGGCACAAGCATGATCGTCAATATCCACATTGGTACGTGCCATACACCCACAATACACCATTGGATGAAAGTCGACAAGTAGCTTTACTGACCGTTGCAGGACGATTGCAAAGTCGAGTCAAGTGTCCCCCTTGACGGGGGAAGGTTAGGATGGGGTGACGCTCTCGCCGTTTGAAGCCATCCCTTCACCCTAACCCTCTCCCACCAGGGGCGACGGAACTTTGCAATCGTCCTGCTGGCCCTTCGGCGAAGGGGTGTTGGCACTCCTGGGCGACACCAGCGTGAGCGCGGATTTCTACGTGGGTTCTATCGTTGAGACGATAACGGTCACGATCCAGCCGGTCGCCGTTATCGAACTCCCAACCCTCGGTTCCCGTGTCGTGTTTTCGGCTGAATCGCCACTTCCGAATGATGCGGGGACTGTCTCGGCCACCGTCCCGTTCCTGGTCCTGTACAACGCCGAGACCGAAGCGGTTACGCTCCAAGCCGGAGCGGAAGAGGGTGAATACGAGGTGGCGGTGAACGCCGATAGGACGGGCGAGGCCATAAAGGGGCTGCTGGGGAAGTGAGGGGCGACGCCTGCCGCCGCCCCAACATCCACCCAACACAGCACGACGTCAGCCGGGATGCCGGAGCATGGTAAAGCAGGGCAACCCTGATGTCAACGCGCCTTGACGCTCAACCCAACACGACACAAAATCGAGCCGTGGGCCTTCACCACCGGCCCTCACTGCCGGGAGCGCGGGGAGACCCTCATCTTCGCGCTCCCGATTCTTGTCCCCGCGATGGCGCTCTCGACACGCCGCCTGGGAGACGCACCATGACGCGCGCAGTTATCATAGCCTGGGTCGCCGGTACCGCCCTAGCGATTCTGGTTGCGCTCAATTCAGCTTTGTGGTGGGGCGAGAGGCAATTCGGGCACCAATGATAAACACTCGGCGGGGTGGTGTTGGTGGACCAGTAGTACACTGCCGTCACCCGGGCATCATGGCGCTAAATCTCTCAATCAAGTTCCGTCGCCGTTCCTCCCCGTCAATAGTCGAAGCAATAGACGCACCACAAGGCCCGCTCGGGACCGCTCCCCCCCGCGCTCGAATTGCACCCACGACGCCTAGCCTCTCGGTTCTCGGCTTGTTGCGCTGTCGTTCTTGAGGGATAGTGACCGAGAATCTGCCAGTTCTGGAGGCTTGGGCGTTCACCCTCCCATTCTCGCCTCCGGCGGTCGGGATCCGTCGTGATGCCGACTTGGCAAGTCATCCGGGCAACCTCTCTGTTTCGGAGTAGCGGTCAATAAACGATAATGGCCGTAGCGCGACGAATTCCGCAATTTCTCGGGTTGAACGCTCGGCTTTCCGCATGGCAAGATGAAGACGCTACACCCACCTTAACGATTAAGACCCGGAATCCCATCCGTTGCGAATCTGAGGCGGGCCTCGTGTCCCCTTGTGGCGCAACGGTATACGGGTGGGTGTAGCGTCTACCCGACCTCATCCGCAAGGGGGTTCCCCGATGCCGTTTCCCTCTTTACCGCTCTGGCTTCGCGTCACCATATCGGCCACGCTCATCGCTTCCGTCACCATCGTTCCCCCCGCCATCTATATTGGGTTGGCTACCGCTGAACTCCGGGGATGGGAACCCCCGGTGTGGAGCATTGGAAGGCCGTCATGATCGCCTCGCCCGGGAACTGACCGCCGGATTGATTCATGGTTCGCACAAGACCGGCGGTTGTGCTAAATTGACCATGCCGCAGTTTCTCTTTTTCATGTTCCCCCCCGTCACGCCACCAGATGGGCATTATACCCAGGGCAATCGCGTTTTAACTGAGCAGGACTTTGAGGAGGTAATCGTCCCTCCAGCCGGCCTGCAGGCGCTTGCCCTGGATGCCGACTTTCAGACTGGTTTCCCTTTTCAGCTGGTTGTGGGCTATCTGCCTCAGCGTCGCCATGTTCTGGGGGCTGTGGTCTTTGCGCATCCGGCCCTGGTCTTCCCGGAAGGTGACGTCCATACTCCAGTGCAGCGAGTTCTCGATGCTCCAGTGGGCCCGCGCCGCCCGCAACATCTGTTCAGCCGGTCCCGACAGACTGCTGATGTAATACCGGGAGTGCACCGTGGTCCCCGTATCAGTCTCACGCCGGCCCGTCACCTTCATCACTGATAGCAACCCGGGCCAATCCTTCCCAGTGCTCAGGTATTCCAAGCAGGCCGGGTCGCCGATCACCCAGCATTCCCGCCGCTCTATCCGCCCGTGCCCCTTGTTCAGAGTGGTGGCATAGTCGTGGGGAACTCCATCGAATCCCCCTTCCTCCGCGCCTTCAAACAGGTCCCGGATGTCCTGATAGAGCCGCCCCTGGTTCTCCTTGACTGCTAGGAGATAGTCGGCCTCCCGGTCCAGAATCCCCTGGGCAATCTCCTTCTGGCAGCCCATGGCGTCTATGGTTACGATGCATCCCCTCAAGTCCAGCAGTTTCAGCAGCTGGGGAATGGCTGTGATCTCGTTAGACTTCTCCTCCGTCTTCACCTGTCCCAAGGTCAGAGTGTTGGCCGAGGCCCAGGCACTGACCAGATGAATGGCCTCCTTGCCCGCCCTCTTGTCGTGGGAGCGGCGCACCGTCTTGCCGTCGATGGCCACCACCTCTCCGGGCAGCAACTCGGCCACTGACCGGCTCCATTCCATGAAGCATTCCTGGAATCGGTCCGGGTCCAGACGAGAGAACACGTCGCCGAAAGTGTCGTGGGACGGTATTCCATGGGGAAGATCCAGTAAAGTGCGGAACCAGTCCTCCTTGCTCTTGCCGAACATCTCCACGTGAACCCACGAGTCGGCACCGCAGATAACGGCGCAGATGGCTATGGTGATGATGTCAAGCAACTGGTGCCGCTTGCACCGGTCTATCCTGGGATCCTCCAATCCCCCAAAACTCTCCACGATAGACACACCCTTTCCCCGCTCCATAGCTCCGCACATCCTCCCCCACAACCTCGACCTTTCACCCTGCCAACTCTATCATCCATAACGCGATTGCCCTGGCATTATACCCCCTTGTCCGGCATATGACGGGATCGGGAGACTGTGGCAAGTAACCCATCTCAGCCACAAGGGGGTTCCCCGATGCCGAGAATCCTTGTCCCCGCCCTCTTCCTGTTTATCCTAGCCTGCACGACTCCCGCCGCGACGCCTGATACCCCCGACGCTGCCGAAACCAGCTCGGACGCTTCCCCAACCGCGACGGCCGCGCCCACTTACACGCCTCAACCAACAGCAACGGATACCCCGGTGCTAACGCCCACGGTAACGCCCAATCCCACGCCTACAATTACGCCAACGCCGACTCCCGAACCTACGGCAACGTCTGAACCAACGCCTACGCCAACCCCCACACCTGCCATGACTACCTTGTGGAATTTGGGTTCAGACCGGGTTTTCTCGGTGGGAGAGGACCGGATAGTGGACGCCTACGGACGCCGTTCAGCCGCCTGGAACGACAAAGAAACCGCGATCTTGAACGGATGCCGGATAGACGAAGAAACGACGGCGCTGGGCGGGACCCTGTTCACCCACAACGGGAAATTCAGCACGTCCGGGTATGTCGTTATGCTCACCGACTATCCACCGGGAGGATTCGCGCCCGGGCGGTGCTACGAAATGGCGGTGAAGTATATGCACTCCGGGCAGGAATGCTATTTCTTCACGTCGCGCTTCAGCTTCAACAACCCATTCGCGCCTTGCCCGGATGACGCCTTGCGGCAGGACGTCCCGAGGTTCCGATTGGCGTCGGATCTGTCCTTCAATGCTGGAAAGATGGAGCGATCCGGCAACCCAAAGGTGAGGCTGATCCAGCGCATCCCGGATCCTCTACCCACTCCCATGCCAACGCCTACCAAGCCATCGACGCCGACGCCGGTCGCTACCCCTACCCCAACGCCCGCACCGACGCCCACGTCAACGCCAACCGCTACGCCACGACCCACCCCGAGACTGCATCCTCTCAAGCCCAGGAACGACCTTGGGATACTAACTGTGGACATCCCCTCTGACTTCGTTTTGGATGAACCAGCAAAGAACGTGGGTAGCACCAACTACCATGAAAATCAAGCAATTTATCGAACGCCGGATCGCTCCGTATTCGTCCACATAATAAATCTCCGCGCCCTCCATGGTTGGAAGGCCGGTTTCGATTTGGAGAAGGCCAGCGAAAGGGATATAGCGACCATAACGGGACAATACTCCCCTCCAGCCCAGATTACTGGCTCCGTCCCAGCCTCCAGGCAAGCAATCAGGTTCGGTTTCACGGCAAGTCCGGCCAACTCCTGTTCGATGACCGGACACGGGCAAACAACTCTCTCCGGGATAAGATGGACCTTCATCGCTATCACCGTATGCGACCATTCCAGCGAAATCTTCAACGAACAGGCATTCGTTGAAAAGGTCTTCGACAGCCTTACCTATTTGTACTAGGGTTTGGGCACAGACGAAGACTCGTCCACCTTGTCGGTTGGATGGGGACCGGGGGGCGGACATAAGGGGCGGGCCCAGGCAAACGACCCAGCGCGAAGCGACAGCAACCAACGCCCAGGTTCGGAGGTCTCTTCCAGAACGGTGGAGAACTTCATTATTCGCGCCACCAAACAACTGAGATTAACATTATCTGTGCTTTGCGTTATATTGGGTATACGAAAGCACACTGGAGGTGAAAGAGTGAAATAACGGGGGACAAAACAGAACCCCGACTGATTCCAGCAGTCGGGGCCTGTAAAGTTGAGGCGTTGAAAATGCCTATAACTATTGTATCACAAAAATGATTTAGACACAAGTATTAAGTTTGAGGGTGTTGAAAATGATAAAACAACGCGCGATTGAACTTTATGGACCCGCCGACGGAACCTGCCATTGTGAACCCGATTGCCCAGATCGGCCGCGTGGCCGGGATTCCGTCTTCTCCCAGGGTCACGATTCCAAGTTCAAGTCCAACTACCGGCACCTTTTCGAGTAGCGAAGGGGCGGGAATTTCCCGCCCCCTTTGCCCCTTATGGCACCCACTCGAAATGTTCGTTGTCGGCCCAGATGCCTTCGGCGAACCGGGCCGCTCGTTGCCTGATCTCGGGGTGGTGGGGTTGTGCCATCACCATGAAAACCCGCGCCGTCCCCCGGTGGAACATGAGCGGAATCGGGTCGGAGCCCTCCAGGGTGTCGTGTATTGCCTCGACCCGCTCCCTCGTCTGATCCTCTGCTCCCCCGATCCGGTGGATGTGCTGATACGTCACGATGGATTTGCCAGCCGCCCACACCTCCCGCAAGTACAGGAATTTCGGGCCGTCGGCCTGGTACATCCGGGCGTCCGCGCCCAGCCCGTTGTCGGGGTCGAGGAATACCAGATCAGCGCCCCGAGTCGCCAGCATGGCACCACGCCACCAGAGCAACCGTGCCGCGCGGCGAATCTCCCGGTTCGACCCCCTCTGGTATTCGAGGATGGTGCCGTGGAACAGCGTGTCGTCCGGCAGGATTCCTTCCTCTTGGACGCAGTGGACGCAACGGGCGTCCCGCACGATCAGGTCGCGCAGGCGCTCCCAAAGCTCGGGGTCGCAGTCCCGATATTCGGCCTTGTCCTCGCAGAGGGTCCGCATCAGATATCCCAAGTGCTGGCCGTCCCCATTCGTAACGCGGCCGCGCGCGTGGGTCTGGTCGTGCGTGAGATACCAGACGACGCCCAACCGGAACCTCGTCCCGGGATCGGTTTCCCCCGATAGGAATCTGAGTAGTCCGTACTTGCCAAAGTCTCCAACGTCTCCTACGTAGCGATTTTGCATCGCCAACCTCCTTTGCGGATGCGGCGACGCCCCCGAAGGCGGACACGAAAAGGCGGTTGCTGCACCGGATACGAATACGTGGATCGACATCCACCGGCCCGTATCTCGTATCCACGGCAACCGCCACGCCTTGCGTTATAATGCTGGCGGTCACTCTCCTGTGACCGTGGGCTCCGCCGGTGGGGCGGTGGATGCCCTGGCCGATCCTGTTCGCAGCAGGGTCGGCCGTATCCCCTGATTGTTAAAAACGGGCTCCCTTGCCGGAGCCCATATTCCCATTGAATCAGGCGGGAAAAGGGCCGTCAATTGGTTCAGGGGATTCTGGGGGGTCATCCTGCAAAGTGAAACGACGCCCTGGTTTTATATGTTTATCCAGGAGCGGAAATGAGCGGTCGCCGAGTGCATGGGGCCCTTTAACGCTGTGTTGCCGTCCGCGCTGGTTCTGGCCCCGGCCGCCGGCATTCTGGTGGTCATGCGTAGAGCATCCACGCTAGAAAGAGAACTGCGGCCAGTGGGAAACATAGAGCAGCGAGAGGCCTAATCGTCTCGATGAGGGTGCTTATAAAGCCGACAAAGGCGAAGATAAGTGTTGCGAGGAGCAGGTCTTCGTGTGTCATTTTGGGGAGGATTCCGCTCCCGTTCTGGTTATCGCGCAAAGCGGATTATTTGGTAGTGTCTCAGTTTGAAATGGCAGAGTTCCTCCGCTTCCTGTAGGGGCGCCTTGGCCCGGACTGGGGGGTACGGGCCTCCACAAGTTCTGCCAGCCACTCCATGTCGAACACTTCATCCTGAATGGCCCCAGCATTCCGATGGGCGTCTGACAATTATGCACTTTACACACCTAGCCCCCCTCCAGAAGGTTGGGATAGAGTTAGGGCGAGTCGGCCCTGCGGGAAGCGCACGCGTTACAAATTGGCTAATTTCGTTCCCGCTCCAACCTCGTCGCTCCTGCGGAAACAGGAACTCAGAGCCCCTTAGCCCTTAACCCGCACCCCCTAAAACGGCACGCTGCCTGGAGGGAAGCGGTTGACCGCCTGTTCCTTGAGTAGGATACTCCCGCTTGCAACGGCCATTCGGAAATGGGCAATCTCTGTCCATTGGGCGAAACTAGGACAGGCTTTGTACCCTCTGGTCGGCTCCATGATGGGCCCGGGTGACCGTAGCAAGTGCCTATATCCTGCAAACGGCAAGGGGGTTCCCACTATGGGAAGCAATGGATGGTGGACTGGCTTATTCCTGGTGGTAATGGGCTTGGTCATTGGCTGCGCAATTGCGGTCTTGGTGATCAGCACTACTTTCACCGCGCAGACTGCAACTGCGGACGGTGGTCTGGCTTGCGTGGACGCCAACGGGAATGGGGTTATCGACAGAGCCGAAGTCATCAAAGTTATCAATGCCTACTTGTCTGGACCGACCCCACCCCCCACTCCAACGCCGACACCTCCACCCCCCCAAGATGGCACCACCCGGTCAAAAGCCTGGCCTTATGGGCAGAAATTCAGCGCCGGCAACTTCGACATGCAGATTGTCGCTCTCGACACCGATGCTTGGCCGGAAGTTCTAGAGGAAAGCCAGTTCAACGACGCTCCCGAGGAAGGAGACCGCTATGTGATGTGGACGATTGAGGTCGAAAACGTCCGAGGTTCAGTGGACGAGTATGAGGACGTTAGTAGGTTTGACTTTGAGGTGGTCGGTTCGGAGAACCCCGTGACATATTCTCCCTTTTCAGACCGTTGCGGACTGATTCCAGATGAGCTTGGGGCCAAACTATACAAAGGGGGCGAAACGAGGGGCAACCTGTGTTTTTCGGTGCCGACCGACGAGACAGGGTTGACCTTTCTATACGATGCCTACCATGACGACGTTGACGGTGAATCCTTTAGCGTTGAGGTGTGGTTCAAGGGACTGCCCAACTAGGGATAGCGTCCAAGTGATTATCGCAAACATCAAGTGACGGCGAGTTGGTAAATTCAAACTGAGACACTACCGATTATTTGGATGCTCCGAACCCGAGAAGATGCCTTTGTCCCAAACTGGGCCGTGGCAGTGGCCGTACTGGCGCTCTCCTTCCCGTTTAGGAGCTGGTCTTACCCCGAGCATTTTCTCTCAGTTGAGGCAGCAGGCGAAATCAGGGAATTCCGGGCGATGCGGAGGCTAGAGGGGCATGTGACGCGTTTTTTGGACGAGCATCGCGGCATGGCTGGACTCCCTACGGGATGGAATGGGGTTTCCGGCCAGGGTCAAGCCCTTCGAAGTGCAGGACTCCCTACTAGGAGTCCTTTTTCCTGGCCGTTCAGGAAAATTGCGGGGACGAGCGGGTTCGTGGGTGCTGATTTCGTCAACACGGTATGCCGGATTCCAGTGCGTTTTCCAGGTTCACGTCCGGTTTCACCCGTTACCTACCTGCATTAGCCCCCCAGGGCTCTCGGGCCCACACATTCCCTTAGCTGCCGTTCCCATTAAGGGTATCAACGGTTGGGTCTGAAGGTGTATAATAGGTATGTATGGATGTTACCAGTCGGCGCATCAGCCTGACGGCCTGGGGCCGTCTCTACGGTTTCAACAAGGCCACCACCTCCCGGCTGCACCGGGATGGGAAGCTTCCGGCGGGCCTTGAGATAGAGCAGCTGCCGAATGGCCGCTACTACGTCATCGTTCCCGATGAGCCTCCGGCTGGTTGTGTG
This sequence comes from Dehalococcoidia bacterium, assembly GCA_965203675.1. GTDB lineage: Bacteria > Chloroflexota > Dehalococcoidia > Lucifugimonadales > UBA3495 > CATOSK01. The sequence continues at coordinate 343,499 of CBDBDE010000003.1, read as the reverse complement.
CTCTATGCCCGGGTTTCCTCGGCGGACCAGCGGGACGACCTGGACCGTCAGGCCGGCCGTTTGGCGGAGTGGGCCACCGAGCGGGGATTGCAGCCGACCGCGGTGGTGAAGGAGGTGGGTTCCGGGTTGAACGGCCAGCGGCGCAAGTTGAGTCGTGTCTTGGCGGACCCCAAGGTGGGGACCATAGTGGTGGAACACCGGGAGCGGCTGTGCCGGTTCGGGTTTGAATACCTGGAGGCGGCCCTGCTGGCCCGGGGAGGCCGGATCCTGGTAATGGATGATGGGGAGTTGGAGGATGACCTGGTGGGGGACGTGACCGAGGTGATGACGTCCCTCTGTGCCCGGTTGTATGGCAGGCGTTCGGCCCGTCGTCGGGCGGAGCGGGCGATAGCTGCGGCGGGTGAGGGCTGATGCAGGCCACCTGCCAGACTCGCATCTCCGGTTATCAGGGCCGTGACCGGTCGGAGGGTGATGCCGCGCTGTCGGCGTACGCCTGGCTGTACGGGCGGGTGCAGCGGAAGCTGTTCTCTGCTGTGGCGGCAGGAAGAACGGCAGCCTCTTTGAAAGGCGAGTACCTGCGGCAGTACGGGATACCGGCCCGTATGTTCAACGGGGTGCGGGTGTCCCTGGAAGGCAAGGTGGCTTCGGTCAGGGAGCAGCAGAAACTGAGGGTGGACAGCCTGCAACGGCGGATTGCCCGGGCCGAGCGGCAGATCGGGAAGGTTCAGCTACAGCGCCGGCGGGACCAGGTGCACCAGAAGAAGCGGCGGCTGGCCAATCTGAAGTCCAGGCTGGCCGGGCTGGAAGCCGACATTGCTGAGGGGCGGGTGCGCCTTTGCTTCGGGTCGAAGCGGCTATGGCGCAAACAGCATGACCTGGAGACCAACGGGTACGGCAGCCATGCGGAGTGGCTCAGGGACTGGCGGGATGCCCGCAGCGACGAGTTCTTCGTGCTGGGCAGCCGGGACGAGACGGCGGGCTGCCAGCTGTGCGTGGCCGGTGTTGCCGGTGATGGTACCCTGACCCTCAGGTTGCGGATGCCGGATTGCCTGGGCGAACAGCATGGCAAATACGTGGTCATCGAGGGAATCAAGTTCGCCTATGGCCATGAGCAGGTGCTGGCGGCCCTGCAGAGCAATGCCGAGTACGCCGTGTATCGGCGTGAACACGGTGAGAAGGCGGCCCGCAGGACTGAGTTGGGCCAGGCGATCAGCTACCGGTTCAAGCGGGACGGGAAGGGCTGGCGGGTCTTCGCCACCACTCAGTTGATGGACGTGCCCGTGGTCACCGACCGGCGGCACGGCACCATCGGCGTGGATCTCAACGCCGACCACCTGGCGGTCTGCGAGACAGATGGCTCGGGCAACTGCATCAATTCTTTCAGCGTGCCGCTGGTCACCTACGGAAAATCCCAGCGCCAGGCCGAGGCGGTCATCGGCGACGCCGTGGCTGGCGTGGTGGAGTACGCCAAAGAGGTCAGGAAGCCCGTCGTCATCGAGCGGCTGGACTTCCGGCAGAAGAAGGCCGTTCTCGAGGGCGAGTCCCGCAGACGGAGCCGGATGCTGTCCAGCTTCAGCTACGGGAAGGTCAAGGCGTACTTCCTGTCCCGGGGATACCGGGATGGGGTGGAGGTATGCCAGGTGAACCCGGCCTTCAGTTCGGTGATAGGCCGGGTCAAGTTCATGGAGCGTTACGGGCTCAGCGTTCACCAGGCAGCAGGCCTGGTGCTGGCCCGTCGTTTGCTCGGTTGTTCCGAGGGCATCCCCCGCCGGCGGGTCTGTCCCACCGGCAATGGCGCACATGTCGCCTTCACCGTACCCGTGAGGAAGCGAGTGAAGCACGTATGGGCGCACTGGGGTGCGGTTTCGGGACAGCTGAGACCGGCGCTTGCAGCGCAACACCGGCTGGGGAGGCGGAGACGCCTGCCCAATCCGGTCCGGGCTGTCCCTGGTGGGGAAGGCCCGTATCCGGACCCGTTCGGTGTTCCCGGGTGAGAGTCCCGGGCGGAGCCGCCTGAACTGTTGGGGCGGCGGCGTGGCGCAGACCACGTCTTCAGATTTGGCTGACCATAGCCTTGTGACTATAGTCAACCTTTTTTACAACGGTTGGAAGTGGGCCATCTTTGAGGCAAAGAAAGCATGGCGGATGGTCCAGTTGGTGTTGAAACGGGTGAAGGTCAACACCGAAATCCACTCCGAGGTACCGCCGGAGTTCGAGCATGCCCGTGACCAGACGCATTGTCCTGTTAATGGCAATTATGGTCATTTTTCTCGTAGCGTGTCAGGGTGAACCTGAACCGGGTATCCCGGTGGAGCCTGATCCGCCGCTGCAACCGGTTCTCACTACTACATGCAGAGGCTTGGGCGCGCTGTCCAGCTCAAGCGAGGAACTCTCCTGGCTTCCGGTCCCGCTCGCCGTCCGGGTCCACCGGAGGCCACAGCCGCGATACAGGTAGGGAACCCGCAACCGGAAATCGCCGGGCTCGGGTTTTGAGATAGTTGCTTATTTGAGCGGGGTGCGTCGCAGAGGGTTTGCAGTTGATGGACCAATAGTACGGTGTGGATGCTCGCCTGGGCCATTAGCTCATTGCCCTTCTCAAGTGCGCTGGTATCCAAGTCGTCGAGCCCGTAGGTATGGTGCTGAACGGCTGCTTGGACGGCTTCGACAAGGTGGGAGACGGTTTCATGGATGTGGGGCATGGAATTGGGTGATTGGAGGTCCTGCAACCTCTGTGCTGCGACGTCCAGCCGCGTCAGTTGTATTTCGATCTGTGCAACCCAGCTTTCTGATTGGAAGAGGGTGGGTTGTTCTGAGGCTTGGCTGAACAGGCGGGAGATTCGGTCACTTGTTTCTCCCGCGATGGTCATGTGGGCGGTGAGAGTTCGGATGTAGTTTGTTTCTTCCTTCGTTGGGCATATGCCTTCCAAGGTTGGGGCGGGTTCCAGCGGGGGTAGAGGGGTGGGCGATGGAGGTCGGTGGGTTGCCCGCAGTCGGCTCTCAAGAGGGGTGATGGTTGGGTTCAGGTCTGGAGGGGGATGAGGGGCTCCGGGGCCGCAGGCCGTCAAGGTTACTGCGAGGAGGGAAAGGAACAGAGGGAATTGTACAGGAACGGGAAGCATTTGCTCTTCTGTGTCCGGTCTGGTGAACCGCAGGTTGGGGACATAAGGGCTTCATCACTCCAACCGTAGTAGAAATGGTTGACTTTAGCAACACAACTATTGTCAGCCTTCTCTGAAAACGCGGCCGGTGCCGCGCCGCCGCCCCGAGAGTTCAAGGCGGCTCCGCCCTGGACTCTCACCCGGGGACGCCCAACGGGTCCGGATACAGGCCATCCCCACCAGGAACAGCCCGGACCGGATTGGGCCGGCGTCTCCGCCTCCCCAGCCGGTGCTGCGCTGCAAGCGCCGGTCTCAGCTGTCCCGAGACCGCTCCCCGGTGCGTCCATACGTGCTTCACTCGCTTCCTTGCAGGTACAAAGAGGGTGACGTGGGCGCCATTGCCGACCGGCATGACCCGACGGCGGGCCAGCACCAGGGCCGCCGCCTGGTGCACGCTGAGCCCGTATCGTTCCATGAACTTAACCCGGACGATCACCGAACTGAAGGCCGGGTTCACCTGGCATACGTCCGCCCCCTCCCGATAGCCGCGGGAGAGGAAGTACGCCTTGGCCTTGCCGTAGCTGAAGCTGGACAGCATACGGAACCGAGCCCGCGAGCCGGCGGTAAAGAGTCCAGACGGTATAGAGACCGGAATGCGGGTCCAGGAAGAGGCCAAGGAAGGTCGTGTCGCGGGGATCCACGGTGACGAATTGGACCCCAATCCAGGCGGCGTGGACCAGCAGGCCCCCGAGGGGGATGCGGGCGAACCGGACCCACCATCCGGTTATTCGGGGCATTCATCCTCCTCCGAACCAACCGGTCCAAGGCACAAACCCACCCGGGCTAGCCCGGCATGTATCGCAACAACACCAACCCTATGGTGACGGCCCCGGCACCGAGCGCCCAATAAAAGGACTTGTCCGATGTGCTGCCGCCTAGCCACTTATCGGCGGCCCAATGGATGCCGAATCCCAGCGCGATGGCGGAGGCGGCCGCGAACAGCAACCAGAAAAAGAGGTCCCCCAAATCCAATGTCACAATGGCCTCCGCTGCTTGGTTATCGTGGTGGGCCTGCGTCGTGTGAACCTAGACGGGCGGTTGCCGGCCGCCGAGCCGGTTCTTCGTCCAGCCCGTCCGAAAACCCGGGCCACGGGTTCTACGGGTTCGCCGAGCGGCTCAGCCCGGCCCGCGCCGCCGTCAACAACCACGTCGCCACCATCCAGGTCGTGATAACGGCCGCCGCAAGTTTGGCCGGGTAGAGCGCCAACCATCCGGGAGTGATGCGCCCCGTGGTGTTGGGATCGGTTCCGAAGGTTACTCGCATGGGATCATCGCAATGGCAGTTCGGGTTGTTGTGGTACAGCATGAAAACCACAACCAGCGCCGAGGCCAGACCAACCAACAACCCGACCGCGAGTCCTCCCAACCGCGCCAACCCTCCCGATTGCTGCACCCACCCCGCCATGCCGCCCGCAACGATGGGAGCGGCCAGCAGGACGGCGAGCAGCACCAGCTTGATCTCATTGAACGGGGCTATTGACATCATCCGGTTGGGACCATCGCGTCCCTTCCGATCTCAGCCATGTTCCCGCGTTCAATCGGATCGGGTGGATAGCGGCGTCGCCGCCAGGCCACGAACTTGAGCCATCCGACGTACGCCGTCGCCGCCAGGAGCAACAGGAGTTGCCACCACCAGGGGATCGGCTGGGTGTTGGCGACGGCAAGATGGGTGGTGGGCCGCGCGTCGGCCGTTGGCGGCGTGTCCTGGGGCTCAGGCTCGGGCTCTGGTGGATCCTCCGGCGGCTCGGGCGGCGCCAGGGGAACCGGTGTGGGCGTGGGCGTGGGCGTGGGTGTGGGAGTCGGGGTAGGCGTAGGCGTAGGTGTCGGGGTGGGAGTCGGCGTGGGCGTGGGCGTCGGAGTAGGGGTTGGTGTGGGGGTAGGCGTTGGCAGAACCACAACCTCCCTAACGTCCTTGACCTTGACCGTCACTTCGATGGTGTCGGAAAGCCCGTCCTCGTCGAACACCCGGACGGTGACGCGGTACTCCGACTTGGTTTCGTAATCCAACACGCTCTTCGTCGTCAGCGTTGCCGTCCGGCTTCCAATCCCAAACGTCGAGCCCGTCACCGTGTAGGTCAGCTCGTCCTGGTCGGGGTCGGACGCCAACACGGACGGCGAAATATCGGTTCCGGCCGGCAATCCCTCCGCGACGGTGCGCTCGGCGCTGGGACCCTCCATGAAGACCGGCGCTCGGTTCTCAGCGGGCGGGGTGTAGGCGTTGGCTCCACCAGTTGAGCGGGACCGGCGTACGCGGCGCTGTTGTTGCGCCTGATCATCGTCGCTGATGGTGATGGTCGCCGTCGCCGGAGTCCCGGCCGAAACGCCCGATGGAAGGTTGCCGAAGCCCAACGTCAGGGTTTCGTTGTCGGTGTCCTGGTCCTGCCGGGCCGTGATATTGAATGTCTGGGAGGTCGCGCCCGACACGAAGGCGACGGAGCTTGGGGCCGTCCAGTCGCCATCCTCGGCCGTCCCGGCCGTGGCCGTGATGGGGACCACCAGGCTGCGGTCAGCCGCCGGGGACACCCGGACGCGGACGGCGGCCGTGTCGCCCTCCGTGACGGTTTGGGGGCCGTCGTACCGGACCGTTAGCTGGGTTAGCTCCGGCGCGTTATGGTCGGTAATCGAGAGGGCGGCGGTTGGAGTCGTCCCGGCCGTGACTCCGGTGGGGAGCGTCCCGAACCCCAGGGTTAGTGTTTCGTCCTCGGTGTCCGGGTCCCGGTTGGCCGCGACGGTGAAAACCCGGGAGCGTTGGCCCACGGTGAAGACAAGGCTGCCGCTGGCCAGTCCCGAGATCGTGTAGTCCGTGCTTTCGGCCGTTCCGTTGGTGACGGTGATGGGCACCGCGACCCGCCGGTCGGCGGTTGCGGACAGTCCCACGGCAATAGCCTGGGACCCGCCCTCCGTCATGCTGTACTGGGCGGCCGCAAACGCAACGGTGAGTTGGGCCACGACGGACTCGGCGCTGGTGGTGCCGGTCCCGGGGTCAGACCAATCGCTCGAACCCTCGCCGTTGGCGGCGCGAACCCGGACCTGGTGGGTGGTGCCGACTCCCAGACCACCGATGTTGGTTGTTGTCGCCGACAACGTCGTTGGTCCCGCCGTCCAGTTGGTGGTGCCTTGCTGGCGGTGCTGGACGCTGTACGTCATGGCGGGGCCGGTGTTGGGCGGTGCGGTCCACGTCGCCGTCAGGGTTGTGTGCCCATTGGTCGCCGCCGGGACCACGGTTGGGGCGGCGGGCTTCCCCGGAGGTTCGGCGACATCGGTGACGTTGATTGTGACCGGAATGTTGGCTGAGCCGCCGACGGAATCGCTGGCGATGACGGTCACGGTGTGCCGCGCTTTGGCCTCGTAATTCAGCGGGGCCGAGGTCAGGATTTGGCCGGTCCCGTTTATCGTAAACGACGCCCCATCGGTTCCGCCGAGCCGGTACGTCACGGTGCCGCCCTCCGGGTCGGTGGCGCGGATCGGAGCGCCTACGTTCTGGCGGGCCGCCGTGTTCTCGGCGACGCTGCGGGTTTCGCCGGTGGTCGGGAACTCGGGCACCTGGTTGGGCGCGGCCAGGACTTCGGCCACGGCCTGGGCGGTCTGCGCCTTGAATCTGTCGGTGTAGCTGACCTGCGCCCTCAGAAACTTGCCCAGGTCCGCTGCGACGGGAGTGTAACTGGCCGTTCCGGCACCCGAGATGTTGGTGAACGTGCCGTTCCGGGTGGTGGAGAGCGCCCATTGCCATGTTGTCGAGGTGATGGGGATGTCCGGGTCACGCAGACCAGCCGTTAGCGCCACACTGACCCGGGGCGTGCCGAGGGATACCACGCCGGGTTCGTCAACGTCGGCGACATTGATGGTGACGGCAACCGAATCCTGAAGGCCCGATGGGTCGCGAGCCCGAACCGTCACGGAATAACTGCTTCGGGTCTCAAAGTCGAGCGCCGACCGGGTTTGGATCTGACCCGACGACGCGACGATGGAGAAAGACGAGCCATGCGTGCCGCTCAGAGAGTAGGTCAGGGTGTCGCTGTTGGGGTCGGTGGCAGTTACGGGAGCGCCGATGCTTTGCCCCGCCGCCGTGTTCTCGGCGACGCTGCGGGTTTCGCCGGTGGTCGGGAACTCCGGCGCCAGATTGGCCAACTTGACCGGATTGCTCGTCTTCGCTGAGGCGGACTTGCCCGCACTGTGTTGGTCGGTGTAAGAGGCGGTGGCTTGGAGGTACTTGCCCACGTCATCGGCCACGGGGGTGTAGGATGCCGAGGTTGCGCCGGTGATGTTGGCGTAAGCGCCGTTCTGCGTATTGGAACGTTTCCACTGCCAGGACTTGCTCGATATGCCGCCGTCGGGGTCGGTCAGTGTAGCAGTCAGCGCGGTTCCGACCCGGGGTTGGGAGGACGACAGGGTGACGGTCCCAGCATCGTCCTGGTTTGTCACGGTAATGGTGACGTTTGCGGAAGCTCTCCGATTGGAGGGATCGGTGGCCGTAACAGTTACCGAGTAGCTGCTGCGGGACTCGTAGTTGAGCGCAGCCTTGGTGCGAATTTGGCCCTCCGACGCGATGATCAAGAAGGACGAGCGGTGGGTCCCGCCCAGGCTGTAGGTCAGGGTGTCGCCGACGTTTGGATCGGTGGCCGTGACCCGAGCCCCGATGTTGGTGTTGGCGGGGGTGTTTTCCGCGACCGTGAGGGTGTACGACGCTTGACCAAACGCGGGAGGCTGCGGCGTCCGGACTACCTGGGCGGTAGTTTCCTTCTGGGCCTCCTTGCCGGAGTCGTGGTCGTCCGTGTAGCTGGCCGTAGCTCGGAGGCGCTTGCCGAGGTCGGCGTCCTGGGGCGTGTACGAGCTCTCTGTCTCGCCGTGGATTTCAGTCCAAGGGGGGTTATCCGATGACAGTTCCCATTTCCACGTCGTGCCCGTAACGCCGCCGTCCGGGTCCCGGAGGGTTGCCTTCAGGGAGACGCCGATCACGGGGTTGCCGGAGAACGTCACCGCTCCGGCTTCATCCACATTGCCGACCGTGATGGTAAGCGGGGCGGTGTCGGATAGGCCGGATATGTGCTCGGCGCGGACGGTTAGCGAGTAGCTGGCTTGGGTTTCGTGGTCCAGAGCGCGAAGGGTACTAAGTTTGCCGGTTTCCGATATATCGAAATTCTGCGAGCCGCTTCCCTCCAGGCGGTATATCAACCCGTCGCCGGTGTGGTCGAATGCCTCAATCGGGTCGCCAAACTCGGTGCCAGTGGGCTGGTTCTCGTTAACTTCGCGCTGGTAGCTGTCCTCGTGGAGTTCGGGCGCGAACCGGCAGGGGTGGCTGTCGTCTTCGTTGGGCGTCCACCAGAGCGCGTCGTCGTCGCCGTGGTTGTGGAAGTGCGAATCGCCGTCTGGTTGCCAGTGGGAGGGAAACGTGACGATATTGTATGGACCCTTATCATCAGATTGGCCATCTATCACACTCACATCGTCGTCCGCGAGTTCGTCCTTGTACTTCTCGGCGAAAGCCGGCCACTTCGTCAGATAGACCTTGCCGCTGTGGAACGCGGAATGTTGGTGTTGTGCGGCCTGCGCCTTCTCGGGCTCGAACATATGCCCGCTGTGGCAGTGCTGAGCCTCGGTTGGGCCTTTGCCCCACTTGGGCGCGGTGGCGGCCACGACCCCGGCCCCCAGCAGGAACACCACCAGGACCGAAACCACCAGGAGTCGCGCCATACCCGGACCTGAGAAGGGTAACGGGGCGGTCCCTCTCAGGAAGCCGGACCTCGCCAAGCGCGCTAATCCTGCGTGAATCATAGGCCACCACCACACTTCCCCACTCACCCGCGGCGCCCTTGCGGACCGGTGTCAGGGATGCAACTTGCTTCAAGGATATACGGTTCGCCCTCCCGCCGCTTTATGTATGATTGACTGATTTTAGAGATTTTGGGAAGCGCATATACGCATATAACGTATTTATATAAGGTAATTAGGTGGTCTTATAGATTAAGTATTGAATAATCATGCGGCCGTCAATGGCGGTGGGATAGTGGCCATCGTGGTGGCTGGGGGTTAAACAACAACGGGTGGAGAGGACCTGTGGTGGATGGGAGGGGATGAAGGCGCCGGCCCGGTCGCCCACGATAGGGCGGTTGCGGCCGAACGACGGGACCTGCGTCAGGCCCAGGCCCGAACCCGGGACGGCCGGGCGGCGCGGCCGCTGACCATCATCGGCGAGTACACCCGGCAACGCCTCGCCATCCGGGCTCAGCGCAGCGTCTGTTCCTAGCCTGATGTTGGAGCAGTGACCGGTCCGAAGGGGTCATGTGTCGAGGGGAGCAGACGGAAGGCACCCGTCACCGCCGAATCCCGGGGCCGGAAACCGGTGGAACCACTGCGCCGCCAAAGGCACTGGCTGCCACTGCGTTGGGTGACCTTCCGGGACCGGCGTCCACGAAGATGGTCCCTATCGCGTTTCGGGGCGCGCCCATTGGTGTGGACGGTTTTTGTTGCCGTCCAGGACGAGGGGGCGACTATTCGGCTGGACCGGCGACCTCTTCGGCCACCGCCATCCGATAACCCACCCTGGGCTCGGTGAAAATGTACCTGGGGTCGTCGGCGGCGTCCCCCAGCTTGCGGCGCAGCCGCTTCACCACGTCCCGCACCAGCCAGCTCTCGCCGACCCGCGCCGGTCCCCACACCCGCTGGAGCAGCACGCTGTGGTTCAGCACCCGGGGAGCGTGGACCGCCAGCTCGTAGAGCACCGCGTACTCCGTGGCCGTCAGCTCCACCGCCTCCCCATCCACCGCCGCCCTGCGCAGTGCGTAGTCGATGCTTAACCCTCCCACAGAGTAGGAACCCGCCGAGGGCTCGCCCGGGAAGGGCTCCAGACGTTTCCGCAATGCCGCCCGTATCCTGGCCGCCAGTTCCGTCTGTGAGAAGGGCTTTACCAGGTAGTCGTCAGCCCCCATGTCCAGGGCCCGGGCCACGGTGTCGTCCTGGCCGTAGGCCGACAGGAAGATCACCGGCACGTCCGCCGTCCTGCGGATGTCGTTCATCAGTACGATGCCGTCGTTGCCCGGCAGGACCAGGTCCAGCAACACCAGGTGGGGCTTCTCCGCCGCCATGAGGCGGGGCACCTCGGCGGGGTCGCCGGTGGCAATGGGCGCGTAGCCCGCCCTGTTGAGGACATCCCGGACGTAGCGCAGCGCCTGGGGGTCGTCGTCCACCGCCAGGACTCTGACCCGACCCCGGGTCGACCGTCTCGTCCGTGCGGGGGACGGCGGCGCGGGCGCGGCGGCAACTGTCCCCTCGGCGATGGGCAGGGTGAAGGTGAAACGCGCCCCCAGGCCCGGGCCGTCGCTCTCGGCGCGAATGCGCCCCCCGTGGGCCTCCACGATGCCCTTGCAGATGGCCAGGCCCAGCCCCGACCCGTCGGTTCGCGACGCCGTGTCCCGGTCGGGGGCCCGGGAGAACTTGCGGAACAACTCGGGTAGCAGGTCCGCCGGTATCCCCCGCCCCCGGTCGGCAACGGACACCGCCACGTGCAACCCGTCCCGCACGGCGGACACCGTAATGGGCGACCCCTCGGGGGAGTACCCGGCGGCGTTGGAGAGCAGGTTGCCCAGCACCTGGACCACGCGCCGCCGGTCGGCCATCGCCATCGGCAGGTCCTCCGCCATCTCTAGGTGCAGGGGGTTCTTCGCAGCGCCGCCCGGGAACCGGCTCCCGGCCTCTTCAACCAACACCCGCACATCCGAGGGCTCCGGGGTCACCGCCAGGGTGCCCGTCTTGATGCGGGCCACGTCCAGGAGGTCGGAGACCAGAAAACGCATCTGGTCCGACTGGTCCAGGATGATGCGGTGGAACTGGGTCATCTCGGCGGGGTCCAGCGCCCCGGCCCCCTCCAGCAGGGTGGTGACCGACCCCTTGACCGCCGCCAGTGGGGTTCTGAGCTCGTGGCTCACCATGGCCAGGAACTCGGCCCGCAGCCGCTCCTGGTCCTCCAGGGACGTCAGGTCCTGCAGCGTGATGACAAAGGACTGCAACTCCCTGTCCTCCGAGTGTATCGGCGTGGCGTTGAGCAGGACGCTGACGCTGCGGCCGTCGGGGACCCGCAGCGCGATCTCCTCGGCCCGCACCGTCTCCCCGGCCTCAAGAACCTCGGCCAGGGGCAGATCCCGTAGGGAGACCTCCCGGCCGTCGCCCCGCACGCAGGTCACCACCTCCAGCAGGTCCTCCGGCGTCTGCTCCCCATCCCGCAGGCCGTCCACGATGCGCAACGCCTCCCGGTTGACCGATGCCATCCCCCCGGTCCCGGCGTCGAAGACCACCACGCCCACCGGCGAGGTTTCGACCAGGGTCTCCAGGTAGGCCCGGGCCCGGCGCTCATCCCGGTGGGTGCGGGCGTTGGCGATGACCAGGGCCGCCTGGGAGGCGAACATCACCAGGGTCTCCTGGTCGGCCTGGGAGAACTCCTCGCCGTCCTCCCGGTCCCCCACGAAGACGTGGCCCATCCGCACCCCCCGGTGGAACATGGGTGTCGCCATGAAGGGGAATACCCCCACCGGCAGGGGAATGGTGAACTGGGTGAAGCCAAGGGCGCGAACGTGCTCCACCAGGTCTGGGAGCCTCACCGGTTCGGAAATGCTGGTCAGGGCCCGGAAGAGCCCCAACCCATCGGGCATCAGCCAGAGGAGTTCCGATTCCTGGGCCGTCAGCCCCGAGGACAGGAAGTCCTGGACCTGTCCACCGCCGTCCAGCAGGGTCATTACCCCGTAGCGGGCGGAAGTCAGGGACCGGGCCGAGTCCAGCACCCCCTGGAGCACCACGTCGAAGTCCAGGCTCTCGTTGATGCGGAGACTGGCCTGGCTGAGGCGGGACAGCCGCTCCCGCAGGGCCTCCATCTCCCGGTAGGGCTGGCCTGAATCCATCTCTTCTTCCGCTATTCGGAATCTAATGAAATTTGATACTCGGACGAAGCCGGATTATCAAGGTTCCGACCAGATTTCGTTGACGCTTCACCGACCACTGCCGGCATAGCCGGTCTTACACGGTCTCCACGTCCTGACACCGGGAAGCTCAAACCCGGCCAGCTCGCCAAATTCTCCGCCGCGTTGGCGTCGCGGCCGTTCAGTACTCCACACCCACCGCACCACCATTCACGGTCAGCCAGCGTAAGGTCATGGTTCTTCCAGCCACAGTGAGCGCACATCTTCGATGAGGCAAACCACCGGTCCGCCTTCACGTACTCGGCACCGTACCAGACGCACTTGTACTCCAGCTTCGCGAGGAAGCCGGACATCCCTGCATCGGCGATAGCCCGGGCCAGCCTGCGGTTGCGGACCATCCCCGCCACGTTCAGCGTCTCCACCACCACCCGGCCCGCCGACTTGGCTATCGCCGTAGTAGCCTTGTGATGGTTGTTGTTCCGAACGTTGACCACCCGGGCATGGAGACAACGTCGCCGGGCGTACAGCCGTTCCCGTCGGTTAGAGTGGTTGCTCTTCCCATGGACGTTCCGGCTTCGGGCGATGGCGCGATCCAGTCGTCGCAGTCCTCTGACACTGCTGGCCAACGCCTTGGGATTCTTCACTATCATGCCATCCGAGCACGTCGCCATCGTTCCCACACCCACATCCACGCCAATCACAGGGGCGTCCTTCACCGGCGGCGGCTCCTGGCCATCCTCAATGCAGAAACAGGCGAACCAGGTCCCCGCGGTGCGGTTGACGGTGACCTCGCGGATGGCGCCGGGGAACCGCAGTTCCTCCACCATGACCACCCGGCCAATCCTGGGCAGCATGACCACCCTGCCGTCCACTTTCACCGTACCCGGCCCGTTGTCAGCCCGGAAGCCCTGCTCATGCTTGCGCCGCTTGAATCTCGGGAATCCCACCCGCCGAGCGGGAAGCCCCAGCTTCCGCTTCCTGCGGCATTCGCCCCAGTTGGAGATGGCTTGGCCCAGATCGATGATGGCGTACTTGGCCGCGTTCTGCGACAGGGCAGCTCCCCAGGGAGCAATCATGCCTTTGACCTGGTTCCACCGGGGGCGCAGGGTACGCTCGGGCAACCACTCGCCCACGTCAAGCCCGCCCCTGAACTCGCCCAACGCCCAGTTGTAGGCGAATCGGGCATAACCAGCGTGTTGGCCGAACAGTGCTTCCTGCTCTGCCGTTGGCTTCAGGGCAACGCGATGCGCCTTCTTCATGATTGCTCCCCTGTCGGACCGGAGTTGGGAACCGTTTCCACGAGGGCGGATATGAGCTCCCGGTGCTTCCGGCTGCGACTTCCATACAGGCGAGCAGAAAACACGGTGATGATCTCCAGCACGTCTTGGGCCAGCTCTTCCTCGAAGCTCGGTTGTTCCCCCTGGTGGATGACCACCACCTCAATTCCCTGAAGCTCGCACAGGGTGAACACCAACTCCGCGCCAAACCGCAGCAACCGGTCCTTGTGGGTGATCACCAACCGCTGTATCCGGCCCCTCAGGACCATCTCCAAGAGTTGGTGCAGTCCCTTCTTGCGGTAGTTCATCCCGCTGCCCAGGTCCCGGATCACCGTGCATGGCCAGCCGTGAGCGGCGCAATAGCTCTCCAAGAGGGCCTGTTGCCGTTCCAGGTCCGTCTTCTGGTCATGGCTGGAAACCCGGGCATAGCAGACGGTGAGGGTAGCATCATCGGGCTTCAGGCCCAGCAGTTGGGCCTGGGAATAGTACCTGGTGCCTCCTGGAGTCTTGCGCCGGGGCGCTAGGTAGCCGGTGGACTCCCACTTCCGAAGGGTCTGGGGTGTTACTCCCAGGAGACGGGCGGCAGCCCCGATGCGGATCAGGTCAGGTTCATACATAATATGATTCTATCAGATAGAATCATATTCTATCAGATTCTTGCGGACAGTTACAGGCCCCGCCGCGCGGTACGAGACTCGCCGCAGGTGCAACGACAAGCGAGGTCTTTCCGTCTTGCGCAGCGGGGTAGAGGGAGAGGCTGCGCCTTGGGGTCATTTTCCTGGGAGGGCCGGTTTTCGCGCCTGATGGCCGATGCCTGGGCCAGGAGGACGAGACGGCGAACCCGGCCGTGATCGTGCTCTCCGGCGTCATCCACGACAACTTGACCGCCGCAGCCCTGACCATGGTGGACGACGACACCGCGGGGGTGATGGCCAGCCCCCTGGCGTTGGACGAGGGCGGAACGGCGACCTGCACCGTGGCGGAGTGCCGGCCTCATTGCGGCGCAACTCCCTGGGCGCGCTGAACCCATTTGCGCGGGATTCCAACCCAAGCCGGACGCCCGCGCTTCGGTTGCGCTAAACTTGACGATGCGGGTGGGCTGTGCTTACGGCGGCGCCTCCCGGCGGTCGGACGCGGCGGGCAGCCGGGCGAATCGGCCCAGCCGTGGAGCAGGCTCCTGCCTGGCTGGAATGTCTCCCCTGCCCACCGCGAAAATGCAGCAAACGTCGCCGTCCAGGGGAGGTCATCTCCTGAAAGGAGAAGAATGATGCGCTGGCTTCTGCTTGGATCCCTGTTTCTTCTGGCGGCCTGTGGCAGCGAAGGGAACCCATTGGCCAATACGGAGTGGCGGCTGGTGGCCTTGGGCAATGCCGACGCTCCCGCCGAGGTGGTGGCGGGCGACCCAACCGCCAAGTTCACCACCGCCACGGATATGACCGGGTGGACGGGCTGCAATTCCTACGCGGCGAGATACAGATCGGGGGGGTCGGAGCTGCGCCTTGACGACCTGACGTGGACGGAAGCGGGGTGTCCATCTCAGGTTCTGTTCCGGCAGGAACAACGGATGCAGGACTTGTTGGCGACGGTAGAGCGGTTCGAGGTCTCTGAGGAACGACTCACGCTGCGCAGCAAAGGCGGGCAGGCGCTGGTCTTCCAGCGGGTTGGGGAGAAGGGCATCAACGGTCTGCAATGATTCGGGCCTTGCTCATGGGTCTGCTCCGGGGTCAGGTAGAAGCGGAGCCGCTGGAAAGTGGGCCCGAGAAGCGCGCCCGGCTCCTGGACGAGGTGCTCGGTAGGTTCAGAAGGGAGGGAATCGGCGTAGACACCGGCAGTATCCTCACCAGGGAGGAGATGTACAGCAGAAATGCGGCTCGCTGACACAAACGTCCTGATATATGCTGTGAGCAACCGGGAAGCCGATGCCGCGAAACGGGTGGCGGCCAGGCCATGAAGTTTCGTTCTTGCCATGCTGGGGGTGTTGACGAGAGTGTTCTTCGCTTGGATCATTAGGCCAGACCACCGAAACCGTCCGCTGCCACGACCATGGATTCACAACCCGGGTCCACCACGTAGGAAGAGCGAGATGGGCCATCGCAGGCCCTTAGCCGCGACATGATCCTGATCCGCCCCTTCCCCATCCGAAACACGCCTGAGCTTTCGCGCCAGATTGGCTATCTGGCGTCGCAACAGCGCCGGGCCTACAACCAGGCCGTCGAATGGTTGAACCGGGAACCTGACCTGCAACGGCTCAAGACTGGCGGCATTCCCCACCACCGGACCCTCAACGGCCGCTTGACGCAACTGCGGGAGGCCGACCCCACGTGGCGGGCGGCGCCACGCCGGATACACGACGCTGGCGTCCGGTTGGCCGTCCTGGCGCAGGACAGGTTCCGCATGAACCGGGAGCGCCGGTTGGCCGCGATCGCGGCCCTGGAGGACCGGCTCCACGAATGGGCGGCTGAACCTCCGGAGGACCGCCAACAGCTACTCCAGCTTGAACGGGACGAGGCGCGGCTGGCCCATCTCTCGCGTCCCCACCGGCGGACGCTGGCGTTTCGTACCCGAAAGCACGGCACGCAGACCCTCGATATCGACAACAACCAGATGCTTCGCACCACCCGGGACCGGATGTCGGTCTGGGTCGGCAGCCCCCGTTCCTGGGGGTTCCGCGTTCCGCTGCGCCGCCCCATTCCCCGGGGCGCCGAACTCCGCTCGCTCCGCCTGGTCGAGCTCCGGCGCAATCGCTCCGATGTGTCCAATCGGGCGCTTGATGACGTCCGATACGAGGCCCACCTGGCGCTCGACTGGCCCGACCCTCCGCCGGCGCCGGAACCCGAATCGGCGGCGGAAGCCGTTGGCGTTGATACGTCGGAGCGGCTCGTTTGGACGGACAGCCGGGGGGAGGTCTGGCAGAATGACGGACCTCGTTCCTGCCAATGCCAGGGGCAGCATCGGGCGCGTTGTCCCTACGGTCTCCCGGTAAGGCTCCAACGCCAGATCAGGGGCAAGCTGGGAGGAGTCCGGCGCCGCCGGGCGTCCCGCAGACGGCGGAAACTAGAAGGGCGGCGACGCGAGGTGTTGCGTAAGCGGACAGCCGACCGCGACCGGGGTTGGAACCAGCTGGCCCGAGCGTTCCTGCACCGGACTCCGCCGGTCCGGCTACTGGCTGTCCAGGGACTCCGCCCCACCCGCCAGTCGCGAAGGGGCACCGCTTCGGCGCCGGGGCGCGGTGTTGCGGAACAGACCCGGCGCAACCGGGCATTGGCGGAGGCCGCTCCCTCACGCACGATCACGATTCTTCGGCACCAGGCTGAGCGGCACGGCATCCCGGTCGCCGTCATTTGGGCACGCACGCGGGACGTGTGCGGGACCTGCGGGATGCAGAACCCGGAGTCGCGCAAGAACCAAGCGCGGTTCACCTGCCAGGGTTGCGGTTGGAGCGGCGATCCCGCCCAAAACGCCGCCCTGGTGTTGGCAAGCCGGGCCCACCGGCAGTGGGTGGGTTCGCGGGCGAACCTGGATTCGCCCCAAGGGCGGGAGACAGACCCGTCCGGTCGCCGCTTCG
Organism: Dehalococcoidia bacterium; assembly: GCA_965203675.1. Classification (GTDB taxonomy): domain Bacteria; phylum Chloroflexota; class Dehalococcoidia; order Lucifugimonadales; family UBA3495; genus CATOSK01. Next base: position 326,593 of record CBDBDE010000003.1, on the reverse strand, counting down.
GCGACGGCAAGACGCAACCAACCCCGGATGCGGCGGGACGAGGAACCGGTCCCCCGGGACCGGCGACGGGGTCCGCAGCTATGGGGGGGTCCAGTACCGAGGCGTCGAAGCTGCACCCCGGCTGACTTGCCGGGCATTGCCCGGCTAAATCTGCCCTGGGGTCTGTCTGTTCACGTAATGTTTTTCTGCCAGCAGCGTATGAAGAATTGATTTGCCAAGACGCAGCAACCGCTTAGCTTCTCCGCTGGGGTTGCTGTCACATCCATCTTTTGGCTACGCCCGGCGCGTTATCCGAGAATCTCCCGGCCGGTGCCGAAACAGCCTTCAACCCCTCCCGCCGGGGAAGGTCCTGAGGCCAGGCAGGGGGTTCGCTTTTCGCAGCACCCCTTTGCCTTTTGAATGAAAACGTTACCGGTCGATGCCAGTGGGTCGTCAACTCCAACACAAAGGAGTCTTGGTGGGCCGATTGCGTAAAATACCGCGTTCTGCTTAAATCATCGTCACTACAGTTGCCTGGAGATGAAGCTATGGCGAGATTCATCACGTGCGCAGCCCTGGTCCTTGCATTCCCGCTCCTCGTTCTTGTCTCCACGCTGGGTGTTGTCAGTGCCCAGGCGGGCAACGGCAAATACGATACTGACGGAGACGGCCTAATTGAGGTCTCCAACCTGGAACAGTTGGACGCCATACGCCACGATCTCGATGGTGATGGAAGCCTGGACAGGGATGGCGACGCAAACAAGTACGCCGACGCGTTCCCAACGTCCGGGGAGGAAACAGTCTGCAACACGTGCGACGGCTACGAACTGACTCGCTCGCTGGACTTCGACGACCCCGCTAGCTATGCCTCGCGCTCCATCAGCACCGCATGGACCACCGGCCAAGGGTGGGATCCCATTGGGAACAAGTTCGAAACCACGTTCGACGGCAACGGATACACCATCAACAGCCTTTATATCAACCGCGTCGATACCTACAACGTCGGTCTCTTCACGTGGAACTCCTTTGACGGGGTCATCCGGAACATTGGCCTCGTCGATGTTGACGTAAACGGGAGGAGCGGAGGCGGCTTAGTCGGCTCCAACCATGGGACAATCTCCCATAGCTATACCACCGGGAGAGTGGAGGGCGGTGGTGGTGGCGGCTTGGTAGGGAGGAACGGCCTCCCCATAAATATGCAACATTCGGCAATGATCAGCAGTAGTCACTCCTCCGCCGAAGTCTCGGGAAGGGACGTTGGCGGGCTGGCAGCGGAAAATTTTGGGACGATTATTTATAGCTATGCTACCGGGGATGTGTCGGCGTCCGCCGACGGCGAGGGGGGCGGGCTGGTTGGTAGAAACTTCTACGGCACGATAAGGGCCAGCTACGCGACCGGCAACGTGTCCGGTGGAAATCCGGTCGGTGGGTTGGCCGGATACAATTGGGCTGGGCGAATCATTTCCAGTTACGCCACCGGCAATGTCAAAGGTGAGGGCGAGGGCAATGACGTGGGTGGGCTGGTCGGCAGGGTACTGTCGGATGAAGGGGAGAGTTGGATTATCTCCAGCTATGCCACTGGGGATGTTTCGGGCGGCAGTTCCGCACGCAGTTTGGCTGTCGGCGGTTTGGCTGGCAGCGTGTATACCCGTGCTGATGTTCAAGTTGTTCACAACGTTAAGGTCGTTGCCAGTTACGCTACCGGCAGGGTCTCTGGAACCGAACCCGTTGGTGGGCTCTTCGGGTTCCGACAAGATACCAGAAGGGGTGCTTCTCGGATCATGGTAACCGACAGCTACTGGGACACCCAGACCTCCGGTCAGACATCCGGAGTCGGGTCCGGAAACTCCGCGGGAATCCAGGGCAGAACGACCGCCCACCTGCAGTCGCCCACAGGGTACACTGGCATCTATGGCGCCTGGGATGGGGACCTGGACAATGCCGACGGCGACAACAACGTCGCCACCGGGACCGACGATTTCTGGGACTTCGGCACCAGCGGCCAGTATCCGGCTCTGAAAGCAGACCTGGACGGGGACGGCACGCCGACTTGGGAGGAGTTCGGCCACCAGCGCGGCGCCCTGCCTACCTACACGGTGCCGGAAGCGCCCATGAGCTTGATAGCTGTGGCCCAGGGACCGACGGAGTTAAACCTGTCATGGAGCGCACCCAGCGACAACGGCGGTGATACGATCACCTCCTACGACCTGCGTCACATTGAAACCGCGGCTACCGCTAAGTCCGACTCCAACTGGACTCTGGTGGCAGGAGTGTGGAGCACGGGTTCGGGTCCCCTGCAGCACCTCCTCACCGGGCTGATGGGAGATACCCAGTATGACCTGCAGGTCCGGGCGGTCAACGCTGCGGGCATGGGCCAATGGTCGGAAACTGTCTCCGGGACCACGGAGCCGCCGGTGGTGCCGGGAGCGCCAACCGGCCTGAACGCTCTGGTGGCGATGGGGGAGGCTCGGGTACTTCTGTCCTGGGCCGCCCCCGCCAGCGACGGCGGAGCCCCGATCACGGGCTACAAGGTCGAAGCCTCGGACGACGGCAGCGACCCCTGGACGGTGGTAATCACGACCACCGGCGATGGGACCGCCTACACCGACGAAGGCGGTGACAGTAATGGTCCCATGTTCGAGGCTGGTACAACCCGTTACTACCGGGTGTCGGCGATCAACTCCGCCGGCGAAGGTCCGCCTTCGGGCGTCGCCTTCGCCGAGGACCTCGTTGCCCGTTACGATGCCAACGACAACGGCGCCATTGACCGCAACGAGGTCATAAGAGCCATCAACGACTATTTGGATGGGGCGGAAGGCATCACCAGGGCCGGGGTGATACGCCTCATCAACCTCTACCTGGATGGCTGAATCCGCGTAATGGCTGGGTGGAGCTTGGGCGAAAAGTCTTCCCGTGCTGGCTAGTGGGGCGATGTGGTGTGTCATGGCCTTCCGGAGCCTGTCCTCCTGGCAGTTGGGACAGATCTGAACCTGAAAACCAGGCTGAGGGTGGCCTCGCAACCGTATGTACACCTGCGGGTCCTCCCCTCGACAAGAATCCTTCAGCAGGCCATCGGCTGGCGTGGGAATGGCTGAATGAACTCACGATTGTGGTGCTGCACACTGCGTCGGCGTCCGTTTTAGCCCTGCTGAAGTCTTCGTAACGTATATCGTCGTGGACTACATAAAGACCGGGGAGGAGGCCCGAGGGCGTCTCAGATCGGCTACGGAGGAGGACCTTAGGGATGGGGCCGTGATCCGCGTCGCCCTGAAGCACGTCGCTCAGACTCAAGACATCAGTGCCCTCTCCCGCAACACCGGGTTCAACCGAGGCAACACCTGGGAGGCGCTGTCAGAAGACGGCAACTCCATCCTGGCGACACTGCTGAGGGTAACCAACGCCTTGGGGCTGAGGCTGAGCCTTGTGCCCGTGGAGGATCGCGCACTGGGCGCACAACCAACCGGTGCCGGAGTCTTTCAGCAGGAATCGGCCTGCCAACCAAATCGGATCTCAAGGAGATGACGAAAGTGAACTCAGCGATTGAAGCATGGCGCGAGCGGGTCCTGACATTTGATCGGTATATGGCAGATATGCGCAGGGAAGGACAGGAGCAGGGTCATAGCCGTCCTGTGTTTGCCGCCGGGCCGCTGGATCCATACCGTACCGACGATCCCGCGCTCAACGGCCTCTATAAGGTCGTGGGCGAAGGCGCCGAGGTCCTGGACGTTGGCGGCGGCGCGGGCCGCTTCGCGTTGCCCCTGGCAACGCGCGCCCAGCGGGTGACCGTAATAGATCCCTCCGCCGAGTCGCTGGATTTGCTAAGGACCCGCGTGGCAGAGTTCGGATTTACCAACGTGACCGCCATCAACGAGCGGTGGGATGAGGTGGAAGTTCCCTCGGCGGACGTAACCCTCTGCTCCTGGGTGTTGCATCACGTGGTGGAAGCCGCGCCATTCGTAAGGAAGTTGGAAGAACAGGCCAGGGACCGCGTGGTGATCCTGGAGATGATGGAGACACCCAGTGCGCAGTTTGCTCCGTTCTACGAGCGCGTGCACGGCAAGAGACTCACGCCGCTGCCGGGCGTCCCGGAATTGCTGAATCTCCTGTGGGCGATGGATATATTCCCCGACGTGACGATGCTCAGTCCTGAAATTCCCGTATTGGACACAGACCGCAGTTCAACGCTGGACGAACTTCGACGAAGGTTGGCTGTGGAGGAAGGCTCCGATGCAGACGAAAGACTGCGAGCGGCGGCAGATGAATTGCTGGAAGAGTCCAGCGAGGGTCTGACCGTCAAGGGCGTGAATATGCGGCGGCAGGCGGTCATTACGTGGAGGCCGATTCAAAGTGGTTCGAGGATCGGGGGCCGGAACTGATTGTCAGCCGACGAACTACCCGCTGATTGCCTAAAGCTTCCCTGAATCTGGATACGCGGGACGCTGGAACATCATGTGTGCAGGGTTATCAACAGTCGACTCGTCGGTCAGGTGATAGATGTTGAGGTAGCCGCCTGCGATTCGGATGAAGAAATCACGCGGGGATTGAAGATAGGCGTCGTGGAACGCCACTTTTCGGACATTGGCTCACTCATTCCTCAGATCGCCACCAGGCGGGGCTGAACATGGCCGGAACGCACCTGCCAACTGCCCTGTAGTGGTCGAGGTTGGGGGATACGAACCCATCCCCATTGAGACTGTCGAGGAAGGGGTGCTGCAGGGGTACAGCGGCGTACTCAACCTCCTCATCCGGTGGGCCCACGGCCAACTGGGCTGGCACGGCCCGGAGACGGGGCAGCACATCGCGACCTTCGCGCAGGAACGGACCCGTGCCGACACAGAGCGGGAGGCCCGCATGGCCGCCGAGGCTGGAGTCCGAGAGCTGGAGCGGCACCGGCATGGCTGACCATCGTGGGTTTTAAGACCTTCTGTCAATAGCAAGTTCCCATTGACGAGGTTCCAGCAAGTTGGAGTTGTCCCACCCAGCGTGTTACCTGGGACCTCTGACGCAGGATTGTGCACCAACATTGTCATGACGCCGCCGCAGCAACTTGGAATTGCCCAACCTCGTTCTGGCCAGCGATTCTGTCAGTCGGCGTAGTTGTCGCCAGCCTCCTCAAGGGCCATCGGCGTCGGTGGTTTACAGTCCAGCCAGAGCGGCGTAAAGTTCGTCGATACTCCACCCGGGGATATGGTCGTGGCATTGATTTTGGAAACCCCACCCATCTTGATATTGGTCGCAGCCGCGCTTTCCGTCACGCTGGCGCTTGGTATCCACTGGGCAGCCGATCGGTACTTGAACCACGGCACATCGGATGAAGTCTTCTATTGGGCGTTGGGAGGGGTCGTGGTCTGCGTGGCCCTGGTTCTGTTGCAGTTTATGCCGGCTTAATGCGCGGCAGATCATCGCTCGGCATTATTCCCGGCCCGTTTGCGCGCGTGCTGCAATGCGAACACCCCCACCACGCTGGGCTCTGAATGACAACCGAGGGAGGGTTGACGAGACTCGAAAGCAAGCCTGACACGATGGAAGAGGTTATTCGGTTGCTCGCCGACGTAGCATCAGGAAGGATGGAGCGGGGAGCACCGCCAGGGTGGGGGACCTCGACTTGAGCCTTCCTTCAGCCTTCTCTTTGGATGGCCTCCATGAACCGGTTTCGGATTTCCAGCGGGGAGTGATGGACCCTCGGGATTCCCTCGATGGGAGCGATCCCGACTTTGACCAGCACCATGAGCGGCCCGTCTCCCAGGGCGCACCCCGATAGGGCTCGTTCCAGCGCCCCGGCCTCGTCGACCCTGGTTACGCGGGTGTAGCCACAACTCTCCGCCACCTCGGCGAGATCCACGCTGCAGCTGATCGATGGCTGTCCCCCGGTGGACTCGTATGCCTCGTTGTCCAGAACGATGTGGACCAGATCGCCGGGGCGTTCCTCCGCGATGAGAGGCAATGCCCCCAGGCTCATCAGGGCGCTCCCGTCACCCTCCAACACGAAAACGCGCCGCTCAGGGGTAAGGACGGCCAGTCCCAGTCCAAGGGAGGAAAGCAGCCCCATGGAGCCGAGCATGTAGAAATTGCCAGGCCGGTCCAGGATGGCAAAAGCCTCCCTGGAAATCATCCCCGTCGTGCTCAGGACGAGATCTTCAGCCGCCACATGGTTCAGAATCGTCTCGATGGCCCGGTATCGGGCGATCACTCCAGCACTCCCGGCCGCACCAGCAGAGCCCCGGGCACCGATTGCCGCGAGATGGCCGCGAGCAGGCGGTCCAGAGCGGGTTCCAACTCGCCCGGCTCCAGGACTTCAAACGGCACCTGGAGGAGGTCGAAGAAGTCCGCAGTCTTTTCCCCCATGATCCAATGCTCGGGGGCGTCGTTTGGCCGGCCTCCGTACCCGCGCCAGCCGACCACCAGCAATGCGGGAACCTGGTACAGGAGATTGAATGAGGTGAGTGGGTTGATGATGTTTCCAATTCCCGAATTCTGCATCATGACGCCGCCCAGTCCACTGTGGAAGTAGGCAGCGCTGGCCACGCCGAGGGCGACGTCCTCCCGCACGGCGGGTATATAGTGGATGTCTTGGTCGGCCACCATAGCGTTGTAGGTGCCTTGGAATGTTGAATCGGGCACGCCGGGAAAGAAAGTCAGCTCTCGGGCCTTCAAGGCCCGCCAGAAGGATGTGGGGCCGATGGCCGATCCGTCTTTGGACATGGACCTAGATTATCATAGTTCGCCTTCATTCCCCGCGGACAGGCGCAGCGCCGCCAAACCCCGTTCGTCCATCCTGGAGACCGGATTCGAGCGGGATGGTGCATGAACGGTGAGCATAGAACAGTACGCAAACCCCTTCCCTCTATTCAGAGATTCCCTAATTCTTCGGGTCAGTAGAGTTACTTGTCAGCTTTCACCGCCTTGTGTATTGTAGGTGTATGGCACGTACCAATGTGGATATTGACGATCAGGCGTGTGCCGAGGTCATGCGGCGTTACCAACTCCCCACCAAGCGGGAGGCAATCAACTTCGCGCTGCGAACGCTGGCGGCCGAACCCGCTTCGGTAGATGAGGCCCGTGCCCTTCGGGGGGCCGGATGGGAGGGGGACCTGGACGCCATGCGTTCCAACCGCACGCCGTGATACTGATCGACACCTCGGCTTGGGTGGAGTTTCTACGCAATACGGGCACTCCTGTCTGCAGCCTCGTTGACGAACTGCTGGCAGGAGATATTGCTGTGTGCGAACCGGTGCGAATGGAAGTGTTGGCCGGGGCGCGGGACGAGTCACACCTGTTGAGCCTCCGGCGGCTGCTGGCGCGGGCAGCTGTGATACCGGTGCAACCCACGGACTACGAGGATGCCGCCGCACTCTTTCGACGCTGTCGGCGGCGAGGAGAAACCGTGCGTAAGCTCATAGATTGTCTTATCGCTTCCGTTACCATACGGGCTGGCGTGCCTATTCTGCACTGTGACGCCGACTTCGACGTGCTTGCGCGGCACACGGAATTGCAGATTTACAAGAACTGAATGTCGAGTTGCATGGTGAGATCGACGTTCCGTTGGACGGCGCGAACTTGGACCAATCCATCCCCTCCTGCTGGTCTGCCCGGGAGGAGGAGATTCCAGGGGGCAGGTGGGTCCCTGTGCCCCCGGCCGTGAGGGCCGATGCGGCCCACTGCTGCATTTTATGTTGCATTGAACCCCGCATCAGAGCGCGTTGACAGCAGCCTGGCCCGACATCAACATACTCAGGCATCCCGGACGGGTTGGGAGGTGTTGGGTGGGTGTTGGGGCGACGGCCGGTGTCGCCCTAGCTTGAATTTCAACCGTTGAAGCGGTTCTCCGTGTGCCCGAATTGCCAAGCTCGAATGCAGGGTGACGCCAAACCGAGGGTCTGAGCGCGATTTTGGTGAATTGGAGTCGCGACGACCCGAGTTCAGCGATGTCCGATTACAGGTCCGCTACCTATACCATTGTGGCCTCCCGGTGGACCCGGACGGAAATCCGGGCCGGAGGCCACGGCAGTTCCTCGCTTGAGTTGGATGGCGTTTTTGGCTAGGGACGCTTCATCTAGTGGCCGCCCCTCCCACTCCTGTCCTTGTTCGTGGGCTGCCTCGCCGGACTCATTGACCGCCTTTTTCTCGCGCTGCTGGTACCGCCGAGCCGATGCCCGTTCCTCTTTCCCCCGCTTGCCGTAGTCGGCCCGACCTGCATCGATCCCAGGTCGCTCTCCGGGTCTTGGACACCGCGTTCAGGAGGGTCGGCAGCAGCCGGGCACCGCCACCGTACAGGGATTCCAATCCGTCCAGACCCATGTAGGCGGTGCCCGGCTCCGCTCCCTCCACCCGGATGCTGACCCCCTGCAGGGGGGCCAGCATCCGCCGGAACTCCCGGCGGTAGGCGGCCTCCTCCGCCTCCAGCACGGTTACGCCGGTCTGGCAGGACAGGGCCTGCCCCAGTGCCATCCCGGCGGATACCCCGGCAGCGGCGGGGAAATGGTCGACAACCAGGGTCAGGCCCAAGGACCGGTCAAAGATGATGACGGACTGCTTCTTCAGGTCGGGCCGCCTCATCTCCACGCTGGCGGGGAGGTGGAGGGACATGACGCAGGCGATTCTCACGCGGCCTCTCTTGCCGGAATATCCGGTTTACGTATTTCGCAACCGTAAGTCGCTCTTCCTAAGGTCGGTTTAATTTTGCATGGGTCCGGCTACTACGTCCTTGCCGGTCATGATCCTCATGGGATGCCCCCGCCATGGGGGACGGTTGACTTTGGGAGTACCTGACCTGGATAGTGCATTAGTTGCCGCTGGTTCCGACCAACAGTACAATCTAGCCAGTACATCTAGCCAGTACATCTAGCCGGAGGCAACCATGCCAGACTGGCCCCTGCAGGACGCCAAGAACAAGTTCAGCGCCGTGGTGGAGGCCGCCCTAGCCGGCGAGCCCCAGCGGGTGACGCGCCGGGGACAGCCCGCGGTGGTCGTCCTGGCGGTGGACGAGTACGATCGCCTCCGCAGTCTGGAAAAGGCCAGCGCCCCGTCCCTGGCGGAACTGCTGCTGGACATTCCACAGGATAACCAGGCCTTCGAGCGCCTGCCCCTTCCGGGTCGTTGCCTGGACCTGTGATGTTTCTGCTGGACACCGACATCCTTTCGGCGCTGCGGCGAAGGGATCGGCATCCTGAAGCGGTCCAGTGGCTGGCCGACCAGCAGACCTCCGACCTATACCTGAGTGCGCTGACCGTGGGGGAAATCCAGCGGGGCATCTCCCAACAGGAGCGGCACAACCCGCGCTTCGCCCGGGAACTCGCGGCATGGCTGGCCCGGATCCTCACCTGGTACGGCGAACGGGTCCTGCCCTTCGACGTTCCAACCGCCAACCGGTGGGGGCGGCTTTCTGGCTCCCTGGGCCACGACAGCGTCGACCTGATGATCGCCGCCACCGCCCTGGAACACGGCCTCACCGTGGTGACCCGCAACGTCAGGGACTTCGAACCGACGGGAGCGCAGGTACTCAATCCCTTCGGCGAACAGGGGACGACGCCGGTGTAGGAGGTAGCTGGCGCTTCCCTGCCTGAAGAGGAAGAGGGTGTAATCTGCAAGTACTACTTGCAGATTACACCAAGGGCATGGATCCTCCGAATGGGAATGCCCATACCCAATGGAGGCCAAAACGAACGAGGTAACGCCAGGTCCAACAACCCCAGTCGGTCTTCGGACGTGCCCTTCTCGCGCGTGCGCGACAAGGACAGCAACGGCGTCACCCACGGGCGGATGGCCGTGCGCGATGGGGCGCTGTGGGGAGCCCGGATCTACCCTCCCTACGGGGATGGAACCGCCCCGGGCCAACAGACGGTCAGCCAGAGCAGCGATTTGATTTCGTGATCGATTCTATCGACGCCGGAAGGCATCGGGAACGCAACGTCAACTACCGGTGCGACGGAGAGCCGGGCAGGGCCATCCGGCACACTCTGCGGGGCCAACTGGGCAACAATGGATGGGGCAGAAGTGGTGTCAGTAACGGGCTCTGAGCCAAGAATTATGTCGATGTCCAGCAAAAAGGTCCGGTTAAGTGCTCAGGGAAAATGTCCATTAGTCCTGTCCTGAGTGGATAGGTAAGCGGCCCGTCTGGCAGTCCGGTTGACGGGCGGAGCCGGCAGTTCCACGTACTTCCTGACCGTGTTTCGGGAAATACCCAGGTCCCTGGCGATGCCCCGTAGGGAGACACCCTGAAGCCTGGCGTGGTGAACGGCTTTCCAAAGGGCCTGCTTGCGCGGGGTAGCCTCCCGGGGCGGTGGAGCATCGGGCCTGGGGGGTTCAGCGTCCTCCTGGCGCTGGGGGACAGCAGCTTCCAGGGTGGCCAGGCGCTGGAGTTGCAATCTGGTGAGGCCGTGCCGTGCCAGGTTCCTGACCACCTGGGCCATCTCCGGGGTGGGCGCCAGCGCGCCGTTGGAAGCTCTCAAGGCGCCGGGCCTGGGCGGAGCTTCCCGATGGGCGATCACTTCCCCATTGTGCTGGACCATGAGCTGGCCATTGCTTTGCTCCAGGACCTCCACCTTGGTCCCGGCATAGCTGGGCCGTTCCTCACTGGGAAGCAACTGGAGGGTACGCCACTGGAACTTGACGGTGTTGTCCCTGGCCACCTGGCGGGTGTGCTTGAAGCAGAGGATCCGTTCCAGGGACAGGGATGAGTCCAAGGAGCGGTAGGCTACCTGGGCCTGCTGGGCCGGGACGCGGAACTGCTGGTTGAACCGGGGCAGAAAGTCCTGCAGCACGGCGTTGGCCTGGTCGATGGTGGCGACGCCAGCCAGCCTTAGCTCGCTGACCAGCCGGTCCTGGAAGGTGCCCGCCATACGCTCTACCCGGCCCTTGGCCTGGGGAGAACGGGCGAAGACCTGCTCAATGCCCAGTTCCTGCATGGCTCGGCTGAAGTGGGTGGCTTCCACCGGCGGCTGGATATGGCGGGGCTTTCCGGCAAACTTGAAGACCCCGTGCCGGTCGCCATAGAGGGCCAGGGGGAGCCCATAGCGACGGATGACCCCTTCCATCAGTTGGAAGTAGCCCCGGGTGTCCTCCCCAGGCTGGAAGACGGCGTTGGCGACCGTGCCGGTGGCATCATCCACGGCCAGCAGCAGAACGAACCGGGGTCCCCGCTCCTCCAGCCAGGCATGGTGGCTGCCGTCGATCTGCAGGAGCATGCCCTCCTGGGGCATCCGCTCACGCCGTACCCGATGTTTGGGTGGACGGTGCCGTCTGGCGCTGGGCAGGCCGTGGCGGTTGAGGAGGCGGCTTACCGTCTGGCGGCTCAGGTGAATGTCCTCTCGTTCCGCCAGCACCTCGGCCAGGTGGCTGTGGTTGAAGCCGGCGTATTTCTCGCTGGCCAGGATGACCACGGCGGAGGCGACCTCTTCGGGAATGGTGTTGCGGGGCTGGCGGCCTCGGTTGCCGTGGACCAGTGCGGCGGCCCCGTCCCTCCGGTAGGCCGCCAGGACTCGCCGGAGCTGGCGTTCACTGATCCCCAGAAGTTCGACCGCCTGAGATCTGGGTAGTTGATATTCCATCACGCTGTTGAGTACCTGGAGTCTGGCTTGCTCTCTCTGGTTCAATGTCACGTCCTTCATAGGCGGACATTTTCCCTGAGCAGTTCAAGCGGACACTATCGTAGAGCATTGACAAGAATTACGGACTGGAATTGAGCCACCTCGATAGCTGGGGCATCATCGCCGGACACTCGGCTGAGGTGCCAGCGACGATTGCTAAGAGGTGGAGACGTGAAAGAGATTTACGAGATGCATGGCCGGGGACACTCGGCCCGAGCCATTGCCCGGGAGTTGGAGCTGGCCCGCAACACGGTCAGAAAATACATCGATGCCGAGAGTCCGCCGATGCGCCGGTCCCCGATCGCTTCAACCGGGGCCGCTCTTGGCACCATCTCAGATCCGGCGGGTGACATTTCTCCTGAAATGTTGAACGGACATTCTCCCTGAACTACGACATCCGTTTTTCAGCTGGTCAATCCGCCCGCATGGTCCAATGTGGCTCCGCCCATTACAGGTTCGTTAGGCCCAGCCAAGAGTTTTGCACAACCTTCACTTCCGCCAAGGTTGGACGCTTAGAATGGGTTGCGTTAAAATTGGCGGTGCGATTGGAAGGTCCCTTAAAGTGGCACCTCCCACCGAAAGGTTCGTAATGAGGTACATTTAGAGGTACCATTCCTCTTTAACGCACTTTCCCCTTTCTAGTCCCCGGGTTGACCGGCGGTTTCCTCGGAACTGTCGTGCCGGGATTGGGTGCTTATCGGGGCGTGGCCCAGCGGCAGGGCGCCTGGTTTGGGACCAGGAGGTCGGCAGTTCGATCCTGCCCGCCCCGACCAATTTCCGGGCAACGCCGGGGCCGGAAATTCTTGACAGTGTTCCGGCCCTTTGCTAGATTCCAGCCAGCCCGAGTCAGGATTGGAAGCCGTCAACTCACGACCCCCTGGACGCCATGACAGTTGGCGTCGTACATCATCGGGCCAGGAGTTATGGGCAGCGAGCGCAGCCGAGACACTGAACGCGAGACAGTGAACCAGTCCGGCAAAGGGCCGGCCCTTCCGCCCATGTTCGACCGCTACCGGGAGCTGGTGGAAGGGCAACTGAAGGAGGCCGCCCCCGAGGGCGGGGAGGGGTCACTTCCCGCCCTGATGCGCTACCACCTGGGGTGGGTCGACCCGCAGGGAAAACCAGCAGCGTCTCCCGCTTCCCAAGGAAAAGCCCTCAGACCCACCCTCTGCATGTTTGCCTGCGAAGCCCTAGAGGGAGCTCCAGCGGCGGCCGCGCCGGCGGCAGCGGCGCTGGAGCTAATCCACAACTTTTCCCTGCTGCATGACGACATCCAGGACCAGGACACGGAGCGGCGGCACCAGGCCACGGTATGGTCGCTTTGGGGGATTCCCAAAGCCCTGGTGGCCGGAGACGCGATGCAGTCGCTGGGGGACCTGACGATGCTCCAGAGCGAGGGGCCTCCGGTGTCCCCAGCGGTGGCGCTACGGGTGTCGGAAATCCTGACCGAGGGCTACATGGAAATGATCGGCGGGCAGTGTCTGGACCTGGGGTTCGAGTCCCGCACGGACATCACGACGCAGGACTACCTGGAGATGATCGCGGGGAAGACGGGGGCCCTGATCCGCAGCGCCGTTCACATCGGGGCCCTGCTGGCCAGCGACGACGAAGCGGCCACCCAGGCTTTCGCCGGGTTCGGAAGCCACCTGGGGAGGGCGTTCCAGATCCGGGACGACTACCTGGGGATCTGGGGAGACCAGGGAGTGACCGGCAAGTCCACCGACAACGACATCCGACGCAGGAAGAAGTCTTTTCCGGTGGTGTACGCCTTCGAGCACGCATCCGGCGCATCCAGGGATGAACTGCTGCGGATCTACGCGCAGGAAGAACTGGACGACTCGGACGTGCTGCGGGTGATGGCGATACTGGACGAGTTGGACGCCGACGGATTTTCCGACTCCCTGACCCAAGCCAGCGCGCAGCGGGCGGTGGAAGCCCTGCAGGGGGTGGAACTTCCAGCGTGGGCGCGGGAAGAGGTAAACGGCCTGGTGGACTTCTTGGCGCGGCGGCTGTACTGACTGCGGGAGTCCCCGCGCTCCTTCCGGCCATCCAATTCTGAATGAAAGCACGGGTGACGATGACTGAGGCAACGACCGTCGAGAGACCCTCGTCAAAAAGATCTCCGGGCAAGAAATCTCCGGCCAAGAGGCCCATCGAAATGTCGGTGCGGCTGGGATGGTACATCCTCAGGAACCGCCTGCACGGCCGGAAGCGCTTTCCCCTGGTCACCATGCTGGAACCGCTGGAGATGTGCAACCTGGCCTGCATCGGCTGCGGGCGCATCCGGGAGTACCGGCCAGTCCTGGACAAGATGATGCCGGTGGAGGAAGCGCTGTCGGCGGTGGAAGAAGCCGGGGCGCCCATCGTTTCGATAGCGGGCGGCGAACCGACCATCCATCCGCATATTGACGAGATCATCAACACGCTGGTGGAGCGGAAGTATTTCGTGTACTGCTGCACCAACGCCCTCCTTCTGGAACGGATGTTGTCCAAGATTGGACCGTCCAAGTACTTCTGCTGGGTGGTGCACATGGACGGGATGGAGGAGAAGCACGACGAGTCGGTGGCGCGGGCCGGGGTCTTCAAGAAGGCGGTGGAGGGGATAGAACTGGCGGTTTCCCGGGGATACCGGGTCTGCACCAACACGACGGTGTTCAAGAACAGCGACGTGGAAGACCTGCACGAGATGTTCCGGTATGTCAGCGACCTGGGGGTTGAAGGTTCGATGATCTCTCCCGGGTATGACTTCGAGGATGCGCCGGACCGGGACCTGTTCCTGAGCCGTCAGGAATCGCGGAGGATTTTCAAGGAACTGCTGTCCCCGGAGAAAACGGCGGGAATGAAGTTCTACAACAACCCCCTGTACCTGAACTTTCTGCAAGGGAAACGGGAATACCAGTGCACCGCGTGGTCCAACCCGACCTACACGGTGATGGGCTGGCGGAAACCGTGCTATCCGCTGGCCGATGAACATACCGACGACGTGAACCAGCTCTACGACGCCAGCCTGTGGGAGCAGGAGTACGGGGTGGGGCGGGACCCACGATGCGGCAACTGCATGATGCACTGTGGGTTCGAATCGGCAACGATCTTCCAGGCGGTGGGGACTCCCCGGGACTGGGTGACGCTGATAAAGTCGGGGGCCGCGCACAAGGGCGGCATCACGGCGGGCTGACCGGGTACGCCGGAACCGGGCAAATGATTGCCATCGTGGCGGCCATGGAGGAGGAACTGGCGGGAGTGCGGCCGGTCCTGGAAGAACAACGATACCAGGGTGTCGAACTGCGTGTTATCGGGGTTGGACGGGATGGGGTGGAGCGGGGCTTGAGGCAGGTGTTGCCCACCATCAAGGAGCAGCGGGCGGGCGCCATACCCCCCGACGAGCTGCTGCTGCTGGGATTCGCCGGCGGGCTAGATCCGGCCCTTGCCGCCGGAGACCTGGCACTGGCCGGCCGCTACTGCCGGCTGATCCCCGGTCCCATGGTCCTGACGTATGACCCCGATGCGACTGGGATGGACCGGAGCGGGACACCGCCGGAGCTACTGGAACGGTTGAGGACCGGGTTTGCGCTGGGCCTGGTCCAGCCGGGGTACTTTTCGCCTTCCTCGGTGGGGTGGGTGGACCCGGTGATTCCCGAGCGCTACGAGTTCAAGTTCCTGGAGCCGGACCCGGCGATGCGGGAACGGGCCAGGGAGTCCCTGCGGGAGGCGGGCCTGACGGTGTTTGAGACCGATTCCATGACGGTGGAAAGGGTGGTGACCCGCAAAAGCGAGAAGCGGGAGCTGTACCAGCAGTTCGGAGTGGGAACGGTGAACATGGAGGACTACTGGGTTTCCCGGCTGGCCCAGACCGCCAAGGTGCCCTTTCTGTCCGTGCGGGTGGTGCTGGATACCGGGGAACAGCGGCTACCCTCCTACCTGGCTAGGCTTTCAAACAGGCCGGCAGGGGTGGCTGCATGGAAAGCGGCCACGCATCCCTGGGATGCCCCGACGCTGGTCCGGTTGGCCAGGCAGATGCGGGCAGCCCGGGAGAGCCTGACCCGCTTCGCCGCGGCCTACCTGGAGCGCCGCTCCGCCGAGCTGGCCGGCGGGCATGTTTCCGCACCGTAGGATGAAAGCACTGGTCACGGGAGCGACCGGGTTCGTCGGCGGAAACCTGGCGCGGGAGCTGGCGGCCCGGGGGCATGAAGTCAAGGCGCTGGTGCGTCCCGGCAGCAACACCTTAACAATCGACGGCACGGGGGTTGAGCCCGTGGCGGGAGACATCGTTGATGCCCCCTCGGTCCGGGAGGGCATGAAGGGATGCGACGCGGTCTTCCATTGCGCGGCCGCCTACACATTCTGGACGCGGGACCCGGCATCCATTTACCGGACCAACGTGGAGGGAACCCGTGTAGTGCTGGAAGAGGCGAAGCGGGCCGGGGTGGCAGGAGTGGTCCACACCAGCACGGTCTCCACCATCGGGCTGAGAGAAGGGGGGCTGGGGGACGAGGATGTTCCGGTGGACCCCGACCACCTGATGGGGCATTACAAGAGGTCGAAGTACGCAGCGGAGCAGGCGGCGCTGGAATACGCCTCGGACGGCCTTCCGGTGGTGGTGGTGAATCCAGCGGCGCCCTTCGGGCCGTGGGACGTGAAGCCGACGCCGACGGGACGAGTCCTGCTTGACTTTCTGCGGGGCAGGATGCCTTGCTACGTGGACACCGGGATGAACGCGGTGGACGTGCGGGACGTGGCGGCGGGTCACATCCTGGCGATGGAACGTGGGAAACCGGGGCAGCGGTACGTCCTGGGCAACCGGAATGCGTCGCTGAAGGACATCCTGGGGATGCTGTCTGAGATTACGGGAAAACGGGCGCCATCCCTGCGGGCTCCCATGTGGGCCGCCATCGGCGCGGCCTACGTGGACCAGTTCGTCGAGGGGACGCTGGCACGTAGACAGCCGGCGCTTCCGCTGGAGGGCCTGAAGGTTGCCAGGACGCCGATGTACGTGAGCTGTGAGAAAGCAATAAGGGAACTGGGGCTGCCGCAAACTCCGGTGGAGAACGCGCTGGAGGAAGCGGTCCGGTGGTTCACCGACCACGGCTATGTCCAGTAGGCAGTTGGCGGGGCCATGACGTTTGAATTCTTGAAACCCCAGCGACGCCCATGATGCAACCGCCAGCCGGATAAACCGAGGGATCCAGGGTGCGATCCTGTAACATTGCAATAGTTGTGTTGAGAGGATATAGGTATCAAGCTGCGGCACCTGCATGGTGGTATTTTCCCTATGCGACAGATCCGGGTGACCGGACAGCCCGCAGTTGAACATCTCTGTGCAGACGGAGCAGTTCCAGTGATTGACCGGCACTCCAAATTGTTGAAATTTTGGTATTCGCCCATCCCGGACGCACTCAAGGCGGCGGGAAATGGGCACAGGGGAGACCTTGAGACCGGAGTGGATCGGGCCATTGCCCGCAGCCAGGGCTACTTCCTGCGGACGCAGGATGAAGGTGGGTACTGGTGGGGAGAGCTGGAGTCCAACAACACGATGGAAGCCGAGTACATCATGCTGTCCTACTTCCTGGAACGGAAGGATGAGGAGAAATGGCGGAAGCTGACCAATTACATCGTCAGCAAGCAGCGGGAAGACGGTTCGTGGGGCCAGTATTACGAGGCGCCGGGAGACCTGAGCACTTCGGTTGAGTGCTACTTCGCGCTGAAGCTGGCCGGTTATCCGGCGGAGTCGGACCCGCTGCGGCGGGCGCGGGAGTTCATACGGGCCAGGGGAGGCGTTCCCGGGTGCCGGGTGTTCACCAAGATCTGGCTGGCAATGTTCGGTCAATGGGACTGGAAGGGGACCCCCAACATGCCGCCTGAGCTGATGCTGCTGCCGTCGTGGTTTCCCTTCAACATCTACGAGTTTTCCAGCTGGGCGCGGCCGACGGTGGTGCCGCTGATGCTGGTGTTGACCTACCGCCCGACCTGCGAGGTGCCGGACTGGGCGAACCTGGACGAGCTGTACCTGCAGCCACGGTCCGATGTGGACTATTCGCTGCCCTACCCGGGGTTGAACCTGACGTGGTCGAGCCTGCTGTACCACGCGGACCAACTGGTGGGGCTGTACCGGCGGTTTCCAATCCACCCGCTGCGAGGGCAGGCGGCGCAGAAGGCGGAGGAGTGGCTGCTGGCCCACCAGGAGTACGACGGGTCATGGGGAGGAATACAGCCGCCGTGGGTGTATTCGCTGATCGCGCTGCATCACCTGGGGTACGGCGCGGACCATCCGGTAATCGAGCGGGGGTTTGCCGGCATAGAAGGGTTTGCCATCGAAAGGGAAGACACTATGACCATACAGGGGTGCATTTCCCCGGTATGGGACACGTGCCTTGCGCAACTTGCCCTGCTGGAGTCGGGGGTTTCACCGGATGATCCCGCAATCCTGAAGTCCGGGGGGTGGCTGCTGGAGCGGCAGATACTGAGTCCCGGGGACTGGCAGGTAAGGACCAGGAACGTCGAGCCGGGGGGATGGGCGTTCGAATTCCACAACGAGCTCTATCCCGACATTGACGATGCGGCCATAGTGGTGATGGCGCTGATGCTGTCGGACCTGGGGGAGGGAGAGGCAGCCAAGAAGCGGGCAGTCCGGCGGGGGATAGATTGGATGATGGCGCTCCAGTGCAAGGACGGCGGCTGGGGGGCGTTCGACAAGGACAATAACCGGAAGTACATGGCCGACCTGCCCTTCAGCGATTTCGGGGAGACGGTGGACCCCCCCAGCGCGGACGTTACCGGCCACGTCCTGGAGATGCTGGGCCGCTGCGGGTACGGGCAGGACTACGGTCCCGTGGGGAAGGGCTACCGGTTCCTGCGCGAGCAGCAGGAAGACAACGGTTCCTGGTTCGGGCGGTGGGGGGTCAACTACGTTTACGGCACGGGAGCAGTGCTGCCCGGACTGCAGGCCATCGGGGAGGATATGGGCCAGCCATACGTCCGCAAGGCGGTTTCCTGGCTGCTGGAGCACCAGAACGACGACGGAGGCTGGGGAGAAAGCTGCGGGTCCTACGTTGATCCGGCGCTGCATGGCGTGGGCCCCAGCACCGTTTCACAGACTGCCTGGGCAATGCTGGGGCTGATGGCGGCGGGAGAGGTGGACAATCCCGCCACGCGGAGGGGGGCCGAGTACCTGGCCACGACCCAACTGGACGACGGCACCTGGGACGAGCCCTATTTCACTGGCACCGGGTTCCCGGGATACGGCGTCGGAGAGCCGGCGCGACAGAGCGGCAGGAACGGGCGGAAAAGGCAGGACCTGGAGATGGGGGCGTCGTTCATGATCAATTACCACCTTTACCGCAACTACTGGCCGCTAATGGCGCTGGGACGGTTCCGGCGGTTGTCCGGGAAGAACGGGTCCGGGAACGGGACCGGGGCGTATCACCTCAATAGCAACCCAGGGCAATCGCATTTGGGTTCCTGAAGGCTTATTGCCGTTCACGGTTCAGCGGCCCACCGGCTAAAGCGAGGAATGGACAGTCAGAAACTTGCTCATTGCAATAGTTGAGGATGCCGCATATAGGTGTCGGTCTGCGGCATCTGCATGGTGGTATCTTTTGGATGCGAATGCCCCCAATGCGATTGCTCTGAACAGCAACCCGGGGCGCAGGAACCGGGGCCGGAAAAGTTGCTAAAATAGTTCACGAAACTTTCACTCCACCCGAGGCGGCCCTATGACCCAAGGGGCGACATCTCCGGGGAATTCGTGGCCCGTAGAGGATGCCTACCGGCATTGCGAACGGCTGGCCCGGACTCACTACGAAAACTTCACAGTGGGATCACTGCTGATGCCAAGGCCCCTGCGGCGGCACATGTACGCCCTGTATGCCTACTGCCGCACGGTGGACGACCTGGGGGACGAAGCCGTCCAGGGAGCGGCTAACCCTCACTTCGCGGCAGAGCCGGTCCCGGCCGGAGCTTCCCGTGTCGCCGCCGGAAGCTACCGGCTGGGGCTGCTGGACTGGTGGGAGTCGGAACTGGACGCTTGCTACGGGGGGCAGCCGTCCCATCCGGTGCAGGTGGCACTGAAGGAGACGATCCGCGAGTTCGACCTGCCCCGGGACCCATTCCAGAGGCTCATCGAAGCCAACCGGATGGACCAGCGGGCACAACGGTATCCCACCTACGGGGACCTCCTGCATTACTGCGGTCATTCGGCCAACCCGGTGGGCCGGCTGGTGCTGCACCTGTTCGGGTACGGCGACGAGGAACGGCAGCGGATGTCGGACGCCACCTGCACCGCCCTGCAACTGGCCAACTTCTGGCAGGACGTGGCAAGGGACTACCGGAAGGGGCGGATTTACATTCCGCTGGAAGATATGGAGGCCTTCGGGTATACCGAGAACGAACTGGCGGAGGGCGTGGAGAACGAGGCTTTCCGGGAGCTGATGGCGTTCGAGGTGGAGAGGGCGGAAGGGCTGTTCCGGGAAGGAGCGCCGCTGGCGGGAACGCTGACCGGTCCGGCGCGGCTGGACGTCGCGCTGTTCACCCTGGGAGGAATGGCGGTGCTGGAGGCAATCAGGAAGCAGGACTACCGGGTGCTGGGGAAAAGGCCCGCGCTTTCCCGCGCCCGCAAGGCGGGGTTGTTCCTCTCCGCGTGGGCGGGGGCGAAGCTGGGAGCCGGTTGGGGGCTGCCGGAAAGCCGGACCCGGGAAAGCCGTGACGGGGAGGTGCGCCAATGACGACCCTGGCGGCGGCCTACGAAGAATGCCGACGGATAACACGCCGGGAGGCCAAGAATTTCTACTTCGCCTTCCTGACCCTGCCCCGTCCCCAACGGGCCGCGATCTACGTGGCGTACACGTTCTGCCGCTACTGCGACGACGCGGTGGACGAAGAGGGGACCATGGACGCGAAGCTGTCCATGCTGGGCGAACTGAGGGGCAAGCTGGGACGGTGCTACGAGGGACAGGAGGAAGGAACGGTGTTCCTGGCCCTGGCCGACGTGGTCCGAAAATACGGGATTCCGCAGGAGTATTTCCTGGAGATCCTGGCGGGGGTGGAGTCGGACCTGGTGAAGGACCGGTACGAGAACTTCGAGGAACTGAGGCGGTACTGCTACCAGGTGGCATCCGCGGTCGGGCTGGTCTGCCTGCACATTTTCGGCTTCGAGAACCCGAAGGCGAAAGACCATGCCGTTGATCTCGGGCTGGCGATGCAACTGACCAACATCGCGCGGGACGTGAAGGAGGACCTGGACATGGGAAGGGTGTACCTTCCCAGGGACGAGATGGAGAGATTCGGGTACAGCGAGGCGGACCTGACGGCTGGCACCGTGAATCCTGCCTTCACCAGCTTCATGCGCTTCCACTGCCAGCGGGCGCGGGGATACTTCGACTCGGGATTTCAGTTGCTGCCCTACCTTCCCCCACGTTCCCGGGCCTGCCCCGCCGTGCTGGGTGGTTTATACTCGAGGGTGTTGGATCGCATTGAAGCTGCGGACTACGATGTGCTCAACCACCGGGTCAGCCTGAGCAAGATGGAGAAGGTGGGGGTTACCGCCCAGACATGGCTGGTCAGCCAACTGAACCGCCGCCGTCCGATACCAGCGTAGTCGTGCTGGGCGGGGGAGTCGCCGGAATATCCGCCGCCCTGTACCTCTCCGAAGCCGGGTTCAAGGTGACGCTGGTGGAGTCCCGCCGTTTCCTCGGGGGAAGGGCGTTTTCCTTCAAGGACGGAAAGACCGGGGACGCGGTGGACAACGGCCAGCATGTGATCACCGGCGGCTGTACCCGGTTCCTGGACTTGCTGGAGCGGTTGGGGGCGCGGGACCGCTGGTTCCTGCAGCCCCGCCTGGAGATAAAGGTGCGTTCACGGCAGGGTGCCGGGGGGGCGCTCCGCACCGGGAGGGCGCCGGCGCCTTTCCACCTGCTGGGGTCGTTGCTGCGCTACCCCCATCTGCCGGCGGCGGACAAGCTCCGGGTTCTCGCCGCGCTGGTGCGGGCGAAGTTGACCGACCGCCGGCAACCCGGGTTCGAGCGCATCACGTTCCGGGACTGGCTGGTGGAGCGAGGGCAGACGGAAAGGGCCATCGCGCAGTTCTGGAACGTATTCGTCGAACCAGTCCTGAACGACAGCGTTTCCGACGTGAGCGCCGCCATGGGGCTTATGTTCGTGCAGAAGGCGATGCTGAAGGGATACAGCGACCCTAACATCGGCTACCCGACGAGCGGCTTGCTTCCTTGCCTGGGCGAGCCGGCCAGGGAGCGATTGTCAGCGCTGGGCTGCAACGTGATGCTGGGGGCGCCGGTGAAGCGGATAGTCGTGGAAGCGGGAGGCGACTCCTCCCAGCCAGCGTCCGCCGTACCTGCGGGGGACGGGTCTGTGGGCGGAGTGTTGCCCGGGGCAGGGCAGCGGAGGGAAGGGGCACGGGTGGCTGGGGTAGAACTGGGGTCGGGGGAGACGGTGACCGGGGACAGGTATGTCAGCGCCCTGCCCCGGGATGTGCTGGGGGCGGTCCTGCCCGATGAGATGGCCGGTATGCCGGTTTTCTCCAGGTCGGGAAAGATCCAGCAGGCTCCCATCGTGAACGTTCACCTGTGGTACGACCGGCCGGTCATGGAGGAGGATTTCTGCGCCTTTGTGGACAGCCCCCTGCAGTGGGTGTTCAATAAGGGAGCGTCTTCGGGAAGGTCTATCCCGGGAAGGGGACAACCGGAGGCCGGGGGCGCGGCCGGGCAGCGGATTTGCGTTTCCCTGAGCGCGGCGTGGGAGCACATTGACCTGCCCGGGGAGGAGCTGGCACTGGCGATCCATGCCGAGGTCCTGGCGGCCTTCTGCCATAAAGGGGCGCAGCAGAAGGGAGACGCCCCAAATCTGCTGCACTGGTCGGTGGTGAAGCAGAGGAACGCGACAATCCGGTGCCTGCCCGGTGTGGAAGAACTCCGGCCGCCAAGTGTGACCCCGATCCCCAACTTGTTCCTGGCCGGGGACTGGACGAAAACCGGGTGGCCTTCGACCCTGGAGGGGGCGGCGCGAAGCGGGTTCAACGCAGCCCAGGCAGTAGAGGCGTCATTGGGAGCGACCCCGGATCCGGTCCGACGGAGGGAGGGTTGATGACCGGAATGGGCAAAACGGTGGCGGTAACTGGGGCATCGGGTTACATAGGAACCCGACTGCTCCGGGAGCTGGAAAAACGGGGGGATGGGCGCCTGGTCGCCCTGGACACCCGTCCCCTGGCCCTGCCGGTCCACAACATCGTCGCGCGGCGGAAGGATGTTAGCAGACCCATAGACGATATCCTGCAGCAGCACCGGGTATCCACTCTGGTCCACCTGGCATCGGCGAACGGCCCCGACGGAGGTGCAGAGGAAGGGGACTCAACAACCAATGCCAACCTGCTCATGCTGGAATCGGTGCTGCACTCCTGCGAACGGGCCGGGGTCGACAACGTGGTGTTCCTGAGTTCCCACCTGGTCTACGGCGTCTGGCCGGACAATCCGATACCGTTGACCGAAGACTCGCTGCTCCGTCCCAACAAGGACTACCCTCCCTCGAATGAAAAATTCCTGTGCGAAGGCGCGGTGCAGAGATATGGCCTGCGTCATCCCGAGGCCTGCCTTACAATCCTGCGGACGCCGCCGGTCCTGGGCCCCAGCACACCGCCGGACCCTTCTCGGATATTCCCAACCGCCGTACGCCCGGGCAGGCGGCCGAGGGGCATCCCATTCCAGTTCCTGCACGAGGACGACCTGGCGCGGGCGATAACGACGGTTGTTGACCGGCAAACGGCGGGAACCTTCAACCTGGCGGCGGAGGGGATTGCCACGTACAGCGAGATCGTGGAGGCGTTGCTCCCCGGCGCCAAAACGAAGCGGGGGATTCCGGGACTCGGGATTCCGGGGCTGCCGCCCGTCGACCTGCCCCAGATTCCGCGGCTGGAACGGGGGAACGGCTTCCGCCAACGGGACGTGCTGAAGCACCCAGTAATCCTCAGCACGGGGAAGGTCAAGCACGTGCTGGGGCTGCGAGCCCGGTATTCGTCCCTGGAGACGCTGACATCCTTCGTCAATGCGGCGCTGGTGTGAAGCGTGACCCCTCTCCGGCGACTCATCATCGACACGGACCCCGGAGTGGACGACGCCATCGCCATCCTGATGGCCTTGGCGGCTCCCCAAGTCGAGGTGGTGGGGCTGACCACGGTGGGCGGCAACGTTTCCTTGGCCCAGGGAACGCGGAACGCGCTTTCCCTGCTGGAGTACGCCGGAGCGGGAGGGATTCCGGTGGCTCGGGGAGCGTCCCGGCCGCGGCGGGGGAAGTACCGGTATTCCCACGAGTTCCACGGAAGGACGGGCCTCACCCGCCGGATGCCCGCGCCGTCAATCCGGGCGGGCGGCGAACCGGCAGTGGAGTTCATGGCGAGACGATTGGAACAGCAACCGGGGGAGATAGACCTGGTTGCGCTGGGCCCGTTGACCAACCTGGCGCGGCTGCACCGCCGCTATCCGGGAGCGCTGGCCAAGGGCCGTTCGGTGACGGTGATGGGGGGCGCGGTGGGAGTGCCGGGCAACGTGACTCCCCACGCCGAGTTCAACTTCTGCAGCGATCCGGTGGCGGCGCAGGAGGTCCTGGAGACGGGAGTCCCGATGACGCTGGTGGACCTGGGAGCCTGCCGGCAGGTATGGATGTCGCGGGAAGACGCGGCGGCAAGCCAGGGGGAAGGGCCGCTGGGCCGCCTGTCTGCGGAAATCCTGCAGGGATGGTTCGAGCAGGACCCGCGGCGGGAACGGTTCGAGTTCTACGATCCGCTGACCGTGGCGGCAATCATTGACCCCGCCGTGGTCAGAGTCCGTCCGGTGACGCTGGAGGTGGATACCGGGGATTCGGAGCAGCTGGGCGAGTCTCGGGTAGTCGGAGAGGGCGGGCCGGTTTCGGTGGCGGACCTGGTAGACGCTCCCCGGTTCTTCATGCTGTTGGAGAGGTTGCTGGGATTGGGAGCCGGCTAAACTTCGGTGAGGTTGGGGGACAGTTCCTCAAGCTCGAAGTTGTTTTCCCAGAGGAAATCCAGCTCCGCCTGCTCGTTATCGGTAAGGGATGGCGTATCCACCGCCTCCGAGTAGTCCCGCAGCTCATCCAGGTTGGTGAAGTTGGGCAGGACGGATACGATGCTGGGCTGGTAGAGGGCAAACTGGATGGCGGCCTGGCTCAACAACCGGCCGGTATCCTCGCCGGCGAGGAACTGCACGCGCTCCACCTTGCGGAGGGCTTCCCGCAGCCATTCCATGCGGCGGTGGGATCGGTGGTCGCTCTCGTCGAACTCTGGAACCTCGGTGTAGCGCCCGGTGAGGGCCTCGGAGGCGTGGGGGACGCGGGAGAGCAATCCGACCTCGCAGTCCTTGGCGATGGGGAAGAAGTCCCTAGCGGGTTCCTGCTCCAGGATGCTGTATATGATCTGCAGGCTGTGGACGTGGCGCTCCTTCATGGACGCCTCACCCTCCTCGAACCAGCCGATGTCGGGTCCGAGGGCGGAGCCGTAGTAGCGGATTTTCCCCTCGGTCTTGAGTTCCTCCAGGGTCTCGAAAACCTCTTCCTTTTCCAGCGCGTCGATCCTGGGGTTGTGGAGCTGGTAGAGGTCGATGTAGTCGGTGTTGAGGCGGCGGAGGGACTGCTCGCAGGCGAACCGGATGAAGTCGGGCTCGAACTTCTGGGGCCGCTCCTGGTGACCGACCCGGGGGGTGAGAGTGTCGTAGAAGTCGTAGCCGAACTTGGTGGCGATGACGATGTCGTGGCGATGGTGGCCGATGTGCCTGGCGAGGACTTCCTCCCCGAACCCCTCGCCATAGGTGTCGGCGGTGTCGAAGAAGTTGATGCCGAGATCAACGGCGTTTTCCAGGAGGGCGGCCTTCTCGTTGTCCGGGATATGGCCCCACCAGTTGGTGGCGACGGTCCAGACGCCGAATCCGACTTCGGAGAGGGAAAGGTCGGTGCGGGGGAGGTTGCGGTATTTCATGGGGGGTTACGTCCTTTGGGGTGTATTGAATCGACGAAAGCCATGCCGTAGACGGGAAATCCTTTAACCGGGTACTCCCGTGACTATCCCGTGCCTGGCGAGAATGGCGTCCACAAAGGGTTTGAGGATGGCTTCCGCCTCCATTTCGATGCAGACTCCCACCACCCGAGTCTCATCTTCCCGGTCGTAGAAGACGACGACGTTCCTGGCGATAGTTTCGCCATCCCCAAAGGGCCGGCCGGTTTCGATGTACAAGTACCCTTCCTCGGGGTAGTAGGTCACTACTGGTTCGGGTATCTGGTTGGTGTCTGGCTTGGCCACGGTCTGCCTCCGTACTGGTCATCCAACCGCCGGTCGGAATAAGCGGTCTTGAACTTGCCGTTTTCCGGAGGATTTCCCTCGTATATTACCTTGCCCCACCGGTCTCAGCCAAGAACTCTTCCAACCAAGACGGTGATGGGATTTCCGGTGGCCTGGCTGGTTTCTTGCCAACGATCATAAGGGTCCCTGGTGATGAGCACCACCCACTCCGGACGGATATCAGGATGGCGGCTCAATGCTGTATCTCCGTGGCGGGTCTTGGGAAGGGCGTCGAACGCTTCCCGTAATGCGAGGTCCTCCTCCAACAGGTCAACACAAGCGGTCGGTGCAGAGGAGGTTGCGGTATTTCATGAGGGGTTAATTCCTTTGGGGGTTAGGTGCGGGCCGGATGAACTTCGTCCCGACCGACCAAGTCGGCCAGGAGGGAGGCAGCAGAAACGTTTCGTTCTCCGTATCCATGTATCCCGGTGTGGGATGGGTCGTGAGCATCGCCCAACACCAGGAAACGGATGTCAAGGTCCAGCCGGCCTTTGCAGGCCGAGACTGCGTCTCCGACACCCAGGACAGCGAACGAACCGCTGCCAGCAAGGCGGAAACCCTTTCCTGACAGGGCTCCAATAACCCCGCTGATTTGCGACCGTCGTTCCGATTCATGGAAGTATTCCCGCCAGTTGGTGGAAAGATACTCTTCTCCTGACCGCAGAAAAAAGGCGGTATCCAGCGGAACTCCGCTGATTCCGATGTCGCGACGCCGACAGTACCGCGCAACGTGGTGATGCGGGAGCAAGTCCGTTACGGTCAGTCCTCCTTAAAGCGCTGGAACCATTCCCCGAACTCTACAAGCTGGTCGGTTATGTGGGAACGGCTGCCCGTTTCCTGTCCTTCGGCCAAGTCTGCGAAGGCACCGTCGGATTTACAAGCGGCGTACATCACATTGTCCCGGTCGAGGAACCAGAGGGTTGCACGCCGCGGGTCAGAAAACCGCCATACGGCGCAAATCCAGCCCTCGGGGGAACACGCCAAGTCCAACTTTCCGGTGGATTCCACCTCTGCAAAAAACGCGAGGAACCCAAGGACGCTCTCCAGGGTTACCGGGACGTCCCCGTCTTCCAAGTCTTCATCCGATGCGAAATAACCTATGCGGTCTGCCAGGTCGTTCCGGCCCCAAGCACACAGGACATCACGGGCAGCGTCTACCGACGGGATGTTGTCAATCTCCATTTTCGACAAAGGATGTCTTTTGAAGCTGACCATCAGTTTTTATGCCCTTACCAGCCCCAGGCTTCCCTTGATGGCTTCGACTTCCTGGTGGAGGGGTTGGTTGGGAGCCATTTCTAGCTGTCCTGGGAGCCGAAGGCGGCGCGGCGCAGAATATCGTTGATGCGGGACTCCCAGTCGGGACCGGCGGCGCGAAAGTGGTCCAGCACGTCGTAGTCCAACCGGAGGGAGATAATCTCCTTGGCCGGCTTCATCTTTCCTTGAGTCTTGCGCCAGTGCTCCACGAGCTCAGGATGGACCTCGGAGGCGGGCCGGGCACGCTTGAACCATTCGTCGTCCAACTCGTAGGCGTCGGGGTCGGCGTCAATGCCCCTTTGAATTTCCTCTTCTTCCTCCGGGGTAGGACTGATATGCGTTGGCTTAAGCTTCGGCATATCGTCTCATCTCCCTGAGATTAGCCTTGTGCAAGCTAATGATCGCGAATTTCGGATGCCTTCGCCGGGCACTGTCACATCCTTACCAGCCCCAAGCTGCTCTTAATGGCTTCGACTTCCTGGTGGAAGGCTTGGTCGGAGAGGGCGGGGGTCAAGTTGCCCAGGTCGACGCGGGGGATGATGTCCACCCATGACTTGCAGCCGCCGTATTCGGGGATGAAGGGAACGGTGACGGGCTGCTCCATGCGGTAGACCCGCAGCAGCATGATGGAAAGGGGCAGCATGGGCTTCCAGTGGAGGCGGGACTGGGCGTAGGCGTCGGTCCAGATGTGGTGGGGGGAGAGGTCGTCCACCTTTTCCTGGGCTTCGACTTCCATAAGTTCTTCAACCTTCGCGAAGTGGGTGAAGGTTATGGAGTCGGACCGGGGGGACTCTTCCAGCAGGCGGGACAGGGCGGGTTGGTGCCCGTCCTTGAGCAGGTCCTCCCGCTGGTGCTCGTAGGTGGGGTAGAGGAGAAACTCGGGGTGGATGACCCGAAAGACCTTGCCTTCCTCGTGGATGCCGCCCTTGCGGAGCAGGAGAATCTGCTGTCCCCGGGACAGGGCGTCGACAGTGATGGCCCATTCCTTCAAGGCTAGCTGGCAGCGGTCTGGCAGCATGGTGTTCCTCCCGGTCTGGTTTTGGCGATATGGGGAAATGGTAGCATCCGATGGGTGGGCGGCTCAATCCCCGGATTTATAGGCCGTCGGCAGGGTTACGTCGGGCAGCCCCGTTTACAGGAACTGCTCGAGTTTGAGGATGCCGGCGAGGTTGCGGGTGGTGACTTCAGAAACTTCTTCCACGGTAATCCCCTTGATCTCGGCGAGCTTGCGGGCTACCTCGAGGACGTGGCGGGGCTCGGTCCAGTTGTGGCGGTACTTCTTGAAAGGCTGGGGATAGGCGTCGGTTTCCAGGACCATGTTTTCCAGGGGGATGTTGCGGGCGGTTTCCTGGAGCTCGGGCAGGCGGAGCAGGGGCCGAGCCAGGGATATGAAGAAGCCGCAGTCGATGGCCTCGCGGGCGGTGGGCTCGTCGCCCTGGAAGTAGTGCATCGCGCCGCCGACCTCGTGGGCGCGTTCCTCTCGGAGCAGGCGGAAGACGTCGGGGTGGGACTCGCGGGAGTGGAAGATGACGGGGAGGTCCAGGCTGCGGGCCAGGCGGATGTGCTCCCGGAAGACCTGGTGCTGGGTGTCGGGATCGGGGGAGCCGGGCAGGTAGTCCAGGCCGACCTCGCTGATGCAGACCACCTCGGGGCGCGTCCGGGCCAGGCCTTCCAGCTCGGTGTAGGAGTCTTCGTCAACGGTCTGGTGAGCGTTGGTGGGGTGGATGCCGACGCCGGCGTGGAAGATGTCGTATTCGCGGGCCATGTCGATGCAGTCGCGGGTGGAATCCACGGTAGTGCCGGCCAGGACGATGAACTTCACCGCCGCGGCCTCGGCCCGCTGGACTATCCCGGGGATTTCCGAGGGAGCGTACTGGTCGAGGTGGGTATGGGCGTCGCCGAAGACGACTCCGGCGGGAGGGGCTGGTTCCGGCAACATCTGTTCTTCCGGCATGGGTAGTCCTCCGGGAATTTGGTGTTCCCAGTTTACACTCAGCGGGGGATATAGCGCCAACGGACAGACTGCCCGGCGGCCAGCACCGCACCGGGTTTGTTGACGCTTGAGAAGGGCCAAACCTATACTCGGCCCAACCTGGCAAGAACAAGGACATCCTTGGATACGGGAGGGCGTTATGGCAATCCTGGTTTTGGGCGGAACAGGGTTTATTGGGCCGAGGTTGATCCGGAAGCTGGTGGAGCGGGGGAACGAGGTGGTGTGCATGGACATCAATCCGGGGGCCGCCGATTTCTCCGGAATGAGCGATTCCGTGCGGGTTGTCCGGGGGGATGTGACGCAGTTCGAGGACATAGTCCACGCCATTTCGCTGGCGGAGCCGGACCGGATCATCAACCTGGCCTACCTGCTGGGCGGAGGTGAGATCAATCCGCACCTGAACATGAGGCTGAACATATTGGGGATGGACAACTGCTTCGAGGCGGCGCGTCTGCTGGGCATCAACCGGGTGGTGTACGCCAGCTCCATCGCGGTGAGCGGGCAGCAGTCCCATTTCGGCGACCGGCTGGTCAATGAGGACGACGGCATGTTCGGGACGAGCCAATATGCCACTCACAAGATATTCAACGAGTTCCAGGCCAAGATGTACATCCAGAACTACGGCCTGTCCATCACCGGCATCCGTCCCGCCAACGTGACCGGGCCGGACAAGGTGCGGGGTTCCACCGACCATGTGCAGTGCATCACGCTGCCGGCCCGTGGCGAGCCGGTGCGATTCCCGCATCGCGATATGATGCGGCTGCCTATCCATGTGGAAGACATCGCGGAGGTGTTCGCGCGGGTGCTGCTGGTAGACCACAGCCACCATCCCATTTATAACTCCGGGGGCCACGCCATCAGCCTGGGGGACCTGGCGGCGATGGTGCGGGAGTTCCTGCCGGACGCGGATATCGGATTCGACAACGAGGGCGGGCGGGAGCAATCCGGCAACTACTTGGTGGACAACAGCCGCCTGCTGGACGAGTTCGAGATAACCTACGCTCCCTTCCGGCAGCGGGTGCTGGAGATAATCAATGACGTGCGGGCCGACGAGGGGCTGCCGCTGGTTTCCGGGTAGGCATTCCCGGCAGCTTTTCGCCGGTAGCTTTTCGGAGGAGTTGCGGCTATCATACGGCTAACCAAGGGTAGCCTAACGGAAAATCCAACGGCTTCGTGCCGAAAGGAGGATGTACCATGGCGAAGGACTATACGATATACGTAGGGAGCGTCGGTGGAGGGTTGTCGTTCAGCCCGGACGGCGGCGAGACCTGGAACCGGGTGCGGGACCCGATGCCCTCGGAATGCAACGTCCGGGCGTTGACGGTCGATCCCAACGACCCGCACCGGGTCATCGTCGGGTCGGACGTGGGCCTGTTCCGCAGCAACGACAACGGCGGAAGCTGGGAGCACATTGAATCGCCCTTGGACGACAACATCCAGACCTGGTCGGTGACGGTGGACGCCGAGGACAGCGACACCATCTTCGTTGGCGCGCGGCCCGACGCCTATCGCTCCCGGGACGGCGGCAAGTCGTGGGACCACCTGGACATCGGTGTGACGATCCCCTGCCCGGTGGGCATTCCCCGGACGACCAACATGATCGTCGATCCCCGGGACCACCGCACCATCTGGGCGGGCATCGAGGTGGACGGCGTGTACAAGAGCCTGGACGGCGGCGACAGCTGGGTCCACCTGCCGGACCTGGGTCCCGATCCCTTCCACGGCGACGTTCACGGCATGGCTATCAAGCCGGGACGGGAGACCTCGGTGTACGTGACCAGCCCCTTCGGAATCGCCACCAGCACCGACGAGGGTGAGAGCTGGGACTACCACGAGTTCCCCAAGTTCCATGACGGCGACGCCCGCTCCTACTGCCGGGGCGTGGCGCTGAAGGCCGACGACCCCAACACGATGTTCGTCGGCAACGGCGACTTCATCCCCGGAGTGACCGGGGCGATCCGCCGCAGCAGAGACGGGGGCCGGAACTGGGACTCCGCGCCGCTGCCGGTGGAGCCCAACTCGGTGGTGTACTGGTTCGGCACCCACGCCGAGCGGCCCAACGTCATCGCGGCGGCCAGCCTATACGGGTATGTGTACCTGAGCGAGGACGGCGGCGAGTCCTGGAGCAAGCTGAAGAAGGAGTTCGGCGAGGTCCGCACCGTGGCGGTGACGCCCAACTAAACTTCCAGCTATTGCATCCAGCCAATGAACCTGCAAGCGGTGGTGGGGGTTGAGCCTCCACCACCGCAGTTGTTCCCGCATTCGGTTTCCCACCGGATGTATAATGGCGGCGGAGGAGAAGCCGAATGACCCAGGAACTGCCGCCGCCCGGCTCCAACAACATAGAATCGCACGCAGCCATGAGCCGCCGGTTTATCGCTCATGCCCGGGATGAGCTGGACAAGGGCGACCGGCTCCAGGCGTCGGAGAAGCTGTGGGGAGCGTGTGCCCACGCCCTGAAGGCCATAGCAATTCAGCGGGGTTGGAGTCACAGGAAGCACCGGGACATTCACAGTATTGCCATCCAAATAGGGAACGAGTTCAATCGTCAGGATTTTGAGACCAGAATCATCGTTGCCAACTGGCTCCATGAGAACTTCTACGAAAACGTGGAAGAGGAAGACAGTATCAGGCGGGCGATAGACGAGGCGGAAGACTTCATTGCCGACCTGGAAGTAGTCCGTGCCGCAGAGCCAAGGCCCTTCATCATAGCCAACGAGTCGGACCGGAACCGGGTTGGGCACCTGCTGGGGCTGCGGCGGAGCGAGCGGCCCGAGATTGGCGACCACTCCGAAGTTGGATTCAGCAGGGCGCACCAAAACCAGAACAAGGAGGACCAATCGTGAAGCTAGTGTTTTTTGACGATTTCAAGCTGGGCGCGGTCAAGGGGGACAACGTTGTCGACCTGTCCGGCGCCGTCGGGGACCTCGCCAACACAAGGCCCCAGTACTTGCTCAACCGCCTGATTGAGGACTTCGACCAGCGCCGGGGAGCACTGGAGGCGGTTATCGCCGAGCAGCCGGGAACGCCCATCGCATCCGTGAGATTGCGGTCGCCGGTGCCGAAGCCCAACAATATCGTGGCGATGGCAGTGAACTACATGGAGGACGGCACGCGGGACGAGCCGGCGCCGATCAACGCCTTCCACAAGGCGGGGACTGCGGTTATCGGAGACGGGGACACCATGGTGCTGCCCGACGTTCCGGCCACCATCTTCGAGGGGGAGGCCGAGATGGCCTTCGTCATTGGCAAGACGGCCGACAACGTCAAGGCCGAGGATGCCTACGACCATATCTTCGGGTACCTGAACTTCATTGACGGCTCGGCCCGGGGGCTGCCGCCGGCGGGCAACACCTTCTTCCAGATGAAGTCCAGGGACACCTTCGCTCCCATGGGGCCGTACCTGGTGACCGCGGACGAAGTGGCCGACCCAATGAACCTCCAGGTGCAACTTACGGTCAATGGGGACCTGAAGCAGAACTTCAATACCAACGACATGGCCCACGACATTGCCCGGTGCGTGGAATGGGCATCGTCCGTCCACACCCTGCATCCCGGGGACGTGGTTGCCACCGGCACCAACCACCGAGGCCTGAGCGCCTTCCAGGACGGGGACGAGATAACCTTGACCGTAGAGGGCCTGGGGACTCTGTCCTTCAACGTCCGCGACGACCTGAAGCGGACGTGGGGAAGGGATACCCGGCTGGATCGGATGGAGGCCGGCCTGGAAGGGACCACTCCGCAACTTACGGGCAAGTACGCCTAGACCCATCCTGGAAGCAATGTCTTCCTCCCCCGCCGGGGTGATAACCGCCACCTGGCGGGACATAGTCATCCTGACCTACGAAGCAGACCCCGGGGCACTGCCGATGCGGCTGCCCTGGGGTGTTTATTTGGACCTGTGGCAGGGCAAGTGCCTGGTGAGCGTCGTCGGACTGAGGTTCCTGGACACCCGGGTCCTGGGAGTGCATCTTCCGGTGTGCGGCAGCTACCCGGAGGTCAACCTCCGGTTCTACGTGCGGAGGGAAGTGGAGGGAGCTACCAGAAGGGGAGTGGTCTTTATCCGGCAGTTGGTACCCTACCGGCTGACCGCCCTGGCGGCGCGCATGGTTTACCGCGAACGGTTCCGCAGGGCGCCGGTAACCCATTCCCGCGAGGCTGAACCGGCCAGGGCCGAATACGCCTGGAGCGACGGCAACAACAGGGGAAACTTCGCCGTCTGGGACCTGCAGCCGCCCGCCCTGCCGGAGCCCGGTTCTCTTGAAGAGTTCATCACGTGCCGTTACTGGGGATACAGCATCCGTCCAAGGGCAACGGCGCTGGAGTACCGGGTCTCCCGCCCCGAATGGGAAATCCAGCGGGCTGGACAGGCTGACCTGGCCGTGAGGGACAGCGGGGTGGTGGGGAAGGTCTTGTCACCATCGCTACGGAAGGCCCCGGCATCCGCCCTGTACGTTCACGGGTCGGAAGCGGGAATACACCGGAGGGTCAGGGTGAAGTGATGAAGGCAGAACTCAGTGGCCGTCCGCCGCGCAGTTGATGACCAGCATCCGGTCGAGCTGGGCCAGGTCTTTTTCCACGCTGACCTCGGCGCCCGGGAAGAGCTGGGCCGCTCTTTCGGTCACCGGCGGCACCTGTTCGGGGTCCATTTCCAGCAGGATAATACCGTGCTCCTTCAGCTTGCTGCCGGCGGCCTGTTCCAGAAGGCGCATCATCAGGTCCAACCCCTCGGGGCCTCCGTCCAGAGCGGTGGCCGGCTCCCACTGGATTTCCGGCTGGAGGGTGGGTATGCGGGCGGTGGGCAGGTAGGGCAGGTTGGCAACGACCAGGTCCACCGGCTCAGGTAGGGGTTCCAAGAGATCGCCCTTGAGGAGAGTTACCCGGTCGGAGACGTTGTGGGAGCGGATATTGTAGTTGGCAACGTCCAGCACCGGGTCGAAGTTGTCAATGGCGTAGATGCGGGCCATGGCCAGGTGGATGGCCAGGTTGACCGCCACCGCTCCGGTGCCGGTGCCAACGTCGGCGATGACAAGTTCCGGCGTCTCCATTCCCATCAGCGCCATGAACAGGGCGTGCTCCACCAGTGATTCGGTCTCGGGGCGGGGGATGAGAACGTCGGAGTTGACGAGCAGGTTCACGCCGTAGAACTCCTTGTAGCCCAGGATGTAGGCCAAGGGTTCCCGGGTGAGCCTACGGTCAACAATCTGGGCAAGGGCCTGCTCCTGCTGGGCCGGGACCTCGGATTCCTGCTCGGAGAACAGGGCGGCACGGGGGAACCGCATCACATTCATCACCATGACCTCGGCTTCCAGCCGGGCGTCGGGGATGCCGGATGCTTCAAGGGTGCGGTGGGTCTGCTGGAGGACGTCGCGGAGGGACGGCATGACCGGGACTAGGCGCTGCCCTCTCCGAGGAGCTCGTCCTGCTCGTGGGAGACCAGCGCATCGATGACATCGTTCAGCTCGCCATCCATGACCCGCTGGACGGGATGAAAGCTGGACGAGATGCGGTGGTCGGTGATGCGGTCCTGGGGGTAGTTGTATGTGCGGATTTTCTCGGAGCGGTCGGCGCTGCCCACCTGGGACTTGCGGCTGCTGCTGATCTCCGCGTCGTGGCGTTCCTGCTCGGCCTCGAAGAGGCGGGCCCGCAGCATGGCCATGGCCTTCTGCTTGTTCTTGTGCTGGGAGCGCTCGTCCTGGCAGACGACCACTACTCCGGTGGGCTCGTGGACGATGCGTACGGCGGTGGCGACCTTGTTGACGTTCTGTCCGCCGTGTCCGCCGGCATGGAAGATGTCGATGCGCAGCTCGTCAGGATTCACCCGGACTTCGACTTCGTCGGCTTCGGGGAGGACAGCCACGGTGGCGGTGGAGGTATGAATCCGTCCCTGGGCCTCGGTGTCCGGGACGCGCTGGACGCGATGGACCCCCCGCTCGTACTTGAGTCGGCTGAATGCCCCCTTGCCTTGGATTTCGAAGACAATCTTGTTGAACCCGCCCAGATCCGACGGGTTGGCGTCCATGACCTCGACGTTCCAGTTCTGAAGCTGGGCGTAGCGGGAATACAAGCGGTACAGGTCGGCGGCGAAGAGACTGGCCTCCTGTCCGCCGGCGCCGGAGCGAATCTCGACGATGACGTCCCGTTCGTCGTTGGGGTCCTTGGGGAGCAGGGCGATGCGAAGGGACTGGGCCAGATCGTCGAGGGCGCCGTCAACCGAGTCCATTTCCTCGCGGGCCATGTCCACCAATTCCGGGTCGCCCCCCTCTTCCACAAGGGCCTTCAAGTCCTTCTGCTCGACGGTCAAGTCCTCGTAACGGCGGGCGATTGCAACCAGGTCGTCCAGCGAGGCACGTTCCTTGGCCAACTCCTGGATCCGCTCGAAGTTGACGGCGACCTCGGGGCGGCCCATCTCGGCTTCGATTTCCTCGTACCGGTGGACGATGGGTGTCAGCTTGTCGAAGATGGAACTCATATCGGTCGTTACGGCTTGGGGTCTTGGAATGGCAGGAAACTGCGGATAACGGGCGCAGTTCCTAGTTTATCCCAATCCCGCTCACTCAACAATAGAGCCAGAGCGACGCAAACGCCGGTCACGGTTTGGTCCCGTGGTGGACGGCGACGGTGCCGAATCCCAGGGGGACGTAGCCCACGTCGACCAGGCCGGTCCGGCGGAACAACTCGGCGAGACGGCCGGCCTGGAGGAAATAGTCCACCGACTGGGGAAGGTAGGTGTAGGCGGCGCGGTCCCCGGCAACCAACTGCCCCATCAGGGGGACCATGCGGTGGAAGTAAAGACGGAAGAGCCCGGCCTTCAATCCCCGGTCCATGGGAGTGAGTTCCAGGGTGGTGACCCTGCCGCCGGGACGCACAACCCGGACCATTTCCTCAATGGCCGCGGGCAGGTCGGGCATGTTGCGCAGGCTGAATCCGGCGGTGGCGCAGGCGAAGGTGTCGTCCGGGAAGGGGAGCGCCAGCGCGTCGCCGGCCAGGAGGGTTACCCGTTCCTGGAGTCCGCGTTTGCGGGACTTGCGCAGGCCGACGGACAACATTTCGGGCAGCAGGTCCACTCCGACGGCGTGGTTGACTCCGGGATGGGCGGCAATGGCGAAGGCGAGATCGCCGGTGCCGGTGGCAATATCAAGGGCGGGACCCTCCAGGCCGGCGGCGGTCAGGGCGGCGGTCCGTCGCTTCCACCGGTGGTGCATCCCGCCGGTCATGAGGGTGTTCATCAGGTCGTACCGGGGGGAGATGCGGGAAAACAGGTCGGCAACGTAGCGCTGCCTGGCTTCACCCCTTAGCTGGGCCATGACACTGACCGGAAAGCCGGGATTCAGTCCTGACTGCGTTCGTCGTAGCGCAGGTCATCGGACAGTTCGTTATTGACACCGAGGGACACCAGTATCTTCTCGACGAAGTACCGGACCATGTCATCAACGGAAGCGGGCTGGAGGTAGAAAGCGGGAGCGGGGGGCAGGATGGTGACACCCATGCGGGAAAGGGCGAGCATGTTTTCCAAGTGGATACTGTGGACGGGCGTCTCCCGGGGCACCACCACCAGCGGGCGTTTTTCCTTTAGGCACACATCGGCGGCGCGGAGAAGGAGATTGTTGGATATGCCGTGGGCCAGGGACGCGAGGCTGTTCATGCTGCACGGCACGACGGCCATCCCCGCCGTGACGAAGGTGCCGCTGGCGATGGGGGCGCGCAGATCGCTGACCGGATACCAAGTGAAGGAGGGGTGTTCCACCCACTCGGCGAGAGCGGTGTTGAAGGACTCCCCCAGCTCGTCCTGCCACACCAGCTTGCCGCCGTTGGAGCAGACGCAGATGGTCGGGACCTCCCGCCGGAGCAACTCGTCCACCGTGCGGCGGGCCAGAACGGCGCCGCTGGCCCCGGTGATTCCGACGACAACCGGCTTGTCCGCGGTGGGCATGGGATGAATGCTCCGGTGAAGGGCTGGGGGCTGCCTGCCCGACAAAGAAACGCCCCGACGCTTGACGCGGCCGGGGCGCATACTTCGGTCAGAGGGAAGTTAGTCCAGTACCAGTTCCTTATTGACACGCTCGGGCGCGCCCATCAGGGCCAGACCTTCCTCGGGGCCGGTGTTGTTGCAGAAGAACTCGATCCGGTTGCCGTCGGGGTCGAAGAAGTAGATGCTGGAGGTCATGCCGTGGTCGGTGTTCCGGTCCAGCGTGACGTCCTGGTCCTTCAGGTTGCCGTAGACCTCTTTCAGGGCGTCCAGGTCCTCGACCTGAACGGCGAAGTGGTTGAGGCCGAGCTGTCCCTCGGTGACCGGGAGGGCGCTCTCGGGAGCCTGGAACAGGGCCAGGTCGTGGTGGATCTTGCCGCAGGTCAGGAAGGTGCCGGTGGGGCGGGACAGGGAGATTTCAAACCCCAGGACTTCGGTGTAGAACTTGGTGGAAGCCTCGATGTCCTTCACGTTCAAGACCAGGTGGCCAACGCGCATGGGTTTCGCCATTTGGTTCCTCCTTATAAGGTCGCCGCGCCGCCGATAAATAATGCACAACGCCACGGACGGCGGGCCGTTTGTCGGAGTATACGCCGGGTTAAATGGGTTGCCAAGAGGTTGAAACGCCAACCTGGGACGACGGCCCGGGCAAGGTGAGAACCCGGCATGTAAGGTATAATTCCCGGAACCCAAATAGGCGAGAGGGAAACACTTGGTAGCCACCGACAGAGTCAGAGAACTGTTCGCCGATGCCCGCCTGATGCAAACACAAGCCCTGGAACGGTTGGCAGCGAATGATATCCGGGACGCGGCAGAGAAAGCGTGGTGCGCAACCAAGCGGGCCACCGACGGCCTTCTGCTGGCAAAGACCGGCAGGGAACCACAA
Organism: Dehalococcoidia bacterium; assembly: GCA_965203675.1. Lineage (GTDB taxonomy): Bacteria > Chloroflexota > Dehalococcoidia > Lucifugimonadales > UBA3495 > CATOSK01. Next base: position 288,583 of record CBDBDE010000003.1, on the reverse strand, counting down.
ACTCCTGCCCAGACCGCGGGCGGTCTCCGAGCCCTGGCGTTCCAGGACGCCCGGTTTCAGCGCCTGAGGTCCTTCTACAACACCTGCGTCAAGGAGCTCCACTCCGACTGTTTCTATGATGGGCACTGCGAACTAGCGGGACAGTTGGCCGAGACCATCCGCGAAACCGGGCAGTACATTGGCGACGCCGAGGGGTTAGCCGGAGACTGAACCGCCGGATTTCACCCACGGCCTCCCCACGTTGACACTGCCTGAGGCCGCGAATACACTCGATTTGAGCGATAAATAGTCTGGCAAAGCGCCGTTGCGGCGAGCCGAAGTTTCCAGGAATGAGAGATGCCGATTACCGACGTAGAGGTGGTCCGAAGCTGCCGGGTGTGCGGCTCGGAAATCGAGACGATCAAGGTCAAGAAGGACAACATGCGCCTGTTCTCGGATGAGCTGGTGTGGTGCGAGATCTGCGGAGCGGAGCGGCCCGAGAACCGGGACATTGCCGGCCGCAGGGAGTCGGTCGAAAGGGAACAGGCCAGCTATCCCCAATTGCGACCCGCAAGATAGGGCGGCACGCCCCAGCCGTTCCACGTCCTGAACGGAAGATGATGCAGAGTCACCGGAACGACTACGGGATTGATGCCTTCGCCCGGCTGGCGGCTCTACCGGAGGGGGAGATCGATCTGGCCCGCACCGCCCTTCACATTTCCGGCGCCGAGTACCCCGACATGGACCTGGAGGAGCAGCTGGGGCTGCTGGACTCGCTGGCTGCGGCTGCGGCGCGCCGCATCGGGGACGCCGCCGAGCCCCTCACCGCTGTGAACCGCCTCAGCGAGTACCTGTTCGACGAGGTGGGGTTCTACGGGAACGAGCAGGACTACTACAATCCCCGCAACAGCTTCCTCAATGACGTCCTGTCCCGCCGGACCGGCATTCCCATTGCCCTGTCCCTGGTGTGCATCGCAGTGGGCGAGCGGTGCGGAGTGCCCCTGGTGGCCATCGGGCTGCCGGGCCACCTGGTGATTCGCCACCGGAGCGTAGAAGACTGGTTTATCGACCCCTTCCACGGCGGCATCCTGCTGTCCCGGCAAGAGTGCGAGGAGCGGCTGCAACAGATGTCCCAGGGGACCGTGTCCTGGGACTCGTCCTTCCTGACCCCCATCGGCAACCGGGAGTTCATAGCCCGGATGCTGAGGAACCTGAAAGCCATCTACCTGGGCGAGCCGGACTACCAGCGGGGATTGGCGGTGATGGACCGGCTTATCCTGATCCAGCCTGAAGCGCGGCGGGAGCTGCGGGACCGGGGGCTGCTGCACTACCAGATGCGCAACTTCCAGAGTGCGCTCGAAGACCTGCAGGACTACTGCGAAACAACGGAAAACCTGCAGGACATTCCCGGGGTTCAGAGGCTGATGGCCCGGATACAGCGGGAAATCGGGCGGTAGCCCCTCGTACAATCCCAGCCAGCCCAGGGATACAGCTCCCGCCCTCGAACCCTTCCCGCACAACACTCAGTCCAAACTCAATCCAGGAGGTCTGCCATGCGCCTGGAAGGAAAGGTGGCCATTATCAGCGGCGGCGCGCGGGGAGTGCGCAGCGGCGTCCCAGGGATGGGAGCGGTGGAAGCGAGGATGTTCGCCCAGGAGGGAGCCAAAGTCGTCATCGGGGATATCCTCGAAGATGAGGGGCAGGACCTGGCACAGCAGATCCGCGACGCCGGCGGCGAGGCCATCTTCGTCCCCCTGGATGTGACGGTGGAGGAGCAGTGGGAAACCGCCGTCGCAACGGCGGTGGAAAACTTCGGTACGGTTAACGTCCTGGTCAACAACGCCGGAGTCAGCGGCCGGGGCCGGGTGGAAGAAGTTTCCGCCGAAGAGTGGGACCGGGTGATGGACATCAACGCCAAGGGCGTTTTCTTGGGGACCCGGGCGGCGATTCCGGCCATGCGTCAGGCGGGGGGCGGGTCCATCATCAACATCTCATCCCAGCTGGGACTGGTGGGGACGGACAACAGCAGCCCCCAGTACCAGGCGTCCAAGGGCGCGGTGCGGCTGCTGACCAAGGCCACGGCCATCCAGTACGCCCGGGATGGCATCCGCTGCAACTCGGTCCATCCCGGCCCCATCGTAACCCCCATGACGGAGGAGGGCCGGGCCGACGAGGAACGGGTCCGGCTGCTGGTCTCCCGGACGCCGCTGGGGAGGTACGGGCGTCCCGAGGAAGTGGCCTACGGGGTGTTGTTCCTAGCGTCGGATGAATCGTCCTTCATGACCGGCAGCGAGCTGGTCATTGACGGCGGGTGGACGGCCCAGTAATCCGGCAGGTGGTGCCGTCGACCACGCCAACCTGGAAGGGAGCACGGGATAATGGGAATTTTGACCGACGACATGAAGCGGGTGGTCCGGCAGCAGCGGATCGGTTTCGTGGCGACCGTGTGCCCCGACGGCACTCCCAACCTGTCTCCCAAGGGGACGGCGGCGGTGTGGGACGACGACCACCTGGTCTTTGCCGACCTGGCATCCCCGGGCACGATGGCCAACCTGCGGGCCAATCCGGTGCTGGAAGTCAACCTGGTGGACCTTTTTTCGCGCAAGGGATACCGCTTCAAAGGGACGGCGCGGGTCATCGAGCCGGCCCAAGACAAAGAGCTGTTCGACGAGATGCGCCACGCCTTCGTGACCGGCTCCCGGGGACTCCACCAAGTGCAGCTTGCCTTCCGCGCTTTTGTGCTGGTCAAGGTGGAACGGGTGCTGCCGCTGGTCTCTCCAGCCTACGTATCCGGCAAGACGGAGGGCGAGACCCGGGAAGACTGGGCCCGGTACTGGGCATCGGTCCACGAAAACCGCATGGAAGAGCTGGCGACGGGGGAGTAGGGCTCTCCCTCACTTGTGGCTGCAGGAGCCGTTCTTGACAGCGGGCAAGGGGGATTCGGCGACCTCAATCGGTTGCGAAAAAACGTAATTAATAGGTTGATTAACGGATCGTGCCGACTATTGGTTTTTGCAGGAAGTGAGAGACCCTTCCGACTGAATTTATGTTGGCAACTCTGCTTGCGAACCCATACAATCTTTCGAGAGGTGCATCAAGACACGGTGGGGTGGTTGGGAGTTCGTATTCAACTCGGCCTTTCCAACCGGATTCGAGGGAATCGTGAGCAGCCTTTCAACAGCCGAAAAGGCATATCTAGAAAAACTGTTGAACATGAGCACAGGTTGGGTGCTAGACCTTCCGGATGCCAAGTTCGGAGAGTTGTTCAACCGGTTCAACGTCGCAATTCATAGTGAAAAGTACCAAACGACCGGGTCTTCGAAAGCACGTAAGATGCGCTCGTTTTGGGAACAAGAGCCAGACCCGTTAGTCGGTTCCGTATTGTCAGAGTTGCTTGATACTTATGAGGCGGAATGCGACCTGAAAGGAATGGATCGGGACATTCTCGTACTTGACAAATGTCAGGAAATAGTCGGAAGGCTAAGGGGCCAACCTCTTGAAAGTGGCTATACGACTGTCGAAGGGTTCTTGAGGAACGAGTTCGAGTTGCCGAATGTCCAGAACTTGCCGATAGATTTCTTCGTAGCGGAGATCATCCAACAACGATTAGAGGAGGCTCACTTATGTCTTTCCAACGGAGCCCACCTTTCGGTAATCTTCCTATGCGGCAGCATCCTCGAAGGTGTTTTGCTCGGGGCGGCGCAAGGTGAACCAGAAAAATTCAACCGGTCATCGGTCAGTCCCAAGCACGAGAACCGAGTCAAGCCCTTTCACCGATGGTCTCTTGCGGAATTTATTGACGTAGCGCTAGACATTGGCTTGCTCAAACCTGACATCCAAAAATTCGGCCACGGGTTAAGGGACTTTAGGAACTACATTCATCCATACCAGCAAATGTCGTCAGGGTTTACACCAGACGAACACACAGCCAAGGTTTGTTATCAAGTACTCAAAGCCGCCCTTGCTAGCATAGCAGGAGAACGTTGATATCTGGGTCGGTCCCGACGCAGGAACACTCGCCTTGACAGCGGGCAAGGGGGGTCAATAGTATAGGAATGGCCCCGCTGGGGATTAGTCTAGCGGTAGGACGCCTGACTCTGGATCAGGTAGCCCCAGTTCGAATCTGGGATCCCCAGCCATCACTTACTGTAGCCAGAACTGGCTCCCCCGTCCCTTCGGATTACCTTCCTCCCAGCCCCTTGAGTCATTCTGGGTCTTGTCCCGTTTGGGGATGAAGTCGCTGGCTTCCGGCCTGGTACCCCCGTTTGCTGCTCAACGCTGTCCATTCTCCAACAGTCCCAACCGGGTTTCCAATGACCCGTTTCGGCCGTTTCCTGTGCATCTGAAACGCCCAGGAGACCGTATTAAGGTGTTACAACCATCCGGGGAAGGCTGTGGGGTAATGGATAGAGACAGTCGGAGCGGAGTCTTGGGCATTGTTGGAACGTTGACGGCCGGATTCGTGCTGATTTCGTCCCTGGCCTGCTCGGGTATGGCTGAGCCAACCGTTGCCGTGGAAAGCCCTCCGGCGGCTTCCCCGACTCAAGCCGAGGTGTCCGCGCCGGCTCCTGGCAATACAGTTGAGCCCGCACCGGAGGATCCGCCAGGTCAGACAAGGACAGCGCAGCCCGCTCCCATCTCCACCTCTCCTTCCGCAACACAAAAGCCCGCCGCGGACCGGGAGCCAACCCCCGTTACGGAGTACAACTCGACCGGGAACATGTGGCTGTTTTTCTCCGGGGAAGGTTACGACCCAGACGACACCTACGAGGCCATCACGCTGGCTACCGTCAACGAGGACAAGTCGATGGTGCCGGTGATGATCGAGATGCTGCGGTTCTTCTGGGACGAGGACCTCTTGATCGAGACCAGCGCGGCCATTTCGCTGATCACGGGCGAGGAGTTCGGCGGCGTGGTCGGCGACTGGAGCCAGTGGATGGAGTGGCTGGGCAGGAACGCCGACGAATACCAGCCCCCCAAGGGGTACGTGGCGTGGAAGAGCACCCTCATGAGCCTGATCGACCCCAGGTTCGGGGAGTTCCTGCTCCCTGCGGAAAAGGGCTCCCGGATAAACGTGGCCGAGGTCGCATGGGGAGGGGTCATTCCCGACGGGATTCCCGACCTTCAGAACGCCCCGGTGGTCAAGGCGGACGATCAGAATTACCTGCTGCCCAGCGACCGGGTGTTCGGCGTGTCCATCAACGGGGAGCACCGGGCCTATCCCCTCCGCGTCGTGAACGCCCACGAGATGGCCAACGACGTTCTGGGAGACGAACCCATCGCCCTGGCTTATTGAACCCTCTGCGGCACCGGGATCGTGTATTCCGCCAGGATCAACGGGGAGCCAACCACCTTCGGCACGTCGGGTATGCTGTACCGCAGCAACAAGGTGATGTACGACCGGCTGACCAATTCCCTCTGGAACCAGCTCACCAGCGAACCCGTCATCGGGCCTTTGTGGGACTCGGGGATAAAGCTGGACTTCTTTCCGGTAATGCTGACCACCTGGGAGGAATGGCTGGAGCTTCATCCCGACACTACGGTGCTGGACCAGGACACGGGAATCTATGACGCCGACTTCTACGTGCCGGAGGACGACCCCGGGGCGATCTACTACAGTTACTTCACCGTACCGGAGACGATGTTCCCGGTGCCGGACCGGAGCGACCGGCTGGAGACGAAGGACGTGGTGCTGGGTGTCCAGTTGAACGGCAGCTACAAGGCCTATCCATCCGCGTTGCTGCGGGAGCAACGGGTCGTCAATGACGTGGTGGGTGATGGGGAGATAGTAGTATTGGGATCGGCCGGAAGCCAGGGCGCGAGGGCCTACCACCGGAACGGCCTGTCGTTCCAAATATTGCCCGGGGACGACGGCGGCGACTCCGGCATCCCGCCGTTGATTGCGGACGCGGATGGGGGAACGTGGCGGGTGACCGAGGAGTTCTTGGTCAACACGGCGGACGAGTCGCAGCGGTTGGCACGGATCCCCACCCACATGTCCTTCTGGTTCGGATGGTTCCAGTTCCACCCGGACACGGAACTGTACACCGGGCCCTGACCGGGCGCCGGCGTGGTCAGCCGGCCGGTCGTCCGGCGGGCGCAAGGCTCGGGGCTATTCCTCCACGGCTTGGGCGGCGGAAAGAAAATCAGCGTCGGAGAAATCCGCGAAGCGGTCGGGGAGGAACTCGCTCATGTCGGACACGACCTGGGTTGAACCACGGCAGACGTAATCGGCGATGATGCGGCCGGTGACCGGCCCCAGGTGGATGCCCTTGGTGGTGTGGCCGGTCGCCAGCAGCACACCCTCCCGCCCCGGCACCGGGCCGATAATCGGCTTGCTGTCGGGACTCAGGGGACGGGACCCGGCCAGCTGCTGCACCAGCTCGGCTCGCTCCAGGTCGGGAAAGACGTCGATGGCCCGCTGCAGGATTTCCAACCGCGCCGATTCGGTGGGCTGGCGGTCGAACTCCTCGCCCCAGAAAAGCTCCTTCTGGTCGTAGTCCCGCCCGCCGGTGCTGCCGACGCTGGTGAAGCCATCCATCCGGCTGACCATGTGTCCCCGCTTGGGGGAGCTTATCAGCACGGGAAGGGGTTCGCCGGGGTAGCTCAGCAGCAGCCGCTCACCCTTCATTGGGCGGACCGGCACCGGGAAGTCGAGCCAGGGAGTGAAGGCGCGGCTCCAGGTCCCGGCGGCCACCACCACCGTGCCGCAGTGGATTTCGCCGGAAACGGTCCTGACGCCGGAAACCGTTGTGCCATTGGTGACCAGGCCGGTTACTTCCCGGTAGAGAAGGTTGGCGCCCTTGAGCTCGGCTCCCCGTCCCAGAGCAAGGTTGAGGCGGTAGCTGTCCAGTTGCGCGGACTCATCCTCGTACACGGCCCCGATGATGGAGGGGGACAGGCGGGGCTCAATGGCGTGGACTTCTCCGGCGGCGATCCAGTGCATCGCTACATGAGGCTGCTGCCACACCATCAGGCTCTTGATCAGATCGGCTTCGTCGTCGTCCAAGGCCAGCCGGAGGGAGGGACGGCGCTGGTAGAGCAGGTCCATGCCGGTGGCGGCTTCCAGCTCAGGGACGATCCGCTGAAACTCGGCGGAAGAGGCCCGGGCCATCTGGAAGGACGCCCCGGGGGAGAACTCGGCGCCCAGCAGGCTGAGGGAGCCGGTGGCGTGAGCGGATGCCCCGCTCCCGATTGCTTCCCGTTCCACGAGGGTTACGTTGACGCCTTCGCTGGCCAGGTAATAGGCGACCGAGCAGCCGACCACCCCGGCGCCGATGACAACCACGTCCGCAGTTTCAGCCAATTTACCGCCCTCCTGTGAGAGTTTTCCGGGAGAGTTTTCGGGATTATCCCCGTGGGGCGCTGGGAGTGTCAATCCGGGCGTGGCTGTAATCTCCGCGTTTGCAAACTTGATGAGCAGGGTTAAGATGAGCAGGGCTAAACTGAAGCAGCCCAGCCCATGACATAATCGTATCCGTCATTGCATCCGGCGCGAATCAGCAGGAGGCCTTCCATGGAAATCACCAGGCGTATCGCCGAGTACGTGACCGGGACCACCATCGAGGACTTCCCTCCCGATGCGGTGGAAGCGGCTAGGGGGGCAATCATGGACTGCCTGGCCTGCATGCTGGCCGGCAGCAGGGAATCCCTGGCCGACATCCTCTGCCGCTACGCCGCTGCCGAAAGCGCCGCTCCCGCGGCCACCGTCGTGGGCCGGGGATTCAGGACCTCGGCGGCCAACGCCGCCCTGGTCAACGGGGCCATGGCCCACGCCCTGGACTATGATGACATCACCCAAATAACCAAGACCCACCCCACCGCCGTCCTGCTTCCGGCGGCCCTGGCCGCCGCCGAGGAAACCGGGGCTTCCGGCAGGGACTTGCTGCTGGGCTACATGACCGGCTTCGAAGTGGCCTGCGCCGTCGGCGAAACCCTGAGCGAAGCCTATTACGACGACCTAGGCTGGCATCCCACCGGCCCGCTGGGAGCGGTCGGAGCGGCGGCGGCGGCGAGCCGGACTATGGCGCTGGACCCGGAACAGACGGCCATGGCCGTTTCGCTGGCGGCCTCCCAGGCATCGGGGCTCCGCCAGAACTTCGGCACCATGACCAAGCCCTTCCACGCCGGAGACGCCGCCCGGGCCGGAGTGGTGTCCGCCCGACTGGTGCGGGAGGGTTTCACCGCCAGCCAGGACGCCCTGGAAGGACGGTTCGGGTTCATCCGGGCTTTCTCAGGAGGACAGGACTTCAATCCCGGGCGGGTGGCGGAAAACCTGGGGAACAGGCAATACCTGGTGGAGTCGGGCATCGAAATCAAGAAGTACCCCTGCTGCGGCAGCGCCCACCTGGCCCTGGACGCCACCTTCGACCTGCTGTCCCAAAGCGCGATTGATCCCGACGCGGTGGACAGAATCGAGGTGATGGTGGACTTCGACCCGCCCCGCTCGTTAATCCACTCGCGCCCCGTATCGTCCCTGGAAGGAAAGTTCAGCATGCAGTATTGCCTGGCGGCCGCCCTGCTGGACCGCCGGGTGGGCCTCCAGTCCTTCACCGACGGTCAGGTGCTGCGTCCCGAGGCCCAGTCGCTGATCCCCCGCATAGACATGCGCCGCATCCCCGGCAACGAGGGCCTGCCAAGCTGGACCGAGGGGTACCACGAAGTTGAGGTGCATCTGAAGGACGGCAGCGTGCTCCGCCAACAGGCCCACCGCGCCGACTCGGGCGCGCTGCGGGGCGTGACCATGGATGACATCCGGGAGAAATTCCGCGACTGCGCGTCCCAGGCCCTGTCGGGTGCGGTCGCGGCAGAGGTCCTGTCCCGCTTGGAGCGGCTGGAGGATGAGGGGCCAGTCAGCGGCCTGACTGACCTGCTGCGGGGCTGAGGTTCCCGCCGACTCTGCCGGAATCCCGCCAATTCCAACAGAATAATCAGGGGCCGGTCAATTGACCGGCCCCGTTCGGTTCCACTTGCTTCCGGGAGGCTTGGGAAAGTCCGGTTACGCGCTGGCGAAAATCTCGTTGGCAATGTCCATAGCGCCCCTGGCGAAGGGGATTCCGGCGTAGAGGGTCATGTGGCCGAACACCTCTATTACCTGGTCCTTGGTGAACCCGATGTTCAGGGCGCCCCGGATGTGGCTCCGCAGGGGGCCCTCCCGTCCCAGCGCCGCCAGGCAGGTCATGGTGCAGATGCAGCGGCTGGGGAGATCAAGTCCCGGCCGCGTCCAGGTAGCCCCCCAGTAGTATTCTCCGGTGGTCCGCCCCAACTCCCTCTCGGCGTCCGTCGGCGGGGCCGGCCGCGCCCCCGAACCGGTCCCCATGTAGCTGCGCCGGAACTCGTCGCCCCGCTGGAAGAGGCTGTCCGGGTCTTCGTTGGGATCGTGGATGCGGGCCGGAGTGAAGTCTATCCCGCGCTCCTCGAAGACCTGCCTGCACAGCGCCAGGGCCTGGATGCCCGCCGGCGCCCCGCCGTACCAGGTGTCGTGGATGATCAGCTCCACCACCTGCTCCGGGGTCAGTCCGATGTTCAGGGCGTTTCCCAGGTGGCGCTTCAGCTGCACCTCCCGGTTCAGCACGATGAGGCACGACAGCGTGATCATCTCCCGCTGCACCGGCGTCAGGGCCGGCCGAGTCCAGATGCTGCCGAACAGCGCCTCTCCCAGGATCCGTTCCAGGTCCGGTGCGACGTCCCAGGCTCCCGGGGCCGACCCGCCGGTTACTTGCCCGCCTCCGAACATCCTCCGAGTTTCCTGCCCTCGTTGGTAGCGATCATCCAGTTCACTCATGGCAACCTCCATAGCCGTGCGCCCCTGTCCGGGCCCCGACAGTGTACGGCGGCATTCCGGCGGGCGCAACGGTCGTGCTTCTGCTCCCGGCGACGATCCGGTGAGCCCGGCGCCAGCCAGGTGGGTGTGCCAAGTGGTCCTTATCCCTGTTCGTGGCGCCGGTGTACGGCCTCGATCTCCAGGTCAAGTTCGTCCGCCCAACGCCGCAGCGACGAGCGCAGCTTCATGTTCTGATAGGCTCCCCAGAAGGTCATCGCCGCCGGAACCACGATGATGGAGACCAACAGCGAGTAGGCGATGGTGATGGCCGCGGTGAAACCGAACTGCTGGGATGCCGCCAGCGGCGATACCACCAGTACGCCCAGCCCCAGGGCCGTCGTCAGCGCCGAACCCAGGAGGGCAGATCCGGTTGTCGACAGGGTTCGCACCGCCGCAAGCTCCGGGTCCCGCAGGTGGGAGTATTCTTCCCGGTACCGGTGAATCATGTGGATCGTGTAGTCAACCCCGATGCCGATGGACAGCGCCGTGATGATGGACGTGATAATGGTGTAGGGGATGCCCAGCAGCGCCATTGTGCCCAGCACCGAGATCAGGACCAGCACGATGGGCCCCACCGCGATCAACGCCAGCGCCGGCTGGCGAACGGTTATCCAGAAAAAGATGGCCAGGACTGTCAGGGCAGCCGCGATGGTGGTGGTGATGGCTTCCGTCTGCCGGTCGGTGATGGCATCGACGACCGTGATGGAGATTACCGTTCCGGAAGTCGCCGTAACGGCATCGTCGTCGCCGAACCAGAGGGCTTCCAGGTCTCCCTGCAGGGTCTTGGTCCGCGCCGGGTCGCCCGTGTAGGTCGGGAACTGGAGCAATATCGTGTCGATGCCGTCGGGATCGTTGACCAGGATGCGTCCGACGGCCGGGTCCCTGGCTTCCAGCTTGTCCACGAATTCCTGCATCAACCCGGGGTCCAGTTCCACGCCTGCCGAGGCCCGTTGGAAGAGGTCGGCCAGCTCGGGATCGTACTTGTCCCCCGGCTCCCCGCTGTCTTCAGTCCAGTCCCGCACGAACAGTTCGTAGGATGCCTGGACCGGCCCCGCCGCTGCGGGCGGCCGGGTCCGCTCGTCGAGAAATGCCTCCGTCAGATCGTGCAAGTTCAGGAGGGTGCGGGTTTCCGTGGCCTCGGCCTTCACGAGCACGGTGGTAATTTCCGTGGAGCCGCCGATGGTGGCGTCAAGCGTCTCCATATCCGTTAACAGGCTGCCTCCCCTGGGCAAAATGTCGCGGATGCTGAACTCAGACTTCAGCCCGGTGGCTGCATATCCCAGGGCAACGGTTGCGATGAGCACGCCGGCCAGGTACGGTGCTGGCGCACGGGTGATGCTCCTTCCCAGCAGTGCCGCGGCCCGCTCGACTCCGGGCAATGCGTTGGCGATGGGGTTGGGCGGCTTCAGCGTGCCGCGGGCCTCGCGGCGCCGGTCGATGATAGTCCGGCCGGCCGGCACGAGGGTCAGCATGACCACCAGGCTCATGCCCACACCCATCCCGCCGATGATGCCGAAGTCCTTCACGATGTCTATGGGAGAGAACAGGCTGGCCAACAGGCTCACGATGGTCGTGACGGCGGCCAGCAATAGGGGGATTACCACGTTCCGCGTACCCATTCGGACAGCCGCCAGTACCGGTTCACCGGCATTTCGCTGTTCCCGGTAGTGGGAGACAATCTGGATTGCGTAGTCCACCGTGAGGCCGATGACGATGATCGGCACCATCGTTGTGAGGGAGTTGGGGGGGCCGGTGAGGCCCAGCGCGTTGGGTCCGAGCCAGCCCTCCGCTCCGGTGATCCAGATTATGGACATGAGCAGCCCGATCACCGTGAGCAGCAGGTCGGAGATGGTGCGCATGAAAAGGAGGAGCAGCGCCGCGATCAGCAGGAACGCCAGCCCGACCAACGGGGCCATCCCTTCTTCCGTCGCCTTCTTGTATTCGTCCTCGATGACGACTGGCGAGACGCTGCTCACCCTCAATGGGCCTTGATCGCCAACCGCCAGTTCATGGATTCTCCGCTCGGCTTGCTCAATACGCTCGTCACCCGTGTCCCGAAGGCGGATGGTAGCGACGGAAACGGGCGTTCCGTCGGTGTCGGTGCCGGTCATTGCCCGGAGCGCTCCCAGGATCTGCGGAGGGCCCCTCAGCGAGTCAATCTGCTCCTGAGTGACCGAGTCGAATCCCTCAACCTGGAGCAGGGCCTTCACCAGGGTGGATGGGGCGATGAAGGGGTGTTCCGGCGCCAGCAACTCTCGGACGCTGGGGTCGGTCACGGTCTCGGTGATCAGGGCGTCCATCTGCGCCAGCCCGACGGGTGTGAGGGCGTCTCCCCGGAACAGGAGTGTTACGAGGTTAGCTTCACCGGAGTCCCTGAAGAGCTCGTCGATCTCGGCCAAGGCTCCCGCGACCGCGCTGCCCCGGGGCAGGGTCGCCTCGGTCTCCGGCGGCGGCGCCCGACGGGTCGTCCCGGCGCCCAGCAGGACCGTAATTAGCACCAGGACGAGGAGGGTGATGTATGGCCGGGCCGTAACCAAGGAACTCAGCCCAACGAGTATCTGGTTCATGGTTTACCTTTCTGCCTGGATAAGCGGAGGGAGCGGCTGGCGGCGCTTTCCGGCCTGTCCGCTGGGTCCTGCGCTGCACCGTCTTGCCCCCATTGTAAGGCAGAACCAAGTAAGGCAGAACCAGCGGGATTGTTTTGGCCAAAACAGCTTTTCGGCGGCCAGGGCATCAATTACGCGATCCTTTCCTGCGGGACGGGAAGCGGCAATTCCTCCAGCGCGGCAGCGGGATAAAACTGGGCGCAATAGTCCCGGAAGAGCATGATCTCGCCGTCCGAACTGCACAGGCGGGGAAGAGACTGGTACCGCTTCCGTGTCCAGATGACCACATCCTGGAGCACGTCCTGTTTCTGCATGGGGGCCATGAACTTGTTGAAGATCGGGGCCCTCCACCCCCTCGGCAGAAATCCCAGGCCGGCGATCCGCCGTCTGGGGTTCCGTATCTCCCCCACCTGCGACACGAGGGACAGGTCTATCAGGGCGCCGTCCACCGGCGTTGCCAGCACCCAGAGCCGCATGTCCACTCCAATGGACCGCTCGCGGATCTCCACGAAGGAGTAACCCAGACCGGCAACATGGGTGATGGCGGACAGGTCCATGGTGAACCTTCCGATTCCGGCGAGCTTCCTGACGCTCCTGAAGTCGAACCGGCTTTCCAGCCTGGGCCCATCCACCCTCACCTCCCCGACCCGGTCCACGCTGTCGTACCCGTGGACGTAGCGAAAATGGGCCATGTCCACCGAGTTTTCCGTGGTCTCCTGGGGATGGCCCGGAAAGCGGATTGTCCTGAGCTCTATCCCGCTCCACCCGGCTTGTTCCAGCCGAGGGTCCGGCAGGCTCCATTGCGGCTTCCGGCCCTGGTTCCCCCACCAGGCGAAGATCAACCCCGCGATCTCCTGCGTTTCGAAGATTTGCAGCCTCGCCGTTCTCGGCGGATCGGCATAGGGAGTGGCAACGCACTGGCCGGCGGCGTCGTACTCGAACCCGTGGAAGGGACAGACCAGTCGGCCGCCGCACACTCTGCCTCCTGCCTCGGGAGCCAGGGACGAACCCAGGTGGGGACAGAACGCGCAGGCTACGCAAGCCTGTCCGCTATTGTCACACCAGGCGACGATCTCCTCCCCCATCCAGGTCTTCTGGATGAGCCTGGCCTTCAGCAGGGCCTGGCGGCTGGCAACGAAGTACCAGCCTTCGGGAAAGGGAGGCGGCGGCAAGTGGTTCGCCCTCTGCCTGTTTGGGCTTGACATGAACTCCTGCTTCTCAGCCGCGTAGACGGGTTCCAGCTTTTTCAGACGGACTCCAGTTCGTTAAAGAAACCGGGGCACAGGGTTTGTATCACCTGCCATGTTAATCCGGCAAGGGCTCGTTTGGCCTCGCTTTCCGCGTCAAACTTGTGAAGGTCTTGCGAAGTGACCGGCCGCTTCTACTCGGGTTGTCCGGGTTGGCGCCGGTCCGGCTGCGCCTCCAGGGCAGCCTCCGTGGCGGTGGGGGACAGACAAAAACCGGAGGCAGCGTTGCAATGCACCAACGCTGCCTCCGGCACGGTTCGCCGGGTTGGGTTCCCGCCGGAAGCTACTTGTTCTTGTTGTACACCTGGATCCGGGTGCGGAAAGGCTCCAGCACCAGGACCCGCCCCTCCGGGTCAACCTCGACGGCGATGGGGTGCCAGAAGTACTTCTCGCGTTCCAGGCCCCAGGCCACCTCGCGCTCCTTCCACATGTAGTCGTTGGAGTCGAGCTTGGAGACGCCCCACTTGGAGAGCGTGCCGTCGCCCAGGAAGGAATAGACGTGGTTGCCGGCGGAATCGAACATCTGGAGCCGGTCGTTGCCCCAGTCGGAAACGTAGATGTCTCCGTCCTGGTCCACCGCCACGCCGGTGGGCCGCTTGAACTGGCCGTGCTCGCTGCCGGAGCTTCCGACCTGCATCAGGAAATTGCCGCCATGGTCGAACTTCTGGATGCGGTCGTTCCGCCAGTCGGCGACGTAGATGTTGTCATCCTTGTCGATGGTGATGCCCCAGGGGTAGTTGAACTGGCCCTCGCCGGTGCCGAAGCTGCCGAACTTGGCCAGGAACTTGCCGTCCTTGGTGAACTTCTGCACGCGGTGGTTGTCCGCGTCCACCAAGAACAGGTTGTCCTCGCTGTCGAAGGCGATTCCGGCGGGCTTGTTGAACTCTCCGTCGCCCGAACCCTCGGTGCCCCACTTGCCCAGGAACTCGCCGTCCTCGTCCCAGACTGATACTCGCTGGAGCAGCTCGTCCGTCACGTAGACATTGTCCTCGCTGTCAATGGCAATGTTGCGCGGCCCGAAGATGTCCCCGTCGCCCTCGCCGCCGGTGGAAAACTGTCCCAGGAACTCCTCGTCCACCGTCAGCATCGTGATCCGCTTCAGCTCGATCCGGTACTCGTAGGAGCGGTTCGGCACGTACATGCACCCGGTGCGCGGGTTGACGGCCAGGTCCACCGGGTATCGGAATCCCTGTCCGGTCTGTTCGCCGCGGCCGATGGAGTGGCTGTAGGTCAACGGCGGGGTCCCGGTCTGGTCGTCGACCGGCAACTCCAACTCGGGAGCGTGGCCCCGGGCCGGACCCCAGTAATTGTCGTTGAATACCTGTTGCTCGATAACCATTCTTTTCTCCTTGGAATGGACTCCTGCCTGGGCAGGGATTG
This sequence comes from Dehalococcoidia bacterium, assembly GCA_965203675.1. Taxonomy (GTDB): domain Bacteria; phylum Chloroflexota; class Dehalococcoidia; order Lucifugimonadales; family UBA3495; genus CATOSK01. The sequence continues at coordinate 273,548 of CBDBDE010000003.1, read as the reverse complement.
GGGGAAGGACCGGGACCGGGGGGTTTAACCCCCCGGTCCGCCTCGCCTTTCCCTAGAACAGGTCGAGTTTCTCGAATGAGCCGTTCACGATGGGCTGGGCATCGAGGCCCATCCAGTCCTCCAGCAGGGTGGAGTACAACCCGCGGAAGTCGTAGTTGAACTGGAGGTCGCCGTCGGCCTGCTTGGCCGGGTCCAGCGACGGGTATTCGCTGTACATCCCGCCCTTGACCTGGTCGCCCACTACCAGCGCGCAGCCGCCGGTCCCGTGGTCGGTGCCGGAGCCGTTGTCCCGCACCCGCCGTCCGAACTCGGTAAAGATGAGCATGGTCACGTTTTCGGACAGGTCATGCTCCCGCATGTCGTCGAAGAAGGACTGGACGTACCGGGATACGTCGGACCACAGCGACGCCTGGAGAGTCAGGGCCGAACCGTGCAGGTCGAAGCTGTTGTAGGGGGAGGTGGTGTAGAGGATGCGGGTGCCCACGTCGCCGACGATGGTCTGGGCCATCATGCGAACGTAGCGGGCCACCGTGTTGTTCCCGTACTCCACGCTGGACTCATACTTGTCCGGCACGGTCTTCAGGATGTCGGCGCCCTTGAAGGCGTCCATTCCGGTCTGGGACAGGTAGTCGTAGGTGAAGGTGCCGCCCAGCGTCGGAGAGTAGATGCGGCTGAAGGTATCCAGGGCCGTCATCCGTTCCTCGTCCTCGATGCCGGTCAGCAGGCCGTAGGTGGCCAGGTTGCCCACTGAGGCGACCGGAACGCCCGGCAGGGCCAGGGCATGGGGGAGGCCCCGGCCGAAGTTGACGCCGGTAAGCACGTTCTCCTTGTTTGGGTCGATGTCCCGGATGGTGCGGCCCAGCCAGCCCTCGGTGGCCAGGATGTCCGGCTCGCAGGTGTGCCACACGTCCATGGACCGGAAGTGGGAGCGGTTGCAATTGGGGAACCCGATGCCCTGGATAACCGCCACGTTCCCCTGGTCGTAAAGTTCCTTCATCGGTCCCATGCTGGGGTGGAACCCGGCGTGACCGTCCAGGTCCAGGACCTGCTCGGCCGGGATGCCCAGGCTGGGGCGCTCATCGTAGTAGTGGGGGTCGCCGTAGGGTACGACCGTGTTGATGCCGTCGTTCCCTCCCGACAGCTGGACCACTACCAGTATGGGATCCTTCTTGGTAGACGTCATCGTTTCCTCTCCTTCTAAAAGTCGCCGCTTTCGCCCTCAATCGAGGTAACTTGTCCAAGAGGGCTGGGCGGCTCCGCCCAAGGGTCGCCGCCCCCGCAAACTGTTGACCAGTTGCCTTGTCAACAGCTTGCGGGACGGCTTCTTTCCCGCTAGACGAACTGGAAATCCTGGGTGGATACGATCATCTGCAGCATCTGGCCCACCCGGCGGGCGAAGTCGATGCGCTCTTCCTCAGTGCTGTTGCGGATCGGCTCGCCTTCCTCGGCGAAGGCGACCAGTCCGGTCATGGTCTCGTCGACGACATCAATGGGACCCATCAGATCGAGGCAGCCCTCGACGAACTCCCGGGGCGACATTTCACCCCGGTCGGAGAGACGGTCCACTATGTCCTTGAACCCGGGGAGATCGGTCTGGCCCACCCACTCGGCGGCCCAGTTGATCCGCTCCACCAGGGTGCCGCTGTCAATCCACTCCCGGCCGTAGTGCCAGCCCTCCACCGTGGGAGGCTCATAGAGGTCCTGCCCCATGTAGGCGGCCTCGTAGGCGATGGGGCCGATGCCCATCTTGAACCCTTCGTCGAAGTACCCCGATTGGCGGACGATGCTGGCCACCAGCTCCACCGGGCTCTTCACCCGGGTGAAGCGGGAGTTCTTGAAGAAGTCGGAGTTAAACAGCACCCGCAGCACGGCGCGGATGTCGTGGTCGTTCTCGAAGTACGCCTCCTCCAGCATCTTGATGGCTTCCTGGTCCGCGGGTGGAGTCATCGTCCACTGGGGGACCTGGGGCTCGTCGGCAACGAAGAAGTTGTACAGGTGCCGGCAGATGAACCGGGCGGTGGACGGCTGGTTGCCGATGATCTCGATGATGTCCTCGCCGTTCCAGTTGCCCGTCTGGCCCAGGAAGGTCTTCTCGCCGTCATCGTGGTCCTCGGGGTCGTACTGGAACTGCCAGCTATACCGCCCGTAGGGGTAGCGGGGAATGTGCCCGGTATAGGTCCATCCGGTGAAAGCCCGGGAGCACTCCTTCACGTCGTCCTCGGTGTAGTTGGCCTGGCCGTCCATGCCTACGCCCATGGAGAACAGCTCCAGCAGCTCCCGCCCGAAGTTCTCGTTGATGGAACCCTTGTGGCTCATCCAGTTGTCCAGGAAGAAACCCATGGCCGGATCGCGGGCCAGCTCCAGCAGCAGGGTCTCCAGCTTGCCCATGCCCTTGTCCCGGAACATTTCGACCTGTGCGGCGGTCATGCGGCCGTGCTGTACCTTGGTGTCGCCGGTGCAGAGGATGCCGTGCCAGAACAACGCCATCTTCTCCTGGAGCGGGCGTTCCCCGGTGATCATCCGGTAGAACCACAGCTGGCGGCAGGCGTCGGTGGCCGAGCGGTCATGCCACTCCTCCATGTACCTTTCCAGCAGGTCGTATTCCAGGTCAGGAGAGTCCTCGGGATGCAGTAGCTCTTCAACGGTAGCTTCGTAGCCCTTGGCTACGTACGCTTCCAGGTCTTTCCGCGTCGCCCCGAATCCGGCGCGCCGCAGCAGGTGTGCCATCAAGGCTATATCCTGGTCCGCCATACCTTGTCCTCCTGTATAAAATTCGGTTCTGCCGTGCTCATATCCAGTTCCCCAGACGCCCTGGTGAGATTGGCCCATCCCATCCGGTCACAAGTTGGAAGCAACTCCCAATGCCAAGTTGCGCCTACCATGTGCGTCTGTACGTGGCTGTAAGTATAAATGCGTAACTATCCTTCGTCAATAATCCTGATAACATGGCCTACGTTCCTATCTATTACGAAATACGTACATTCATGCTGGGCAACTCGGCGCGACTCTGGCTCCTCGTCTCCCGCCTCCGCCACCGGGGTGCCGCGCTCCGTTCCCTCGCCTTTCCGGTGCCTGAGCCGCCCTTGCCCTGGTGACGCTCTCCGGCGTTGGAGTTGTCAATGCCGGAGAGCGTGGTCCCGGCAGGAAAGCTACCTTGGTCCATTGCGGCAAGCCCGAACGGTTGCTTGCAGGATTCCGTCGGATCTTCACTGGATGTAGGTAGCGCAACCTGCTGGAATAGAACGATGCAGTCCCGTAAATGGCGTTATATCGTCACTTCGTGCCCTAACTAATCTGATTTCATGCTATAAAAGGAGCTGTATATTGACAAACCATAATCAGCATGATAATTTCGCTCAAATTTGCGGAATAGTCCACAAATAGGCCCAAGACAACGGTAATCCCAATGATCCCCGGTACAGCGTCAATAAACCCGACGCGCAGCAGCAAAGGAGGAGTAATGGAATCATTGAACAGGTTACGACTTCGGGCTTGGCAGATCATCCTGCCTGTGTTGGCACTTACCCTGGTCTTCGGCGTGGCCTGCGGTTCCGCCGCCGCCCCGGCCGAGGAATCCCTGCCGGCGGCTGAAACGGCCCCGCAGCAGCCCCCGGCCCAGCCGGCCGCTCAAGCGGCTCCGACCGCCGTGCCCCAGGCCGCGGTCCAGCCCGAGGAAGCGGGCATGGTGCAGGTCCATCCCGGCAACGTCACCTTTATGGTGGCTGCCTGGGGCGATGAAAGGTTCGACCGGACCTTCAGCGGCGGCGCCAGCAACAGCTACGGCAGAATCCTTCACGGATTCCTTATTGAAAGCACTGCTGAAACCGAGCTGATCCCCGGGATCGCCAGCGAATGGGGCTTTTCCGAGGACGGCCTCACCTGGATCGTCACTGTAAGGGACGGCGTCAAATTCCATGACGGCACCGACCTGACCGCCAAGGACGTCGCCTGGTCCATCGAGCACAACTTCGGCCCCCAGGCAGCCGAGTACGCCCAGTCCAGCACGGCCGTAGGGTTCGCCAAAAAGATGGCAAAGGTGGAGCAGACCGGCCCCAACGAGGTTAGCTCCACGTTCAAGAGCATTGAGACGGGATTCCCGGGCTATATGTCCGCCGCCGGGCCGACCTGGCCGGCCATCTACCCAGCGCGGGCAACTCTCCGCAACGAGGAAGAGGAAGCGGCCTACGACAAGAACCCCATCGGCGCCGGCGTCATGAAGCGCGGCCGTTTCGTCCCCTCCGAGGTGATCGAGTTCGAGCGCTACGACGACTATTATTTCCAGCCGGCCAGCGGCTTCGACGAAGACCGGACCGTGAAGTTCGCAACCCTCGACCTGAGGCTGGTGCCCGAGGAAGCCACCCGGGTGGCCGCCATCCGGGCGGGTGACGCCGACGTCGCCCCGGTGAGCCTGCGGGCCCGTCCCCAGGTCGAGAAGGGCGGCGGCCGGATAGTCTGGGGCGCCGAGGGCGGCTACTTCCGCATCATGCTGTTCGGGTGCTGGACCGGCGCGGAACGGGCCGGAGCAGAGACCTATCCCTGCATGGACAAGCGGGTCCGCCATGCCCTGTCCTACGCCGTCGACAAAGAGTTGATGCGTGACCGGCTCTACGGCGGCCCCGAAGCTATGGAAGTCGAGAGAGGAGGCTGGGGCGCAGTCACTCCCAGCACCATCGGTTACAGCGCCGACCTGAAACCCTTCCCCTTCGACCCGGCCAAGGCGCGGGCCCTCCTGACCGAGGCGGGCTACAAGAACCCGGACAACCCCAACGGCAAGGACTTCGGCCCGCTGGTGGTCAACACCTGGGTATCGGCCCTCATGCCCTTCCTGCCGGAATCGGCCCAGTTGGCCGCCGAGAACTGGAAGCGGGAGCTGGGTATCGACACTGAAGTGGTAGTCGGGGAAGAAGTCTCCATGAAGGAGGCTTACAAGGCGGGCAACCTGGACGGCCAGATAGTCTGGAGGGACAACGAGACCCGCCTGGACGCCGCCAGCATCATGGGGTCCCACTTCGGACGCCGCGACAAGCGGGACCGGGGACACAATGATGCCGTCCTGTTCGAGGCGGTCGAGGAAGCTATCTCGGTGTTCGCTGATGCGGAGCGCCCGGCGGCATTGAACAAGCTGTACAAGCAACTCTACGAGGAGCAGTACCTAATCGGCATCGGGACCATCAACATCCCGTGGGCCCTCGGACCCGATGTCGCCGACTGGCAGCCCTTCCCGGTGGCCTTCTACCCCAGCAGCATGCACACGCTGACTCTAAAAGAGGAGTAACTCACCGGCTTATCCGGTTGCCCGCCCCAGACCTGGCAGGTCCGGCGGGCAGCCCTGACAACACTGGCCCCGGCCCGGAGTGTCCCTGGCGCTCCGGGTTGGGGCGGAATTTTAAGCAGCGCAACCGGCGCGGGGGCGGGTCATGCAGCGATACATCTTCATCAGGATAGGTCAGGCGGCGATCACGCTGGTAATCCTGAGCCTGGCGGTGTTCCTCAGCGTGCACCTGACCGGCGACCCCGCCCTCTACCTGCTCGGACCCGAGGCCACGGAAGCGGACTACGAGCAGATGAAGAAGAACATGGGACTGGACCGGCCCCTGCCGGTGCAGTACGCCAGCTTCCTGGGGAACGTGGTCCAGGCCGACTTCGGAATGTCCCACATCCGCGGGGTCCCGGCCAGGGACATCCTGCTGCAGCGGCTGCCCGCCACCCTCCAGCTGGCCGGGGTGGCCTTCATCCTGACCATCATAGTGGGCATCCCCTTGGGAATCCTCTCCGCCATCAAGCGGGACTCCATCTTCGACCAGATCGGCAAGTTCTTCGCCGTGGTCGGCATCGCGGCCCCCAGCTTCTGGATCGCCATCATGCTCATCCTGCTCTTCGGCGCCATCCTGGGCTGGCTGCCCACCTACGGCCGGGGTGGAATCGAGCACTTCATCCTGCCCGCCTTCGTCCTGTCCTGGCACAGCATGGCCGGTGTCCTCCGCCTGGCCCGGTCCAGTATGCTGGAGGTCATGGACAGCGAGTACGTCAAGTTCGCCCGCATCAAGGGGCTGTCGGAGCGGATGGTCATCTTCAAGCACGCCATGAAGAACTCGGTGATCCCGGTCCTGACCTTCTCCGGGCTGACCCTGGCGGGCCTCCTCAACGGGTCGGTGGCGATTGAAGTGGTGTTCGCCTGGCCGGGCATCGGGCGGCTGATGCTGGAGGGAATCAAGAGCCGGGACTTCCCGGTGGTGCAGGCCACCGTGCTGGCGGCTGGGTTCTTCTACATTGCCACGGCGCTCATCGTCGACATCACCTACGCCTACGTCAATCCCCGCATCAGGTACGACTAGCAGGTACGACTAACCGCGCCATTAACCGGCAGGACTGAACAGCGCGACTGAACAGGAGGGTTCCCGTGGCTTCTACAGCTACTCTCGCAACCGGCAGAGGCAGAATCGAACAGATACTGGCGCTCCCCAGAAGGGCGAGACAGGCGCGGCTGCCCTGGTTCCCCCTGGCAATCATGATGGTGCTCCTGGCCTGTGCCCTTTTTGCCCCGTTGCTGGCCCCCCATGACCCCACCGAGATCAAGATGCTGGACTCCCACCTCGCCCCCGGGGACAATCCCGCCTATCCCTTGGGGACGGACATCATGGGCCGGGACATGCTGAGCCGCCTGATCTACGGCGCCAGGACCGCCCTGTTCATCAGCCTGATAGCGCTGGGCACTGGTGCCTTCGTTGGCACCGTTCTCGGCCTCGTCGCCGGTTTCCGGACCGGATGGCTGGACCACCTGATAATGCGGACTGCCGACGCTGCCCTGGGCTTTCCGACCATCCTGGTGGCCATGATAATCGTGACCATCCTGGGAGCGGGGATCGAAAACATCATCCTGGCGGTGGCTTTAACGGTTTGGGCCAGGTTTGCCAGGATGATCCGGGGAGACGTGCTGGCAATCAAGGAACTGGACTTCGTGACCTTCGCCAAGATCGCCGGCCTGTCGATGCCCGTGATCATCGCGCGTCACATCTTCCCCAACACTGTTAATACCCTGCTCGTGATTACCAGCCTGCAGATCGGGCAGGTGATCCTGCTGGAAGCATCATTGAGCTTCCTCGGTCTCGGGTTGCCTCCGGGGGACCCAGCATGGGGTATCATGGTGGCCGAGGGACGAGGGGTGATCCTCGACGTCTGGTGGCTGGCCCTGTTCCCGGGCTTGGCCATCACCGTGGTGGTGCTGGCCTTCAACTTCTTCGGGGACTGGATGCGCGACACCCTCGACCCCAAATTGCGGCGGGTCTAGAACCGGGTCAATAATAAAGAGATTCGGCGGCATGGAGCCATCCATGCCGCCGAATTGATCCTGGCCCGATCCGCCGCCTGGCGGCGGTTGATCTATTTGCCCAGCTTCTCAGCGAACCAGTCCATCATCATCGGCCATGATTTGTGCCGGATGTTGATGCACAGGTGGTCCCCCTCGTCGTACACCACCAGTTGAGTTGGTCCCCCCGCTTCCTGCGCCGCCCTCTCCGCGTCGGCCTGCTCCACCGTATCCCCCCGGCCGCCATGCACGATCAGGAAGGGACACCGGACGTTGGGCAGAACATCTCCCTGGGTGAAGGACTGGGCGATCTCCCGGCCCTCGTCGTAGGATACGTTGCCGAAGAGGTGCTGGTAAGCGTCGGTCTGCATCTTTCCGGCGTTGTCCCAGTCGATCAGCGAGTACCGTACCGGCATGGACACGCAGGCGCGGACCCGGCTGTCCGCCGCCGCCACCCGCGGTGAGAAGAACCCGCCCATGGCCCAGCCGTATATGCCGATGCGCCCCATGTCGATTTCGGGCCGGGTTTCCAGGTAGTCCATTATGGCCATCGTCGCCAGCTCGTCATCCGAGCGCATCTTCAGGTGTTCCCACACCTCGCCCTGTCCCGGCCCGTCGTAGCTGACGGTGGCCATCCCCCGGACTAGGAATTCCTCCTCCAGGTTCTTGAACTCCTCCTTCCGGGCGTCGTTGCCGGCGATGATGATGACGCAGGGGGATTTGGCCGCTCCCTGGGGGACCCGCAGATAACCCACCAGGTTGGACCCCTTGAATGGCACCAGGATTCGCTCCGCCGGGATGGCAAAATTGGGCGCGGCTTGCCGGTAGCACTGCTGGGCCTTCTCGTCGGCTGCTGTCTTTTCCTCCAGGGCCTGGTAAAACCGGAACCCCCCGAAGTGGTAGCAGACCGCCGCCCGGTGGAGGGCCTGGCTGGCCGAGACCAGCCGTCCCTGGGACAACGCCTCTTCCCCCAGCGCTTCGTGCATCGCTCCCTTGGCCGACCACTCCCGGCACCAGGCGTCCCAGGAATCTATGCTCCGCAGCAGGTCCTGCAGGTCTTCGTAACCCACGCCTCCGGCGACCATGCGGGGTATCCAGTGCGTCCGCAGCGGGATTCTGCCGGACGTGGTGTCGATTATCTCTTGAGTCACTGTCGCCTCCCGAAATGAGACCCTGGGTTGGGAAAAGGGCCACATTCCCTTCCACGTCAAGGGGAAAGGCTTGGATGGGCCCGATGGGATTAGTTTCGAGATAGTTGCTAAATGGGCAGGACGGCTTCGGACCTCTCCGCCGGCAGATCTATCGCGAAGGTATTGGCGTTGAAGGCCAGCAGCGCGTAGTAGCCCATCAGGGTGACCAGCTCGACCAGCCCCTGGGTGCCGAACTGCTGCGAAGCCGCCTGGAATGTCCCATCGCTGACCTGGTTAGTGCGGAAGAATTCCCTCCCCAGGCTGACCACGGCGCTTTCGTCGGCGGGTATATCGGGAAGCTCCTGCTTGTCCCGCAGGGCATCCACCAGTGCATCGCTGAGCCCAGCCCTACGTCCCGAAGCGGCGTGGGCATTCCAGATATACTGGCAGTCCCGCTCCCGGGCGGTCACCAGCATGGCCAACTCCTGGATCTTGGAAGGCAGGGTCGATTCCTGCCTCAGATACCCGGACAGGTGGCTGGCCCGCTTGGCCATCTCCGGGCTGTTGATCAGCACCGACACCGGCCCGCTGGCGATGGGCCCGCCCCGGTCAGCGGTGATTTCGTCGAAGGTGCTGCGGTGTGCCTCGGGTACGCTTTCCCTGGTAGCAACGGGTATCCTTGCCATATCCTCATCCTCCTGGGCACCGTTATATGGGGCACGCCCTGGTTGCCGGATGGCTTGCGCGGCAATCTTGGAAGCCTGCCCGCCGGGAGGCCCTTGCCTTCGGACGGCTCCAAAGGCCCCTCAGAACTGCTAGGCCGCCCATCCTCGGCGGAACCCATGATACTCCTCGGCATCGGCGCCTACAATCCTGGATTCCCACCGGCAACCGCTACGGATTCCGGCGGCATCGCGTCGGCCATCGTGAGCTGGATACCCCACTAGGCCAGGAAGAAAGCCGCCGGGGCTGGCATCCAGACCCCGGCGGGATGGTGAACTAATGACGGACCGGAATCCTACCCTGCCACGAAGTCGAACTGCTCAAACTGGCCGTGGACTATCGGGTCCGGGTCCAGTCCCAGCCACCGCTCCAGTATGGTCGCGTAAGTGGACCGGAAGTCGGTGGTGTAGGCCAGGTCCCCCTCCGAAAGGTCGGCTGCCCGCAGGGACGGGTATTCGCCATATTGGCATCCCTGCACCGAACCTCCTAGGACAAAGGCAACTCCGCCAGAGCCGTGGTCGCACCCGGTGCCGTTGTCCCGCACCCTCCGCCCGAACTCGGACCATACCAGCACCACCGTATCCTCCCACAGCCCCTGCTCCTTCAGGTCGGCGGTGAAGTCCCCGATGGCGGACGAGGCGTCCCGCCACAGCTTGGCATGGGCCTGGAGCTCGTTGCTGTGAGTGTCGAAGCTGCCGTGCTGGGCGTACAGGATGCGCGTGCCCAGCCCGGCGCTCATCACCTGCGCCGCTCCCTTCAGGCTCTTGGCGATGGGAGTGTCGGCGTACTCCACACTGGAGGAGTAACGCTCCGGCGCGGTGCGGAGAATGTCGGCCCCCAGCAGAGCCTGCGCCCCATTCTGGCTCAGGGCCTGGGCCACGATGTCCCGCCCGCCGTCCGGGCCGTACATTCGGGCCAGGGCGTCCAGGGCGTGGCCGCGGGCTCTTTCGTCGTCGATGTCCGGCAGGAGTCCGTAGGTCTCTAGGTCGCCCACCGATGCTACGGGAACGCCCTTGCATACGAAGGCCCGGGGCAGCCCCCGCCCGAAGTTCACCCCCGTCAGGACGTTCTCGCCCTTCTCGTCCAGGTCCCGTATCGCCGCGCCCAGCCAGCCCTGGCTCCCGATGGTCTCCGGCTCGGCCGTGTACCAGATGTCCCTCGACCGGAAGTGGGAGCGGTTGGCCTGCGGGTACCCGATGCCCTTGATGATGGCCAGTTCGCCCCGGTCCCACAGGCCCTTGATTTCCTGCATGTTCGGGTTGAACCCGAGGTCCCCATCAATCGGCAAGACGTCCTGCTGGGGAATGCCGACGCCGGGCCGGTTGTCATAGTAGAGGCCGTTGTTGTAGGGCACCACGGTATTCAGACCGTCGTTCCCCCCGTTCAGCTCGATGACCACCAGGGTCCGCTCTTTCCTGGTCGATACCATGATTTCGCTCCTTTGCCGTGGCTGCTGTTCCTTCCCCTGGGAAGGAATTCGGTGCTACTCCTGGGCTACTGGATCCGCCGGTACACCTGGATGCGGTGCCGGTTGGTCTCGGTGACGTACAGATAACCCCGGCTGTCCAGCTTCACCGAGGAAGGGCACCAGAAGTACTTCTCAATGTGGGACGACTCCTCGTGCGGATGGTCCACGGCGTAGTCTATCTCCATTTCCAGGTCTGCTGTGGCCCGCGCGGCGGCCTCCTCCTGGTTGATGCTCAAAAAGTTGGCGGCCCACTCGGACAGGGTTGACTCTCCCCGCAGCTTCGTTACGAAGCTGCCGCCGGAATCCAGCACCTGCACCCGTTCGTTGCCCCAGTCCGCCACGTAGATGTAGCCTTCACCGTCCACCGCCACCGAGGCCGGACGGGTGAACTGCCCGTCGTCCCGCCCCGACTCTCCGAAACTGGCCAGCAGCTCCCCGGCGGATGAAAACTTCTTGACGCGGTCGTTGCCGAAGTCCGCCACATAGAGGTTGTCCTGCCCGTCAATTCCGAGGCCCCAGGGAAGGCTCACCGCGTACTCCCCCTGTTCCCCGATGGACTGCAAGTGCCGCCCGTCGGCGGTGAACTTCTGGATGCGGTTGTTGTAAGTGTCGGCAACATACAGGTTGTCCCCGCTGTCGAAGGCCAGGCCCGACGGCGTGTCCAGCTCACCATCACCGGACCCCGCCTGTCCCCAGTGGAACAGGTACTTTCCCGCCGCGTCGTAGGCCGTAACCCGGTGCAGCCGCTCGTCGCTGATGAAGAACCGTCCCTGGCTGTCCACCGCCCCGCAGGACGGCCAGACGAATTGGCCCCCGTCAAACCCATATCCGCCGAAGTTGCCGTGGTAACTGCTCTCCAGGTCGCACATCGTCACGCGGATGCCCCGGGTGGTCTCCTCCTTGCTGCGGCTGATGACGTACAGCCGGTCGCCCTGCCCCACCACCGTATCCACCGGATAGTAGAAGCCCCGGCCCTCCATGACCGTCATCCCCACGGTCCGGTCGTACACCAGGAACCCGGTTTCTTGTGTGGTGGTCATGGTTGCTCCCCCCGTTCCAGGTCTCGGGATACCGCCGGTCAGAAGTCCGGCTCCCAGATGGGTTTCAGGTCCAGCGAAAAACCCGGCAGCTCCGGGTTCCCGGACAGTGTTTCGGGCCCCTCCAGCACTTCCACCGGCGTGCCGGGCCGGTAAACATGGACGCGGCCCTGGAAAGGGTCTATCAGCCACCCCAGCTTTATCCCGTTATCCAGGTACTCTTGCATCTTTGCTGTCAGGGCTGTCAATGCGTCGGAATTGGAGCGAAGTTCGATTACGAAGTCGGGGCAGATGGCTGCGAACTTCTGCTTTTCCGATTCGCTCAATTCCGCAAGGCGGCTCCTCAGGACCCAGGAAGCATCGGGGGACCGCACGGCACCGCTGGGCAGGGTGAATCCGGTGGAGGAATCGAAGGCGACGCCCCTGCCGTCACCTTCCGCCCAAACGAACAGCCTGGCATTGATGCCGGCGTTCTGACTTCCGGCGGTGATGTTGGCTGGGGGCAAAAGCTCCAACTCTCCTTTGCCGTTGCGCTCTATGCGCAGGTCGTCGTTCAGCGAACAGAGGCTCCGCAACTGTTCGTCGGTCAAATTCAATACCGGGGCCAGCCTGAGCACAACCGGCCCCAACGGCTCCACCGGAGCCTGTTCTGCATCCTGTGACGGTTTGACGCTTCCAGTTGTCATTCTGGCGTTACCATGGTATCAATCTCGCTCAGTGACGGTTTGGCGATTCGCCCGTATCTATTCCCCGGGATTCCCGAGTTCAGAAGTCCGGCTCCCAGATGGGTTTCAGGTCCAGCGAAAAACCCGGCAGCTCCGGGTTCCCGGACAGTGTTTCGGGCCCCTCCAGCACCTTCACCGCGGCGCCGGGCCGGTAAACATGGACGCGCCTCTGGAAGGGGTCTATCAGCCACCCCAGCCGGACGCCGTTGTCCATGTACTCCTGCATTTTGGCCTGGACGTAGCCCAACCGGTCGGACGGAGACCGCAGTTCCACTGCGAAATCGGGAACGATGCGGGCGAATTTCCGCTTCTCCTCCTCTGAGAGTTCCGCCCAACGCTCCTTGCGTATCCATGAAGCGTCGGGAGAGCGTACCGCACCGTTGGGAAGGGTGAACCCGGCGGTGGCATCGAATCCCAAGCCGGTGCCATCGGCTCTGGCCCAAATGCCTAAATCGGTGGTCAGGCTTGCGTTCTGGATGCTGGTGTGAGGGTTGGCCGGTGGCAAGATTTCCAACTCTCCTTTGGCATTCAGCTCAATTCGGAGTGCATCATTCAATGAACACAACCTGAGAAGCTGGTCGTCGGTCAACTCCAATACCGGGGACAGCTTGAGCACCACTGGCCCCAACGGCTCCGGACCAACCGGAGCCTGTCCCGCATCCTGTAACGGCTTGACGCTTCGAGTTGTCATTCTGGCGTTACCACAGCATCAATCTCGGCAAAGACTATCCGGCCTCCGTCAGTATCTTTCCGTTCTCATTCGGAACAGACCATAACTACGCCCGCTGGAACTCCTGGGTGGCGGCCACCATCTGCAGAACATCGGCGATGTGCCGCCGGTCGGCCTGTTCTCCCTGTTTCCGGGATGAGAAATCCACCAGCACCCGCCGGGTGTCTTCCTCCACCTCCAGTGCCCCCACCTCGCCCAGGCAGGCGTCCACCAGTCGCTCCGGGGACGTTGCCTCGCTCATCTGCGAACTGATCCGCTCGACCATGGCCTGGATCCCCGGCTTGCTTGCGTCCCCGACCTGCTGGCTGGCGAAGTTGATCCGCTCCACCAGTGTGCCGCTGTTCAGCCAGTCGGTGCCGGTGTGCCACCCTTCCACGCTGGGTGGATTGTTCAGTATCTGTCCCATGTAGGACGCCTGGCTGTACCGCTCCAGTATCTCGTAACGGGGCCGGTCGAACTCCCCTGTCAGCCTCAGCACGCCGACCACCAGTTCCACCGGACTCTTCACCTTGGCATAGCGCGCTGCTTTGAAGAAATCGGAGTTGAACAGGACGCGGAGCATCGCGCCGATTTCATAGTTGCTGTCGAGATAGGCCTCGACCAGCGCGTCTATCGCCTCCGGGTCGGCGGGTGGAGCATAGGGCCACTCTGGCACCGGCGGCTCGTCGGCCACGAAGAAGCTGTACAGGTGGCGGGAGATGAAGCGCGCCGTGGCGGGCTGCTTGCAGATGATGTCCACGATGTCGCCGCCGTCGAAGTTCCCCCGCTCCCCCAGGAACTCCTTCTCCCCATCGTCGTGGTCTTCGGGGTGAAACTCGAAGTGCCAGGAGATCCGGCCGTAGGGCCAGTCCGAGTCTCTTTGGGAGCGCAGTTCCATGTATTCCCGGTTGGCGATGGTCCAGCCCGTGAAGGCCCGGGCGCACTCCTTCACGTCCTCCTCGGTGTAGTTGCCCACGCCCATGGAGAACAATTCCAGCAGTTCCCGCCCGTAGTTCTCGTTGATGGCGTCCTTGTGGTTGTCCTGGTTGTCCAGCCAGATGATCATGGCCGGGTCCCGGGACAGCTCCAGCAACAGCGTTCTGAAACTTCCCATCGCGTGACGCCGGAACATCCGCGTCTGGTCCGACAGGGCCTTCCCGTGGATCACCTTGGCGTACCCGGTGGCGAAGATGCTGTGCCAGAACAGGGTCATCTTCTCCTGCAGCGGCGCGGTGGTGGTGGCCATCCGGTACAGCCAGTTCTCCCCCGGCGCCTGCGGGCCCATCATGCCCGACAGCTCCGGGTGGAAGCGCCGCACCAGGTAATCGCTCAGCCGCTGCTCTTCCCCGGGATTCAGCAGCTCCTCGACGGTGGCCTCGTATCCCCTGGCTGCGTAGCCTTCCAGCTCATCGTGGGTGGCCCCGAATCCGGCCCGCCGCAGCAGATGGGCTATCAGTTCAACATTCTTATCCCGCATCGGCATTTTCCTGGTATCGCCAATTTCCTGATTGAATAGTGCTCCCGGACTGGCCGCATTCTAGTATCTGCGGAAAGATGGGGTCAATTCGGGTAACCTTCCGGCCTTCAACCACGCTCCCTTTCCCCTGCACGGAGCGGGTTGGAATCCTTAGTTGCTGCGGTCGGCGAACTCGGCCCTGGCCGTCTCCACCAGCGCCGGGTCGCGAAGCAGGTCGCCCGCCGTTAGGCTCAGGGCCTTGGCCACCAGCAGCGCGTTGGAAAGGGCCAGCTCCGTCACCGCCGTCTCGGCCATGTCCCGGGTGTGGGATGCCACCGGCGCCTCGCTGACCGCGTATCTCAGCTCAAAGGCCGGCATGACCTGGCTCACGTTCCCGAAATCCGTCGAAGCCCCGCTGCCCGGGCGTCCCGCCACCGGCTCATCCAGCTTTATCCCCAGCGCCTGGGCGTTGGCCCCCACCGCCTGCGCCAGGGTTACGTTTGGTTGGACGTTTTCATAAAACGGATAGAACTCCTCCACCTCTAGGCGGGCGCCGGTCATGGCGGCCGCCCCCTCCGCCACCTGTCTCACCTTGCCCACCACCTCGTCGCTCAGGTATCTCCCGTCCCTCGACCGCAGCATGAAGTTGGCGGCGGCGAACTCCGGCACCACGTTGGGGGCCAGACCCCCGTCGGTTATCACGCCGTGAATCCGCACGTCGTCCCTCAGGTGCTGGCGCAGAGCGTCTATCCCGGTGAACAGGTGGATGACTGCGTTCAGCGCATTGATGCCGGCCTCGGGAGCCGCCGCGGCGTGGGCCGCCCTCCCATGGTACATGTACCGGAAGCCGACCATGGCCAGGCTCCAGCTCTCCCCCTTCGCCGCCGATGCGGGTACCAGCGTCCGGTTGGAAAAGGGATGGGACGACAGGGTGGCGTCCACCCCGTCGAACACTCCCGCTTCCAGCAGTCGTATCTTGCCGCCGCCCCCCTCTTCCGCCGGTGTTCCGATGATGACCGCCCGACCCGGCAGATCTTGTGCGCTGGCCTGCAGGCCCAGGGCCGCGCCCATCGCCGCCATCGCGATGAGATTGTGCCCGCAGCCGTGCCCTATCTCCGGTAGCGCGTCGTACTCCGCCAGCACGGCGATGGTCGGGCCGTCCCCTGCTCCGCCCGGAATGGTGGCGCGGAACGCCGTCTCCACGCCGCCGACTCCCCGCTCCACCCGGAAATCCCGCTTTTCAAGAAACCCCGCCAGGGCGTCGGAGGAATAATGTTCCTCGTAGTTCAACTCCGGATGGGCATGGACATCCAGCGAAATGTCAAACAGCTCCTGCCTCGAAGTCTCGATGGCCGAGTTGGAGCGTCCCGCCAGCTCCTCCCGTGCGTGTGCCGATTGGTTGCTCATCGTAAACCGTCTCCTTCAAAAGCCCGGCCGGATTGTCAGCCCGGATTGTTGGCATTGTACAGGCGTCCGCCCCGACCTCGCCACGAATTCCACTGACAGCAGGCCGTTGACACCCATCCCTGTCGCCGGTAACGTGGAAGTAGATGACCACTCTTCAACGCAAAACCCTTGGGACTTCACCCCTGACCGCCGTTCCAATAGACTGCCTGTTGCAGACCGCTCCCGGCCAGCCTCGGAGTTCCGCAGCTCGCGCCGCTCCCTGGCTCGGTGACGCAAAATGCGACATAAATGGCACACTTTGACACAATTCACTACAGATACGGGTTATTTTGCTCCGGCGATAAGCCGCTGTGAAGCGTCTCCAGCCGCGATTTCGTGCTCAAATCCGGTCAAATGGCACACTTTGGCACAAATATTAAATTTTGCAGCCCCAGTGATCTTCCCACTGACAGTCCGGCTAGGCCACGGTACAGCCCATCAGCGCCCCAATCACCGGAACGTTCCCAACGCCGCCTACAGAGCACCCAAGGAGCCTTAGACAAGTTACCCAACTCGGCGACGGAGGGCGCGACTCTTAGAAGGAAGGATTCGAAATGGTAAGCGCGCAGTTCGACCACAACCTGGAACAGGGCGACCCGTCCCTGCCCGCCACCGGCCGCCCGGTGGTGCGGTCCACCGAGGGAGTAATCTCCTCGGGCCACTACCTCACCTCCATGGCCGGGATGCGGATGCTGCTGGCCGGCGGCAACGCCTTCGACGCCCTGGTGGCCGCCGGATTCGCCGCCGCCGTTGTCGAACCCATCGCCTCCTACTCCTTGGCCGCCGAGGGCGTCTTCATGCTCTACGACTCCGCCAGCGGCGACCTGTTGTCCCTTTCAGGGCAGGGCACCGCCCCCGGAAAGGCCACCGCCGACTTCTACCTCTCCCGCGGTCACCAGCGCATCCCCACCGGCCCCGGCATGGACGCCCCGCTTGCCTTCACCCTGCCCGGGATCGTCGACGCCTTCATTTCCCTGCTGGAACGCTGCGGCACCATGGAGCTGGCCGAAGTCATCGCTCCCGCCGTCAGCTACGCCGCCGAGGGCATCCCCCACTACGAGTACATGCTGGAGCGTCTCCACTCCCGTTCCGGCCGGCAGCAGTTCGACAACTTCCCGCCCGGCGGATGGGATGTCTTTTACCACGACCGTCAGGTCCCTCCCGCCGGCTCACTGCTGGTGCAGCCCGGTCTGGCCCACACCCTCCAGGCCATGCGTGACGCCGCCGCCTCGGCGGCCGGAGACCGTTCCCACCGGATGCAGGCCGCCCGCGACGCCTTCTATCGCGGGCCCATCGCTGGGTTGATTGTCGACTGTTCGGAGAAAGTCGGCGGCATCATTTCCCGGGACGACCTGGCTTCCTACTCCAGCCGGTTCGAAGCTCCCGTCGGCGGCGCCTTCCACGGTTACGACGTCAGCGGCCAGGATTCCTGGAGCCAGGCTCCCATGCTGATGCAGACCCTCAACATCCTGGAAAACTTCGACCTGAAGGCAATGGGTCACAACAGCCCGGCCTACATCCACACCGTGGCCGAAGCCCTGAAACTATGCTTTGGGGACCGGGAAGCCTTCTACGCGGACCCCGCCTTCGCCACCGTCCCCATGGACGGCCTCCTTTCCAGGGAATACGCCGCCGAGCGTGCCCAGCTGATCGACCCGGAAGGCGCCTACCCCGCCCAGCCTCCGCCCGGTGATCCCTGGCGCTTCTCCCGGCACCATGGCTCCACCCCGTCCCCGGTCATGTCCCAGCCCACTGTTGCTGTTGCCGATCCTTCCGCCGGCGACGGCACCACCCACGTTTCCGTCCTGGACAAGCGGGGCAACCTCGCCTGCGGCACCATCAGCGGCGGTTCCTTCGCCAAGTCCGTCTTCTTCCCCGAGCTGGGCTGCGCTCTGAGCACTCGCATCGAGATGTTCAACTGCGAACCGGGCCATCCCAACTGCGTCGAGCCCGGCAAGCGCCCCCGGACCACCCTCGTCAACTACATCGTCTCCAGGGACGGGCAGCCCCTGATGACCGTCGGATGCCCCGGCGGCGACAACCAGGTGCAGGCCAACGTTCAGCTGATGCTCAACACCCTGGTTTTCGGGATGGACCCCCAGCAGGCCGTGGAAGCTCCCCGGTTCGCCACCGCCAGCAACGTCAATTCCTTCTATCCCCACGTCTACTACCCGGGTCAACTCGACCTGGAAGAGGGAATCCCTGAGTCGACCGCCGAGGCTTTGCGGACGTTGGGACACAAGATTGAGCGGGCCGCCAACTGCGGCCTGGGAGCCACCGTGTCCGTCCGCGACGCCGCCACCGGGACCCTTAGCACCGGCGCCGATCCCCGCCGCGCCTGCTACGCCCTGGCCCTGTAGAGAACCTCAGAACAAGGCCCTTCCCCCTTGACCGGCGAAGAGCCTGCCACCGCCCAAAACGTCACCCCCGCGCAGGCGGGGGCTAGGATGGGTGGGACGGGACTGGTTTCGGGACAGCTGCTAGTTCGGACCGGGGCTGGCGAGGATCAGGTGACCACCGCCGGCTCCACCTTGTGGCAGGCGGTCAGGTGTTCCGTGTCGATCTCCCGCCAGTCGGGCTCCACCTCCCGGCACATGCCGGTCTCGAAGTAGATGGGGCAGCGCGGGTGGAACCGGCACCCGCTGGGCGGGTTGATCGGGCTGGCCACCTCGCCGCTGATGGTGGTGCCCATGGGGATGTCCGGGTCGGGTTGGGGGACTGAGGCCAGCAGCGCCTTGCTGTAGGGATGCAACGTGTTCTCGTACAGCTGGTCCTTGTCGCCCAGCTCCACCATCTTCCCTACGTACATCACGCCCACCCGGTGGCTCATGTGCTCCACAATGGCCAGGTCGTGGGAGATGAGAAGGTAGCTCAACCCCAGGTCCCTTTGCAGTTCCACCAGCAGGTTCAGGATTTGGGCCCGGATCGAGACGTCCAGGCCGGAAACGGGCTCATCCAGCACAATAAGCTGGGGGCGCAGGGCCAGGGCCCGGGCGATGGCAATGCGCTGCCGCTGTCCGCCACTGAACTGGTGGGGAAAGAAGGACCCGGTCACCGGGCTGAGGCCCACGTTCTCCAGCAGCTCCCCCACCCGCATCCGCAGTTCCCGGCCGTGCATCCCCTCGTGTACCTGCAGCGGCTCGCCGATTATGTCCAGGACCTGCATTCGGGGGTTCAGCGAGCTGTATGGATCCTGGAACACCGCCTGCACCAGCCGCTTGTATTCCCTCAGACCACTGCCCCGCAGCCCGTTGACGTCATTACCCCGGAACCGGATGACCCCCCCGGTGGGACGCTCCAGGAGCAGGATCATCTTGGCGACGGTCGTCTTGCCGCAGCCGCTCTCCCCCACCAGCGCAAAGGTCTCGCCCTCGCCGATGGAGAAGTTGACCCCGTCCACCGCCTGGATGACTTCGGCGTTGCGACCCAGCCAGCTTCCGCTTCCCCGGAAGTGCTTGACCAGCCCCTCTACTTCCAGCAGTCGTTCCGCCACTTCAGCCCCCCGGCTCCGCCAGCCAGCAATGCACGAAGTCCTGGCCCCCCAGGGAAGTTCTCGGTGGGTACTCCTCCTTGCACTTGTCCATCGCCTCGGGACACCTCGGCCAGAAGGGACAGCCCTGGGGAATGTTCCGCAGGTCGGGCGGCTGGCCCTCGATCTGGTAGAGCCGGTCCCGTTTGGTACCCATGACCGGCACCGAATCCAGCAGCGCCCGCGTATACGGATGCTGGGGTTCCTTGTAGATCTGCCGCACGCCGGCGCTTTCCACGATCCGGCCCGCGTACATGACGTTGACCCGGTCGCACATCTGGGCGACGATCCCCAGGTCGTGGGTCACCCAGATTACGCTGGTGCCGCTCTCCCGCTGCAGCTCCCGGATCAGCCCCAGGAACTGGGCCTGGATGGTGACGTCCAGGGAGGTGGTGGGCTCGTCGGCGATCAGCAGTTCCGGCTCGGTGGTCAGGCCCATGGCCGCCACCACCCGCTGGCGCATTCCACCGCTGAACTGGTGGGGGTACTGGCCCAGCCTAAGTTCCGGCCTGGGTATGCGCACGGCCCGCAGCGACCCCAGCACCCGGTCCAGCGCCTGCTGTCCTCGCTCCTTCAGGTGCAGCCGCACCGGCTCGGCCACCTGCTCGCCCACGGTATACACGGGATTCAGCGACGTCTGGGGGTCCTGCATGATGATGGCCATGCGGTGCCCCCGGTACTCCCGCATCTGGTGCTCGGAAAGCTCCAGCAGGTTCTCACCCCGGAACCATATTTCGCCCTCGACTATCTGCGCCCCGGGGCGGGGAACCAGCCGCATCAGGGACAGGCAGGTCATGGTCTTGCCGCTGCCCGACTCTCCCACCAGGCCCACCGCCTCCCCTTCCCGTATGGTGAAGCTGACGCCGTCCACCGCTTTTAACACGGCGTTCCGCTGGAAGAAGTAGGTCTTCAGCCCTTCAACCCGCAGGAGTATGTCGTTTTCAGCGTCGTGGTTTTCCATCTGCACCCGAAGGCATTCCGTTTACCTGAAGTCTTCCGTTCCCCTAGAGTTGTCGGCGCCTGGGGTCCAGCGTGTCCCGCAGCCAGTCACCGAACAGGTTGAGGCACATCACTGAGGCCAGGATGGCGAGTCCTGGGAACAGGGTCAGCCAGTAGTGGCTCTGGATGTAGTCCCGCCCGTCGGCGACCATCAGTCCCCAGGCCGGCCGCGGAGGGGGAATCCCCACCCCAAGGAAGCTCAGGGACGACTCCACTAGGATCAGGTGTCCCACCTCCAGCGTCGACAGCACGATCACCGTGTTGAAGACGTTGGGCAGTATGTGCTTGACCACGATCCGGTGAGTCGGCGAACCCACCACCCTGGCCAGTGCAACGTAGTCCAGTTCCTTGATGGCCAGCGCCTCTCCGCGCACCATGCGGGCGAACCGGGCGGCAACGAAGGGCGATAAGATGAAGATAACGTTGGTGAAGCTGGTCCCGAAGGCGCTCATGAACACCAGCGCAACCAGGATCAGGGGCAGCGCCAGGATCGCCTCCACGCCCCGCTGCACAATCGCGTCGGTCTTGCCCCCCAGGAACCCGGAGGCCAGCCCGAAAAACGTCCCCGCCGTTCCCCCCAGCAGGATCACCGCGATGGAAAGGCTCAAGGAAACCCGGGTGCCGTGAATGATCCTGCTCAAGATGTCCCGGCCCAGCTTGTCGGTGCCGAGGACATTCCTCCAGCTTCCGTCTTCATGCCAGGCCGGCGGAGCGAAGTTGTTGATGATGTCGTTCTTGGTGGGTCCAAAGGGAGCGATCCAGGGCGCAAACACGGCGCAGATTATTATCAGCGCGATGCCGATGGTGGGGATCAGCGGCGCCCGACGCAGGCCGCCCAGGATGGACATAGCCCGCCGGCGCCATGGAAGGGCTTCGGCTACAAGTAACGGCCGTTCTGCTGCCTGGGCCATGGACTCATCCTTTCCTTTCTAGCTGGCTGAGTACTTGATGCGGGGATTGACGATGGCATAGGTGATGTCGACCAACAGGTTGATTACCACGAAAAATACACCCACCATAATCACCACACCCTGCACCACCGGATAGTCCCGCCCCTGCACCGCATCCAGGGCGAGCCGACCGATGCCCGGCCAGGCGAACACCGCCTCGATTACCACCGAGCCGTTCATGAACCCCCCAAGGATAAGTCCCGAGTAAGTCAGAACGGGAATCATGGCGTTGCGCAAAGCGTGTTTCCAGATGACGGTCCGCTCGTGGAGCCCCTTGCCCCGGGCCATGGTGATGTAGTCGCTATCCAGCACGTCAAGCATGCTGGAGCGGGTCAGGCGCACCAGTCCGGCGATGACGAACCATCCCATGACGAACCCGGGCAGGACATAACTGGAAGGCCCGGATCTACCGGCCACCGGCAGCCATCCCAACAGGACCGAAAACAGGATCATCAGCATAATGGCAATCCAGAACTGAGGGCTGGATTGCCCTAAGAATGCGATAACTTTGGCGACTCTGTCTATCCACGTGTCCCGGTACACGGCGCTTAGCACCCCAAGCGGCAGGGCCATCACCATGGCAATGCCCATGGCGACGGCGGCCAAGGAGAAAGTCGCCGGCAGCCGCTCCACCAGCAGCTTGGTTACCGGCTCCTTCAGGATCTTCGATTCCCCCAGGTCCCCCACTACCAAGCCCTTGAAGAAAATCCAGTACTGGATGTGGAAGGGTTCGTTCAGACCCAGCCGATCCCGCACCAACTGGATGGTAGCTTCGCTGGCATCGTCCGGGACGAAGGCCTCCAGCGGGTCCCCGCTGGCTCGGGCCAGGACGAACACCAGAACGGTGATGAACAGGATGTTGATCAGACCCTGCAGGATCCGTCCGGCGATGTAGCCGGTCATTGCCCTTTCCTTCGCCAGGCGTCCTCAACCGGCGGGCCGGCCGCGGACGGGCAGTTCACTTCAGACTTGCGTTGCGCCGCCGGAACAAGCCCCCGGCCGTGCCCGGTGGAGGCCTGTCCTGGATTGGCGGCGCCGTTGTTGCTTATGGTTATCTCCCGGTTACACGCACTGCCCCGGCTAATGGGGCCGTGCGCTCCAGAAGTTGTGGGGGAAGGGGCGGCCGGTTATGGGCGTCCACTCCTTCACCTTGTTGGAAATCCCGAACACCGCGTTGGCTGTTATCAGCGGAGCGTGCCGGAACTCTTGGGTCAGCAGCCTGTTGTACTCGCGGATGAACTCTTCCTGCTTTTCCAGGTCGAACTCCGCGTTCGCCGCATCAAGCAACTCGTCGATGTGGGGCGTCGAGTCGCCCACCACCGGCCGAACGCTGTTCGTGGAGTGGTACCACCCGTTCATCCACCGGAGAGTGGTGTAGCGGGAGTCGTTGCCCCGCACCACCAGCGGGTAGGGACGCTCGTCAGGCGTCGGGTTCTGGCCCCGGGTGCGCAGCGTACCGGACAGGTTGGTCCAGTCGTACACCTTCACCTCGCCCGTAATCCCAATCTCCCCCAGGTAGCCCAGCACCGCTTCCGCCAGGGTAGGCAGGCCAGGGAAGTCCGAGTCGTTCAGATAGGTCTCAATCTGGACCTCGAACCCGTCGGGGAAAGTGGACTCCGACATCAACTGCTTGGCCCGGTCCGGGTCGTAAGGCTGCGGTTCCAGCGTCGGGTCGTAGCCGAAGGTGTTGGGGGCGGCCACGAAGTTGCCGATGGGGAAAGCCTCGCCCAGATACAGGCGGTCGGCGATGGTCTGCCGGTCAATGGATATGGCGATGGCCTCCCGAATCTTGGGGTCGTTGCACGGATGGCCGGGGGACCACTGGTACCAGCACCAAATCACGCTGACGGTGGTGGACGGTGCCGAGAAGACCTGCAGGTTGTTCTCCAGAATCTCTTCCTTGGAGGCAATGGACGCGCCGATGATGTCCGCCGCGCCCGTCTTGAGCAACGCCATGCGGGTCGCCAGCTCCGGGATCTCCAGGATGGTCACCGTCTGGAACCCCGGATCCTTCCGCCAGTGCTCCGTGTCAGCGGCGTTCATGCTTATGAACTGGTTAGGAATCCGGCTGTCAAACTGGTAGGGGCCCGTGCCTACCGGGTTCTCCCGGAAGGCTTCCTCGTCGGCCTCGATCTGCGCCTTGGAGTAGGTGAAGGAGCCGGAGGTTATCTCAGGGAAACTGCCCCAAAGCCATGCGGTCGCTTCCGGCTTGTGCGTCTTGATGACGAACTCGTGGTCGCTGGCGGCGGTCAGAGATTCGGTTCGGGTGGCCTTCTCCAACGCGGTGGAGTTTCCCCCCCGCGGATCAAAGAAGGTCCGGTTCCAGCTGTAGGCTACGTCCTCGGCCGTGACGTCCGAACCGTCGTGAAACTTGACCCCTTCCCTAATCTTGAAGGTCCAGGTCAGTTGGTCGTCGGAAAGCTCCCAGCTTTCCGCCAGCCCCGGTACCAGCTTGTTGTCGAAGTCCAGGTCCACCAGGAAGTCGAACATCTCTTCCATGTAGATGCTGGACTGGGGAACGGACAGCAGTCCAAGGTTGTCCGTACTCATGTTGACCAGATCGTCGGCGGCAGCGATCAGCTCGCCGGAAGGGCCTTCTTCCACGGCCGAGGGAGTCGGGACGGGCGTAGGAGTGGCAACAACCATCACCCGCTCAATCTTGGTCTCTCCGGCCACCTGGACCTCCTTGGTCACTTCCACCATCACCTCTTCCACCTTGGTTTCCACCCGGGTTTCCCCGGCGACCTGCACCTCCCGGGTCACTTCAACCTGACGCTCAATGACCTCGGGTGCGGCGGCGGATTGGCAGGCAACAACTAAGACTAAGACAATAAGAGACGCCGATATATAGGATATGGTTTTCATGTTTCCCCCTTTCCTGAAAGCAAATGGTCGCGGATGGGTTTTTCCTTCACTCATAAGTGACTATTCGTTGTACACAACCGTTGGGAATCCCGATCCCGTAACTATCAGCGCAGAAACCGCTAATTGATGGTTCATTGGCAGGTGTATATTGCCCAACGCAACCTCGAACGGGATAGGATGTTAATGTTTTCGACGTACCTTGTCAACCGGACATAAGCGCCCTGAACCTGGCTTCCCGCGGGATTCAACCCCGTTAGGCTGTGTGGTAGACTGCCCCTGATTGTTAGAGCGAATCCGTTTGAACAAATCGCCGTTTATGAACAAGTCCAATGAGGAATACGGGACCATGATCATTGACACCCATACCCATGTGGTCAGCAGCGACAAGACCGCCCATCCCCTGCATCCCAACGCCAGCGGGTGGTCCACCGAGGTAAGCAACAACGTCGAGGACCTGATAAAGGAGATGGACGCAGCCGGGGTGGAGTGCGCGACCCTGGTGCAGCCCAACGGCACCTACGGTCTGGACAACATCTACCAGTGTGACAGCGCGAAGCTGTACTCCCCGCGCACTGTGTCGGTCGGAATACTCGACCCTGCTGCCCCCGATGGCGCCGACAAGCTTTCCTACTGGGTCAATGAACACGACATGAAAGGTGTTCGCCTCCAGAGCCAGGCTGAACCCGACGACCCCAGCTGCGACGCCTTCTGGGACCGTGCCGCAAGCCTGAACATCCCCATCTCCATCGGCGGCGGAGGGACCCCGGACAAGGTCAACCGGATGCGTAACATCGGGGCGCGGCATCCCAACGTCCGGTTCGCGCCCGACCACTTCGCCGGCTGGAGCGGCGCCGAGGACAAGGCGGCCATGACCGTGGCCCTGGAAGCTCTTGCCCAGCTTCCCAACGCCTGCCTGCGGATCTCCAGTACCAGCCTCGGTCCCTATGCCAGCCTGAGCGATGATGACAAAGACCTCTTCCGCAGGGTGATAGAAGCCTTCACCGCAAAGCGCATGATGTGGGGCTCCAACTTTCCTTCGTCTCGGCAGGGCGGCTACATCGGCCAGGTGGAGCTGGGCAAGACGGCCCTGCCCTGGCTCTCCGCAGAGGACCTGGACTGGATGATGGGCGGTGCGGCTCATACCTTCTGGCCCATGCTGCAGGCCCCAACCACCGGCTGACCACACCGCACCCCAAAACCGTTCCTGGAGGTCTAACCATGGCTGTTCAGGGCGCAACCCAGGCCATAATCGACTGGATTTTCTCCACGGGTTTCGACGACATGCCCGCTGATATCAGGCGTCAGGCGGTGCTGTCCCTATACGATGGTGTGGGTGCCAACCTGGCTTGCTCCCTGCTTCCCGTGGCCCATCGGACGGTGGACTTCATCAAGCTGGTGGGCGGTCCGCCGGACTGCACCGTCATCGGATTTCCCGACCGTTCCTCCGTGCTCAACGCCGCCCAGGTCAATGGCACCCTCGGCCACGCCGACGAGGTGGACGCCATTGAAAGCGACGGGCTGGGCGCCCACGTTCTGGCCGCCAATCTGGGCGCCTGCCTGAGCGCGGGCCAGTACGCTGGCGCCTCCGGCAGGGAAGTGCTGCGCGGGCTGGTGCTGGGGTTTGAGCTGACCAAGCGCGTCCACCGGGTCGCCGCCGTTGCTCAGGACCGTTCGGTCCTGACCGCCGGGTCCTCGGCCACCTTGATTGACGCCGGCAACACCATGGGGGCCACCGCCGCCGCCGGCGTCCCCCTGGGGCTGACTCCGGACCAGATGGATATAGCCTTCGGAATGGCCGCCGCCATGACCAGTGGAATCACTCCCTTCGCCCGAGAGTCCGAGCACATGCTCAAGTCCTTCGTCCGGGGAGGCTTGGGCGCCCGCAACGGCGTCGCCGCGGCCCTGATGGCCAAGGCCGGGTACGACGGGCCCCGGGGAATCTTCGAAGGAAGCAACGGCTTCTTCCACAGCCGCCTTGGTATCGAAGACCCCGGACCGGAGTTCGTCGAAGACCGGTACACCATCCAGGACGTGGTCTTCAAGCGGGTTTCCGCTGGAGGACCCAACCAGGCCCCCCGTCAGGGGGTGGTGGAAATAATGGCCGAGAACGGTCTGACCGCCGCGGGCATCAGCCGCATCACCATCGAGGTCCCACCCATCGGCTTCACCACCATCACCGAGGTCCATCACCCTTCCATCGAGGGTAAGGACGTCATCGCCATTGGCGCCGTTCATGGCGGGACCGGGTTCCTGGCTGCTCACAACCCCAAGTATGGCCAGAGCAACGAGGTCCTCGCCGTGCGCGACCGTATCGAAATCCTGCCCCGGGAGGAATGGGCCGGCGAAGGACGTTTCCGGTCCATGGTCACCATCGAGACCCCTGACGGCAGGCAGTTCTCCCGGGAGAGTGCCTACCGGCCCATGTCCGAGGACGACCTGGACGCCAAATTCGCCGACCTGGTGGGTATGCGGGCGGGAGAGGACCGGGCCCGGGAACTGGCCGAGGCGCTGAAGGGACTGGAAGGCGCTCCCAACGTGTCGGATGTAATGTCCCTGCTGGAACTGCCCGGGGCCCGCATCGAAGACTACTGAACACTACTAGAGAAGACTACCAGCCAAGCTGCGGAGACAACGCTATCGGAGGTGAGCCCATGTCCGATTCCCACGATCTGGCCCTCATCGCCCACCTCATGCGCCGGGCCGGGTTCGGCGCCAACCGCGACCGTCTGGAGGAATACGCCGCCAGGGGGTACGAGGCGACCTTGTCGGAACTGCTCAATCCCGAGACTACGCCGCCTTTTGACGACGACCTCGCCTACCGGTACTACCCCTATTTCCGCATCGGGACGGCGATACCCACCCAGCAGAGCCACTGGATGCTGCGAATGATCGGCACCCCCCGGCCCCTGGAAGAAAAGATGACCCTGTTCTGGCATCATCTCTTCGCCACCGGCTTCGCCAAGGTCGACAACGCTCCCGAGATGCACCAGCAGATCGGCACCTTCCGCAATCACGGCATGGGCAACTTCCGTACCCTCCTGGTCGAGCTCTCCAAGGACCCGGCGATGATCTTCTGGCTGGACAACTGCGAGAGCCACAAGGATGCCCCTAACGAAAACTACGGGCGGGAACTGCTGGAACTGTTCTCCATGGGAGTGGGCAACTACACCGAAGACGACGTTAAGGAATGCGCCCGGGCCTTCACCGGCTGGACCATCATGCCCGGCATCCCCCGCTATCCCTGGGGCGAGTTCCTGCGGGAGTTCGCGTACCGTCCGGATGACCACGACGATTCGGAAAAGACTTTCCTGGGACACCGGGGGCGGTTCAACGGCGAGGACATCATTGACATCATCTGCCGCCAGCCGGCGACGGGACGCTTCATATCCCGGCACCTGTACAACTTCTTCGTCGCCGAGGAACCGCAGGTGCCCGCCTGGCCAACCACCCCACCGCAGGACCCGGAAGCCATCGAACTGCTGTCGGAAGAATACTTCCGCTCCGACTACGATATCCGTTCGATGCTGGCGGTGCTTTTCCGGTCCGACTTTTTCAGGAAAGCCCGCTACACCAAGGTGAAGAGTCCTGCGGAGTTGGTGGCCGGGGTGATGCGGCTGGTGGATGACTACACTACGCCCAAGCCCCGCATCCATGAAATCTCCGCCGCCTGCAACTTCATGGGCCAGGAACTCCTCAACCCACCCACCGTCGAAGGATGGCACACCGGCAAGGAATGGATCGACAGCGGTGCCCTGGTCGAGCGCATCAATTTCGCCTCGGACCAGGTCGGCGACCTGTCCAAGCCCGGAGTGCAGCGCATCGTCCAGCGCCTGTCCGCCGGCGGGTCGGCATTGACCCCGGAGCAGATGGTCGACGGTTGCCTCGACCTTGCCGGGCCGGTGGTCGTCTCCGAGTCCCGGCGCCGGGAACTGGTCGACGCCGTAGCCCTGGCCGGACCGGCCTCCTGCGCCACCCCGGAGGACATGGAGACCTTCGCTCCCCGGGTCGCCCGTCTCCTCCAGCTCATCGTGTCCTCCCGCGAATACCAGATGGTCTAGGCATCGGATTTCCATTTCCCAGTCTTGCCGGAGGCAGTCAGCATGGTCGGGTACGGAGTAGCCAGCACCAAGGTCGAATACATCAAGACCATCGGCAACGCCGCCGCCCTGGGTCAGATCGGGTTCAGGAACCCGGTGGACGTCGCGCCCGCCCAGGGAGACCTGATATACGTCCTCAGCCATGCCGCTGAGAACAACGGTGGCAACAAGCGGATCGCCAAGTGCACATTAGACGAAGAGGACTTCCTCGCCGAGTTCGGTTCCTTCGGAGAAGGTCCGGGCCAGTTCACCTGGCCCAATTCGGTGGCTGCTGACAGCGCCGGCAACGTCTATGTCACCGACGAATGGCTCAATCGCGTAACCGTCTTCGACCCCGATGGAAACTACCTGGCCCATTGGGGCGAGGAAGGGTCCGGCCCTGGCCAGCTCAACCGACCCGCCGGAATCGCCTTCGACGCAGATGATAACCTTTTCCTGGCCGACAGCTTCAACCATCGCATCCAGAAGCTCACCAGGGAAGGACGATTTCTGGGCCAATGGGGGTCAGAGGGCTCAGGGCCCGGGCAGATGAACACACCCTGGGGTATTTCCCTAGATGCTGCCGGCATGGTTTACGTGGCCGACTGGCGGAACGACCGCATCCAGAAGTTCGCCCCCGACGGCCGGTTGCTGTTGTCCATCGGAGGCACCGGCGCGGAAATCGGCCGGTTTAACCGCCCCAGCGGTGTCGCCGTGGACCAGGATGGCTGCATATATGTGTGCGACTGGGGCAACGACCGCGTACAGGTATTCAATGAGAGCGGAGAGTTCATCGCCGAATTGCTGGGCGACGCAACCATGTCCAAGTGGGGCGCTCAGCGGTTGTCATCCAACCCCGAAAACATGCTGGGACAACGGGACCAGGTCCGCAGCCTGGAGCCGGAAAAAAGGTTCGTGCAGCCCGTATCCGTCAAAATCGACCGGGAAGGCCGGTTGATTGTGGCCGATTCCGCCCGACACCGCCTCCAGATCTATCGCCGCACCTGACCTGATGGCGGTTCACCGCCCAGCCCCGAGCCTGAGTTGCCCTTCCGTCATCTTTTCCCGCGACGCGCCAAAAACTCGCCGCCTCCCGGCTGTGCGTAAGCGTCACTAGGACAACGGGGCACAATTCGCGACGATTCACGGCTCATGTTGCCCGGTTCCAGTGCGGGGTAACGGCCTGGAAGCGGCCGGATTCGTTGCAATCTGGGGCAATACCCCTTCCCCTGAAGGAACTATTTATTGACATTTTTGCCCGAGAATTATAAGTTATCCTCGTCTGAAAACTCGCTAATTGGGCGAGTCGGGTGAGTGCCAGTTTGACGCACAGCTACCTGAAATATCTTAAAAGGAGTTTGAGGCATGGCAGACAACGATATTGCGTTAATGGCCCACCTGATGCGCCGCGCCGGGTTCGGGGCCTCCTATGAGGAGTTGGTGGAACGTACCGCCAGGGGCTACGAGGCCACTGTAGAGGAGTTGCTCAACCCCCAGGAGCAGCCCGACCTGGAAATGGATGTCATGAACCGCTACATGCACGGCTGGCGGGACATGAACGGTCTGATGGCCAACCAGGGCTACTGGACCTACCGGATGGTCAATTCCCAGCGGCAACTGGAAGAGAAGGTATGCCTGTTCTGGCACGGCATCTTCTGCGTCGGCGACTCCAAGTGCATGAGGGCCCGGCAGATACTTCTGGAGCTCAACAACTTCCGCAACCACGGTCTGGGAAAGTTCGATGAGCTGCTGATGTACCTGTCCACCGACCCGGCGATGCTCTACTACCTGGACAACCAGTTGAGCCACAAGGAAGCAGTCAATGAGAACTGGGGCCGGGAACTGCTGGAGCTGTTCTCCATGGGCGTCGGCATGGACGGCGAGGCCAACTACACCGAAGATGACGTGAAGGCCTGTGCCCAGGCGTTCACCGGCTGGACCATCGCCAACGCCATTCCCCGGTACCCCTATGGAAGCTACGCCAACCGGTTCCTCTACAATCGGTATGACCACATTGAAGAAGACAAAACCTTCCTGGGCGAGACGGGTAACTGGAACGGCGAAGACATTGTCCGCATCATCTGCAAGCAGCCGGCCACCGCCCGCTTCGTCGCTCGGCACCTGTCCAACTACTTCGTCTCCGACGAGCCCCAGGTACCGGCCTGGCAGCATGTTCCTCCGCAGCACCCCGAGCTGATCAAGGAACTGGAGGACGAGTACTTCCGCTCCGGCTACGAAATCAAGTCCATGCTGAGGGTGCTGTTCAACTCGGATACCTTCAAGAACGCCCGCTTCGCCAAGGTCAAGAACCCCTCGGAAGTGGTATGCGGCGCCCTGCGGGTCGTCGGAGACTTCACCGAGCCCAAGCCCCGCCTGTACGATCCGGCCCTCGAGATCCGCTACATGGGCCAGGACCTGCTGAATCCTCCCACTGTCGAGGGATGGCACACCGGCAAGGAGTGGATCGACAGCGGTACGCTGGTTGAGCGCATCAACTTCGTCGCCGGCGAGATGGGCCGCGTCGACTCCCCGGGCATCAACGCCTTCATCGACCGGCTGAAGGCCGAGGGCTCGACCCTCTCCGCTGGGCGGATCGTCGAGGCCTGCCTGGAAATGCTGGGCTTCTATGAGCTTGGCGGGGACAACCAGGACCTGCTCACCGCCCACGCCGAGGCCGCCAGCGGCCTGGACACCGGGTCTCCCGAGTTCGCCCAGTTCGTCGGCCAGATTCTCCAGCTCATCGTCTCCACCCAGGAGTACCAGTTCAACTAGACTCCGCATCATCGAACAAGCAATAACTGGCCGCCGCCCCTCACCGGCGCAGGCGGCCCCAGCCAGACCAGGAGGAAACATGACCAGCACCAAGAAAGACCCCGTTCTGGTAGTCCTGCAGCTTTCCGGCGGGAACGACTTCATGAACACCATCGTTCCCTACACCAACCCGCTGTACTACGACAACCGGCCCAACGTCGTCATTCCCCAGGACCAGGTGTTGCCCCTCAACGATGAACTGGGCTTCAACCCCAACACCGCCGCTCTGAAGGAGCTTTACGACGACGGCAAGGTGGCAATCATCCAGGGCGTCGGCTATCCCAACCCCAACCTGTCCCACTTCCGCTCCATGGACATCTGGCACACCTGCGAGCCGGAAAAGCTGGCGGACGAGGGCTGGGTCGGACGGGCCATCCGCGATCTGGACCCGAACAAGGAAAACGTGCTGACCGGCGTCAACTTCGGGCGGGGCCTTCCCCGGGCCATGGCCGCCCCCGGCGTGCCGGTGGCCTCGGTGGGCAACCTCGAGACCTACGGCGTGCTGACCAGCATCGAGGTTGAGCAGGAGCGGACCCAGGCCCTGGACATCTTCTCCCGAATGTACTCCCCTGCCATGGGCCGCGGCCCGGTGCTGGAGTACCTGTCCCAAACCGGCATGGACGCGCTCACCGGCGCCGACATCCTTGCCACCGCGCCGGAGAAGTACACCTCCAGCGTCGAGTACGGTCCCAGTTCCATGTCCCAGTACATGCGGAACATCGCCCAGGTCCACATTGCTGATCTGGGGACCCGTTTCCTGTACACCACCGCTCCCTACAACAGCTTCGACACCCACGCCACCCAGATGACGGCCCACGCCGGCCTGTGCCTGAACGTGTCGCAGACCATCGGCGACTTCTACCAGGACCTGAAGGAGCACAACGCCAGCGACAACGTCGTCTTGCTGGTCTTCACCGAGTTCGGACGGCGGGTCCACGACAACGGCTCCGGCACCGACCACGGCTCCGGCGGAGCGGCCTTCGTCGTCGGCGACCGGGTCAAGGGCGGCCTCTACGGCGAGTACCCGTCCCTGGAAGAGGACAAGTTGCTGGAGGGCAACCTGCACTTCAACAACGACTTCCGCGGCCTGTACACGACGCTGCTGGAGGACTGGATGGGGCTGGACTCCAAGCCCATCGTCAACGGCAGCTTCGAGAAGATGGACTTCATCGCCAAGGACTAAGCCGGAACCGGCGGGCGGCAGGGACATGGAACCCGCCGCCCGCTTGGATAATGCGGCGCGGAGTCGTGCAGCTCTTGCGGGAACCCGGTGGCGGAAACTGTTCCTGACCGGATCGTTCGCCGCACTTTCGTGTGCCTCCTGGCTATGTACTGGGAACATGCGGGCTCCATGAGGACTGCGCCGCACGACTCTCCCATCTTTAACCCGGCCGTTACCCCAACGAATTAAATCTGAGAGGAAAGCCATGGCAGAATGCGATCTTGCCCTGATGGCCCATCTCATGCGCCGCGCCGGATTCGGCGCTTCTTACCAGGAACTGGAACGCCGGGCCGCCGCTGGCTACGAAGCCACCGTGGAGGAACTGCTCCATCCCGAGGACCAGCCCCAGCTTGAAATGGACGTTATGGAGCGCTACATGGGCTGGCGGGACCTGGGCTATCTGGCCGCCAACCAGGGCTACTGGACCTACCGGATGGTCAATTCCCCCCGGCAGCTGGAGGAAAAGATTGCCCTCTTCTGGCACTCCATCTTCTGCGTGGGAGACTCCAAGTGCATGGCCCCCCACAACATCCAGGACCAGCTCAACAAGTTCCGCACCCAGGGAATGGGCCGGTTCGACGAGCTGCTGCTGGCCATGGCGACCGACCCGGCCATGCTCTACTACCTGGACAACCCCCTGAGCCACAAGGACGCGGTCAACGAGAACTGGGGGAGGGAACTCCTAGAGCTGTTCTCCATGGGCGTCGGCATGGACGGCCATCCCAACTACACCGAGGACGACGTGAAGGCCTGTGCCCAGGCGTTCACCGGCTGGACCATCGGCAACGCCATGCCCCGGTATCCCTACGGGCGGTACTTCAACCAGTTTATGTATAACCGCCTGGACCACATTGAAGACCAAAAAACCTTCCTGGGCGAGACGGGCAACTTCAACGGCGACGACATCATCCGCATCATCGCCAAGCAGCCCGCCACGGCGCGGTTCATCTCGCGGCACCTGTACAACTTCTTCGTCGCCGATGAGCCCCAGGTGCCGGCCTGGGAGACCACGCCGCCCAACGACCCGGCGGCTGTCCGGCAACTGGAGCAGGAATACTTCCGGTCCGGATACGACATCCGCTCCATGCTGCGGCTGCTGTTCAACTCGGACTTCTTCAAGGAAGCCCGCTTCGCCAAGGTGAAGAGCCCTTCCGAGGTCGTCTGCGGTACGTTGCGGCTGGTGGGGGACTTCACCGATCCCAGGCCGCGCCTTTACGACGCCGGTCTCGAAATCCGGTACATGGGCCAGGACCTGCTCAACCCCCCCACCGTGGAGGGCTGGCACACCGGAAAGGAGTGGATCGACTCCGGCACCTTGGTCGAGCGGGTCAACTTTACTGCCGGCGAGGTGGGGCGGGTCAACGCCCCGGGCATCCGGGACATCATCACCCGCCTGCAAAGCCAGGCGCGGGAAATCTCCCCCCAGGACTTGGTGGAGGGATGCCTGGACATGCTGGGCGGATACAGCCTTAGGGGCGACACTAGGGAGCTGCTTCTTGACCATGTCTCGGCTTCCGCCGAGGCCCCGGGGTATTCCATGGATACCACCGCCCCCGGTTTTCCTGAGCTGGTGGCCCAGCTTCTCCAGCTCATCGTTTCGACCCAGGAATACCAGTTCACCTAGCAGCCGACGCCAACAACCCGGGGCCAATATGACCTATGGCTCCAATTGGACCTGAAAAGGCAAACAGCCGTTTACGACAAATTAAGCGAGGAACGAATGACGACCAGCAGAGTACAGGGAGCAACCTTCCGCTATACCCACACCATCGGCAGGGGTGAGGAAGCAGGTACCGGATTTAAGAACCCGGTATCGGTAGCACGGGGCGAGAACGACGTGATGTACGTGGTGAACCGCGCCTACGACTATCGGGCCGACTCCAAGCGCATCACCGTCTGCACCGTAGACGAGGACTACATCGGCGAAATCGGCAACGGCGGCCGCCTCGGCGGCGACATGATGGACGTGGGCGAGGACGCCTCCGACGGCTCCCTGGTATGGCCCACCGACATCACACTGGACAAGGACGAGAATCTGTACATCACCGACGAGTGGCTCCAGCGGGTGGCCATGTTCTCCAGGGACGGCGACTGGCTGGGCGCCTGGGGCATGGTCGGCGAAGGCGACGGTCAGTTCGACAAGCCGGCGGGAATTGCCACCGACTCCGAGGACAACATCTACCTGGTGGACACTGGCAACAACCGTGTCCAGAAGTTCACCAGGGACGGCAAGTTCCTGATGAAGTTCGGCACCCAGGGTGACGGCGACGGCCAGTTCAACATGCCTTGGGGCATCGAAATCGACCACGATGGCAACATCTTTGTCGCCGACTGGCGCAACGACCGCATCCAGAAGTTCACTCCCGACGGTCAGTTCCTCATGAAGTTCGGCTCTTCCGGGAAGGGCGACGGCGAGTTCAGCCGTCCCACCGACGTGGCTGTTGACAAGGAAGGGATCATCTACGTTGCCGACTGGAACAACGACCGGCTTCAGGTCTTTGATCTGGACGGCTCTTTCATCACCGAGATCATCGGCGACGCCACCCTGTCCAAGTGGGGTGTGATCAAGCTTGAAGCCAACCCGGAGATGAAGCTGGAGCGGGAAATCTCCCAGGGCCTGGAGCGGGAGCGCTTCCTGCGCGGTCCCATTGGAGTGACGGTTGACGACCAGGACCGCCTGTTTATCGTCGACTCCCAGCGCAACCGGATCCAGTGCTATCGGAAGTTGCCTCCTTACTTCCTGGGGTTGTACGACGGCGGGCGCCTCTAAGCCGCTGCCATACATCCTGGCTGTTCCAGGGGTATACACAGCGGCCCCGGACAATGCGTCCGGGGCCGCTGCATTTCCCCGGTGGGGGACCAGGGAAAAGGGGTTGGGAAGCCCCGATTGGGGGCTAACCGGGGCGTTTCACTTCAATGGTCTCGTCGGCGGTCACGGCAACCCGCCGGTACCGGATCCCCAGCTTCAGCATCCAGTAGCCCAGGGTGGCCGTGCTCACCCCCAGTTCGCTGGCGGCATGGCTCATCCCATGTTCATTGACCATTTCAGGGACCAGGCTTTCCAACGGCCGTTGAAACTGGTCTTCTACGTTCCGCATCAGCTTGGTTTTCCGCACTGTCTGAGTTGGCATAACCTTCCCTTTTATCGCTCGCTTTAATGGTGACTGCCCGGGTCGTTGACTTGCCCGCAACTATACTAGACGGGACCACAACGGGCGTTGTGTCTCCTGCCCCATTTTGTATTATTTTAAGAAACTACTTAACAATATCAACCCTTTACCAGGGTTATGTCCATTCAAACCAGGAACTCGTAGCCGCCGGAACTCGTAGCCATCGGAAGGCCGCGTTCATCGGGCGTCAGGAGCTTCTGGATCGTAAGCCTGCTGGTTGGGAATGCGTCCCCAGAGGGGATGCCGAAAGGTCGGAGCCAAGGCCGGGTTAAACTCCCGGCGTTCCGTAACGGGCCCCTCCGGCTCTGGGACTGGTGATTCTTCCCTGGCCCGGCGGCGGCCTGTGCTGAGGTTGCGGTGGGGTGTAAGGCGGGAAAGGTGTTCGCTCACGGACAGCAAGCTGTTCAGATTATGGGCTGGCAGGAAGTCGTCCACGAAAGGCAAGGCCGCTTGCATCCCCTGGGCCAGGGGCTGGTACTCGGCGTGGCCCAGCAGCGGGTTTAGCCAGATTAGCCGGTGGCAGCTCCTCTGAAGGCGGGACATCTCCCTCGACAGTACCTCCGGCTCTCCCCGGTCCCACCCATCTGAAATGATCAGCACCACCGACCCTCCACGCAGCACTCGCCGGGCCCACTGGTAGTTGAAGTTGCGGATATTCTCCCCGATGCGCGTACCGCCGGCCCAGTCGGGGACGGCCCGGGAGACCTCGGTCACGGCCTGGTCGATGTTCCGGTAGCGCAGGTGCCTCGTGATGCGGGTCAGACGGGTGGCGAACAGGAAGGACTCCACCTTGCCCAGGCTGGCGGCGATGGTGTGGACGAAGTGGAGCAGCAGCCGGGTGTACCTTTCCATCGAGCCGCTGACATCACAGACAAGCACCAGGCTGCGCGGCTTCTCTCGGCGCTCCAGGTGGGCCAGCTCCACTGCCTCCCCTCCGTACTGCAGGCTGTTGCGGAACGTCCGCCGCAGGTCCGGCCAGGAGCCGTCGCCACTGTGAAGGCGCCGGGTGCGGCGCATCCCCGGGTTCCACCCCAACTCCACCATCAGCGCCTTGGCCTGGAGGATTTCCGACGGGGTAAATTCGGCGAAGTCCTTGGCTCGCAGCACTTCCCGGGCGCTGTAGGTCCGGGTCAGGTCCACCACCGGCTGCCCGCTGGAATCTTGTCCTTCTCCACCGCCGCTGGCGTCCTGGACGGAATCCGAGGCAATGCGCGGGGAGCGATAGCGTCGTTCCTCTCCCATGGAGCGCAGGTCGCGGGTGCTGATCCCATGGCTGGGCCGCCTCCAGAAGACTTTGAAAGCGTCATCGAATACCGGGATGTCCTGCTTCCGGTGAACCAGCAGGCAGCGGGCCGCGTTCTGGAAGTCTTGCCGCCGTCCCATCGGGATGTCCCGGGTGGCGCGCACCAGGTCCAGCATGTTCCCCGACCCGAAGTCCAGCCCCAACCGCCGCAGCACCTCCCCGAACATCATCAGGTTGTGCAGGATGTGGCCGTCCTCGGTGTCCGTTTCGGGACCGTTCATCGGTGAGGGAAAAGTGTAGGGAGTGGTCATGGAGACTCGTCAACTGCTGGGGACGTTATCGATCCAGCAATCTATCCAACCCGGCCCTTCCGATGCCTGTCTGTTTGGGCCCGAGGATGCTTCCCAATACCCCAGGTTTCAAATCCCTCGTGTTGTCGGGAACGACTGGTGGTTCTTGGCCGGGGTTCTCCAGGAAATTGGCGAACAAGGAACGCTCCGTGATTGCTTCTTCGCTGTATAGTCCACCCGTCTCCTTCGAGCAGCCTGATAAGGTGTCGGCCTGATATCGGCACGTTATAAGGTGGGAGCGGCAGTGGTCAATACGAACCCTGATTCACCGGCCGTTGCTTGCTCCGGTTTCATAATCACGACTTCATTCCCTTCGAGGTAGTCGTATATGTCGGTCAACCCTTCGACCCCGCTCAATTGAAGCAGGATCAGGTCCTTCAATATTTCTTTGATTTCTTCCAGAGTTCCGGCATTTGCCGCTATTCCGAGCTGCTCACAGGACCCAACCCACTCACCATCGTCAATATCGTAATCTAGGAACAATTCTATGGTGAAGTCCTGGGCGTCGTTGGTCCGGTGGGCCAAAATAACGCGCTCGCGTACCTCTGCGGCCATGGCTTACCTCCCGCACCGGGTTGAGACTTGCCCTCTGCTGGGACCTTTCCAGTTTACGACGAAAGGCCCCTTCTTACCCCCCACCTCCGCCTCGTCCCCCCCGGCGCGGCCCCCGGTTCTGGGACCGTTCCAGCAGGTGGCGGACGGGTTCGCCCCGGACCAGCTCGATGTCGTCCTGGTATTTCAGCATGATGCCCAGCGTGTCGTCGATGACCTCCGCCTCCAGCTTGGTCTCGTTCAGGGCCATCAGGGCCGATGTCCAGTCGATGGTCTCGGACACTCCGGGAATCTTGTAGAGCTCGGTTTCGCGAAGCTCCTGTATGAACCCGGTCACCTGTTGCGCCAGTTCGCGGGGCGCATCGGGGAGGCGCGTGGTGACGATCTGCAACTCTCGCTGGAAGTCGGGATAGTCCACCCAGTGATAGAGGCACCGCCGCTTCAGCGCATCGTGGACCTCCCTGGTGCGGTTGGAAGTAATGACCACCACCGGCGGGTGGGATGCTTGGAAGGTCCCCAGTTCGGGGATGGTTACCTGGAAGTCGGCCAGCAGTTCCAGGAGGAAACCCTCGAATTCTTCATCCGCCCGGTCCAGCTCGTCTATGAGCAGCACCGGCGCCCGGTCGCGGCCTGGGTCAATGGCCTGGAGCAACGGCCGCTGGATCAGAAACCTTTCATCAAACAGGTTCGCGGAGGCCTGTGAACGGTCCACTTGGCCCCCAGCCTCCATCAGCCGTATCTCCAGCATCTGGCGGGCATGGTTCCACTCGTAGACCGCGTGGTTGATGTCCAGCCCTTCATAGCACTGGAGGCGGATCAGTTCGGCATCAAGACCGCGGGCCAGGGCGCGGGCAATCTCCGTCTTGCCCACGCCCGCCTCCCCTTCCAGGAAGAGGGGCCGCTGCAGCTTGATGGCCAGGAACACCGCAACCGCCAGGGCCCGGTCGGCTATGTACTGTTGCTCCCTCAGCAGGCGTTGAACGTCGTCGACAGTGGCGGGGGACTTGGCGGAGGTGGTCAAGGAATTTCTCCAGGTTGCTGCGGTGTTGAACGAAACTCTGAAGTCAACCGTTCCGGCCGGCGGCGGACGAAAAGGGCAGCAATTGGCGGGAATCGCTGCCCTTTCCTTGAGGGAAATGCCAGGCCGGTTACGGCCTTAGTGATGGGCCAGCCCGATGGCGTGGTACAGCGCGTGCTTTACCTCGACCGGGGCGATTCGGCGCCGAAAATCGGCGGAGGCGAAGACGTCTCCGATGATTTCGTCCCCCAGGTCCTCCGACAGGTGATCCACGGCATCGGAAATGTTCTGCACGGTCAGTTCCTTGCCCACCAGCGCCGCCTCAACGGAGCGGGACCGGATGGGCGACGGCACTAGGCCTCCGACGGCCACCTTGGCCGCCGTGCAGGCGCCATCCTCTACGGTGACCACAACCGCCCCTCCAATCACAGGATAGAAGGATGCGGGATGGGACATCTTGGCGTACTCGCCCACGTCGCCGTGTATTTGGGAAAGGGCGGAGCCGTGATCATGCCCATGATCGTGTCCATGGTCGCCGTGGTCATGGCCGTGTTCGTGTCCGTGCCCGTTGCCATGTATGTGCCGGGACAGCACTGGAGCGGTGATGGCGGTGACGACCTCGTTTTCTCCGCAGGCGGTGGTGAAGGCGTCCACGAAGAAGTCCTCCGCTGACACTGTCCGGCTTCCACCTGGCCCCTGCAGCTCGACGGATGCTTCCAGCGCGGTCAAAACCGTCCCCCAGTCTGATGCGGGGTCGGCGTGGGCGATGTTCCCCCCAATGGTCCCCCGGTTCCTCACCTGCGGGTCCCCGATGCCGCCCGCTACCTCAGCCATCAGAGGATTGGCGTGCCGCACATCGTGGGAACGGGCGATCTCGCCGTGGGTGGTCAGCGCGCCGATGCGGATGGTGTCGCCGCTAACGGTGATCCCCTTGAGACCTGCCACGGCTCCAATGTCAATCAGCGTGGCGGGACGGGCCAGCCTCAGCTTCATCAGGGGAAGAAGACTGTGGCCGCCGGCCAGCAGCTTGGACTCCGGGTTCGCGCTCAGTAGCTGAATCGCTTCAGCGACCGAGCTGGCTTTTTGATAATCGAATGCCGCTGCAAACATGGTTGCCTACTCCCCCTGTTCGTGAATAGCCCGCCACACCCGCTCCGGGGTCAGCGGCATTTCCAGCCGGGTAACGCCCAGGGGACGCAGCGCGTCCAGCACGGCGTTGTAGATGGTTATGGTCGAGGCGATGGTCCCCGTCTCCCCGATGCCCTTGACCCCCAATGGATTGGTCGGTGACGGAGTGACGGTGGAAATGGTCTCCACGTTGGGCACCAGGTGTGCGCGGGGCAGTGCATAGTCCAGCATGGAGCCGGTCAGCAGCTGCCCGTGGTCGTCGTAGACCGCCCCCTCCCATAGGGCCTGCCCGGCGCCCTGGACCACTCCCCCATGCACCTGTCCCTCGACCACCGTGGGGTTGATCTGGGGGCCGCAGTCATCCGCGGCCACGTAACGCTGCAGTACGATGTGGCCGTTGTCCGGGTCCACGCTCACGACGGCGATGTGGGTCCCGAAGGGGTACGAGAAGTTGGGCGGGTCGTAATAGGTGGTGGCCTCCAGGCCCGGCTCCACGCCCTCGGGCATGTTCCAGGCCACGTTGGCCATCAGCGCCACGTCCTGTATGGTCTTGGACTGGTCCGGGGAACCTTGGACGAAGAACTGTCCGTCCTGATACTCGATGTCGGCCTCGTTGGCCTCCAGCAGGTGGGCGGCGATGACCTTCGCCTTGTCCCGGATCTTGCGGACGCTCAACGCGACGGCGCCGCCGCCGACCACGGTGGTCCTGCTGCCGTAGGTGCCCCAGCCCATGGGGGTGTTGTCCGTGTCGCCGTGGATGACCTCCACGTCATCCACCGGCACCCCGATCTCGTCGGCGACGATCTGGGCGAAGGTGGTCTCCTCTCCCTGCCCGTGGGGCGACGTTCCGACGAAAACGTTGACCTTGCCCGTTGCGTAGAAACGGACGGTGGCGCTCTCCCAAAGGCCTCCGCCGAAGCCCACGGCTCCGGCAACCTGGGAGGGGCCCAGGCCGCAAATTTCACAGTAGGTGCTGACACCGATGCCCGTGTAGGCGCCGTGCTCCCGCTGGTGGGCCTGCTCGGCGCGGAGGGCGGAGTAGTCGACGTGGTCCAGCGCAGCATCCAGAGTGCCCTCGTAGTTGCCGCTGTCGTAGGTCAGGCCGATGGCCGTGTCGTAACCATCATCGAACTTGGGAATGAGGTTGCGGCGGCGTACCTCCACCGGGTCCATGTCCAATTCCACTGCCAGCATGTCCACCAGCCTCTCCAGGAGGAAGGTGGCTTCGGGCCGGCCCGCGCCCCGGTAGGCTTCCACCGGCACCGTGTTGGTGAAGGTGCCATAAATGTCGGCCTTGATGTTGGGGATGGCATAGGGGCCCGAGTACATCAGCCCGTGCAGGATGGTCGGTATGCCCGGTCCTGCGGTGGACAGGTAGGCTCCCATGCCCGCGTAGACGACGCTGCGGACGCCAGTAATCTTCCCTTCACGGGTTGCGGCCATCTCCACGTATTCCACGTGGTCCCGGCCGTGCGTCGTGGACAGGAAGTTCTCGGAACGGGTCTCCGTCCACTTCACCGGCCGTCCCAGCTGCATGGAGCAGAAGACCACGATCATTTCCCAGGGGTAAACGGCTATCTTGCTGCCGAATCCGCCGCCCACCTCCGGCGCGATGACCCGGATCTTGTGCTCGGGCAGGCCGGTAACCAGGCAGGTGACGAAGCGGGCTATGTGAGGATTCTGGGTGGTGTTCCACATCGTCAGCTCGCCCATGGAGGGCAGGTAGCTGGCGACGGCGGAGCGGGGCTCCATGGCATTGGGAATGAGCTTCTGCTGGATGATGGTATCCCCGACCACCACCTCGGCCGACTCGAAGGCCGCGTCCGTGTCGCCTCCCGCAGCCACCCAGTGGAAGGCCTGGTTGTTGGGGGCGTCTTCGTGAAGCTGGGGGGCCCCGTCCGCCAGCGCCGCCTCTGGGTTGACCACCGCGGGCAGCGCCTCGTAGGTCACGTCAATTAGTTCCAGCGCGTCCTCGGCCTGGTAGCGATCCTCGGCCACCACCACCGCGACGGCGTCGCCCACATAGCGGACGGTGTCCGTGGCGATAGCGTTGTATGGCACGGCCTTCACGTCAGAATCGGGGATCACCCAGGCGCAGGGGATAGGGTTGAGAACGCCCTCGACGTCCGCTCCAGTGTATACGGCCAGCACCCCCGGGGCGCTCTTGGCCGCCGAGGTGTCGATTCCGGCAATGCGAGCGTGGGCGTGGGGGCTGCGCAGGATGGCCGCGTGGACCATTCCGT
The DNA here is from genome assembly GCA_965203675.1 of Dehalococcoidia bacterium. Classification (GTDB taxonomy): domain Bacteria; phylum Chloroflexota; class Dehalococcoidia; order Lucifugimonadales; family UBA3495; genus CATOSK01. Next base: position 231,392 of record CBDBDE010000003.1, on the reverse strand, counting down.
TGAGCTTGATGTCGTTGGTGTAGGTTGCCTGTCCGGTGATCAGCCGGGGATCCTCACGCCGGCGGATACCCGACCCGAATATCCTGGTGGTCATCGCACTATCCTCCCATCGCCTCGGAGGCGGCCAGGGCAGCCTTCACTATGTTGTGGTAGCCGGTGCAGCGGCAGATGTTGCCTTCCAGCCCGTCGCGGACTTCCTGCTCCGACGGGTGGGGGTTGCGCTCCAGCAACTCGGTGACGGACATGATCATGCCGGCGGTGCAAAACCCGCACTGCAGACCGTGGCTGTCCCAAAACGCCTCCTGCACCGCGTGCAGCTCTCCTCCCTTGCCCAGGCCCTCAATGGTGATGACCTCGGCCCCGTCGGCCTGGACTGCCAGACAGGTGCATGACTTGACGGTCGAACCGTTCATCCGCACCACGCAGGCGCCGCACTGGCTGGTGTCGCAGCCTATCTTGGTGCCGGTCAGACCCAGCACGTCCCGAAGCAGGTCCACCAGCAGTAATCGGGGCTCGACTTCGGCCTCGTGAACCCGGTCGTTGACCGTCAACTTGATGGGGACTTTCACTCTGTTACCTCCCTGGGAAATTCAGCGGTGCTACCCGCCGGTAACAATAATGATTAACATTATCGAACAATGGCCCGTTGGCTGGGGGGAGTATAGCTTTCGGGTTGAAACCAGTCAACGGAAACCACACTTCCCTACAGGGCAGTCCCATCCAAAAATACCACCATGCAGATGCCGTAACTCGACACCCATATCCCATGCCAGCAACTATTTTCTTGGGCACATGTCGGGCTATCCATTCCCCACTTTATCCAGTGGGCGGCGGCATCGCGACCATCGACGGATCTTCAAGAACCCAAATACGATGGCCCTGACCTTCGCTAAGAGTTGGAGGCCAATCCTCGTGGCCCGTTGGGAAGCGCCGGGTTGTTATAATTGCGCCCCAGAATGTCGAGGATGGAAAAATGGAAGTTACCGGAAGCTACACTTTCAACGCGCCCGCCGCCCGGGTGTGGGCGGCTTTTATGGACCCGGACGTGCTGGCAAAATGCCTTCCCGGGGTGGACTCGTTGCGTGCGGTGGGGACGGATAGCTATCAGGCCACGGTCACCATCGGAGTGGGCCCCGTGCGCGGCTCTTATGACGCCCGGGTTTCCCTGCTGGACCAGGACCCGCCCCGCTCATGCCGGATGCGGATGGAAGGCAACGGACGCCTCGGCTTCGCCAACGGCGACGCACTGGTGAACCTGGAGGAGACGGACGGCGTAACGGTGGTCACCGTCAGGGGGGACGCTCAGGTTGGCGGAGCCGTGGCCCGGGTCGGCCAGCGCATGATGGGCAGCGTGGCCCAGGGCACCATGGACCGGATGATGTCCTGCCTGCGGGAGTCGCTTCAGGAGTCCCTTTAGAATCAGTCCCGCAGACTCGACCTTTGGCCTAGGTCCTCCGCAGCTTCGGGTCCAGCGTGTCCCGCAGCCAGTCCCCGAAGAAATTGAACGCCAGCACCACCACCGTTATCGCCACCCCCGGGAAGAGGGACAGCCACCAGACGTGCAGAATCTCGTCCTTCCCTTCCGACACCATGATGCCCCAGGCCGGCGCTCCCGGCGGAAGGCCCAGCCCCAGGAAGCTCAGGGACGCCTCCAGCAGTATCACCTGTCCCACTAGCAGGCTGGTTACCACCATCATGGTGTTTATCGTGTTGGGGAAGACGTGCCGCACGATGATCATCGGCGTGGACAGGCCCGCTATCTTGGCAAAGGTGACGAAATCCAGCTCCTTCACGCTCAGGACGTCCCCCCGGATCATCCGCGCGAAGCGGGCCCATACCGTCAACATCACGGCCAGGATGATGTTCTGGATCCCCGCTCCCAGGATGGTCACGATGATCATTGCCACCAGCACCGTTGGAAACCCCAGGGCTGCATCAGCCGCCCGCATGATGAGCACGTCCAGTATTCCGCCCCGGTAGCCTGATATTAACCCCAGGACCGAACCGACAAAGGCCCCGAACCCCAGCGCAACGACGCTGATGAACATCGCAGTCCGCGCCCCGTAAATCAGCCGGGTTAGCACATCCCGCCCCAGCACGTCCGTCCCCAGCGGATGTTCCCAGGTCTCTCCCGGTGCAGTCCTGGAGTCCAGGATGCTGGTCTTGCCCGGATCGTAGGGGGTCAGGAGCGGAGCGAACGCTGAACATACCAGCAGCACTATTACGATGCTGAGCGGAATCCAGGGCAGTTGCATCGCCAGCACTCGCCTGGGAAGGGCGAGCACACCGGTGGACTCTTGCGCACTTATCGTGGTGGAAGAGGCCATTACGGCATTCCTCCTTACTCGTACCGGATTCGGGGATTTACGTAGGCGTAAAGGATGTCGACCAGCAGGGCGCTGACAATGTAGAACAACCCGGAAGCCATGACGGTCGCCGACACAATGGGGAAATCGCGGGTATGGATCCCCTGCAGCATCAATCGCCCAATGCCAGGCCAGGCGAACACCACCTCGACGGCCACCGACCCGTTCAGCAACCCCGCCAGGGTGAGGCCGGAGAAAGTTAGCAGGGGAATGACCGCGTTCTTCAGGGCGTGTTTCCACACTACCAGCGACTCCCGCAGCCCCTTTATGCGTGCGAACTTCACGTATTCGCTGTCCAGGACCTCCAGCATGCTGGAACGCCCCAGCCGGACCATGCCGGCCATGGCGGACCATCCCAGCACGAAGGCCGGCAGAATGAAATGGTCAATGCCGCCTCTGCCGAAGGTTGGGAGCCACCCCAGAATTGCCCCGAATAACAGGATCAGCATGATGGCGATCCAGAAGTTGGGGGTGGCAATTCCCAGCGTGGCGAACAGCTTGCCGAAGTTGTCGAACACGGTGTCCCGCTTCACCGCCGATAGGATTCCTAACGGGACCCCTACCGCCACCGCCAGGATGAAGGCGGCTACCGCCAGCTGGATAGTAGCGGGGAACCGCTCGAAGAGCACATCGCGGGCGGGCCTCTCCAGGAAGTGGGACTTGCCGAAGTCAGCCCGCAGGACATCGGTCAGGAAGTCCAAGTACTGCACCACTATGGGCCGGTCCAGGCCCAGTTGCTTGCGCATCATCTCGTACTCGATGCGCCCCTGTTCCGGCCCCAGCATGTACACTGCGGGGTCGCCGGTGAGCTTCACGCTGAGGAACACCGCGACGCTCAGGATCAGCAGTGTTATCACTGCCTGGACTACTCGGGCAACGATGAACCTTCGCATAAAACGCCTTTTGCCGGAGAAACCCCCTGCCGGTTGCTCGACACCGGGGAGTTCCCCGGATGGGAAGCTCCCCGGAACGGTCGTCCCGGGGAGCCTTGAACGCTAACTTGCCGCCACCATTACTTTATGGTGATGGTGTGGATCGAGTTGACGTAAAACGCCAGCGGATAGGGTTCCCATGTTGCGATCCGCGAGCCTACGCCCCACGGGATGTTCACGTAGCCCATCATGAGTTCGTTGGACTCGTCCCGGGCGCGCAGGTAGAACTCGGCCACCCGGCGCTCCCGCTCGTTGGGTTCAACGATTACGCGAATCTCCTTTGCCAATGCCACAACATCCGGGTCTCGGGAGGAGCGGTCGGGACGGTCCGGATTGCGGCCGTAACCGCCGTTGAGCATGCTGGAGCCATCCAGCCTGGTCTCGTTGTCCCGGAAGAGAACCTGTCCGTAGGCGTCCTCAGTGAGACGCGTCAGCTTTTTGATCGCCGATTCCTCGCTGACCGTGACCTCGGCATCGATGCCCAGCTCCTCCTGCCAGACCTCAGCCACGAACTGGGCCGCGTCGGGCATGTTGGGTACTGAGGCGGACGGCCAGGTGTTGATCAGCAGCTTGCCAAAGTCCTTGCCGCCCTCGGCGCCGGGCACCGAGTAACCCGCTTCTACCATCAACTCGCGGGCCTTCTCCGGGTTGAACTCCCAAGGGTCCAACTCCGGCGTGTATCCGATGGTGCTGGGCGTCACGTTGGGGAAGCCCTTGGGCTGGAAGACCTCGGGACCCCCGAACAGCTTGTCCCTCATCGACGCCCGGTCGACAGCGTAGTTGAGGGCTTGCCGGACGCGTATGTCATGGCAGGGAAGATGGGCTTCCCAGCAGCCTAGGAGCCGGGCGAAGAAGAAAGCACCTTCCTGCCCGAACAGTACCCGGCCGCCACCGGATTCGACCTGGCCCTTAGCGCCCAGGCTTATGGGAGCGATGTCGGCGTCACCAGCCCGCAGAGCGGCAACCCGGGTGGCCTGTTCCGGCACCAGTCGCAGTTCCAGGGTCTGGAACTTGGTCCGGCGGTCTTCGGGCAGTCCGTTGTCGGGATGGTAGTAGTGGTCATCGAACCGTTCGAATTCCATCAGGTCCGAGGCGACGTGGCGGACGAGACGCATCTGTCCGGCGCCCACTGGGTTGCGGTCATATGCCAGTTCTACCTCTTCGTCGTGGATCACCTCTGGGTTCCCGCCTCCCAGGCCCGCCGGGTAAATGGTCCCGATCCAGGTTCCGGTGGACTGGGAGTAGGCATCTACGAAAGTGGCGTAGGTGTCTTTGTAGGTAACGGTGACCTGGTTGGGGCCGGTCTGTTCAATGCTCTCGGTGAGCTGTGACTGGCTTAGGCAACCGCCGCCGGTGGAGTACTCTTGGGCCTGCTCGCCGACGGCCCACTGCAGGGTCCAGCGGACATCCTCGGTGGTGAGCTCCGAACCGTCATTGAACGGGACGCCATCCCGGACGGTGACCGTCCAACTGCGGCCGTCGGGAGTGACTTCCCACTTCTCCGCTAGGCCGGGGGTCAGCACCCGGGCGCTGCCTTCGATCTTGGAGTCAATCAGGAAGGCGTGGATCTGGCGCCCGTAGTCGTGGCCGCCGCCGCCCGCCAGGCAGTAGGTCATACGCTCGTTGGCGAAGCTGCCCACCATCCACACCACTTTGCCGGGATTCACCTCGGTGCTTTCCATCGCGGGCATTGACTTGACCTCGGGAACCGCGGTCGGCGCGGCGCCGGAGGATGCTGCACTCCCCGAGGATGCCCCGGAGGACGCGCTGGATCCTGAACCGGAACTGGCCGCAGGTGCGGCAGAACCGGTCCCCGAACCGGAGTCGGAACTCGAACTTGCCGCCGGAGCGGACGCCCCGGAACTGGCCGGAGCCGCTGGTTCCTCGGCCGGTGCCGATGTCCCGCAGGCCACCGCCAGCACCAGTGCCAGCGAAAGCGCCAGGGCCAATAACAGGTGGGGTTTCCTAAAATACTGCATTGATGAGCCTCCTGTGGTTGGTTGGTTGGGCCTTGCCCATCCCTTCCTGCCGGCAACTCCGTCCCCACGCCAACGCTAACACCCCGTAACGATGAACGGCGCCGGAAGGTAATCGAGAATACGCATAATTATACTGGCCTTGTCAATTCGAAGTCCTTACGCTGGCTGTTTTGTTATTTCTTACGATATTCGTCGTTTAATCGGCGGGTTAACTGCTAATTATGGGTATTGAGTTGTTGTTCCAATCTTCCCATGACCGGAATCAAAGGGTGCAGTCTACCCCGCTCCATAGTTCAAACCCGTAGTTCGAACGATTAGGACGGCAGATTATAGCCCTACTGGTACCGGATCCTCGGGTTCACGTAGGCGTAGAGGATATCGACCAGCAGAGCGGTGACTATGTAGAAGAAGCCGGCCGCCAGAACGGTGGCCTGCACGATGGGGAAGTCCCGGTGGTTGATGCCCTGCAGCATCAACCGTCCGATCCCGGGCCAGGCGAAAATAACCTCTACGACAACCGAGCCGTTGAGGAGTCCCGCCAGGGTCAGTCCCGAGAAGGTAAGCACGGGAACGACAGCGTTTTTCAGCGCGTGCTTGAAAATCACCACCCTCTCCGACAATCCCTTGATACGGGCGAACTTCACGTATTCGCTGTCCATGACCTCCAGCATGCTCGAACGGGCCAGCCGGAGCACACCCGCCATACCGCTCCACGAGAGCACGAAGGCCGGCAAGATGAAGTGATCGATACCGCCGCGGCCGAAGGTGGGCAGCCAGCCCAGAATGGCCCCGAAGAGCATGATCAGCATGATGGCGATCCAGAAGCTGGGAGCGGCGATTCCGGCCACCGCGAAGAACTTCCCCGCGTGGTCGAATATCGAGTCCCGCTTCACCGCCGAGAGAATCCCCAGCGGTATTCCGATGACCATGGTCATCAGAAAAGCCGCTCCGGCCAGTTGCAGCGTAGCGGGGAGTCTGTCGATCAGCTCCTTCCGGGCCGATTGCCCGGAAATATGGGAGTCCCCGAAGTCGGCCCGCGCGATATTGGTCAGGAACACCCCATACTGGACGGGCAGGGGCTTGTCCAGGCCCATGCTCTTCTTCATTTGCTCGTAGTCTGCGTCGGTCGATTCGGGACCCAGAAGATAGAGGGCAGGATCCCCGGTAAGGTGTACGCTGAGGAACACCGCCAGGCTGAGGATTAACAGGGTTATCACCGCCTGGAACAGGCGCACGACAATAAATCGCCGCATAGATCACACCTGGTGTGGGTTAAGTGGACTGGATGGAGCTGGACCTGCCGGGAACCGGGCCAACCGGATGTTGGATATGATTTACGAAAGCTGCGGGTTGCGGTCAGGCCGCAACCCGCAGCAAAGCGCCTCGCAACGCCCGTTGCCCGCTACTCTTCCAGCGTGATGGTGTGTACCGCCGAAATCCATAGCGAGAAGGGATAGGGTTCCCAGGTCGTGACCCGGGGCCCGACACCCCAGGGGATGTTGACGTACCCCACGCCCAGTTCGTAGCTCTCGTCCCTGAGGTGGGTGTACACATCCTCCCAGGCTTGCTGCCGGTCGTCCAGGTCTAGCACATCCATGGCTGCTTGGACCTGGGACCAGATCGCCGGGTCCGAGTGAGTCTTGTTGATCTCCCGCTCTGGGTCTCCGTAGCCGCTGCTGGTGTTGATCGTCGCGTTCTTCCGCGCTTCGTTCTCTCTCCAGAGAATTTGACCGTCCAGTTCGCCGGCCTTCTGACGCTTCTTGGTCCCGGTGCTATCGGAAACCCGGACTTCCACATCCAGGTTGAGTTCCTTCTTCCAGGTGTCGCCCACCAGCTGGGCCGCCTCTACCTGGTAGGGCATTCCAGTGGAAGGCCAGGTGTTGATGATCAGCGGACCGAATCCTTCGCCGTCCGGGTATCCGGCTTCAGCCAGCAAAGCGCGGGCCTTGTCCGGGTCGAAGGGCCTGGGATCTAGAGCGGTGGTATACCCGTAAGTGTTAGGAGTAATAACGGACCACCCTTTGACGACGAACACTTCTTCCCCGTAGAGGGTGTCCCGAAGCAGTTCCTTGTTGAGGGCATAGTCCAGGGCCTGTCGCACGCGCTTGTCACTGCAGGGATACTGGGAGTCGAAGCAGCCCAGCGGCTTGGCCAGAACGTAGACCCCCTCTTGGCCGAATATCAATCGGCCGCCTCCAGCCTCGATTTGACCCTGGGCGTCCAGGCTCGCTGGCACTATGTCGGCCTCGCCTGACCGCACCGCCGCCACCCGGGTGGCTTCTTCAGGCACCAGGTGCAGGTCCAGGGACTGGAACTTGACCCGCTTGTCCTCGGAAAAACCGTTGGATGGCTGGTAATAGAAGTCGTCGAACCTCTCAAACGACATTACGCTGGCCCGGACATGCTCGGTCAGGCTCATCGGGCCGGCCGCGATGGGAGCCAAATCATACGCCTCCGCCGCAGACTCGTCGTACAATCCGGCGCGTTCGGGCATCATGCCGTACCACTTGTCGCCAATCTCCGAGACATTGCCGGAGAACGCCACGAAGGGCTTTTGGGTCTTCACCGCCACCTGGTTGGGAGCGGACAGCTCGATGCTCTCCATCAACCGCGATATGGCGGCGCCGGTGGAGTCCGCGGTGTGATGTTCATGGGCCTGCGGCCCAAATGAGTTACGGAGGGTCCAGAGCACGTCCTCCGGCCTGATGTCCGAACCGTCATGGAACTTGGCGCCCTCTCTGATGGTGAAGGTGGTCGTCAGGCCATCGGCCGAGAGGTCCCACTCTTCAGCGATGCCGGGGATCATTTCCGTCTGGGGGGTCATGGAAATCAGCATCGCGTGCAATATGCGGCCGTAGTTCGCTCCCCCGGGGCTTCCGCCCACGTAGGCGATGTCGAACCGTTCATTGGCCAGGTCTCCTACCATGATGTTCAGCTTCCCCGGGTGGACCTCTGTGCTCTCCGGCTCAGCCATTGCCTGGGCTTGCGGGACCGCGGTAGGCGCGGCGCTGGCGGATGTGCCGGAACCGGACGAAGGGGCCGTGGAACTGGTCCCCGAACTTGAACTGGCGGCAGGAGCTGACTCCGCCGGAGCGGCCGGCTCTTGGACCGGAGCTGCGGTTCCGCAGGCCACCGCCAGCACCAAGGCCAGGGAAAGAGCAATGGACAATAACATGCGAGGTTTCCTTAAATACTGCATCAATAAGCCTCCTGTGGTTGGTTGGAGCTTTATTCCGTCGCAACCCGGCGTGAGAGCGGCCGAAACTGGTTCCTATACCTGCTTGCTGGAAACCGGCGCTCATACCGGGTCTGGCTAAGATGTTTGCCATTATATCCCAGCCGTCAATAACGACGCCATATTGTTATCTCCTGCATGGATATTGCAGATACCGTTCTGACAATAATGTATTTCTCCCAATAATCTGGAAATTCGTTACTGTTAACAGCCGTCGTGCATATTCAATCCAGCGTTGAATAAAATGCCGGCGCAATTGCCATCCCCCTTGCACAAGATATAACCCCATGGGGAGGGATGGTTGCCGACCCCTCCAGCTGGGGTCGGCATGGAGGACGCGCCCGGCTTGTCCTACTTCGGCGAGGGGGGTATTATTCGCTCCATGGAGCGGTTCGCCGCTCTTCCTTCCCAGCGTCTTCCCCCGCCGCGCCAGCCCCGCGCTGGCTGACCACGATCATCCCAGAGGATTCATTGAGCTTTCCTTCCCTGACCCGGTCCAGGCCCCGCATCTTCATGGGATGGTGGACCGTCGCGCTGGCCGGGTTCATGCACTCCCTCAACAGCTCGGCCTACAACAAGGGTTTCGTGGTGTTCCTGTTGCCGGTCAGCCAGAGCCTGGGAGCCAGCTTGGCCTCGACCGCCTTCGTGTTTTCCCTCTCCCGCTCCGAAGGCGGTCCGGTGGGCCCCATCGCCGGCTGGCTTATCGACCGGTTCGGACCTAAGCCCGTTTTATTCGTCGGCACGTTGTTATCGGGCGGCGGATTCATCCTGTTGGCGCTGACTGGAAACCTGTTTACCTTCGCGCTGGTATATCTGGGCATGGTCACGCTGGGCAGCGACCTGGCCTTCTCCAACGCCCTGTCCGCCCTGGTCAATAACTGGTTCCACCGGCGGCGCGCCCTGGCCATGTCGTCCTACCACTCCATTTCCTCACTGGGGCCGGCAATCCTGGTACCTGTCATCGCCATCATCATTGCCAGCGCGGGTTGGCGGGAGGCGAGCTTCGCCGCCGGTGTGACAATCCTGGTGGTCATCCTTCCCCTGTGTTTCCTGGTTCGGAGTACTCCCGAGAGCGTCGGGTTGCTGCCCGACGGCGGGCCGCCGAAGGCCCGCTCCACACCCAGCCGGTTGCCGTCCAGTACCAGCGAAGAGATGGCCAACTATGCCTTCAACGAGGCCCTGCGCACATTCACCTACTGGCTCCTGCTGGTGGCCAGCATATTGCGCCTGACCGCCAAGGCGGGTGTCATCCTCCACATCATCCCCATAATGGTGTGGAAGGGAATGGATGCCGAGACCGCGGCGTTCATCTTTGGCTTCCTCCTGTTCCTGGGAGTCCCTCTATCGTTGGTCTTCGGCTGGTTGGCCGACCTTTTCCCAAAAAACTGGGTTCTGGCCTTTTCCGGCGTCTGCGGAATGCTGGCGTTCCTGCTCTTGGCTATCCCGCCGGCCTCAGTATGGCTGGTGTTTGCCTTCGTGTTCCTCTTCGCCATTGCGGAAACCAGCGGTTCCAATAACTGGGCCACTTTTGGGGATTACTTTGGGCGCCAGGCCTACGGGCGTTTGCGGGGAATAACCCAGCTCGTTTCCAGCCCGGGCGTGTTGCTGGCTCCGGTGTTTGCCGGCTGGTGGTATGACCGGACCGGAGCCCAGGGAGACCCCAGCTACGCGTTTCCGCTGTGGGTGTTCACCGGGTTTTTCGCCCTGAGCGCCCTTTGCTTCGCGATCATGCGCAAGCCCAGGATTTACCCGGGAGCCGCACCAGAGGAAATAGCGGCCGCTGCCGCGCCCGGCGGCCACTAGCCGAAACTTCGGCCGCTCCACAAAACATGGCCTGCGCCCAGGGAGAACGCTTTGGCTGAACGAACTGGTCCCACCTCTCGATTGTGCCGGTGGGTCGCCGCCACCCAATACCAGAACCTGCCCGGCGAGGTCCGCCGGGAAGCGGCGACCCTCCTTTACGACCAGGTGGGCTGCATGATCGCTTCCGCGAACCTGCCTTCCTGCCAGCCAGTGGTAGACCTGGTCAGCCGGGTCGGCGGCACAGGGGAATGCTCCATCGTCGGCCACCCCCTGCGGACGTCCCTGCTCTACGCCGTCCTGGCCAACGGCACCATTGGCCATGGGGACGAGGTAGACTCCACCGGCCAGCAGGGAACCGGACATTACGCTGCCAGCGCCGTTCCAACGGTCCTCAGCGTCGGCCAAGCCCTCGGATCGTCGGGACGCGAGGTCGTCCGGGCACTCGTGCTGGGGTCGGAAGTGGCAGCTCGCCTCCAGACCATCATATTCAAGTACGCCGCCCGCGACATCTTCTACGCCAGCATCACCGGGGCCCTCGGTTGCGCCGTAAATACCGGAGTCCTGCTGGGCCTGGACGCTGACCAGTTGGAAAACGCTCTGGGGTTGGCGGCATCCGGTGCGTCGGGCCTGACCAGTCACCACTTTGAGGAAAACCACCAGACCAAGTCCCTGCAGCGGGGAAGGGCCGCCGAGGTCGGGGTAATGTCCGCTCTGCTTGCATCCCAGGGTGTCCTCGGCCCGAAGGAGATCCTCACGGTGGAAAACGGTTTCTTCGACGCTTTCCTCGGAGTGAAGGAAGTGGGGGCCGAGGCCGTTAACGGGTTGGGGGATTTCTACCTCATGCGGGAACTGGCCTACAAGCGGTACGCGGTCGGAGCGCCCAACCAGGCTCCGGTGTACGCCCTGCTGGAGGTCATGCGCCGGAACGAACTGACCGCTGATGAAATCGCCGAGATTGAGGTATCCGTTTCCCGGGGCGCCTACGAAACGGTCACCACCAACCGTCACCCATCGGTGGACATGGAGTCCATCCTGGCGGTGACGGCGGTCCACGGCGAGCTTTCCTTCAACCACATACACCGGCCCGGGTTCCGGGAAGACCCCCGGGTGGCGGCCTTCCGCGACCGGGCCCGCATCCTGATAATACCCAGGCCAGGCCACTCGACCCGGGGCGACCGCCTGGACATCGGCCTCACGGTTCGCACCACCGGGGGGCAGGAAATCACCCAGGACCTGCGCTACCCGCCCATGGACTTCGGCGAAATCCAGCAGAAGTTCCGCGCCCTGGTGGGACTGCGCCTGGCCCATTCAGACATCCTAGCGCTGGAACAGCAACTGCTGGAAGTGGCGGCGTCCCCGGACATCGCTCCCCTGGTATCCGCGCTGGAAATACCCTATTGACGGGCGGCGTGAGAAAAGGCCGCTACTTGCAAAGGGCCTGAGAGGATAAGGGGACCGGGTGGGAATTGCCCCGTGTCAGTCAGGACAGAAACTTCAATAGAGCGACCACTGCACCCGCACCTGCGAACACGAACGCGCCCAGCTTGATGGTCATCCGATGTTCCAGCGATTCCATCCGGGCCGTCATCCGCTCTTCCAGAGATTCTATACGGGCCGTCATTCGGCCCTCCAGGTTCACGATATCCGACTGCAGGTTCGTTTGCATCCCTTGCAGGTCGCTTCTTGTTGCCACACTCTCGCCGATGGCGTTGCTCATCATTCCTACCACCGCCTCGGCCTGGGATTCTTCGAATCCGGCTTCCTCCAAATCCTTGACCGCTCGGTGGGTGTCGAAAATCGGGAATGTCATCGGGTGGAGTGTTTCCTTGTCCGGGGTTTTATCGCAACGTGATTTTATTGGACAATCATTGCTTCATGCCACAATAACACCATCGTCCCTGTTCCGCAACCGGCGGCCCCGGCTACCGCAACATACAAATGACGGGGTCAAATAGTGGGAAACCGCTACATAAATGAGAAGACGCCCCGGTGATCATCGGGGCGCCTTCTCCTGCGTGATTGCTGGCCGTTGTTGTAGTTCCGGCGTTTACAGTCGGCCGCCGTCGTACATGCCCACGAAGAAGGGGTCCACCTTCCGGTACACTTGGATGCGGTTCCGGGAGGACTCGACCACGAAAACGCGGCCCTCTTCGTCCACTTCAATGCCCATCGGGCCCCAGAACAGCTTCTCCCGGTCCAGTCCCTGGGCGATCTCCCGCTCCAGCCACATATCCGGGTTGGCGTCCAGCTTGGCCTGTCCCCACTTGGATACTTCGGAGTCCCCGACCATTCCGGTCAGGAAACCGCCGTCGGGATCAAACACCTGGACCCGGTCGTTCCCCCAGTCGCAGACGTAGACGATTCCATCGGCGTCCACCGCCACGTCGGTCGGTCGGCTCAGCTGACCGTCCCTGTTTCCGGAAGAACCGTACTGCCGCAGATACTGCCCGTCGGCGCTGAACTTCTGGATCCGGTCGTTCCGCCAGTCGGCGACATAGATGTTCCCGGCATTGTCGACGGTGATGCCCCAGGCCATGTTGAACTCGCCGTCGCCGCTGCCGCCGCTGCCGAACTGGGAGATGTACTGCCCATCCCTGGTGAACTTCTGGACCCGGTTGTTGCCGCTGTCCACGATCAGCAGGTTGCCGTCCCCGTCGAAGCAGATTCCCGAGGGACCCTTCAGTTCGCCGTCGCCGGACCCGGTGGTGCCCCAGCTGCCGGCTGGCTCGCCGTCGCCGGAGAAGATGCGGACGCTGTTCAGCCAGTCGTCCACTACGTAGACCTGCCCGTCCTGGTCCAGGGCAATGCCCGTGGGCCAGACCATGGCGTCGGGATAGGGCGCTTCGTTGCGGGCGGGAGCGCCCTTGGCGAATTCGCCGACGTATTCCTCGCCGATGGTGCACATGGTGATGCGCATGCTGTCGGGGCGTCCCTCGTACGAGCGGCACAGCACGTACATCAGGTCGTCCTCGCCCCGAGCCATCGCCACCGGGTAGCTGAAGCCGGTCCCTGAGGCCTCTCCGCGGCCTACTGTGTGGCTGTACTTGTAGGTTACCCCTAGCGTTTGAGTTGGCATTCTAACCTCGCAAGTTTGGGATGAATCGGTCCTTTGAGGCCCTCACTATGGAAGCCGCAAGGGCCTCAAGGAAATCGGTTTACAGGAAGCCCAGCTTCTCGAAGCTGCCGTTGACGATGGGTTTGGCGTCCAGTCCCAGCCAGTCCTCCAGAAGGGTGGAGTAAAGGCCGCGGAAGTCGTTGTTGTAGTGCAGGTCGCCTTCCAGCAGCTTGTCGTCGTCCAGCGACGGATATTCGGCGTACAGGCCGCCCTTGACGGCATCGCCTATGACGAAGGCGCCGCCGCCCGAGCCGTGGTCGGTGCCCGAACCGTTGTCATGTACCCGGCGCCCGAACTCGGTGAATACCAGCAGGACCACGTTGTCCGAAGCGTTGTGCTCCACCAGGTCCTGGTAGAAGTCGTTGATGGTGCGCGACACGTCGGTCCACAGCTTGGAGTGGGCTACCAGCTCGGTGGCGTGGGTGTCGAAGCTGTTGTACGGAGCGGTGGTGTAGAAAATCCGCGTTCCCAGGTTGGCGCAATGCACCTGGGCAATGTTCCTCATATACTGGGCGACCGAGCCGCCGCCGTACTCCACCGTGGAGGTGTACTGGGCCGGCGCGGTGGCCAGGATGTCGGCGCCGGTCAGCGCGTCCACGCCGGTCTGGGACAGGTACTCCAGCGCCGGACCGCGGCCCATCGCCGGCGAGTACATGCGGGAGAACAGGTCGATGGCCTCATCCCGCTGGCCCTCCTGCTCGATGGTGGTCAGCACGCCGTAGGTCTCCAGGTTCCCCACCGAGGCCACTGGAGTGCTGGGCGCTACCAGGGCCCGGGGGACGCCGCGCCCGAAGTTCACGCCGGTGAGCACGTTGTCCTTGTTGGGGTCCAGGTCGCGGATGGCGCGGCCCAGCCAGCCCTCGCTGGCGATCTTTTCCGGCTCGCAGGTGTGCCAGATGTCCATGGAGCGGAAGTGGGAGCGGTTGGGCGTGGGATAGCCGATCCCCTGGATGACTGCCACCTTCCCCTGGTCGTACAGCTCCTTCAGCTCTCCCATGTTGGGGTTGAACCCGATCTGGTCGTTGATCGGCAGGACCTGGTCCTCGGGGATGCGCACGTTGGGCCGGTTGTCGTAGTACTTGGGGTTGGAATAGGGGATGACCGTGTTCAGGACATCATTGCCGCCCGACAGCTGCAGGACTACCAGGACGGGGTCTTTCTTGGTACTGGTCATAATCGTTTCTCCCAATCAATTTGTCCGATTGGCGAAGGCCCGTCCCATGGGACGGGCCCCTGGACCTTCCTAGGTGAACTGGTACTCCTGGGTGGAGACGACGAACTGGAGCATCTGTCCCACGCGCTCGGCAAACTCCGGGCTGTCCGTCCGGACTGGGCCCCGCTGCTGGGCCTGGCCCAGGATCATGGCATGGGTCTCATCGGCCAGCTCGTAGTGGCCCACGAACTCCAGGCACCCCTCCAGCAGACGCTCCGGGGAGACGGTGTCGCCCTCGGCCGCCAGCCGGTTCACGATCGCCCGGATGCCCGGTGCTTCGGTGTCGCCCACCTGTCCGGCGGCGAAGTTGAGGCGCTCCACCAGGGTGCCGCTGTCGATCCACTCGGTGCCGGTGTGCCAGCCTTCCACCGTCGGGGGATTCAGCAGGTCCTGACCCATGTAGCGGATCTCCTGGGAGACTTCGTACAGGCCCGGCTGCGGGCTGGTGAACTCGCCGGTCAGCCGCAGGGTTCCCGCCACCACTTCGGCGGGGCTCTTCACCTTGGCGAAGCGGGCGTTCTTGAAGGCGTCCGAGTTGAACAGCACCCGCAGCATGGAGCGGATCTCGAAACCGGAGCGGAAGTACTCGTCCTCCAGCATCTTGATGGTCTCCATATCCCGCGGCGGGGTATCCTGCCAAGCCGGCACCTGCGGTTCGTCAGCCACGAAGAAGTTGTACATGTGGCGGGAAACGAACCGGGCGGCGGCCTTCTGCTTGGCGATGATCTGGATGATGTCCTCGCCGTTGAAGTTGCCCGTCTCGCCCAGGAAGGTCTTCTCATCGTCGTCGTGGTCGCGGGGGTTGTACAGGAACAGGGCCTCGTGTCGGCCGTAGGGGTAGCGGGGGATGGCGTTGCCCACGGTCCAGCCGGTGAAGGCCCGGGCGCACTCCTTGACGTCATCCTCCGAGTAGTTGGGCTCGCCGTCCATGCCGACGCCCAGGGAGAACAGCTCCAGGAGCTCCCGGCCCCAGTTCTCGTTGATGGCGTCCTTGTGGCTCATCTGGTTGTCCAGGTAGTACACCATTGCCGGGTCCGAGGCCAGCTCCATCAGCAGGTCGGGGAACTTGCCCAGGCCGTGCTTGCGGAACTTGTTCAGCTGCAGCAGGATCTGCCGCCCGTTCATGCACTTGGAGTCGCCGACGCAGAAGATGCCGTGCCAGAACAGGCAGATCTTCTCCTCCAGCGGCCGGGGGGTGTTGACCATCCGGTAGGTCCAGTGGGCCTGGTTGGACTCCAGCCCGTTGATCTGCTTCCAGTCCACGAAGTGCCGCAGCAGAACGTCCATATCCATTTCGGGCTGCTGCTCGGTGTTGACCAGCTCCTCCACGGTGGCCTCGTATCCCACCGCGGCGCGCCGTTCCAACTCCTCGTACGATGCGCCGAAGCCGGCCCGGCGCATGAGGTGTGCCATTAAGGCGATGTCGGATGCCATGCGTTTCCTCCTCCAGATAAGGATTTCAGGTTGCTTGCGGGTCCCGCCGTCTGGTGCGTCATTCCGCAGAATACCGCCCGGCGGGGAAACCGGTTAGAGCAATAATAAGATTCGGCGGAAACCCTGTCAACGCCAACGGAAGACGGTTTGTATTGGGGAAAGAAAGCGGTGGGTGGTTACGAAGTACGTCTTTCCAAGACTTTAGCGGGGCCAATTATGGATAGAGCCGGATGCGTTTTCGTAGTGAGGGACTTCGCTGTGGATCCAAGGGTCCATTACGGCTGGCAACCAAACCGGCTGTGTCATCAGGCTGAGCTATCTGATGAGGCCCAACCGTCGGGCATCTTCCGAAGTCCATTCAGTGCCCCGCAAGATTTGGGCCAAGGTGCCAATCGGAAGAGTCTGGCTGGGACGATGATAGTGGATAACTACCTGCCGCCCATCCGGATGCCGATATATCCGGGTTGATCCACGAGTGTTTCGGTACAAGAAAAATCCGTCGCGTTCCAACCCACGGATTAGACTCCTGGCCGGAAGATTCCGGAGCAAGTGCGCCAGGTTCATGCGGCGATGTAGACCACCTCAGCAGCCTCCAGGCCAAGAAGACCTGAGTCGTCGTTGGGGATTGGGTCGCCGTATTCCAGCATGCACTCTATGGAAAGTTCTGCCGCTTCCTGCAGCATGGCAAGGGCATCCTCTTTGTCATAACCCCAGGTGGCGCAGCCGGGTAGGGACTCGATCCACGCGCTCCACCGTCCATCTTCTTCCTCCTGAAGCGTTGCCTTGAAGGTGTAGTTCATTGTGGTCTCCCTCACCGGTTTTAGTCGGTAGCAAAGAATACCATGTCGATGCAGGTCGATAACCATCCCGGAGCCGCTGGATACCCCTGGTCCAGGCGACGCGGGAATTCGTCAGTTCAAGTTGAACCGGACGCCCTCCGCGTGCTCTCCTGCATCACCCGTCACCGGAACAGGCCAGCCTGTCTTATGGACCCTTCATAAGCGTCGAAGGGCTTCCGTTGTTCCGGCAGAAAAGCCCGGATGGGCCCGTACAGCAGCGTTGAGGCTGCGGACAGGGTCTCCCCGTCCGCGTTGGACCGGTTGACCACCACTCCCCTTTCCAGCGACGCCACCGGCACGCCATCGCGGAAAACCACCCGGTTCCCCGGCTGGGCCGGGACCCGTTCCCCCGGCGTAGCAATCCCCGCCAGGTTCAGCGGATCGCAGGCGGAGACAACATCCAGCTTTCCCGTGGCCGGAGCCCGGTGGGTCTCCCTCATCTCGGTTACGGCGTCCGGCAGGGCAAACTGCTCGCCCACGAAACCGGACACGAACCTCCCTCCCCGAATCTCGCCTCTCGCCTCCAGCCTTCGGTAGACTCGCACCAGGTCCCGCCATCGGGGAGCCATCCTCTCCCGAGCCAGCAGCTCCGGGAAAACCACCCCGTAACGGAGCAGAAGTTGGCGTGCCTTCACCTCCAGGGAGTCTTCCGCCGGGTCCGGCGACTCCAGCACTGACCACCGTCCCGCTCCGCCCTGCCGTTGGGCGCGCAGACGGTGCGACGCAGGGGGGGCGCTCCCGGTGGGATGGGTCCGCATGGGGTCGCGACCCATGTCCCGGCTGTTTCGATCTCGGCCTTCCGCCCGTTTCCGTTCCGACCTTCCTCGATTCCTGTTCCCGTCGAGACGCGCCCGGAGCGGGACAATGCTGTCCGACGTCACCAGACCGTTGGCCGCCAGCATCCACAGGGCTTCCTCCACGTCCGACGGCAGACGGCGGGTGCGGGAGACCAGGTCCGCCTGGAAACACGCCCCCCGGCTGGACAGGACCTCCATTATCTCCGCCGCCGCTCCGCTCAGGTCCCCGGCGTTCTCCCGGGAAGGCTCTGCCAGCCAGTCCAGCGCGTCCCGCAGGCAGAGGGTGATGACTGACGAGCGGGTCAGCGGAGCGGCCCGCGGTGCGACTTCCCCCCCGCTGGCCGGGCCGTTGCTCCGGGAGAATCGGCCCCAGGCAACCTCGCCACCGGTGCACAGCCGTTCCAGCAATCCCGGTTCGTAGTCCGTCACCCGCCGGGCCAGCAGTTCCGGCTCCCACGCAGCGGCGGCCGTCTCAAACCCCTGCAGCTTTTCAATGGCGTCCAGCAGACCGCCCTCCCCCGAAACTTGCCAACCCGGCGACGCGTTCTGCCACCGGAACAGGAAGCGCATGAAGGACGACTGCGGCACCGGCTCGACTTCACGCCGTAGTCTTCCCACGGTGGAGCGGTGGGTACGGGCCAGGGTCCGGCGGTCGCAAAATTCCTCTTCGTCAACACCCGGCCGGAAGCTGCCCCTCAGGACCAACCCCTCGTTTTCCAGGCCCAGCAGGGCGGTGTCAACATCTCCCGGGGACAGCCCCAACAGGCTGGCCATCTCGCCGGCGGTGAATGGGCCCGACGACTCGGCCCAGCCCCGCACCAGGTACAGCACCGCCGCCGCCCGCTCGACGGTTTCACCTCCATTGCCGTTCAGCGGCGACAGCAGCCCCACCCGCCCTTCCAGAGTAGCGCGGGGATACGCGGCTGACGCCAACCCGGCGTGTTCAGCCGCCAGCCACAGGGGCGGACCTTTGGGAGGGGTCAGGAACAGCGCCCGGCCCGCCCGGGCTAAATCTCCCAGCCAAGACACCAACATGTCGGGAGTAGCCGACTCGGTCCGGGCGGCCAGCTCTCCCTCCGGCGCCGCCCCCAGGGTCAGCAGGGCGTCGTGGAGCTCGTCGGCGTCCCGGATGGCCGGCCAGGCGTATGCCGACTCCTCCCGGATGGCCTCCGGGTCCAGCGCGGACAGGTCCCGGGCATCCTCTGGCAGCGCCCGCCGCAGGGATACCGCCCGGGCCCTCCGTTCCTCCAGGGGCGCATCATCGAGAAAAGCGTAGGGCATGGCGTTCAGAATCTGGTGGGCGAACACCGACGGCTGCACCGTGTCCCTGGCGAAAACCTCAATCTCGCCGGAGCGGATGGCCAGCAGGACATCCTTCAACCCTTCTAGGCTCATGGCTTCGGTCAGGCAGTCGCGGGTGGTCTCGAACACCAGCGGATGGTCCGGCGGCTCGATGTCCCCCGGCATGGCGTTGTCCTGGCACTGCACCTGCGCTGGAAACACCGCCGCCAGCAGGTCCTCGGAGCGCATCCGCTGCAGCGGCGCCGGCACCTTCTTTCCGCCGTTGTGGCGCAGCATGGCCAGGAAGCGCGTTGCGTTCCACCGCCAACGCGTCCCGAACAGGGGGGCTTGGAAAACCGCCTGGGTCAGCACCTCCTCCACCGTGTTGGGGGACAGGTAATTGAAAACGTCCCCCACCGGAAAGCCCATGCTGGGCCCCAGGGAAAAGTTCAGCCCATCATCTGTGGCCGTTGCCTGGAGTTCAAAGTCGAAGGTCCGGCAGATGCGCTTCCGCAGTGCCATTCCCCACGCCCGGTTGACGGCCGCCCCGAAAGGTGCATGGATTACTAGTTGCATCCCGCCGCTTTCGTCGAAGAACCGCTCCGCCACCACCCGGTTTGCCGTGGGCACCACGCCCAGCACCCGCTTCCCCTCAACGATGTACGCCACCAGTTGGCGGGTCACTTCCGCCGATACCCCGGCCTCGTCCATGACCCACGCCTCGGCGTCCGCAGGATTGTCCAGCAGCCGGTCCATGCCCTCCCGCAGCTGGGTTATCTCATCGGAAAGCTCCCAGGTGCGTCCGGGGGCCTCCCCCAGCCAGAAGGGGATGGTGGGCAGGTTGCCCTGGGCGTCCTCCACCCGCACCCGTCCTCTTTCCACCCGCCGGATCTTCCACGGCGTGTTCCCCAGCAGGAAAATGTCCCCGGCCATGCTCTCAATGGCGAAGTCCTCGTTCACCGTGCCCACGAAGGTGCCCTCCGGGTCGGCCACCACGTCGTAGTCCGCGTTGTCGGGAATCGCCCCGCCACTGGTCATGGCCGCCAGGCGCGCTCCCCGCCGTCCTTTCAGCCTTTGATTGATGCCGTCCCGGTGCAGGTGGGCCCCGTTCCTTCCCTGCCTGGGCGCGAACCCCTGGGACAGCGACTCCACCACCTGGTCGAACTTCTCCCGGGGCAGGTCCCGGTAGGGGTACGCCCGCTGGAACAGCTTGAACAGGGCGTCCTCGTCCCACTCCTCCGCCGCGCAGGCGGCCACCATCTGCTGCGAAAGCACGTCCAGCGGCCACGCCGGAATGGCGAAGGTGTCCAGGTTGCCCCGCCGCATCGCCCGGGACAGCGCGGCGCACTCCAGCATCTCGTCCCGGGTCAGCGGGAACAGCATCCCCCTCGGGACGCCCCCGACGGTGTGCCCGGAACGGCCCACCCGCTGCACCAGCAGCCCGATGGATCGCGGCGAGCCGATCTGGCAGACCAGGTCTATCTCCCCGATGTCGATGCCCAGCTCCAGCGAAGCGGTCGCCACGCAGACCTTTACCTGTCCGTTCTTCAGCTTCTGCTCCGCGTCCCATCTTGTGGCCCGGGACAGGCTCCCGTGGTGGGCCACCACCGCCTCCTCTCCGAGCCGCGCCGAAAGCTGGTGCGCCACCCGTTCCACCAGCCGCCGCGTGTTGACGAAGACCAGGGTGATGGC
The DNA here is from genome assembly GCA_965203675.1 of Dehalococcoidia bacterium. Taxonomy (GTDB): domain Bacteria; phylum Chloroflexota; class Dehalococcoidia; order Lucifugimonadales; family UBA3495; genus CATOSK01. The sequence goes on along the minus strand of CBDBDE010000003.1, from coordinate 210,706 downwards.
ATGGGTCTCCGTCGCGGCGGCTATGGCGTTCAGCGTCTCGCCCCAGATTTCGTGGGTGGCAATCGGCCCCAACTCCTGCTCCGGCAGCTCCACGGACAGGTCCACCCGCCGGCGGCTCCCCGTGTCCACCACCACGCAGTCCGGGTTGCCCCCGGCATCAATGTGCCGGTTCCCCACCAGGAAGCGGGCCATCTCGGAAAGCGGCCGCTGGGTGGCGGATAATCCGATGCGAGTGATTGGTTCCTCGGATAGCTGGCATAGCCGCTCCACCGACAACGCCAGGTGCGACCCCCGCTTGTCGTCGGCAACAGCGTGGATCTCATCCAGGATCAGTGTCCGTACGTGCTTCAACCCCCGTCGCCCGCTCTCTGACGTCAACAGGATATACAGCGACTCCGGCGTGGTGATAAGGATGTGCGGCGGCCGCTTGGCCAGCTTCTGACGCTCCGAAGCCGGAGTGTCTCCGGTCCGCACCGCCGTGGTTATCTGCGGGATGGGCGTCCCCGTCTCCTCGGCCAGCGCGGCGATCTCCTCCAGTGGGGTCGCCAGGTTCTTCTGGATGTCGTTGGACAGCGCCTTCAGGGGAGAGACATACACGACCTGCGTGGTGTCGGGGAGGTCTGCCTCCATCCCCTGCCGCACCAGTTGGTCGATGCAGGTCAGGAAGGCCGTCAGCGTCTTGCCCGACCCGGTGGGAGCGGCGATAAGTGTGTGCTGACCCTCCGCGATGGCAGGCCAGCCCTCGGCTTGCGCCTCCGTAGGAGCGTCAAACCGGCTGCGGAACCACCTCTGGATGACGGGATGAAAGGAAGACAGGGACATGGCGGGAGTTTAGCACAGCGCCGCTGGAGAACGCCCTGTCCAACTGTCAGTAACGGTGGGAAGAAATGCGGTAATCCGGCTCCCACCGCCGCCTTGATACAACGGCAAGAGAGGCAGCTCTCCCATGTCGGGAGAGCCGCCCCTCACTTTCTTCAACGATTCCCCGTCCTCACGGGGCCCTGTTGTTGGGATTAAAACTCTTCCACCGGCCGCGTCGCGATCCCGTAGGTCCCGTAGAAGAAGTTGGCGTAGTGGGTCGTCCCGCCGGTCACGAACAGAAGGTACTGCTCGGGACTCTCCAGCATCGGGATGGTGGCTTCGGGATCGTTCGCCAGTTCCTGCAGCTCCGGATGATTGATCCACTTCCCTTTCTCGTCCGTGGGCACCCCCCGCTTGCCGATGGCCTCTTTCAGGGAGACCCGGCAGTTCTCGTGCAGCCATTCCTGCGCGCCCTGTTTGCTGTAACCGCCGTGCTCCAGGATCACCGCCCGCGATGGGCTGAGGATGATCGGGTGGAACGGCCCGGGATACGCCACCCGCTCGGCGGTGTGACCCACCTGCGCCGACTGCCACCCGCGGACCCATCCGCCCGCCCCGGAACCGGGGTAGTACATCAGCGACGAGATGTTGTTCAGCGTGTCGTTCGCGCTCCTGGAACCCGAGTCCAGGATGTCCCCCGGCCCCGTCACCGTCACCACCGTCACCGCGCTCTCGTGGGACTGGAAACCCTGGTCTACGTGGTAGGGCTGCCAGGGACTCAGTTCCTCGTTCTCGGCGATGCACATTCCGAACTTGGTGGGCAGGCCGATGAAGTTGGGGTCGCCCGTCCCTGCCTTGCAGTAGCCAATGTTCATCAGGCACAGCCGCAGCGCCCGTCCGATGGCCGTATTGGCGCTGTTCACCACTCCCGGCCCCATGGCCGACGTGCCGCAGTTTATCCCCGCGTGCTTCGCCACCGGTCCGTTCACCAGGATGATTGGCGCCTCGGTGTGGCCCGAAACCTGCATGTCCCGGTGGTTCATCTCCGGCTGGGCCAGGCAGTCTATTGCCGCCAGCAGGACCGGGAACTGCTCCGGCCGGCACCCCGCCATCACCGCGTTGATGGCGATCTTCTCCACCGTCGCCACGCCGAACCCCGGCTCCATTATCATCATCACGTCTTGGGGCGCCCGACTGGTTCCCGCCAGCATCCGCTCCACCAGTTCCGGCGTCGGCGGCACCACCGGAATCCCGTCGCTCCAGTCCCGCTCCGCCAGGAAGCGGTTCACCGCGTCCAGCCCCTCCGGCGATGAGTCCATATCCACCGTGAAGACCTCCGTCGTCCCGTTGGACGGCGCGCCCGTGGCCGGCCCCCGCGCGGCCGGGAAGGTGGTCAGTCCCTGGATGATCGCGTCTATCTGGTCGTCCACCATGCTGCGGATGAACCCCGCCTGCTGCCCAGTGGTTGAGTGGGGGATAATGACGTAGGCCGTGTTGGGCTGTCCCCACCCGTCGACGCAGGACTGCCAGGCCCGGGCGAAGCTCTGCGCGGCAATGGCCACCGCCGGAACCCCCGCCTTCTCCATGGCTACCATGTCATGGCTAAGCCACGACGTGCAGCCCCCTCAATGCGCCGTCGCCCCGACCATCGCATCCACTTCCGACGCGATGCGGGCCGCTTCCTCCTCGTCAATGTGGACCCCTCGGCTCAACACCGGACGCCCCGGCCGCAGGTCGCCCCCATATCTCTCGAACCTGACGCTGGGATAGCGCTCCTGTAGCCGCTCGGCGAACTGGTCCACCGCGATGTCGGCCCCGCCGGTCATGTTGTTGTACAGGCCGATGGTCTTGCCCTCGAAGGTCGTCAGTCGCGGCGCCGGCGGCACCTTGAAGTCCACCCGGCTCGCCGCCGGAGACATAATCTGCACTTTCATGGGAATCTTCCTCTCGTTTCCTGTTCTGGGCGCGGGGCACTCAAATCCCTCCGGGAGACGGCTGCCGGCCCCTGTACCTACGGCTGAGGATAGTTGGCGGCTAAAGCGGCGTCAAGACGCCATGAACGGCGGATCATGGTCTGGTGACATTCGGTTCTCGCCCTTTCCCAAAGACAGCAAAAAACTACCGGCTTGCTCGGAAACGAGCAAGCCGGTATCGAGTCATACTTGGACAACCGCCCTTGCCTACTCCAGCCATGTCATCTGTTCATTCCACCGGACCTCCCGTTCGGCCCGGGGTATGAAGTCCAGACTATCCGACACTCCATAGACGATGGGTAGCTCCAGGACTCCCGGAAGGAGACCTACGTCGTAAACATACTTCCACAGTTCGTACAGCTTCGCTTCCCTGTCTGTTCCGGTAAGCGTGCCTGCCGGCTGGATTTCCTGTTCGAGGAAGTCGTCGCAGCCGTAGCCGGACCGGTGACCGCAGGTAATGTTCCTCAGCGAGAACCAGGTATCGCCGGTCTCGTTGCCGTGGGGCCAACTGATGATGTCCGCGCCTACGCCGTACATGGAGCTGCTGGGGTCACCCTGGTTGGAAAGCTGGGAATAGACTGACGGTTCAACCACGTTGACTCCGGCGGTGAAACCCACCTCCTTCCACATTCCGGCCATCGCCTCGAACATCTCCACATCCCGAGGGAAGCGGCCGTTACGTGTTGTTATCTTGAACTCGAAGTCGGGCCATTTGTTATGGAAGTCGGCCTTCCCTAGCAACTCCCGAGCCAAGGCCGGATCGAAGGCGTGGGGAACCTGGATATCGTCTCGGCTCCCAGTCAGCTTGTCGTTGAAGGGAGACCCCCGGCAAGTGCCAAGGCCCCGGTAAAGTTGCTCGTTGAGAGTCTCGCAGTCAATGGCGTGGCGCAGGGCCAGCCGGACGTTGGCGTCCTGGAAAGGCTCCCGGTTCTTTGAGTTTATCTTAAGGAGCACGACCTCGGATGATTCTCCGATCACAGCCTTGGGCACGCTGTCTAGGTTCTGTGGCCCGACGTCGAACGCCCAGTCGGCTTCGTCGGTCTTGACCATGGCTGCCCTGACCGTATCCTCCTCCCGCCAAACGATCGTCACTTCCGGGAAACCCTTGGGCTCACCATCCCAGTAATTCTCGAACGGCTCGGTAACGATCTTGACACCGCGCTGCCATTCCACGAACTTGAAAGGCCCGGCGGTGATGAACATGCTGCGCCGGTCGTCTTCAGTGGCGTTGACGTACCATTCAGGCGCGGCAAAATGCGTGAAGCGGACGCCGGTGGTGGCCAGCGGACACGGGTTGTCGCAAATTATATCCAGCGTATAGTCGTCAACCGCCGTAGCCTGGTGCTCGCCGCCCAGGGACTCGGAGTAGATCATCCCCCGCTCCGGCAGCTTGATGAAGTTTATGCCCGTTGCAGCGGCGTTGGCGTCGAATGTCTCACCGTTGTGGAACTCGATCCCCTGGCGAATCGTGAACCTCCAGTGGCTTGGGCTGCCGTCCACCGTCTCCCAGCTTTCCGCCGAAAGCCCGCGCAGCTCACTGCTCCCGGTGACCCGCTGGGTCAACGGCTCCGTGAAGCTGTTTCGGAAATGCTCACCGCCGGCCCCCGAGTTCCCATCCATGTAGTCGAGATGCTGTTCTTCCGCGAAGGTCACGATAGTCAGCGGCCTACTGATTTCTTCTGGTTCCGGTGGCGCCGGCGTATTCGTCGGCTGGGCCGCCGGAACTGCGGTGGGGGCCGCCTGCTGTTGGGGAGCGGGAGCGGATTCGATTGGCTCATCATCCGCGGGGGCCGCCGATTCCCCGCAGGCGATGATCATCGCGAGTCCTATCGCCAGCAGTGTCATACCCAGGATTCGCCCTCGGCAAACCATTCCAAAAGCGGAGGAGTTCATGGCTTCTCCTTACGAAACACGCTCATTTTCGCAGACAGCATGTTGTTGAATATGTGCATTATACCCGAACTACATGCATTCTCCGACAACGCACATTCATCCTAAGCTGAACACGCCTGCTGTGTCAATTGTGATCCCGTATTCGGCCGGCAACAGGTAAACAACAACGGAATGCGTTGCAAACATCCTTGAGTCGTATCGGACCCGTAATTGCATGACCCTGGGAATCACTCTGCCATGAAGGGTTACTTCCCCTTCTTGAGTTCGTGGGCCTCATCGTGACAGACTGGGTATACCAACAAACGGGAAGCAACGAATGTCTAGAACCGTCTACCTCGCTAACCCCTACGGTTTCTCGGCCCAGCAGAAGGAAGCGCTGCTGCCTCCTATCGTCGCCGCGCTGGAGTCCTTGGGACTGGAGGTATGGGAGCCCTTCGCCCGCAACAACCAGGTGGATTTCGCCCGGCCGGGGTGGGCCTACCGCGTAGGTCAGGCCGACTTCCGCGACGTGGTGGAGTCCGACGCCACCTTCGCCATCGTCAACGGCGTTCCCCCGGACGAGGGCGTCATGGTCGAGCTGGGAATGGCCATCGCTCTTGGCAAGCCAACCTTCCTCTTCCGCGACGACTTCCGCCGCGCCACCGACAGCGAGGAGTATCCCCTCAACCTGATGCTCTTTACCGGCCTCCCAGAGGCTGATTGGCGCGACTACTACTACACGGCCGTCGAGGAGATAGCCGACCCGGACAAGGCCCTGGCCCGCTGGGCCAGGAGCCGGCGGGGCTAGCGCGGCTTCTGCACGATGTCGATGTTCACCGCCCGTTCCGCGTGAACGGTGAAGGTCAGCGACGCGCTGCCGCCGCCCTCGGTGCTGTCCACCACGTGGATGTTGTCCGGCCCGTGCAGGTAGTGAATGTGGTCGTCCTCCACCCGGAAGGGCCGGTCGTGCCCCGGGTAGAACACCTGGGATGACGCCACCATCTTCTCCACGCTCTCCCGCGCATCGTCCACGTCCCAGAAGACATTGTAGGGCAGCCCCCGCGCCACCGTGCCGCTCTCCGGCAAGGCATCCCCGGCGACAAGGATCTGCTCTCCGTCCACCTCGGCCAGCACGCTCATGTGACCCTTGGTGTGCCCCGGTGTCTCGATGACCGATACACCCTGCACCACTGTGTCTCCTTCTGACACGATCTCCACCTTCATCTTCCGCATCATATCCGCCATGGCCCCGGCCACCGCCAGGTCCCAGGGATTGGGGTTGCGGGCGTAGTCGATCTCCGTGGGATTCACCACCACCCGCGCGTTGGGGAACAGGTCCGTGTTCTGGCAGTGGTCCCAGTGCATGTGGGTCAGGATGATAATGTCGATGTCTTCGGGACTCAGGTCCCTGGACTGCAAAGCCCGGTACAGGAAGGCCCGCCGCGACGACGGCCCGGTGTCGATGAGGATGTTGTGGCTCCCCACCCGCAGCAGAGAGTTGGTCGAGTACCCGAAGGACCCCTGGTCCGTGTTCAGCGCAAACCCGTAGGTCAGGACATCCAAAGTAGCCATCTCGGCACCCCTCCTTGGTCACCAGAATGACACTTCGAACCTGCGAATTGTCCTCGAAGCTGTCTTGAATTTCGGCCCCCGCCTGCCCCCTAAAAAGCCGGTCGGTTCAGTACCGATTGGTCGATCTTGCGGGGGATTAGCCGCCCGTCGTCCGGCGTCCCCAGGAGTTGCCCGTTGTCCACCATCACCTTCCCCCGCAGCAGCACCGTCGTCGGCCACCCCTCGACCTCCCATCCGTCCCAGGGAGAGTAGTCCCGCAGGTGCAGGTCCGCCATGGTCAGCGTCTTCCTGATGGACGGGTCAATGATGGTGATGTCGGCGTCGCTTCCCGCCGCAATCGCCCCCTTCTGGGGATACATCCCCAGCATCTTCGCCGCGTTGGTCGACGTGAAGTTGACGTACTGCTCCAGGGACACTCCCCGCTTCACCACCGCTTCGGTGTAGTTCACCCCCATCCGGATCTCTATGCCGATGTTCCCGCCCCGCACGTCCACCACGTTCCGCCCCGCGATCTTGTCCAGGTAGGTGGTGAAGCTGCTGTCCGTCGCTGTGAAGGACAGGTCTCTCCGCAGCAGCCCGTCCCACAGGTGGTTCCGGTCGTCCTCGTACTTCAGCGACGGGTAGGTGTGGTACTTCATCCCGTCGCTCTCCTTGTAGTTGTCGCAGTTGAAGGACAGAGCCAGGGTCAGCACCTCCCCGTACACCGGGAAACCGTCCGCCCGCGCCTCCGAAATGGCGTCCAAGCCGTCCTTCGCCGTCACATGCACGAAATAGACCCCGGTCTCGGTGCGCTGGGCCAGCCGGATGACGTGCTGGAAAGCCAGGTCCTCCACCAGCTTGGAGTGGATCTCATGGACGTTGTACCAGTCCCACATCCCCCGCTGCTGGGCCAGCAGGTAGTTGTACATCACCAGCTCGTCGTCCTCGCCATGCACCGCCAGCACCCCGCCGTGACGGGAAATCTGGGTCATTACGTCGGCCAGCCTTCCTGTGTCAATCTTGCCGATGGGCGTCAAGCTGTGAACCCGTCCCTCCGGCGGCCGTATGTCCGTCGTGAAGACCTTGATGCTGGGAAACCCGGCGCTGATTAGCTCGCTGTACCGCGAGATGGCGTCCGGCGTGCTGCCGCTGGAATAGATGCAGTGGGTGGAGTAGTCGGTGTAGGCATTGCCCTGCCAGACGGAGATGAAATCGTGGATGCCCGACGCCAGGTCCCCCTCGTTGGGTACCGGCGCGAAGTCCATCACCGTCGTCGTCCCGCCCCAGATGGCCCCCAGCGAGTGGTCCAGCGGACCGGCGTTGGGAGTATCGGCAACCAACTGCCGCGCACCCGGCTGCACGTTGGCCGCGGCGTGGGCGTGGGTCTCTATGCCCCCCGGAACGACAATCTTGCCGGAGGCGTCAATCACCGTCGCTCCCTCCGGCGACAACACCCCCGGGACGGCCACCGCCACGATCTTCTCCCCCTGTATGCCCACCTCCCACTCGCCTGCTCCCCCTGGAATGACAACCGTGCCTCCCGTAATCAGCTTGTCCAGCATGACTCACCTCCAACTTGACTGCATGCCTTACCCAAAGTAGCATCCTGGTAAGGAGCTTCCCATGATCGTTAAGATAACCTCCAAGCGCCAGGTCACCTTCCCTGCTCACGTTTTGGACCGCCTGGGAGTAAAACCAGGAGACCATCTTGAACTGACCGAAGGCCCCGATGGCTACATCCTGCGCCCCCGGCGGATCTACTACTCCCGTTTGGGGACCCTTCGGGATAAGGTCGTCCCGGGTCAACCGCCTTTCGATATTCAAAAGTTCCGCGAGCAACCCTATGACCCCACGCTTCGGGATTGATACCTCCGTCCTCGTCCGCCTGGCCACGGGAGACCCCGAGGGGGATTTCCAGCGCTGTCTCGAGGATCTGAGGGTTCGAGTTGAGGACCAGGGTAGCGAGATCCTGGCCTCTAACCAGGTGATTGGAGAAGCCTACGTCTCCTTGCAGCATTACTACCGGATATCCGATGCCGAAGCCCGCACCGCGCTGGTGAATGTCTTAACCAGCGGTCTGGTCTCTCCGTTCAACGGCCAGTCGGTGATTCTGGCTTTGCAGAGTCGCGGAGGCCCGGGCCTTTTCGACCGGCTCATCGCAGATGATTACTCTCGTATCGGACTGGGAACCCTGACCCTAGACCGCCGGATGGCTGCCCTCCCGGGTGTTCACAGAATATAGGGCTTGCGGGATTCAAAAAGATTGGGCACAGGAACGCGCAGGAGGCTGGTTCCCCTACCCCCCCTCCGCGAACCGCACCATGAAGCTCGCCTCCCCGATGGGCGCCCCGTCCAGCACGATCACCGCCACGTGCCTTCCCAGCCGCTGCACCGGGATCCGGAAGGTCTTGATCCACCGCTGGAACATTATCCCCTCCTCCCAGGTGATGGTCTCCGCCGGCGGCGTGCTCAGTGGTATTCCCGGTGCCCGGATGGCTATCTGGAGCTGGTGCTCCCCATGAGTCGCGCCAGCGATGCAGAAGGCCAGGTTGGCGTCCATCTGTCCCAGCATCGGCGTTTCTCCGCTGGGCGGCTCCGAAGGCATCGGCACCTCGAACAGGTCGATGATTCCCCTGAAGGTCAGGTCATCGCCGGGACCTTCTTCGGTCTCTCGGCAGAACAGGGCGTACTTTAGATAATGTCCGGGGCGGTCTGTGGCCAATTGAACAACCTTCGCAGAATCGGGATTGGCCGCCGCGCGTGGGAACGAGTCCACCGGCGGCCTGCCAAATTTTAGCACTTTCCTTCCTTGCGGATAACGGCCCCGGTCATTGCCAACGTGAAGCATTACTGCGAAACTAGGCTCACTGCACCTTGACCAACCCGTCAACTTTGCCCTGGAGGTTCACTGTCATGCCCCTGAGCGCAGAGAAGTTTTCCCAAGCCCTGTCCCCCCAGGACTACATCCCCCAGATGAAGGTTAACAAGGCCCCCTTCGAGGCCATCTATGAGGCCATCGAGATTCCCCGGGACGTTCAGGACTTTTTCGACGGCCTCAGCGAGCCGGTCAATCTGGCCGTCTTCCACGCCGAGTGGTGCGGTGACGCCGTCAGCACCACCCCTGCCATCCTCCGCCTCGCCGAGAACTGCGACAAGATCAACGTGGGCGTCTTCAACCGTGACGAGGAAGTGGACCTGACCAACACATTCCTTCCTGAGCACCGGGCCAACACCGTTCCCATCTTCGTCGTCTTCGACCGGCAGATGGGAGAGATAGCCCGTTTCATCGAGACTGCCCGCAGCCTCGTCCCCAAGATCGATGCCATGGACGATGCCATCGCCCAGGAAGTGGCCCAGGAAGCCGGCTCCGAGTCCGACAACGCCCGCGCTCTGACCCGGGGCAAGCGCACCGCCTTCCGCATCGCCCGCGGTCAGGAGTGGGGGAAGGTCATCCTGGATGAGTTCCGCCAGGTGGTCAGCGACGGTCTGGCCCTCTCCGCCAGTGAACGTCCCGCCGAGGGCGGGACCGAGTGGCCCGTCCCTGAGGCCTAGCCAACCCCTGGCCACGTCCGAAAGTTAGCGAGGTTCGGTAGCCATGCCCGGCGGCATTATCAACATGGAAGACATGAACGTCATCTTCTCGGTGACCGACCTCATGGGGATTCACCGGGAGTCAGTCAGCGTCGAGCTGACCAGGGAAGACCCCGGCTCCGTCTCCCGGGACGGCAGCAAGATTGAGATAACCATCCCCGAGACCGGCACCACCGCCGAATTCGCTCCCCGCGTCCGCGCCGAGCTGGAGGCCATGGGCTACACCGAGGTGGAGCTGGACGACGAGGACGAGGATTTTTAGAGGTCGTTTAACCGAGGCCAGCCATGGAAATCACCTTGGACCCCAAAACCGAGGCTCGCATCGCCGACCTGGCCGGCCGCCTGGGATTTCAAGGCCCCGACGCAACCCGCCAGGTCCTGCTCACGGCTATCGCCGACCTCGACTCCAGGACTCCCCTGCGCCGGGGCAAACCCACCCCCGAGGAAATCGCGGCTGAGATGGAGATTCTGAAGGGGCTTTCGCAGGCGGGACGCCGCTGGCGGGAAGAACACCCGGACCAGTACGACGAAAACAACCCCCCGTCCAAGGTCTGGCAGGAAGAACTATACGATGAGAACGGCCTTCCCAGGTGATCGTCGCAGACACCTCCGCTATCATGGCGGCATTGCTGAACGAGCCGGAGGCGGAACACTTCAATCGGTTGATGGTATCCGACGGGCAGATCCTCGTCTCCACCGCCAGTGCTGTCGAAATCCTGGTTGTGTCCACGGGGAAAGGCGAAGACGTTTTCCGGGATGCCGTTGAGTTTCTTAACAGACCGTTCATCCATCTGATCCCCCTGGATGAGGCCCAGATGCGCGCTGCCGCCGATGCCTTTCGCCGCTACGGAAAGGGACGCCACCCTGCCGGTCTGAACTTCGGAGACACTTTCTCCTACGCCCTGGCGTCCGTGCAGTCACTGCCGCTGCTGTTCAAGGGCAGCGACTTTGCCTTCACCGACGTCCGGCAGGCCGTGTCCTTGCCGGAGACGTAAGCGGGATTGATGAAATCGGGGCGGGAATGTTCCCGCCCCGGTCCGTTCCTAATGTTCGCTGCCCTGGTGTCCGATCCTACAGCGACACGTCCCGCCACTCGAAGGTTAGGAAGGCGTAGCGCACGAACACCGCTCCGCCCGGCGCCCCCAGCGGCCCGTTGACTCCCAGGACGGCGATGGTATGCTTGTCCCCCACGCTGGGCTCGGCGTCCACCACTACCCGCTGCGGAACGTTGAACCCCTGGATGCAGCCCCGGTCCCGGTTGCAGTCGCCGTCCACCCAGATCTCACCGTAGTCGTCCACGCAGGTCTCGAACAGGCATCGTGCGCCCGCCAGTTCCCGCCCGCCGATGGTCGCCGGCACTGTCACCTTGATGCGGTACCACGCGAAGGCCACGCCGTGGGAATACCACTTGGTCAGGTCGGATATGGTCTCCCACCCCGAGTCGTCGAAGTCGGGCAGGCGCGCCGGACTGCCCTCCGCCTGGGAAACAATGCCCTCATTGGGTTGCCCCGGAATGTACCCCCCGGCAAACCGCCACACACCGTTGACCTGTTCCAGGTCCGCCGGGTCCTGCAGGTTGATGATCTCTCTCGCCATACCAGTTCCTCCTTCTTATAGCTTATAGGATAGTCATTTCGGTGCTTCAGTCCTCCACGCCGACGATCCTGATGCCGGCGTGGATGCGGTATATCCGGTTGATGTTCACCAGGAGCGGAGTAATCTGCTCCACGTAGCGGGAGTTGGCCAACGCCCCCCCGTCCACCGGGCGCAGGTCGGGAATCCGCCGCGCCAGTTCCATCACCGCCGCCTTCGCCTCGGCGTGGTCGGAGCAGACCACCACGTCCCCCGGGACGGACACGTCCGGGTTCAGCAGTTCCTCGGCGCTCACGTTCTGGAACGCGGATACCACCAGCGCCTCCGGCGCCAGCTCCTGGGACTCTTCGGCGGCCGACCCGGCGGAAACATCCACGGCGAAAGCCCCCCTGCCCCGCTGAAACCCCATGGGAGCAATGACGTTCACCACCACCTTCCCGGCCAGGTGCTCCCCAACTCCCTCCAGCAGAGGCCGCTGTCCCTCGTAGGGAACGGTTAGGAACACCGTGTCCGACTGCGCCGCCGCATCGGCGTTCTCCGCCCCCGAGATCCGCGCTCCGGGCGCCAGGACGGACAGTTCCTCAGCAGCGGCGGCGGCCCGTCCCGCGTCCCGCGAGCCAATCACGACCTCCTCGCCTGACAGGGCCAGCCGCAGCGCCAACCCCTTCCCCTCCGGCCCTGTCCCCCCCAGAAACGCCAGCATTTCCTTCTCCTTGCGTACTGTGGTCCGCCGCTGCGGAACGCCGTTTTCTGTCCCGCCTCCGTGGCGTCCCTAATATACCATCAACTCGCGGCTCTGCACTCCGGGGCTGGTCCGGGAACCGGGGCCCTGGGGCCGTTGTGCTAGAATACCGGCAACCAAACCGAAGGGAGTATTGTCATGGCTTTCAAGCTGAACCACGTCCACCTCAAGACCCCCGACCCCAGGGAGACCGCTGACTTCTACGTCAACAACCTGGGCGCGACCGTCGTGGCCGAGACCGCCAACGGCGGCTTCCGGCTGGACCTCCACGGCCTCCCTCTGAACGTCACCGGCAAGATTGACACCCAGACCCACGAGCAGGTCTACGGCATCGAGCACATCGCCATCGACACCGACGACCTCGACGGGACTGTGGAGTCGCTGAAGGCCGGCGGCGCCAAGATCCTGGAGGAGACCCAGGTCGGCGGCGGGCGCCGCGTTTGCTTCTTCGAGGGACCCCAGGGTGTCTGCCTGGAAGTCCTGGAGATCGTGAACTAGCCGCCCATGTCCGGCTACCGCCTGCTGGCCCTTTTCGCCCACCCCGACGACGAAGCCTTCCCGGTGGGAGGCGCGCTGGCGGCCTGCGCCTCCGCCGGAGTTTCCGTCCGGCTCATCACCGCCACCCGCGGCGAGGAAGGCGAGATCCGCCAGCCCGGCGTCGCCACCCGCGAGACCATCGGCGCGGTGCGGGAAAAGGAGTTGGGAGACTCGGTGAAAGCTCTGGGCCTGACCAGCCACGCCCTGCTGAGTTACCGTGACTCGGGCATGGCCGGCACCGAACCCAACCAGCATCCCGAAGCCTTCGTCAACGCCGACCCCGGAACGGTGGTGGAACGGTTGGTCCACGAAATTCGCAGCTTCCGACCCCAGGTCGTGCTTACCTTCGGACCCGACGGCCTGTACGGCCACCCCGACCACATCGCCATCTGCCGCCACGCCACCAAGGCCTTCCATGCCGCTGCCGACCCGTCGGTCCACCCGGAGCAGCTGGCGGCGGGACTAGTGCGCCACGAGCCCCAAAGACTCTTCTACAGCGTCCGCCCCCGGGGCTTCCGCACCGACATGGCCCTGAAGCTGCGGGAGGCCGGGGTGGACTTTCCCCTGCCAACCCCTGACCGGGTCAACGACGGCGTTCCGCGCGACGAAATCCATTTTGAGTTTGACGTGGGAGAACACCTGGACGCCAAGCTGGCCTGCATCGTCTGCCACCGGACCCAGACCGCAACCGACTGGCCCTACTTCACCGTCCCCCGCGAGGCCACCGCCCACAACATGGGCCGCGAGTGGTACGTTCGCGGCTGGCCCCCCGTCCCCCCGGGCCTAACCATCCCCCCCGACTTCTTCCACGGTCTGGAACCGGATTAGCGAAAAGGGGGTTTGGGGGACGGATCCCCCAACGTACCCCCGGTAAATCCCCACCTACTTCAGGAACTCCGCGATCCACTCGTCGTAGTCGCCCCGCCGCGTCAGCTGCCCCATCAGCTCCGGCGACGCCAGCGAGTCCCGCAGGTCCGCCGGAGCAACCCCGTCCCGCAGCGCCTTCAGCGTGTCGTACACCGCCTTCACCGCCGCCTGGAAGGGCAGGTGTCCCTGTAAGGCCACCCGCACGCCGTTGGCCCCCAGGAAATCCAGATCCGCCAGCTCTCCGCCGGCCCCGCCCAGCAGCAGGGGAATCTGCGCCTCGGCGTTGACCGCCTCGATTTCGGCCCTGGTCTGGGCTCCCGCCAGGAACACCGCGTCCACGCCCACCTCCTGGTAGGCCTTCACCCGCCGGATGGCCTCCTCCACGCCGCCGACCCGCAGGGCGCTGGTCCGGCCCGCCACCACCAGGCTGGGGTCCTGCCGTCCCGAAAGGGCGGCCTTCATCTTGCCGATGCCCTCGTCCAGGGAAATCAGCGCCCCCTCGCCGCCCGCGCCGAAGCTCAACGGCAACAGGGTGTCCTCGATAGTCAGGCAGGAAACGCCCGCCGACTCCAGCTCCTCCACCGTGCGCCGCACGTTCAGCGCGTTCCCGTAGCCATGGTCCGCGTCCACCATTAGGCTGATGGTGCTGGCCCGGCAGATGCGGTGGATCTGCTGGGCGAACTCGGACAGGGTCAGGACGATCAGGTCCGGTGCCCCCAGCACCGTCCCCGAAGCGATGGACCCGGCGAACATCCCTATCTCAAAGCCCACATCCTGGGCCGCCCGCGCCGAAATGGGGTCGAACACCGACCCGGGATGGACGCACTTGTCTCCGGCCAAAATGGCCCGGTAATTCTCGCGGCGTTCGGTGAGATTCATGCTGCTCCTTTCGGTGGCTCAAAATCGGGCCTGGCAGGCTGCACCCGCCAAGCCCGGCGAATATACTACCGGCGGATAACCCATGCAAGGAAACCGGAAACGGACACCGGAGGCCCCATGAACATCATCGGCGTAGACTTCAGCGGGGCCAAGTCCGACCGCAACACCTGGGTCGCCACCGCCGTCCTGGACAATATAACCCTGCGGCTGGACTCATCCCGCCCCGTATCGCGGGATGAATTGGCGGCCCTGCTGCGGGAAACCGACGGTCCAACCGTGGCCGCCCTGGACTTCCCTTTCTCGGTGCCCGAATCTTTCGCCCGGTTCTGGCAGCCCCAAGCCGTCGCCATGCCCGACCTGTGGGAAGCTGCCGCCGCGATGACGTTCGAAGATTTCCTGTTGTTGCGGGACAAGTTCGTGGCGGCTCACGGCGAGCCCAAGCGCGTGGCCGACACCTTCCATCCTGAATGTTACTCCTGTCTCCACAAGGTCAACCCCAACATGGTGCCCATGACCTTCCGGGGCATGCAGATGCTCCACCGCCTTGGGGTCCTGGGCTGCGAGGTGCCCCCCTTGCCACTCAAGGAGAGCGGTGGCAGGCCGGACGCCCCGTTGCTCCTAGAAGCCATGCCCGGGGCCGCGCTCAAGGCCCTGGGCCTCCCCTGCAAGGGCTACAAGACGGGCCGGCGCACTACCGAACTCCGCTATCGAATTCTCGACGGCTTGGACCGCCTTGCCGGGCCGCGCCTCTCCGGCCTGGAAACCTTCAGGGAAGTCTGCCTGGACAACCACGATTGCCTCGATGCGGTGGTGGCCTCCCTGGTCGCTGCCATGTGGGTGTTGGATCCCGGCCTGTTCCGGTGTCCGGCCGAACCGGGACAGCCGGCCTATGATCCGGTCGTGATGCTGGAAGGCTGGCTCTACGCTCCCGTCTTCTACCAGACGGCGGGCCGAACTGCGGACCCACGTCATGCTAGAATGTCCCCGCAAGGGTAGGACAAACAGCGACCCATCCATACAGTATAAAGGAGGCAACAGCATGGTCCAGATAGTCCGCGTCTATTCCGGCGACGACGGCGAGTCCCACTTCGAGGACGTCAGCCCCGAGGAGTTCGCTGAAATCGCCAACCAGGTGGGCGAGGGAGCCATCAACCTCAACGCCCGGGCCGCCGGCCCCGAGTCCGACTACCACAACGCCCCCCGGCTCCAGTACGTCGTCAACATGGCCGGCACCGCCGAGTTCGAGGTCGCCGACGGCAGCAAGGCCCGCCTCTTCCCCGGCGATGTGCTCATCGCCGAGGACATCACCGGACACGGCCACATCGCCCGCAGCATCGGCGACGACTTCCGCATCTCCTTGGCCGTCCCCCTGGCCAACCAGACCCGCAAGGGCTGACCTCCCGTCATCCGGGGAATAAAGAGGCCATCCGCGCTTCACGGACGGCCTCTTTTTTACGGGGGTCTGGGGGACGAGTCCCCCAGCATCACCCCGCCTCCCCGGCTAAAACCCGCTGCAGGTGAATCAACCCCTGCTGCCGCCGCGCGTTCAGCTTCGGCAGCGCTATCCCCGCAACGGACAGCAACCCCGCCGTCTCCCGCTCCACCTCGTTGCCTGCCAGCTTCCCGAACTTTCTGTAAAGGCCCAGGCAGTTGGCGGCCGTTTCGCCATCCCCGTTCGTCTTGGCCAGCCCGTGGAGAAAAGGCAGCACCACGTTCACCGCCACCTCCTTTGCGCGGGCCGCTCCGATGTAAGTCACCCCTCCGCCGGTCACGGTCAAGGCATCAGTCAACCGGCGGGAACTGCCCTCCGCGGCCATCCGGAAAAACCCCTCCACCAGCCCGCCCTCCAGCGTACCATCAAAACGTCTCGCCAGCAGCCTGGCCGCCCCGCCAATGCGCCGCCTGGGATGGTTGGCCGGGCGCACCCGGAAGCAGTGCCACTCCCGCGGGTCCATCGGACTCCCCAATCCCCGCCGGGGCAACGGGAAGAATCGCGTCCCCCGCTCCGGCGGCAGGCCGGAAAGCTGGAGCAGCCAGCTTTCCAGAGTTTCCACCAGGGAGTCGGCAGGAACGTGGCCCGCCTCTCTCTCCAGGGAAGCATAGGGCGCCAGCGAGGCCAGCCGGACGAAGGGCTGCTGGTTGTTGCGGTACCCAAGGGCTTCCATTATTCCTTCGTAGAGGGTCTGCTCCGGCGGCTGCTCGGCCAGGAATTTTCCGAATCGCCGGCTTTTCCCAAGGAACCGTTCATCCCCCGCCCGGTCCAATAACTCGCCCAATTCCTCCGGACTGGCGGGCGGCGGATAACCCAATCCCGCCAGAATGGTCCAGACCGCGCCGGCATACCCGGATTCTCCGTCCGCATCGCTGGGCGAGAATTCCTCCCGGGGCAGCAGCGATGTCAGGGAAACCACCGGCACCTCGCCCCCGCTTTGACGTTCGGTCGGATTCGGGGACAGGTCCAGGGCGGCGTGCAGCACAACTCCGTTGTAGTTGGGGTCCTTCCGGTGTCCGTGGGCGTACCAGTCCTGCTGTCGGATGTGGATCTCCACGTCCCCCTGCACTACCCCCTCATCCTCGAAGTGCAGCAGGGCGTTGCGGAAGTCCGGTCCGGCGGAGGTGCCGGGACGCCCCGGGTAGAGCACCCTCACCCGCCTGCCCTGGCTGGTGCGGAACCACTCCTGGCGAGCCGCCCGACGCTGCCACAGCTTCGCCAGCGCACTCTCCGGCAGGACGGGCCCTTTCCGTTCGTCGCCGGACCTGTCCTGGTAAGGGGCCGGCTCTTCGGCAATGGTGGTCAGCGCCTGGGCTATCATTGGGGCAGTATACCCGGAAGACGCGCCGTCCGGCAGAGAATGTCCCCAGTCCTTACCCGGTTTTTGCTGACATTTGCCTCTGGCGTCCCCCCACCTCCATGCCCTACCATGGAAGTGTGGCCACGGTAAACGTTGAACACGGATTCCAGCGCGGGAGGACTCTTGCCCCATTCCTTCCCCACCGCCAGGAATCCCCACAAGCAGGGTGCGGCAAAACCGGACAAAATGGGGATATTCCCCCGAAAAAACCAGACATAGCCCCGACATTTCGAGAAAAACACGGATAAAAACCAGCCGCCTCCACGCTCAAATGTCCCGAAATGTCCGCTTCTGTCGCGGTTTTTCCGGCTCATCGGCCAGGCCGGGGGTCCGGCGCGGCGGCGGTGGGACAGTTTGGTACAAAATGGGACAGGAATTTTTCTCCCGCCGCGGCAGTATCATCCCGGCCCCCGGGCTTCCCCCGGCTTGCCGTTTGCCGCCCAGAGTCGTAGAATTTGCCAAACTTTTCCGGCGGCCACGGCAGCTCATCAAGGATATCACGGCCAGCACCCCCCTGTGGGAAACAACATCGAGGAGAGATTTTTCTATGGCTGAAGCGAACGGACCTTTGAACGGAATCCGGGTAATTGACCTTGGCCGCCACCAGGCTGGCCCCCGTTGCGCCCAGGTCCTGGCCCGCATGGGCGCCGAGGTAATCAAGGTCGAGCGTCTCGGCGGCGAGGAGACCCGCTACCACGCTCCCTGGGTGCGCAAGCAGAGCGCCTACTGGGTCCAGTACAACAGCGGCAAGAAGAGCCTCAGCATCGACCTGCGCAAGGACGAAGGCAAGGAGGTCCTGCGCAAGCTGGTGGGGATCTCCGACGTGCTCCTCCAGAACTTCCGTCCCGGTACCATCGCCGCCATGGGGTTCGGCTACGACGTCCTCAAGGAGATTAACCCGCGCATCATCATGGTCAACGTTTCGGCCTACGGCCAGTTCGGCCCCTACTCCAACCAGATCGGCTACGACCCCATCGGCCAGACCATGTCCGGCATCGCCATGGTCACCGGCGAGGAGGGGATGCCCCCCATTCGGGCCGGCGTGCCCATCATCGACCGCACCACCGCCCTCCACGCCGCCATCGGCACCCTGGCCGCCCTCCACGAGCGGGAGCGGTCCGGCGAGGGCCAGACCATCGACGTCTGCCTGGCCGACACCGGCTACAGCTACACCGAGATCCCCGTCACCGCCTACCACGGAGCCGGCGTCGAGCCTCGGCGCGGGGAATCGGCGGCGCCTCCCAGCGGGACCTATCCCTGCAAGGACGGCTGGGTCCTCGTTTCCGCCGGCGACCAGCACCACTGGCACCGGGTCTGTAACGCCCTCGGCAAGCCCGAGTGGCTGGAGGATCCCCGCTTCACCACCCGCCACGAGCGGGGTGCCAACGGGGCCGTGGTCCAGGAGGCGATGCGGGAACTGCTGGCCGACATGACCATGAAGGACGCCATCGCCCACTTCACCCACCACGACGTCACGGCGGCGCCGGTCAACACCATCGCCCAGGCCGCCCAGGACCCCCACCCGTGGGAGCGGCGGGCCATGGTCGAGGTGGACGACTTCCTGGCTGGCAGCATCGCCGTCTCCGGCGACTTCTGGCACTTCAGCCGCACCCCGGCCGTTGTCGGCACCACTCCCCAAGTGGGCGAGCACAACGAAGAGGTGCTCAGCGGCCTGCTGGGCTACTCCGACGACGAGATCGCCGGCCTCTACGAGCGCAACGTCGTCAGCACCAACCACCACTACGACGAAGTCCCCGGCTAACCCGGACTTCACCGCCCAACGTCAATAAGGAAGGGCCTCTACCAAATAGAGGCCCTCTTCTCTATGGGGGTCTGGGGGACGAGTCCCCCAGCGTAACCCCTCTAATACGTCATCATCATCCGCTGAATTTCTTCCGGGTCATCGGTCACGGCCAAGGCCAGCATCAACAGGATGCGAGCCTTCTTCGGCGCCAGGTTGTCGGCCACCACGTACCCGTCCTCGGAAAATCGCCGCGTCCGCATCACCCGGCCGTTCCCCGTCTGGCTTGCTATGACCACCCGCACGCCCCGTTCCTGCGCTTCCTTCAACCCCCGCATGAACTCCGGCGAAGACCCGCCGCTGCCCAATCCGGCGGCCACCACTCCCGGCACCCCCGCATCTGCCAACGCTCTTGGGACCAACCCGTCCGCCCCGGCATAGGCGTAGGCGATGTCCACCCTGGGCAGCTCGGAAAGGCCGCTGACGTCGAACTCGCTGTCGGCGGTGTGGGATTTGGTGGGCGTGCGGTAGAAGACCACCTGCTCATCCGAGTCGGCGTAGCCCAGAAACCCCAGCTCGTTGGAGCGAAAGGTCTCGAGCCGGTAGCTGTTGGACTTGGTCACGTCCCGTGCTGCCTGGATCTCGTTGTTCAGGACGGTCAGCACACCCCGACCGCCTGAGTTGGGTGACGCTGCAATCCTCACAGCGTCGATGAGGTTTACATCCGAGTCTGTCCCCAGCCCGCTGGCCGGACGCATCGCCCCGGTGACCACCACCGGCTTGCTGCTGCGGACAGTCAGGTTCAGGAAGTAGGCTGTCTCCTCCAGGGTTGCGGTGCCGTGGGTCACGGCCACCCCCGCCGCCTCCGGGTCGCCCCGGAAAATCTGGTTGATCCGCTGGGCCAACTGCAGCCAGTGGGGCGGAGCCACCTCGGTGCTGCCCACGTTGATCAGCTGCTCGGGCACCGCTTCGGCGAAGGCGTTGACCTCCGGGACCCGTTCCAGCATCTGCTGGATGGTCAGGTGCCTGTTCCCGTAGCTGTAGTTGATGTAGTCGCTGCGGGACTCCCCCACGGTGGATATGGTCCCCCCGGTGCCGATAACGTACACCCGGGGCAGGCTGGAAGAACTGGCGCCGCTGGTCATGGCAACCTCCGCAAGCAGGCTGGATTACGCGCGAAAATTCCGCTCCGGCCCAAGTATACGCCATCCGCCAGCGCCTCCGGGACGGGGTCACCTTTCGCACCAGCGAACCCAACGGCAACCCCTGATTCAGGGGGTTTGGGGGATGCATCCCCCAACGTACCCTATGACCTATACCTCTTCACTGACGCTCTTCCCCTTGCTTCTCCTCCCCTAACCCCGGTACCATGAAGTGTGACCAGTCCATCATCAAGTCCCTCCCGGGAAATCCACCCTGCCAGGTCCGGGACTCGCCGATCTGCCGTGACCCTCCCGCTGTCGGGAATGCGGCGAAATATAGCGGGAACGTTTTCTCCCGCCCCACCCGGCCCCGCGACTCCCGCAGCCCCTGGAGGGGATGACACAAAATGGCACAATCGTGCGACAAAATGCGACAATCGTGGCACAACCGCGGGACACTTTCCCCCAAGAATCGCACTCTTTGACGCCCGCTTCCCGGGATTCCGTGCTCAAATCCCCTGAAATGGGCCATTTGACACACAAACCAAAATTTCGGCCCTCCCAAATGGGACAGAATCGGACAAAATGGGACACATTTATTTTCTTCCTGCCACTCCCGTCGTGTCACTTGCTTCACCGCTTTTCCCGTCATTCAAGTGCAGAGCCTACCCCGCGTAGGCTGGGGCGGGAATCCAAACCCGGGCGAATCCTCCCTGTATATTTTTGTCCAACCCTCCCGCTTACACGCTTGCGCGTTTTTGCAATTTGGATAGGGCTGCTTTATGATGTAAATTGACGCATCATCGGCGGCCCCGCCGCCCAGCGCCCTTAGATAAGTTGCCTTAACCGGGCGCGCAAGTGGTGGCTTTCATAAAAGGTCGGAAGAGGGCATGGGAAGCAATCGCTGGCTCCGCAACAGCTTGGTCTATCTCCTCATCATAGTGGGGGTGATAGTGGTCTTCTACACCCTGATTCCCACCTTCGGCTCCAGCGACCCGGTGCCGATTACCGAGGTCATCGACCGGGCCAAGCGCAACGAGGTCAGTGAGATCATCGTTGAAGGCCAGAAGCTCACCGTGGTTCCCCGCGTTTCCGCCGGTGCCGGCGGGACCCAGCTCACCAGCCGGATGGGAGATCAGACCGACATCGTCAGTCTGCTGACGGAGAACGGCGTCACCATCGGGCCCGAGGGAGTCCAGGTGGTGTTCAAGGGCTCCGGCGGCTTGGGCAGTTTCTTCGGAATCCTGCTTAACTTCCTGCCCCTGATCTTCTTCGGCGGCCTGATCCTGTTCATGATGCGCCAGGCCCAGGGAAGCAACAACCAGACCCTCAGCTTCGGCCGCAGCCGGGCCAGGATGATGCCCTTCAACCGTCCCACCGTCACCTTCAACGATGTGGCGGGAGTGGACGAGGCCAAGCAGGAACTCCAGGAGGTTGTCGAATTCCTCAAGTACCCGGAGCGGTTCCTTTCCCTGGGTGCCCGCATCCCCAAGGGAGTCCTGCTGGTGGGTCCGCCGGGCACGGGCAAGACCCTGCTGGCCCGGGCGGTTGCCGGCGAGGCTGGAGTGCCCTTCTTCCACATCAGCGGCAGCGAGTTCGTTGAAATGTTCGTCGGAGTCGGTGCGGCCCGCGTGCGGGACCTCTTCGACCAGGCCAAGCGCAACGCCCCCTGCATAGTCTTCGTCGACGAGATTGACGCCGTGGGCCGCCACCGGGGGGCCGGACTGGGCGGAGGCCACGACGAGCGGGAGCAAACCCTCAACCAGATCCTGGTGGAGATGGACGGCTTCGAGACCAACACCAACATCATAGTCGTCGCCGCCACCAACCGCCCCGACATCCTCGACCCGGCATTGCTCCGTCCGGGGCGCTTCGACCGCCGCGTCACTCTGGATCTGCCCGACGTCACGGGACGACAGGCCATCCTCGACGTTCACACCGCCGGCAAGCCCATTGCCCCCGAGGTCAAGGTGGACACCCTGGCCAAGGAGACACCCGGGTTCAGCGGCGCCGACCTGTCCAACCTGGTCAACGAGGCCGCCCTGCTGGCCGCCCGCAAGAACCTGAAGACGATCAACATGCCCGAGTTCGAGGAAGCGGTGGAGCGGGTCATCGCTGGCCCGGAGCGGAAGAGCCGGGTCATCAGTATCCGCGAAAAGGAAATGACGGCCTACCACGAGGCGGGCCACGCCCTGGTGGCTTGGGCCCTGCCCCACGCCGACCGGGTCCACAAGATTTCCATCGTGTCCCGGGGCAACATGGGCGGGCATACGACCCTGCTTCCCGAAGAAGACCGTTATCTATGGACCCAGAATCAGTTCCAGGACATGCTGGCTGTAACCATGGGCGGACGTGTGGCCGAGGAGCTCATCTTCGACGAGGTCACCACCGGGGCGAGCAACGACTTGGAGAAGGCCACCAAGATTGCCCTGGGCATGGTCAAGCGGTACGGCATGAGCAAAGCTCTGGGGCCCCGCACCTTCGGCAAGCGCGAAGAGATGGTGTTCCTGGGAAGGGAAATAAGCGAGGAGCGGGACTACGGAGACAACGTGGCCGAGGAAATCGACAGCGAAGTCAAGACCTTGACCAACCACGCCTACCAGACGGCCCGCCAGATACTCATCGACCGCAAGCCCAAGCTGGTCCAGGTGGCCGAATACCTCATCGAACACGAGGCGGTATCCGGGGACACGCTGACCCGCCTGTTCAATCTGGAGGACCCGGGAGCGGAAGGGGACCACGGCGTCCCGGTTATGCCTCCGGAATCGCCGCCTCCCTATGCACCCCGCCCGGCCCAGCCGCCAACGATGCCGCACCCGGCCCCGTCGCTGTCCAGCGAAAGCGTTCCTCCGGGCGAGGGAGCCGGATAGCCCGTTTTCCCACTGGGTTACACGGTCCCGGCCAATGGCAGGACAAGAGGGTTGGGGAATCCCCCCAACCCTCGTTTTCATCCCACGGGGAAAGGCGTATTTCGGTCTTAGCCGGTCTCGCCCGGGGAAGAAGCCCCTCCCCCTGCCCCTTCCGGCGAATCCAGGGGAAGCTGGCGGTAGTAGATGCCCCACTGCTGCATAAGCTCGGCTACCCGCGGGTCACGAAGCTCCAGCAGTTCCCGGAAGAAACCGGCCAGGGCGTGGGATGGCACCTGTTCGGCAGAGCAGACCCAGCTGCGCTCGGCTGGCACGACATAGAGCATCCCGCTCTGGTGAGGACAGGTGACCTGTATCCGGGTCATGTCCTCCCCGGGGCTTACGGTCAGGCCGTTTTGGTTCATGTGCCAAGACCTCCATCCGCCCTATTTTCGGGACTGCTTGGCCCTGTCCCGGTCTGAGCGGCAATATCCATGATTCTGGGCATTGATTATACAGCCTGGCCGCTCACCTCCCCCTGCGGGGTGGTTGCCGTACCTCATCCGGCGGAGGGTCCCCTGGAACAGCGGTGGCAAAACCATGCTATTTGGTCCGGGCAACCGGGCGGGACTTTCCGGTAAGTGTTAGAATCATAGGCGGCTTTTTCCAAAAGGGCCCACTCCACTGTCCTGTGGGGACCATCCCACGGGAAAAAGGATGGCAAGATGTACCCTCCCGGCGGCCCCAGACAACCGGAAATGGACTTCGACCAGCTGTTATCCCGTCTTCGCGGCGGCTGGGGATCAATTGGCGGCCGCTTCGGCGGTGGCGGCATCGGATTGCTTATCTTGGCGGCCATCGGCATCATCGCCGTGGTCTGGCTGGGCACCGGAATCTACACCATCAGTCCCGGAGAGAACGGTGCACTGCGTCTGTTTGGAGCAGTACAGGGTGCCCCGGTGACCGAGGAAGGCCTCCACTGGTGGTGGCCCACGCCTATTGGCAAGAAGGATGTGGTTCGGGTCACGGAGATCCGTGCCATGGAGCTGGGGTTCCGCAGCAACGAGACCGGCAGCGCCAGCCCATTCCCCACCGAGGCGCTGATGATCTCCGGAGACTTGAACATCGTCGACGTCCAGATGGTGGTCCAGTACAACATCAAGAACCTGAACGAATTCCTTTTCCGGGTGAATGATCCCGGCGAGGAGACCCGGGCCATCCCTCCGGGCCGTCCAGATGGACGCACCCTCAAGGACGCGGCCGAGGCGGCCCTGCGGTTGGTGGTGGGCCAGCGTTCCATCGACGACATCCTGGTCCGCAACCGTGAAGAGGTGGAGGCCCGCACCAAGGAGCGGCTGCAGGAGATCGTCGACTCCTACAGCACTGGCATCAACATCGAGACGGTCCAGCTGCAGGACGTGAAAGCGCCCGAGGAGGTCCGCGACGCCTTCGACGACGTGCTCCGCGCCCGACAGGAGCGGGACACCCGCATCAACCAGGCCAGGGCTTTCGAGGCCGACATCATTCCCAGGGCGGAGGGTGACGCCGAGCGGATCAAGGAAGGAGCGGAAGCCTTCCGGCAGGCCCGCATCGCCAGGGCCCAGGGTGAAGCGGACCAGTTCACCTCGATCCTTAACGAATACCAGGAGTCCAGGGAAGTAACCCGACAGCGGCTCTACCTGGAGGCCATGGAACTGGTGCTGCCGGGGATCACCAAGATTGTAGTTTCACCGGATGCAGAGACTGTGCTGATTCTGGGCGGCGACGGGGCATTAACGCCGGTGCCCTTTGGTCCCAGTCCTTAAGGCGCCTGCGTCCTGAAATCCCGAAGCCTACTCCTGACAATCGTGAGCGAGAACTTCAGATGAAAGCTTTAGTCGTACTTCTGGTATTGATCGTGGTCGGCCTGATCGTAGCCCGGCAAGCCCTGTACGTAGTTGATGAGACCGAGCAGGTCATCATTACCCGGTTCGGAGAAGTCCAGACCGTCATAAGATTCCCTGGCCTTAACCTCAAGGCCCCATTCGTGGACCAGGCCATCCGGCTTGACAAGCGCATCCTGCGCATCGACGCCCCACCCGAGGCCATGCCGGACAAGGAAAAGCAGAACCTGATCATCGACTCCTACGCCCGTTACCGCATCACCGACCCGGTGCAGTTTCGCAAGACACTCCAAACTGAGCTCACCGCCCGCAGCCGGCTTGGCAACATCGTCAACTCCACCATGCGCGACCGGGTGGCCCTGCGGGACCGGTTCGAGATAATCGGCTCCGAGCCCATCCTCGACGAGGCCGGCAACCCAGTCGAGGACGACGACGGCCTGCCTCTCTTCGAGGGCCGCGACACCAGGACTCAGATCCTCGACGAAGTATTGGACGGCGTCCGGCAGGAGGTCCGGGATCGGGAGTTCGGCATTGAGATAATCGACGTCCGGTTGAAGCGGGCCGACTTCCCAGATTCAGTGACCCCCAGCATCTTCACCCGTATGCGGGCCGAGCGTAACCGCATCGCCACCAAGTTCCGCGCCGAGGGTGAGGAAGAAGACCTGAAGATCCGGGCGGTGGCCAACCGTAACCGCGACGTTATCCTGGCGGAAGCGGACCGGGAGTCCAACCAGATCCGTGGTGAAGGCGAGGCTGAAGCCATCCGCATCCTGGCTGAGGCGCTGAACGAAGATCCGGACTTTTTCGCCTTCCGCCGCAGCCTGCTGGCCTACCAGGCCGTGCTCAACCAGAACGACACGGTCGTCTTGGGGGCTGACTCTCCGCTGTTCCGATACCTGGAGGGTCCGGTCCCCGGCTCCAATTAGCCGGCTCCAATGAAAATATAGGAGGGAGACGCTCTTGAAGCTGCACGAATACCAGGCTAAGGAGATTTTCTCCCGCTACGGCATCCCCATCCCGCGGGGGCAGGTGGCCGCTACCTCCGAGGGAGCGCAGGAAGCCACCGCCGCCATGGGCGGCCGGTCAGTCGTCAAGGCCCAGGTTCACGCCGGCGGACGGGGCAAAGCGGGAGGAGTCAAGCTGGCCCAGAGCCCCGAGGCGGCCCGGGAAGCCGCCCAGGAACTGCTGGGGCAGAGCTTGGTCACCAACCAGACCGGACCCGAGGGTGTCCCCATCAACTCGGTTCTAGTCGAGGAGTTGGCCGACATCAAGCAGGAACTCTACGCCGCTATCACCATTGACCGGGGCGTGCGGGGCCCGGTGATGATCGTCTGCGCTGCCGGTGGCATGGACATCGAGGAAGTGGCGGAGAGCCGCCCCGGGGACATCCACACCGAGCCCATCGATCCGGGGTTGGGGTTGATGCCCTTCCAGACCCGGCGAATGACCCAGCGGTTGGGCATCGAGGGCGCTGCGGCCCGTCCAGCGGCCCAGATCCTTTCCCGGCTCTACCAGGTCTTTGCCGACCACGACTGCTCCCTGGTCGAGATCAACCCCCTCATCGTCACCGGCGACGGCGGGGTGGTGGCGCTGGACGCCAAGATGGACTTGGAAGACGACGCAATGTTCCGCCACCAGGACCTGCAGGAGCTGCGGGACCGCTCCCAGGAGGACCGGTTGGAAGCCGAGGCGGCGGACCAGGACATCGCCTACGTGAACCTGGACGGTGACGTGGGCTGCCTGGTCAACGGCGCAGGACTGGCCATGGCCACCCTCGACGTCACCAACGCCGCGGGAGCCGCTCCCGCCAATTTCTTGGACGTGGGCGGCGGCGCCACCGACGAAAAGGTCGCTCAGGCCGTCGGGATAATCCTCTCCGACCCCAAGGTGCGCCGCGTACTGGTCAACGTCTTCGGCGGCATCCTGCGTTGCGACGTCGCAGCCCGGGGGATCGTACTGGCCTACCAGCGGGCTGGCTCCAGGCTGCCACTCATCGTGCGGATGCTGGGCACCAACCTGGAAGAAGGCAAGTCCATCCTCGCTGAGTCCGGCCTCAACGTAACCTTTGCCGACACCCTCACGGAAGCGGCCGAAGCCATCAAGAACGCCGCCTGATCAAGCCGCTGGTTCACCAAGGAGTATCCTGAAGCATGGGCATTCTGCTGGACGAAAATTCGCGCATCTTGGTGCAGGGCATCACCGGAAGGGAGGGCAGCTTCCACGCCCGGGCCTGCTTGGCCTACGGCACTCAAGTGGTGGCCGGCGTGACCCCCGGCCGGGGCGGCCAACTGTTCGATGATACCGTGCCCGTGTTCGACTCGGTGGAGCAGGCCGTTTCCGAAACGGGAGCCAACGTTGCGCTGATATTCGTTCCGCCTCCCTTCGCCACAGACGCAGTCGTCGAATCGGTGGACGCCGGCATTCCCCTCATCGCCTGTATCACCGAGGGTGTGCCGGTGCAGGACATGGTGAAAGTCTCCCGCTTCATCCACGACAAGCCTGTGCGTCTCATCGGCCCCAACTGTCCCGGGATGATCAATCCGGGGGCCCGCTGCAAGGTGGGCATCATGCCAGGAGCCATTCATCGCCCGGGACGGGTTGGCGTCGTCTCCCGCAGCGGCACCCTCACCTACGAGGCGGTGGGACAGCTGACCTCCCTGGGCATCGGACAGTCCAGCTGCGTCGGCATCGGCGGCGACCCCATCATCGGAACCAGCTTTTCCGAGATACTGGGCCTCTACAACGACGATCCCGACACCGACTTGGTGGTGTTCATTGGCGAGATCGGCGGCGGTATGGAGCAGGAGGCGGCCGCCTTTATCAAGGAGAACATGACCAAGCCGGTCTGCGCCCTGATCGTCGGGGCGACCGCCCCTCCGGGCAAGCGCATGGGCCACGCGGGGGCCATCATTACCGGAGAAGGAGCCCGGGCGGAATCGAAGATCGCCGCTCTGCGCGGCGCTGGCGCGACCATCATTCCCACTCCCGCCGACATAGGCGTAACCGCCCAAGGGGTTCTTCAGGGCCTGTAACTCCCTCTGTTGGGGGGGTTGGGGGACTCGTCCCCCCAGCGTGCTTCCTACTATCCCGCCGTCATCCGCTCCCGAAACTCGGCGGGCAGGTCCCGCAGCCGCCGTTGGAAGGCCGTGTCCCCCCGTTGGGGAACGGAACGGGCTGCTTCTAGGATTAACTCCACGCCGTTCAGGAAATCGTTGCAGTCGATGTACTCGGCCTCGATCCGGTCCTCGGGGGCGCCGTTGTGGTAGTTGCCCAGCGGGAAGGCGATTCCCGTGCAGCGATAGCCGTGGATGCCGAAAGCGCTGGCCTCGCACACGCCGCCGCTCATCAACTGCCGCTGCACCCTGAACTCCGGCGAACGTTCCAGGAGGGTTTCCCTTGCCTTGATGAGCACCGACTCGGCTTCGGCGCTGAAAGTAGAGCCAGCATCCCCCACACGGATGACCGGACCTCCTCCGATTTCCGCCCCGGGAAGGGTGCGGCTGGACTCCAGAGACACCACCAGCGTTTCCATGGGAAGCGTTCTCGCCTCGGCCATCAGACGCGCTCCCACCAGTCCCACCTCTTCGGCCCTGGTGAACACCCCGTAGACCGGCCCCGGCGGCGGTTCCTGGGCCAGCACTGCCAGAGCGGATAAAGTGCTGGCGCATCCCGCCAGGTCGTCCACGGCCCGCATTCGGATAGTCCCTTCATCCAGGGTGAAGTCCACCAGGTCGAACACCACTGAGCAGGGCAGGTCGACCTCGGCGGGCTGGTGAGCATCCATACGGATTAACACCTGCCGGTCCCCGGGGTCCCCATGAGGACCTGCGGTTACCGCAGCCCACCGTTCGCCCGATGAAGTCACCACCTGAAGCGGGATCCCGGCGGCAAAGCTGCCAGCGGGCACTCCACCCGCTGCCTTTCCCACCAGATAATCCCCCTCCCGTGACACTGCCTCAAACCCGGGATGGTCCATGTGGGCGACAAAGGCCACCGGCGGAAGATCTTCCGCCGTCGAGTCCTTCCCTGGCACCAGCGCGACGATGTTTCCGTAACCGTCGGTAGACCACTCCACGTGGCTCTCGTCTAGGATTGCCTTCACCTCTCCGCCTACCCCCGCCTCGTAGAACGCAGTGGCTGGATGGCTGCCCAACCGGGCTAGAATGTCCAAGGCTCGGTCTTGACTGGCTTGCATGATTCCTCGGTCGTTCCCTTTCGGGAAGGAAGATGGTTGGATTATAACAAGGCGGCAGCGAGTTGGCCTTTCGGATAAGGCGGTTGGGGGCTCGTCCGCCGTCCCGGTGCCCGTTTCCCACCCCCGATGTTATACTTCCCCTCAGGCCGTGACCCGGCATTCCCGCACCCAACGGAAACAGATAACCACGGCCGATTTACGAGATGGAGGTCTCTCTTGCTGCCCCAATTCCGAGTCAGCCAGGAAGAAGCAGTCCAGGTCCAAGGCGACGACCTGAAGGCCACGGTGGCCGGTATTTTCGAGAAGATGGGTGTGCCCGAACCGGATGCCGAGGTTGGTGCCGACGCCCTGGTGCTGGCCGACCTGCGCGGCGTCGACAGCCACGGCGTGTCCAATATGCTCCGCAGCTACATCAACGGCTACACCAGCGGACAGATCAACCCCCAGCCCGATCTGCGCATTGTCCGCGAGACTCCAGCGACGGCCAGCATGGACTCGGACCGGGGCCTTGGCACCATCACCACTCCCAAGGCCATGGAGCTAGCCATCCGCAAAGCCTCGGAGGTGGGCGTCGGCATGGTGACCATCGGCAACGCCCGCCACCTGGGCATGGCCTCCTACCATGCCATGCTGGCCCTGGAGCATGACATGATCGGGGTCTGCATGACCAGTTGCCCACCTCGGACCCTGCCGACCTTCGGAGCGGAGCCCCGCCTGGGCACCAATCCCATCGCCATTGCGGTGCCTGCCAAGAATGACCATCCCTTCGTGTTCGACGCCGCCACCAGCTCGGTAGCACAGAACAAGATCGAAATTGCGCGGCGGCTGGGCGCCAAGCTGGAGCCGGGCTGGCTGGCCACCGAGGACGGCGTCCCCATAATGGAGGAAGTGGACGTCCCAGAGGTCTATCATCTGCTCCCCATGGGTGCCACCCGGGAACTGGGGTCCCACAAGGGATACGGCCTTTCCTGCGTTGTTGACATTCTCGCCGGCGTGCTCACCGGCTTCGGCTACGGGGCGGTCCCGGGACGTCCCAATTTCGGCCACTACGTTGCGGCCTACAACATCGCCGGCTTCGATGACCCTGAGCACTTCAAGGAGAGCATGGATGAATGGTTGGGAATGATGAAGAGCACCAAGCCGGCCCCCGGCCACGACCGGGTCATGGTGGCGGGACAGCCCGAGGCGGAGATGGAAGTCATCCGCCGGCGGGACGGCATCCCACTGCATTCCGAGGTAGTGGGCTACATCCGCGACACATGTGGCGAGCTCTCGGTGGATTGCCGCTTCTAACTCTCTTCCAGAGCTCAGACACTACAACTACGAAACGCCGGATCAGGAGAACACGAAATGGTCTACCAGTTGCGTATCTACACCATTAACCGGGGGATGATGGACTCTTGGTTGAAGCTGTTCAACGAGCACATCCGCCCCCTCCACGACCGCCTCGGCATCCCGGTGCAGAACTCATGGGTCAATGCCGACCGGACCGAGTTCATTTGGGTGCGCCGGTTCGACAACGTGGAGGAAATACCCGCCAAGGAGGCCGCCTATTTCGCTTCGCCGGAGCGGACCGCCCTCGCCGACATCCCCACCAGCCACATCGCCAAGATGGAAGTGCGGGTAATCGAGGGCGTCGAGGCCGTCGCCGCCTAGCCGCCCACAACGGAGAGGGGCCGTCAGAACCGATCCCGCTCCTACCTAACCCCCTTCCGCATCTCGACGTGGGGAATGTCCACCTCCAGGAATACATCCCCGTGCTCCACGTACCCGTGCCTGGCATAGAAGCTCTTGACGTATTCCTGGGCGTGGAGGATGAAGCCTATCATCCCCCGGGCCCTCCCCTGCTCCTCTAGGAAGAGCAGAATTTGCCCGCCCGTTCCGCGGCGGCGGTATTCCTGGTCCACGGCCATGCGCCCGATCTGTCCCGTCCCGTCCGCCAGATCTATCAGGCGCCCCGTGCCAACGATCTTGCCGTTGTTCACCGCTACGGCGTGGATGGCAGTGGCGTCGGCATCGTCCAGCTCTTCCTCCGCCGGTATCTGTTGCTCTTCGACGAACACCCGCATCCGCACGGCGACGGCCCCTTCCCGCTCCTCCTCAGTTTCGGCAATCTTAACGACCAGTTCATAAGACACGGTGGCCTCCGGTGGTGTATGGACGGGGGATTGGAAGCTTTCAGTCGTCGCTTTCCGTCCGGCCTGAAGGAGACGAAGCCCCTTCCTGCCGCCGGCGCAGCTGCTCTTCCAGCCTTTGCAGGGATTGTTGGGTGGCGCGGATTTCCTCCAGCAGGGTATCCCGGTACTGGGGCTGCTCCAGTTGGGCCAGACGTTCCTGCTTGGCCTCGTCCAGGTTGTTGATGACTACGGCGATGAACATATTGATGACGACGAAGGTGCCCAAGACGACGAAGCTGACGAAGTAGAGCCAGGCCAGGGGATGCAGCTCCATCGCCTTGTACATGATGTCGGTCCAGTCCTCCAGGGTCACCACCCGGAACAGGGACAGCAGGGAGATCCCGAGGTTCCGCCAGTGGACCGGGTCGTGCTCGTGGAACATCTGGAAGCCGACGATGGCGTAGATGTACACCACCAGGCTCATCAGTGCGACGATGTTGAGCATACTGGGAATGGACTTGACCAAGGTCGCCACAATCAGCCGCAGTTCCGGGACGGCGGAGATGAGGCGGAGGATGCGCATCAACCTGGCCAGGCGGGCGACCACGGCGAATCCTCCAGTAGCCGGTACCAGGGACGCCGCGATGATGGTGAAGTCGAAGAGGTTCCAGCCGTTTTTGAAGTAGCGGTCAACCCGGGGCGCCAGGGCGAACATCTTCAGCGCTGCCTCGACGATGAACACGCCCAGGATCAGGTCCTGCCCCAGGTCAAACCACTGCCCGTAGGAAGCGGAAATGCTGGGGAAGGTTTCCAGGCCCAACATCACCCCGTTGATGATGATGAGGCCGATGATGGAATACTCGAAGGCGTGGGACTTGGTTATTCGGAAGGCGAGTTCGCGCATAGGGCAAGTTAGGGAAGGCGCAGGGAGCCGCTCCCTGGCTAACCCTTGATGACCTCCAAAGGCGCGAAGCTCAGCAGCAGCCGCTTGGTGCCCAGACCCCCGGCAAACTCCACCGTCACCTCCACGTCGCCGTTGGAAGCCGTCAGGTCCAGCACGACCCCTTCGCCGAAGGTGTTGTGACGCACCGAATCACCCACGGACAGGGCCGGGCGAGACGGCGCCGGTGCGGACATCGCGGCGGGACGCCACTGGTCGTTGGTCACGACCCGAGCAGACCGGTTTGTCGGGACCTGGTAAGGCCCGGAGGAGCCATCAGCTGCCGCCGCGATGCTGGCGGCGGGAATTTCATTCAGGAAACGGGACGCGATGGTTGGGCCGCGGAAGCTCATGAAGCCCCGCCGGAATGCGCGCAGCAGGTAGAGCCTCCGCTGGGCGCGGGTAATGCCCACGTAGCACAGCCTGCGCTCCTCCTCCAGTTCCGCTTCGCTCTCCATGGAACGGCTGTGGGGCAGCAACCCCTCCTCCATACC
Organism: Dehalococcoidia bacterium; assembly: GCA_965203675.1. Taxonomy (GTDB): domain Bacteria; phylum Chloroflexota; class Dehalococcoidia; order Lucifugimonadales; family UBA3495; genus CATOSK01. The sequence continues at coordinate 178,090 of CBDBDE010000003.1, read as the reverse complement.
CACCATGAACACCACCGGAAACTCCAGACCCTTGGCCTGGTGCAGGGTGATCAGGGTCAAGCAGTCCTCCGCCTCCTCGAAGGTGTCCACCTCGGCGACCAGAGCGACCCGCTCCAGGAAGCTGGCCAACCCGTCGGGAGGATCCTCGGCGTTGAACTCCTGGGCCAGCTCCCGCAGCGCCAGCACGTTCTCCCACCGCTCCTCAGGCGAGTCGTCGCTTTCCCGGATGTGCCGGTCCAGTCCCGACTCCTGGAGGGTCAGGTCGATAAGCTGCACTACCGGAACGGACTGGGCCAGTCCCATCAGCCGCTCGACCACCGAGACGAACGCGGATATGGAGTTGACCGCGCGGGACGCCAGAGGAACCGGAGATTTCTGTCCAGCTCCCCGGGACGCCGCCACCCGCTGCATGGCCCCGTAAAGGGGAACCTCCTGCCTCTGTGCCCAGTCCAGGAGGGTCTGCATTGTCTTGGCGCCGATGCCCCGGGGCGGCACGTTGACCACCCGGCTCAGGTTGATTTCGTCCTGGGGATTCTGGAGCAGGTGGAGATAGGCCAGCAGGTCCTTGATCTCCCGCCGTTGGTAGAAGCGGACGCCGCCCACCAGACGGTACTTGATGCCCAGGTGGAGGCAGGCCTCCTCCAACGCCCTGGACTGGGCGTTGACCCGGTACATCACCGCGCAGTCCCCGGGATTGAAGTCCTTGCTCCGCACCAGGTGTTTCACCTCGGATATGACGAAGGCCGCCTCTTCCTCCTCGTCGTATGCCTCGTGGACCACCAGCGGGTCGCCGTCGGCGTTGGCGGTGAACAGATCCTTGTCCAGCCGCATCCGGTTGGAGGCAATCAGGCTCTTGGCGGCGGAGAGAATGGCTCCGGTGGAGCGGTAGTTCTGCTCCAGGGCAATCACCTTCACTCCCAGATAGTCAGACTGGAAGCTGAGGATGTTGCGGATGTCAGCGTTGCGCCACGAGTAGATGGACTGGTCCGGGTCGCCCACCACGCAGATGTTCTGGGATGGGCCGGTCAGCAGCCGGGAAAGCTGGTACTGGGCGACGTTGGTGTCCTGGAACTCGTCAATCATCAGGAAGGGATACTGACGCTGGTACAGCTCCCGAATCTCCCCGTTGTTTTCCAGCAGCAGGACGGCCTTCAGGAGCAGGTCGTCGAAGTCCACCGCGTTGTTGCGGGCCAGCAGTTCCTCGTAGTAGTAGTACACCTCGGCGGCGGTCTTCTCGAAGTAGTCCCCGGCGGCCCGTTCCAGGGCCTGGGAGTTCATCAGCACGCTCTTGGCCCGGGAAATGATGGACTGAATGGTGCGCGGCGGGAAGCGCTGGGGGTCCTTGGATGCCATCTGTTCAGCCTGCTTGATGAGGGCAAGCTGGTCGTCGGAGTCGTAGATGGAGTAGTTACGGTTGACTCCGACCATTTCGCCGTACCGGCGCAGCATCCGGCCGCAGAAGGCATGGAAGGTGCCTCCAGTGACGGAGTTGGCGTCAGTTCCGACCAACCGGGCAACCCGATCCCGCATTTCCCGGGCGGCCTTGTTGGTGAAGGTTACAGCGGCGATACGGTAGGGCGGGACGCCGTAGTCGTGGACCAGGTGGGCAATGCGGTGAGTGATGACCCTGGTCTTGCCGCTCCCCGGGCCGGCGACGATGAGCAGCGGCCCATCTACGGTTTCCACCGCCTCGCGCTGGGCGTCATTGAGTCCCTGGAACAGGCTGGCCTGGGATGTCATGCAGCGATTATAGCAAAGGCCGCGCCCACTCCGGGAGGGCGCTTGAGGCCGCTACCGATGTTCCGGGCTGTCGGACTGGCTGGCTTCCACCCGGGCCTGGTAGCTCTCGGTGATGGCGGCCTCGGCGCGTTTGCTGTGCTCGGCGATGAATTGCTGCAAACGGCGCATCTCGGCCAGCGTCTCCTCATCCTCGCCGTCGGACGCCAACTGCCGCCTCAGTCCCGCCAACCTAGCCTTGGCGTCGTCCACCTGCTTCACCGACTCCAAGGCGGCCAGCTCGTCCAGCGCTGCCTTCTTGATGGTTAGCAGCCGCCGGCGGACTGCTTCGGCGTCCGACAGCCGTTCTTCGATCTCACCCATGGCGGAGAGGGAAGAGTCCAGCGGAGTTCGCCCGTAGACCACCTGGCGTGGCAAACGACGCAACTGGGTGCGGAACTGGGCGATCATCGAGTCCAACTGCTGCTCTTTGTTGCGGATTTCGGCCAGGCCCAACCGCAGGGTGGCCATGGTCTGCTGAAGCTGGGACATGGACATTCGCTGCACCTCTTTTCCGGCCGGGCCCGCCGGTCGGCCCGACGGAATGCTTGGTGTGGGCGGGCCGGCGTGTCCCGCCGCGGGTTGGGGACTGCTAAGAGGCGCTGAAGCCGACCCGGGGAAGAGTGCGCTTCAGCGCTTCGATGACCTCTTCGATGTCTTCCCGGGAGACCCAGCCCAGGTGTCCAATACGGAAGATATGGCCCACCAGTTTTCCCTGCCCGCCCGCCAGGACCACGTCTTCCTCCGTGCGCATGATGTTCATCAGGCGGGAGCCGTCGATGTTCTCGGGCATCTTGATGGCCGTGACCGTGTCCGACGCCCGGGCCGTATCGGTGCAGAACAGCTCCAGCCCCAGGTCCTCGACGGCGTCCCGGGTGTACTGGGCGATGTCGTGATGGCGGGCGAAAATATTCTCAACTCCCTCATCCATCATCTTGTCCAGGGCCAGCCTCAGGCCGTAGATGGCGGACAGGTTGGGCGTCCATGGAGTTTGCCCGCTCTCCAGGTACTTCTTCGCCTCGGCTACGTCGAAGTAGAACTTGGGCATCGTGGAGGTGCGGTTGGCCTCCCATGCGTCGTCGCTGACGCTGATGAAAGCCAGCCCAGGGGGGATCATGAACCCCTTTTGCGAAGCGGTCCCGACCATGTCGCAGTTCCAGCCGTCCACCGGCAGCGGGACGCAGCCCAGGCTGCTGACGGCGTCGACCAGGATCAGCTTGCCGAACTCGTTCTTGACCACGGCGGCGATGGACTCCAAATCGTGGGTGACGCCCGTGGAGGTCTCGTTGTGGGTGATCATCACCGCCTTGATCTCCGGGTCCTCCCGCAGTTCGCGCCGGATGATGTCGGGGTCGATGGGTTCTCCCCACTCCACCTCGATACGCTTCAGGTCGGCGTAGTAGGCATCGGCAATGTCGCAGAACCGGTCGCCAAAGGCGCCCGCGGACACTCCCAGCACCTTGTCTCCCGGCGACAGGGTGTTGACCAACGCGGCTTCCAGCGACCCGGTACCGGAGGAAGTGAGAACGAAGACGTCGTTCTGGGTCATGAACACCTGCTTCAACAGGCGGGTGGACTCGGTAATCAAGTCGAGGAACTCGGGCCCTCGGTGGTTGATCATCGGTTCCGACATCGCTTCCACGATATCTTCGGGTATGGGCGTGGGGCCGGGGGTCCTCAGGTTTTGCCTCGGGAGTCTCACGGTTCCTCCGGGATACTTGCCAGTCTAAACCGGGGCTTCAGCCCCGGCGCAACGGGCATTATAGCATCTGCTTCCCGGTTTAGTAGGGAAGCGGAGGTGGCGGGCTCTAAAAACCTGTCTCAAAACGGTTCCAAGGGTCGCGCGCTCCGGTCCTTGCGCCCACCCCAACTCCGGTATTGGCGGGGTCAGGCTCTTGCCCCGTCAATGTGCGAAGGGACTTGCCCGGAGGTCCTTTTAACGAAAAATTACAAAAAGGGTGTTGTGGGACATTTGGGCGGTTTCGTGCTCAAAACCCCTTGGATCCGTGGGACATTCGGGCCAAATTGGGGGCAATCAGGGCGGTTTTGGGACACGTCCGGGACACGATTTGGGACAGGCTGAGACATTTTGGGACATTTTAGGGAGATTTGAGCGTGGGCAATGGGACATTTTCCTAGTTGAAGGTTCCGGGGTTGAAGGTTCCGGCGTTGCGGGCCTGTTGGGAACCGGGAGTTCCAGCAGGACTCCGGGCTCAAGGTCTGGCAGCAGGAGATGAATGAATGTCCTCCGAATATCCTTCCGTACCGGTTTCCTGCCCGTCCCAATTTCCCGCACCAATTCGCTTCCCTACAAACGTTAGTGTTCCGGCAGCGAGGGTGTCAATGGCCAACTGTCAGAGGGTGGGGTTTCAGGCAAGAAACTATCTCAAGACCTTCCCATGTGGTCTTCACCACAGAACTTTTCACTGGGAAGGGCCCCGGGAAGGTTTGAGATAGTTATCGAGCACGAGTGTGGGCTACACGCCTCTGTGTCAACCTGGCTGGCGGATGCTATCCCAGGTGGTCCAGTGCCTAGAGCGATCCTTCCAGTTGGTTGATTACCAGTCCCGTCGGAAGCTTGGGGTAGAAGAAGGTGGACTTGGAGGGCAGCCGCTGTCCTGCGCCGACTATCTCCTCAAAGGCGTCCAGCGGGAAGGGCTTGAGCAGGAAGGCCAGTTGCTGCGCTCCGTTGTTGACCTGTTGCACCGCCTCTTCGGCGTCGTGGACATAGTCGATGTACCGGGTAACGGGTTCCCCCAAGACCGGCTTCAGGGCCTTCTCGTCCAGGATCCAGGCTTCGGACACCGCCAGGCTACCCCAGGACTGCCAGTCAATCCCCGGACGCAGCATCATCAGGTACGCTTCCCCCGGCTGGGGCCCGATCATGGCGAGGGCGTGACCGTCTTTCCCGAGGAAGTTCACCTGTTCCAGCAGTTTTGCCGTCTCCTCTTCGTCCAGATGAACCGGCTGGACCTCGAAAAGCTCGTCCAAGTTGTCCCTTACCTCCGAGAGTTGTTCGGGAGACACTCCTCCCAGGGTGCGGTGGTACGGGAGCAACATCAGCCCGGGATCGCCAAACTCCACCAGGGCCATCATCACGAACTCGTGGGCCGGAGTTTCGCTTGCGATTCCGGCGTAGGACTGCTGCCTTCCATGGCGAAGGGCGGCCTCGTAACGGTGGTGCCCGTCCGCCAGGAACAGGGGGCGATCGGCAAAAAAGCGGGTAATCCTCTCCTGCTCGCCTGGGCCGGCAATTTCCCAGAGCGTGACGGCGTCCCCGGTGGGATCGTGTACGTCCAGGACTGGGGTTCGGGACATCACCTCCCGGTACACCGAGCGCAACTCTCCTTCCCCGTCGCGGTACAGCGTCATGATTGGACTGAACTGGGCGCGGCAGAAATCCAGCAGCGCCACCCGGTCCAGGACCGCCGGTTCTCGGGTGAACTCGTGGGGCAACACTACCATCCGGTCGTACTCCTCCACCCGCACCCCACCAAAGAGGGCCAGGTGGCTCCTGGTACCGCCCTGCCAGGGGTACGAGTGGCGCATCAGGTAGAAGCGGGACTCCGGTTCTCGCCGAAGTACCCCGTCAGCCAGCCACTGTTGGAACTTTGCGGCGGCGGTCCGGTAACCCGCCTCCGGGTCCACGGGATCGGGTTGTTCGCCGCCCTCCAGGTGGACCGCATTGTATGGGCTGAGGTTCTCCAGCGACTCTTTCAACGCCGAGCCGATCATATCGTAGGGCGGGCACAGGGTGGAACCCAGGTCGGCCACCAGGTCAGGATTGTACCGGCAGCCGCGGAATGGAAGGACTACGGACATCTCTCAAACTCCTAAAGGGATGCCTCGATTATATGGAATGTCCAGAATTCCCGCACATTCCGACATCCGGCGGATGTATGTCCGGGCTCGAAGCAAACGCTCCGCTGTCGACTCGGGGCAGGGGGGCGATTCTGGTTGAGGGCGTAGAGGGCCGTATGTCACCGCCAACTCCGAATTTGTAGTACAGTACCCCTTGATCCGGCGTCCCTTACCATGTCCCGTTAACTGTGGGGGAACCGTCTGGACATTGGCGGGTGCGGCATCAGGATTACCAAATGTCCCGCGATCACACGACATAGAAAACTTCCCGAAAGGAGCCTGATATGAACACGGAGCGAAAACCGGTGGCCGTCGTCATAGGGGCGACATCCAAATGGCAGTCCGACGGGCGGAACACCCAGTTGGCCCACGGACGGACCCTGGACGACAGCGATCTGCCCGTCGGTGTGCGCTGGGGTGTGGGCGGTGCCATCTCCCAGAAGTTCGCCCAGGAAGGCTTCTACACCGCGCTGACCACCCGCAGTGCAGCCAACGCGTCTCCGCTGGCCGCGGCCATTGGGGAACAGGGCGGAGAATGCATGATCGTCGAGCTGGACCTGGCGTCCCGTGACTCCATATCCAACGCCTTCGCCCAGATCCGGGAAGAGGCCGGCGACCCCGATGTCCTGGTCTACAATGCCGGGTACCTTGAAGGCAGGGACCTGCCGCCGGAAAAGGAACTGCTGGAACACATCCCATTCGAGATTTTCGAGACGGCGCAGCATATCTCCAGCAGCGGCCCCTTCCTGGTTGCCCAGGAGGTGCTGCCCGCCATGCGGGAACGGGGTTCCGGTTCGATATTGATCTCCAACAACGCGTCCTCGCTGCGGGGTCGGAAGCGGTATACCGGGCAGTCTCTGTACTATCCCCGGGTGATGATGCGGACGCTGGCGCAGGCGTTGACGGAAGAATACTCCGAGTATGGTGTCCATGTCGCCAACGTGGTCATCGACGGCACCATTGATTCGCCGGGGACCCGGGCCACCGACCGGGCCCAGCAGAACCCGGACCTGCTGGTCAACCCGGTCAGCATCGCCGAGGCGTTCTATTACCTCCACACCCAGGACAAGTCCTGCTGGACCCACGAGCTCCAGCTGACGCCCTACGCTTCCAGGCCCAGCTTCTAGGAGTTTCCGCGGCGCCAAAACCCGAAAGAACGGAGCGCCCAAGGAGCCTTAGATAAGTCACCTTAACTGGTGACGGAGGGCGCGACCCTTAGAACAGAAAGGGAGTGGTCCCATGGACGTGGGAATGATGATGATCTTCTCCAGCTACGGCTGGGACGAGGGCTCGGACGGCCTGATGTGGGAGGAGGAACTGCGCCTGGCCGAGATTGCCGCCGACTCCGGGTTCGACTGCATCTGGTCCACCGAGCACCATTTCAACGACTATTCCTTCGTGCCGGACAATCTCCAGGTGTTGACCCACGTCGCGGCCAGGCATCCCAATATCGATGTGGGCACGGCGGCCGTGATCCTGCCCTGGCATAACCCGCTGCGGGTGGCGGAAAACGCAGCCGTGCTGGATCTCCTGAGCAACGGACGCCTCCGGCTGGGGTTTGGACGGGGCCTGGCGAAGCGGGAATTCGAGGCCTTCGGCATCAGCATGGAAGAGTCCCGGGACCGGTTCGACGAGGCGGCCCCGATGATTGTCGAGGCCCTGAGGACGGGGTTCATCGAGGGCGACGGCCCGTATTATCAGCAGCCCCGAACGGAAATCCGGCCCCGGCCTCAACACTCCTTCGACGGGCGCATCTACGCCGTCGCCGCCAGCGACGAGTCAGTCCTGTCGGCGGCCAAGCTGGGCGCACACATCGTCATGTTCGCCGACCGCCCGTGGGAAATGCGTATGCCGGGAATCGAACGCGGGCGCGCCCTGCACAAGGAGTTCCACGGCACAAAACCGCCCAGCCTGATGCTCAACGAGTTCGTGGTTTGCGGCACCGACCTTGCCCAATGCGAGGAAGAAGCCCGACAGTACCAGGGCAAATTCGTCGAAAGCAACTTCTATCACTACGAGTTCCTGGGCGATCACTTCAAGTCCTTGCGGGGCTACAACGCCTACCAGCAGAAGGCCGAAATCGCCCGCTCGGCAGGCCTGGAAGGGGCGGTGGAAGGGTTCATGAAGGCGGCCAGCTGGGGCACGCCGGACAAGATTCTGCGGGGGCTGGAAGAACGCCGGGAACTGTTGGGGGACTTTCAGCTGACGGTCAGCTTCCGCTTCGGAGGCACGCCATTCTCCGTTGCCGAGCGGAGCCTGAAGCTTTTCGCATCCGAGGTCCTGCCAGTCCTCAAATCCTGGTAGCCCGCACTCGGTGTCCCGGCGAGTTCACCAGCGCCTCCCTTTCCGACGTCTCCAAGAGCGAAACGCGCGGAGTCAGATTATGGTGGCGCTTCGGATGGCTGCCTCGGTACGCTCCCGGTCGTCTGTGGTCAGGGCGACCGTTGCGTACCCCTCCCGACGTCCAAGGATGTGCAGGCTCTGGATGTTTACGCCGGCCTTTCTGAGGTCGTCCGCCACCGCCGCAAGGGCCCCCGGTTCGTCCCGCAGTCGCAGCACCACAGCATCGTCGCTCACCGCCTTGTAACCGGCCTGGTTGAGCAGGGCCAACGCATGGTCCGCGTCGTTGGTGGTCAGCGCCACCGATCCCTGGTCGCCGCTCATTTCGGTGCTGAGCGCTTCCAGGTTGATTCCTCCATCGGCCAGCACCTTGGTGATACCGGCGATGACGCCAACCTCGTTGTCCACCAACACCACAATGCGTTTCAGTTGTTCCAAATCGTCCCTCCGTTTCATCCCGGAGCTATTGGCCCGGACCTGTCCGGCCCTTCATCCTTGATCTCCGACCGCGCAGTCATTCACCAGTTCGTCGATCATCTCGCGGGTCACGTGAGCCATGGTGATTATGTGTGCTTCGTCTCCCTCGGGAGCTATCTGCCACTTCTGGAACACCTCTGACGGTGGTTTGGGGAACACCACCGTCACCGAATTCGGGTGCCGCCATGCCCTGATGCCCCGGCGGTTGAACTGCCCCACCGCGTATTCCGCCATGTCCAGCATGCCAGTTACCAACTCCCGGATGCCCTCATCGCCATAGCGCATTAGGGCGTACCACAGCATCAACGGCGCGATGGCGTTGCGGGACCCGGACAAGGTGGTGTCGTGAACCCCCACGTATTCCACGGCCCGGCCGACCCGCTCGACGTAGGGACGGCGGGTGAGCACGACCCCGCAGGGCAGCGGAGAGCCGATCAGCTTGTGGCCGCTGACCGAGATGCTGTCAATTCCCGCGTCGAACCCGAAAGGCTGAGGCTCAGGGACGAAGGGCAGAATCATTCCGCTCAGCGCCGCGTCGGCATGGATGTAGGAACTGGTTACCGCGAGACCCTCCAGAATGTCCCTGATCCTGGGGATGTCGTCCACGGCGCCCCGCATCGTCGTCCCCACGTTGGCCATGATCACGGCCGGCACGTCCCGGTTAACCCGGATCATGTCCTGCAGGTCGCTGTAGTCGATCTCGCCGTTCTCCTGCCGCTTGATCATTATGTACCTGGCGTTGAGCACGCGCACGTTCTTCAGGACGCTGTAGTGAGTGTCCTCCGAGAAGTAGAACATGGCGGTGGGGAACAACTCCCGGGCCAGGTACAGCCCGTACATGTTGCCCTCGGTCCCGCCGGACGTGACGTATCCCCAGGCCTCTTCCGGAGGGATGCGCAACAGCCGGGCGAAATAAGCGATGACCTCCCGCTCGAACTCGTGGGTGTTGGCCCAGTAGTTGCTGTCGTGGAACGGGTCTCCGACATTGTTCAGGGAATAGTCCATGAACGGCAGCAGGGGGGAGTAATCGAACCGCTGATTGGTGGGATAGCCGACCTGACGGGCGTCGGCGCTGCGGATGGTGGAGAGGAGCCGGTCCAGCCGGCCCTGCACTTCAGAATCTTTCAAAGATGCTCCAGTCTCTACCATGTACCTTTCGTCTCCCTCTTCCTTACACCACATCTGGACGACGGGGTGGATAGTCCGTCAACCCAGCGTATGCCAGCCGGAAGCGATGCGCAACCGGGCAACCGTCATCGGCAGGGCCATACCAACGTCGCTGCCGTTACAGGCCAACCATGCGGACACGGTGGTTGTGGGTGTCGGCGATGAAGAGGTTGCCATCGGCGTTGATGCCACACCCGTGAGCCCGGGATAGTCCGGCATCAACAGCCGGGCCCCCGTCGCCGTCGCCGCCCTCACGTCCTCCGGCGATGGTGGTCACGATGCCGGTGCGGGCGTCGATTCGCCGCACGGCGCAGTTCTCGGTGTCGACCACGATTAGGTTGTCGTTCAGGTCGCAGCGCATTGCCTTGGGCGCGCCCCAAGTGGCCGCGAGGGCAGGGCCGCCATCGCCAGTGTAGCCGAAGATGGAATCGGCCCCGGCTATCGTGGTCAATATGCCGTCAGCGGAAATCTGGCGGACCCCGTTTCCCTCCCTTTCGGCGACGTATATGTTGCCCTGGCTGTCCATGCAGACCGCCCTTGGACCCATCAGGCAGGCTTCGTTGGCCGGTCTGCCGTCTCCCGCCCGGGACTTCTCACCCGTTCCGGCAAAGGTGGTGATAATGCCGGTGGCCAGATCCACCCGTCGGATACGCTGGTCCTGGATGTCGGCGATCAACAAGCCGCCCTTCCCGTCCAGGTAGAGGTCGTTGGGCTCCCGGAGCATGGCCTCGTTCCCGGGGCCGCCGTCCCCGCTGTATCCGAACTCCCCAGTGCCGGCCACGGTGGAGATGATGCCGGTGCGGCCGTCGATCTTCCTGACCGCTGGGTCGAACCGCTGGGAGAAGTACATGTCTCCGTTCCGGTCCACGGCCAGCCCGTAGGGTTGGTTGATGACGGCGTCCACGGCGGGGCCGCCATCGCCGGAATAGCCTGCCTCGCCATTGCCTGCGATCAGGGTGATGATGCCGGTACGGGCGTCCATCCGGCGAATGCGGTGCTGCCGTCCCATGCACACGATCATGTTGCCCTGAGAGTCAAACTCGCAGGCGTAGGGCAGCTGGCAGGCGGCCACGAGAGCGGGACCGCCATCGCCTTCCCAGCCTTCCTCCCCGTTTCCAAGGATGGTCTGGATAATGCCTTTCTGAGCAAGCATCTATGTCCTCCCATTGCAGGAATGTGCCGGGCAGTGCCGCCAGTATAAATTGTTTCCGGCGCCTCCGCCCGGCCCCGGTGTCCGCGATAACCGGGCCAGCGGGGAGAATCGAGACCCCAACCCGGTCGAATTTGATGTAGACTCCCAATGCCAACCCCGATTTTCCTGGAGGTGCGCGTGAGTCCGGAGGAACGAGAATCGATCATACAACGCCGCGACGCCGCCCTGGCCCGGCTGGACGAAGGCCACGAGATATTGCTGAAGTCGCTGGATGGGCTGGAGGCCGAGGAGGCATTCCTCGGCCAGCGGTGGTCGGTGCGGGACGTTCTGCTGCACCTGGACTCCGAGCGCTACGTGGACGCCCTGGAGAGGATTGCCCGGGGCGAGATAGAAATGCTGCCTCCCTTCTCCAGCCGGGAGGAGCATTTCCGGCAGGAGCGGGAGCACCAGGAATCCACCCACCTGCGGTTGCGAAGCCTTCTGGCAGATCTGACGCCGGAGCAACTGTCCCGTCCGGCAACGCCGGCCAATCCGGCAAACTCCTTCCCGGGCCTGACCCTCCTGGAGTTGCTGGAGCGTTCGGCGGGGCACGAGACCAGCCACGCCCGCCAGATCGACCTCACCCGACAATTCATCGCCGCCTTCCGCTCCCAGGAGCGGGCGCTGAACATCGCCGCCCTGGGCGACGGCGACCCGTCCCGCCTGTCAACCCAGGTGAGGGACATGCTGAACATGGCGGACTACGTGGCCGGGGAGGCGGAGGCGCTGGCCGCCGTGGGCCATCTGGTGCGCGGGGTCCGGCTGACCATGCACGACGGCAACCGGGAGGAGCTGGTCAACCGGGCCGCCCGGGAGTCCCGGGAGGGGCTGTGGGCAATCGTGTGCGTCATGGGCGACGGCGGGGACGACGACGAGACGGTGGCCTCCGCCCGCCGGTTGGCCGAGACCGTGGCGATACACCGGCCGACGGGGTAACGGCCGGTCTCCTCTTGTCGGGGTTACGGCGGGGGATTCATCCCCCGCACCCCCTGAGTTTAGAGAGTTAGCTCCAGGATGTAGAGGCCGCCCTTGAGGCGGTCTACCACGTACATGATGCCGTTTTCGTCTACGTAGACGTCGTTGATGCCGACGGAGGGGGCGCCTTCAACGAGCTCGGGGACGAAGTAGGCCACTTCCTCGGGGCGGAAGGGGTCGCTGGTGTCGAAGACCCGGACGCCGCCGTTGAAGAAGGTGCCGTAGATGAGGTTGTCGGAGTGGTAGCAGGTGGGGCCGGGCTGGTTCTCGTAGATGTTGTGGGCGCCGAACCGTCCGGGCCGCTGGAAGAAGTCGTTGGTGTCGGCCATGGGGAAGGTGCTGATGATGACGGGGTTGGTCTCGTCGCGGATGTCCATCATCCAGATGAGCTTCGGGTAGTCCTCGCCGTTCAACCGGACGGCCTCCTGGGTGACGACCATCAGGTCGCGGTCGAAGAGGGGGACGACGGTGTGGGTGAAGCCGGGGAAGGGAGGCGCGTAGTTGATGTGGCTGATCATGGAGGGGTTGGAGACGTCGGAAATGTCGAGGATGACCACGCCGGAGTCCATGTAGGCGCACCAGGCCCGGTCGGGACGCTCGGGGTAGACGTTGGCGTTGTGGAGGCGGTGGCCGGAGTCGAACTGGGGATGGCGGGCCACCGGCGGGGTATCATCGCCTTCCCGGGTGCCGGGGAACCACCACCGGCCGGCTTCGACCGGGTTGGTGGGGTCGGAGACATCCACGATCATGTAGAACTGGTCGTCCTTCTGGTCGCGGGGCTGGAAGTCGGCGGCGCCGGTGGACAGGTGGGCGTAGTTGCCGTCCACCCACCAAAGGCAGTGACAGCCCCGGGAGCAGGGGCCGGAGGTGTCGAGGAATCCGATCTGGCGGGGCTCCTCGACGTTGCTGATGTCGTAGACTCCCATTCCCGTTCCCGGTTGACCCGGCTCAAGGGACTGGTAGGCGACGAGCATGGTGTCGCCGACGATGGACAGGGAGTTGGAGCGCATGTAGGGGTATTGCTGCTCGGTCTGGACCATCACCCGGGGGTTGGCGATGTCGGTGACGTCGACGCTGGTGATGTCCTTGGGGGCGCTCTCATGGGCAAGGTAGAGGATGCGGCGGCCATCGCGGGTCTGGTGAATGTGCATTCCCTCGCCGATGTTCCCGAACCCGTTGAGGTCGTGGTGGGATATGAGGCGCATGTTCCTGATTTCCTGGGTTGCGGTGGTCATGGCGACTCCTTTGCTTATGGGAAGGCTCCGATGGATTGCGGGGAGTATACCCTAACGGGTAAGCAGGAACGACGGGTTAGGGAAGAGGGGCACCTCAAGGACGGCAAAAAACCGAAAAGTGTCGCATTCTGCTACATTCTGCCGCATTTGAGCGTGGGGACGGCGGTGTCTGGGCCTGGTTTGCCGCAGAAATGCGGCCGGTTTGTCCTGCCAATGTCGCATGTTTGTAGCATTCTGTCGCAGAATTGTCGCATTTGTCGCATCTGATTTCAGGGGAAGTGGGATTCGGACGCGGGGCGGGAAATTTCCCCTTTGCACCGGCGACCGGGGATATGTGGACCTGGCTGAATCCATGGTACCGGGAATGGGACGGGTAGGGAAAGGGGCAACTGTCAGTAATGGGTCCGATTGGGGTTACGTTGGGGGATGCATCCCCCAACGTAACCCCCTGAGAGAGGGGCCCCGTGGGGGCAGGCTCTTCGCTGGCATGATGGGGGGATGGGAAAGCCGGGACGGGAAGGAAGCCACCTAAGTCTCAACGACACCATAGGCGATGGTGCAAATCCCCGGAATGGGCGGTAAACTACGGTTGCCATACGCCGACCTTGCTTTTCTACCGGAATCAGCCTGATACATTGTGGGCGAGCGCGGCATGACCGGAAAGAAGGGGGAACCGAAGGAACTATGGTGAGCGCAGAGCAAACTATCGGGGAACTAATCGAGGGCCAACGGCAGATCAACGCCACCATGGTCGCTACCTCCCGAACCATTGGGGAACTGGTCGAAGGCCAACGCCAGACCAACGCGCGTCTGGACCGGCTGGAATCCAAAATGGACAAGCTGGTGTGGCTGGGATTTGGGATAATCGGAACGACATTGAGCGGCGCCGTTGCAACGCTGATAGCAGCATTCACCCGCTTTAGCTAGGGAAACCAGGAGGAAACGAGATGCCGAGAATCAAGCACGTGGCAATCAGGACGGCCGATCCGGCCAAGACTGCGGCGTTCTACAAGGAAGTGTTCGGGCTGGAAGAGGTGGGGCTGGCACGGGCCGGATACTACCTTTCCGACGGGTACATCAACCTGGCGATTCTGAAGGCCAACGAGAATCCGGTGGGAGAGAGTCCCCGGGACGCGGCGGGATACGCGGGGATTGATCACCTGGGGTTCGTGGTCGAAGACCTGGACGAGATGTGCGCGAAGCTGGAGGAGAACGGGGCGACGGCGACCAACCAGCGGATCGACATGGTGCATTCGGAAGGGGCCAACGCGGTGTCCTACTACGAGCTGAAGTACCGGGGGCCGGACGACCAGGTTATCGACATCACCGAGTCGGGCTGGATAGGGACGTAGTGGAACGGTTGCCGGCCCAGCGGGGGGCGGACGGCTTCGAGGACAATTTCCTGGACGACGGCTGGCAAGGGGCGGGATGGTAGAGACGGCGATAACCAAGGCCGAACTGCTGGAGCGGGCCAGGGGGTTGCTTCCTCTGGTGCGGGAGCGGGCCGAGGCCAATGAACGGCTCAGGCAGGTGTCGCCGGACGTGGTGGATGCGCTGGTGGGCAGCGGGCTGATACGGGCAGCTCAGCCGGAGCGGTTCGGTGGAATGGGACTGGACTTCGACGTTACGTTCGAACTGGGAATGGAGTTGTCCCTGGCTTGCGGGTCCACCGGGTGGTGCTACGCCATCTGGTCGAGCCATAACTGGCTGGTGGGGATGTTTCCGTTGGAGGCGCAGGAAGAATACTGGGCGGACGGCCCGGACACGCTGTCGTCCACGTCGTTCAATCCGGCTCGCGGCGTAGTGGAAGCGGCGGATGGGGGGTACCGAGTCTCGGGCCGGTGGGACTTCTCCAGCGGGTGCGACCCGGCAACGTGGGTTATGCCCATCGGCAACGCACCGGAGGGGCCGGTGCTGCTGATGCTGCCGAGAGCAGATTACGGGATTGACGACAACTGGTTCGTGGTGGGGCTGAAGGGGTCGGGGAGCAAGGACATCGTGGTGGACGGGGCGTTCGTGCCCAAGCACCGGGCGGTGTCCATGGAGGATGTGCGTGAGGGCACCACTCCCGGGCGTAAAATCCACGACACTCCCAACTACCGGATTCCGATGAGGAGCATCCTGTCGTACACGCTGGCGGCGTCGGTGCTGGGGATGGCGCAGGGAGGGGTGGAGGCGTTCGCGGAGAACATTCAAGGGCAGGTGTCCGGGCGCACGGGCGGAAAGTTTACCGACTCGGTGGGGCTGCAACTGCGGCTGGCCGAGTCGGATGCCGAGCTGCGGGCGGCCCAGGCGCTTCTGAAGCACGACTGCGCGGAGATCTTCGGGAAGGCGCGGGCCAGCGAGGAGTTTTCGCTAGAGGAGCGGGCAAAGTACCGGAGGGACCAGGCTTATATCGCCAAGCTGAGCGTGCAAGCCATCGACCGGGTGTACGCAGCATCGGGCGGGCGGGCGCTGTTCGAGTCCCATCCGCTGCAGCGGTTCCACCGGGACGTGCACGCGGCGGCCCACCATATATCCCTGGCGTGGGACGCTCCGGCGGAGCAGTTCGGGAAGGTGAGGTTGGGCCTGGAACTGGAACGGCCGGACCTTTGATCTGCAATCGGCGGAACCGCCGCGGAAACCAACGCGAGAGGGCGTCACAGGGCGCCTTTCCCATTTTGAGTTTCCAATCCCGAGGTTCGTAACATGACGAACGCCACGGCGTTGCGGGCAAGGCTGGCCCACGCGCTCCCCTTCTACTACGGGTGGATGATCCTGGGGAACGGGGTGGCGGTGAGCCTGTCCACCCGGACGGTGATGGCGGTGGCGACCCTCTCGGTGTTCGTCGTGCCGATGACTCAATCCCTGGGATGGTCGGTGGGGATGTTCTCCGGGGCAGTGAGTCTGGGCGGGCTGGTGGCGGTGTTCGTCTCGCCCATCGTGGGGCGGTGGCTGGACAAGTACGGGGCGGGGGTCATCCTGGGGGCGGGTTCCTTCGCGACGGGGGCGCTGGCCATCGGGCTGGCATTTGTTACCCATCCGCTGGCCTTCTACTTCCTATACGTCCCGGGGCGGATGATATTCACCGGGCCGATGGAGATGGGGCTGCCGACGGCGGTGAGCAACTGGTTCATCCGGCGGCGGCCGATGGGATTGGCGGTGGACCATATCGCCAAGGGGGCAGGGCTGGCCATCGTCCCCTGGGCGATGCAGCTGATCATCACGGGGTTTGACTGGCGGGCAGCGTGGGTGACGCTGGGGATACTGACCTTTGCGCTGGGGGTCCTGCCTTCCCTGCTGCTGGTGGCGCGGCGGCCGGAGGATATGGGGCTGGAACCGGACCCAGTCCCGGCGAGGGAAGAATCCGGCGGCAACGAGGGGGAAGCGGCGCAGAGGCGGGGGAGTGGGGGAACCTTCGCCGAGACTAACTTCACCTTGGGGCAGGCGCTGCGGACGCGGGCCTTCTGGATCCTGGCGGCGTTTTCAGGGGCGGGGATGATGGTACAGGCGGGGGTGAGCCTGCACCAGGTGTCCCACTACATCAACCAGGGGATTGACCCGCGACTGGCGGCGATGAGCGCGAGCACCTTTGCCCTGGCCCAGATGCCGGCGAGCTTGTTCTGGGCGGCGCTGGCCCGGAAGGTCCCCATCCGGGTGCTGATGACGGGTGCATCCTGCGTGGTGGCGCTGGCGGCGGCGGGGACGGTGATGAGCGACTGGGTCCTGCCGGAGATTATCTCCGCGGCAGGAGTGGGGTTCGGGGTGGGCGGCCTGCACCTGCTGATAAGGCTGGTGTGGGCGGACTACTACGGGCGGCAGAACCTGGGGACGATCCGGGGGGTGACCATGTCAGCGCAGGTGGGGGGACAGGCTCTGGGGCCGGTGATCGCCGGCTTCATGTTTGACTACTTCGACAGCTACCAGATTCCGTTCACGTTCTTCGCGGTGTCGGTTTTCCTGGCGGGGATCCTGGCGCTGGCGGCGAAGCCGCCGCAGGCCCCGGTGGAGGCGATGCCAAGGGAGCCGACGGGGGTTGGGGGGTAGGAACGGCCGGTTAGAGTTGTTCCGGCGCTCTGGTCGCCACTCCCATCCTAACCCCCGCCCCCGCGGAGGTGACGTTCCTTCGCGGGGCCAGGCTCTTCCCCCTTGATGTGGGAAGGGATTTCCAGGTGTTTTCCATGAGGTCAATGCCCGGCTGGCGTGGTCAGGACCCCGCTGGGGTGGTCTGGGCCTCGCGGGGGAGGGAGTCCTCCCAGTTGGGGATGAGGACGCGGGATGAGGACTCCAGGAGAAGGATGAAAATGACTCCGGTGAGGCTGGCGGCGATGGATATGACCCAGGCGAGGTCGTAGGAGCCGCCGCCAATGTCGATGAAGCCGAGGAAATTCACCGGGGTCTGGTTGATGCGGAAGTCGTAGATGACTCCGCCAACCAGTCCGCCGGCGGCCATGCCGAAGCCGGAGCCGAGGTGCTGGAAGCCGAAGATGGAGCGCACCGGCCCCATCCCGTAATACTGGCGGTTGGCGATGAGGAAGGCGGACATCTCGCCGCCGAAGCCGATGCCGAAGAGGACGGCAAAGAGGTAGAACTCCCACGCCGCCTGAGCCCAGAAGAGCATGATGACCGTGACGCCCTGGAGGAAGTAGGGCAGGACCATGGTAGCCTTGGCGCCCCAGCGGTCGGCCAGGATGGGGATAAACAGGCGGCTGCTGACGCTGGCCATGGTGTAGATGGTGACGATCCAGGCGGCAGCGGCAAGGGACAGTCCCTGCTCGGTGGCGAAGAAGACAACATGCCATATTACGATGGCATGGCCCATGCAGCCGAGGAAGTGGATAAAGGGGAGGTTCCAGAAGGCGCGGGTGCGGCGGGCGTGCTGGAGGAAGACCTTGCTCCGCAGCTTGGCGGTAGCGGCGTCGACGGGAACGGGAGCCGGTTCGTCGTCAGCGGCGCCCAGGGGCTTCATCCCCCGGTCGGCGGGTTCGCTGTGGAAGAAGAACAGGAGACCAAATAGGATTGCCCCACCGACCACAGCGATGATCCAGAAGCCGACCTGCCAACTGGTTAAGGAAATCAGTAGGGCCAGGGCCGGGGCAGTGACGGAAGCGCCCATGCCTCCGATGGACTGCTGGATTCCAACGGCGACGCCGAGCTTCCTCTTGAACCAGGCGGCGACGGTGGTGGGGATGTTGACGGAGAAGAGGGCCTGGGCCAGTCCGAGGAGCAGGCTGTAGTAGATGTAGAGCTGCCAGAGTTCCTTGACGGTGCTGAGGAGGAGCATCCCGGCGACATAAAGGGCGGCGGCTACGAAGAGGGAGGGACGGGCCCCGTAGCGGTCGCCGACCCAGCCGGAGACGGGGGAGAGGAGGGCGCTGGCGACGCTGCGGAAGACCTGGGCGAGGACAATGGCTGTGACGCCCCAGGCGAAGTCGGTCTGGAGGACGACGAGGATGACGGCGAAGGCCTGGCTGACGAAGTTGGCAGTGACGCGGAGCATGGTGCCCATCCCGACGACGAGCCAGGCGTAGTGGTACTGCTCGCGCAGGGAGGTCATCCGGGCCGACAAGTCGATATTCAAGCCTAAATCCTCTAAGGGTCGCCGCTTTCGCGCGCTATTTCGGTAACTTGTCTAAAGTTCGCTGGGCGGCTCCGGTCGCACCTGGAATCAGGACGAGGGTGGTTGTGCCGGGCCGGAAGTCGTCGGGAAGAGGTCCCGACAAACCCACCATCCGCAATTGGGCATTGTAACCACGGACGGGACGGGTGGCAAATGGGGGAGGGGGAGGGCCGTGGTTTTCCGGTTGTGGGGGAAAGTCGCGGGACTACTGTCACGCTGGGGGATGCATCCCCCAGACCCCCTTTATGAGGCGGTGTTTCAAGGGAAGGGGCTTGGGTGAAGGCCCCGGATAGCGGGTTGCGGGCGGTTATTGCCACGCACTCGCCTGGATGGGGAGGCCGGGTTAGCCGAGGGCGATAACTCCCCGGTTGGCCAGGCTCTCCACCGTTTGCTGTATGGTTTCGCCGGACACGCCCAGCTCGCCGGCGAGGGCGCTGATGGACAGATTGCCGTCGGACTGCGCCAAGCGTTCCATAACCGCCCGCTCCAGGTCGCTGAGTTCAGCGGGCGCGGGGGACGGCGGTGGTGGGGGAGCCTGTTGGGGAGAGGGAGGAGGGGATGGGTCCGGGGCCGGTGGGGCTGCTGGCTGAGGGACGGAGAAGGGTTCCTGCGGCGCCTGCTGGTACGAACCGGCGGCAGGTTGAGTGGTGCTTTGGCTGCGCATGCTCGCAAGCCCTCCCGAGGAACGGAAGATCATGTAGCCCACGACTCCGCCAACGATCAGGGCGATTACCAGCAAGAGCACGAAGAATAACCACCCGAACAGGGCGCCCAGAAAGGTGCCGCCCAGGAAACTGGCTGCCAATCCGCCAAACAAAGTAGTCCGGTTATAGCCGCCGACCAACTCGGCCAACTGGTCGGCGGTCCTATTCAGGTTATCCATGTTCATGCTGGGGCACCTCGCTTGATCAGGGGTTCAACGTGACCCGGACCGGGCCCGACGGCGGGGGTTGGCGGAGGAGGGCCTGACGGGCCCCTTCCACCACGTCGATCAACTCGAGTTGGCCACTGGCGCCCCCCAGCCTGTCACTGTACATTACCATTCGCCCGCCACCGGCGGTAAACACCAGCGTGTTATCCCGCGACAAGAACCACACGAGGAGGACGATAAGGCCCGGAATGACGCAGGCTATCAGCCCTAGGACAAGTGCGATTGCCCATCCTCTGGAGAAATCCTTCCGGGTGCTCGATTGAGTCACCGAATCGATTTTATCCAACGGAAGGTATTCCGAGCCCGAGTACCCGCCCCCGGAGTAGGTCAGGGCCAGCCGGTGGGAGGTCACGGTAACGTAGGCGTCGTCGTCATCCCGCCATCCTGCGACATTTCGCCCGACGGTGCTGGTCCACGCCACGGTTTCCCCTGGCATCAGATGTAACGGCATAGAAACTCCTGTGGGTCGGTTGGTCTTTGCTGCCGGACGGTAACCGCAGCCTCAGCCTGGTACTGTCGACTTTTTCCGCAACACTGCGCCCATACCAGCTATGACTTCAAACGAGGCAGCGGGGCGATATACCGACCGAATCCTTCAAGATTCCCAAGAATCGAGATTGGTAAACCAGCATACTGTGAAGGAAGCTGCCTTCAATTGGCATGTAGAAACAATTATTGCGTAACACGGGCAGTATAGCAGCAAACAGGTAGGGTGGCAAATTAGAGTTGGAAGAGCAACTGTTCATCTTTGAGTGAATTGACCCTTTACCTTTAATTGCCGCTAATTCCGCGATCGACGAAAAGGGGGATTCATGGGCTGGTCGCAGCATCACAAGAATGGGTTGATTTACTATGCCCCGCAGCACTGCTTCCGGGGGTATACGCTGACGACCAACGTCGGGGGGAAGTGGGCCAACCTGCTGGACATGGAGGGACGGGTTTGCCATCGCTGGGATTTTTCGGAGGGGATCGAGTACGCGAAGCTGCTGCCCTACGGGACGCTGCTGGTGAGGACCGGTCCGGCGGAGGATGCGGGGGGAGCGGAACGGATCGGGGGTTCGTCGGCGGCCCTGGTGGAGTTGGACTGGGAGGGGAACGAGGTGTGGAGCTACCGGAATCCGATGGTGCACCACGACTACCAGCGGCTGCCGAACGGGAACACGCTGTCGCTGGAGTTTGAGCGGATTCCGGCGGAGCTGACGGTGCGGGTACAGGGCGGGATGCGCAACGACGAGGAGCCAGAGCAGATGTTCGGGGACGTGGTGAAGGAGGTGGCTCCCGACGGTTCCGTGCTGAGCGAGTGGCGGTCATGGGAGCACCTGGACGTGGAGGAGGATTTAATCTGCCCGCTGGAGGAGCGGCGGGAGTGGACCCACGGGAACTCGGTGAACCTGACGCCGGAGGGTCACGTCATCATCAGCTTTCGGCTGACCAGCACCATCGGGATTGTGGACCGGAGCGACGGGCATTTCCGGTGGAAGTGGGGCCCGGGAGAGATCTACCACCAGCACCATCCGACGCAGCTGGACAATGGGAACGTGCTGCTGTTCGACAACGGCGGGCACCGGCCCCGATCGACGTACTCGCGGGTGCTGGAGGTGAATCCGGGCACCAACGCTATCGAGTGGGAGTACCGGGGAGACCCGCCGATCTCATTCCACAGCCCCAACATCAGCAGCGCGGACCGGCTGCCCAACGGGAACACGCTGGTCTGCGAGGGAGCGCCGGGGCGGGCTTTCGAGGTGACTCCGGCGGGGCAGATTGTGTGGGAGTACGTCAATCCGTTCTACGCGCCTGGAGGACGGGTGGCGGGAGGAAACCCGGGGGACATGACCAATGCGATGTTCCGGGCCCACCGGTACGCGCCGGACTTTCCGGGGTTGAGCGGAAGGGACCTGGGCCCGGGGAGGTACGGGAACCTGAACCGGCTGTACGGTGGGTGAACTTCACCAAAACCAAGGAGCGCAGCCGACACAAAAGATTCCGCGGGATTGGCCGGAGATGCCGCCGGAGAGTGCGGCGGGAGAGGCGGCTTGGCTAGGAGAAGAAGGCCATGAAGGCGATGATGATGCCAACGCCCGCAAAGACCATGGCTCCCAGCTTGATGGTCATGCGCTGTTCCAGGGACCTCATTTCGGCCCGGGTTCGTCCCTCATACGCCTCCAACCTGGCCTCGATTCGCTGCTCAAAGGCGTCCATCCGGGCGGTGATACGCTCCTCGAAGGCATCCATCCGGGCAGTGGCCTGCTCCTCGAAGGCGTCCATGCGAGCGGTGATGCGCTCCTCGAAGGCGTCCATGCGGACCGTGGACCGTTCTTCAAAGGAACGCAGGTCGGAGGAGGTGGCAACATTTTCTCCGACAGCGCTGCCGACCATTTCGACCACGGCTTCGGCCTGGGACTCTTCGAATCCGGCTTCTTCGAGGCTCTTAACGGCTCGGTGAGTGTCGAAAAACAGGGCTGCCAAGGGTAAGGTTCCTTTATGCCTGAGGAGCTCCGTTACAACTGCGGAGGCCCCGCCGGACAGCAGATAGGTGCAATAGGGCAATTGTAGCCGCCAGCCGTCTGGTCAACAAGGGTTGGATCGGCTCCGTCAATTGACACGAATTGGCGCAGTGGGTAGGATTGCGCCAAACGCCGGGGGCGGTCCGGTTCCCGCAGCCTGCTGTCCATCCGGCTTTCCGCAAAACCATTTTCCCGGGCCAACAGGCGCCATCCACCACCCAGAAACACGAGGGAGGGACCTATGTTTGTACGACGCGACCTTACGGATTCAGTTCCCACTCCAGAAGGGAACATGCACTTCGTGAAGCAGGGGAGCGGCTATCCCCTGGTGATGCTGCATCCCCTGGGAACGTCAACCTGGGCTTGGCACACGGTCATCGACGCGCTGAGCCAGCATTTCACTTGCTATGCCTTCGATATGCTGGGGCACGGCGAGTCGGACAAGCCCAACCGCCACTTCAACATCCCCGACTACGCGCGGGCGCTGGACCACGCTTGCCAGTTGATGAACATTCACCGGGGGCACTACGTGGGGAATTCGGTGGGGGCCTGCTTGGCCACGGAGATGGCGGCGAGCTACCCGGAGCGTCTGGACAAGCTGGCCCTGGTCGGGTGTCCGGTGTGGGACCCGCGGACGGCGGCGGCCCGGCTGGCGGAAGGGGCGGCGAACTTCGACGAGAACGGCCTGTCCAAGCCCCGAACGCTGGAGCAGATGAAGGAGCAGACCACCTTCGCCGAGCCGAGGCAGGAGTGGGTGGACGCCACCAACGAGACCCGCGCCCAGGCAGGAGTGTGGGTGAAGAACCTGATGGAGTCGCTGGCCTCCTACGACATCATGTCCCGGCTGCCGATGGTCAAGGCCAGTTCAACGCTGGTGATGTACGGCGAGCATGACCGGCTGCGGGACGGGGAGGAGCTACTGCACAACAACATCGTCAACGCCAGCAAGACGGTCCTGCCCGGACTGGGACACATACCCCAAATCGAGGACCCGGAGATGTTCGTGGACTCGCTGCTGTCCTTCCTGCAAACGTAGTCTCAAACGTAGTCCGGGGAGGGGCCTCCGGCAGCATTGACGCAAACCGATATTGATTACAACTGGGGAGTGAGCAAATGGCTGGCAATTCATTCACATCATGGGTCCACGGCTCCACCATGCAGGTGGAGTACCCCGGCCGCCTGACCAACGTGCGGCACACCGGCCCCTTTGTCCGCATTGAAGGGGCGGAAGGACAGAACACCTGGGTGCACTTTCCGGTCCCGACGCCGACGGTGACCAACGGAACCAAGGTGAAAGCGGAGGCGGCGCTGGTGAGCTTCCGTACCCAGCAGTTCGCGGCGGTGAAGGAAGTCATCGTCTACGACGGCGAGAAGCGCATCGCCGAGCACATGGACATCGACCTGAAGGGGAATCACCTGGACGGGCGGTTCGAGATTCCCGGAACTCCCGAGGTGGAGAAAGGGCTGAACATCGTGGTGGGCGTTACCTTCGACTACGGGTCACCAACCATCCGCTCCATGCAGATTGAGATCGTGGGGGCAGGGATCGAGTTCCAAGGATAACCCTTTAGAGGCACCCGCAGAGGCATCCCCGGCATTCCAACACCGCTCGGGCGGAAAAACCGGGAGGCAGCGTTATGAAGTTCGGCCTGATGTACGAAATCCAGGTGCCGGAGCCCCACCATCCGGGCATTGAGCAGGAACGGTACAAGCAGGTGCTGGCGCAGGTGGACCTGGCCGACGAGATGGGGTTCGACTACTTCTGGACGGTTGAGCACCACTTCCTGCGGGAGTTTTCCCACTGCTCGGCGCCCGAGGTGCTTTACGGGGCGATCTCGCAGCGGACGAAGCGTATCCGCATCGGCCACGCGGTGGCGCTGCTGCCGGGCCAGTACAACCATCCAGTGCGGGTGGCGGAACGGGCGGCGGTGCTGGACATCCTCAGCGACGGGCGGATGGACCTGGGAACGGGGCGGTCGACCACGCTCATCGAGATGGACGGGTTCGAGGTCAATCCCGAAGACACCCGGGCCCAGTGGGAAGAGGCCGTCCGCATGATTCCGCGGATGTGGACGGAAGAGACTTTCTCCCACGAGGGGCAGTTCTACACCATCCCGCCGCGGTCGGTGATTCCCAAGCCGGTGCAGACGCCGCATCCGCCGATGTGAGTGGCGTGCAGCCAGCCGGACAGCTTCCGAAGCGCGGGTGAGATGGGGCTGGGAGTCCTTTGCTTCAACCTGGGAGGATATGGGCAGATGGAGGAGCGGGTGACAGCGTACCGGGAGGCGGTGAAGCACGCCAATCCGGTGGGCCAGTTCGTCAACGACCAGGTTGCGGCGCTGTGCCTGATCCACGTGGCGGAGAGCGATGAGGAGGCCGTGCAGGTGGCTGCTCCGGAGGGGGAGTGGTTCGTCAACAAGGCCGAAGAGTTGTACCAGCCGTGGCAGGGAAGGCAGGTGCCCAGCTCCTACCAGTTCGCGGTATCAGCGGTCCAGGAGGAGCGGGTCAACAAGACGGCGGAGGACCACATTGCGTCCGGGGCTTTCGCGATGGGGAGTCCCGATACGGTCATCAAGGTGCTGAAGAAGTACGAGGAGGCGGGGGTAGACCAGATCCTGTGCTTCATGCAGATGGGAAACCTGGCGCACTCGCGGATCATGGACTCAATCAAGCTGTTCGCGCGGCATGTGATCCCGTACTTCAAGTAAGCCATCGCCGAATCGCGGGGCGGCAAGGGAAACGAAAGGCACGGTCATCCGCAGGGATAACCGTGCCTTCTCCTTTGGCAGCTTAGAGCCGCCTTTGCTCAAACTGCGGCTGGTTGGGGTTCCAAGGAGGCGAGCCAGTTGAGGACGGCCTCGGCAGCTTCGGCGGGGCGGTTGGTGAGGGCGTGGTTGCCGCCGGGGATGGTGATGTACTCGGCGCGGGGGCAGTTGACGGCGGCGGTGACCATGTCCCGGGGGCAGTCGCGCAGGCGGACATGGGTCTCCAGCTCCCCGGCGACGACGAGCATAGGAATACGGATGCGGGGGGCGAGGGTGACCAAGTTGTAACGCTCGGCGGGGCCGTGCTTGTCCAGGTAGGAGGCGGCGCTGAACATCTGGGGGATGGGGAAGTTGACCCGAAACAGGTCCAGGGCGCGGTCCTCGGCTTCCATTTCGTCGGCGCGGCGGATGTTATCCCGGAACTCGTCGGCAGCTTCGGACTCCATGTAGTAGGAGTAGGAGAGGCGCACCGGGGAGACGGGGATGACGGTGGCGATGCGATCATCGTCCTCGGTGGCGGCGTAGTATCCGACCTTGACGGCTCCCATGCTGTGTCCCACGAGAGCGATACGCCGGCAGCCCTTTTCCCAGAGGTAGTCGACGCCGGCCCGCAGGTCGAGGCGGCTGTTGTCGAGGATTTCGAGGGCGTTGCCGTAGTAACTACCGTCGGAAGTGTCGACCCAGACGGTGTCGTGTCCCTTGGTGTTGAGGGCAAGGCAGGGGTATCCCTGGCGGCGAAGGTCCTCTGCCATATCGCGGGTGGACTGGCGGTAGAAGTTGCCGCCGCTGCCGTGAATCAGGAGGACGCCGTCAACCGGACCCTGGGCCGCGGAGGAGGAATCCGGCTCGCAGAAGATGCCGTCCAAGGCTACGCCGTCGGCGGTGGTCACGCTAATCAGGTCTACCAGCATGGAAGTCACCTCGTTCAGGGGAGTTGGAGCGGTTGAGTGAGACGGTCAGCCCCGTCCGATGAAGGGCATCTTGGTGGCCATGACGGTCATGAACTGGACGTTGGCATCAAGGGGAAGGCCGGCCATGTAGACCACGGCGCGGGCCACGTTGTCCACGGCCATGGTGGGCTCGATGGCGATTTCGCCATAAGGCTGGGGAACGCCGGTCTTGAACACGGCGGCCATGTCGGTGTCGGCGTTGCCGATGTCAATCTGGCCGCAGGCGATGTCGTACTTGCGTCCGTCGAGGGAGGTGGAGCGCGTGAGGCCGGTCATGGCGTGCTTGGTGGCGGTGTAGGGAGTAGAGTTGGGCCGGGGGACGTAGGCGGAAACGGAGCCGTTGTTGATGATGCGGCCGCCCCGGGGATCCTGGTCCTTCATGACCCGGAAGGCTTCCTGGGTGCAGAGGAAAGCGCCGGTGATGTTGACGTCCACGACGGCCTGCCACTGGTCGTAAGTCAGGTCTTCCAAGGGGATGGGCGGCGCGCTGATGCCGGCGTTATTGAAGAGGAGGTCAACGCGCCCGAATTTCTCCACGGTGGCGGTGAAGAGGGCGGCGACGGACTCGGGTTTGCCGACATCGGTGGAGACGGCCAGCATCCGGGCTGCGGCGTCCCCGGCCTGGGCAATGGTGTCTTCCAATAGCTGGGCGCGGCGTCCGGCCAGGGTCACGGAGTAACCCTCGGCGGCCAGTGCCAGGGAAGCGGCGGCGCCGATGCCGGTGCCGGCCCCGGTAACGATTGCGACTCTTGATTGTTCAGCCATGTTTTACCTTCGTGGGGTGGGAATCAGTATGGAACGGCGGGTGTCAGGCGCCGATGTTGGATTACGGCATCTCCACGAGGGAGGGTTGGGAATGGGTTACCAATAGACAACGAAGAATAACAGGAAGGCAAGAATCGCTACAATCGCTATTCCCGAAAACACCAAAACATCGCCCGTGGTTAACGTTCTCCGGCCCCTCCCGGTTTGTCCCTGATTGTTGATTGAGTCTTGTTCAGCTTGCCGGGACCTCTCATGCATGAGGTGTTCGTCCGGATTATGGGGTGTTGGAGGGATGAACATTCGTCGTCTCCGGCCCGGATGAATAATCCGAGAAAGGATTCGCATGGACTGCTGTTACATATAGGTGTAGCGGATGACTTCAGCCTGGAATTGCCCGATCTTGCGGCGGGGCCGGCCTGCCGGGGTTCGGATTAAGGAGGCGTCGTCCAGGGTTATTCTTCCAGAGCAGTCCCGATTCTTCCTGAACCACCGAAACAGGGAAACACCTGACGCCAACAATGCGGCGGCGCCCGACACTCCGAAAAGGACTTCCACTCTGCCTACTCCTCGCCGGTGAGGTGGGGGAACATGGCTAGGGGAGTGGCGGCCAGCAATCCGGCGTCGACGGGCAGGGTGACGCCGGAGACCCAGCGGGCCTCGTCGGAGGCCAGGAACAGGGCAGCGTAAGCCACATCCCAGGCGGTGCCTTCGATTCCCAGGGGCCCGGCGCGGCGGCGAAGATTCAGCTGCTCCTCCGATGCATGGCGGGCCACCATGGGGGAGCGGACGTGGCCAGGGGCGATGCAGTTGACCCGCACGTTGTCCCTTCCGTAATGGACGGCCATGGAGTTGCTGAGGCCGATGATGCCGCCCTTGGAAGCGGCGTAGGGATGGCTGGCGCCGAAGCTGCCGGCCCGAAGGCCGACGATGGAGGAAAGGTTGACGATTGACCCGCCGCCGGCTTCGACCATTCGAGGAATGGCGTGCCTGCTGGTGAGCATGACGCTCTTGAGGTTGACGTCGAGGACGGTGTCCCAGAAGTCCTCGTCAACGTCGGTAACGCGGCCGGGGCCGCTGATGCCGACGTTGTTCACCAAGACATTAATCTGGCCATACTGGGAGACGGCAGCCTCGGCCATGTCGCGGCAGTCGTCGTTGCTGGTGACGTCGCCGAGGAACACGGATGCCTTGCCGCCCTCCTCGCGGATGGTGGCGAGGGTGACGTCGGCGTTGGCCTGGTCGCGGTCCACCAGCAGGACGCTGGCGCCCTGGCGGGCGAAGAGGATAGAAGTGGCCTGTCCGATGCCAACGAAGTCGCCGCTGCCGGTGGCCCCGGCGCCGGTGACGATGGCTACCTTGCCGCTCAACCTTCCGGGTTGGTTCTGCATTTCGTCATTCCTTCAGTTGAAAATTCGCCGGGCCGGGCACCGGGTGAATTGGTTGGGCCAGTATAGGGGAGACGCGACGGGGGGCCAATCCGTCACTCGACGCGCTGGAAGTAGATGCGCCGGACGACTTCCTCCAACTGGTTGTTGATGAAGTCCTCGTCGGGTTCGACTTCCATGGACCAGTTGAGGTAGGGATTGGAGGGGTGGGAAAAGATGAGGACGAAGGTGTCGTAGGCATCGCCGCCGTCATTGGGGGTGATGGAAGTCTCCTCCACGTCCACCTCAAGCTCGGCGTCCAGGTCGGGGATGAACTGCTCGACCCGCGCCTTGGCCTGGTGATACCAGCGATAGGTGCTCATGCTGTGCTGTCCTCGCAGGCCGGGATGGATATACTGCCGGAACGGGGAAGTTACTGGTGGAGCATACCATAAACGCCGCAGGCTGCGACGGAGGCCTGGGAGCCACCCGGGCAGCGAAAGAAACCTTCGGAAAAAACCTCCGAAAGAAACTCCGGCTTGACATAGGGATATAATGCCGGTTGTTCAAAAAGCTCAGTGGGCAGGGGCTCTTGTTTTTGAGTCCCCTCTTTCCGGCCCAAGTCAGGTGACCCCCGCCTACACGGGGCCAAGCCTGTCCAAGGGCCCTGGCCGCCGGAGTGCTCCGCCTTGGGGCGGTTCCGGCAGGCAATCTTGAATAAGCCCCACCCAAACCCGGGAGGCACAGCAAACGTCTACACCTGAACCTCGCAGCACGGGACCCACTTCCACCGAAAGTCAACCTGCCGCGCCGCCGCGCCGGGCGCGACCCCGGCGAAGGGCCCGTTTCCAGACCTTCACATCCCTGCGCCACCGGGACTTCCTCCTGCTGTGGCTGAGCAACCTCTGCAACGCCTCGGCGGTGTGGTTCCAGATGATCACCATTCCCTGGGTGGTGTGGGAGATTTCGGAGTCGCCATTCCTGGTGGGAGTCGCGTCGGGGATGCGCTCGATACCGTTCCTGGTGGTGGGACCGTGGGCGGGGGTCATCGCCGACCGGATTGACCGACGGAAAATGGTACTGGTCTTCCAGAGCACCATTGCGTTGGTGGTGCTGGCCTTCGCCGTGGCGGTCCATGCCGGGCAGGTGGTGGGCGGCCTGGGGGTGTTTTACGCCCTGGTCTTCTCGGCCATCACCGGGATATTGCACTCCTTCATCCAACCGGTGCGGCAGGCGATGGTGGCCAACACGGTGCCGCGGGAGGACCTGTGGAACGCCATTGCCCTGAACTCCATCTCGGGCAACGTAGCGCGGGTGGTCAGTCCCGGGCTGGGTGGGGTGCTGATTGCCTGGCTCGGCCCGGCGGTGAACTTCTACATCGAGGGAGTGTTCTACGTCTTCATGGTGCTGGCGGTGGTGCCGATAGCGCTGCCCTACCGGGAAGAGGCGACGGCCAGCCATTCCTCAATGTGGGCCAACCTCAAGCAGGGGTTCGGATACGTGGTAACGGAGCAGCGGGTGCTGCGGCTGCTGCTGGTGGCCTGCATCTCGGACATCCTGATCGCTCCCATCATCCACATCATGCCGGTGATTTCGGCCCTGGTGCTGGGGCGGGGGTCGGAGGTATACGGGTTCCTGGTGCTGGCGACGGGGATCGGGGGGATCATCGCGACGATGGCCTTTGCATCGCTGGGAGGGTCGTTCCGGAAGGGTTCCTACGGACTGCTGGCGCTGATGTTCCTGTCGGGAAGCGCGATTTTGCTGGGAGCGTCGACGTGGCTGTGGGTGTCGCTGGCGGCGATGTTCGGGTTCGGGTTCTTCCGGCTGGTGTTCAAGATAAACAACAACACGCTATTGCAGAGCACGGTGCCGGACGCTCTGCGGGGAAGGGTCATGTCCATCTATCACCTGGACCACGGTATTACGCCCCTGGCGAGCATGACGCTGGGGCTGTTCGCGGAGTTCTGGCCGGCCAACCTGGTGGTGCTGGGAGTGGGAATCCTGGCCCTGGCGCTGACAATCTACGCCTTCATATCCTTCTCGGACGTGCGGCGGATGACGTGAGGGGGAGAAAATTGAGAAAATCCCTCCAGGAAAAGAAAATACAGACGCAGGACGATGTGGAATGGGAACAGTTTTCACGACAATAGAAGTGGGAGACCCGCAAGGCCGGAATTTCCAGAGAGTAGAGGTGGAAGTGGACACCGGGTCCACCTACACGGCCTTGCCCCGGGGAATTCTGCAGGCCCTGGGAGTGCCGGTTGGTAGAACCGAACGGGCCAGGTTGGCCGACGGCAGCCTGGAGGCGGTGGATGTAGGACAGACCACAATCAAGCTGGAAGGCAAGCAGTTCATCACCACAGTGATATTCGCCGAGGAGGGAGAACCCGGCCTGCTGGGCGTAATAACCCTGGAAGACGCTCTGCTTGCCGTGGACCCGGTGAACAATGAACTGATACCGGTAGTAGCCAAGCGGTACTAGCCGCGCTTCACGCCGAAACAGCTAACGCCGCCCTGGGCGTCCGGCCACAGGACGGAGACGCAAGACGGGAGTTCTGCAATTTCCCCTGACCGGGGGAGCAGTAGCGAAGGCGGGGAGACGGTGCTAAACTGGCGTCAACCGGAGCGGGCGCTCCATCTGCCGGGAATCCGGCGGAAAATACCCAAAATCCAGCCGGTTTGAAACCACCGGCGCAGAGGAGGAAGCGATGGTTGATTTCAGAACAGCCACGGCATTGGAAGAATTCGGATTGTCGGTCGGCACACCCGCAATCAAATCGGTCGGCTCACTGGCCTTCGGGCCGGAAGGCATCCTGTTCGTGGGCGACAACGTCGGCGCGGCGATCTACGCCATTGATCCCGGCGACTCCGGGGAGTCGGGCGGAGCCGCTCCGGTGAACCTGGAAAACCTGGACGCCTCGCTGGCGGCCTACCTGGGCTGCTCCAGGGAAGACGTGCAAATCAAGGACATGGCGGTCCACCCCACGTCCAACTGCGTTTATATGTCGGTGATGCGGGGCAGCGGCGACGACGCGGTGCCGGTGATCGCCCGGGTGGACACCAACGGAGAGATTTCCGACGTGGCCTGGGAGGGCATTCCCTTCTCGGAGACGGTCATTGAAGACGCGGCGGACCCGGACGACCCCCGGCTGGTCTCCCGGGAGGCTCTGCGGACGGTGACCATCACCGACATGTCCTACGTTGACGGGCTGCTGATGGTGGCCGGGACTTCCAACGAGGAATTCTCGTCCACGCTGCGGCGGATCCCCTTCCCGTTCAACGGGCACAAGAAGTCCAACTCGCTGGAGATCTTCCACGTCTCCCACGGACAGTACGAAACGGCGGCCCCCATCCGGGCCTTCGTGCCCTACCAGGGGAACCGGAGCATCCTGGCAAGCTACACCTGCACTCCGGTGGTGCAGTTCTCTCTGGGAGAATTCGAGGCGAACAAGCACGTCCACGGGAAGACGGTGGCGGAGCTGGGAGCGCACAACAAGCCGCTGGACCTGATTTCCTATGAACACGACGGCGGGGAATACCTGCTGGTGGCCAACGACCGGCACCCGCTGATCAAGGTAGCCTGCGCCGACATTGACGGGCAGGACGGGTTGACGGAGCCGAACCGGGACATGGACAGCAGCCCGGCCAACCCGGTGACTCCTCCCAACGGAATCCCCCGGCAGCTGCTGCCCCACCCGGGCGTCAAGAAGATGGCCCGGCTGAACGGGAGCGGCGTGCTGATGCTGCAGCAGGACGAGGATGGGAGTTCCCACCTGCACACCTACGCGGTAGCGGAGTTGTGACCCAGATCAGGCAATTGACGCTGGAGTGGTGCGACCGCAACGGCCGCACCGCCTTGGCGATAACCGGCTGGACCGACGCTGAGCTTGAAGCGTTGCAGGGGCCGGACGGAGGCGAGATGAGCCTCCGTCTGGCCCTTTTCCCTTCTGAGGCGCTGGGGAGAGGAGACGGCATCCCGGGAGTCCCGGCGGCAGCGGGGCGGTTCGAGGTGGAGGGGGAAGCGGTGTGGTTCGTGCCGCGGTTCCCCTTTGTGGACGGGATGGAGTACTCGCTGGCCCTGTTCCGGGAAGCCCCGGAACAGCCGGAGACCTGGAGGGCGCGGCGGCCGGAGAAGGAGTTGCCCCCGACGGCGCGGGTGACGGCGGTCTATCCGGACGTGGACGAGGTGCCGTTGAACCTGCTGAAGATTTACGTCCACTTTTCCGAGCCGATGAGCGAGGGATGGGGCAACCGGGCGATCCGGGTTTGCCGGTCAGAGGACGGGGAGCCGCTGGAAGGTGTTTTCCTGTCGATGGAGCCGGAGCTGTGGGACCGGGAGCGGCGGCGGTTGACGCTGCTGCTGGACCCGGGTCGGATCAAGCGAGGGCTGGCCCCCAACCTGGAAGCGGGCTATCCGCTAACGGAGGGAGTGCCCTTCCGGCTGGCTATCGATCCCGCTTTCAGGGATGCGCAAGGGAGGCCGCTGGTGGAAGGGGCGGAGCGGGTTTACGGGGTGGGACCGGCTATCCGGGAGCGGATCAATCCGATGGGATGGAAGATGGGAGCGCCGTCAGCGGGGTCGGGCAACCCGCTGCTGGTGGGGTTTGAGCGTCCGTTGGACCACGCCCTCCTGCTGCACAGCCTGTGGGTCAAAGGCCCGGACGGAGGGGCGTTGGGAGGCGAGGCAGTTGTTGGCCCGGGGGAGACGAGCTGGGTGTTCCGTCCGGCGAAGCCGTGGCAGCAGGGGACGCATCAACTGATGGTGGAGCCGGTGCTGGAAGACCTGGCGGGGAATTCGCCGGTGCGGGTGTTTGACCGGGACATCACCGAGGAGGACGACCTGCCGGAGGTGGCGGGGCGGTTAGGCGTTCCTTTCGAGTGCCGGTAAGCCCGCAGTTTCCCGGACGTTACAAATCCTCGATGCGGGCCTCCGGGAGTTGCAGTTGAGTCATCACCGAACCCACATCCGTAGCTGATTCCACGTTCTTGAGCACTGCCGCCAACTCGGCGGCTTTTTGTTCTCCGGCGCGGAGGCCAACAAGGTAGGAGAATTTGGCGTCGAGGTCGGCTTCGGTCATGGGGCGGTAGTCGGTTTCCTTCGATACTTTGCGTCCGTCACGGGTGGTGATGGTTACCAGGGTATGCCAGCGGAGGCGGGGGTCCACCCAGTCCTCGCGGGGCTTGACGCGGATGCGCTGGCGCATCGCGCGCACCTCCGGCCCGGCGCCGTGCTGTTCCTGGTGGGCCTCCTTGAACCCCATGCCGGGGTAGATGATGGCGATGGCCAGAGCGTCGCCGCAGTCGGCGGGGTGCCGCTGGCCGGTGAAGTAGCTGTTGATGTCGAAGGGCCGCATTCCTATCTCGACATCTTCGATGTCGGCGGCGGTAAGGCTGTGTTCCTCCATCAGGTCGCGGATGGCCTGGCGCGGGGCCTGGAGGCCGGCTCCGGTGCTGTTGCGCTTGAACATGAGGCCGAGGAAGTAGTAGTCATCACCGAGGCCGCCCACGAACTCGGCGCCGGGGTCCTCGATGCCGAGGTAGCTGTGGAAGAACCCGTTGGCGCCGTCGAAGATGTCCCGGGGAGTGTCGTATCCGGCCTTGGCCATGAGGGCGGCGGTGACGCCGTTCTGGGCGCCGATTCCGCCGCGGGTGAAGGATTTGGTCATGTGGCCGGTCTCCCGGTGCCAGGCGGTGATCCCGCCGGACAGGTGGGCCGCCAGGGTGAGGCAGGAATCCATCTCGTCTCTCGACAATGCAAGGACGATACCGGCGGCCACGGCGGCGCCCATGGTGTTGCCCTCGTCGAAGGGGCTGACGCTGCGGCCGGTCTCCCGCTGGACGCGGGCGGCGACGGAGTGGACCCGCTTGGAGACCTCGTATCCGAGGACGACGGCGCGAAGGGCCTGCTGACCGGAAGCGCCAGAGAGTTGGCCGGCGGTCATGGCCGCGCCAACGCATCCGGCGAAAACGTGGCTGCCCCGGGTGCTGAAGTCGTCGATGGGATCCACCTCGTCGGCGTGGCCGAGGGTGCCGTTGACCAGGGCGGCGCTGTGGACCGACGCGCGCCGGGGGAAGCCGATGACAGTGCAGTCGTCGCCGCTGCCGGAGACGGCGACGAACCGGTTGAGGCGGTGGGCCACCGGAAGCATGGAGCAGGCCAGGATGCTGCCGAGACCGTCGTAGAGGGCGAGGCGGGCTTTCTCCCGCACCGCTGCCGGGAGGTCGGAATGTCCGGTGGAGCTAATCCAGTCTACGAGGACGCCGGTGCGGGTCTGGGTGGCCATATCTTCCTCTCTGTGCTGACTTGGGGATGGCCAGGAAAGCCATCCCCTTCAGGGCAGCGGGCCAGGGTGGGCTACGGGGTGATGAGCACCCACATGGGGCGGGAGCCCACGTCGTAGACCTGCCCGGGGGTAAGCTCGCCGGTTTCGCCGTTGAGCTGGTAGGAGGCCAGGCGTCCCGACTCGGAGCCGGCGGCGTAGACGAACTTTCCCTGGGGGTCGAGGCTGAAGGCGCTGGGGACCTGCTCCGTTGAGGCGCGGCCCGCCGGGGTGAGGCGGCCGGAGGCGTCGACGGTGAAACTGGCAATGGAGTTATGGCCCCGGTTGGGGACGAGGAGGAGCTTCCCGTCGGCGGTTATCTGGATCATGGAGCAGGTGTTGCGGACGCTGGTGCCTTCTGGGAGGCTGCTGACGGTCTCGATGGCGGAGAGAGCGCCCGAGTCCGAGTCCATGGCGTAGCTGGTGACGCTGCTGCCCTGCTCGTCGGAGAAGTAGGCGATGTCCAGGGTGGGATGGAAGCAGTAGTGGCGCGGGCCAAGGAACTCGGTCAGCTCGAGGATGGCCGGGTCGTTGGGGGCGAGCCCGCCGGTTTCCTGGTCGAATCGGAACTGGTAGATGACGTTGGGGCCCAGAGCATCACCGGGAGGATTCATGACGTTGTCGGCGATGCGGGCGATGTGGGGCACGAAAGCGAAGCGGTTGGAGCGGTCGACTAGGATGGAGTGGGCGCCGTTGTCGGTGGTTATCCACTCGATGGGCGGCTCAACGGCCGCGCCGTCATCGCCGATGGCATGGACGCCGACCCGGGCGCCCTGGTAGTGGGAGGACAGGAGGAAGCGGCCGCGCCGGTCGGTGGACAGGTAGGTCGGAGATTCCTGGAGGGGAATGGTGGACAGCAGGGATAGGGAGCCATCCGAGGAATCGACGCTGAAGGTGGAAAGCTGGTTGCTGTTGCGGTGTCCGACGTAGAGGCGGGTGCGGTCGGGGTTGAGGGCCAGGGCAGAGGGGCCGCCGGATACGGGGACTTCCCCCTTGGGCTGCAGCGCGCCGGTATCCTGGTCCATGTCCATAATCAGAATCTTGTCGTCGTCCTGGAGGGCTACGTACATGTTGTAGGCCACGGGGACACCTCCTTGCGTTCGTTGGATGGGCGCATTATACGCCCAAAGAGGGTGGAGCAAGGAGCGGGTATACTCGGGTGGGACTGTCAAGACAGGGAGGGGGAATGAAGATTTACTTTGCGGGTTCGATCCGGGCGGGGCGGGAGGACCAGGAAGTGTACCAAGGGATTATCCGGGGTTTGCAGGAACTGGGGCCGGTGCTGACGGAGCACGTGGGGAGCCCGGAACTGACGGATTCGGGGGACGACGGACCTTCGGACGCCGAGATATACCAGCGGGATATGGGCTGGCTTGATGAGGCGGACGCGGTGGTGGCGGAGGTGACCATTCCGTCGCTGGGGGTGGGCTACGAGATCGGACGGGCCGAGATGCTGGGGAAACCGGTCATCTGCCTGTTCCGGGAGGAGCCGGGGAGACGGCTGTCTGCGATGATCTCAGGCAATCCGGGGATGCAGGTAAAGGTTTACGAGGCGGTGGAGGAAGCGGTGGGTTTGGCGACGCGGTTTGTCCGGGAGCGCGCTGGGACGGTTTGAGTTTGGGGTTTACGTTGGGGGATTCATCCCCCAAGCCCCCTTTGTTGAGGCCGGGCCGCGGCTACCACTGGACGAACATCGGCATGACTACGTGGACGTAGTCGTCGCCCTCGGGGGGCTTGAAGACGCCGGGGCTGGAGGGGGTGGAGGTTTCCAACGCAACCTGCCCGCGCTCGAAGACCTGCAGGACGTCCTGGAGGTAGCGGCTGTTGAAGGCTATCTTGGACTCGGACCCTTCCAGCAGCACAGCGTCGACCTCGTCCTGGTTGTCGCCGACGGACTCGGACTTAGCGGAGACGATGGCCCGGCCTGAGCCTCCGTCATCGGCGTTGGGCTCCATCTGGAGGCGGATGATGTTGCTGCCGTCGCGCGCGAAGATGGCGGCGCTGCGGGTGGCGCGAAGGAGGTTGGGCAGGTCGAAAACGGCCCGGGTGGAGAAGGACTGGGGGATAAGCTGCTCGTAGTTGGGGAAGGCCCCCTGGAGAAGCTGGGACACCAGCTCGACGCCCTGGGTGCGGAAGAGGACCTGTCCCCGGGCCGGGGTCATCATCACCTCGACCGGGTCGTCGCCTTCGCCGAGGAGGCGGGACAGCTCGTTGAGGGTGCGGGCGGGGACGATGACCTCGACGGGGGACTCGACGGGTTCGGCCAGAGCGCCGTGCTGAACGGCGAGGCGGAATCCATCGGCGGCGGCGAGGGTGAAGCGGTCCTCCTCCAGCTTGACCTCGACGCCGGTGAGGATGGGCCGGGACTCCTCGGTGGCGGCGGCGAAGGTGACCCGGGAGATGGCGTTGCGGAGGGTCTGGGGATGAATCTTGGCGGCGACTCCGTCATCGACGGTGGGGATGGGGGGGAACTCGCTGGCGTCGGTTCCATTGATGTGGGAGTCGTTGCGCCCGCAGGTGACCTGAAGCAATCCGCTGCCGGCGGGCAGTTCAAGGTCGATGCGCTCACTGGGAAGGGAGCTGACGAACTCGCCCAAGAGACGGGCGGGAACGGCGATGGACCCTTCCTCCTCGATGCTGGCGCCGATCCAGGTGGTGATGGCGATTTCCAGGTTGGTGGCCGAGAGCTTCAACATGGACTGCTCGGTGCTGAGCAGGACGTTCTGGGTGACGGGCAGGGCGGATCGGGCGGCGACGGCCCTTCCGGCCAGGGCCAGGCCCCTACTCAGGTTTTCTTGCAGACAGGAAAGCTTCATCGGAGACCGCCAGTATTGAAAGTGCCGGGGTATTATAGGATTCAGGTCAGTTGGTTACAACTTTCCAATGTGAATCGCTCCGGGCGGGAGAGAAAAATATCTGGCGCATTTTGATGCATTTTGGTGCATTTACGAGGGGAGAGCGGGACCCCGCAGGGGGGAGGGTTGTCCAAGGGGCGTCCATTGACAGTCGCGGCTTTCGGGGTCAATCGAGGCAACTTGCCTTAGGCCCCCGGGCCGCTTGATGTATCCATAGTAGAGAGGCGGCGGTGGGGTTGGCAAGGGGGAAGTGTCAGCAAGCGGGGGCGGCGGGGGCAGGGAGAGATGACCGGGTCTTTGGGGCCTGTATCGTGGCGTTCTTTCCACCTGCATGCTGATGATTTCGACCTGCATCATGGTGGTTTTTTCATCTGCATGGTGGTGTCCCGGAGGGGCCGGTGGTGGGAGACGCCGGGGGATGCATCCCCCAGACCCCTTGGATGAGGCAGCAGCCAAAGCCAGCGGACAACGGGGGTTTGCTATAATGGGCCGGTTTTCGCAGCAGGCCGGGGCGCCGAGTCAAAGGGAACGGGGCAGGTGATGACGGAGCTTCTTTTTCACGCGGACAGCTATCTGAAGGAGTTTGAGGCCACGGTGGTCGAGACCACGGAGGACGGGGTGGTGCTGGACTCGACGGCGTTTTACATCGGGGGCGGAGGGCAACCCTTCGATACGGGGGTACTGATTTCCGGCGGGCAGGAGTATCCGGTGACGCGGGTGGGACGATCCGACGGGAAGATTGTCCACCGGATTGACGGGCCGCTGCCGGAAGCCGGGGCGGCGGTGAAGGGGAAGATTGACTGGGAGCGGCGGTACCTGCTGATGCGGACGCACACGGCCCTGCATATCCTGTGCGGCGTGGTGTGGCGGGACTACGGGGCGAAGGTGACGGGCGGGGATATGCAGCCGGGGACGGCGCGGATGGACTTCGAGCTGGAGAACATGAGCGCGGAGTTCGCCCACGAGATGGAGGAGAAGTCCAACGCTGAGATAGCGGCGGGAAGGTCGGTGCACGTGGGCAACCTGGTGCGGGCGGAGGCGGACCAGCATCCCGACCTGATACGGACGAAGGTGAACCTGCTGCCTCCGTCGATTGCGGAGGTGCGGACGATTGATATTTCGGGGCTGGACCTGCAGGCGGACGGCGGGACGCACGTTGCCAATACTTCCGAGGTGGGACGCATCCGGGTTGTGGGCCACGAGAGCAAGGGGCGAATCAACAAGCGGCTGCGGATTGCGCTGGAGGGGTAGGGGGAGGATTATTTTGGGGGATTCATCCCCCAAACCCCCTGTTTCTGAGGGTGTTTGCAAGGGGTTGGCCACGGGTTGATGATGCGGATACGGATTGTTCAGGGAGACATTACGGCCGTGGAGGTGGACGCCATCGTCAACGTGGCCAATGAGTCGCTGCTGGGCGGCGGGGGCGTGGACGGCGCGATCCACCGCGCGGCGGGCCCCGAACTGCTGGAGGAGTGCCGGAAGCTGGGAGGATGCCCCACAGGAGAGGCGCGGATTACGCGGGGATACAACCTGCCGGCACGGTGGGTTATCCACACGGTGGGGCCGGTGTGGCAGGGGGGCGGCCATGGCGAGGATGAATTGTTGGGGCAGTGCTACCGCAACTCGCTGGGGCTGGCGGCGGATAAGGGGATAGAAAGCATTGCGTTTCCGGCGATAAGCACCGGGGTATACGGGTTTCCCAAGGAACGGGCGACACGGATTGCCCTGGCGGAGACGTTGGCGTTCCTGGAGAGCGGTCCGCTGACGCGAGAGGTCGTTTTCGTGTGCTTTTCCGCCGGGGACTTCGGGGTGTACCGGACCGCGTTGGATGCAGCGGTGGGAGGCTGAGGGTGTGATGCCCGCGTGCGGGCTGTTGGCCTAAGTGAACCGGGGTCTGGATTCCCGCCTGCGCGGGAATGACGGGACAGGTGGTTGGCAGGGACGACGGGGGTGGGGGTTATACATTGTTTCCGGGCGGGGGGTGAACGGTTGAAGAGGATGTGCTTATGAGTCGAACGGTGGTGGGGATTGACGTTGGGGGGACGTTTACGGACGTTGCCGTTTTGACGGATGGGCAGCTCCGAATCCACAAGCTGCCGTCAACGCCCGGCGATCCGTCGGAGGGGGTGACCCGGGGGGTGGCCGACGTGGGGGTGGAGGGGGCGGACTTCGTCCACGGGACGACGGTGGCGACCAACGCTTTGCTGGAGGGCAAGGGGGGCAGGACGGCACTGGTGACGACGCTGGGGTTCGAGGATGTGCTGGAGATTGGTAGGCAGAGCCGGGCGGAGCTGTACAACCTGAACATGGACCGCCCTCCGGCGCTGGCGCCCTGGGAGCTGCGGTTCGGGCTGCCGGAACGGGTGGAGCACGACGGGAACATCCTGGAAGACCTGACCCCGGAGTCGCTGGAATCGCTGGCGGCCTTGATCGAGGAGGCGCAGGTGGACGGGGTGGCGGTGTCCTTCCTGTTCTCCTTCCTGAATCCGGTACACGAGCGGATGACGCTGGAGGCGCTGAAACGTCTGCCCAATCCTCCTTTTATTTCGCTGTCCAGCGAGGTCTTGCCGGAGTTCCGGGAGTACGAGCGGACGAGCACGGTGGTGGTGAACTCCTACGTGGGGCCGATAATGGCGCGCTACCTGGGCCAACTGGAGGAGTCGCTGGGGGAGAGCCTGCGGATCATGCAGTCGTCCGGCGGAAGCATCACGGCGCGGCTGGCGGCGGACCAACCGGTGCGGACGATCCTGAGCGGGCCGGCCGGGGGCGTAGTGGGGGCGTTCCATACCGGGCTGCAGGCCGGGTATCCCGACATCATCACGCTGGACATGGGGGGCACATCCACCGACGTTTCGCTGTGCCCGGGCAGAATCAAGGAAACGACATCGGCCAACCTGGGCGGGTATCCGATCAGTGTGCCGATGATCGAGATTCACACCGTCGGGGCTGGCGGGGGCTCCATTGCGCGGGTCGATTCCGGGGGCGCGCTGGTGGTGGGGCCGCAGTCGGCGGGGGCCGATCCGGGGCCGGCGTGCTATGGCAAGGGCGAGCAGGTGACGGTGACGGACGCCAACCTGGTTCTGGGGCGGATCCGGGCGGACCGGTTCCTGGGGGGACGGATGCGGCTGGACCTGGAACGGGCTAGGGAATTGCTGGGCGGGCTGGCGGCGCAGATCGGAGCGGACGTGGAGACGGCGGCGCTGGGGATTGTCCGGGTGGTGAATGCCAACATGGAGCGGGCGATCCGGGCGATTTCGCTGGAGCGGGGGTACGATCCGAGGCGGTTCACGCTGGTGCCCTTCGGCGGGGCCGGGCCGATGCACAGCTGCGAGCTGGCGGCGGCGCTGGGGATTCCGCGGGTGCTGGTCCCGACGCACCCGGGCATCTTGTCAGCGCTGGGGGTGGCGGTGGCGGACGTGGTGAAGGACTATTCGCGGACGGTGATGCTGAGGGGGGAGGAGTTGGACCGGGACCGGCTGGAGGAGGAGTTCCACGGGATGGAGAACGGGGCCCGGGCCGAGCTGCGGGGAGAGGGCCTGCCGGCGGACCGGATGACGGCGCGGCGGTTCCTGGACGTGCGGTACGTGGGGCAGTCCTTCGAGCTGACGGTGGACTGTCCCAACCTGGCACGTCCGACAGACCTGCACCGGACAATCGGCAACAGCTTCTA
This sequence comes from Dehalococcoidia bacterium, assembly GCA_965203675.1. Classification (GTDB taxonomy): domain Bacteria; phylum Chloroflexota; class Dehalococcoidia; order Lucifugimonadales; family UBA3495; genus CATOSK01. The sequence continues at coordinate 137,344 of CBDBDE010000003.1, read as the reverse complement.
CCGGGCGCACATGCAGCGGTTCGGGTACGCGGACCGGAGCGAGGCGGTGGAGGTGGTGAACCTGCGGTTGAAGCTGGAGCTGGCGGTGGAGAAGCCGAGGGCGGAGCCGCAGCCGCTGGGTCCGGCGGATGCATCCGGCGCGGTGGTGGGGAGAGAGGCGGTGGTGTTCCCGGAGGGGAGCCTTCCCAGCTTCCTGTACGAGCGGGAGAAGCTGGTTCCGGGGAACGAGATTGCGGGGACGGCGCTGCTGCTGCAACTGGACTCGACGATAGTGGTTCCGCCGGGCTGGGGCGGGTCGGTGGATGCTTTCGGGAACCTGGTTTTGGAGCCGACCGGGTGACGACGGGGGCGGGGTTACGTTGGGGGATTCATCCCCCAAACCCCCGAATCAGGGAAATAGTCGTGGATAGCGGTTAGCACTCGAACCGGAGAGCGTTTCTGGATGACAACCCGATTCTCAAAACTTAAGGTACTGGCGGTTTTTGCGCATCCCGATGATGAGGGGTTCGGGAGCGGAGGGACACTGGCGATGCTGTCGTCGCTGGGTGCCTCGATTACGCTGGTGTGCGCGACCAACGGGGACGTGGGGGAGATCAGCGATCCGAGCCTGGCTACGCCGGAAACTCTCTGGCAGGTGCGGCAGGGGGAGCTGCGGCGGGCGATGGCAGTGACGGGAGTTACAAACATCCGGTTCCTGAACTACCGGGACTCGGGGATGGTGGGGACGGCGGACAACGAGCATCCGAACTCGCTGCATCGGGCACCGGATGACGTGGTGGTGGAGCGGGTGGCGGCGGTTATGCGGGAGGTCGAGCCGGATTTGGTGATGACCCACGATCCGACCGGGGGCTACGGTCACCCGGACCACAAGGCGATCTGCCGGCACACGACGCGGGCGTGGGAGGAGTGGCGGCGGGACGAGTCCGGGAAGGGGGCGCTGTACTACGCGGCGTTTCCGCGGAGCTTTTTCCGGCGGATGTGGCAGGAGATGCTGGATTTGGGGATCAGCCCACCGTTCGCCAGCATGGATATTGACTCGCTGGGGACACCGGACGACGAGGTCACGACGACGGTGGACGTGAGGGCGGTGGTGGACACGAAGATCGAGTCCCTGAACTGCCACCAAACGCAGATTGATCCGAAGGGACCCTTCGCCCAACTGCCGGAAGACAAGAGCCGGGAGTACATGAGCACCGAGTTCTACTCCCTGGCGGGGGCGTTCCGGGGAGAGGGTTGGTCAGAGACGGGCGGGGATATCCTGAAGGGGCTGGCGGGCGAGTTTGGAGGGGTCAATGGCGGTTGACGCGATAAGCCTGGAAGTCTTCAAGAACATGTTCATCTCCGTTTCCGAGGAGATGGGCGTGGCGCTGCAGCGGACCTCGTACTCGCCGAACATCAAGGAGCGGCGGGACTTTTCCTGCGCGATCTTCGACCCGGCGGGGCAGATGGTGGCGCAGGCGGCCCATCAGCCGGTCCACTTGGGGGCAATGCCGGCGTCGGTGCAGGCGGCGCTGGAGACGTTTCCGCATTCGCTGCGGCCGGGGGACATGGTCATCCTGAACGACCCTTACCTGGGGGGGACGCACCTGCCGGACATTACGCTGGTTGCGCCGGTCTACACCGGGAAGGGTGATGAGCGGCGGCTGGTGGGATTCGTGTCCAACCGGGGGCATCACGCGGACGTGGGCGGGATGACGCCGGGGTCGCTGCCGCTGTCCACGGAGCTTTACCAGGAGGGGCTGGTGCTGCCTCCCATCAAGCTGGCGCGGGCGGGGAGGCTGAACCAGGAAGTAATCCAGCTCATCTGCCGGAACTCGCGGACGCCGGAGGAGCGGAAAGGGGATTTGGCGGCGCAGATCGCGTCCATCCGGGTTGGGGAGAAGCGGCTGCAGGAGGTGGCCGAGTCCTACGGGGTGGAGGAGACGCTGGAGCACATGGGGGCGCTGCTGGACTACTCGGAGCGGGTGACGCGGCGGGCCATTGAGGACATTCCCGACGGGTCGTACCACGTCGTGGACTACATGGACGACGACGGGCTGACGGAGGAGCCGGTTCCCATCGAGGTGACAATCACGGTGTCCGGGGACGGGATGAAGATCGACTTCACGGGAACGTCGCCGCAGCGGCCGGGGTGCATCAACGCTCCGCAGGCGGTGACGGTGTCGGCGTCGCTGTACGCCGTCCGGTGCATCGTGGGAGACGACGCTCCGGCCAACCAGGGGTGTTTGCGTCCGGTGGAGATCGTGACGCCGGTGGGGACGCTGGTGAATCCGCAGCCGCAGCGGGGCGTGGCCGGCGGCAACGTGGAGACGTCGCAGCGGATCACGGACGTGCTGCTGGCGGCCTTCGCGCAGGCGCTGCCGGAGCTGATTCCGGCGGCGAGCCAGGGGACGATGAACAACCTGCTCATCGGAGGGCACGACCTGGCGCGGGACAAGCCGTTTGTCTACTACGAGACCATCGGCGGCGGAATGGGGGCACGGCCGGAGAAGGACGGGATTTCGGGCATCCATACGCACATGACCAACACGAGCAACACTCCGGTGGAGGCGATGGAGTTCGCCTTCCCGCTGCGGCTGAAGCGGTACGCGCTGCGTCGGGGGTCCGGCGGACGCGGGCAGCACAACGGAGGCGACGGGTTGGTGCGGGACGTGGAGTTCCTGAGCCCGGCTAGGGTGACGGTGCTGTCGGAGCGGCGGAAGTTCGCTCCGCCGGGGCACCACGGGGGACACCACGGGGAGCCGGGGGAGAATGTGCTGTTCCGGGGCGGGGTAGAAGAAGTGCAGCTGGCGGGGAAGGAGACGCTGGACGTGGAGGCGGGGGATATTCTGAGCATCCGCACCCCAGGGGGCGGGGGTTGGGGGGTGCCGGAGGGGTAGGGGGAACAATCGTTCCTTAACTGTGGCAGCTCGTTCCGCCAACGGCCCATTTCCCACCCGGTGGCACAAGGGGCTTATCCATTAGAGACAGAAGTCGAGAGATATACCGTTCCAAAACTCCGGCGTAACTGTCAAGTCCTGCTTGACTGTACAGGTCTGTTCGGGTACTTTCCACACGCAATCAAGAATTTGTTAGTTTGTAAATGGATGGCCAAGGGCGATCCTTCTTCAGGAGGTGGCGTGGCCGTGGTACAAATCCCACGATGGAGAGTTGAGCCGGAACCCGTCCTGGTGAATTGCCAGAACGTAAAGCCTCTGCCTCAATCGAGTGAGTGCATAGTTCAGTTCCAGACCAAGGGGGGGCATTTCACATCCTTCGTCCCGAGCCGGCATGTCAACCCCGCCGACAAACAACTTCACGCGTTCATCATCGCCGACGTTGACCAGGGTGTCCTGGTAGACATTCCCGCGGAGACTCTCACCTCCAGTTCAAGGATCCTGGTCCTTGATTCGGAGAAGGATTCTCTGCTGTCGTTCCACGACTGGGTTGCGGCCAATGGTTCTCAGTGACCACGAAATCTGGATGGAGATAGGCAGCGGGAGGCTGCAATTTACGCCGCCCATTGTGGCAGACCAAGTCAGCCCTTCCGCAGTAGACCTGCGGCTAAGCAATAATTTCACGGTTTTCAATTCCCCTGCCCCGGCGGGCGTTTCAATGGCAATCGACCTAGCGAAGATAGAGAATGTGGAGGCAATAGCTGAAGCATACGGAGAGGAGCGGACAGTTCCACCTGGTGAGACCTTCTCCTTGATGCCCGGCCAGTTCGTACTAGCCTACACCAAGGAGCGGGTCAAGCTCCCCAACTATCTGTCGGGCCGGATAGAAGGCCGCAGTTCATTCGCCAGACTGGGTATATCCATCCACCAGACCGCCCCGACGGTTCACGCAACTTTTGAAGGTCAATTGCGCCTGGAAATACTGAACAACGGCCCATACGAGTGCAGATTGTCCCCTGACCTTCGCATCTGTCAACTGGTGTTGGAAAGGCTGGGCAGCCCGGCAATCACGAGACTCAACAGTTTGTTCCAACAGCAGGGCCAGAATACCTAGCAGCACGCAACATAGGCTGATACATGGGCTACTCCTTGGCATTGGAAATGCAAAATTCTTATGAGAAATTGGCGGGTGGCATACGGGGAAAAATGTCGTATAATGGGGGCGCATTACGGGCAGGCTCGGCCTTCAGGCGGGTTTTGCCAGATGAACGGAGGAGGAGAATATGCCGGACGTCTACTACGCCAGGATAAGCAACTTCCTGTCCGACTCGCGGGACCGTACCATCGTGAGGGGTGATTCCGAGGACGAAGTCCTGAACGGGGTTTACGAGTACCTGAGGAGCGACGAGGCCCGGTCCCGCTACCCAGCGGTCACCGACCCCACGGAGCTGGAGAACAATATCCGCCGCTGCATCTTCAGGAAGGGCACGAAGGTGTTCGCCACCCGCGCGCCGCAGGAACACTAGAGCGTTCCTAAGCTCTATCCGGCAAGACCACAAAAGCCCCGGAACGCTCCGGGGCTTTCTTTGTGGATGGGGGCTACGGCCGACGGGGGCGGGGGCAGCCATGGATGAGCGGGTGTCCGCGCAAGGCGCGGGCCAATCCAGAGAACCAACTACGGGCCGGTGCGGCTTCCTCTTCCGGGGGCAGTTCCCCCTTGACCACCACGGTGCCGGCGAGCCAGTCGTATGCGGACCGCCGTTCCTGGCGGTCAAGCAGGACGAGCAAGAGGGAAATTGCGTCCAAGACGATGTACATGGAGCCGGCGAATACCTGGGCGGAACCCCGCACAATCTTCTGCCAGGTACGCATCCTTCGGCCCGTCTTGCGGTCAATTACATGGGCTCCGACGGCGAGATGACCCGTGGAGCGGCCCCAGGTGAAGTAGGCGATGAAGTAGAAGGCCCGGGCCAGAATCATCTGGACGTTGATGGGCCACTGCTGTCCCGTTACCGGGTCGGGAGTCTCGGTGGGGCTCATGTAGAATTCGAGAATGTCGACTTCGGGACGGACAAGGAGGTAGGTGATTGCCACGAGCAGGCAGTAAATGAGACTGGACGGCGCAATGCCATACAGCCAGGTGATGTGCCGCTCGGCGATGGTAAGGGGACGCAGCTCCGGGGAGTTGACGGGCATGACCGCGTTCGCTACACCTTTCCCCAGGGCACACCCGGGCCGCGGTGGCAGCTACCGCCGGAGGCCGGCGCTTCGCATTTGGACGAGAAGGTCGGGGTTGAGGGCCGGGGGATGCGGGGGCAAGGGCGTTTCCGCCCGGGGAGGGCGTGCATCACCCCGGGCGGGTGGGCGGAGGTCCGGCTAGTTGCCGTCGTCGAAGCTGACGATGACGATGGCGTTGGCGATGAGGGTACCGTCATCGCCGCCGTCGTTGAGGACTTCGAGGCCCCCGGGAACGACGTTGATGTATCCGCTGCCGTGAGGCAGGACGGACAGGACGGCGTCGCCGTCGACCCTATCGGGCTGGGGAACGCCGATGGTGACGTCGACACGCATGTCGTCGGCGGTCTTGCCGATGAGCCGCTGGAACCCGAGGCTGCTATGGTGGATGGCGTCGAAAACCGCGCGTTGAGCGGCGGAAGTGTAGTCCAAGCCGTGGACGTCAACGCCCATCCCCATCTCAGTTACACATCTTACCAAAGCCATTTCTAATCACCTCTCGTTGACCGGATAAGGGGCTTTCCTGTCGTTGGTGCGGCGGCGGGACAAATAGCCTGCCGCCAGCGTGAACCATTAGACCCCAGGGCCGGGGTGCCGTCAAGTTGAGCGGGTGGGGCAAGCGGTCGCCCCTTCCCCGCGGACGGGCCCTCCGGTATATTTAACGCCGTTGTTTGCGGGATTATGGGTCGATGCAGTCCGATGAGTCCGGTTTTCGCCCTGGGGTTCGCCGCTGCGCTGGTGTTGGTGGCCGCAGCCGGATGTTCCGGTTTGGCCTCGGCGGGGGAGCGGGACCAGGTGGAGCTGGTGGTATTTGCCGCGGCATCGCTGACGGACGCCTTCCCGGAGGTCGCGGTGGGTTTTGAAGCGGAGAACCCGGGCGTGGAGGTTGTTCTGAATCTAGGGGGAAGCCAACGATTGCGGGCGCAGCTGGAACATGGGGCGAAGGCGGACTTGTTCGCTCCGGCGGACCGGGAACACGCGGAGGCAATCGTCGAGGGCGGTCTATCCAGGGGAGAGCCGGTGGATTTCGCGCTGAACCGGCTGGCGGTAATCGTATCAAGGACGATGGAAGGAAGCGGGGATGCGCGCAGCCTGGGCGATCCGGGGATGCGGGTTGTGCTGGCCCATGAGACAGTGCCAGTGGGGAGATACACGCGGGAAATGCTGGCCAACCTGGAGTCGGAGCCGGGTTTTCCCGAAGATTTCGCAGGGCGGGTGACGGCCAACGTGGTGTCGGAGGAGCCCAACGTGCGCCGGGTGGCGCAAAAGGTGGCCCTGGGAGACGCGGATATGGGAGTGGTGTACCACACCGACGCGGTCTCGCCGGACATCGCTCCTTCGGTGCGGCTGGCGCCGGTGCCGGCAGAGGCCAACGTCGCGGCGCGGTACCCGGTGGTCCTGCTCAAGGACGGCCGGGAACCGGAAGCAGCCTCCCGGTTTGTTGAATTCCTGCTTTCCAGCCGAGGGCAAGGCATTCTGGCAAGGCACGGGTTCGTCCCGATCCCGGGGACAGCGGTGGGGATACAGGGCACGGGAGCGGCACCGGGAGAACTCTCCAGTCCAATCTCCAGTCCAGGATGAGGGTCCGGGGTCCGTCTTCATCAACGTTGTGGGCGCCCGCCGGCCTGTCGGCGACCCTGGTTTACGTTGCCTTTGTCGGGGTCCCGGTGCTGGGTTTGCTTGTCAAGGCGGCGCAGCAGGACAGTTTTGGTGACAGTTTAACCAGTCCGCTGACCGTGCAGGCGCTGCGGTTGTCTCTGCAGACTAGCGCAATCAGCGTGGCGGTGATGGTGGCTTTCGGGACTCCCTTTGCGCTGTTCCTGGCGCGGAGCGAGTCCCGCATTGTGCGGGTGGTGGACGTGCTGGTGGAGCTTCCCATAGTGCTGCCGCCGGTGGTGGTGGGGCTAGCGATGCTGATGGCCTTCGGAAGGCAGGGCATCCTGGGGGGAACGCTGGCGTCGGCGGGGATAAACCTGCCCTTCACCACGACGGCAGTGGTGTTCGCGCAGGTGTTCGTCGCCGCCCCTTTTTACATCCGGTCGGCCAAGCTGGGCTTCCAAGCCGTGCCGGACGACTTCGAGGACATTTCGAGGACACTGGGGGTGTCCCCGTGGGCGACGTTCTGGCGTCTGACGCTGCCGCTGGCGGCGCCGTCGCTGCTGGGCGGGCTGTCCCTGGCGTGGGCGAGGGCCATCTCGGAGTTCGGGGCGACAATCATGTTCGCGGGCAACCTGCCGGGGAGGACGCAGACCATGCCGCTGGCAATCCTGACGGCGCTGGAGAGCGACCTGGGATCGGCGCTGGCGTTGTCGGCGATGCTGCTGGCCGGGTCGGCCCTGGTGCTGGTGGCGCTGGGGGTGGCGGCGCGGCGGAACTGGCAGGGCCGGCTATGACAACCGGATGGGTGGAGTGCCGGCTGGGAGACTTTGTCCTGGAAACTTCGTGGGAAACGGAGCCAGGGGAAGTGCTGGTGCTGTTCGGGCCGTCGGGGGCGGGCAAGACGACCACGCTGCGGGCCATCGCTGGGCTGGCGCGTCCCGACCGGGGCCGGATCGAGGTGGGGCGTCAACTGGTGTACGAGAGCGAGAGCGGGACTTGGATGCCGCCGCACAAGAGACGGGTGGGGTACATGACGCAGGAGTACCACCTGTTTCCCCACCTGACGGTCCGGGACAATATCGGCTACGGGCTGCACGGGAGACCCGCGGATGAACGCAGGGACGCGGTGGGTGCGCTGCTGGACTCGCTCCGGCTGACGGACCTGGCGGAGCGCCGGACGTGGGAGTTGTCAGGAGGACAGGCGCAGCGGGTGGCGCTGGCCCGGGCGCTGGCGGTCAATCCGGCGGTGCTGCTCCTGGACGAGCCGTTCTCGTCGCTGGACGGCGAGCTGCGGCGGACGCTAAGGGGGGAGATCCGGGGCGTCCTGGCGCGGGCGAACATTCCGGTAATCATGGTGACCCACGACCGGGAGGAGGCGCTGGCGCTGGGGGATACGGTGCAGGTAATCGACGGGGGGCGGACGCTGGCCCGGGGGGAGCCGTTGGAAGTGCTGGGGCAGCCGGGCCAGGGCCGCCTGGCGCGCCTGGTGGGGGTGGAAAACGTCCTACCCATGATGGTAGCGGCGCGAAACCCGCGGGATGGTACCATGGAGTGCGTTGTCCGGGACGGGGCGAATGAACCGCCGGGACCGTTCCGGCTGGAAGCGCCGATCAGCGATTTCGAGGAGGGGGAGGCGGTCACGGTGGGACTGCGGGCGTCGGACGTGATCCTGGCGACGGAACGGCTGGTGAGCTCGTCGGCGCGGAACCAGGCCCTGGGGACGGTGACCGGGGTGGAGCTGCGCCCTCCCGGCTACCAGGTGACGCTGGACTGCGCCGGGGTGGCCCTCCAGTGCCACATCACGGGAAGCTCGCTGACGGAGATGGGGATTCACCAGGGGCAGGAATTGTGGGCGGTATTCAAAGCGTCGTCGTGCTTCCTTGTTGAAGATGGCCGAGTAGAAGACGACCGAGTTGAAGACGGCCAGGCATCGGACTGACGGACAAGAGATTGGAACAGGTCAATGGGCGAGTACCAGGGGATTCTTTTCGACATGGACGGGGTATTGGTGGACAGCGAACCGCTGTTCCTGCGGGCGATCAACCGCATCGTGACGGAGACGGGGAACGATCCCATCTCGGAAGACGAGAACGAGGAGTACCTGCTGGGGACGACGGTGGAGGGGACTTGGGAGGAGCTGAAGAAGATACGGCGCCTGCCGGACAGCATCGAGTCATACATCGAGCGGTACGACGCGGTGGTGCGGGAGGTGCTTTTCCATGACCTGGTGCCGCAGCCGGGGGTCAAGCGGCTGGTGGAGGAATGCGAGCGGCGGGGGCTGCCCAAGGCGGTGGCATCCTCATCCCGCAGGGACTGGGTGGAGCTGAAGCTGGAAGCCATCGGCCTGCAGGGGCGGTTCAACGCAGTGCTGGGAGGGAACGACGTGGTGAAGGGCAAGCCCGATCCCGAAATCTACCTGAAGGCGGCGGAGAGCTTGGGACTGGCAGCGGAGTCGTGCATCGCCATCGAAGACTCGCCCATCGGGATTGAAGCGGCGGCCAGATCGGGAGCCTTCACCATCGCAGTCCGCACGTATTTTACGCGGAACCTGGATATTTCCAGGGCGAACCTGATAGTGGACAGCCTGGAGGAGTTCGACTACTCGCTGCTGGCCGGGGAGTAGCCGGCCAGTCCTAAGCCAGGGTCAGCCGCGGCGCCGGCGGCGGCGCTGGGGAGTTCCCGGGTAGACCTTTTCCCGCAGCACCCATTCGAGACGCGCGCCCAGGGAGACGATTTCCTCGGGGCGCAGCAGGTCCAGGAGTTCCTGCAAACGTGGGGTGGGGGTGGGCATCTGGTAGGCGAACTCTCGGAGGGACGCCAGGTGCCGCTCAGGGATGGGCTCGCCGCAGAAGTCCCAGATGCAGGTGCGGATCTTGGTGTCGGCGTGGAAGGTGAGGCCCTGGTCGATGCCCCAGAGCTTGCCGTCGTTTCCCATGATTATGTGTCCGGCCTTGCGGTCGGTGTTGTTGGCTACGAGGTCGTAGCAGGCGATCATCCGCAGGACATCGTGGTGGGCGTCGTCGAGGGTGTAGTAGTTCTCGCGGGGGTTGTGCTCGATGAAGTGCTGGACCGATCCGATGCCGTAGGGGCCGTCGCGGATGATGGTTAGGGGTATGAAGTCCCAGCCGAGGATTTCGCTGAGCAGGTAGGCGGCGTATTCCCGCTTGTAGAGGGTGCCGGAGGGGAAGTCCCAGAGGGGCACCTCGCCGTCGCGGGGCTTGTAGATGGCGAACCCTTCCCGCTCGCCGAAACGGATCCGGGAGAGGAAGGTGTAGTTGGAGCCGTCCGGGGTGAGTTCGCAGGAGAGGAACTCGCCCCGGGAGAGGAATTCGTAGGTGGACTGGTCGAAGCTCACCGATGCACGCTCGGCATGGGAAGGTCAACCGGGCCTGGCCGCCCGATGGGGGACGGCTAACCGCTTTCCAGGACGGCGTGGCCGTTGGCCCGGGGGCAGACGTGCCCGTCGGGGTTGATGGGCATTCCGCAGAGGAAGCAGGGAGGGCGTCCGGCGGCACAGATGCGGAGGGCTTCCTGGTAGAGCCGGTCGGCCTGGTCGGGGGACATCCAGAACCCCACTGAAGACCCTTCCTGATCGTCTTCGCCGGCTTCAGCGTCTCCGCCCTCATAGGCTTCCAGGTTGAAGGAGTTGGCGGCTACGTCGTACTTGAGGATCATCCGGCGGGCCCGGAACTCCACGGACTCTTCGCCGCCATCCCAGGCGGGCTCGCTGGGGCTGCTGGCCTTCCGGCGGTCCTCGTCGGAGAGGGTGCGGATGGCTTCCTGCAGGTGGACGCCGAGCTGGAAGAGCTGTTCCTTTTCCAGCCAGATGTAGGAGCGGGCCGCTCCGGAAGCGGTAACCAGCCGGAAGGTGCGCTTGCCCGGCTCGCCAAAGGTCTCGGCTTCAATGCTGGACACTGGTCCGAAGGAGTATTTGACGCGGGGCTGCTCCATGCGCCCTATGATAGCCGGGGCGGCTGAGGCTGGCAAGTGATGAGCCGGGCTGGGGGCGACGAATGCCGAAGGGCAAAGGAGTCGTTTGCAAGGCCCGCCTATTTTGGGCCCTGGTCAGGCAACCTCCGCCTACGCGGGGCCAAGCTTGTCTAAGGGCTCTGGCCGACGGGGACGAATGCGGTTCTTGACAAGGCGAGGAGTGGCATCACCATTTAACTGCCATTGTTGGGCCTGAAACGCGGTGTTACGTAGCTATTTTTCGTCACTTTACCCATTTATTGACAATTAAAGGGGGCTATGTTAGCGTCTTACGCCATAGATATAAGGAACGGCTTAGACAATACGTTTACAGCACCAGTGAGGCGTAAATATGGCTGTTCACATTCATTCAAACCTGATCAAGCTGGCTATCCTGATAATCGCTCTCTCCATGACGGCTGCTCTTTCGGTGGGGTGCGGGTCGGCCGCGCCGGCGGAGGACACGAGCGGAGCGGCGGACGCTGGGGCAGCAGCCCCGGCGGCCCAACAAGCCGCGCCCCAAGCGGCGGAACCGGCGGGAAGTGCGGCTGCCACGGGAAGCAAGGCCCCGGTCAAAGCGCCGGCACCTCCGGCGGGAGCCATGGCCCCGGCACCCACAGCCAAACCGGCGCCAGCGGCGATGGCCCCTGACGTTGAAGTCAGTTCCGGCACGGTGGTCATCATGAACGCGGTCTGGGGCAACGAAATTTTCGATCCCAGGGACGGCGTAGGGGAAGTCCTGAATTTCGGCCGTCCGATGCACGCGTATTGGACCAACGGCAACGAAGAATTGGAGCTCATCCCGGGGGTGGCCAGCGACTGGGGAATCTCCCCGGACGGGCTGACCTGGACCATGACAATCAGAGAAGGGGTCAAGTTCCACAACGGAGATGACCTCACCGTGGACGACGCATACTTCACCCTGGTAGATGTCTACGGGCCGGAGGCGGAGCTACACGCTCTCAGCCCAGGCAAAGTCGTCATGTCCCGCCTCACGGAAGACATCAAACAGGGTTCCGATACCGTGAGCATTACTTTCAAACAAGCCCAGGCGAACTTCACCTTCCTGATGTCTCAGGGTGGGATAAACACCACCGGCGCATTGCTGCCCAAGAACTACTTTGAAGAGGTTGGACGGGACCAGTACAACATAGAGCCGGTTGGCGCAGGTCCGTTCGCGGTCACCGAGTTCAGGCGGAGCGAGCAGATCCTGATGGAACGGTTCGATGACTACTATTACCACCCCGGTAACGGCTTCCCGGAAGACCGCAGGGGACGGGTAGCCGGTTTGGACATGCGCCTGGTTCCCGAAGCTGCCACCAGGGTAGCAGCCCTCAGGGCGGGAGATGCGGACATCATTGAAGCCAACGTGGCCGTGAGGAAACAGGTGGAAGAAGCGGGCGGGAGAATAATATTCGGCCGTGAAGCCACCTACGTCTGGATTATCCTGCAGGGATGCCAAAACGAAGACCTCCCGTGCAACAAGCGCGACGTCCGCTTCGCGTTGGACTACGCCATCGACAAAGAGGCGATCATGTATGGGCTCTACTCGGAGGAAGGCGCCTGCGTATGCGGGTACAACTACGCATCGCCCAGCACCCTGGGTTACAGTCCTGACATAGACCCTCTTCCCTACGATCCAGAGGAAGCCAGGAAGCTCCTGGCCAGGGCCGGATACCCCAATGGTGAAGGATTCGGCACTCTGAATATGTACACCTGGGTGGCCGGCGACCTGCCGTTCATGCCGGAGTTGGCGCAGCTGGTCGCTGACCAATGGAAGCAGAACCTGGGAATTGATGCCGTCGTCGAAGTTGGCGACGCAGCTACCATCAGGAACCGCTGGTTCGCCAAGGAGCTGTACGGGGGCGTTTTGATCCGGCCCAACGAGACCAAGTTCGACGCTGCCAGTTCTCTCACGGGCTACTACGGGGACTTCGAGGGCAGGATTCACTTCGGGGCTTTGAGGCAAGACCTGAAGGATGCCGTCGACAACGCCAAAGCGGAAATAAACCCGGACAAGCGTCAGGACGCCTATAACGACATGTACAAATTGTTGTGGGACGCCCACTACGAACCCAGTATCGGACATGTCCACCTGCCCTGGGGCGTAAGCGGGCGGGTAGCCACCTGGGACCCATGGCCGGTCACACCTTACTTGAGCTCCTTCTACACGATAACTCTCAAGTAGGCAGCCATGCAGCGTTACATCCTTTCACGGCTGGTCCAGGGGTTTTTCACCCTCTGGGTGCTAAGCTTCATAGTCTTCATCAGCGCCCATTTAACGGGTGATCCGGCGCTGGTGCTGCTGGCCCCGGAAGCGGCGTCCGAGGAAGACTACGCTGCCATGAAGAAGAAGCTCGGGCTGGACAAGTCCAAGCCCGAGCAGTACCTCATCTTCATGAAGAATGCGATCAGGCTGGACTTCGGGCTTTCTACCAAAGACTTCCGCCCGGCCCGGGACATTCTTCTGGAACGCCTGCCGGCGACAATCCAACTATCGGCCGCGGGAATGGGACTGGCGATTATCCTGGGGATACCGCTGGGCATCCTGTCTGCGGTGAAGCGCAACTCGATATTCGACTACCTGGCGAAGTTCTTTGCGGTCATCGGCATGGCCGCGCCCCAATTCTGGGTGGCGATTATGCTCATCCTGTTCTTCGGGGCCTATCTGAAGGTACTGCCGACCTATGGCCGGGGCGGCCCGGACCACTTCATCTTGCCCGCGTTCGTGCTGTCGTGGTCGATCATGGCGGGGATGGTGCGGCTGGGAAGGTCCAGCATGCTGGAGATACTGGACAGCGAGTTCGTGAAATTCGCTCGCATCAAGGGCCTCAGGGAGCGCCTGGTCCTCTGGAAGCACGCCTTGCGGAACGCATTGATCCCGCTGCTGACTTTCAGCGGCATCAGCCTGGCGGGGCTGCTGAACGGGTCGGTGGTGGTGGAAGTGGTGTTCGCCTGGCCGGGGGTGGGCCGGCTGTTGCTGGAAGGAGTGGTCCAGCGGAACTTCCCCATCGTCCAGGCAGCGGTGCTGGTTTCGGCGCTTTTCTACATAATCGCGGCCTTAATCGTGGATATCCTGTACGCCTACGTGGACCCACGAATCCGATACGACTAGAGAGCAGCGGAGCGGAGTTTTGGCAGCGACGGAAGTCCTGATTCCAACCCGGCCCGGGCGAGCGACGCGGTGGCGGCGGCAGATCCGGGAGTACCGGCTGCCCTGGCTTCCCATTCTCGTTTTCGCGGTGATGCTGGTAGCGGCGATATTCGCGCCCTTGCTGGCTCCGCACGAGACGGACAAGTTGAACATTCTCAACAAGAACATTCCTCCCGGAGAGACGTCGGAGCACCTTCTGGGCACCGACACGCTGGGCCGGGACATCCTCAGCCGGATGATATTCGGGGCGCGGACCACCGTGCTCATCAGCCTGGCGGCCCTGCTGACCGGGGGAGTTGTGGGCACGGTCCTGGGGCTCATCTCCGGGTACATCGGCGGTTGGACCGACACAATCATCATGCGGATCACCGACGCCGCCCTTGGTTTCCCCACCATCCTTGTTGCCCTGGTGATTGCGGTGATTCTCGGGAAGGGCACCGAGGTCATCATCCTGGCAGTGGCCCTGACGGTGTGGGCAAGGTTCGCCCGTATGATTCGGGGCGACGTGCTGGCGATCAAAGTGCTGGACTTCGTAACCGTGGCCAAGATCAGCGGGGTGAGCACGCCCGTATTGATCTGGCGGCATATATTCCCCAACGTGGTCAATACGCTGATGGTCATTACCAGCCTGCTGGTGGGACAGGTCATCTTGCTGGAGGCCGCGCTGAGCTTCCTTGGGTTGGGACTGGCCCCGGGAGCCCCGTCATGGGGCATCATGGTATCCGAGGGCAAGGACGTAATCCTGGATGTGTGGTGGCTGTCCCTGTTCCCCGGCGTGGCGATCACCATCGTGGTGCTGGCCTTCAACTTCTTCGGGGACTGGATCCGGGACTACCTGGACCCCAAGCTGCGCCACGCCCAGTAACCCTGACAATATCGGCCGTTCCCGGTCTATTCCGCCGCTGGAGGGGGATAGACCGTTTTCGTTTTCGGGCTACGACATGCCGCGGGAGCGGTACTGGAGAGCCTCGGCCAAGTGGGCGACGGCGACGTTTTCCTCTCCGGCCATATCCGCGATGGTGCGCGACACCTTCAGGATGCGGTGGAAGGCGCGGGCCGACAGGCCAAGCTGACGGGTAGCGGCCTGGAGCAGGTCCCGGGCGGCGGGTTCCAGGCGGCAATGCTCCCAGACCTGGGCCGGCCCCATTTCCGAGTTGCACCAGAAGCCGGCTGTCTCAAAGCGGTCCCGCTGGATAGCCCGGACCTGCTCGACCCGCTCCCGGACCGTGCCGGAGTCCTCGACCCAGTCCTCGCTGACCAGCTTTTCGTACTCCACCGGAGGCACTTCCACGAAGATGTCGAAACGGTCCATCAGGGGGCCGCTGACGCGCTTCTGGTACCGGGCCACGGCGGACGGGCCGCAGGTGCATTCATGCTTGGGGTGGGTGTAGTAGCCGCAGGGGCAGGGATTCCGGGCGGCCACCAGCATGAAACTGGCCGGATAGGTGACGCTTCCGGTAACCCGGCTGATGGTCACCACCTTGTCCTCCAGCGGCTGTCGCAGAGACTCGAGGGCGTTGTGGTTGAACTCGGGAAGCTCGTCGAGGAACAGAACCCCCCGATGGCTCATGGTTATCTCGCCGGGCCGAAGAGTCCGGCCGCCGCCGACCAATCCGGCGTTGGAGATGGTGTAGTGGGGCGACCGGAAGGGACGCTCTGAAATCAACGGCGACTCGGAGGGCAGGGCGCCGTCGATGCTGTAAATCTTGGTGACGTCCAGGGACTCCCCGGGGCTCATGCGGGGAAGAATGGACGGCAGAGAGCGGGCGAGCATGGTCTTGCCGCTGCCGGGCGGGCCGTTGAAGAGAAGGTTGTGGAATCCGGCGGCGGCCACTTCCAGGGCCCGCTTGGCGTGCTCCTGCCCCTTGACGTGGGCCAGGTCCGGCCCGTTGCGGGTCTCGCCCTTGACCACGGCGTTGGCCATGCTGCCGATGGCCGGCGCGATGGGGAGCTCTCCCCGCAGGTGCGCCACCAGGGCGGCGAGGGTCGGGACCGGGTAGACGCGAATGCCGTCCACGAGGGCGGCTTCCTGGGCGTCGACAAAGGGTACATAGACGGCGGAGAACCCCTGGTCGCGGGCAACGGACACCATGGGCAGAATCCCGTTGGTGTGGCGCAGGCTGCCGTCCATCGACAATTCGCCAAGAAATATGGAAGGCTCGGAGGGCAGGTCGATGGTCCCGGTGCTGAGGAGGATGGCGACGGCGATGGGAAGGTCGTAGGCCGGTCCAGCCTTCTTCAGGTCAGCGGGGGCAAGATTGGCCGCGATGCGCCGCATGGGGAACTCGCAGCCGCTGTTGCGAAGGGCGGCACGCACCCGCTCCCGGGACTCCTGTACGGCAGCATCAGGAAGCCCGACGACATGGAACTTGGGCAGGCCCGGGGAAACATCCACCTCGACCTGCACAATGTATCCCTCGAGACCGACAACGGCACAGCTTTGCGCGACAGCCAGCATTTGACATCCTCCCTGATTGCGTTTGGAACATAGGTTCCTGTCCGACCGGACTATACAGGGGAGGAAGGCCGACGCGCTACGGGCAACTGACAGTAAACTGGGACAGGTCGTTGGCGGCAGCGATGGGGCCGTCGTAGATGAAGCGGGCCTCGTCGATGAGGGGCCGCTGGTCCAGGTGGAAAGGGGAGTCGAGGTGGGTCATTACCAGGCGCCGGACGCCCGCTTCGGCGGCGATTTGGGCGGCCTCGGCGGCGGTGGTGTGTCCGCGGCTGCGGGCGCCCTCCCGGTCGGCGTCGGTGCTGAGGACTTCGTGGATGAGGACGTCGGCTCCCTGGGCGGCCTGGGCAACCCTGGGGCAAAAGCGGGTGTCGCCGGAAAAAACGAGGGTGATTCCAGAAGCAACGACGGCCCAGCCCAGCGCTCCCGGGATGTGGTCCACGGGGAAGGCCCAGGCACGGACTTCGGGGCTGATGACGACATGCTGGGAGTCTTCGACCGGGGTCCAGCGGACGACGGGTTTCCCCTGGGCGGTGTCCACTCCGTCCTGGTCGATGGAGTGGGTGACGCTGGTGGCGCGGAAGAGGGCTTCCAGCTTCCGGAGGGTAGGCTCGGAGGAGTAGACCTGGAGGGGGCCGGCCTCCGGGTTGGTCATGGTGCGGAGACCTTCGAGGTGGGGAATGCCTCCCATGTGGTCGCCGTGCTGGTGGGAGAGGAGGACGTGGTGGTAGTCCCGGGCCAATAGTCCGAGTTGCGCTCCGTTCCGGGTAACGGAGTTTCCAGAGGCGGCGTCAAGGAGGAGGCGGGTGCCGTCGGGACAGTCGAGACAGATAGCGGTGTGGCTGCGGTAGATGCAATTTCCGGCGCCGGTGCCGAGGAAGGTGATGCGCATTTCGGGCATGGGGGGTTCTCCTGGAGACCTAAAGGGAACCGGAGGGGCGGATCATCCTTCCCGGCCCTTTTCCCAGGCGGCCAACTGATTTTCCAGGCGCCGCTGGCGGAGGGAGATGGTGAGGTCGCCGCGGGTACGCTCCAACACGCCGCGCATGGCGTCGGTGCTGCGGCGGAGGCCGCTGGTGACGGCTTCGGGGAAGTCAACGGTGACCAGCATCCCGTAGATTTCGTCCATGACCAGCATCAGGTCCTCGCAACGGTCCACGGCGTCCCGGCGGAGGGCGTCCAGGATGTAGCGGCGCAGTTCGCCGATGACCTCGGCGATGCCGTTCAGATAGTCGGCGGCGTCCACGTTCAATTCCCCGGGGCTGGGCACAGGCTTCCCGGAAATGACGGCGAGGGTCACGTTGGCCTCGGTGAACTCCTTGCGGGCGTCAGCGAGGAACCCGGCGTAGTAGATTTCGGGGTTGTCCCGCTTGATGGACCCGGTGTCCCCAAGACGCTGGCGGGCTTGGTCGATGAGGCCCTGGGCATCCTCAAACTGGTCCCGGTGGACGGCGCGGATGGCGTTGGCGGACAGGCGGATGACCTCTCGAGAAACCGACAGCGCCTGCTCCCGAGCCCGGTGCCGTTCGGATAGATGCTCGATGCAGTTGGCGACGATGCCGGAAAAATCCGGGTTGGACTGGGAAGGCACTAGACTTTTCCTCCGGCCTGCCTGATGGCTTCGACGAGTTCATTGGCGGCGGCTTCCGGGTCGGGGGCGGCTCCGACGGCGGCGGTGACGCAGACGGCATCGGCGCCGGCGTCAATGACGGGGCCGACGTTCTGGGCGTTGATGCCGCCGATGGCGACCAGGGGAAGGTCGGAGACGGCCCTGGCCTGACGGAGGCGCTCCGGCCCCTGGGGGTTGCGCACAATGGACTTGGTGTCGGTCATGTAGATGGGGCCGAAGGCCAGATGGTCGGCGCCCATTTCCGCCGACTGGACCATCTGCTCAAACTCCCGGTTGGAGCGTCCCAGGACCTGATTCGGGGCAAGGACCTTCCGGGCTTCTGCGACAGGAAGGTCGGTCTGTCCAACGTGGGCGCCGCCGGACCGGACGGCGGCGGCGAGGTCCAGGTGGTCGTTGATGATGAGGAGGGCGTCGTGGGCTTCGCACAAACGCTGGAGCTCCTGGGCCAGGGGAAGGCTCTGGCCCTTGTCCCTCAGCTTGTCGCGGAGCTGGAGCATCTTTGCTCCGCCCTGCAGGGCCGCTTCCGCAATGGTGAGAGGGTCGCGGCCGCCGGTCACCTGGGGGTCGATGATGACGTAGAGGCCGCGGATGCGGTCCGCCTGGTCCTGCCTCAACTGCGCTCCCAAATCGGCCCGCAACTCGTCGAGAAGGCGGCCGAACTTGTCCAGGGTTTCCGCGTCGTCGGCACTGAGACCGGACAGGGCGGCGCGGAGGGTCTGGGCCGCGTCGATTCCGGCGATGACCTGGGCCAGTTCACGGGGGGAAGCCTCCGAAGCCTCAGAGCGGTAAGGGGGAGGCTGCTGGATGAGGCGGCTGGTTACGTCGGCAACTCGATCGAGCAACTCCGGGTCAACCGCAGGGCCTTCCTCGAGGTCGGCTATGCCGGCGAGGATGGGCGCGATGGCGGCGTAGAAGGCATAGTTGGCTCCCTGGATCTGGGCCACTATTCCACTCCTGGAGGAAGGTTGCCCTGGCGGGCGGAGTCGATAGACTCTCGGACAGAGGGAGGTATGTCCATGCCGTGGCGGCGGAAGGCGTCCTCGACATTCCGGCCGATGTTGCGGGGGTCGCCGTAGTACTCTTGGGAAGAGAGGCCGGAGCCGGAGAGACGTTCCTGGACTCCCTGCTCGGTCTTACCCATGGCGAAAGAGGACATGCGGCGCTGCATGTCCTTTCCCTGGCAGTAAGAGCAGGAGGGTTCCAGCGGGGTGCTGATGGAACGCAGGAAGAAAGAGGAGACCTGCCCGCAGCCGTTGCAGCGGTATTCGTAAATCGGCATGGCGCTAGTGCGGGTGGGAATGCCCGTGACTGTGCCCGTGGTCATGACTATGAGACGATGGCGGTGTGGTCCATTCCCGGCGCATGTCGTTGAAGTCCTGGGTGACCTGACCGCCCATTTCGCTCTTGATGCGTCCCATGTGGCGGTTGATGCTGCGGGGGTCATCCTCGTTGACGTCTCCCAGGGTTTCCCCGCTGGGGGCCCAGTTGAGGCTGTCGCCCCAGGAGCGGCGCATGGTGAATCCGGATACCAGCTTGACCAGGTTGGCGCCCTCGCAGTGTCGGCAGGCGCGGTCCGATTCGCTGGACCAACTGTAGACGAGGATGGTGCTGAGGCCGCCGCAGTCGCCGCAACGGTATTCGTAGAGGGGCATGGCCTTTCCTGGTGGGCTGATTGGGCCGGGGTTGGACTCCGGCCGGCCGTTTCGCGCGGGGTCATTTTAGCATGGGCACGTCGGGATAAGAACCAATCCGATGGTGGTTGGGGATTGATGCGGGTTGCTCTGGAGAGCCCCGGGCTGGATCCAGCCCGGGGCAGGGTGGGGAGACGGTGTTGTAGAATGGCAATGAACTCCCCACACGTCCAGGGCCAGGTGACGCGGGCTTACTTGTACCCAGAGACCTGCCCGCCTAAAATTGCGGCTGGGGAAGAACCGGCATGACAACCATCAACAACCAGGACGATTTCCTTCGAGCGCTGCGGGAAAACCCGGAGTGGAGGGAAGCGGTCCGCGCCCAAATATTGGGGGAGGAACTGCTGAAACTGCCGATCCAGTTCAATGAGTTCAAGGACCGGATGGAGAAGTTCGAGGTCCGAATGGAGCAATTCGTTGAGCGGCAGGAAGAGTTCAACGGGCGGATGGATCGCTTCATAGAGCGGCAGGAAGAGACCAACCGAAACGTTATGGCGAGGTTTGACCGTATCGATGCCAGATTCGACCGCATGGAGGGGGACATTTCAACATTCAAAGGAACATACGCCGGAATTGTTGCCCGGCGCCAGGTTGGGCTCATCACCGACGACCTGGGCTTCGAATTCGTGAGGCTCATGACCGAACTGGAGCTGGGGAGAATTGGCCGGCAGCATGGGCCCGACCTGGCCACCAGCGAATTGCGGAGTTTCCGCAACGCCGACCTGGTGATAGAAGCCGTTGACGGTTCGGAGACGGTTTATATCCCTGTGGAAGTTTCCTTCACCGCCGACCATCGGGACTCGGACCGGGCCATTCGCAACGCCGAGCTTCTTACCCGGTTCACCGGACGCAGGGCTGTGGCAACGGTAGCTAGCGTTCGGAACGACCGGCATGTTGCCGGTTTGGTGGATTCGGGAGCTTTGTACTGGTATGAAATGGACCAGAAGTATTTGGACCGGATAACCCCTGAACCGATGGAATCCCTCTGAGCTGGTGGAACCCCCAACCTGGCCGGCTGATTAAACAACGGAAGCGGAGGTGCCCAAGATGGCGAAAGCGGAGGAAGGCAACCTGGCACTTTTCCCCACGGAGCAGCAGCCGTTGCTGATGCTGATGGATGGGCACGCAATGGTGCACCGCTCCTTCCGGGCGATTTCAGTGCAGCGGAACCTGACGATTTCGGGCACAGGGGAGGACGTGACCGGGGTGTACGGCTTCACCAACGTCTTCCTGCGGGCCTTGCAGGACTGGAACCCGACGCACTGCGCCATTGCCTTTGATACCTCGGCCCCCACCTTCCGCCACATGCAGTTCGAGGAGTACAAGGCGCAGCGTCCGCCATCGCCGCCGGAGCTGCGTCCCCAGTTCCAGCGGGTCAAGGATTTGATGACGGCCTTCGGCGTTCCTGTTTTCGAGACGGAGGGGTTCGAGGCGGACGACATTATCGGGACGCTGTGCCGGTTGGCCGAGGAGCAGGAGATCAACGTGGTCATCCTCACCGGCGACCGGGATACCTTCCAACTGGTGTCGCCCCGGGTGCGGGTGGACCTGGCTTCCAGCATACAGGAGCGGAAGGTCTACAACGAGGCGGAACTGGAAGCCCGGTACGGGGGGCTGACGGCATCCCAGCAGCCGGACTTCAAGGCCCTGCTGGGAGACAGCTCCGACAACATTCCCGGCGTGCCGAGGGTGGGCGAGAAGCGGGCGATTGGGCTGCTGACGGCGTATCCCAGCCTGGAGGCCATCTACGAGCACCTGGACGAGGTGAAGCCGCCCAGCGTCCGGCAGTCGCTGGAGGAAAACCGGGAGCGGGCCTTCATCAACCGGGAGCTGATGACCATTTCCAGGGAGGCCCCGGTGGAGCTGGACCAGGACCGGTGCCGGTTCGGGAACTTTGACCGTCAGGCGGTCGTGAACCTGATGACCGAGATTGAGTTCCACAGCGTAATCCCGCGGATACCGGCGGGGACGGGTGCCGCCACGGGTAACTCAGTGGACGCCGGGACAGGAGCAGCGGAAACCGCTCCGCCGGTCCCTGCCGGGGACTACCGGACGGTTGTCACCCAGGAGCAGTTGGACGAGATGCTGTCCGAGATGAGGGCGGCGGGCAGCTTCGCCTTCGACACGGAGACGACCAGCACCAATCCGATGGTCGCAGAGCTGGTGGGATTGAGCTTTGCCCACGGAGACGGCAAGGCCTGGTACGTTCCGGTGGGGCACAAAGAGGGAGAGCAGCTTCCGTTGGAGCAGGTGCTGTCCCAGGTGCGGCCGCTGATGGAGTCGGAAGACCTGCGGAAGTGCGGGCACAACGCCAACTACGACATGATGATGCTGGCGAATTACGGCATCAACTGCCGCAACGTGGACTGCGACACTATGGTCGCCGCCCACCTCCTGGGAAAGAGCATCCTGGGCCTGAAGCAGTTGACCCAGGACACCCTCGGGCTGGAAATGACCCCCATAACCCAGCTCATCGGTACAGGCCGGAAGCAGATAACCTTCGACCAGGTGCCCATTGAGGATGCCACTCCCTACGCGGCGGCGGATGCGGACATGACCGCCCGCCTGCGGGCCGTCCTGGAGGACCAGCTGGAGAAACAGGGGTTGACCCACCTGCTGACGGACATGGAAATGCCGCTGGTGCCGGTGTTCGTGGACATGCAGCGACAGGGGATCAAGGTCGAGGAAGGTGCTCTCCACGAAATGTCCCGGGACCTGAACGAGCAGATGAAGCAGGCCGAGGTAGACCTCTATCAGTCCATCGGACACACGGTGAAGATCAACTCTCCGAAGGAGCTGAGCGACCTGCTCTTCAACGAGCTGGGCCTGCCCAAGACCAAGCGCACCAAGACGGGCTACTCCACCGACGCCAACTCGCTGGAGGGGTTGAAGGGACTGCATCCGGTGGTGGACAAGATACTGGAGTACCGGCAGGTAGCGAAGCTGAAGTCGACCTACGTGGACGCTCTGCCGGAGATGATCAATCCCAGGACGGGACGGATCCACACCAGCTACCACCAGACCGGGTCGGCGACGGGGCGAGTTTCCAGCAGCGACCCCAACCTGCAGAACATTCCGGTGCGGACCGAGCTGGGCCGCCAGGTGCGGCGGGCGTTCATCGCCGAGGACGCGCCGCAGCGGCTGCTGTTTTCCGCCGACTACTCCCAAATTGAACTGAGGGTGCTGGCCCACATGTCCCAGGACCCGGGGTTGCTGGAGGCGTTCAAGAGGGGAGAGGACATTCACTCCGCAACGGCGTCCCAGATGTTCGAGGTGCCCATCAACGAGGTGGATGGCGAGATGCGGCGCATCGCCAAGGTGCTGAACTTCGGGGTAATCTATGGCCTGTCGGCCCACGGCATATCCCAGCAGACCGGGTTCAGCCGGGAGGAAGGGGCCAACTTCATCGACACCTACTTTTCCAAGTACCCGGGGATTTCCGACTACCTGGACCGGGTGAAGGCGCAGACCCGGGAGACCAACTACGCGGAGACACTGCTGGGAAGGCGGCGGTACATTCCGGAGATTCACTCGTCCAACTTCAACGTCCGGTCGGCGGCGGAGCGCATGGCAATCAATATGCCGATTCAGGGGACGGCGGCGGACATCATGAAGATAGCCATGATCCGGGTGCATGACCGGCTGCAGCGGGAGCAGATGCAGTCCAAGATGCTGCTGCAGGTGCATGACGAGCTGGTTTTCGAGGTGCCGCAGGAGGAGATGGACGGGTTGAAGGCGGTGGTGTTCGACGAGATGCCGGCGGCGATGGAGCTGGACGTAACCCTGAAGGTGGACGCCAAGTGGGGCGAAACCTGGGGGGATATGGAGTAGGGGAGCTAGGGCAGGACAAATTTGGGATTGGCAGGCAACCAACCCCGGTTTCGTTTCTCCCGGCACTTCGAGCAGCAATTGGCATCCCGCGGGTTCGACCCTGATATGGTCACCACGATATTTGGAGAACCGGATGATCTATTCCATGATTCCACGGACGCAACGATAGCAGCTGTAAAATCCCTATTTCACCGAGGGGCTACAAGGGACATATTATTGGTGTATCGAGTGGAAGAGGACAACAGCGTTATCCTGATAACGATTCATCCCTTGAAGCCCAACCAGAAGGAGCGGCGCATCCGAAGCGGCAGGTGGATACGTGGATAGTGAAGAGTTGAAAGTCCACTACGACCCAAAGGAAGACATACTCTGGCTGGCAAAACCAGGAGTTGAAGAAGAGTTCAGGGAACTTGGCGACTGGATCAACATCGAACTGGACGCCGAGGGAGAACCTGTGGGAGTGGAGATTCTTCACGCTTCGAAATTACTCAAGCGAGTTGCCGAATTAATCGCCGAGAATGTCAGAAAGGCACCCGAGGGCAGTTCGGTGGTGTACGACGAGATACCAACGGGGGAGTTGGACTCCACGCCTAAGGTGGATGCCAAGCGGGGCGAGACGTGGGGGGACATGGAGTAGGGTATCTTTTCGACGAGAGGACGATAACATCGGGAAGGAACGTCTGTGGGCAAAACTGAAGTACAAGCAAAAATCATAGGGGAGTTGGAAACCCGTGAGTACACCTTTCTGGTTGATACCGGGGCCACCCATGTCGCCCTTCCCTTGGAAGAAATCGAGGCCTTGGGACTGCGCCCTGGCTTGGGCAAACTGAGGTTGATGAGCGCCACCGGCGTTGTGGAAGTGGATACCTTCCACTTCGACGGTGAACTGTTGGGCCACTGGTTCGGCGGGATCGCGGTGCCAGCATCCACCCCGATCATCGGATATGAGGCATTAGAAGACATGAGATTCCGCGTGAATCCGGTGAGCCGACAAATTGAGCGGGTCCCCGATGACGTAGTACACGCCCCTTACTTGCTTTAGGAGGAACTTTTGGAACTTCTGCGCAGCCTCATCTTTGTCCCCGGGAACCGGGAGAATATGCTGGAGCGGGCCCAGGGCTTCGCCGCCGACGTCATTATGGTCGACCTGGAGGACTCGGTGCCTCCGGGAGAGAAGGTGAACGCCCGCGGGGTGGCGCAGTCCTGGGTGCCCTGCCTGGTGCAGCCCGGGCGAAAGGTGATGGTGCGCTGCAATGCGCTGGATACGGGGCTGACCCGGGATGAGATGGCGGCGGTAATGGGTCCGGGGCTATACGGGTTCAGCGTGGGCAAGACGGAATCGGTGTGGGATCTGCAGGAAATCGACCGGATCATCGGCCCGCTGGAAGCGTCTGCCGGGCTGGAACCGGGTTCCATCAAGGTCATTCCCTGGATTGAGAGCGCGAAAGCGGTGCTGGATGCCCGGGAGATGGCGCTGGCCTCTCCGCGAGTGGTGGCCATCGCCTTTGGGGCCGAGGACTACACCAACGACATGGGGGTGCAGCGGACGGACGACGGCGAGGAAGTCTACGTGCCGCGCTCCACGACCGCTATTGCCGCCCGGGCGGCCGGAGTAGCGTCCCTGGACAGTCCCTACGTGGCGTTCCGCAATCCGGAGGGGCTGGAGCAGGACGCGGCTGTGGCCCGGAGGCTGGGATACACCGGAAAGTTTGCCATCCATCCTTCGCAGATTGACGCCATCAACCGGACCTTCAGCCCGAACCCCGGCGACGTGGCGTACGCCCGGCAGGTGGTGGCGGCGTGGGAGGAAGCCAAGGCGGCGGGACGGGGTTCGCTGGCCCTGGACGGCAAGATGGTGGACGTTCCGGTGGTGAAGCGGGCCCAGAACCTGCTGGCGATGGTTGAAGCCATCGAGCAGGCGGGGGGCTAGTCACCTCCCGATGTCGGGCGACCGGATCATCCTGAAGGGGATGCAGTTCTACGGGTACCACGGCGTCAACACCGAGGAAAAAGCGCTGGGGCAGCCCTACGTCGTGGACCTGTCCGCCGAGCTGGACCTGACCAGGCCCGGAATGACGGACCACCTGGCGGACACGGTGAGCTACACCCACATCTACCGCCAGGTTAAGCAGGTGGTCGAGGGTGAGTCGAAGAACCTGCTGGAGGCGCTGGCCGGCGCAGTCGCCCGGCAGGTGCTGGACAGCTTTCCGGTGGAGTCCGTCCAGGTGACGGTCAAGAAACCCCTGCCGCCGGTGAAGGGCTCGGTTATCGAGTACGCCGCCGTGGAAATTGTCCGGCGGCGGGAATAGTCCCCCAACCGCCGGTCCCGGATGGATTTTTGGAGGGATTTTTCGTGCCCAACCACAACGGTGCATCCGCCCGCCGGTTTCACGAAGCCACCAAGCTGACCTACATCAACCTGCGGAACAAGCCTCCGCTTTACAAGTCGTACCCCAACCTGTCCGTTATCCCGCTTCCATCTGACGAGCTGGCCGATGGCCTGGCCCTGGCTGCACCGGCGTTGCCGTCGGTGGCGGGAGAGTTGGCATCCGGCGGCGGAGGCCTGGACCTGAAGGGACTGGCCCGCCTGCTGTACCACTCGTGCGGCGTCATACGGAAAGCCTGGCTGCGGACGGCTGGGGAGGTCCACTACCGGGCGGCGGCATCGGCGGGAGCGCTGTATCCCACGGAAGCCTATGTCGTCTGCGGGCCGCTGGACGGACTGGATGCCGGGGTGTACCACTTCGCTCCTGAGTCCTTCGGCTTGCGGAAGCTGAGGGACGGCGACTACCGGCAACATCTGGCCGCGGCGGCGGGCGGCGATGAGTCCGTGGGGGCCGCTCCGGCGACAGTCGTGTTCACGACGATTTTCTGGCGCAGTTCGTGGAAATACCGGAGCCGGGGATACCGCTACTGCCACTGGGACGCCGGGACGGTGGGGGCTAATCTGCTGGCTTCGGCCGCGGCATCGGGACTGCCGGGGAAGGTGGTAGCCGGGTTTTCCGACTCGGTCGTGGACCGGCTGGTGGGTGCGGACGGGCGGAACGAAGCGAGCCTTTTCCTGGTTCCCCTCGGCGCGGGCAACGGGACCAACCCGGAGCCAGGGAAGTTGAGTCTGGCCGAAATAGAGGGGAACGAGTCCCTGGTCTTTGCCGACGAGGTGGAGTACCCCGACGTTCGGGAGACTCACGCCTCCACGCTGTTGGGCAGCCGGGAGGAAGCGGCAGGCTGGAAGGGACAGGTCCCTTCAGCAGTGCCCAAGCCAGAGCAACGCCGGTTGCTGCTGGGGAGCGAATCGCCGGTCGACGGCAATGGTATGGGGTTGGGAATGGTAATCACGTCCCGGGGGTCCACCCGGCGCTACCGGCGGGAGGCAATCCCGGCGGACAGGTTCGGAGCGATGCTGCACCACGCCACCCGGGGAGTGCCGTCGGATTTCGCGGGGGAGGACAGCCCGTCGCTGGTGGACACCTATCTCATCGTGAACGCGGTGGAGGGTATTCCTTCCGGCGCCTACTTCTACTCGCCCGGCGAGGACGAACTGCACCTGGTCCGGGAAGGGAATTTCCGGGAGGAGTCGGGGCACCTGTGCTTCGAGCAGGCGTTGAGCGCGGACGCCTCCGCCGTGGCGTTTATCATGGCCGACCTGGACCGGGTGACGGAGCGGTTCGGCAACCGGGGGTACCGGGCGGCGCAGCTGGAAGCCGGCATACTGGGCGGCAGGCTGTACCTGGCGTCTTACGCGCTGGGGATGGGGGCCAGCGGCATCACCTTCTTCGATGACGAGGTGGTGGAGTTTTTCTCCCCCCACTCCGATGGCAAGGACGTGATGTTCGTGGTGACCTTGGGACTGACCGCCGAGGAAAACCGGGTCCAGCCCTTCCGTTCCAGGGTGGCGGTCAAGCTGGACGCGCTGGCCCGGGGCGCCGGACAGCACCAATTGTCCGGGTAGCGGGTCAACTCGCTCCGGCCTTACTCGTCCCACTCCGAGCCGTCGTCGGGTGCGCCCGGGTCCACCAGGCCGCCTCCCCCGTCGTCGTTCAGCCCGGTGTCGTCAAGCCCGGTGTCGTCCAGGTAGCGGAGGGCGTTTTCCCGGAGGTGCACGCGGGGGTTGTCCTTGACCCGGGCGGGGAAGGAGCTGACCTTCTGCAGGCTGGGGTGGCGGAAGGTCTCGCGGATGATGATAGAAGTCCCTTCGTCCTTGACTCCAATCACCGCAGCCTCGTAACGGTTGCCGGCCTGCATGAGCCGGACCAGGCGGCGGGCGAGCTTGGTTTCGACCCGGCCCAGGCACTCCTCGCCGCGGCGGTAGACGCAGAGACCGCTTCCCTCGATTACCAGGTCCACCTTGTCCCCCGGGGCTGCGCGTGCGGACCCCGGTTTTTGCAGGACGGTGGTGCCGGACTTGCCGCTTTCTTCGATAAAAGAGCGGGCGGTGCTGGCCACCTTGGGACCGCTCCTCGCCGGGGAGGGGGCCTCTTCCAACTGGTCGAGGCGGGCCAGGTTCTTCCTGGCGATGTTGTTGTAGGGAGCGGCTTCGACGACCCGGGTGAGGACCTGGCGGGCTTCCCCGTACTGGCCCGACTCCATCAACGCCTTGCCGAGCCGGTTCATCGTCTCGACGTCGTTGGGTGTGACGTCAAGGATGACCCGGTTCAGGACGGCGGCTTTTTCCCAGTCTCCTTCCAATGCCAGGGATACGGCTTCCTTGCTCAATTCCCTGGTGGTTTTTGCCCGGTTCGTTCTAGGGCTCTCCCCATCCGTCGCTGGGGTAGGCAGCTTGTCCAAGGGCCCCTGGGGGCTCCGTGTCTCCAGTTCCATAATCATCCACTCCAATCCCAAGCACCTGCCCGACGCTATTCAGACCCGGGCCGGCCTGCCCAATTTGCGGTAAATGATTACAGTGAACGGTTACGCAGGGTCAAGGTGGTCTGGATGCAGTTTTGGGCCATTCGGACCCGGAAAAAACCAACTTGTTGGTGCTGCGGGGTGGTGCTGATCCATCCTGTTTTCACCCGTTGTTTCGGAATGGCGACTAATTCAAGACCGGCGGGTGCACCCGGAGATCCTCCGACCTGCCTGACCGGGCCGGGCCTCCCACTGGAACCAAGTCGATGCCCGGGGGTTGTTTCCGCGAGCCCGCCTACCGGTAGCGGCCGGTGAGGGCGCGCCAGCGGATGCGGAGGAGATCGCGGGCCATGACCAGGGAGTCGGGGAAGGGCTTCAACGTGCTGGCCTGCCGGTGATGCCAGTCGATGGGAACTTCCCGGATCCGCAAGCCGGACCGGGAAGCGATAGCCAGGAGCTCTACGTCGAAGGCGAACCCGTCCAGATTGGGGCGGTCGAACAGGCCCGGCACCACCTCGCCCCGAAAGCACTTGAAGCCGCACTGGGTATCGGAGATTCCCCGGACCGCCAGCAGGCGGACCAGGACGTTGAAGATACGGCTGGTGAAGACCCGCGCCGGGGACTCCCCGGTGCGGTGGGCGCCAGGGGCCTGCCGGGAGCCGGCGGCCACGTCGACCCCTTCCAGTCGGGGCGGCAGGAAACGCTCGACCTGCTCGATGGGCATGGAAAGGTCGGCGTCGCACATGAACCGGTAGGCCCCGGCGGCGGACAACATTCCCATCTTGACGGCGCGGCCCTTGCCGGCGTGGGGCAGGGTCAGCAGTCGCACGTTGGGGTGGGAGGCTGCGAAGGCGTTTACCTCGGCGGCGGTGGAGTCGGCACTGCCGTCGTCGGCGACGATTACTTCCCAGGTGTAATCGCGGGTGGAGAGAAACTCCACCGTCCGGCGCAGCGTGTCGGCGATGATGAGTTCTTCGTTGTAGGCCGGGATGATTACGGAAAGGAAGGGCTCAGTCACGAAGTTTCTGGGAGCCTCCCAGGGTCAGCCGTCCTCGCGGTCCAGTTGAAAGCCCCGGTGCAGCAGCCGGACGGCCTCGGCGGCATCGCTTTCCCTGACGATGCAGGAGATGCGTATCTCCGAGGTGGTAATCATGTCAATGTTGACGTTGCCGTCGGCCAGAAACCGGAACATCCGCGAGGCGTAACCAGGCGTGTTCTGCATCCCCGACCCCACCACGCTGACCGACGCCAGCGTAGCGTCGCTGACCACCCCGGAGGCGCCCAGGGAGGGAACAAGTTCCTCCACCTCCCGCAGGGCCAGCGGCAGGTCGTCGCGGGTCACGGTAAAGCTGATGTCCGTAAAACGCTCCACGCTAGTGTTCTGCACAATGGTATCCACGCTAATCCCCACGGCGGCCAGGGGCTCAAACAGGGCGGCAGCCACCCCGGGGCGGTCGGGCACAGAACGGACGGTTATCTTGGCGACGTTGGACTGGCTGGCGATGCCGGTTACCTTTACTCGGTCTTCCATGGAATGCTCACCGTCGGGAAGCTGGTCGGGGACTTGATGAATCAGGGTGCCGGGCGCCTCGACGAGACTGGAGGCAACGTAGATGGGGACCCGGTAAGCCGCGCCGAGCTCAATGGACCGGGGGTGCATCTTGGCACCGTAGCTGGCCAGCTCCAGCATCTCCATGTAGCCGATTTCGCGCATCTTGCGGGCCTCGGGGACGATGCGGGGGTCGGCGGTGTAGATGCCCTCCACGTCGGTGTAGATGTCGCACCGGTCAGCGTTCAGGGCGGCGGCAAGGGCAACGGCGGTGGTGTCGGAGCCTCCCCGTCCCAGGGTGGTTATGTCCAGGTCCTCGGTGATTCCCTGAAAACCCGCCACGACGGCGATGCGGCCGCGGGACAGTTCGGTTTTTACACGATCCGGGTCGACGCGGCTGATACGGGCCCGCCCGTACATCGTGTCGGTATGGATGCCGGCCTGGGAGCCACTGAGGCTGATGGCCTGGTAACCCAGGGAGCGCAGCGCCATGGTCAACAAGGTGCAGGACACCAACTCCCCGGTGGACAGGAGCAGGTCCAGCTCCCTTGGATCGGGATTGGGGGCAACGGTGTTGGCGAGCTCGATGAGCTCGTCGGTGGTATCGCCCATGGCGGAGACCACGGCGACGATGTCGGCCCCGCCATCCCGGTCCCGGCAGATGCGTCGGGCGACGTTGAGGATCCGCGCGGCGTCGGCGACAGAGCTGCCGCCGTACTTGTGAACCAGGAGGGTCATAGGGCCAGCCCAGAGGGAACCACGCTACGCAGGCGGCCGGCAGGATCAGGCGGAATAGAAGCGTTCATGACGGTTGGAGAATCCCACCGGAGATTCGTCTCCGACTTTCAATTCCTGGTTGTCGGTGAGCTCGATCAGCCGCCGTCGCTGGCTGTTGGAGCTGATCTTGAAGCGCTGTGGAGGCTCGTTGACGATGGCTTCCAATACCGGCAGCGCTTGTTCAACCCCCTCGATGGTCTCTCGGATCTCCAAAGCGGTGCGCAGGTTGTCGTAAAAATTCTCGTGGCCCCGGTGGTAGGCATCGGACAGGGCGTTGGCAAATTCCGCCCCGGCATGGTCAGGGAACTCGGCGCAGATTTGCCGTCCTATGTTTTCCAGGTTGCGATGGGATCTGTGGTTCCACTCCCTGTCTTGCCCAACAATCTTCAAGTACTGGGCGACAGCTCCCCACGCCTTTTCTCCCGCCTGAAGCCGATTTCCCTTGGCCAATTCCTGCCAAGCGTGTTGCACAAACCGATGGCTGATTGCTTTTAGGTCTTCAACGGTCTGGTCGCCCGGTTCGGGCAAAGGAGGTACGGTGGTCATTGCTCCGACATCCTATCCTTCTGGTCTGGCGGGATCTATTGTGCCCTATCCTGGGGCATGGTCGGGGCGGGTTAGGCCCAGGTTAATTGTTCTGTCCGCTGAGGAGGGACAGGGCTGCGCCGATGCCTGCGGTGACCACCCCCAGCGCCATGCTCCAGCCGCCGACGAAGAGGATCTGGCTGGGTATGTCCCCGAATATCGCGATAGCCAGCATCAGAAACAGCGGAATTATGAACATGGCACCGCCTATGAATAAAAAGCTGTCGCTCATTGTCCCAAACCTCCGTTTGGAGTCGTCGTTTCGTGCCCGATTGGGTGTGCTTCCCACAAGAGTTCGATCTGTTGTTGGTTGGCCTCGATGCGGGCGGCATTTTCCCTGGAATTTGCCAGCACTGCGGGATAGGCGACAAGAATTCCGAAGAGAGTGCCTATTGTCAAACCGACGGCAAGCACCACTATGTCCCTTACGATTCTAGGTCTGTCATTCATTTTACATCTACGCGGAGAAAGTTGCCTTGACCGGAGGAGGCAGTCAGCAGGGGCGGTCCCAGGTGATTCCGGGAAACCTCCTCATTTGGGGCCGAAGGCCAAATGCGCTCCCCTTGGCGTGGGGGAAACTACAAGAAGTCGGCACTCGACGCCGGTGATCCTGGCGGCTTCAAACATTTCGTAGGCGACGGTCATTTCCCGGCCCCGGGTGAGAGCCATGATGGTCGAGCCGCTGCCGGACAGGAAGACCCCGAGAGCGCCGGCGTCCCGGGCCGCGCGGAATATGAGCTTCATGGGAGGGAAGATGGCCTGGCGGTGGGGCTGGTGGAGCCGGTCCTCGGTGGCAACCGAAAGGTATTCAGGGTGGTTGGTAGCCATTCCCGCTACCAGCAGTCCAACCCGTCCCATGTTGTAGACGGCGTCGGCAACGGTTACGCGGTCGGGGAGAACCCGGCGGGCGTCCTCGGTGCTGATTCGCACATCCGGGACGAGGAGAACAGCCTGGATGTCCTCCGGGACATCGATAGGCACGGTGTACAGTTGTTGCTCCTCGCCCACCACGAGGCGCAGGCCGCCCAGAACGGCGGCGGCGACGTTGTCGGGGTGGCCCTCAATGGTGGCCGCCATTTCCAGCAGTTCGTTGGGATTGAAGGGTTCTCCGCACAGGTGATTGGCCGCCACCAAGCCTCCGGCGATGGCGGCGGCGCTGCTTCCGAGGCCGCGGCTGAGGGGGATGCGGTTTTCGCAGCGGAGGCGGAGCGGCGGTGGATCCAGCCCGGCTTCGTCGAAGAGGAACCGCATGGCCCGGTAAACGAGGTTGGTCTCGTCGGCGGGCAGTTCTCCCTGGCCCTCGCCGGAGACCTCGACGACCGCGGATGCCTGCCCATTCGAAGGTGTGGTCACGTCAAGCCGGTTCCACAGATCCAGGGCCATTCCGAGGCAGTCGAAACCGGGGCCGAGGTTGGCGGTGGTGGCCGGGGAGTAGACGGTGACGGGGTTCATGGCAGAGCGGAGCCGGTCATACGAGGATGCGTTCGAAAACGTAACGTCCGACGTCCCGGTTTTCCCGGAACTCGAACCCATCGTAGGAACCGCCGCAGCCGAGGATGGGCACGTCA
Organism: Dehalococcoidia bacterium; assembly: GCA_965203675.1. Lineage (GTDB taxonomy): Bacteria > Chloroflexota > Dehalococcoidia > Lucifugimonadales > UBA3495 > CATOSK01. Next base: position 104,577 of record CBDBDE010000003.1, on the reverse strand, counting down.
TCCTCGTACAACGATCCGTGGGAGCGCAGGCCCGCCGGGAAGTCCACTTCAGCCGGGTCTCCGAAGACCACTTCGGGGCCGCCGAGGACCATGATGTCTCCGATGCGGTCCTCCATCAACCGGAACCTGGCGGCAGCTTCGGGGCGGGGATAGGCAGCGTCCACTCCGTCGGCGTTGCGGAGGACTTCCAGGGCGGCATCGGTGTCAGCGGCATCGACGTAGACGTAGATGCACCCGCCGAGGTTGGAGTGATGAACGGTGTAGAGGTCCTTGATGATGGGGACGGCCTGGGCTGCAATGCCGTGTTCCCGCAGCACGTCGGGCAGGTGGATCATGTGGCTCTTGGCGGACATGCCGTGGTCGGCGGTAAGGAGGAATTCTACGTCCGGGAGGCTTTCCATGAGCTTGCCAATGGCCTCGTCCAGCAGGGACAGATGACGGGACGCTTCGGGGTGTTCGGGACCATAGGTGTGCATGGCATAGTCGGTGGTGGTCAGGTAGACAAGATCGTAGCTTTCCCGGGCCAGGACGGCCCGGGCGGCGTCAACGATCCAGCTGTTGACCTCGAGGGAGTATATGGACGGCGGCGTTCCAACCCGGTCCACGACCCAGCCGAGGGGCTGCTCCGAGGAGAAGCAGAGGGTGGGGCCGTCTCCCAGGAGTTTGCGAAGCTTGTCCTTGGATGACACCAGCAGCGACCGGGCTCCCAGGCGGGTGGCCCGCTGGAACATGGTCTCGGCGGCGACGTATTCGCCGGACTCCATGTAAACGTCCTCGCCGCCGGTGCGGTCCCGCCAGAAGTTGGACACAATGCCGTGGGCGTCGGGATAGCTGGCGGTAACGAGGGAGGTGTTGTTGACGTTGGTCACGGTGGGCATCATCGCCTTGCCGGACACTAGAAAACCCTCCCCGGCGATGCGGTCTAGGTTGGGGGTAGGGCAGTGCTGCGCGTATTCCGGATCAAACCCGTCCACCATTACGACCACGGTAGTCTTGGCCATTGTCTACCCCCGAAACTAACTTGCTGCGCCAAACCGGGCAGGCGGGGATCTTCCCCAGCCAGCAACGCAGGAAACTGTACCGCATCCCCCGAAGGGCGGCAAGCCGGAAAGGAATCAGACGCGCAAGTGCTCCAGGGCGGTGAAGTTGTTGATTCCGGTCTGGTGGCCGTTGCCGAGCAATCCGGCTGGGGCAACGGCAGCAGCGGCCCGGAGGTAGTCCAAAGCGAGACGGGGTATGAGGTATTTGTCGCGGACGCTGTTGCGGGCGGCGGCGCCGATCCGCTCCCGCAGGGACGGGTCCCGGAGCAACGAGACCATGCGCTCCGCACATTCCTCGGGAGAACTTACCAGGTAGCCGTTGACGCCGTCCTCCACCTGGATACGGATGCCACCGACATCACCACCGATGAGGGGGGTGCCTTTCCACATGGCCTCGGCCACGGTGAGGCCGAATCCCTCCCGGAGGGACTTCTGCATCACGACCAAGGAGGCAGTCTGGAAGGCATTGACGAGGCGGTCAATGGTGTCGGGCAGGCCGTCGGGCTGGAAGTACAGGTGGATGTCGGGATCACCGGCGGCATGGTCAGCCACACGGTTTACAACTTCCGCCGCTTCGGGGTCGTCGGAGGCCTGGCTGATTCCGAGGAGGGCCAGTTGGAGGCCGGGCACCGACTGGCGGGCGATGCGGTAGGCGTCGATGACTCCCCAGGGATCCTTCCAGAAGTCGAAGCGGGACACCTGGGTTACCAGCGGGCGGTCCGGGTCGATACCCATAGCGGAGGTGATACGCCCGACCTCATTGGCAGGCATAGGGGCGTTTTTGGGTGTCAGAGGATCGATGGCCGGCGGGGCGACATATACAGGAGTGTTGGAACCCAGTCCGGCGGGGATGTAGGAGTCCAGGGAGAAGACGAGTCCGTCGTAAGGGCTGGTCAGGGGAAGCAACTGCTCCATAACCTCCCGGTTGGGAGCGGTCAGGTCGATGTGGCACACCCACAAGCGGGTCTCGCCGGCGCGCTTGGGTAGGAACTGGGCGAGAGGCAGAAGCTGGGGGTCGTGAAGGAACCAGACGTCGGCGTCCAATCGGCGGGCTTCGATGTCCCTGGCGATTCGGGCGAGGGTGTCCATATAGAGGCCGAATTCCCCGGAAGTGAGGTCTCCCTCGGCGCCCTGAAGAAGATTGTGCAGCTTCTTGGTCACCTGGAAGAAGGGCGGGTCGGCCGGGTTAATCACCACGCGCTCGGTTTCCACGCCCAGGGAGTTCATCAACGGGACGAGGGACTGGAGGACCTCGGCGACCCCGCCTCCAATGGCAGTGCTGTTGACGTGGACGAAGCGCAGGTTCTTGACCCGGTGGACCAGGTGTTCGAAGTCTTCTCGAAGCTGCGGGGAAAGTAAAGCCCAGTAATCAGACGCAGAGACTTCCGGGTAGGTCATGCGGAGGAGCATTCGGGTCCGCCTTTCCGGGGCTGGGCGCGCCTGGGGATACAGGAGCGTTCAGCGGTAAATGTTCACAGCAATCATTGCACCTCGCCGGGGTGACTGCAAGATTTTTGCTGGGAAATACTCCCCAGTTTTCCGAGCGGGCCAAAAAGGAGACCAGAGCCGCCGAGCAGGAAGACGAGATGGGAAGAGGGTTTTCGCGGGACGGGAGCAGCGGCGCAGACCGAACCAGGCGGCCTATTCCACGGTGACGGACTTGGCCAGGTTGCGAGGCTGGTCTACGTCGCAGCCGCGGAGGACGGCGATTTCGTAGGCCAGCAACTGCATGGGAATGGTGGCGAGCAGCGGAGTGAGGTGCTCGGAAACTGAGGGGATGTAGAGTACCTCATCCACTTCGCCACTCAACCGGTCGTCTCCTTCCGTGGCGATGCCCAGGATGACGCCATGGCGGGCCCGGACCTCCTTGACATTGCTGAGCATCTTTTCGAACAGGGAGTCGTCCGGCGCCAAGACGAGGGTGGCCATCTTTTCGTCAACCAATGCGATGGGGCCGTGTTTCATTTCCCCGGCGGGATACCCCTCGGCATGGATGTAGGTGATCTCCTTGAGCTTCAGGGCGCCTTCGGAGGCGGCGGGGTAGCTTATGCCTCGCCCAAGGAACATGAAGTTTCGGTAGGAGTTGAACCGGAGGGCCAGTTCCCGGTAGCGGGAGACATCGGACAGCAAGCTGCCAATGAGGGCCGGGCAGCGGGCCAATTCGTCGACCAAGCCCCGGGTGTCGCCGGCGGAAAGGAAGCCGCGGGCCTGTCCCAGGTAGACCGCCAGCAGGTTGAGAATGGTGAGGGAAGCGATGAAGGTCTTGGTGCTGGCGACGCCGATTTCCAGGCCGCAGTGCATGTAGAGGGTGGCGTCGGCCAAGCGGGTCGTCTGCGTGCCCGCTACGTTGCAGATGGTCAGCAGGCGGCCGCCATCGTCCCTGATCTCCTGCATGGCCGCAACGGTGTCAGCGGTCTCGCCGGACTGGGCGACCGACACATAAAGGGTATTGGGGTCGATGGGTGCGCCCCGGTAACGAAATTCGGACGCGCTCTCGAATTCGGCGGGCAGGCCGGCCAAACGCTCCATGAGGAAGCGCCCGATCTGAGCAGCGTGGAGGCTGGTGCCGCAACCGATGAGCATCACGCGGGAAAGACCCCGGATATCCTCCTGCGAATAGGGCACCTCGGGGAGCATGACCCGTCCCTGGCTGAAATCCACCCGGCCGCGCATGGCCGAGGCGACGGCTTGGGGCTGCTCCATGATCTCCTTGAGCATAAAGTGGCGGTGGCCACCCTTGTCGACGATGACGTCCTCGGAGTTGACCCGGCGCAACTCCTTGTGCAGGGGCAGTCCCTGAAGGTCCTGGTAGGTGACTCCGTCGGGAGTAACGACAGCCATCTCGCCGGAATCTAGGAACGCTACATCGCCGGTGGGCGTGTCCAGGCGGAACAGCGGCAGGATGGCGGGCAGGTCGCTGGCGACTATGGTCTCGCCGTCCCGGTGGGCGACCAGGATGCCGCCGGCGTGACCGAGACGCATGGCGCAGATCTTGGCGGCGTCGCCCTGTTTCATGACGGCCACGGCCTGGGAACCACGGAGCAGGCCGCCCATTCGTCCGAAGGCATCCTCCAACGGGAGGCCCTGGTTGATCCCTTCCTCAACGAGGTGGGCGATGACCTCGGTGTCGGTTTCCGATGTGAAGTGGTGTCCTCCATCCAGGAGGTATTGCTTTAGTTCGAGATAGTTCTCGACGATGCCGTTGTGGACGATGGCGAGGTCCTGGTAGCAGCCGGTGTGGGGATGGCAGTTGGCGTCGGAGGCGTCTCCGTGGGTGGCCCAGCGGGTGTGTCCCAGGCCGGCGTAGCCCTGGGGAATCTCCACGAGGGGATCGGCGGTGAGGCCCACCACCTTGCCGACGGTCTTGCGGAACTGGAGGTCGCCATCTTCGTCGCTGATGGCGACGCCAGCGCTATCGTACCCGCGGTACTCCAGACGCTCCAGCCCCTGGAGGATGATCGGCCAGGCGGGCTTGGTCCCTACGTATCCGACTATGCCGCACACGGTCCCTCGCTAGATTGCCAACGTATTGTTCCAAGAGTGCCCCCTCCGTCGCCGAGCAAGGCAACTTGTCCAAGGCTCCCCGGCCTTCGCTCGGGGCAGGCTCTTGGGGGCTCTATCGGCGGCCCGAGGGGAAGGGACCCGGTCCGGCCAGCCGAGATGAGGAGGTGATGATCCGGGAGGACAAGCAGGAGTGTTCAGGCCGGGAGGGGCGCCCCCCTGCGGGACGGTGGTTGAGGCTAGTATAGGAATGGGGTTTCGGGGGTGTCAACAAAGGGAATGCGGGGTTGCCCGCTCCACGCAATAAAGGGTGAGGGTTTTCCGCTGGAACACGGAGCCAGATGCGGGGAGCGAAACCGGGTCCTGGCGCAGACTGCAACATCCGCACGGCTATGCCCGCCGGTTCGTGGGTATTGATTCAGCAACCCGCTGCCTATAGAATTGTGGTTCGCCAATGTCCCCGACTGCTGCAACCTGCGGCGGGGATTCATCCCAACATGAAACGGAGGGCGGGTGATTGAATGTACTAGGTAAGCACGTGCTTCTGGAACTCAAGGAATGCAACCCCAGGCTGCTCGACAACATAGAGCATATACGCCACTCGCTGTGGCGGGCCGCTGAGGACCTGGGCGCCCACGTGGTGGGAGAGTCCTTCCACCAGTTCAGCCCGCAGGGCGTGACCGGAATCCTTTCCATCGCCGAGTCCCACATCTCCATCCACACCTGGCCGGAATACTGCTACGCCGCCGCAGACATATTTACCTGCGGCTCGTCCTTCCAGCCTCGTGATGCCGCCGATATCCTGATCGAACTGCTGGAGTCCAAGGAGCAGGACATCATCGAGGTGGAACGGGGTCTGCTGGACAAGGTGGTAGTGGGCTAGGCGGGGACCCGGAAAGCAATGGACGACATAACCGGCAAGTGGTACCTGGAAACGGTGTTTCCCGACCTGGCAATCATGCTGCGGGTCCAGGAAGTGCTCTACTCGGGGCGGACGAAGTACCAAGCCATCGAGGTGGTGGAATCCGAGCTATTCGGACGAAGCCTCGTGCTGGACGGGAAGACCCAGTCCACCGAAAAAGACGAGCACATCTATCATGAATCCCTGGTACATCCAGCCATGCTGATGCACCCCAACCCGCGGACGGTGTTCATCGGCGGCGGTGGCGAGGGCGGTACCTTGCGCGAAGCGCTGGCCCACCGCTCCGTGGAGAAGGTGACCATGCTGGACCTGGATGAGGAGGTGGTGGACTTGTGCCGCCACTATTTACCCCAGCACCACCAGGGAAGCTTCGATGACCCGCGCCTTGAACTGCTGCACCAGGATGCCCGGGCTTACCTTGAGGAGTGCGACCAGACCTTCGACGTGATGATCATGGACCTGGTCGACCCGCTCGAAGGAGGCACCGCTTACCTGCTCTATACCGAGGAGTACTACCGCATTGCCAAGGCCAAGCTGAACCCGGGCGGCGTTCTCGTCACCCAATCAGGCCCATCGGGACTGCTGGCCCTGGAAGAGTGCTTCACCACCATTCACAACACGCTGAAGGGCGTTTTCCAACACGCCGTGCCCTGGCAGGTCCACGTGCCTGCTTTCCACATATTGTGGGGATTCAACCTGGCCACCGATGCCCGGCTGAAGACCCCGGCGGATATTGACGCCGCAGCTTCCCAACGCCTTAACAAGGCCCTGCGCTTCTACGACACCGAGACCCACGCCACCATGTTCAATCTTCCCCGGTACATGAGGGAGAGCATCGCGTGCGAAACGCGAGTCAACCGGGACGATTCCCCGGTGTTCATGGTCTAGTCTGCCCGGCGTCTCCCCTCAACCCCGGCGAGGAACCGCTCCCCCCCGTGTCCCCAGACCCTATTGGCAGTCAACGAGCCGCTTCGTGCAACTCGGGGAAATTCCCGATGGGAAGAACTTCGCCCGTATCCTCGAAGTGGTCCACCAAGGCGCGGATTGCGTCCGGCACCCGCCGGGTCTGGAGGGTGGCGGCGTCGAACCCGACGTAAATTGCCTCGATGGTGCTGAGAGGCTGCTCGGTGTCCTCCCGGCGAATCTCCACCTCCAGGACCAGGCTGGTGTTGCCAATGCGGGCGACGCGGGTGTGCAGTTCCAGGATGTCATCCACCCGGGCCGGGGACTTGAACTCCAGGGTGGTCTTGACCACGGCGCTGTCGAAGTAGCCGTTCTGGGCGATGCGGTAGATGCTGAAGCCCAGGTTGCGGAAATACTCTGCCTGGGCTACTTCCAAATAACCCAGATAGGCCCCGTTGAACACAATCCCCTGGGCATCGCACTCCATCCATCGGACCCGAACGCTGGTGTGGAATTTGAAACCGGAAGGGGACATGGGGCCTATTTCCCCTGCTCCGGGCCATTAACTGCCGGAGGGCCGGGTCTCTCCCATCCCAGCGTCCGCAGAAACTTGCGGTCAGTGTCGGTGAGGGCGGCTTTCTCAAGGAGGTCGGGCCGCCGCCGCAGGGTGAGACGGAGGGACTGCTCCCGGCGCCAGCGGTCAATCTCAGCGTGGTTGCCGGAGCGGAGAACGTCGGGAACGGTCATGCCGCGATACTCCGCCGGACGGGTGTAGAGCGGGTGCTGCAGCAGGCCGGAGGTGATGGAATCCTCCAGGACGTTCTCGTGGGAGCCGACCACCCCTTCGATGCAGCGAGCCACGGCGTCGATGATGACGAGGGCCGCCGGCTCACCGCCGCTGAGCACGTAGTCGCCGATGCTGATTTCGCGGGTGACCACTCCCTGGAGCACCCGGTGGTCCACCCCGGCGTAGTGTCCGCAGATGATTACCACCGTCGGCGCTTCGGACAGTTCATCGGCCACGGACTGGTTGAAGGGCTCCCCCTGGGGAGAGGTCAATACCACCGGGACCTCCCTCCGCTCCTCATTGGAATAACGCTCCAGGATGGACTCCACCGCCTCGAAGATTGGCTCCGGCTTCATCACCATCCCGGAGCCGCCGCCGAACTGGTAGTCGTCGGCGGTGCCGTGGTTGTCGTGAGTGAAGCTGCGGATGTCGGTCAGTTCAACCGAAAGCAAGCCCCGCTGGCGCGCCCGCCCCAGGATGCTCTGCTCCAGGGGGCCGGCCAGCGCATCGGGGAACAGGGTCAGGACGTGGAACTGCATCTTGGGTTGGTCACGATTGCATCAAGGATGATAAGGAAGCAGTCGGCGATCGCTCCCCGCAAAGTTCCCCGGCCGAGGCGACACCCGGGGGCCGGAATCAGGCCGGCTGGGGCTGCCCGACGGGAAGCTGGCCGATGTAGGCCGAACCGCCTTTCATGACCATCATCAACCTATCCTGGTCCCGGAGGACGCTGATGTCGCTCAGGGGGTTTCCGTCAAGGACCAGCAGGTCGGCGTACTTGCCGGTGGCGATGGTGCCGGTCTCGTTGCCCAGGCCGCAGCACTCAGCGGCCCAGCCGGTGGAGGCCTGGATGGCCTGCATCGGGCTCATGCCCTTTTCCACGAGAAGCTCGATTTCGCGGGCGTTGTCCCCGTGGACGAATCCCCCGGCGTCGGTTCCGGCCACGACCTTGACACCGGCGGCCAATGCCTGGTGCATGGTCTGGATGTGGACCTCGCGCAGCGCCCGAGCCCGCACCTGCATGTGGGGCGCGCTGACGGTGGAGTGGAACTCGTAGACCTCGAAGGTGGGCACGAGAAAGATGCCATTATCCGCCATCATCTTAATGAGGTCGGGGTCATCGGCCAGGTAGCAGCCGTGCTCGATGGAACCGGCGCCAGCTTCGACGGCCACGCGGAGGCCGGGGCCGCCCACGGCGTGGCACATGGTGTTGCGCCCCAGGATGCGGGCCTCGTCGATGAGGGCCGCTACCTCGGCGGGGGTGAACTCGACATCCATGGGGCCGTGGCCGGGCCGGGAGCTGGCCCCGCCGGTGGTGGCAAACTTGATGACGTCGGCGCCGACCCGCACCATCTCGCGCACCTTGGCCCGCACTCCCTCGGGTCCGTCGGCGACGCCCGACGGCATCCGGGGGTCGCCGTGGGAGTGGCTGTGGCCGGAGCCGCTGCGGCGGTCGGCGAGGCCGCCGGTGGGGGAGATGATATTGACCGAGTTGACCAGGCGTGGGCCGGGATACAGCCCTTCCTCGACGGCCATCTTGAACCCGGCGTCCAGACCACCAGCGTCGCGGACGCTGGTGTATCCGGCGGCCAGGGTCTCGGCCATAACGTAGGCGGTGCGGAGGTGTCCCAGGGATATGGGTTCGTTAAGCTCCCACCGGCTGGCCAGATCGTAGCCCTTGGAGGCCAGGTGGTCGTGGCAGTCAATCAATCCGGGCATAACGGTCATGCCGGCCACGTCGATGATCTCCACGTCCGGGGGCATGGTCACCGCAGCCCGGGGTCCCGCCTCCACGATCCGGTCCTCGTCGATGAGGACGGCGCTGTCATTGACCACCGGTCCGCCGGAGCCGTCGATCAGGGCTGCTCCAACCAGGGCTTTCATGGGACCCCTCCAGCGCGGAAATATGAGACGGAAACCGCCGGTCAAGCGGCGGCATGGCTTAGGTGATGCTAAAGAAGGCCATATGGGTTGTCAAGGCGAATCGTGATTACGGCGCGCCGGGGTCGGCGGCAGGAACAAAGGCCTCAAATCCGGGAAATCCCGTTGTCATAACCAGTGAATCCAGCCCCAATTCTCTCGATATAATGGATTTCAGGGAACGAACGTGAAGCCGACGACTCTGATTGCCCGGTGATGGCAGTCAATCCGTTGGGATGGGGTGAGGCGATGGTGAAGTTTGCGGTGACGTGGCTGCGCAGGTTGGCGGTGGCGGGGACGGCGCTGCTGATGACCGGATGCTTCTTCGGGGGGACGCAGCCCATTGTGTATGTTTCCCAGGAAGACGGGCAGGGCAACCTGTTCATGGTGGACCCGGAGAACGGCGAGGCGACCCAGGTGACCAACCACGGCGTCTCCGATTCCTTCCCGAGGTGGTCTCCCGACGGATCCACGGTGTCGTTCCTGCGGAATGAGGAGCGGGGTTCCAGCGTTTTTCTGTACGAGCGAGAGGAGGACACTCCGGGCGCGTTGGTCCTGAACGCCGGGGTGGACTATCCGCCAGTGTGGTCGCCGGAGAGCGACGCGCTGGCCTTCGTGTCGCCGAAGAGCGGCTCATCGGAGATATATGCCGTCGCCACAGGAAGGGACAGCGACTTTCGGGCGGTCCAGCAGGTCACGGTCAACGAGCTGGATGAGCGACTGGGGGACTGGCATCCGGACGGGGCCTGGCTGGTGTTTTCCGCCAGCGGGTCGGGGAAAGGCAAGGACGCAGAGCCAGGCCTCTGGCTGCGCAACGCCCAGGGAGTGGACGAGGTCCGCCTCACCAGCGGCCGGGACCGGGATCCCAGGTGGTCGCCCGACGGCGGCCGCATAGTATTCGTCCGGGAGGGAAAGGGCAACGAGGACATCTACGCCATAGCTCCCAACAAGGACGGCTCATGGCGGCAGGGGGTCCGCGAGATACCCCTGGCCGTCAGACGCTCGGCGGACCATTCCCCGGTCTGGGTTCCCGACAGCAAGTCCATCGCTTTTGTTTCCGACCGGGACGGCAACCCGGAAATCTACGTAATGCGGGCGGACGGAAAGAAACCGCGGCGTCTCACCTTTAACGATGCCGTGGACGAGTCCCCGGTGTGGTCCCCCGACGGCAAGCGCATCGCCTTCGTCTCCTTCGTATATGAGCAGGGCGAGATACTGGTGATGGACGCTGACGGCTCCAACCAGCGGCGGCTGACCAACAACGGCGCGGAAGACCACTCGCCGGACTGGTGATCCGGCGGCCAAGTCACCGCCAATAGACCCTCCTAAGCGGAACGGAGAGCAGCCATAAAAAGCCAGAGGGGGCTGGACGGGGAGGACAGACCCCCGGGGCGGTGTTACACTCCCCGCACACTCAGCTTCTCCAGGGAACCGGGTCTGCTCGTGTCCGACGCCAGCCAACACGCCGACGGCAGCCTGCCAGGCATCGCCCCAACCATCGACCCCAGCCGCATCGCGCCCATGATGCGCCACCTCTGGTCGCCGGTGGCGGCGGTCACGTGCTGCTGGGAAGGACGGTCCAATGCCCAGATAGCCGTCACGGTCAACGCCGCCTCGGTGGTGCCGGACCGTCCGCGGGTGGTGGTGCAGGTTTACAAGGTGAACCACAGCTGGGCATTGATCCACCGCAGCGGCGCATTTGCCCTGAACTTCCTCGGTCCCAACCAGCTCGACCTGCTGCGCTCCCTGGGTTTCCGGTCGGGCCGTGACGCGGCCAAACTGGACGGCGTTCCATACCACTTGGGAGAGTCGGGCAGCCCCATCCTGGAAGAGTGCTGGGGATACCTGGACTGCCGTGTGGTCAACGCGATGGATGGCGGGGACATGACCGTCTACCTGGCCGACGTGCTGGCCGGAGACACCACCGGCGAGGCCCAGCCCCTCTGGTGGCCGGACGCCCGCCGTCGCCTCCCGGATGCCTGGAACGCGGAATGGGACGAAAAAGCGGCTCGGCAGGTGGAGTTTTCCCGGCAACTGCTGGATAAATTGGAATCCCGCCGGCAGATTGACCCGCAGATTGGCCCCGGCAACAAGCAATCCCCAGCCCAGGACCGGACAACGCCATGAACGATACCACCGCCCTCATCGAGAAGATCCACGCCACGCCTCACAAGTCGGTGATCGCCGTGGCTGGAGCCGGCAGCCAGGCGCTGGCGTGGCTATTGGCCGTGGCCGGGGCATCGAACACCCTGCTGGAAACGCTGGTGCCCTATGGACGCCTGTCCATGATTGACTTTCTCGGCAGCGAGCCGGAGCAGTACGTTTCCGAGGAGACGGCCCGCAGCATGGCCCGCGCCGCGTACCGGAGGGCCGCCGCCCTCCGGGAGGACGACTCCCCGGCCGTGGGCCTGGCCTGCACGGCGACCCTGGTGACCAACCGGCCCAAGCTGGGCGACCACCGCTGCTTCATCGCCGCCTGGGACCGGTCCCAGGTATGGCTGTCCGACCTGATCCTGGAAAAAGGGGCGCGGGACCGGCCCGGCGAGGAAGACCTGTGCAGCCGGATGGTGCTGAACCTGCTGGCGCGGGCCAGCGGGATCGAGGATGGGCTTGCCCTGGGCCTGACCGCCGCGGAATCTCCCCGTTACGGCACGGCAGTCCATCCGTCGCCCATCGGGCAACTGCTGGCGGGAGAAGTCAGCCACGTCCTGGTGTATCCCGACGGGACGATGGCGCCGGAGGAGGAATTCCAGGGGGTGCTCTTCCCCGGATCCTACCAACCCTTGCACCGGGGGCACACCGAGCTGGCGGAAACCGCGTCCCGCATGACCGGGCAGCCGGTGGCTTACGAAATTTCGGTGTTCAACGTGGACAAGCCTCCCCTGGAGAATACGGAAATCATGGCCCGCCTGGAGCAGTTCCGGGGAAACGGCATGGTGGCGCTGACCTCGCAACCCACGTTCCATGGCAAGGCCCGGCTGTTCCCCGGGGCGTCCTTCGTCATCGGATGGGACACGGCCGTGCGAATCGTTCATCCCCGTTACTACGGCGGCAGCGAGGAAGCGATGCTGGGAGCGCTGGCCGACATGTGGTCGTGGGGCAGCCGCTTCCTGGTCGCCGGGCGGGTGCAGGAAGGGACCTTCCACGGGCTTGGCGACGTGTCCATCCCCGCCGGGTTTGCCCCGCTGTTTCAAGAGATTCCCGAATCCGATTTCCGGGTGGACATCTCCTCCACCGAACTGCGGTCGCAGGCGGGCAGGTGAAACCGGGTTGCGTCCCCGAATTATTAACATGAACCAACAGTTCCCCCGTATAATGAACTTACCTCCCGCCCCGCAAGGACGGAAACAATGACCAGCAAGCTGACTCGCCAGACCAAGACCGTGGCGGAATCCGGCACCTTCCCGGCTTTCCCTCCCAGGGACGACATGCAAAACCCCCTGTACCTGTACCTGCCCGGCTACCTGACCACCCTGCGCCGCCACTTCGGCTCCCCGGACACCACCCTGGTCCTCAGCGAGGTTCCCCTGGGAAACAGTCCCAAGCAGCAGCGGGGCATCCTGATTCCCGACCTGACGGTGGCCTTCAACGTGGACGTTGAAGCGATCATCGCCCAGGATGGCTATGCCATCGAGGTGCAGGGCAAGCCCCCGGAGTTCGTCCTGGAGGTTGCGTCCACATGGACCGCCCGCAACGACGAGTCCGGGAAACGCGTGGGATACTCGGGCTACGGCGTGCCGGAATACTGGCGGTTCGACCCCACCGGCGGGCGGCGTTACCGGCAGGGGCTGGCCGGAGACCGGCTGGCGGACGGAGCGTACCAGCCGGTGGCCATTGAAACCGACGGTTCCCGTTACTGGGGACACAGCGAGGTCCTGGGCCTGACGCTGTGCTGGGAGGTTGGGCAGCTCCGCTGGTGGAACCCGATAGCCCGCCACTACCTCGCGACCCACGACGAGGAGGCCGAGGGAAGGGTGGCGGAGCGGGATGCCCGCATCGCCGCCGAGGAAGCTCGGTTGGCGGCCGAGGCGCGGGTCCGCGAGCTGGAGGCGGAGTTGGCGCGGCGGCGGTCAGAGGGCGCAGGCTAGGAGCGGCTTGATAGCCCCCGGGGCTATCGCATTTGAAAAACACCCAAACGTTGGTGCTGATGCTTGGTGCATATATACTCTACAATCAACTATTTTATTGGGTAAGTGATTGACTGTCCATCCCACGCTTCATCCAGTGGTCGGCTGTATCTGAACGTCAGCGGATCTTCGAGAACCGGAATGCGATTGCCCGGTGAGAGTCCGTTGGCTTCGTTGACACTGAAATTTGCCCGGTGATAATATTGGGGCGCTCCGCCACTCGGGCAGGGACTAAGCTTGGGTTACGAAATTAGCACATGACGCCCTTTTCTGGCGTACTTTTACAAACATCGGACCCCAATATTTTCGCCGCCAACTGGACGGCGGTGGCGTTATCCGCTATCATCGCCCTGGTAGCCATCGGTGGAATGTTCGCCGCTTCCCGGCTGATGTCGTCGCGCAGGCACTCGGAGGTCAAGCTGACATCCTACGAGTGCGGCGTTCCCGCCACGCCCTTTGCCTGGTCCAACATCAACATCCGGTTCTACATCTTCGCCATCCTGTTCCTGATTTTCGACGTTGAGGCTGTGTTCCTCTTCCCGTGGGCGGTCATTTTCCTGGAACAGCGGGACTTGGGCAACGCCATCCCCTTCTACGCGATGATGCTGTTCCTGGGGGTGCTGTTCTTCGCCATCATCTACGGCTGGAAGAAGGGGGTGCTGGAATGGCAGAAATAACCCTGGGACACGGAAACCAGCCTGCGCCCAGCCTGCTGGACCAGGCCATTGGCGACAAGGTCCCCGGCGTAATCACCACCTCTAAGGAACAGCTCTTCGGTATGGCCCGCAAGTCGTCGTTATGGACGCTGAGCTTCGGGCTGGCCTGTTGCGCCATCGAAATGATTTCCACGTTCATGGCCCACCACGACTTCGACCGCTTCGGGGTGGTGACCTGGCCTTCCCCCCGGCAGTCGGACGTGATGATCGTGGCCGGCACGGTGGTCAAGAAGATGGCCGAACCCATCCGCCTGCTCTACGAGCAGATGCCCGAGCCCAAGTGGGTGATCGCGATGGGCAGCTGCGCCACCAACGGAGGACCATACTACCGCTCCTACTCGGTGGTCATGGGCGTGGACCACATCATACCGGTGGATGTGTACGTGCCGGGGTGCCCGCCGCGTCCCGAGGCCCTGCTTTACGGCATCCTCAAGCTGCAGGAAAAAATCATGCAGGACGCCAAGAGTGGCGACACACCACGGTAACGCCGAACCCTCCGAGGAGGAGGTCCAGCCAGATTTCGACCGGCTTGCGCCGCACCGCCGGGAGATGCTGGCGCTGGCGGAGGAAGTGCTCCAGCCCTTCCATCCCGAGCCGGACGTGATGCACGACCTGCCCCAGCTCAACGTACAGCGGGGAAACCTGGCGGGATTGTGCGAGACGGCCAAGACCGATCCCCGCCTGGACTTCAAGCTGCTGCTCTGCATGACCTGCGTGGACTACGAGGACCATTGCGAGGTGGTGTATTTCCTCCAGTCCCTGAGCCGTGAACAGACCCTGGCCGTCAAGACCCAAGTGGCCTACGACGATCCGGTTGTGCCGTCGGTATCGGGGGTATGGCAGGCGGCGGACTGGTACGAGCGGGAGGCCCACGACCTGTTCGGCGTCGAGTTCCAGGGGCATCCCGACCTGGCCCCGCTGCTGCTTTACGATGAGTTCGAGGGCTACCCCGGCCGCAGGGAGTATCCTCTCTACGAGTACCAGGAGTTCTAGGTTATTGATGAAACCGGGGACCAGGGGATGGAACGGCTGGTGCTGACCGCCACGGTAGAGTCAACCGGGGACGGCTACCTCGCTCTGCTCGGATCGTTGAAACTCCAGGGGGAGGGAGAAACGGCACGGATGGCCCAGGACGACCTGGTGGACCTGGTCCGCTCGTGGATTGAGCTGCGCCAGGCCGACGAGAGCCTGGGGCAGGCTTTGACGGACGCGGGGTTTCCCGGACTGGAAGACGACACGGAAATCTGCCTGGAGTTCATCAGCTGAATGGAGCGGGTGAACGGAGCGGGGGAGAAGCATCCCCGGGCATGGCGTTAAACAAAGTGGACAGGATCGTTTACCAGATTGAGACAACCCAAGTGGATGGCGCCTACCAGGCGTTCTGCCCGGAGTTGATAATGACCGGGTTCGGGGACAGCGAAGAGGACGCGCGAACGGCGCTCCGGCGGGAGATTGTCCTGTACCTGGAGGACTGCGAGAAGCTAGGCATTTTGGACGAGGTGTTGATCGAAGCCGGGTTCTACGATAACGACGAGGTCTGGATGAGCAGCCTGGTGGAGCCTCCCCGGGAGCCCACCATCCGGTTTTTTGGAAGCCCCTAAAACGACATGACGGAAATCGCCAGCGAAATACGGCGCGACGCCCAGTCGGTGGAACTGCTCCTGAACATGGGGCCGCAGCACCCGTCCACCCACGGCGTCTTTCGTATGGTCCTCTGGATTGACGGGGAGAAGATTGTCGACGTGGAGCCCCACATCGGCTACCTGCACCGGGGCTCGGAGAAAATCTGCGAGGGAGAGCAGTACCACCAGATCGTCACCCTGTTCGACCGGCTGGACTACGTCGCCAACTTCAACAACGAGCTGGTCTACTGCCAGGCGGTGGAAAAGCTGATGGGGCTGGAAGTCTCGGAACGCTCCGAGTACGTCCGGGTAATCCTCTGCGAGCTGAACCGGGTCGCCAGCCATCTGCTCTACGTGGGGACCATCGGCCTGGACGCTGGGGCAATGACTCCCACCATGTTCTCCTTCCGGGGGCGGGAGCGGATCCAGGCATTGTTCGAGGCCGTTTCCGGGGCGCGGATGATGCACAACTACTTCCGCATCGGGGGCCTGAAAGAGGACCTGCCGGACAACTTCGAGACCATGGTGTGGGACCTGCTGCCCCTCCTCTACGAAGACATCGAGGAAAGCGACAATATCCTGACGTTCAACGAAATCTTCCTGTCCCGCATGAAGGACGTGGGAGTAATCTCCGCCGAGGAGGCCATCGACTACGGACTGACCGGCCCCTGCCTCCGAGGCTGCGGGGTGGAGTACGACGTCCGCAAGGCCCAACCCTATTCCGTCTACGACCGCTTTGACTTCGACGTTCCCGTTGGACTGGACGGGGACTGCTGGGACCGGCACTGGGTGCGGGTGCAGGAGATGTACCAGTCCATGCACATCATCGAGCAGGCCCTGGAGCAGATGCCGGATGGCCCGGTGACCTCATCCCTGGGACGGCGACTCATCCGGCCGCCGGAGGGAGAGGTCTACGTCCGCGCCGAGAACCCCCGTGGGGAGATCGGCGTCTACCTGGTCAGCAAGGGAGCCGACCGTCCCTACCGCCTCAAGGTGCGGCCGCCGTCGTTCTGCAACCTGTCGGCCCTGAGAGCGTTGCTGAAGGACGCGTGGGTGGCTGACTCGGTGGTCATCCTGGGGTCGCTGGACATCGTCCTTGGCGAGGTGGACCGCTGATGGCCCCTCCCGTTTTGCTTGCCGTCTCCCTCTTGGACGTGGTCTGGATCCTCGTTGCGTTGTTTGCCCTCTTCGGCGGCCTGTCGGTGGTGGTGCTGTCAATGGTCTGGCTGGAGCGGAAAGCCCTGGGACGTCTGCAGCTCCGTCTTGGCCCTACCCGAACCGGCCCCATGGGACTGATGCAGCCCATTGCCGACGCCATCAAGCTGCTGATCAAGGAAGACATCCTGCCGACGGAATCGGACAAGGCAATTTTCTGGGTGGCGCCGGTAATCGTCGTGGTGTCGGCGTTCATGATCTGGGTGACCATTCCCGCTGCCCAGAACCTGGTAATCAAGAACCTGGAGCTGGGGCTGTTCTACATCACCGCTTTCGCGGTGGTGGGCATCCTGGGCTTGGTGCTGGCGGGATGGGGTTCGGCTAACAAGTACGGCGTTCTGGGCGGACTGCGCTCCGCGGCTCAGCTAATCAGCTACGAGATTCCGGTAATCCTGGTGGTCGTGGCCGTGGGGATGCTGGCCCAATCCCTGGACCTGCGGGTGATCGTCGAAAACCAGAACCCGATCCTTTACGTCCTTGTGCTGCCGCTGGGGTTGGCGATTTTCTTCGTCGCGGGGCTGGCGGAGGTGGGACGCACTCCCTTCGACATCTACCACGCCGAGTCGGAAGTCGTGGGCGGGCCCTTCGTGGAATACAGCGGGGCGCACTGGGCGGTGTTCTTCTTGGCCGAGTACATCAACACCTTCGCCATCGCCGCCCTGGCCGCTTTGCTTTTCCTGGGGGGATGGCTGGGGCCGGTGCTGCCGGGAGTGGTCTGGTTCCTGATTAAAGTGTACGCCCTGGTGATGGTCGTGTTCTGGATACGGGGGACCTTTCCGAGGCTGCGAATCGATCAACTGATGGCCTTCGCTTGGAAGGTGATGGTGCCCCTGGCGTTCTATACCATCGTAATAACCGCCATCTACCTTTTCTACGACTTGCCGGCCTGGAGCCTCACGCTGATGTCGCTGGCTGGGCTGGCGGTGGTGGGATACCTCATCTACCGGAGAATGATGGCGCCGGTCCGCCGGGTCGCCGAGATCAAGGCCAGGCAGGAACAGCAACTGGCGGAAAGGCGCGCCGCCGCATCCGCCCGACGCCCGGCCGCCGGTTCGCGTTAAGGAGGGTTGGCCAATGCTGAACAGTGTCAAGGGAATGATGCTCACCTTCGCGTCCGCCGTGAAGGGGATGCGGAAGCCGGTGACGCGCCAATACCCCACCGTGCCGACTCCGGTGCAGGACCGTTTCATGGGATTTCCGGCGTTGACGTGGGACGACGCCGTGCCGGAACCCTTCTGCACCGGCTGCATGGTCTGTATCCGCAACTGCCCGACGCAGTGCATGTCAGCGAGCATGAAGGACAACCCCCTGCACGAGTCGGGGGACAGCTCACGGCGGAAGATCATCGACTACTTCGAGATCAACCTGAACCGTTGCATCCTGTGTGGAATTTGCGTAGAGTTGTGCAACTTCGACGCCATCGTGATGAGCCACGAGCACGAGATGAGCACCTACCAGCGCAACGGCGACCGGGTGGACCTGCCCGCCCTGCTGGAAATCGGGAAAAAATACCAGGCCGAGACCGCCTGGATTCCCCCCACGGTCCTCGCCAAGCAGAAGCAGGAAGCCGAAGCCGCCGCCAAGGCCGCTGCCGAGGAAAGGGAAGCGGCTGCCGCCGGAGCCGGTGAGTAAGTTGCCTGCGTCGAGCCAACGTCCCCGGCACCCCGGAGCCGCCCCGACAGCGGCTCTTTATTCGCGCGCATCGGTCCTCTTTTCACCGGGTGGGACGGGGTAGCTGACCGATGGACTGGCTTTTCATTGCCCTGGGAGGGCTGACGCTGGCGGGAGGACTGGGGGTTGTGTTGACCCGCAACGTGGTCCATGCGGCCCTGTTCCTGTTGCTGTCCCTAACCGCCGTGGCCGGAATCTACCTGCTTCTGTTCACCGAGTTTCTGGCGCTGGTGCAGGTGCTAATCTACGGTGGGGCGATCATCATCGTCCTGCTGTTCGCCATCATGCTGACCCGGTCCTCGGATTACCCCCGGGTATCAGACAACCCGCAGTGGCCGCTGGCCGCACTGGCAGCGGTGGCGATGGGAGCGGTCATTGTCGTCTCCTTCTGGCAGAGTCCACAAGTGGAATCGGCGCCCCAGGGGCCGGGGTTCGCGGAACTGGCCAACTCGCTGTTCACCCGCTGGGCCATTCCCTTCGAGGTGGCGTCTCTGGTGCTGCTGGTGGCGCTGATCGGGGCAATCATCATCGCCCGCACCGGGTCCCGGGGAGAGGGCTAGTTGACTCCGCTGCTCTACTTCCAACTGCTCAGCGCGGCGCTGTTCGTCATCGGGATGTACGGCGTACTGGCGCGGCGGAGCGCGGTCCTGATCATCATGTCCATCGAGCTGATGCTGAACGCGGTGAACATCAACCTGATCGCCGTCGCTTCGCACCTGAACGGCATGGGCAAGTTCGCCCACTTCGATGGGCAGATAATCGCCATCTTCGTCATCACCGTTGCCGCCGCCGAAGTAGGTCTGGCGCTGGCCATCGTGCTGCGGATGTACCGGAACCGGGCCACGGTGAACCTGGACGAAATCAACCTGATGAAATGGTAGCCCCATTGAATCACCTGCACACCATCCCCGCTCCTTTCTTCTTTCCCCTCAGCTCCCGGTCCGTGACGGAGGCGGCTGCCTAGCATGGAATGGGCCTGGCTGATACCCGTTTTCAGCTTCGTCGCTGTTCCCCTGATCGTCCTGTTCGGGAAGCATCTGCCGGGGAAGGGATCGCCCCTGTCCATCCTGGCCATTGCGGGGGGATTCGCCCTTTTCTGGGTGGTGCTGTTCTCCTTCGTTGGCGCTTCGCCGGATACGGCCGGATGCGGCAAGAGCAATCACACAGGCTCGCTGACCTGTGAGTACGGCGTCAACTGGTTCGAGGCTGGACTGACCGGCAACGCCGGGGAAGGGGAGAGAATCAGCCTCAACTGGGGCATCCTCATCGACCCGTTGACCGTTGTGATGATCGGGCTGATAACCTTCGTCGCCCTGATGGTGCAGGTGTACTCGCTGGGGTACATGCACGGCGACCCGCGGCTGGACTGGTACTTTGCCTTCCACGCCCTGTTCATCGCCGCCATGCTTACGCTGGCGGTGGCGGACAACTTCCTGCTGCTGTACGTGGCGTGGGAGCTGGTGGGGTTATGCTCATACCTGCTGATCGGGTTCTGGTTCGAGCGTCCCTCGGCGCGGGAGGCGGCCAAGAAGGCTTTCATCGTAACCCGCATCGGCGACGTGGGACTGCTCATCGGGATACTGCTGCTGTGGCGGGAGGTTGGCAGCTTCAGCATGACCGCCGCCTTCGATGCGGTCCAGAGTGGCGCCATCGGACAGGGGACGGCCACCGTCGCCGCCCTGCTGCTGTTCGCCGGAGCGGCGGGCAAGTCGGCCCAGTTCCCCCTCCACGTCTGGCTGCCGGACGCGATGGAAGGCCCGACGCCGGTAAGTGCGCTGATCCACGCAGCTACGATGGTCGTGGCGGGCGTTTACCTGGTGGCCCGCGCCTTCCCCATCTTTGAAGCTTCCGACTACGCCCTGATGATCGTTGCCATAATCGGGCTGGTCACCGCCCTGGGCTCGTCCACCATTGCCTTGGCCGCCACCGACCTGAAGCGCATCCTGGCCTACTCCACCATCAGCCACCTGGGACTGATGATGCTGGCCCTGGGGGCCTTCGGATACACCGCGGCCATATTCCACCTGCTGGCCCACGGCTTCTCCAAGGCCCTGCTGTTCCTGGGTGCGGGCAGCGTGATGCACAGCACCGACGAGCTGGACATCCGGAAGATGGGCGGGCTGCGGAAGGTGATGCCCCTGACGGCCCTGCTGTTCTCGATAGGGGCGCTGTCGCTGGGAGGCATACCCATCCTGGCCGGGTTCTGGAGCAAGGACGAAATCCTGATAGCGGTGAACAAGAACCTGCCGCCGGTGTTCATCGTGTTCACCCTCCTGACCGCCTTCCTGAGCGCGCTGTACATGGCGCGGGCCATGTTCACCGTGTTCTTCGGGGAGATGAAGCCGGAGCACGAGCACGTCCACGACGCTCCGCCGACGATGGCGATAACGATGGGCCTGCTGGCGGTCCTGGCCCTGGTATTCGGGCTGATGACCTTCAACTGGCCGGGCCCCTACGATGGCATCGGCTACTTCGTCTTCTATGACCACGCCGAGGGATTCCACTTCCTGCCGTGGCTGGGCGCGGTATCCATCATCCTGGCGGTGGGCGCGTTTGTCCTGGCCTGGCTGGTCTATGTGCGGAAGAGCGTTTCCATCGACGGCATGAAGAGCCGGATCAGCGCGGCGCTGCGGTTGGCGGAGAACAAGTACCTGGTGGACGAACTCTACCAGTTCGTCATCGACAAAGGTGTGCTGATCCTGGCCAAGGCTGTTGGATGGACTGACCGTGCCATCGTCAACGACGTGGGGGTCAACGGGCCGGCCAACACGGTGCGCCGCTTCGGAGTGGCCCTGCGGGTCCACGTCACCGGCCACGCCTACACCTACGCGCTGGGAATGACCCTGGGCGCGATCGCCCTGGCCATCATCGTCTGGATGCAGGCGGCGTAGAGGGAACGGGCGGTCAAGAGCGGATGACGCAGTTCGACCAACTCTCCCTGTTCCTGGTGATTGCCATTCCCCTGGCGGGGGCGATTATCGCCATGTTCCTGCCGAAGGACCGGCAGGAGCCGGCCTGGTACTTCGCCATCATTGTTTCCCTAGTCACCTTCGTCCTGTCCATCATCGTCTTTGCCCGCTACGACTACGGGGCGGGCGGCTACCAGTTCGTTCGGGAGTTCCAGTGGCTGGGCGAGCCGCTGAACATCTCCCTCCACCTGGCCGTGGACGGCATCGCCGCGCCGCTGGTACTGCTGAACGGGATAGTCCTGTTCGGGGCGGTGCTGATTTCCCAGACCATAACCCGCCGTCCACGGGACTTCTTCGTGCTGCTTCTGGCCCTTGGGTCGGGGGTGTTCGGCGTGTTCGTGGTGCAGGACCTGTTCTTCCTGTTCTTCTTCTACGAGCTGGCGGTGCTGCCCATGTACCTCCTCATCGGCGTGTGGGGGAGCAGCACGGACTTTGTGACCTTCCTGCGCACCAAGGAATACGGCGCGATGAAGCTGATGATATTCCTGGTGGCGGGGAGCGTCCTCATCTGGATCGGCATCCTGGCGATGTATACCGCCGCCGCCGGCGAGGGTTCGCCCACGTTCTCGATGGTGCGGATGGGAGAGTTGGCCGCTGCCGGCGCCTTCAGCGAGAATTTCCAGAACTGGGTGTTCCCCCTGTTCATGATCGGGTTCGGGGTGCTGGCGGGACTGTGGCCCTTCCACACCTGGTCTCCCGACGGCCACGTGGCCGCTCCCACCGGGGTCAGTATGCTCCACGCCGGGGTTTTGATGAAGCTGGGGGCCTTCGGCATCATCCGGGTGGGGATGGTGCTACTGCCGGAGGGGGCGGAGAACTGGATGCCCATCCTGATACTGCTGGGCACGGTGAACGTGGTCTACGGGGCGATATCGGCCATATCCCAGCAGGACCTGAAGTACATCATCGGGTACTCCAGCGTGAGCCACATGGGGTACGTGATAATGGGCATCGCGACGCTGCATCCGGTGGGACTGGCGGGGGCGGTGCTGCAAATGTTCTCCCACGGGATAATGACGGCCCTGATGTTCGCCATGGTGGGAGCAATCTACGAGCGTTCCCACATCCGCGACATCAACGTTCTCAACGGGCTGATGAAGCGGATGGGGACGACCAGCTTCTTCTTCGCCATAGCCGGGTTGGCATCGCTGGGACTGCCGGGCCTGAGCGGCTTCATCGCCGAGTTCATGGTGTTCGTGGGCGCATTCCGCACCTACCTGCCGCTGGCCGTGCTGGCCGTGGCCGGGGCGGCCATCACCGCGGTTTACATTCTGCGGCTGCTGGCCCGAACCTTCTTCGGGGAGGCGGACCCGCAGTGGGAACACCTGACCGACGCCAGCCCGGTGGAGAAGACCGTGGGTGGCGCATTCGTCCTGGTACTGATTGTCGTGGGCGTCTGGCCGGCGCCGATGCTGCGCGTCATTAACACAGGCGTCGATTCCGTCCTGCGGATGTTCTGACCGCGATGACTTCCCTGACCGCAAACATCCACCTGCTCACACCGGAGTTCGCCCTGGCGGGACTGGCGCTGCTGGTGTTCGTCGTGGACCTGTTCCTGCCGGAGGACCGGAAGGAGCTGCTGGCGTGGCTGTCGGTGCTGGGGCTGGTCGGCCTCGCCATCCTGTCCCTGTTCATGCTCAACGGCCAGACGGAGAGCCTGTACGGTGGGCTGCTGGCCGTGGACGGGTTCTCCCTCTTCTTCAAGATCGTCTTCCTGGCCATCGGCGTGTTCGTCATCCTGAGCTCCATTGACTTCGTGAAGCAGCACCTGGACCACGCGGGCGAGTTCTACGGACTCATCCTCTTCTCCATCCTGGGGATGAACTTGATGGCCATGTCCCGGGAGCTGCTGACGGCCTATATCTCGCTGGAACTGCTGAGTTTCAGCCTGTACGTGATGGTGGCCTACGGGCTGGGGAACGCAAAATCCAACGAGGCGTCGATCAAGTACATCATCGTCGGGGCCTTCTCGTCGGCCATCCTGCTCTACGGCGTCAGCATGGTCTACGGGGCGCTGGGGACGACGCGCTTCCTGGAAATCAGCGAAGCGCTTGCCGGGCTTAACCAGGTCAACCCGGCGCTGTGGGTGGGCTGGGCATTGATCCTGGTGGGGCTGGGATTCAAGCTGTCGGCGGTGCCGTTCCATATGTGGGCGCCGGACACCTACGAGGGAGCGCCGCTGCCGGTGACGGCCTACCTGGCAATCGCCTCCAAGACGGCGGCCTTCGCCCTGGTTATCCGGCTGGCGGCGGAGGGGCTGATTCCGGCAGAGGAGCGGTGGGCCGACCTGCAGTACGTCCTGGCGGGACTGGCGGCCGTTACTATGCTGGTGGGCAACCTGGTGGCCCTGGCGCAGAGCAACGTGAAGCGGTTGATGGCCTACTCCAGCATCGGCCACGTCGGGTATGCCCTGGCGGGCATCGCGGCCCTCTCGTCCGGCTCGCTGCTGTCGGCCAACGGGGTCATCTTCTATCTCGTTGCCTACTCCATCACGAATATGCTGGTGTTTGCGGCGCTGATATCCTTCTTCAACATGACGGGAGAGGAGGAGATTGCCAGCGTGGCGGGGCTGGCGGACCGGCAGCCGCTGCTGGCGGCCTGCATCGCGATTGGGCTGTTCTCCTTGGCGGGCCTGCCCATATTCGTGGGATTCACCGCCAAGTTCTACCTGTTCACCGCCGTGGCCGACGGGGGGTTCCTGTGGCTGGCGGGGCTGGCCATCTTCACCAGCCTGATTTCCCTGTACTACTACCTGCAGGTAATCCGGCAGATGTACATCCAGCCGGCGCTGGCCGCCGGAGCGCCTCCCGAGCATGGCCAACCCGGGGAAGAACCGCACGGTGACGGTCACGACAGCCACGGCCCCCACCACAATGAGCCGGAACCCTCCGGGCCTCCGCTGGCCCGGCCTGCGCCGGTGCTGCTGGCGGTCCTGGGGGTTGCGCTGGTGGTGGTGGTGTGGCTGGGGGTGTATCCGGCCCCGATGCTGGACTGGGCAGAGGTCGCCAGCCGGGCGGTGCTGCCCAACGCGCCGGTACCCTGATGCCGGGACATTGCAAGAGGCGGACGGCCGCTCTGCTATAATTGGCGCCTAACCCTCAAGGCTTTCCCGACCCCAGGCAGCATGGAGAGGTGTCCTTCCCGATGATTATCTCGGTTATCGGCGGCAGCACGGCCAAGCCGGAGCACGTTGAACTGGCGGAGGAGGTGGGTCGGCTGCTGGCCCGGCGCAACGTGATGGTGGCCTGCGGCGGCAAGACGGGAGTTATGGAAGCCGTCTGCCGGGGGGCCAAGGCCGCCGGGGGGCTGACCATCGGGATCCTGCCGGGACGGACCTCCCGGGAGTCCAACAACTACGTGGACATCCCCATCGTCACCACCATCGGGTATGCGCGGAACGTCATCGTGGTAAACACGGGGGACGCGGTGATAGCCGTCGGAGGTGCGTTCGGGACTCTGTCCGAGATTGCCCACGCACTGGGGGACGGAATCCCGGTCATCGGGTTGAGCACTTGGAAGCTGTCCATCAAGGGGGACGGCGACCCCATTGTTGACGGGGTCATAGACGCTGACACTCCCGAGGATGCGGTGAACAAGGCCATCGAAGCGGCACTGGCTCGCCTGCGCAGCGAGGCGGAATCCGTTGAAGCCGCCGCCGGAGCACAGTATGACCGCTAGGGCCGCAACCATAGCCGCCGTGACCGGAAGGCAGGCCCTGGACTCGCGGGGCAACCCCACCGTGGAGGCGGAGGTGGCGCTGTCCAACGGGGTGCGGGCCCACGCCCTGGTGCCGTCCGGGGCCAGCACGGGCACCCACGAGGCGCTGGAACTGCGGGACAAGGACGTGTCCCGGTTCGGCGGGGCGGGGGTGCTCCAGGCCGTCACGAACGTCAACACCGTTATTGGGCCCCACCTGGCGGGAGCGGACCCGTCAAACCAGGATGACGTAGACCGGCGTCTCATCGAACTGGACGGGGAGGCTGACAAGAGCCGGCTGGGGGCCAACGCCATCCTGGCCGTTTCGATGGCCGTGGCCCGGGCCGCGGCGGCGGGATGCGGGGATGCGCCCCGGGAGCTGTGGGAACACCTGTCCCAGGGCGGGGCGGTCAGCCTGCCAGCACCCATGTTCAACATTCTGAACGGTGGGCGTCACGCCTCGGACTCGGCGGACATCCAGGAGTTCATGGTCATCCCGGCGGGAGTGCCGACCTTCTCGGACGCGCTGCGGGCCGGAGCGGAAATCTACCAGTCCCTGAAGAACATCCTGCGGGGACAGGGCCACAACCTGAACGTGGGCGACGAGGGCGGGTTCGCGCCGTCGCTTCCTTCCAACCGGGCCGCCATCGAGACCGTTCTGCAGGCCGTCGAGGCAGCCGGATACTCTCCCGGAGAGCAGGTGTTCCTGGCGCTGGACGTGGCCGCTTCGGAGCTTTACGACCGGGACACGGGTTCCTACGTTTTGGAGCGGGAGGGAGCCACGCTGTCATCCGGCGACATGGTGGACCTGTACGGCGAGTGGTGCGGGCGGTATCCCATCATCAGCATCGAGGACGGGCTGGACGAGGACGACTGGGGGGGCTGGGCGCAGCTGAACCAGCGGATCGGGGAGTCGGTACAACTGGTGGGGGACGACCTGTTCGTGACCAACATCGGCCGCATCCAGCGGGGCGTGGACGGCAAGAACGCCAACGCGGTGCTGCTGAAGCCCAACCAGATCGGGTCGCTGTCCGAGACGAAACAGGCGCTGGAGATGACCCGCCGGGCCGGTTGGGGCGCGGTGATGAGCCACCGTTCCGGCGAGACGGAGGACACGACCATCGCCGATTTGTCCGTGGCCTGGAACGTGGGCCAGATCAAGGCGGGGGCGCCGGCGCGGTCGGAAAGGGTTGCCAAGTACAACCGCCTGCTTAGAATAGAGGCGGCCCTGGGAGAGAAGGCCGTCTACTCGGGCATGGGAGCCTATGAATACCTCAAGCTCTAACCTGTGGCTGGCGTGGCGGATAGCCCGGTACCTGTTCCTGCGATTGTGCCGGAACACGGTTCGGTTCGGCATCTGGCTGGCCGTGCGGAGCGTACAGTTCATCGTGGGGTGCCTGGGGCTGATCGCTTCTCCGGCGGTGTCGGGGCGCTCCCAGGACGAGTTCAAGGACCTGGTCCAGCCCAACGCTCCCGGCGGTCCGCCTCCCAGCGGAGGGACCGACGGGTTCTGGCGGATGTACATGCAGGCCTATTCTCCCCGGCTGTGGCGGATGCGGAAACTGCTGCCCCGGTCCGCGGGCAAGACTTTCGAAGAAGACAAGGGCGGCGACACCCAAGGACTGCGGTGAGTACCCCGGGCCGCCGCCGGGGAATTGGCGATATGGCGCCGGACTCGGGACCAAGCCCGGGATTCGCGGTGTTGTCAAAGGCACCTGGCGGAGTTGGCGCGGGTAACAGGGATGTTCTGTAGCCGGTGCGGGGCTGCTGTCGTCCAGGGCCAACGGTACTGTTCGTGCGGGCAGTTTCAGCCGGCCGGGGCGGCAAGCCAACCGTCCAACCCTACGCCAGCCAACGCGGACATGCCCCAGGAGTTCTACACCCGGATCGAGAGCGAAGTTACGAGAACCGGGAAGGACAACTTCCGTAAGGGGCTGGTGATTGGCCTGGGATTCCTGTTGGCGTTCCTGATTCTGGAGGCGGCGATAGATTCCCTGGTGCTGGCGCAGAGCTTGCTGATTGGCATTGGGCTCCTGGTGATGGTCGGGTTGATAGTGGTCAACCTGCTCTTTCTCGGAAAACGCTGGTTCCTGTAGCGAGCGTTTCCCAGGCAGCATTCCCGGGGGCAGGAAGAGAATGCTCGCGGGGTCTCTGGGCATCCGGCAAACAAACTTAGGGAGAAGGAATAATGACGACTCGGATCGGAATCAACGGATTCGGCCGCATCGGCCGCCTGGTGACGAGGGCCACCCTGGACCGGCACCCGGACAGCCTGGAAGTGACGGCGGTGAACGACCTGACCGACGCCCAGACCAACGCCCACCTGTTCAAGTACGACACCAACTTCGGCGTCTATCCGGGAGAGGTGGCCGCCGACGGCGGCGACCTGATCATTGACGGCCGGGGCATCCGGGTTTTCCAGGAGCGGGACCCGGCCCAGATTCCATGGTCGGAGATGGGGGTGGACATCGTGGTGGAGTCCACCGGAATCTTCACCGACGGCGAGCAGGCGGGAGGGCACCTGAAGGGGGGTGCCAGCAAGGTCGTCATCTCGGCCCCGGCGAGCAACGTGGACCTGACCATGGTCATGGGGGTCAACGACGACAACTACGACCCGGAGGCCCACACGATTGTCTCCAACGCATCCTGCACCACCAACTGCTTCGCCCCCATGGTCAAGGTGCTGCACGAGGCCTTCGGGATAGAGCACGGGCTGATGTCCACGATTCACTCCTACACCAACGACCAGGCCATCCTGGACCAGCGGCACTCGGACCTGCGCCGGGCCCGCGCCGCCGCCCAGAACATCATCCCGACCAGCACCGGGGCCGCCCGGGCGGTGGGACTGGTGCTGCCGGAGTTGAACGGGCGGCTGCACGGCATCGCCTTCCGGGTCCCCACCTCCACCGGATCGGTGACGGACTTCGTGGCCGACCTGGGACGGGGCGTGACGGCCGAGGAGGTCAACGAGGCCTTCCGGGAAGCTGCTGAAGGAGCGCTGAAGGGCATCCTAGAGTACACCGAGGACCCGATTGTCAGCTCCGACGTGCGGGGCAACCCGCATAGCTGCGTCTTCGACGCCCTGTCCACCATGGTGATGCAGGACCGGATGGTCAAGATCATGGGGTGGTACGACAACGAGTGGGGTTACTCCTGCCGAACCGTGGACCTGTGCAACTTCATTGCCGATAAGGGCCTGTAAGACCCATTCCCGGGCCACTGGCCGACAACACGGGAGGAAGCGCCACCCCGATGCGGGGGCGGGCTTCCTCCCTTTCGTGACTTTGCCCCCGGATTAAACCCCGCTTGATGTCAACACTTTCTTCCCTGCCCCGTTGGACTGGGAGATACCGGCCCACGGTTTCCGGTTTGGCTCTGCTGGCGATTTTGGCGGTGGCGGCGGTGCTGCGGTTCCATGGGATTGATTGGGACGCGGGGCACGGGTTCCACCCGGATGAGCGGTCCTTCTACCTGCGGGCGGGCTGCATGTACGACCTGCTCACGGAGTCGCCGGGATACACGGCCTGCCTGGCCGACCATCCGGAGACCGAGACGGGGTTTCCCGGCATATCCGTGCTGCTGGACGCGGACCGCAGCCCCCTGAACCCCCACTGGTTTCCGCTGGGCAGCAGCCTGATCTATGTCCTGACGGCGGTCCGGCTGGCGGTGGAACCCTTCACCGACATTGGCTCCCTGGACCTGCGGTTTGCGGGCCGAACCCTGTCCGCGCTGGCCGACCTGGGCAGCGTTTTCTTGGTGTACGTGCTGGGACGGCGGATGTTCGGCTGGCAGCTAGGGCTGCTGGCCGCCGGGCTGGCGGCGGTGGCGGTCATCCACGTCCAGAACAGCCACTTCTACCGCCCGGAGACCTTCTCGGTCTGCTTCGTCCTCCTGAGCTTGTGGGGGATGCTGCGGCTGATGGAGCAGCGGCGCCTGCGGGACTCCCTCCTGCTGGGGGCGCTGGTGGGACTGAGCATGGCGCCCAAGGTGAGCGTCCTGCCGCTGCTGGCACCCCTGGCCGTGGCGTATGGATACTGGCTGCTGGACTCCTGCGGGGGACGGTGGCGGGAGGTCCGCCTGTCCCTGCTCCTGCGGCTGGCGGGGCATGGTGCGCTGGCCGGACTGTGCGCGCTGGCGGTGTTCTTTATTCTGACGCCCTACGCGCTGCTGGACTTCCGTGCGTTCCTCGGGGACCTGGCGGCGCAGGCGAACATGGCCAACCACGCCGGGCTGTGGCCTTTCACCATACAGTACGTGGATACGTCGCCTTTCCTGTACCAGCTACGGCAGTCGGTGGTCTGGGGGCTGGGGATTCCGCTGGGGGTGGCCGCGTGGTTGAGCATCCCGTTCACCATCCTGATGGCGTGGCGTTACCCGGCGACGCGCCGCTGGGACCTGCTGCTGCTGGCGTGGGTGGTGCCGCAGTTCCTTTTCCTGGAGTCCTTCGAGGTAAGGTTCCTGCGCTACGTTTTCCCATTGGTGCCGGTGCTGCTGCTGCTGGCGGCCCGGATGATGTGGTGGCTGGTGGAGCGGGGCAGGGACATTAGGGCCGGCTCAGGAATTGCCGCCCCCGCTCCCCGGGGACCCCGGTTGGTTGATCGACTGAGGGGCGCGGCCTTCCCCGCCGCTGTTGCCCTCCTGGTGGCGGTGGTCTTGTCCGCGTTGTTCTACTCCCTGGCCTTCCAGAATGTATACCGGCAGGAACATCCGGCCGTGCGGGCGGGGAAGTGGTTTGCCGAGAACGCACCCCCGGGATCCAACGTCGTCAGCGACAACCACTGGGACGAGTTCATTCCGGGGTTGTACCGCTCCTCGGTGTGGCAGTTTCCGGCCTACGAGCCGGACACCGCCGACAAGATGGTGACACTGTCGGGGAAGCTGGCGGAGGCGGACTACCTGGTCTTCTACAGCCAGCGGCCCTACGCCAGCGTCATGCGGGACCCGGAGCGGTTTCCATTCACCACCGAGTATTACCGGCAGCTCTTCCGCGGAGACCTGGGGTTCCGGCTGGAGCGTTCCTTCACCACCTATCCAAGCTTCCTGGGAGTGGAATTCCGGGATTCAGGGTTCGCGTGGTCGGGGCTGCCGGTGCCGGAAGGGCTGCCAGTCCGGTCGGGGTGGCTGTCCCTGCCCCTGGGGTACGCGGACGACAACGTAGTGGGGTACGACCATCCGCTGACGCTGGTGTTCCGCAACGATGGGCGGCTTCCTGAGGGGGAGATGCTGTCCCGGCTGCTGGCGGTAGCCGGGAACGCGGTGGCTCCGGCGGGCGACGGCCTGAAGTTTTCCGAAGGGGACTGGCAGCGGCAGCGGGATGGGGGAACGTGGTCGAAGCTGTTTGACCGGGACGGTTGGGCCAACCGGATGCCGGTGCTGGCGTGGTTGCTGGCGACGGAGATGATTTTCCTGCTGACGCTGCCGCTGGCCATGTTCATTTTCAGATCATTGCCGGACCGGGGGATAGTATTGGCCCGCATCCTGGGGTTCCTGGCAGTGGCCTATTTCACATGGCTGGTGGTGGCCCTGGAGTGGCTGGAGTTCTCCCGGGCTGCCATTGGTGTTGGACTCCTGGCGGTGGCGGCATTGTCCCTGTTGGCACTGGCAGGAGGTTGGCGGGATATGTGGACGTTCCTGCGGGAACGGTGGCGGCTGCTGGCCGGGACGGAGGCGTTGTTCCTGTTGACGTTTTTCGCCTTCCTGTGGGTGCGGGCGGAGAACCCGGATCTGTGGCATCCCTACCGGGGCGGCGAGAAACCGATGGAGCTGGCCTACCTGACGGCGGTTATCAAGTCCAGCATCCTGCCGCCCTACGATCCCTGGTTCGCCGGGGGATACCTGAACTACTACTACTGGGGGTACTTCATCCTGGCCGTTCCGATCCGGCTGTTGGGGATCGTGCCAGCCACCGCCTTCAACCTGGCGGTCCCGCTGCTGTTCGCGCTGACGTTCTCCGGGGCATGGTCCATTGGGTATAACCTGGCCGCCGCGTTCCGGGACAGCGTAGGCAAAGGAGACGACGGGGGCCTGGAATCGGGAGAGTCTACCCATCCGGCGCAATCGGGCCATTCCCCACCTAGAAGATGGCCGTCTTTCCTCAATTTGCCCGGTCTTGTGAGGAGCCCGGCATCCGCTGGCTTGATAACCGCCCTGTTCCTGGTGGGAATGGGAAACCTGGACGGCGGGGTACAGGTGGCGCAGAGTATCTGGGGGTGGATTCAGGGCGAGGGATTCGCCTCCTTTGACTACTGGCGGAGCAGCCGGATGATCCCGTCCCTGGACGCGATGGAGCCGTCGCCGCTGGCCTTCTGGGTCCCAGAGGCGGATGGATGGATCGAGAATACGCCCCACATTACCGAGTTCCCCTTCTTCACCTTTCTCTTCGCCGACCTGCACGCCCACATGATCGTTATTCCGTTCACCCTGCTGGTAATCGGCCTGCTCACGGCGGTCTTCCTGGGACGTTCCGACCGGGGAATCCTGTGGCTGTCCTCCGCAAGCGCCGTGACTGGCGTGGCGCTGGGCTCGCTCTTTGCCATCAACAGCTGGGACTACCCGGCTTATGCACTGCTGACGGCGGGCATCTTCGGGTTGTCGGCGCTCCTATTGTGGCGGGAAAACCCCGTCCGGGCCGGAATGATGCTGACCGGAGGAGGGGTCGCAATCATCCTGAGCTACCTGGCCTTCATACCCTTCCACCAGCCCTACGAGACCTTCGGGGCCGGGATGGATGTTTCCAAATGGGCCACCCCCATCAAGGACTACCTGATAATCCATGGGCTGTTCGTTCTCATTGCGATCATGTTCCTGGCGGTACAGCTCCGGCAACCGGCCCTGGTGGCGTGGCGGGTCCTGATAAGGCCGGGCCAGCAGGGGGCAGTCTCCGGCTGGGACCCGTCCCTGCTGCGGGCTGGACTGGCCGCGGCGCTGGTTGGGACAGGGGCCTTGGTCATCTACTTGGCGGCGGTGGGGTTCATAACGGCGGCGGCCCTGACCCTGCTGCTGGCCCTGACCGGGGCTGCCGGGCTGGCGGCCTGGCTGTCTGGTGACGGCTCGCGCCGGACCACCCTCGTGCCGCTGGTTTTCCTGGCACTGGCCCTGGGCATCAGCATCGGCGTGGACTTCGTCCGCCTGGGAGGGGACATTGGCCGGATGAACACCCTGTTCAAACTTTACCTGGAGGTATGGGTCTTGTTTGCCCTGGCGACCGGGTTCATGCTCTGGCACCTGGCGGCGTTTCGGAGCCGGAGCTGGTCCCTGCTCTTAGTTCCTGTTGCGGGCTTGTTGGCTGGGTTGTTGCTGGCCGCATCCGTCTACCCGGTCCTGGGCACACAGGCCCGCCTGGCGGACCGTTGGAGCCTTCCGGGGTGGACGCTGGACGGGACCGCCTACATGCTCCACGCGGCGCATTTCGAGCAGGAAAGGAGATTGCTGCTGGCCGATGACCTGGAGGGCATCCACTGGCTGCAGGAAAACGTCGAGGGGTCGCCGGTGGTGCTGGAGGCCCACACTCCGCAGTACCGCTGGGGGTCCCGCATCGCCAAGTACACCGGACTGCCCACCGTCCTCGGGTGGCCGTGGCACCAAGTCCAGCAGCGTGGCCCCTACGCCTCCGAAGTCAGGCAGCGGGCCCAGGATATAACGACGATGTACGAAACGACGAGCCTTCAGGAAGCCGCCAAACTTTTCAGCAAGTACGAAGTGGAGTATGTGATCGTCGGGGACCTGGAACGGGCCTACTATCCGGCGGAAGGGCTGGGCAAGTTCCGGGATCTGGCCGAGCAGGGGAAAGCCGAGGTGGTGTTCTCCGGTCAAACGATGCAGGTTTTCCGTATATCTCGTTGAATAATGTGTTGAATTCGGAACGCCTATCTGTCATCATTGAAGGAGCTTATGGATATCGTCGAAACGGTAGCTTTGGCCAGGGACATCGTCCTCATAGTGGTGTTCCTGGTCGCCCTGGTAGTCCTGGTAATCGTCGGGTACATGCTCCTGAGGCTGTACCCTTCAGTCAAGCGAACCACGTTTTACCTGGAGGAGAGCGCCGGCAAGATACACGGCGTTATCACCCAACCCCTGAGCATCTTTGGGGCGGTGGTGGAGCTGATAAACCGGGGCCTGGGAATGGTCAGCCAAATCAGGAATCGTGAAAAGAGGGACGAAGATGACGAAGAATGAGAAGTTTCTGGCCGGTCTTGTGGCCGGGGTAGTGGCTGGCGGTGTGGCGGCCATGCTGCTGGCGCCCAAACCCGGCGAGGAAACCAGGAGGGTTGTGGGAGGACGCACCGGTGCAGCCGCGCGGCGGGCCGGCCACTACATCGGCGCCGTCAGGAGCCGCATCAGGAAGAACCGCAGCGACGTTCCGGCCTCGAGCCATCCGGAAGACGTCACTGCCCAGAACCCCAGCAGCGAGAATTACGCCGAGCAACTTGGGTGATGGCCGTCCGTCCCGGCCCCGCCCCTTCCAACCTGTCCAGGAAACCTAGAGCCGCCCCGCAAAGGGCGGCTCCTTTCTCGACGGCTCACAGAACCGGTTCAGCCAAGGGACCCGCATCTAGCCGGCCTGCCAGCGCGGGTAGGACCCGAGGACCTTGAGCATACTGGAAGTGCCGGCCAGCGCGGCCAGGGCTTCCCTCACCCCGGGGTCCTCCCGGTGGCCGATGCAGTCGATGAGGAAGATGTATTGGCCCAGGGCCTCCTTGTTGGGCCGGGACTCGATCTTGGCCAGGTTGATGTGCCGCTGGGCAAACTCGCCCAGCGCTCCGTAGAGGGAGCCTGGGGCATCCTGCTTGAATGAAAAGCAGATGGAGGTCTTGTCGTTTCCGGTCATGGGGTGGTCGACTTTATCCAGCACGACGAACCTGGTGACGTTGTTATGGTTGTCCTGGATGTCCTGGCCGATAATCGCCACGTCATACAGGTCGGCGGCGCGTTTCGGGGAGATGGCCGCCGCCGGGACGGGGCTTTCCTGCATGTCGGTAACCGCGGCCGCCGTGCTCAGGGAGGCTTCCTGGGTCGCCTGGGGGAAACAGCGCTCCAGGAACTCGCGGCATTGGGCCAGGGCCTGGGGATGGGAGTATATGACCTCGACGTCGGGAGCCCTCGTTCCGGGGCGGGCGAGAAGGTAGTGCTCGATTGGCAGGACGATTTCGTTGTAAATGGAGAGTCCGGACTGGCGGATCAGGAGATCGAGGGTGAAATTAACGGACCCTTCAATGCTGTTCTCAATAGGAACAACCCCCTGGTCGGTCATCCCCGAGGACACCGCTAGTCCAACGGCGTTGATGGTTGGAAAGGGCTGGAGGTCCGCCGTGCTGTCGTACTGCAAGGCCGCTTCTTCGGTGTAGGTGCCCACCGGTCCCAGGAAGGCTATGCGCCGCATTTCCGTTATGCTCCTGTCAAGATATCGTAGAGGGCCGGGATCTCGTCAATGCTGACGACGGCGATGACCTGATCGTGGGCCTCAAGGACCAGTTCCTCGTGGGGGAGCTCGGGACCGGCCGCCTTGATTACCAGGTTAATCAGGCTTCCCCGGGGGAGTTCCAGGCCGGCCAGGGATTGTCCCACGGCCCCGGCGTCTTCGGGGATCGTGATACAGACGAGCTGCACCTGGTCCAGCCTGGTCTGCATCAGGTGCATGAGGGGCTGGCCCTGAAAGCCTTCTTCCAAGGCGTAGACCAGCATGTGGTTGGCGTTGACCGCTACGTCGATTCCCAGGACCCGGAACAGGGAGTCGTTTTTCGGGTCGCGGATCACCGACATGGTGCGGCCCACTTCGAAGAGGTGCTTGGCGACCTGGCAGGCGACCAGGTTGGTCTCGTCAAGATCGGCGGCGCCGACGAAGACCTGGGCCCGGGACGTTCCGGCAGTCTCGAGGTCCTTCCGGGAGGTGCCGCTGCCGGTGACAACCTCTATTCCCAACTCCGCCCGCAGCAGCTCGGCCTTGTGGGGGTTTGGGTCGACCACGGTGACTTCGTGTCCCGCCGTGAGCAGGGCCTTGGTGAGGTGATACCCGACGGACCCGCAACCTGATATTACAACGTACACGGCGGGATTCCTATTGGTCCACGGCTGCCGTGAGCTCCGAGAGGAGGTCAAGGTCGGAGAGGCCAAGGGTATGGATGCCCAGGCCGGCATACATCTGCCGGAGGTCAGGGTCGTCGATGCGGCAAATGACGCTGGGCACGTTGAACAGGTGGCTGGCCGCCTGGCTGACCAGCACATTGGCAAGGTCGTTGCCGGACAACGCCACGAACAGTTCGGCAAGGGCGACTTCGGCTTCCTGCAGGTAGTCCTGCATCGCCGCATCCACCACCAGGACGGTCGAGGTGTTTTCAATGCCGGAGAATTGCTTGAGGTCGTCGAGGTCGTCTCCTACGACGGTGACCAGATAGTCCCTGGCGACCAGGTGATGGACCAGGGAAGAAGTGAGGGGCCCGCAACCGTAGATAATGGCATCCATAACCGCGTGCGCCTATGACAAGACCGCGTTGCGAACGGTCTCGCGATAGCAGACGACCTCGCAGGGTGCGTTGCCCAGTACGAAAGAGGCGGTGGAGTTCACGGCCGGCAGCCCGATGCCCTTCTGGTGCGGGATTCCGAGGACGATGACGTCCATCCGCCGGTCAAGGGCTTCCTGGACGATGGCGGGACCGGCATGCCTGGCCTGCAATAGCTGGGCCCGGACGTGGCATCTGTGCTCGGCTGCCAGGCGTTCAATCCGGGCCAGGACAGCCTCGCCCCGGTGGTCCTGCATCACGAATTCGGTGGTCATGTCGAATTCCAGGGGCAGCTCGGTGATGTAGACGGCGTGAAGTTCGGCCTGGGCTCGCTGCAACAGTCCGCATACCCACAGAAAGCCCGCTTCGCTGGCAGGGCTCCCGTCCACCGGGACCAGTATTCGCTTCCCGTTCAAAGACATTCCGAGGCCGTTACGAAAATTCCGGGTTGCCAGGCCGGTTCAGAGGTTGTCGGAAACTCGGCAACGACGCTCCGGGCAACCCACCTGATGCCATTCCAGATGGAAGCGGCCCTACACGGTCCTCGACTTGCGGTTGGGCAGCACTGGCCGTCCGCAGGTTTCCAGGGGCTACCGCCCATTCCGCTCGGCTGCGGCGCCCGCGGCCAATCCGTGCTCGCTGTCGGCGCCGTAAATTCGGGCCACGTTGTCGTTGCGGCCAGCGATCAACAGCAGGTCGCCCGGGCGGATTTCCTCATCCTTGGAAGGGTTCACGATGTAGCTCCGGCCCCGGCGGATGGCCAGAACGACGACGCCATACTGCCCCTGGGGACCGGCCAAGCCGACCTCCTCGATGGTCTTGCGCAGCATGAATTCAAGGGGATGGATCTTCACGATGCCGGAGCCGGGGGCGATTTCCATGAAGTCGACGACGCCGGCGTTGAAATCGAGGTGGGCCACCCGCCGGGCGCTCTCCATCTCGGGATAAACGACCTTGTCAGCGCCGATCCGTTCCAGCGTCGTGCCGTGAAGCTCATTTGCGGCCCGGGCCACGATGAAGGGTATATCCAGGCTCTTGAGGATCACGGTGACCAGGATGCTGCTCTGAATGTTGTCGTTGCCCAGGGCGACGATGGCCACGTCGAAATCGGCAACGCCCAACTCCCGCAGCACCGACTCGTTGGTGGCATCGGCCCTGACCGCGTAGGTTACGGAACCAAGCATGTCCTGTATGGTGCTCTCGTTGGCGTCGACGGCCAGGACATCGTGGCCTGCCTGGTAGAGTTCCCGGGCCACGGTGGAACCGAACCGCCCCAAGCCGATTACACAGACCTGCTTATTCATCCCCGGTCTTCGTTGGACCCCGCTGGATTGCCCTGGATTGAGTTCAGCCTATTGTAACCCTTTCCTGGGCATAACGGTATACGCTGTGCTCCCGGGGAGCCAGGGCGAGGGCCAGGGTGAGCGGACCCAGCCGGCCGATGAACATGGCCAGCATGAAGATGATTTTCCCGGGGATGCTGAGGTCGGGGACTATGCCGGTGGATGAACCGTTGGTGCTGAAGGCGGATACCGTGTCGAACAGCAGGTTCACGAAGGGTATGTCCGGCTCGATCAAGGTAAGGACGGGCATGACCAGCAGCAGGAACACCACTCCCAGGACGCCCACGGTCAATGCCCGCAGGACCTGGGCCTGGGGAATTTCCCTTCCGAAAGCCTCGGCCTGGGCCCTGCCCCGCACGGAGGAAATCACGGCGGCGGCGATGACCGCGATGGTGTTGACCTTGATTCCTCCGGCCACCGAACCGGAGGCCCCGCCAATGAACATGAGGACGGGATAGGTGAGCTTGGTGAAGTCCTCGGCCAGTCCGAAGTCTATGGCGGTGAATCCGGCGGTCCGGCCGCTGATGGAGTGGAAGACGGAGCTGACCACCTGCTCCGGCACGGTCAACACCGCATGAGTGGCGGGATTGAGGTACTCGGCCAGGAACAACGCCACCGCTCCGACGCCCCAAAGGACGAGGCTGGCCACGAGGACCAGCTTGGTGTCCAGGCTGAGGCGGGAAAAGCGTCGGTTGCGGTACAGGTCAACGAGGGAGGTCCACCCGATGGCTCCGAGGATGATCAGCACGCCCATGGCCACCAGCAGGACGTCCCAGGTTAGCACCCGCCCGATGCCGCTTCCCGGGGGAGCTTCGGGTAGGATGGAGAAACCCGCGTTGTTGAACGACGACACGGACAGGAACATGGACTGCCAGAGGGACTCGGCCAGGCCCATCCCGTCCAGTCCGTTGATGCGGAAGAAGATGACCACCGCTCCGACGCAGTAGATCAGGAGGACCACCAGGACGATGGTGCGGGTGATCCGGCGGAGTCCTTCCATGCGGTCGATGCCCATGGTCTCGCGCATCACCAGGCGTTCGGACAGAGAGGAGCGGTGGCCCAGCAGGGCCAGGATGAAGGTGGCGACGGCCATGAAGGTGAGGCCTCCGATGAGCATGAGGGCGAAGATGACGGCCTGTCCGAAGTGGCTCCAGTGGGTTGAGCTGTTGAC
Source organism: Dehalococcoidia bacterium (assembly GCA_965203675.1). Classification (GTDB taxonomy): domain Bacteria; phylum Chloroflexota; class Dehalococcoidia; order Lucifugimonadales; family UBA3495; genus CATOSK01. The sequence goes on along the minus strand of CBDBDE010000003.1, from coordinate 66,478 downwards.
GACGGTATGGCCGGTGACGGTGACGGCGGAAGTGGCGGTGAAGAAGGCCAGGTCCGGCGCCGTGGCCCTTCCGTCGGAGCTGGCTATGGGCAGCGACAGAAGCAGGCCGCCCACGACGATCAGTCCGGCCAGGCCCAGGAAGAGAACGTAGGGAGTGGTGAGGATGCGAGTGGGGCGCCTTTGCGGAACGGGAGGTTCGACCACGGGCCGCAACTGCTGGGCCCGGGGCTGCCGGACGACGGCGCTCCTACGGGGGCGGGGGGAGTTAAAGGCCACGGGTCACCGGGTGACGCAGCGGAGACAAGGGACGCCCGGCGGGTGCAGTCCGGCACCGGGGACCGGGTCTGGCGGCTGGATACACCGTCTTCCTCCGTCCGGTTTTCGGGGGGCGTGCCGGAGCACGGCCCGGCCCGGATTCTAGTTTCTTTGCCGTTAGCGGTCAACGCGGGGATCGCCCGCCCGCCGTTCCGGCCAACAGTCCCCCCAAGACAGGTCTGCGGTAGCGGACCCGAGAGAGGGACTCTGCCGTATGCTAATATGGTTCCGATTCAGCAGGGTAGAGGTGAACCGACATGACTACGGGTCCCAGGCAGGTTGAGTTGCGCTACGATCCGGTGGCTATCGACCGGAAATGGCAGGAGCGGTGGGCCGCTGATTCCCTGTACACGGTCCGGGACGACGACGCTCGTCCCAAGTGGTACGAGCTGACGATGTATCCCTACCCGTCGGGGGACCTGCACATCGGGCACTGGTACGCCATGTCCCCGTCGGACTGCCACGCCCGGTTCCGCCGGATGCAGGGCTACAACGTGCTGCATCCCATCGGGTTCGACGCCTTCGGCCTTCCCGCCGAGAACGCGGCCATCAGCCGGGGCATCCACCCGCACACCTGGACGATGAGCAACATCGAGAACATGCGCCGGCAGCTGCGCTCCATCGGTGCGGTGTACGACTGGGACCGGGAGGTGGTCTGCTGCCTGCCGGAGTACTACCGCTGGAACCAGTGGTTCTTCCTGAAGCTGTACGAGCACGGACTGGCCTACCGGGGAATGGCGCCGGTGGTGTGGTGTCCTTCCTGCCAGACGGTGCTGGCCAACGAGCAGGTGGTCAACGGCGGCTGCGAGCGGTGCGGAACGCTGATCACCCGCCGGGACCTGGAGCAGTGGTTCCTGCGGATAACCGACTACGCCGACCAACTGCTCGACTTCGGCGGGCTGGTGGAATGGCCAGAGAAAATCCTGACCATGCAGCGAAACTGGATCGGCCGCAGCGACGGCGTGGATATCAGCTTCGACATCTCTGAGCACGGGCTGGACGAAACGGAAATACGGACCTTCACCACCCGCATCGACACCATCTTCGGCGTCACCTTTATGGCGCTGGCACCGGAGAACCCGCTGGTTGCCGCGCTGACCACCCCCGACCGGCGGGAGGCAGTGGAAGCCTACGCCACGCAGGCGCGGCAGACCTCGGAGGTGGAGCGGCTGTCCACGGACAAGGAAAAGACGGGGGTGTTCCTGGGGAGCTACGCGGTGAATCGGCTCAACGGCGAGCGCATCCCCATCTTCGCCGCCGACTACGTGCTGCCGACCTACGGCACCGGAGCGGTGATGGGCGTGCCGGCCCACGACACCCGGGACTTCGACTTCGCCAGGAAGTACGGCCTGCCCATCCGCACGGTCATCATGCCCCTGGACTGGGACGGGAAGGAGCCCGCCGAGGCCTACACCGAGGACGGCTTCATGACCAACTCGGGCCCCTACGACGGCATGACCAACGAGGAAGGGACGGAGGCCATCGCCAACGACGTGGAGCGGCGGGGTTGGGGCCGGCGGGCGGTGTCCTACCGCATCCGGGACTGGCTGATCTCCCGGCAGCGGTACTGGGGAACGCCCATTCCGATGATTTTCTGCAACAAGTGCGGCATCGTGCCAGTGCCGGAAGAGCAGCTTCCCGTGCTGCTGCCGCCGGACGCCGACTTCAGGCCCACCGGCGAGTCGCCCCTGGCGTCCAACCCGGAGTTTGTCAACACCGAGTGTCCCCGCTGCGGCGGAGCAGCGCGGCGGGAAACGGACACCATGGACACCTTCTTCGACTCGTCCTGGTACATGCTCCGCTACACCTGCCCCCAGTTCGAGGAAGGGCCGTTCAACCCGGCCACCATCGAGGACTGGGCGCCGGTGGACCAGTACACCGGCGGAGCGGAGCACGCCGTCCTGCACCTGCTCTACGCCCGCTTCTTCATCAAGGCGCTGCGGGACATGGGGATGTTGAGCTTCGACGAACCGTTCCTGCGGCTGTTCAATCAGGGGGTCATCCTGGGGCAGGACCACGAGAAGATGAGCAAGAGCCGGGGCAACGTGGTCAGCCCGGACGAGGTGGTGGGGCAGATGGGGGCCGACGCGGTGCGCTGCTTCCTCATGTTCATCGGCCCCTGGGACCAGGGAGGCCCCTGGAGCGACGTGGGAATCAACGGCATTGCCCGCTGGCTGAACCGGGTGTGGTCGATGGCCGACCGGGACCCGTCCCACCTGGACAGAGGGCAGGCCGATGAGCAGGTCGTCCGGGACACGGTGCGGCTGATGCACCAGACCATCCGCAAGTGCCACAACGACCTGGAGCGGTTCAAGTTCAACACGGCCATCGCCTCGCTGATGGAGTTCTCCAACCACCTGAGCAAGGTTTGGGCCGAGGCCAGCATCGACGCCGGGACCTGGCGGGAGTGCGTCCGGGCCTTCCTGCTCATCCTGGCCCCCATCGCGCCCCACCTGGCCGAGGAACTGTGGGAGCGCACCGGCCACCCGTACAGCGTCCACCAGCAGCCCTTCCCGGCGTGGGACGAGGGGCTGGCGGCGGAGGAGACGGTGACGCTGGTGGTGCAGGTTAACGGGAGGGTGCGGGACCGGATCGAGGTGCCGGTGGGAATCGACCAGTCCGCCGCCGAGGAGCTGGCCCTGGCCAGCCCGCGGGTGCAGCCCTACACCGACGGCAAGACGGTGAACCGGGCCATCTACGTTCCGGGCAAGCTAGTCAACGTGGTGGTTGGCTAAAACACAACAGTCCGCCAACGAGGATGCGGTGCGGCGGAGGGAGGGAGTTATGCCGGACTCGATAATGGAGCTAATCGCCCGTGCCCCGTGGCGGGAGGCGGTGACCTACCGGGAAACCTGGCCCCACGAGTACGTCCTGAGCCAGGCGGACGACCAGTGGGAGCTGCTGGGCGCCGTCTGCCAGCGGTTCCGGGCCGGGGAGGGCGTGGCCTGCCGCTTCTTTTCCATGAACAACACCTACCTGTTCCTCGGCGAGTACAAGTACTGGCTGATGACCCACTGGGACGACCTCGAACCCTACGGCAACCATGTCATCAACCGGGCCCGCCTCTACCGGGACCGGCGGGACTTCGTAATCCAGCCGGGAGACACGGGGAAGGCGGAAGACTACCCGGCCGGGCCGGCGGTGCCGAGGGAAGGTTAGGGAGGATTATTGTGGCAGAGAACGATACCTTGTTGGCGTATTTGGTGCCAAAACTCAATAGGCAGGTAGAAAACGCAGCGACAGATGGCTTGGGTTACATACTGAACAAGTCTCCTCGGTGCATGCAAGCATTGAACGACCTTCTTAGCTGGGACTCCTTCAATGTTGAGCCTGTAGTTCGAGTCGAGACACAAGTAACCTACGATGATGGTTCTCGCCCCGATATGGCAGGTTACGACCGTAACAATGCGGTTAGACTGCTGGTAGAAGCGAAATTCTGGGCTACACTTCTGCATCGCCAAGCAAGCGGGTACATTCGACTCTTCGAACAGCCGGGATCGGCAGTTCTTTTGTTTGTTGCTCCCAGGGTCAGAATTCCAACACTGTGGGCCGAGATAACACGCCAGATTAGAGAAGACGGCAGGGATTTGGGCCCCACGGACACCGACGAAGAATCGCGGCGAGCCATGGTGACCGATACCGACAAGAGCTTGTTGTTGGTTAGTTGGACTAGGTTGCTGGACAGGATGTCCTCCGTTGCTGGACATTCTGGTGTCGAAGCGGATATTCGACAACTGAGAGGGTTAGCCCAACGTGAAGACGCTGAAGCGTTCTTGCCAATCCAACCCGAGGAGCTAAGCCCCGAGCCGATACGACGCTTACATGGGTTCCTGCGGGTCGCTGGAACTGCGATCAACTTGGCAGCTAGAAACGAACTCATAGATGTCGGCCAATGGGGGCAGTGGTTCGGTGGCCGGGGTTATACGTTCACCATCGACGGGATCCCGGCGTGGTTCGGGGTTGACTGCGACCGGTGGGTAAGCAGCGGCGACACTCCCTTCTGGTTGCAAATACTAGAAGGACGTTGGGAAGTGTTGTCCCAGGAACAGAGGACAAGTTTCGGCCTTGTTTTCCTACCTGCAAGGCAAGGTGTCGCTTTCGCCCCAATTCGCCCAAGAACCGGGGTGGAAGAGGCAGAAGTCATTGATGGGCTTATCACACAGTTAAAGTCCATCGCAGACGCGATAACCGAGGCAGAAGCGGGTTTAGCTAGCCCTTAGCAATCCCCGCCAGCGTCTCAAAGTAGTCGGGGGAAGGTTGCCCGCCGGCGTCTGGCATACCCGGCGCCCGAGCCATATAATCCGGGTTACACCTGAAGCACGGAATAGCAGCATGACCACCAGACCAGCCAGCGTCGTAGTCATCGGCGGCGACTTCACCGGCGATCATCCCTCCGAAGGGCGGGCTCGCCTGTAATGGACCCGGTCAACGTCTCCGCTTTCTTCCCCAACGGGCTGAGCATGGACGAGGGGCTGAGGGTGCTGGGGCCGGTGGCCGTCTACGTTCTCGGGATGGTCGGCTACGCCGTCTTCGTCTTCAAGTTCTACCGCTTCGTGGCGTCCCGGGACATGTTCTCCCTGGACCTGTCGCGGTACGAGGAGTCCCGCATCAGCATGGTGCGGGGATTCCTGCACCTGGTCATGTACCTGGTCAAGTACATCGTGCTGTTCCCGGCCTTCGCCTTCTTCTGGTTCGGTGTGCTGACGCTGATCCTGGTGTTCCTGTCCAAGGACAAGGCATTCGCCGACGTGCTCCTCATATCCCTGGCCACCGTCAGCGCCATCCGGGTGACGGCCTACTACAACGAGGACCTGTCCCGAGACCTTGCCAAGATACTCCCCTTTGCCGTGCTGGGCATCTTCCTGATTGACGCTTCCTTCTTCGACATTGATGGATCCATGGGAGTGCTGCGGGAGGCCAATATGCACCGGGAGACCATCTTCTACTACTGGGTATTCCTGGTGGGCGTGGAGTTCGCGCTGCGCTTCATATTCGGGTACATATCCATATTCTTCGTTGAACTGCGCCGCCGCCACTCCGCCGCGTCCGACCCGGAGCCTGCCCCCGCCGACGACTGACCACCGCGCTCTCCCTTTTCAGGAATATGCCAGCCGCTCCGCGTCGGCCAGGTACAGGTTTGTGTCCCTGATCAACTGGGTTGTTTCTTCCATCGGTTCACACAGGCCGTAATAGAAGCAGTCTCCGTGCAGCTCCCTTTGGCGTTGATAAAATGGCGCCCGCATGATGGAGACCCGATTGTCCGCATGGATCAACATCCTCAATTCCTGGGAAGTTCCCCGGCTGGTTTCTGTCTCTTTTCCCGTCCTGGCAAGGATAAGGGCATCGGTGGCCCTGAGCGTGGCGCACCACGCTTTCTCCGCAGCGTCACGAATGTCGCCCGCTTCCAACCTTTCGAGAGCCTGGGCATAAACATCCCGGGCGTCCTCGAAAATCGCTTCAGGGCTAATCTGTTGAGTCATCGTCCTCCGGTTTTTCGGCGAAAATCATTATTCCGTGACGGCGCTTGAATTATAGCTGGGCAAAAGTGGCGGAACTCTCCGCTACTCCAGCAGGAACCCCTCGTAGCCCTTGGCCGCCACGTCGGCCCGCTTGGCTCGCATCACCGGAGCGGTGTCGGGGCTGGTCAGCAGGGCCCGCGCCTTGCCCGGGATGTTGGCGCCCACGAACCAGGAGTTGGCTTGGCTGCGGAGGATCTTCGACCCTTCCTCGTTGACGTGGTTGACCCACTCGTCCTCGGCCTCCAGCGTGGGCGAGATGCGGACGTACTCGTTCTCGCGGACGTAGCGGATGCACTCCGTCACCCACTCCACCAGCGGTTCCGCCGCCCGCACGAAGTTCCCCACCGACGCTGCATTGACCGTGAACATGTTAGGAAACCCGGCGCTCTGGATTCCCATGTAGGTGCGCGGCCCGTTGGCGAACTTGTCCGTCAGCTTCTCGCCTCCCACGCCCCGGATGTCGATGCGGGTCAGCGACCCGGTCACCGCGTCGTAGCCCGTGGCAAAGATAATCACGTCCAGGTCATATTCCGCGTCCGTCGTCGTCAGGCCGGTGGGGGTTATCCGCTGGATGGGCGCTTTCTTCACGTCCACCAGCAGCACGTTGTCCCGGTTGTACACCTCGTAGTAGCCGCTCTCGCAGGGCAGCCGCTTCGACCCGAACATGTGGTCCTTGGGCGCCAGCATCTCCGCCACTTCCGGGTCGTGCACCCGCTCCCGGATCTTGTTGCGGACGAACTCGGCGTAGTCCTCGTTGGCGTCCCCGGGCAGCATCACGTCGTAGAAGTTGGACAGCCACTTGGCGAATCCCGGCTCCTGCCACAGTCGCTCGTACTGCTCCCCCCGTTCCTCCGCCGACACCTCCAGCGCCGACCGGGGGTCGAACATGTGGACAAAGGAACCCGCCGTCTCCGCGCACCGCCGGAAAATCTCCGGGTAGTCTGCCCTTATCTGCCGCTGCTCCTCGTCGGTGATGGGCCGGTTGCGCAGCGGAGCGCAGTAGTTGGGCGTCCGCTGGAACACCGTCAGGTGCCCCACCTCCTTGGCGATCTCGGTGATGAGCTGCACGGCCGTGGCCCCGGTGCCGATGACGCCGACCCGCTTGCCGGCCAGGTCCATGCCCTCCTTTGGCCACCGCCCGGTGTGGCACCACTGCCCCTGGAAGGTATCCAATCCCTCGAAGTCCGGGACGTAGAACGCCGACAGCAGCCCCACGGCCGTCACCAGGAAGGGGGCGCGAGCCTTGTGCCCGCCCTGTATCTCCACCCGCCAGGTGTTCCGCTCCTCCTCGAAATAGCATCCCGTGACCCGGGAGTTGAACCGGATGTACTGCCGCAGGTCGAACTTGTCCGCCACGTAGTTCAGGTAGCGCTCGTTCTCCGGCTGCCCGGAGTAAAGCTCCTTCCAGTCCCACTCCTGGAGCAGTTCCTCGGAGAAGGAGTACCCGTAGGTGTAGCTTTCGGAGTCGAACCGGGCCCCGGGATAGCGGTTCCAGTACCACGTTCCGCCCACGCCGTCGCCGTCCTCGAACACCCGCACCCGCATCCCGTTGTTCCGCAGGCAATAGGAAGTGTAGAGGCCGGTAACCCCGGCCCCGATAACGATGGCGTCAAACTGCTCGATTTCCTCCGCTGGATTGGCTCCGTTGGCCCCATTCTGCTGCGCTGGACTCACCATAACGCGCTCCTGCCCAATTGTTTTGGAAACTATACCAAAATTCCGCCCATTTTCCGGGGGGTTGGGGGATGAATCCTCCAACGTTCTTCAACCGGCACCCTTACTCCCCCTCCAGGTCGGAAATGTCGTCGTTGTGCTTGCCCCGCAGGACGCAGTGCCCGCACCGGCGGCACACCGGATGCAGGTTGTTGTACTGGGGATGGCGCATTGTGCAGAACCCGGCTCCGGCGTCCTGGCAACGGGGGCATCCCTCGCAGTACCGGCCCCCCGGTCCCTGGGAGACCCGCGTCTCCTGCTCTGGCAGCGTGGTGACGTTGCCCGGCGGATTGGGCGTATCCTGGAAAGGAATCATCGGGTTACTCAACGACCACCTGCTCATCCAGCAAGACCCCTCCGTCCCGGTAGATTTGCGAAATCGGGTCCCTCAGCAGCGCCGCCTGCACCAGTTCCACCGGCATCGTCCGCGGCGTCCCCGGCACCGTCACCCGGCGCAGCGCCGGACGGGGGGCCACGATTCCCTCCGCCGCGTTGCGCTGGGATTCCCCCCGTCCTCGGGGCGCGTTCTGCGGAAATGCCATTTCCACCGCGATATGGTGCGTCCCTTCCCCCACTTCCGGCAGCAGCCGCTGGAGCGTCGTGGCCGTGGACGCTGCCCAGGCCGCCTGGGCCAGCGGGAAGGGGGAGGGTACCCAGCCCTCCGAGCTGTGCCCCGCCAGGATCATCCAGCGGCTGGTCCGGGTCAGGTTGCCGCATTCCATGGAAACTTTGGTCTCCCCCTCGTGCTCCATCTCCCCGTGGTCGTCGTATTCCTTGGTGTCCAGCAGGTACTTGACGTGGACCGTCCCGGCCGGCACCGGCGGCAGTTCCCCCGCGAACCCGGCTGCGCCCGCCGCATCACCCAATCCAGGCAGGGCGGTCACCTCTCCCGATGCCCAATGCACCTCGTCTTCCACTGCCACCGATCCCTTGTTCAGCGCCTGCCCCACCGGACAGAACCGGGCCGCCCGTTCCAGCCGCAGCCGCTCCGTGTCGGACAGCGACCCCTTCAGGGTCACCAGTTCCCGCACACCGTAGCCGATGCCTCTGGGACGCTCCACCGGCTCGATGCCGAAGTCAACGTGAATGTCCTCCAAGGGGATGTTGCCGCGATGGGCCACGCCCATCAGCGTCACCACCGTTCAAGCCGCCCATGCCGCCACCGACAGGTAGGGAGGAGGCGGCCCCGCCATATCCGCATCATCGTTGACGACCCCGGTCACCACCGGCCAAGGCCCCCGCTGCTCCGGCGCCACGCCTATGACGGTCAACACCGACCGTTCGTCCACGACCCGCGAAACTATGTTCCTGTCTGCCAATTCAACCATCAGTTCCTCATTAGCTCTTGACTCAACCAAAGAGTCCTACAATCAGGGGTCTGGGGGGCTCGTCCCCCAACGCCTCATCCCTCCCGCAACCCCAGCCGCTCCAGCCTGGGCAGGACCTCGTCCCGCACATACGGAAAATGCTCCAGGTAGTTCACCAACCCCACCGCCAGCGCCGTCACGCCCCCATCGGACAGCCGCTGTATCGTCGTCGCCACCTCGTCGGGACACCCGATGATGGGGAAGGCCCCATTCCCACCCGCGGCCCGCCGCCGGATTTGAGCCTTCTCCTCCGCCGACTGCCCCGGCTTGTTCAGACCCCGGCTCTCCACCATATTCTCCACGGCGTCTGTGTCCGCCTTCTCCACGGCGTAGTATTGGAAATACTCCTCGGCTTCCTTCCGCGTGGGGCGGCAGATTACCGCCACGTTGGTGAACACCCCGATCTCCCGCCCGTATCCCGCCGCCATCTGCCGGAGCGCCAAGGTGTTGGTGGAAACATCGTCCAGCCCGGCCCGCAGGTTGGTGAACATCATGTCGGCGTTGCGGGCCGCGAAGTCCCGTCCGGTCGGAGAGTTCCCCGCGCAGACGATCATCGGCCGCTCCCCCCGGTGGGGCTTGGGGTGGATGTCGGTGTGCCGGACCCGGTAATACTTCCCGTCGTAATCGAAGGCTATGGGACATGACCATGCCCGGGTCACTACGTCCAGCCACTCCTGCCCCTGCTCGTAGCGGTCCTCGTGCTCCGCCAGGTCCACCCCCAGCATATCAAACTCGTCCCGGTTCCACCCGCACACCAGGTTCAGCCCGAACCGTCCCTGTCCGATGAGATCCGCTGTGGTGATCTGCTTGGCCGCCACCACCGGATTGAACAGGGACACGTGCACCGTCCCGAAGGCCATGATCCGCGACGTGGCGGCCAGGATTCCCGACGCCCAGGTGATAGTTTCAAAGCTGGACCCGTTGTGGTCCGTCTCCCCGCCGTAGCCCTTCCAGCGGCCCAGCGGGAGCATGAAGTCCAGCCCCGCCTGCTCCGCCATCACCGCCAACCGCCGGTTGTTCTCCCAGGATGCCTCCCACCTCTCCGGCACGGTGGTCACGGCCAACCCGCCGGAGCAGTTGGCGCCGAACAGCCCCAGGCTCAGCTTGTGCCGGTCAAGTCGTCTCATTTACATACGTGCCGGGACATACGCACAGGCGGCGCGGGATGTTGCGCCCACGCCGCCCTCATCAAACTTGATTCCCTGGAGATTATCTCCGGGCGGCCTGCGCCATCTCCTCGTCCCAGGGACCGGACAGGCGGCCCTTGGGCGCGCCGCCGATGACGTACTCGCCCTCGGGGACGTCCCACTCCTCCGCCGGCAACTCGTAGGAAACCTCGATGCCATTACCGTCCGGGTCGTGGATGTAGATACCGATGGACATCCCGTGGTCCGACACCCGCTCAATGGGAATGTTCCGCTCCTTGATGCGGTGGTAAAGCTCCGCCAGGTCCTCCAGGCTGTCCATGTACCAGGCCATGTGGTTCAGGCCCACCTGCCCCCGCTGCGGCCCCATGGCGTCGTCGCCTACCTCGGTCAGGGCGATCTCGTGGGAGTTGCCCGGGTCGGCGGTCATGAACGCGGCCCGTCCCGGGGTGAAGCCGTAGGTCGTCAGCCCCAGCAGGTCCTCGTACCACTCCCGCGAACGCTCGGCGTTGCGGACGAAAAGATTGATATGGCCCAGATTGCGTGGCTTGTAACCCATAACCTGCCTCCTATGATTTCCCTTGATTTTAACGGAGATTACCACACCCCCGCCCACCTCTCAATAAGCTTTTATTCAGGGGGTTTGGGGGATGAATCCCCCAACGGACTCCCGTCTTCCTAATCCGCCGGCTGCGCCACCTGTGCCCCCCTGAACGCCGGCATCACCTCCTGTGCGAACCGGGTCATCTGCTCCCGGAACTGCTGTGCCGTCGCCCCCATTGGGAAACCAATCATTATCTGCTCCAGCCCCGGATACTTCTCCTCCAGTTCCTTCAGATACGCCACCGTGTCCTCCGGAGTGCCCGCCCACCAAGCCCGCTTCTCGATAACGTCCTGGAAGTCCACCCCGGCGGCAATATGTCTCGCCACGCCGCCGGGGCCGGTGGCCTCCATCTGTCGGTCGTTGTAACGGAGCATCCCCAGGGGAGCGGCAAACTTCACATGCTCCTCGAACATCGGCTCCAACGCCTGCCGCGCCTTCTCCCGGCTGTCGTCCATGTAAGACCAGATTCCCAGGGCCAGGTTTTCGCCCTGGGCGACATCATGCCCCGCCCGCTGGTAGGCCTGCTGGAACCGCCGGACCCAGTCGTCCACGTACTGCTCTCCGGTGCCCAGGATGACCCCCTTCATGCCCCACTTGGCCATGAAGTCGAAGGCCCGGTCCGTGCCGCTGACCACCGGCTGCCAGACCTCCACCGGGCGGTTCACCGGGCGGGGCACCAGCGTCACCTCCTGCAGGTCATATCCCCGGTAGGGGATGTTGGGCGGAATGGTGTAATGCTTGCCCCGGTGGGTGAAGGCATCCTCGTTGAACGCCTTCATTATGATCTCGAACTGTTCCTCGAAGAGCTCCCGGTTGGCCTCCGTGTCCCGCATCGGCGCTCCGAAGCTCTCCACCTCCCGGGTGTGATACCCCCGGCCCACGCCGAAGACCACCCGCCCGCCGGTGAGGATGTCCACCATGGCGAAGTCCTCGGCCAGCCGTATCGGATGCCACATGGGCACCACGTTAAACCCGCACCCGAACTTGATACGCTTGGTGAACTGGCACAGGTACTGGCTCATAATCAGCAGGTTGGGGATGCACTCGTACCCCTCCCGCTGGAAGTGGTGCTCCGCCATCCACAGCACGTCGTATCCCAGGTCGTCCATCAGGATGGCCGCTTCCCTGGCGATGTCGAACGCCTGGATCAAACGCTCATTGGGATACCACCGGTCGTCGTGGGGCGTTCCGGCAAACCCCACGCCCTCCCCCTCCAGAACATGCCCCGCATACAGGGCCGAAAAACTCTTGATCATGACGTGCTCCCCATTATGCAACCGAAGAATTGGTGGTAGAGTAGCACCAACCTTGGGCACGGAAAAGAGTGGCGGCAACTTGGAAGAGTTGGCGGAATGTACCTAAACAAGCACCTGCAACCCCACATGCTTAACCTGGCCTTCGACATTACTGGGCTAACCAACGACGCCCTGTTCTACTACAAGAACAAGCGGCGAATCGACGGAGTGGCCGCAAGCTTCCAGAGAACTGCCCAGGAATTGGCCGCTGCCCTGCTTGACCGAATGGGGCCCTCAGTCGCAACGTATCCTCTCCCTGTTCTTTTCCGGCCCGGCTTCGGGGTTTATGAAGCTTCGGCCAACAAGGGTTCGACTTTCGCAACAAACCGCTCAACAGCCTGGATCCCGGCTTCGACCTGTCTGGGACGATACCAGCCTTCGTAGAAGTTGATATGCAGACCGTTGGCAACGCCGAACAGGAAGTTCAACTCATTGTCGCCGGTTTCGCTGACTAAATCATCCACGGCATCGTGCAGCCAGCTATGTCTCTTGTGGTTCCAGCCCCGCAATTCCGCAACGGCTTTGACCATCAGTGCCGCCGCGCCACATCCCTTCTCGGAGGCTTGGGTTAGATCGCCTTCAGCGAGTTCCTGGCGCGCCTTGACCAGGTTTTCGAGGCTTCGTTCCCGGTATGTTCGGGTTTGCTGCATGGCTTCCCCAATTTTCCCCGTTCAGAATCAAACGATAAGGGTGTGCCCGAAAACTGTCAACTTACTCCAGAATCCTGCTCCCTTAGCCCCGAATCTCCTGAAGAACTCCCCCCACTGACGCTCCGCCCCTTCCCAACCCCGCCCTCCATCCTCTACCATGTCTTGTAAAGTAGCGTTCTCGGCCGGGTTAGCCGTGCCTCAGGCCCCTCCAACCCGGGGGATGGGACAGAATGGGACAAAATAGGACAGATATTTTTTCTATCCTTCCAAGCTCCCCATTCCCGCTGCCTTTACACCCCAACCCGCGCTGAATTACACTCGGCCCGGCCCTGAAACAATCCGGTCACGCATAAAGCCATGAAAGTCATCATCCGAAATCCCCGGCGGCGCGAGCTGGAAATAGAGGGCAGCCGCCGTGTCGACGCCCTGCTGAAGGAGCTGGACCTCAACCCGGAGCAAGTGCTCGTCGTGCGTGACGACGACCTACTGACCCGGGACGTCATGGTCCGCAGCGGCGACACCGTGGAAATAGTCACCGCCATCAGCGGCGGGGTTGACCTGGGCAGCGGGAGTGCCGGATGAGGTGCACCAAGTGCAAGGGGACGGCGTCCATTGAGCTGCGCCGCCACCATTCCGCCTTCTGCAAGCCCCACTACCTGGAGTTCTTCGACCGGCAGGTGGAGCGGGCCATCCGCCGGCACAAGATGTTCGCCCCAGACGACCGCATCCTGGTCGGAGTCTCCGGCGGCAAGGATAGCCTCACCCTCTGGGACTACCTGCTCCGCCACGAATACGACTGCACCGGCCTTCACATCCATCTGGGCATCGGCGACTACTCTGGCAACTCCCACCAGCGCACCGTCGCCTTTGCCGAAGAACGGGGTGCTCCTCTCATCACCGTTGATCTGGCCCAGGCCTACGGGATGGGCGTCCCCGAGCTGTCCGACGCGCTGCGGCGCGTCCCCTGCTCCGGCTGCGGCCTCAGCAAGCGCTACATCCTGAACAAGGAAGCCTTTGACCGCGGCTTCGACGTGGTGGCCATGGGACACAACCTGGACGACGAGGCGGCCACCCTCATGGGCAACGTCCTGCACTGGGAGGTGGGCAGCCTCGCCCGCCAGCAACCGGCCCTGCCATCCACCCGCGACACCCTCATCAAGCGGGTCAAGCCCCTGTACACCATGACCGAGCGCGAGGTTGCGGCCAACGCTATCCTGCGCGGCATCGACTACGTGGATGAGGAGTGCCCCAACTCCGTCGGCGCCCGCTCCATCGTCTACAAGAACGCCTTGGACGACATCGAGGCCAAGTCGCCCGGCACCAAGCACGGCTTCGTCTCCACCTTCCTTGACCGCATCCGCCCGGTCATGGAGAACTCCCAGGAAGACTTTGACCTGCGGGAATGCACCATCTGCGGCCAGGCCACCACCGGCGAGGTCTGCGCTTTCTGCCGCATGTGGCAGCAGGCCCGCGCCAAAAAGGAAAAGCCCTCAAAAACCCCCGGCTGAACGCGGCGTACCCAGGCTCTCACCCCGGTGTCGGTGAGGACTCCATATAATTCGGGGGTCTGGGGGATGCATCCCCCAGCGTACCCCGGTTTCTGATAGTGCCGGTCCCCTGGTCTTAAACCCCCAGCAAGTCCTCCAGGTTCTTCCAAAGGATGGCTTCCTTCTCGGCGTCGGTCAGGCTCTCCATCCCCAGCACCCAGGACACCGGCCAGTCGAGGCACATGTCGAAGGGCCAGTCCGTCCCGAACAGCACCTTGTCCACCCCGACGCTGTCGATCAGGTAGCGCAGGGCTTCCTCGCTGTGGGTCAGGCAGTCGTAGTAGAAACTGGACAGGTAGGCGCTGGGCGGCTGGGAAATGTGTTCCCGCGCTTCGGGCCGCACCTGCCAGCCCCGATCCATGCGGCCGATGCCGTAGCAGGTGTATCCCCCGCCGTGGCACAGGCACACCTTCAGATCGGGATGCCGGTCCATCACCCCCCCGAACACAAAGGCCGCGAAGGTTATCGTCCGGTCCGCCAGGTTGCCGATGGTGTTGGGCAGATGGTACTTGTCGGAACGGCCGCTGACCACCGTTCCGCCGCCCTGGTGGACCAGCAGCAGGGCTCCCAGGGACTCCGCGGCTTCCCATAGCGGCTCGAACTCCGGTTCGTCAAAGGTCTTCCCGTTGACCTGGTCTCCGATCATCGCGCCCTTCAGCCCCAGGTCCCGCACCGACCGCTCCAGCTCCGCCACCGAGGCGTTGACGTCCTGCAATGGAAGGTTGGCCAGCCCCGCAAACCGGTCCGGGTACTGGCGGGTCAGCTCGGCAACGTAGTCGTTGCATTCCCGGTCCATCTCCGCCACCTGCTCGGCGTCCCGGTCGTAGAAGTAGAAGAAGGCGCCGGTGGAAAGGACGTGAACGTCCACACCCAGCGAGTCCATGTCCTCAATGCGCTGTTCCGGCGTCCACAGCGTCCTCGGGTTGCCGTAGTGTCCGCTCCGGATCTGCTCTGGTGTGATCCCGTGCCAGTTCTCACCGGCCCGCATCGCATCAAAGCACGACTGCGGGGATATGTGGGCGTGAATGTCTATGGTCCGCATGGTTCAGTTCCGCTCCTTGTTCTTTGGGGTGTCTGTCCGTGGGCCAGCAAAATCCCCCATTCTCTTCCGTGGTCCGAGGATGGGGGATTGATGTCCGCCCGGTGCTTGTGAATATCCGGGGTTCGGGCTGTTATCTACCCCGCTGCTTCGGATCGAAGATGTCCCGCAGGGCGTCGCCGGCGAAGGCGAAACCCATCACGGTGATGGTGATCGCCATTCCCGGGAAGATAAGCATCCACGGCGAGGACGCTAGGTACTGTGCCGCCTGTCCGGTAAGCATCCGGCCCCAGGAAGGCGTCGGCTCCGAGATGCCCAGGCCTAGGAAGCTTAACCCTGCCTCCGTCAGGATGGCCGTGCCGAACATGGAGGACATGATAATCAGGAAGGGCGCCACCGTGTTGGGCAGGACGTGCCGCAGCATGATCCGCAGGTCGGAAGCTCCGATGGACCGGGCCGCCAGGGTGTAGTCCATTTCCCTGATGGAAATGGTGGACGA
This sequence comes from Dehalococcoidia bacterium, assembly GCA_965203675.1. Classification (GTDB taxonomy): domain Bacteria; phylum Chloroflexota; class Dehalococcoidia; order Lucifugimonadales; family UBA3495; genus CATOSK01. Next base: position 50,785 of record CBDBDE010000003.1, on the reverse strand, counting down.
GCGGATGACCCGCACGCCCCGGGGCATGATGGTTGCCGCGATGGCGAGAATCACATTGGGGATGGTGTTGCCGAACACCGCCACGATGGTCAGCGCCAGGATCAGATCAGGGAAGGACATCCACATGTCCACCAGCCGTTGGACGATGTGGTCCGTCTTTCCCATGAAGTAGCCGGAAATCAGGCCCACGATGGCCCCGGCTCCGGTGCCGGCTATTACTGCGAGGAACCCCACCATCATCGAAATCTGCGCGCCATACACCACCCGGGAGAAGATGTCCCGCCCGAACTGGTCGGTGCCGAAGGGAAACTCCAGGCTGGGCGAGACCCGCACTGCCTCGTAGTTCTGCTCCTGGTAGGTGTGGGGGGCAATCAAAGGAGCGAATATCGCGGTGAGGATCATCAGCAGCACGATGGAAAAACCGATGGTCCCCAGCGGCTTGCTCCGCAGGTAATACAGGATGTACCGGCCCATGCCCGGGCGGCGGGAAGGCTCCGCGTTGATTAGTCCTTCCCGGATCTCCTCCGCGCTGGTGGTCTCTCGTGGAGTGGTCATTTCATTCCCTCGTCATAGGTCCCGGGGTACAACCCGGGAGCCCATCGCAGCGGCTAAGAGTACCGGATGCGCGGGTCAAGCCAGGCATACATGACATCTACGGTGAGGTTGGCCAGCAGGACCACGCCCGCGATGAACATAACGATAGCCTGCAGCACCGGGTAGTCGCGCGCGGCCACCGCCTGCACGAAAAGCTTGCCCAAGCCGGGCAGGTTGAAGATTGTCTCGACAATGATCTGTCCGCTCATCAGGAAGACCACTTCGAACCCGGCTAGGGTCGCCACCGGCAGGAGCGCGTTCCTGAGAACGTGGACGAACAGGACCCGGTTCCGGCGCAGCCCCTTGGCGTCTGCGGTGCGGACGAAGTCCTCTTTAAGCACTTCCAACACCGAGGAGCGGGTCATGCGCAGGATTTCAGCTGAGCTGCGCAATCCTACGATGAAGGCGGGTAGCAACAGCACTTCCAGGTTGCGCAGCGGGTCATTCCAGAAGTGCTCGTACTGGATGGACGGGATCCACTCGAAGATCACTACCAGGAGCACGATGACGATGAGGGCGAGCCAGAAACTGGGCATTGCTTGGAGGGTCATGCTGGAGGCGCGCAGCGCATAGTCGATCCACTTATCCTGCCGCACCGCCGAAATCACCCCGCCGACCACGCCCATCCCACACGCGATGGTCACCGCCATCAAGCCTAGTTGAAAGCTGGTGATGATGCGGGTGCCCATCCGTTCCGCCACCGATTGCCGGGTGTGCCACGAAGTTCCGAAATCGCCCCGGAAGAAGTCCCCCAGCCACCGGACGTACTGCTCCGGCATTGAGCCGGAGAGACCCAATTTCTCACGGACTTCTTCAATCTGCTCCTGGCTGGCGTTCTCGTACACCTCTTCCCCGCCGAGCAACAGGGCAGTGGCGTAGTCGCCTGGAATGGTGTGGAGCATGGCAAAGATGATTACCGAAACCCCGAATGCCGTGGGGACGAATAGCAGCAGCCTCTTGAGCATGTAGGTTCTCATAGACTGTTCCTCAACAAGTTCCGGGTAACCCCGTTCGTTGCCCTGGGAAGACCGTTTCGGCCGACGGACGCCGGCCCGGGGATTTAGCTAGCCCAAGCAGTCCAGCGCCGTTGGTGCATCGGTTGACTGGCGCCCGGTTCGGGTATGAACTTGCCTGGGCTGGATTAGTCACAGGGGCAGGCCTCCTGAAAGGCCTGCCCCTGTGAAGTTGCCCGGTTTAAGACTTAGAATCCGCCAGGGACGCCGGTGGTCTGACCAGAGTTGCCAGTGTCGTCCCGGTGACCTTCGTCAATCCACATGTGCTGGTGCTTGCGGAAGGAGCCGAAAGGCGCAGGGAAGTGGACGTAGCCACGTACCTCGGGCCAGAAGGAAACGGCTTCCTGCTCCCAGTAGACCGGGAACTTCCGGTAGTCCTTCATGGCCATCAGCTCGATCTGGTTGGAGAGAGCCCTGCGGGCGGTCCGATCGCTCTCGGTCTGGGCCTGGGCCAGCAGGTCGTCGTAGGTGGAGTCGCAGGGATATCCGGGAGTCCAGAGGTTGCCGGTGGACTCGCAGGCCAGCAGCCGTCCCATACCCGCATTGGGGTCGTCGGCGGCCATGGTGTCGTTACCGGGGAGGAAGGCCCCCCATTCGCCGGTGGCTTCCAGGGTGCGGTAGGCGATGGTCTCCACCAGGTCGAAATCGGTCTTGATGCCGAGAAGGCGGAGCTGCTCCTGCAGGAAGGTGGCCCGGGCCTGGACCTGTTCGTCGCTCTCGACGGTGAACAGGAACTCCTGGTCGAAGTCGAAGCCCTCTTCCTCGAGAATCTGCCTGGCCTCGGCTCTTACCGAGTCCATGTCGTCGGAGACGCACCATCCGGGAACGGCGCAGCCCTCTTCCTGGGACAGCTCCCAGGCTCCGCCCGGGGGCATGATGAACCCGGCGGCAGCCCGGCCGTCCTGAAGGATCTGGATGGCGGCGTTGCGGTCGATTCCCATGATGATGGCCTGGCGAACCCGGATGTTGTCCAAGGGCGCGATGCGGGGGTTAATCCACAGCTCGAAGTTGCCCCGGGTGGGACGGATGACCGTCTGGATCTGTTCGTGCTCGACGTACTTGTCGTACTGTCCCCAGTTGCGGACCCAGTGCCAGTTGGTCTGGTGGGTCAGCATGGCCGCTTCCTGGGCGTTCTCGTCCAGGATGCCGTGCATGATCAGCTCGTCAACGTAAGGCAAGCCGGGAATGAAGTAGTCGTCGTTCTTGTCGAAGTACTGGACGTCAACGCCGACGCTCTGGCCTTCCCTCCAGACGAAGGGGCCGGTGCCGACGGAAACGTCCTTGAACATGGCGTCTTCGCCGCCGGCCTCGAACCAGGCCTTGTTGAAGACTGTCGCCCGCCGGTTCGACAGTGCCAGCAGCGGTGTTCCGGTGGGAGCGTTCCACCGGAAGTCCAGGTCCATGCCGTTACAGGCCAGGGCCCCGACGTCCATGTGGCCCAAGGATCCCTGCATGTAGCTGGCGGTCAACCCGACGCCGGTCGCCATGGTCTCAAAGCTGAACCGGGCGTCCTCGCAGGTGAGGATGTCACCGTTGTGCCACTTGACGCCTTCCCTGAGGTGGAAGGTCACGCCCTGGTTGTCGTCGTGAATCGTCCAGCTTTCAGCCAGGTCTGGGATGGACGGGCCGCTGGGATCGTAGGGGTCTTCCATGATGAGGTTGCTGGTGGTGGGGTTCCGGAAGCGGTCAGTTACTCCACTGGCCGCGCCCCAGACGTTGGCGTGTTCCAGAGGGTCTTCGTAGTTGATTATCAGCGTGCCGCCGTAGACCGGCTCGCCGTAGTAGTCCGTGGGAGGTTTCCAATAGTCAGGGACGTCGCCGCTGGACATCTTCTCCCCCATCATGCTCTGGTCGGGAGCGGCAGAGTCCGCGGGCATGGCGGTGGGAGCAGCAGCCGGTTCGGAAGCGGTGGCCGCAGGCGGGGGTATGGGAGTGGCGGTCGGTTGCTCTGCCGAGCTGCAGGCTGCAATCGCGGCCAGAGCTACCGCCAATACAGGCAGGATAAAAAAGGAGCGCGTACAGTTATGCCAGGGAATCCTCATTCCGTGTCCTCCTAGAGTAATGTCGAGATTACTGTGTGGCTCGCGTTACTCGGTGACCCCGGAACTGGTCTCACTTTGCTAACCGCAGCTGCCAAATACCCACAGGGAAGCATGAATTTAGATTTTGTGGAGCCTCCCTGCCAGCAATCGTCGGAGAATATACATACTAACTATTTGGTTGTCAACATTTTTTGCCGCCCGGACACACTTGCGTGACCACTTTCTCCCGTCCCCGGCCTTCGCGCTGTCCGCGGTGGTTTTCCAGGCTTGTTGCTGACAGAGTGGCGTTGACGTAATCCCTCCCTCTTCTGGTATCGTAAGTGTGTGGGAACTGCCGGGCTGCTGCACATGCCATGCGCCCCGGCCCCGCCGAACAGGACCCTTAGACAAGTTGCCTGAATTGGGCCCGAATAAGGCGGGCGTTACAAACGATCCGGGGCCTTTGCTTTATGAGGCCTGGACGGATGAGTCGTAATATCCTACAGTCCTCTCTCTTCCAGGGTATGTGACGGAGTATGCGACAAAACTGGACAAAGACATGACAATCCAGCGTCAAAACTGGACCAGGAAGCGGCAATCTCGGACAATTCCCGACTTGCCCGCAAGGACAAATGCCGCGAAATGTCGCAGTTTGTCGCACTTTCTATCAATTGGCTCCCCGGTTCTCGTAGTTGACCCTTAAATCGCCCTTTTCTAAAATGCACCTGTCTCCAAATTAAGAGGGGACGGATCCCGCTGACAGCTTATCAGCCGGGTATGCCCCGCAACTTGGAAAACGATGAATTACAAGAAGTCCGCTATCAGCTTGAACAGTCTTAACAAGAGCATCCTTTGGATCGTCATTGTTGGAGCCTGCATTGCCACGGTTCCGCTGGCCGCCAACACCGGGCTCCTGATTCTGGAAACCGCTCCCAATCCCCGCCATCCTCCCCAGGACCTCTTGGGCGAAGCCGTGGGATGGGCCGTCATCGGGCTGCTTATCAGCGCCGTCTGCACCATTATCGGCGAGTCGATAACCAATGTGCCCGACCCCCGCAGCGTTTTCTCCAGGCACAAGGGCCTCATATTGGGAAGCGGTATTGGAGTCGTACTGGCCCTGCTGATAGGTTCCAACCTGGCTTTCCTGCAAATGGCTAGCGTTGACGGACAGGCCATTACGTCCGTACCCCTCGGGCTGATGTCCGGGGCGACGGTGGCGTTCATCGGAGCGGTCGCCGGCGTCGTTATGGGCTTCGTGCTGCGCCGCGCCGTTCTGGCGGCGGCCAGTTGACCCGGTCCCGCAGCATGCCCCGAATGCACCAGCCTTACTAAACGGAGGCGTCATGCGCGAAAACACCTTGAAGCAAAAGTTGAACGCGGGCAAAGCGGTCTTTGGAGTGATGATCACTTTTCCCTCCTCGCCGGTGGTCGAAATGCTCGGGCAACTGGGCTTTGACTGGGTGTTGCTGGACAACGAGCACGGCAACATCACCGTGGACAACGTCGAGGACTTGGTCCGCGCCGCCGACCTCACTGGAATCGCTCCCATCGTCCGGCCGGTAGGCAACCGTCCCGAGATTATTGCTCCTTTCCTGGACCGGGGAGCCTGGGGAGTGCAGGTCCCGCACGTGAACACCGCCGGTGAGGCGCGCGCCACCGTGGACGCGGTCAAGTACTATCCCCTGGGGCACCGGGGCATCTTCAGCCGCAGCCGCCCCGCCGACTACGGCTTCTCCGGGTCCACCCAGGACTACGTGAATGAAGCCAACGAAAACACCCTCGTGTGCCTGATGCTCGAGGAGGTTGAGGCCATCGACAACCTGGGAGAGCTGGTCACCGTCGACGGCGTGGACGTCTACTTCATCGGCTCGGGCGACCTTTCCCAGTCCATGGGATACCCGGGTCAGCAGACTCATCCGGAAGTCCAGGAACAGATGGAGAAGGGCGTCAAAATCATCCGGGACGCCGGACGCATCGCCGGGGTGAGCTGCCCTGACAACCTGGTCCCCAAGTTCCTCGACCTGGGGGTGCAGTACTTCCACTCCAACGTTGGGACTCTGCTCCAGACCTCCAGCGTTCCCTACTTGAAGACCATGCGCGAGTCGGCAGCTGCGGCTGGACTCTAGCCCGGGCTCCGTTCCGCCATCCGCCTGCTTCGGCATTGCGAATAAACAACCGGGGGTAGCTGGCCATGGCCCGAATACCGTTGGTGACCCGCGAATCGGTGCCCGAGGAACTGAGGGCCGTCTTCGACGAGGTATCCTCCGGTCCCGGCGGTGTCGGGACCGGTCCCATGTCGGTGCTCAAGTACAGTCCTGAAATGTCCCGCCGGGCCATCCCGCTGTTCGGTTATGTCCGCAACGAGTCCACGGTTCCCCGGAGGCTGCGGGAACTGGCCATGATCACCACCGCCCGCGCCTGGGACTGCCCCTACATCTGGCACGCCCACGCCGCCCTGGGTCGCGATGCCGGATTGCCCGACGCCCTGGTGGATGCTATCCGCGACGGCGGGGCACTTCCCGATATGGCCGCCGACGAGAGGGCGGTGTACAACTTCGGGATGGAACTCTTCCGGTCCCGCCGCGTATCTCCCGAAACCTTCACCGCGGTCCACGAACTGCTGGGCACCCAGGGACTGGTGGAACTCTCCACCCTCTACGGCTTCTACACCATGCTGGCATTCAACGCCAACGCCGTTGAGCTCGACCTGCCCCACGACTCCGCGGAGAAGCCTCTTCCCGTTTAACGGACCTTAGCCTCCTCAGGCCAAGATCTCGTTGGGTTTTGTCCGGCGCCGAAATTTCAGTCCAGCCACTGCGGAGCTTCACGGCAACCCGGCGTTTCCGGGCCGGACTGCTGCTGAATTCCCGTGGTTGTCCGCCTTTCGGCCAGTCATCAAATTCAGATTATACCAATGCAATTCCCTGATATACGGTTTTCGGCGTAACCAGGGTTTTTCTTTACGAAACTACTATGGTATTTGGCCGATGACCCGGACGTTGCAATTGTTTGAGGGGCAGTATATAGTGAACTCGGCATAGCTAGGTTTCAAGGGCTTCGCCCTCGTATCTAATCCAGGGTTTTCCTCCCGGTGGTGGTCCGCCTGCTGAGCCGTAATTTCACCGAGACCAAGGAGGTCAGGCAGTGGCATTATCCGATCGAACTCTGGTATGCGTGGACTGCGGGGCGGAGTTTATCTTCTCCGTGGGAGAGCAAGAGTTCTTTGCCTCTCGCGGATTTGTCAACGATCCCAAGCGGTGCCAGTCCTGCCGCTCGGGGCGCCGCGCCGAGCAGCGCGCGGGCGGGTACGAGGGTGCCCCCCGGGAAATGCACCCCATCGTCTGCGCCCAATGCGGCGTCGATGCCATGGTCCCCTTCCGCCCCCGCGGGGACCGGCCGGTTTACTGCAGCGATTGTTTCAGCAACGCCCGTAACAGCGGCTTCTAAGCGTCCCTCCCTCACGAACATATAGCTTGGGGACAGGCACAAAGCGGCTGTCCCCGGGCGCCCGTGCCATCCGCTCATCCTCAAGCCCTGCAGGGTAGATTCGCTGACGTTAGTGCCGCCTCCCCGGCGGCCCGGCGGGAACGGTCCTTCGCGGCGCTTGGGGTGACATAAGGCCGGGCGAGCAAGGCGTAACTGTTTTTGCGGACGGTCTAAAGATTCCCTGCTAGAACAACCCTCTGCTGTTCCCTCGTCACCGTTTTTCTCCTGCCTTTCCCTTTGGATGCCCCCTTGGCTCCAGTGAGCCGGGGGCCGTACCGGATGCTGGCCGTGTGGTCTTCCCGCCAGGGAATCGATCAGGAACCTCAAGGATGGAATTGCCCCGCAATTCCGTTGCCGCACAGTGTAAAATCGCAGGACGAAAGTCCCGGGAACTGAAGTCCTGTTCCGGGGACCCTTCCAGCGTTCTACCATGAATGAAAATCTTCGCTACGAGGCTGACGAGGCTTGCCCTTACTGGGTTTCCCTGGGGGTTGGCCTGCAGGGCATGGTCTTCGCCATCGCGCCCCTGGTCTTGATCGTGGCGATCACTGCCCGAGCGGGCGGACAAGACCAGGTCTACATTTCGTGGGCGGTTTTCGCGGCCCTCATGATCGCCGGGGTCCTCACCGCCCTGCAGGCCAGCAGATTCTGGCGGTTCGGGGCCGGGTACGTGCTCATCATGGGCACGACGCCCAATTTCGTGGCCATTTCGGTCCTGGCCCTGACCGCGGGTGGACCGGAACTGTTGGCGAGCCTGGTAGTAGTATCGTCTCTCTCGTATCTCGCGCTGGCCGTATGGCTGCCCTTCTTGCGGCGCATCATTACGCCGGTGGTTTCGGGGGTGGTCCTGATGCTGATTGCGGCTGCAGTCCTGCCCATTGCTCTGGACCGGGTCAAGGAATTGCCAGCGGCGGCCCCGGCGGCTGCGGGGCCCACCATCGCGGCGATAACCTTGGCCGTCGTCGTCGGACTTGCGTTGCGCGCTACCGGCGCACTGCGCCTCTGGTCGCCCATTATTGGTATAGGCGCGGGCTGCCTGACGGCCGTCCTGTTCGGGACCTATGACGTCACGCCGGTAACCGATGCGGCCTGGGCCGGAATTTCAGCGGGCGGTTTCCCCGGTTTCGACCTGACCCCGGGCGTCGACTTCTGGGCGCTGCTGCCGGTGTTCGTAGTGGTAACCCTGGTGGGGGGCATCAAGAACATCGGTGACAACGTTGCGATCCAGCAAACATCGCGGCGCGGGTCCCACGCGACCGATTTCCGCCGCGTCCAGAGTTCTCTCAACACGAACTGGCTTGGCATCGTTACATCTGGAATCGCGGGCACGCCGCCCACAACCGTCTATTCCTCCACCAGCGTATCCCTCGTCAACCTGACCGGGGTTGCTTCCCGGAGCGTGGGGTATGTGATCGGGGGTTCGTTGATTCTGCTGGCGCTGTTCCCTAAGCTCCCGGCGATCCTGCTCACCATTCCTTCTCCAGTCATGGGCGCCTACCTGCTGCTGGCCATCGGCCTCCTCTTCGTGGAGGGTATCCGGACCGTGGTCCAGGCAGGGCTCGATTCTCAGAAGGTGATCATCGTGGGGATTTCATTCTCGCTGGGCGCCGGGCTCGAGCAACAAACGGTCTTCGCGGACCTGCTTGGCGGCCCCTGGGGGGGATTGCTGGACAACGGAATGCTGGTCGGTGCCCTGGCCGCGATCTTGATGACCCTGTTCCTCGACCTGACCAACCCTCGGCGAGGAGGACGTCTCCAGGCCAGGCTGGACATATCGGCCCTCCCCGATATCCACAAGTTCACTGGGGAACAGGCCCGCCGGCTCGGTTGGAATGAATCGTCCACTGGCCGTCTGCTCGCAGCGTCCGAGGAAACGCTGATGAGCCTGGTAGAGAGAAGTGACGAAGAAGCCGGCGATGACCCTCCACGGCTGATGGTGACTGCCCGGCCCGGCGCCGGGGTAATGGAACTGGAGTTCATTGCCGTCTTCGACGAACAGAACCTGGAACAGCGGCTGGCCCATTTGGGTGAGGAGGCCGAGGGATTGGAGGAGGGCGAAGTATCGCTGCGCCTTTTGCGGCATTATGCGTCGTCGGTGCAACACCAGAAGTACTACGGCCTGGACATCGTCACCGTGCAGGTCAAGGGCTCCCAGTAAACCGGAACGACTGTTTGCAGGAGGGCAGTTTTGAGGAAGCGCTCCATAGCCTAACCCGTTCCCGACGATAGACGGTGAACCGTATTCGGAGTTGCCCCGGGCAGCATGGAGCGGTGCAATTCATTCCGGGTTGACCTGCTACCCTCCTCTTGTTACGCTCTTGTCATCCTTCCGGCGGAAGACTGGCGACGGAAGAAATCATATCCTTTTGGAGGACCTTTCAATGGCTTCAGCTGAGGAACGTCTCAGGCAACTGGTGGACGATAACCTAGAAATAGAGGGCAGGTCGGCAGGCGATCCGCTCCATCTTGACTCGAGCTTGAAGGATTCCGGTATCTCATCGGTTGACTTCGTGGCATTCGTCAAGCTGGTGGCCGATGAATTTGGCAGGTCCTTCAGCCCGGAAGACTGCGCCAAGTACAATACGGTGGGCGAGCTGATAGCCGCCCTGGAAGGCTAGGCCGGGCAAACCGTTTCTTCAATAAAACCGGAGAGGGACTCCCAGGGACGCAGGGTGTTGAATGTGGCCAATACAGGCTCCGTTGAAGTCTTCGCACCTGCTAATAACTCTTGGTGGAGTCCCTTCTACATCTCCGGGGATATCACAGTTGTACGGGTATGCCTAAGACCGCACCCACCCAGCGAAAGCGACTCCCTGGCTTGGCTCGATAAAGTCGAGCGTTCCCGCAGCCAAAAGTTTCTGCCGGAACCACGGCGCCGGTTTATCATCTGTCGGGCCGCACTCCGAAGCATTCTTTGTAGTTCCATAGGATGCCACAACAACCAGTTGTCGTTTGAAGAAAACGATTACGGCAAACCCTTTGCGTTGGTTGACGGGGCTCTTGCGTCCATCAGTTTCAACGTGAGCCACAGCGGCGAATGCGGCCTGATTGCTTTCGCTCCGGCGGGAAGTTTGGGCGTGGATGTTGAAGAGATCACGTCGAGGCGGGATTTGCAGTCCCTCATCGAAGCCGTGATGGGACCTGATGAGCAAGCCGAGTTGAATGGGATGACGGGGCAGGCCAGGATCAGGCAGTTCTACCGGCTTTGGACGTGCAAGGAAGCTCTGATCAAAGCCCTGGGAACGGGGTTTTCCACCGATATATCCAGGTTCCAGGTGCCGCCTGATATCCGCCGGGGCGCAGCGACTGGCACATTCCGTTTTCCGCACCTTCCCTCTGTGACGTGGTCGTTGCAGGATATCGGAAGGGGAGAATTTGCCGCTGCGTTGGCTTACGAACTTCCAGGAACAAGCGGATCATCCCCGGTGAGTGAATGCCACAAAGGTGTGACTATCCGCCGACAGGATCTGAAGATTGACCAGTAATCCAGAGTTCCAACGGCAATTGCCGGAGCCGGTTGCAGTCCACGAAGTTCCGGTGGACGCGGACACAACCGTATTTGTTCGCCGCCACGGCAATCCGGACGGCCCGCGGCTGATACTCAGCCATGGCAACGGCCTCGCCATAGACCTTTACTACCCTTTCTGGTCACTACTTACCGAAGAATTTGATGTGGTAGTCTTCGACCTCAGAAACCACGGTTGGAACAAGGTCAGCGGGTTGGATACCCACAACGTCCCCACCCTGGTTTCCGACCATGACCTCATAGTGGAAGCCATCGACCGGTGGTTAGGAAAGAAACCCCAGGCGGGAGTGTTTCATTCGGTTTCCGCGCTGGTCTCGCTCCTCTCTTCCGGCCGGGGCGCACGTTACTCTGGCCTCGTGCTCTACGATCCTCCTCTCTGCAAACCGGGGCGCAGCCATCAGGAATTCGAAGCGGCTGCGGCTCAAGCTGCAGGATTTGCCCGCCGCAGGACGGAGAAGTTTCAGCGCAGGGAGGAATTTTCCGACATCCTCCCCTTTCTGCCGCCCTTTCAGAAATTCGCGCCCGGCGTTTTCGACCTGATGGCTGAAACAACGTTGCGGCCCAGCGAACTTGGGGATGGCTTCGAGCTTCGTTGCCCCAGGGAATACGAAGCGCAGATCATTGATTACGCCAGTGTGTACGGGGTGGCGGTGGATTTCGATGAAATCAGGTGTCCGGTCAAGGTGGTCGGCGCCGATCCGACGTTGCCTTTCTCCTACCTGCCCACCTTGGATCTGAGTGACATTCTGAACGTCGACTACGACTTCCTCCCGGAAGCCACTCATTTCCTGCAACTGGAAAAGCCCCACGAGTGCGCCGCTGCCCTGACCGAATTCCTCCGGTCTCTGGGCATGGTATAACCCCGGAGCGCACCCGCTGAAATCCTCCACTGGCCTTCATCTCTTCCGACCCTTCGACAGTCGAGTTCGGGAACGACTCTCCAGGAAATCTCAAAGGAATCGAGTGAGAGAACTGGGGCCGAGGGTTGGACTTGTCTACCGGCCCCGATTGCGGGAAGCGAACCAGGCGGACCACACGAAAAACACGGACGCGGTGGTCAGGCCGGCGGAAATCAAGAAGGCCAGGAAGTAGTCCCCCTGGAGGTCGAAGAGCAGACCGGCCATGACCGGACCGGTGCCGATGCCAATGCCCCGTCCGGTTTCCAGCAGGCCCATGACGGTCCCCAACATGCGGGGCGGGTACAGGTCAGCGGCCTTGGCCCCGATGAGCAGGCCGCTGATCCCCTCGCTGAACCCGTTCAGGGCCACGAACGCCACCAGGGCCCACCAGACGCCTCCGCCGCCGAAAAAGAGAACGACCATCACGGCGGCTACGGTCATGGCCATGCTGAAGGTGTAGACAATCTCCCGTCCCAGGAAGTCGGACAGGAGGCCGATACCGGGGCGGCCACCAATGCCCAGCAGGCCCGCGGTGCCGATGGCGAAGGCGGCCTGCATTTCCCCGTAACCGGCCAGGAAGAGGTAGGCCAGCATGTGGACTATGGTCATCTGGCTTCCGACGGATCCGAACGCTCGGGCGGTCAGGAGGAACCACACCGCGGGTTCCCGGAGAGCCTCGGCCATGGGGGACCCGGAAGGAGGTTCATCCGGCGAAGGCGAATCCGGCAGCCCTCCGAAGCTCTCTTCCTTCTCAGGCCCGTCCGATTCGGAGGCGCGAAGCTCCTGTTCCGGGTCGGGCGGGCGCCTCTGCAGGAGCATGTTGGGAAGGGCGATGACCAGGAAAAAGGCGACGCCGAAAATCCGGTAAGCCCACTGCCATCCCAAAGTAGAGACGATGAGCTGCGCCAAGGGGACTATGATAGCCTGTCCAGCCGGGTTGCCGGCGTCGGCGGTCCCGAGGACCACTCCTTTGGACCGGGGGAACCAGGGGGCCAGGGTGGCGGTGGCGGAAAAGGAGGAAATGCCGACTTGGCCCACGGTGGCGATGACACTGTAGAAGATGAACAATTGCCAGACATCGCTGGCGATGCTGCTGGCCAGCCATCCGACTAAGATAAAACACCCGGCCAGCGGGAACATGGCACGGGGGCCGAAACGGTCCAGGAAACGGCCCAGGAAGGGGGCGGCGAAGGCCCCGAATAATCCCGAGGCCGAGAAGACGCCCGCCGTAAGGGCGACGCTGCTGCGGAAGTGGTCACGGAGGGCAACGAGGAAGACGCCCTGAACGTTCTTGGCCCCGCCTTCCACGGTGAGATTGGAGAAGGTGAGGGCAAAGATGACCCATCCGTAGTGGAGCCTGCGCTTGACGGTGGTTATCAAGGGCTATAACGACGGCGGGAACTGCCAGGGTGCGCGATGCAGCCCGACGTGAGGTTGAGAAACCCTCCCGCAGGGAACAGGCTTTTCACTCCCACCAGGCAGAGCAACGATACGAGGATTCCGGGGAATTGGGATACGTCCGCCTCCATTAAAGGTCCGCCCGAGTTTACCACTTTCCTGTTGTGGCCGGGAACGGGATTCTCATTGTGAGATTGTGGATTGTTGATGGGGTCGGCTACCCCAGGTCCTCCAGGGCTAGGCGGGCTACCTGGCGGCCCATGCGGACGGAGTAGTTGGTGCCCCGGTCTTCGGGGTAGATCTGGGTGGTGTTGGCCAGGTAGAGGTTGCGGATGGGGGTGCGGTGGTCAGGGATTCGCGATCCGTAGTGGGTGCCGATGATGGGCTGGGCGCCGTCGACCTTGTGGTAGTGGAACTCGATGACCCAGCCCAGGTCGAAGCCGGGGTTGATGCGGCGCAGGTGGGGCAGGTACTCGGCAAGCAATTCGCCGGGACTGAGGTCGTACATGGGGTCGTCGCGGCTGAGGTAATTGGTGATGTAGACGATGTGGTGGCCCCCGTACAGGCCGGGGTCAATCATGTTGGTGTGCTCTATGATGCCGAGGAAGGGCATAGTGCGGTCGGCAATGTTCATCCAGTAGACATCGGACAGGGGCTCATTGAGGGCAAGGACGATGAGGACGGCGGAGAGGTAGTGGGCGGAGCGGAGATGTTCCACGTAGGCTGGAGCAAGGCCGTCCACCAGGGACGGGAAGATGTAGGAAGGGGTGGTGGCGATGACCGCGTCGTATTGTCGGGTCTCTCGGAAGAACTCGGCGGAACTGATGGTGAGGCCGGTGGCCCTTCCGTTGGATACCTCGACCCGCTCCACGGTGGCCCCGCTGTGGACGTGGCCGCCCTGTTCCTGGATGCGCCGGGCGACCGCGTCGAAGACTTCGCCGAAGCTGCAGAGGGGGTAACCGAGGCGCTCCTTCTGCCAGGCCTTGCCCCGGGATGCGACGCGGAGGCGGAACTTGCTCCAGAGCCAGGCCATGCCGACCTGGTTGTAGGAGTCGCCGAACTTGCCCCGCAGCAGGGGTTCCCAGATGACCCGGTAGGCGTCATCGCCCATGTGGCCGATGATCCAGTCCCGGGCGGTGATGTCTTCGAACTTGCGCCAGTTGCGGGTGTTCTGGAGCAGGAAGGTCCAGAAGCCGACCCGGAGGCGCTGCCTGAAGGGAAGGGGGGAGAAGCGGAGGAGGTCCATGGGAGAGGAGAAGGGCCACACCTTCCCGCCATGAAACAGTCCGACTTTGGACTCGAACCAGCCCATGTGCTCCTCCAGGCCGACTTCCCTGATGAGTTGGACCATGTCCCGGTCGCTTTGGAACAGGTGGTGGTAGCCGCGCTCCAGTTGACCGCCGCCGATGGTGAAGGTGGAGGCCTGCCCGCCGAGGATGGGAGCGGTCTCGAAGACGTCGGCGGTGTGCCCCTGGCGGGACAACTCGTAGGCCGCGGCCAGGCCGGCGGCGCCTCCGCCAATGATTCCGAAGTTCACGGAATGTCCTTTCCAGAAACGGGGGTCGCCCCGGAGGGAGCGGACGCGGAAGGCTGGCTGGGTCCGGGCTGCTCCGCGGTGACCTGGCTCATGGTCAGATGCGCGCGCCACCAGAAGGCCAGCCCGACGATGTTGACCGGAAGCCAGAGGATGACAAGGTGAAGGAAGGTGGCGTAGGCCGCTCCCACGGAGGCGGCAACTCCAAGGGCGATGAGGGTCTGCTGGGAGGCGACCTCGAAGGCGCCGATGCCCCCGATGCTTGCGGGGAAGGCGGTGGCGATGTTGGAGGTAGCGGTGACCAGAATAGCGGTTAACAACAGGGCCCAAAAGGAAGTGATCACGCTGTCGATGCCGAAGGAGTAGAGGATCAGCAGGTAGGTCCCCCCTTCCAGGAGCCAGACCGGGAGGGAGAGGGCGAAGAGAGCGAGGTGCTTCTTCGGGGAGGTGAGGACGGAGAGTCCGGCGATGAATCCGAGGGCCATGCGGAAGAGCCAGGGCCGGAAACGGGCGGGGCACAGGGTGAGGACGCGCTCCACGGCCTGGGTAAACCAGGGAAAGTTGGCGGCGGTGAGCACTCCGGCCGCGGCGATGCAGACCAGGACGACGACGATGGTGAGGATTATGCCCGAAGTGCGGTAACCGGCGGGCGCGGAGTCAAGTTCCCCCAACAGGAGGAGCAGTGGGCCGGTGACGGCGGCGAAGAGGGCCAAGGTCAGCCCGTCGTAGACCCGCTCCACGGCAATGGTGGCTAGGCCGGAACTGCCGCTGACGGGCTCGCGGCGGGCCAGTACGTAGGCGCGGACCAGCTCTCCGATGCGGGCGGGGAGGAGGTTGTTGGCCATGTATCCGATGGAGACGACGGGGAAGAGACGCTTTGGCGGGATATCGGCGAGTGGAGCGAGGAGGAAGCTCCACCGGAGGGACCGGAAATAGACGGCGGCGAAGTACAATGCTACGGCGGGAACGGCGTACCAGTAGTTGGCGCCGGCCAGGGCGTGGGTTATTTCTCCCAAGTCGGCGTAGTAGACCATGAGGACGAGGAGCAGCAGCCCGGTGGCCAGACTGAGCCAGAACCGCCAGTTGTTAATCTTCAATGGTGCTGCTCACGGCGGCCACGTCGTTGGTCGTCTTTCCAATTGTGCCCACTCCCGGCATGGGTCGGGGAAAACACCGGCGGGGTTCATTATCCCACAACTGTCGCGGATACCGGCAATGTCCCAGCTCGCGGGTATGCGTGGTTCTCATAACCTGTAATCCGTCCAGGTTTTCACTTGGTCCAGGTATGGTACTCCGAGGAATACCAGTCCCGCCCGATGTCGCGGAAGAGAGTGTAGTCGATGGCCTCCTTCCAGGCGGACTTGCTGGATGCTCGCTTGGCGAAGAAGGGCAGGTCGAGGGAGAGTTCCTCCCAAATTGTTTCCTTTTGGCGGTCTTCCCCGGGGCGGCGGTAGCTCTCGGGGAACCAGAGAAGGTCCCGGGAAGGGCCGGTTTCCCGGTACCCGTCGGGTAGTTTGCCTTCCTCAAGGGGATTGGCGTTGCTCACCAGCAGGGATGGGGCTTCGGTCTCGCTGGGGATTGCACAGTCGGCCCGGTAGCCCTCCTCACCCTTTTCCTTGAAGCAGGTCAGGCGGACGGTGCCGTTTTCAGTCTCGTGACGCAGGTACCACTGGAGGGGATACCAGATGCCGTAGTCGACGAGGGCGGGGGTTTCCGACGCGCCGGGGAGGGATGCGGCTTGGAGGAGCGGGGGATAGGCCTCGAGGTGGTCGGCGCTGCCCTGGGCGTAGGCCATGATTTCCACACGGGAATCATCGAAGGTGTACGCCGCCTTCCCGGCGGTCCAGATTCCGAAGGCGAGTAACACGGCAGCGGCGCCCAGGCCGATCAGGGCGCTGCCCTGGCCGCGGGTGGCGCGGCGGACCTGGAAGGCGCAGACGAAGCACAAGGTAAGGATGCTCAGGAGAGTCAGCCACCAGGCCGGTTCGGGAGCGCCCTGGGCAGAAAGGTAGCCCCGGGCGAGGTAGACGCCTCCGATGAACACAGCAGCCGCTAGGGAGGGCAGGAGGAAAGTGCCGGTGGTGGCAATGGTCCGCCACCGGACTGAATGGGTCAGATCTCCCAGGTATTTTCCGGCCAAAAAGATGAAGGGCAGAGTGATGTTGACCAGGAGCCAGGGCATCTTCTCGCTGGCGACGGTGTAGGCGGCGAAGGTGAGTCCGGCCCACAGCGCGAGAACGATCCCGAAGTAATCGCCCTTGCGCAGGTAGTGGAGTCCTCCCAGGGTTCCGAACACCAGGGGCAGAGCCTCGTACACGGACAGGCCGACGAAGTAGTAGTACCAGGGCTGGTTGCCTCGGGCGACATCCTGCTGGGCAACCCAGTACCCCATGCTCTGCCAGACTCCGGTGAAGGCGCCGGCGGGGTTGGTAAACACGGTGGTGTAGAGGGTGAGCCACACCAGGTAGAAGATCCCGGCGCAGATGAGCCAGGTCCGTCCGCGCCATGCTGTCCCGAGGGTCACGGATATCGCCAGGGCGGTGGTGACCAGGGCGATGGCGGCGATGTAGTTCCAGGGTAGGCCGTTAGCGGAAGTGTCGACGGCGACTCCCGACGGGAGCACCGATGCGACCACTCCTCCGACGCTGACCAGGGGGGTGGCCAGTACCGCGTACAAGGACCCGGGGATAGCCACGAGAAGCACGCGGATGACCAGTGGCCGGAGGGCCGGGCGGGAGAGGAAGAGGCATTCCGCCGCCACCGCCAGCAGGACGGCGGCGAAGGCCAGGTCGGCCGCCCAGGCCGGCCCGCCCGCACCGGCGGCATGGGCAATGGGGCGGAAGAGGATGAAGACGAGGCCAACGGCGATGGCCAATGGGGACACCACCAGCCCCAGGAGGCGGTTTACGTCACTCCACCGGCGTCCGTTGAGGGCAACCAACCCGGCGGGAAGCACCAGGAACAGGGCAGCAGAGACCCACACAGGGGGGTGTATCACCGGGAGTTTCAGGATCGCGCCGCCCCAAACGGGCGTTCCGGTGACGCCGGTGTGTTCGACGTTCCGATTGATGAGTTCGAGTCCGACCAGGTCCTGGAACAGACCGGCCAGAGCCGACCACTGGGGGAGGGTCAGCGTCACGAGCAGAAGGAGGAATCCGGCCGGTCCGGCGAGGTTGCGCAGGCGTTCGCGGCGGAAGACCAGGGGGGCGAGCTGGGGGACGGCCAGGAGGAAGGCGATGGCGCCCAGGATCGCGGCGACGATGAAGGCCGTTTCCTTGGTGGCGAACATGAAGGCCAGGACCGCGGCGGACAGGTAGAGGTAGCGGTCTTTCTCCTCCTGGAAGTAGCGCCACATGAGGATGAAGAGAAGGGAGGCCCAGACGGCCATGATGATGTCGTTGCGGCCGAAACGGCTGAAGTACAACAGGACAGGGGAAACAGTGAGCATAGCTCCGGCGATGAACGAACCGGCGTTGCCCAAACTGCTGCGGAGCAGGTAGGGGAGGGCAACTAGGGCCGCGCCGAAGAGGGCGAAGCCGAGGCGCGCGATGGTGTCGGAGTCGCCGAACAGCAGCAGCAGGGCGGCCACCATCTCGACCTGGAATGGGCCGTGCATCCAGGGGGAGTGGATATACTCCTCCATGTTGGCCAGTTTCCAGGCGAAGTGGAGATGGATGGCCTCGTCGTAGTGCATGGTCCGGCCACCCAGTTCCCAGAGGCGGAGGCCGAGGGACACGACCAACAGGGCAAGGAAGCCGATTTCCAGCCATCCGACCCTGCCCTGCAAGAAGGGCTTTCGATGTTCAGCGTCGGGCATGGAGTCCTGTAATTCCTCGGTCTGGTGCGCTTCCGATTGATCCGTCCGGGAGCGCGTAGATTGTTAAGCCGTCAGCGGTGAAAACGGTCTCCATAAAATCTTCGAACCGTGTCAACCCGGCGGGGCCGTAGGTTTCCCGTTCCCGGCGCCCTACGTAGACATAGAGTATCTCGTACTTGTCGAGCAGACGGGCGACTTGCTCAATATCTCCGGCAGTGTAGATGCTGCGCACGTCCTCCTCCCGTCCGGCCAATGGTTCCAGGGAACCGCGCCACTGGTGTTCGTGGCCCGGCCAGCCGAGGATGGTGGGGCGTCCGGTGCTGGAGGAGACGCGGCCATAATCAGTGTAATCGCTGCCCACCGCTTCCACCAACCTGCCGGGAGGAGCAGTTTCGCGGAGCCATCGTATGGCTCTGTACTCGCCGGGGTCTCTTTCCTGCGCGAAGGCGAGACCGTCGAGGGTCTTGCCGGAGAGGGTGTATCCCGGGCCGCCAATGCCGGTGCGGTCCATGATGGCCCCCACCGGGTAATAGAGGGATATGGCTAGGAGCACGATTCCGAGGGTGGCCAGGGCATACTTGGCAGTGGTGGTGGGGATGCTGGAGGTCCGGCGGTTAACCCAAAGGTAATAGAGGCCAACGGAACCGGCGACCGTCAGGAGCAGCCATGACTGGTAGTAGACCTTGAAGACGGTGTTCATCCGGTTGCCGAAGAAGTCCAGGACGTAGAACAGCTCGGCAAGGGCGAGTAGCCCGAAGGCGGCGGCGGACAGCAGCAGGGGGAATCCAACCGGGAGGCTGAGGCCGAGACGATTGCGGCGAAGGGCAGAGAGTCCGGCGAGTCCGGCCAGGAGCAGAAGGGGCACCGTGATGGTCAGGCGGTTCACGACGCCCAGGTTGCCGGTCCGGTCCGGTCCGCCAATCCAGTAGACCAGCCCCAATCCGATGGCCCAAAGGATGAGGGGAGCGACGGCGACGGCCGCTGCCAGAAAAGTGAGTGGACCATCAGAGGCACGGTTGTATTCCGTTCCTGCGGTAAAGGCTGAGGGGACCTGACGTAGGCTAAAGGCGGCCGCGAGCAGTACGGGGAATCCCATAACGACGAGGAAGAGGAAGGGGCGGGTTCCAGGGCCAGTGACGGGGAGGGGCGCTCCGGCCTGGCTGGTGAAGGT
Organism: Dehalococcoidia bacterium; assembly: GCA_965203675.1. GTDB lineage: Bacteria > Chloroflexota > Dehalococcoidia > Lucifugimonadales > UBA3495 > CATOSK01. Next base: position 31,326 of record CBDBDE010000003.1, on the reverse strand, counting down.
GAGGTAGAAGGGCAGAAATAGAGCGAATCCCAGGATGGCTATGGGGATAGTGATGATGAAGCTGCGGACCAGCGAGGAAAGCACCGGATTATTGGAGGGGCTGTCTCGGAGGGATTTGGCGAAGACGACGCCCCCGAGGATGACGGCGAAGACGGGAAAGTCCCAGGTATTGGTGAAGGCCAAGGCTCCGAGGAAGAGCGCCAGGGCGGCGGCTTCCAGGGGGTGGCGCCGGAGCCAGGGGAGTCCGGCGGGGGTATCCGACAGGTAGAGGTTGAGGGTGGCGGTGAGGAACAGGACGACGAAGGGCAGCCCGGTCATGTGGGGGTGAAGGTCTCCCAGCAGGAAGGAAAAGGAAGGGAACTCGGTGATGGTGTAGTCCAGGCTGACGCCGTTGGACAGGGTGTCGATGACCCGGGTGGCCCGCCACCACCACCAGTACTGGTCGGGGAAGAAGGAAGAGACGCGGCCGGGGCCGCCTTCCAGCCCTTTGATGCCGACCCACTGCCAGAAGCCTTCGCTGCCCCATCCAAGAGAGTGGATGAGTTCCAGCCCTCCTTCCAGGTTGCCGATGAGGATGAGCAGGACTGGGGCAGCGGCCCCGAAGATGCATCCGTGCGTGCGGGACCCGCTACACAGGCGGACTAGGGCGGAAACCAGGGTGAAGGTCCCGGCGGCCAGGAGGGCGGGGATGGTGGCGATGGCCAGGTTGTATCCGATTGGTGAGGCCACGCCGGTCAACTTGACCAGGAAGGCCATCATCAGGTGGCCGAAGTAGTAGTAGCTGATGGAGTGTCCGGCCAGCCACGGATCCTCGGGAGGGAAGGAGTTGGAGTAGAGAACGGCGTTGAGGAAGCCGAAGTCCATGGGCTTCTCGGTGTGGTTTATTGCCGGCGCGTGGGCGGCGACAGCCAGCCACAAGGCGAAGAAGACGAGGAAGACCAGTTCTGTGACGAGGATGGTGGGCCATTCCAGCCGGAGGTACTCCCGGATGGCAGACCACGTACCTCGAGCCAACCAACCGGAAAGGGCAGCGGCGAACACCAGCGGCAAAAGGATGGTTCCGGGAAAATTGGCCGAACCAGGGATGTGTCCAATGAGCCACCAGGAGTATCCGGCGAGGATCAGGGCAAGGGGAATGGCCAGCCCATATCCCCGCCCGGGGAGACGGCGGAAGAGGTGGAAGGCGAAGGGGAAGGCGAGCAGTCCGAGGAAATGGAGGGCGGCGAACCAGATGATGGGTTGGGCCACGGCGGTCACTCAGCTGCTGTCGGACTCGGTGGCTGCTGGGTTAAACGTTGCCCAATGGCGCCACGAATTCCTGCCCAGGGTCGAAGCGGTCAGGGCACGGGGGACAGGAGGGAGTCGACGAAGTCTTGGGGGTCGAAGGGAGCGAGGTCATCGAGGGACTCGCCGGTGCCGACGAAGAGGATGGGGACCTGGAGGTCCTGCTGGATGGTGAGGGCAACACCGCCCCGGGCGGTCCCGTCCAGCTTGGCCAGGAAGATGCCGGTGCAGCCGACGGCGTCCCGGAAGGACTGGGCCTGGGCGATGCCGTTGTGTCCGGTGGTGGCGTCGAGGGTTAGGAGCACCTGCTGGGGAGCAGTCTCGTCGAGGCGGGAGATGACCCGGTGGACCTTCTTCAGCTCCTCCATGAGGTTGGACTTGGTGTGGAGGCGTCCGGCGGTGTCGATGATCAGGACATCGGCGTCCCGGGCGCGGGCGGCGTGCCAGGCGTCGTAGGCGACCGCCCCCGGGTCGGCGCCGGGCTGGTGGGATATAACGTCCACTCCGACGCGCTGGCCGAGAATTTCGAGCTGCTCCTCGGCGGCGGCGCGGAAGGTGTCGGCGGCGCCGAGGACGACAGACTTCCCTGCCTTGCGAAAGTGGTGGGCGAGCTTGGCGATGCTGGTGGTCTTGCCGACGCCGTTGACGCCGACCATGAGGACGACGTAGGGCCGGGCGACGTCCTCTGGTTCCAGCCAGACACCGGCGGCATTGTCCGAGTGGAGGCTGGAGGCCAGGGAGTCCTTGAGGACTTGGAAGGCAGTGTCGGGGTCGGTGATTCCTTCGGTCCTGACTCGCTCCTTGAGGTCTTCTATGATGCGCAGGGAAGACTCAACGCCAACGTCGGCGGAGATGAGGATCTCTTCCAGCTCATCCCAGAGATCGTCGTCGAGGTTGGAGGAACGGAAGACGTTGAGGACACGGCCGAACCAGCGGTCGCGGCTGCGTCGGACGCCCTCGTCCATCTGTTTCCGGTTTTCGGAGCGGTCGCGCTTGAAGATGCTGAACATAAGCCCGGTAACGGCGGGGAAGGATGTAGGTCAGCTGGGGGGAGCTGAGGCGGCTTGCTGGCGGTCCAAAGCGTCTTGGGCAGCGGCCCGTTCGGCGTCGGACTTGCGGCCGCCCTCGCCGCGTCCGATGACCTCCCCACCCAGCAGAGCCTCGACGGTGAATACCGGGCGGTGGTCCGGGCCGGATGCCCCGGCGAGACGGTAGGTTGGGGCGGACTCACCCAATCCCTGGAACAATTCCTGGAGGGCGGACTTGGGGTTTTCCCGGGGGGCGCCGTCGCGGCAGACTTTTTCCAGAGAGCCGGCCAGGGTTTCCAGGGCGAAGTCGCGGGCGTGCTGGTAGCCCCGGTCCAGGAAGACGGCGGCGACCAACGCTTCGAAGGCGGCGGCGAGAATGGTGTTGCGGGAGCGTCCGCCGGTGGTCTCCTCGCCCCTTCCCAGGAGGAGGGCATCACCCAATCCGATGGAGCGGGCGGCGTCGGCAAGGCTTTCCCCGCAGACGAGCTGGGAACGCAGCTTGGTCAGCTCACCCTCCGAGAGAGAGGGCAACCGGTCATAGAGGGCGGTGGAGACGGCCAGCTCGAGCACCGCGTCGCCCAGGAACTCCATCCGCTCGTAGGACTCCAGGGGGGAGCCGGGGTGTTCGTTAAGATAGGAACGATGAACCAGGGCCTGCCGCAACAGGCCCTGGTCTTCAAAGTCCAATCCGAGGGCGGAGCCCCATTCCTCGTCGGGATGAGTCAACGCTAGATGACTCCGTGAGGCCACGGCGGCTGGGGGCGCTTGACCTCTCCGACGTGCTGATGCTGGGAGACCAGGGCGGTGAGGTTATCGTAGATGGGGCCGGCCTCTTCATCGGTGGGCGGGAACATCTTGATGAAGGCGGAGCCGCCGCTGGGGAAGACATAGGTGGGGACACCGAAGGCGCCGTGTTCTTCGACGGCCCGAGTGTGGCTCTCACCGATAATCCGCAGCAGGTCGGGGTCCTTGAGGTCTTCTTGGAACTGGCCGGCGTCGATACCGGAGCGCTGGACGGCCTCCTCGATGACGGTGGGGTCGGCCAGGTCCTTCTTTTCCTCGTGACGGGACTTGAGCAGCTCCCAGAAGAAGGACTCGAAGGCTTCCTTGCCCTGTCGCTTGGCGGCCAGGCCGGCCTGGTGGGCCAGCAGGGTGGTATCGGACCCGTCAATTATCTCGGGGCGTTCCCAGACCTTGAGTTCCTCGTCGGGGCCGGCGTTGATCTGGGCCAGGGAGAAGGGCTGCCAGTCAACGTCGATGGTCTGGCCGGTGGTCTCCCTTACTTTCGTCAGCCACACGGCTGCGTTGTAGACGAAGGGTCAACGGAAGTCGTAATAGGTCATGAAGTTGGCTTCGGTCATGGCGCACCTCCTAGAGATGGGTATACCTACGGGGCGATGGGTCTACCGTCAGGGTTGCCAGCCTGGTGGGGCCAGATGCGCTTTCCGGCGCCTTTCTGGCCGGCCAAGTTGGTGAGATTGTAGCACAGGGGCCGGGGACGGGCCAACGGTCGGACAGCCCGTCCAACGGGTTCCTGGCAGCGGGAAATTGCTTGCCCTGTGCTATAATTGTGCCTTAATTATGGAAACCATCCCCTCCCCTGGTCCATCCTGCATTTCCTGTCCGAAACAGTCCGTCGAGAGTCCCTTGCGCGCGGACCTGAATGGACAAAATCGGGCGTTTCTGGATGCGTTGCGGCGAAAGTTGGAGGCGGAGGGGCCGCCGGTCTACCTGGTGGGCGGCCCGGTGCGGGATGCCCTACTGGGGTTCCGGGTGAAGGACCTGGACTTTGTAGTGGAAGGGGACGCGGTTGCGCTCGCCCGGGATCTGGCAGTGGAAACCGGCTGGCGCCTCGTTGTTCACCAACGTTTCGGCACCGCCACTCTCGCCAGGGGCGACTCCCGGGTGGACCTCGTTACTGCTCGGCGGGAGAGCTATCCGGCGCCGGGGGCGCTGCCGGAGGTTGTTCCGGGAACCATCCTGGACGACCTGGCGCGGCGGGACTTCAGCATCAACAGCATGGCCATGCCTGTTCATGCCTCCGGCGGTGATGTCCTTGACCCGCATGATGGGATGCGGGACTTGTCGAAAAAGCAGGTCCGGATTCTTCATCCCCTGAGTTTCGTGGATGATCCAACCCGGCTTTTCCGCGCCATCCGCTACGAGCAGAGGTTCGGATTCCGGCTGGAAGCAGAGACGGAGCAGCGTCTGCGGGAGGCGATCGCCGAGCGTCGGGTGGACGCCGTCACCGGAGACCGGCTGCGGCATGAACTGGAGCGGATGTTTGACGAGGATGACCCTCTGCCGCCGCTGCGGCGGGCATCCCAGGTGGGACTGCTGGCGGCAATACACCCGGAGTTGGGAGCGGACGACGCAGCATCCCCTATAATTCCGGGGAGAGCTGTGAGACCACCGTCGGCCCTCGACTGGTGGGCGTCTCTGATTTATCCACTGAGTGACGGCGCGCTGGAAGCCGTGATGCGTCGGTTGAATGTCCCTTCCCGGTGGAGGCGGGTCGCCGAAGACACCCTGGAGGTCCGGCGGCTGGAGGAACGTCTGGCGATGCCCAGTCTGCTGCCCTCGGAAGTATCCGAACTGCTGGAGGGGCGGGAAGCGTCGGCGTTGGTTTCGGCGTCCCTTCGTTTCAGGGAAGCGGTGGCGTCGCGTCGGTTGTTGGAATACCTGGAAGAAGGGCGAAGTGTTCGCACCGTGCTGGATGGGAACGCGATTATCGCGATGGGTGTCCCTCCAGGCCAACAGGTGGGGAAGGTGCTGCGCCGGTTGAAAGCAGCCCGGATGGACCGGCTGGTCAATTCGGAACAGGAGGAGCGGGCGTTGGTGGCTGAATTTCTGGCCGGGACGCAGGCACGTGGAATGGGGAAGGAGGGGAGGCCGTGACTCAATCCAACGACCCGGACGAAGAGCGGGAATTGTGCATCATCTGTGACGGCCCCTTGGACGGTTTCAACCAGACATCCTGCCAGATGTGTGGTGGGTCCTTCCATATTCCCTGGTCGGAGGATAGCGAAGTCCCCCATTGTGGCCTGATTGGCAGCCATGACGATACCCTGGCGGTGGTCTTCATGTGTAACGACTGCTACGAGGGCAGGCAGTAGCCTGCCGTTCCCGGATCTTGGCTGGGCTTCCATCGCCCCCTTCGATAACTTGTCCGATTCAACAAGGAGATTTTCTGCCGATGAAAGCGGTGTATATCGAGGCCCACGGTGGGCCGGAAGTCCTGACCTACGGGGAACGGCCTGACCCGGAACACGGCCCCAGCGAGGTCCTGGTGAGGGTGCGGGCCTCGGCTCTGAATCGCCTCGACCTGTATACGCGGGAAGGGGGGAGAGGTCTGCGCCGGGAGTTCCCGCCGCCGCTGATCCTGGGCGGCGACTGTGCCGGCGAGGTCGCTGCCGTGGGAAGCGGGGTTTCGGGCCTGTCCGAGGGAGACCGGGTGGTCGTGAACCCCCTGGTTGACGGCAGCCAACTCAGCGCCTTTCCCCCGGAAGCTCGGGCGCCCCAGCCCCGCTTCATGGGCAGCGCGTCCGACGGGAGCTACGCCGAACTAATCGCGGTTCCGGCGGTGAATGCCCACCCGATAGCGGAGGGAGTGTCCTTCGAGCAGGCCGCGGCCGCTCCGACAACCTTCCTGCCGGTGTGGAACATGGTGGTGCGGCGGGCGCAGCTGAAACCGTGGGAGACGGTGTTGGTCCTCTCGGCGTCGGCGGGCGTGGGAACAGCGGCGATCCAGGTGGCCAAGAAGGTCATAGGGGCGCGGGTGATCGCCACCACCAGCACGGCGGAGAAGGCGGAGCAGGCACGCAGCCTGGGGGCCGACGAGGTCATCAACTACACGGAGGAAGACATTGCCGAGCGGGTCCAGGCTTTGACGGGACGGCGGGGTGTTGACGTGGTGGTGGACCATGTCGGGGCGGAGTTCTTCACTGCCGCCTTCAACTCGCTGCGTCCTGGCGGGCGGTACACCATCTGCGGGGCTACGACGGGGTTGCGGGCGGAGCTGCACCTGGGACTGCTGTTCACTCGCCAGGTGGAGATCTACGGCGGGTTCATGGGAACCAACGAGGACATGCGGGAGATAGTGGAGATGTTGAACCGGGGGGTGATCCAGCCCGTCGTCCACAAAGTGTTCCCGCTGGCTGAAGCCGCCGACGCGCACCGGGAGATGGAGGGGACCAACTTCTTTGGAAAGCTGTTGTTAAGGCCGTAGTGGCTGGGCTACGTTGGGGGATGAATCCCCCAACCCCCTTAGTTGAGACAGTCTTACGCCAGCCTCCGGCCGTGGAACAGGTACTGGTTGGCGTAACCGGCGTAGTTGCCGAAGTAGTCGTGGGCCCACTCCTCCAGGACCGGGTTGGTGGGCGGTTTCTGTCCCGGGAAATACCACTCGGCCAGGGCTCGGCGCACCCACACGTCCACCGGAAAGGCCTGGGGCTTTTCCAGCGAGAACAGCAGGATGCAGTTGGCGATCTTGGCGCCGATGCCCCGGCACTCAATGAGCCTGTCCCGGGCATCCTCGTAGGGCAGGGAAATCAGCTCGTCCAGGTCCAGGGAGCGTTCCAGCACCTTCACCGTGACCTGGTGGACGTTGGGGGAGCGGAAGCCCAGCTTGAGGTCGCGGAGGCCCTGCTCTCCTGCTTCGACCAACTGGACGGGAGTGGGGAAGGTGTGGCGCACGTCCCCATCCAGGCGGACGGGGTTTCCGAAGGCGTTGGAAACGTTTTCCAGGTTGTTGTGGATCTGGCGGATGCTGTTGTTGGCCGAGCAGACGTAGGCCACCAGGCATTCCCACGGCTCCTGGCGAAGGATGCGCAGCCCGGGGTACTGCTTGACCATGGCGGCGACCCGATCATCGGAGCAGATGCGGTCGTAGACCTCCAGCAGGTCATCATCCAGCCTGAAGTAGTCCCTGAGCAGTGGCGCTAGGTCGGCTTCCGGTGCGGGGCCGGAGCGGAACTCGATTCCTTCGCCGGTCTGACGCATCTTGATGAAGTTTCCGCGCAGGACGCCGGAGAACCAGTCACCGTCGATCTTCCAGCGGTGGGCCTGCCCCCCCAGGAGGGTGGCGGCGAGGTCGAAGGGTTGGGGGAAGGCGAGTTCCAACGCGGTATCCGGCAGCTATCCGGTCCACTCGGCGGCCAGGTCTCCCACCGACGCCAGGTTGGAGGGCTTGAGGCTGCAGGGGGGGATGGACCGGAGGAAGGCCTGGCCGTAGTTGCGGCCAGTGATGCGCCGGTCCAGGACGACGATGGCTCCCCGGTCCGTCTTGCGCCTAATGAGGCGTCCGATGCCCTGGCGGAAGCGGAGCACGGCCTGGGGTACGGAATACTGGTTGAAGGCGTCGCCGTACTGGTCGGAGCGGGCCTTGACGATGGGGTCGGAAGGGACCTGGAAGGGCAGGCGGGTCAGCACCAACGCCCTGCACAGTCCTTCCGGCAGGTCGACGCCCTCCCAGAAGCTGCTGGTGCCCAGCAGGACGCTCTCCGGGTTGTCGGTGAACCGGCGGATCAGTTGCTGGGGAGAGCCGTCCATCCCTTGGGCCAGCACCTGGACTCCCTGCGGGGACAGGCGGCTGCGCACCTGGTGGGCCACCGCACGGAGGGCGGCGTAGGAGGTGAACAGGGCCATGGTGTGTCCGTCCAGTGAGGATCCCAGGTCGGTGACGACCCGGGATAGGGACTCGATGTAGCGGTCGGCGTTGGGCTGGGGCATGTCGTCCGGGATCATCAGCAGGGCGGCGCGCTGGTAATCGAAGGGGGAGCCAACGACCAGCTCGGGTGTGGTCTCCTCCACTCCGAAGCGCTGGCGCAGGAATTCGCAGTTTCCCTGGCTGCTGAGGGTGGCGCTGGTGAGGACGACGCTCTTTTTCTGGCCGAAGAGCATCTCGGCCAGGAAGCGGTCGACTCCCAGGGGCGCGCAGTGGAGGGAGAGGTCGCCCCGGTTCTGGTCTTGGCCAATCCAGATGATGTTTTCGGGGGCGGGAGCGCCGATGACGGCAGAGAGCTGCTCTCGCAGTTCGGACAGGTCCTCTTGGATGGCGGCAGATTCCGCGGTGAGGGAATCATCGCCGGAATCGTCGGAGGGCTGGAGTCGGTCCAGGGTGTTGTGCAGCTGCGCCAGGACGTTCACCGTCCGCCCCAGCGACACATCCAGGTTCTCCCAGGCCAGGGCTAGGTCCCGCCAGGACTGGTGGCGGCGCATGGGTGGCGTGATCAGGACCTGGGCGGAGTCGGCGTTCTGATTGCGCTGGCCGGACAGGAACGCGGCGACGGAAGCCCACATCCGGGCCCACAGCGCGGTGAAGTGGGGAGTCTCATTCTGCAGGTCGGTGACAGCCCGCTCCCCGGTCTGCCGGTCCATGGGAGGCACATCAGGCAAGGCGAGTTGGGCCATGGCGCCGTTGATGATGCGGCCGGAGGGTTCCAGTTTCTCGTCCAGCGTGTTCTGGAGGATTTCGAACCCGAGCTGGCGGGTGGCTTCCTCCTCCAGGTTGTGGGCCTCATCGATGACCAGGTGCTGGTACTCGGGGATGAGACCCCCGCCCCGGGCCAGGTCGATGAGGAGCAGGGAGTGGTTGACCACCACGATGTCCGCCTGCTCGGCGCGATCGCGGGCGTTGCGGTAGAAGCAGGGGCCCCCACCCCGCAGGGTCTGGCAGCCGCCCCTCTGTCCGGCGGAGATGCGTCCCCATCCGGCGGCGTCCCGTCCCGCCAGGTTGACTTCGTTGCGGTCGCCGGACTCTGTGCCCTGGAGCCACACCGCGGCCTTGCTGACCAGGCGAGCCTCGTCTACGGTCAAATTGGGACTGCGGGCCAGGTTGCGCCAGCGGTCCAGGCACAGGTAGTTGGCCCGTCCCTTGAGCAGGGCGGCCTGCACCTGGCCTTCCTCGATGATGCCGGCCTGTTCCAGCACCTCGATGACGGCGGGGATGTCCTTGTGGACGAGCTGGTCCTGGAGGTTGATGGTGTTGGTGGATATGACCACCCGCTGTCCCTGGGTGGCGGCGAACACCATGGCGGGCAGGAGGTAGGCCATGGACTTGCCGACGCCGGTGCCGGCCTCGACGACCAGGTGGTGTCCCTGGAAGACGGCGTCGGACACCTGGGCCAGCATCCGCTCCTGCTCAGGCCGGTGCTCGAATCCGGGAAAGTTGGCGGCAAAGGGGCCGTCGGGGCCTACCAGAGAGGCCATTTCCTCCGGGCTTGGGATGGGCGGTTCGGCGGCGTTGTCGGAAGTTGATCCTGTCCGCCGGCGTTGGGGCCGGGCGAGACGGTTGTTCAGGCTTTCCTGGTCCACTCCGCTCAGTCCCGAAATGCGGCCCAGCGCCCCGGGTTCGCGGGGGAAGGACAACAGGGCGTCCAGGCCCCATCGGCTGGCGGAGGAGAGGGTGTTGATGAAGTCCAGCAAGCCCGGGTCCGTCTGGGACGCGCGTTGGAGCAGCGCGATGAAGACTTCGCGGGTGGCCTGGGCGTCTTCCAACGCGCGGTGAGGATTGGCGTGCTCCACGGCCAGGAGGCGGGCCAGGGCGCCGAGGGAGTATTCCATGGTGGTGGGCAGGAACACCGACGCCAGGTCCCAGGTATCGTAGGCAGGGTTGGGAAAGGTGAGCCCGTGGCTGCTGAGGAACCGCAGGTCGAAGCTGATGTTCTGGCCAACGATGGGGCTGTCCCCGACGAACTCGGACAGTCTTCCGGCGACGTCGGGAAAGCGGGGAGCCCGCTCCACCTGGCGGGGGGCGATCCCTGTGAGATGCTGGATGAACTCGGGGATGGCGCGGCCCGGGTTGACGAAGGTCTGGAGGGTGTCGAGTACGCCGCTTGTCTTGAATTTGACGGCACCGACTTCGATGATCGTATCGTTGTCCGGGTCGAGGCCGGTGGTCTCCAGGTCGAGGGCAACGAAGGTGCGGTGGGAGATTGCCCCGGCTGTGGGAGCCGTCATCTGTTTCCCCTCCGGGGTTGGCTGCCGTGGTATGCCGTGCTGGTGCGGCCTGGGGCTGGTCAGGGTGCGTAGGGCCGGAGGTTGCCATCCCGCAGCCCCACCGCCGGATGGAAGGACCCGGCGTGGAGAGCCCTGAGAAACTCGGCTTCGTTCAGGATTTCGTCGGGGAAGACGGTGACGAACTTGCCCAGCCCGTGGGTGGAATGGGCGTCGCTCCCCCCGGTGACGGGCATCTTGAGCAGGCTGGCCACCTCCATGGCGAAGGCGTTTTCCCGGTCGTCGGTGCCGCCGTTGGCAACTTCGATGGCATGGGCGAGCTTGAACACCGGGTGGTCCAGGGCCTCCGCCGGTTCCTGCGGCAGGGGGTCGGGCAGGCTCCGGTAGAGGTACGGACGCTCGCGCATATGCCTGCCCAGCACGCCGCGGAAGGGATGGGCGCTGATGACGAATCCGCCGACAGATTGGGCGGCCTTGCACAGGGTTGCGGCATCATGGAAGCCGGACTCGTAGCGGTCGATGCCGAAGGCGAGCATGTGGCCCATGTTGGTGTCCGCTTCCATCGCCCGCACCAGCACCACGTTGTGCTGGGCGGCGAACTGCTCGAACTCGTGGCGGTCCCAGGGGCCGCTGTGCTCGGTGATACACAGTCCCCGCAGTCCCAGGCGTTCCGCCTCGAGAATAAGGTCTTCGGGGGTGAGGCTGCTGTCGGCGCTGCCCTTGGTGGTGTGGATGTGGAGATCGAATAAGCGGGCCATAACTGGCGTCAATTCTATCGGGGCCTGAATTATGAGTCAACGACGGTTTGTCATCAGCGCCAAGCTGGTCACGCCCCGCCTCAGGGCCTGCCGAAGTGGGGGGAGCGAGCGGCGGCGGTGGGCTGAGGAGGCGACGTTTTAGATTAAACGTCGCAAGACCGGCCCGGGCAACGCCCCTTCACGCGGGTTCGGCGACGAATACGGGGATTCTGCGGGTAGTCCGGTTCTGGTAATCCTCGTAGGGAGGGTAGGCTTCCACCGCCAGCGTCCAAAGGCGGGCGCGTTCCTCGAGGTCGGAAACCTCTCGAACCCTCATGGTGAACACCTCGGCCTTGTCCCGCACCTCCACGTTGGGGTCGGCCCGAAGGTTAAAGACCCAGGAAGGGCTCTTGGGAGCGCCGCCTTGGGAGCCAACCAGGACGTAGTTGTCCCCGTCCTTGACCCGCATGAGAGGTGTCTTGCGAATGCCGCCGGTGCGGTGGCCCCGGTTGGTGACGATGACGACGGGCATACCGGTGTCGCGCAGGGTAGTGCCCTCAGCCCCGTTGCTGCCCTCGTAAAGCTCTACTTGTTCCCGTACCCAATCCCTGGTTGATGGTATGTATTCGGCCATTGTTGTTTGCCTCCTGGTTGAGGGTTTGGGTCGTCCGGTTGGGACCGGACACCACTGTGTTTCTCCGTATTCGCTTGGGCCAACCAGAGTATACCCAGCATACAACCGGGAGTCACTCCAGGTTCTTTGGATGCGCCGGAACAGCGGGAGGTTTCCCAGTTACATTGGGCGATTAACCCCCTGCCACCGAGATCTGGAGCTTGCAGAGTTCAGGCATTCCTAGAAGGCGGCGCAGGCTGAGGATACGACGCGCAGGACGGACTCCTGGCGGAAGCGCCGCTTGTATTCTTCCGAGACTTCTTCAATGAGGCGGAGTCCTTCCTCACCCGGCGGGGCCAGGATGATGAGGAGCTTGGAGCGTTCCCGCTGGATGGTCCCGGTGGAGTCGCGCCACTGCCCGCGGCCGTCCAGGACGGTCAATCCGTCGGGGAAACGAGGGGTGACGGTGTCCTGGAGAAAGGTGGCCCATGCAGCGTCATCCACTATCTCACCGGCCCCGGCGCTGCGTCCCATGAAAAGCTCGTAGCGGGTGAAATGATCTTCTCTTTCAGGGCAGGGAGGGGGTTGAGAGGTGAGGCACGCGGCGGAGGCTGCGATCGCGAACAGGAGAAATATCCGGGCTGCCGTTGGCGTGAAGTTGTTCATGCTGTGGGTTTGCGGGGCGGCGGAAGGGGCCGGTAAGATTGAGGGCGCGGTTGGCTGACCCTGATCAATGCTATTGTATAGTCTATAAGGCGCTGCGTGGCGGAAATCGGTTTCTGATTGCGCTGGTCCAGGAAATTCCGGGCCGTTCCAATGCCCAGGAGACACCTTGTTGTCCCAGTGGGAAAGGGCTAGGAAGATTCGCGGCTGGAGCTTGGTCTGAACATGGCTGAAATTCTGGGCAATTCCATCTGGTGGGTCCTGGCGGTTTTCGTCGCCTATTTCGTTGGATTGATCGCCATCGCGGTCGCTCGGTCCCGTCGAATGCGGAACATGGACGACTACGTCCTGGGCGGTCGGCGACTGGGGGTGGTGACCTCGGCCCTCAGTTCCGGCTCATCGACTGTCAGCGGTTGGACCATGCTGGTCTTTCCGGCCCTGGCCTTCACCGCCGGTATGATGCACCTCTGGACCCTGGCCGGGATAGTGGCCGGGGCCTGGCTGGCCTGGACGGTGATGGCAAAGCGGCTGAGGCGTTACACCATCGCCACCGGAAATTCCCTCACCTTGCCCGAGTTCCTTGAAACCAGGTTCGATGACAGCACCGGTGTCCTGCGGACCTTGGCCGCTGTAATCTCGCTTTACTTCATCATCCTTTACGTTTGTTCCGGGCTCATTGCAGGCGCCAAGCTCCTGGAGGAGGTGTTTGGCCTGGAAAGTTCCGGCGGCGGGCATGACTTGGGGGTGTTGATTACGTTGGTGGCCGTCGTTTCATATACGTTCATCGGTGGATTCCTGGCCGTGTCCCGGACCGACGTGTTCCAGGCGTTGATTATGCTGGCCGGGTTCTTCATCATCCCGGTCAGCCTGTTGATCATCGTGGACAACCCCTTCCAGGGGTTGGAGTCTACGGCGCCCGGGTTCTGGAATCCCCTCACCGATCCGAACAACGAAGGGTTGGGGATAATTTTCTTCCTCTCGTCGACGGGTTGGGCGATGGGCAGCTTTGGCGCCCAGAGGCTGCTGGCCCGCTTCATGGCAGTGGACCGCGAGGAGCACATCAAGACCAGCCGGAACCTGAGCTTGGTCTGGGTCTTCCTGATATTCGTCCTGGCCCTCTTGATGGGCCTCGTGGCGGCGCCGGCCCTGCTGCATTTGGGGGTGGCCCTGCCCGACCCGGAGCGGCTCTACCTGGTGGTGTCGTCGGTGTTCTTCCACCCGGTAATCGCCGGTCTGCTGCTGACGGCGGTTGTTGCGGCGGTTATGAGCACCGCCGACTCCCAGTTGCTCCTGGCCTCGGCGGTGGCGTCGGACGACCTCCCGGTGCTGAAGCGGATAACAGCCTCGATGCGGACCCAGAGCCGGGTGTGGATGGGCCGCCTGCTGCTGGTTATCGTGGGAATAATCGCCGCGGCTGTTTCGATAGTGTCCCCCGATTCGGTCTTTGCGCTGGTGTCCCTGGCCTGGGGAGGCATGGGGGCCGCCTTCGGGCCGGTAACGATCCTGGCCCTCTACTGGCGGAGGTTTAACCTTTGGGGAGCCCTGGCGGCGGTGGTGTCCGGCTCGTTAATATCCACCTTCTGGTGGCTGATGGGGCTGGGAACCCAGGGCGTGTGGGACCTGACGGAGTTGCTGGGATTCGGTGCCACGGTCGAGTACCTGGAGGCCGCTGGGGCGTGGCACATGCAGCCGGCGGTCCCCGGGTTCGTGGCCGCTTGCGTTATCGCCGTGGCCGTCACCCTGTTGACCACCCCGCCCGAGCGGGAGGTGACGGACCTGTTCGACCACGTCAACGGGCCGGACTGGGTGGAGCCTTCCCTGGGAGCCGAAGCCGCGGCGGACTGAGCGGGCCGGACCAGGGCGTCAGCTAACTCTTTGGCACCTTGGCCAGGAACTCGGCGGCGCCGCGCCCGACCCAGGCGTTCCACGAAGTCATGAGGAACTGGACGCCCTTCTCGGCGTAGGCGGCGACGTTGTCGTCGTTGACCAGCGTTCCGGCCACCCGCCCGGCGGAAACAATCTGCTCGATGGCGTCGTCAATGGCCTTCTGGACCTCCGGGTGTGCGGGGTTCCCGATGTGCCCCATGGTCTGGGAAAGGTCCGATGGAGCGACGAAGAAGACGTCGATATAGTCCACCCGCAGGATTTCGTCCAGGTTGTGCAGGGCCTCCACTTCTTCCAGCAGCACCACGACCATGGTCTGGTCGTTGGCGGTGTGGAAGTAGTCGGACACTCCAAAGGACTGGCGGCCTCCGAACATTCCCCGGTAGCCGTAGGGGGCGAACTTGGCCGACATCATGGCCTGCTCGGCGGCGGCCCTGGTGTTGATGTGGGGGACGACGATGCCCATTGAGCCCCGGTCCAGGGTACGGGTTATCAGGCCGGGATCATTGGAGTTGACCCGGGTGACCGACGCCATGCCCCACAGGTCGCAGGCTCGGGTCATGTCGCTAATCTGCTCCCAGCTTACCGGGCCGTGCTCGCATTCAATCCAGGCGGCGTCGAAGCCCATGGGGCCGAGAAAGTCGATTATCTCGCTGGTCATGTGGCCGGAAATCACCGACACGGCTTCGCCGGCCTGCAGCTTCTCCTTGGCGCGATTGCTACGGATGGGTGGCATTATCGTCTCCTTCGGGTTTGTCAGGAAGGGCTATCCCCTTGGGCGTGGGGGAAGCCAACCGGATTTTTTTGCTTTTGTGTCATTCCAGGGATTTCGTGCTCAAATCCGCGGGATCGCTGTGCCATTCGGCCTCTTTGCGACCTGTGTTTGGCCCATTTTTTGTGCCATAGTGTCGCACGATTGTGCCATTTTGTGTCACTTCTTGCGCCGCATTCCCCAACCATTCCGATGAGGCATGAGGGTGAGGAGAGAGCTGTAGAAGTCAGACACTGGCGCGGTCGTCAGAGACGGGAGAAGTTCCTCCTGCACTATCAACGCTATACGGGTATGGAGCGGGTGTCAACGGCCAAGTGTCAGCCGCCCTGGGGTTATCCTATCCGCCGCCAGTCTTGTTTTCGTAGCCCCGGGGGGTGACCATGAAACCCCGGTGCAGGTAGGTGTTGGAGTTGCCGATGACCACCGTGGTGAACATATCCACGTCGGGCAGGCGGTCTTCCAGCTCCCCCAAAGTGGTGACGATTATCCGCTGCCCCGGGCGGTAGGCGTCCCGGATGAGGCCGACCGGGGTCTCCCCGCCGCGCTTTTCCAGGAGGATGCGGCGGGCCTCGGGAAGCTGCCAGGTGCGGCGCTGGCTGCGTGGGTTGTACAGGACGACGACGAAATCGCCGAGGGCCGCCGCTTCCAGGCGCTTTTCGATGGCTTCCCAGGGAGTGAGCAGGTTGCTGAGGCTGATGGCGCAGAAGTCCTGCATCAGGGGAGAACCCAGCAGGGAGGCGGCGGACTGGAGGGCGGAGATCCCGGGGACGACTTCCACCGAGGGCGATTCCCCATCCCAGCCCCGGTCGGTTAGAACCCGGAACACCGGCCCGGCCATGCCGTAGATGCCGGCGTCACCGGAGGAAACCACAGCTACCGAGCGGCCTTCGTAGGCCAGGTCAACGGCTCGGCCTGCCCGCTCCAACTCCTGGCCCAGTTCCATCGAGACCAGTTCCTTGTCTCCCGCCTGTTCCGCGATCTGATCGATGTAACCGCGAAAACCCACGATAGCGTCCGCCTGGGACAAAGCGCTGGCAGCGCCGGGGGTCTGGAGGCTGGGGTCCCCGGGCCCGATCCCTACCAGGAAGAGTTTTCCGTTCGCGTCATCGGACATCGCTTAATCCGTTGGTCCTGTCTTTGTTAGCGTGCCATGCTGCCTGCGGGCAACTGCGATGGTTGCCCTCGCCGCTGTCTGTTTCGGCACCAGCAATTCCGATGCGCCCGACGCCAGCAACGCCGACGGTTCCGCCACGCCCCAGACGCCAACCAGGCGCCGGGCGTTGGCTGATGGATGCAGGCCGGATATAGGGTCTCTGGCATCCGGCGCACACCCGGGGGCAACGCTGGTTACGGCAACGGGTTCCGCCAGCCCCTCGGGGAAGACGGCGTTCAGTTCATCCGCTCCGTAACAGACCATCTTCGCTCCACATTTCTTGGCAAGAGCGATCAGTCCTGCCTCGTCCTGCTTAATGGTGGCGGTGGCCACAACGTCCAGGCTGTCCGGGGACAGGTTGTTGGCGCGGAACGTATCCACCAGCAATTGCTCCAGCTCTTCCACTGGAACGCCGCGGCGGCATCCCATCCCTGCCACCAGGCTCCGGGGGCGGTACAGGACAGTGTGGACACCGGACAACGCCGCCTTAACCCCTTCGCTTTGGCTTTCGAGAGGATCGATTTTGTCAGAGACAATTAGGGCGGCGGCGCTGCCCGATCGCCCCAACGATTCAAGGGATGGGGAGATGGTGATGTTATCCGGCAGGGGACAGTCCGGCGGCCACCAGTTCGTTTCTCCCGCTTCCTGGTATATGCCCACCGGGTCCCGGTTGACCACGGCGGCACTGGCCCGTGTGACGGCGTTGGGAGAGGCCTCAACTTTCCACCCGAACTCCTGTCCCAGCAGGTCCACGGCCAGGGTTTCGGTTACATGGGAAGCAGAGGTGATGACAGCCTGCGCGCCGATGGCCTGGGCGACTTGCTCGGCCAGCTTGTCCGCGCCTCCCAGGTGGCCGGAGAGGACGCTGACGGCGAAACGTCCGGCATCGTCCACGCAGACCAGCGCCGGATCGTTGTGCTTGTCCCGCAACAGAGGGGCGGCTAGGCGGACGGCAGCGCCCAAGGGAAGGAACAGAACGATGGAGTCGGAATCGGCCCACGCCTGCCGCAACACGGGTCGCAGGGGAAGGTCAAAGGCAAGGGCTTGGCTGGACTCGTCCCAGAAACGGCGTTCCAGGTAAAGGGCCGTATCCGGCCCCAAGGGTCCGGGCAAGCGGCGGGCCAGGGATGCCGCCTGCCGGGAGAGTGCGATGACCGAGGTGCGGGGCATGGTCACCCCGGCTAGTCAGCCGGCGAGTCTCCTGCTCCGGCCAGCGCTCGTGATTCCTGCTGCTCCCGGGAGAGGCGGAAAAGATGGGTGTAGTCCTCGGAGTACAGGTGGGATACGGCGGACCCGTGCTCCTCCACATACTCCGGCGAGCGCAGGTCGGGGTTCATGGCCTCTCCCACCATCACCAGGGCCTGGCGGTTTATCTTGGAGTCGCGGACCTTAGCGGCAATGTCGGCCAGGGTGCCCCGGATGACCTGCTCCTCGGGCCAGCCCACCCGGTAGACCACCGCCACCGGCGTTTCCCGCTCGTACCCGGCGGCTCGAAGCTCGCGCACCACCTTCGTCATGCGGGTGATGCTGAGGAAGAGGACGAGGGAGCAGCCGTGGGCGGCCAAGTCGCGGAGCTGCTCCTTCGGAGGCATGGCGACGCGGCCCTCGGTGCGGGTCATGATGATGGTCTGGGATACCTCGGGGACGGTCAACTCGGTCTTGAGCAGGGCGGCGGCGGCAAAGGCGGCGCTGACTCCGGGGATAATTTCATAGTCCACCCCCTCCCGCTCCAGCACCCGCATCTGCTCAATGATGGCGCCGTAGACTGCCGGGTCGCCGCTCTGGACGCGGGCGACGGTCTTGCCCTCGGCGACGGCGGTAAGCATGATCTCCATGATCTGCGGCAGGGCCATGTCCTTGCTGCCGTAGACGGCGGCGTCGGGGCTGGCGAAGTCCGCGATTTCCTGGGGCACCAGGGAATCGGCGTAGACCACCACGTCCGCCTCTTCGATGATTCGCCGGGCCTTGACGGTAATCAGTTCCGGGTCGCCGGGCCCGCTGCCGACGAAATAGACCTTGCCCTGCTGGTCACTCATAAGCGGTCACTTCCTGATAATCAAGAGGGAGAAATAGTCGAGGTCTTCCTCGGTAAGCTGCTGGAGGTCCTGCACCACCCGCTCCCGCTCGGTGCTGGCGCGGCGGACGTAGATGCCCTTGCCGGCCAGGCCCAGCTTTTCCAGGTTGGCCAGGGCCTGGAGCAGGGTGCGGTTTACCTTCATCAGGACGATGGTGTCGTAGTTGGCGATGGCCTCCCGCAGGTCGTCAATCCCGTAGACCGCGGGAAGAATGGCCAGGCGCTGCCCGTGGGTGACGAGGGGAGCCACCGCCGACGCGGCGGCGGCCATCACCGATGAAACGCCAGGGACGATTTCCACGGGAACGTTGGGGTGGTTGACCCGGATGCTCTCCAGCACGTAGGAGAAAGTGCTGTACAGCATGGGGTCGCCTTCGGTGATGAAGGCGGCATCCTGCCCGGCGTTGAGGCGCTCCGCAACCATCTCGGCGGCGTGACGCCAGACGTCTCCTGCTGCCTCTTCGTCGTCGGTGGGGAAGGGAATGCGCATAATCTCCTGGGATTCCCGGTCAAGGAACTCCCGGACGATGCTGAGCGCGTAGCTGTCGGTGCTGGTCTCGGCCTGGGGTACGCAAATGATGGGCACCTGCTGGAGGATCCGCTGGGCCTTCAGAGTCAGCAATTCCGGGTCCCCGGGGCCAACGCCCACGCCGTAGAGCTTTCCCCTGTTGACGTTTTCAGGTGTGGTCATTCTGTTTGACTCGCTGGCTGTTCCCGCCCCCGTTGGGCGGACACGATGAACACCGGATTCATGGCTTCCAACCGCACCGTTCCATCGGGCATCTCCCTGCCCCGCGAGGCGCTGATGGTGGTCAGTTCCACGGCCATTCCTTCATCCTTGAGGCGGTGATAGACCTCGTGGGTGCGTTCCAGGGCGGCCAAGTTTACCACAATGCGGCCTTCATCTTTCAACCGTCGGGTCACCGTCTCCAGGATGGCGGACAGGTTCCCGCCGCTGCCCCCCACAAACACCGAGTCCGGGTCAGGCAGCTCCGCCAACGCCGCCGGCGCTTCCCCGATGACGATCTCCACGTTGTCGCCGGAGAGATTCGCAACGTTGTTGCGGAGCAGGTCCAGGCCATTCTCGTCCCGTTCGATGGCGTATACCTGTCCCAGGTGGGCGATGAGGGAGGCCTCGATTGCGACCGACCCCGTTCCCGCGCCGATGTCCCAGACGACGCTGCCGGATTTGAGCCCCAGGCTGTACAGGCTGACGGCCCGGATCTCCCGCTTGGTTATCTGGCCCCGCAACGGGCGGCGCTGCTCGAAGGCGTCGTCGGGCAGGCCCAGCGGGCGGGATTCCAGGGCGGCGGAAGGCTTAACCATCTCCGCCGGTGGATGCTCCCGTCACCATCGGGATGCCTTCGGGAGAGGTGGAAGCCCACCCCAGCAGGGCGCCGTCGAAGTCGAAGCACATGGAATCTACTATCAGCGAATCAGCGTCGTCGCCCAGGAGTTTCTGGCTCTCCTCGCACACCATCTGGCACATTATGGGTATGACCTGCATCAGGTCGTTGGCCTGGGCTATCTCCTGGAAATGGCGGGCGCTGCTGGCGCCCCTTATCTCTTCCTGGATTTCAGGGGTTGCCCCGCACTGGGCAGCCAGCTCGGCCAGGAAGTTGGTGTCCACCTGGTTGCCGGCGACGTGGGTGACGAAGTATCCCATAGCCATCTTGGAGAACTTGCCGACCATGCCGACGTGGGTGGCCCGGGGGATCTTCCGCATGACACATCGTTTCATGGACGGGCCGCTGAAGATGCCGGCCTCGATGTAGGCCATGTCGGGCAGGTCCAGGTGGCTGCGGGAGTATTCCTCACTGCGGGTGCCGGTGGACAGGACGACGTGGTCCAACCCGTTGGTCGCGGCCACGTCCACGGCCAAGTGGACGCTGGCCCGCCAGGCGGCGGTGGAAAAGGGTTGGACAACCCCGGTGCTGCCCAGGATGGAGATTCCGCCCAGGACGCCAAGGCGGGCGTTGGTGGTCTTCTTGGCGATCTCTTCCCCGTCGGTGACGGAGACTTGGGCAATGAACCCAGCTTCGGCATCCAGCCCCGCGCTCTGGGCCGCCGCGCTGACCGATTCGGCCATCATCCGGCGGGGAACGCGGGTAACGGCGGGCTCTCCCACATCTATCCCGGTCCCGGGACGGGTCACCGTGCCGACCCCGGGCCCGCCAGTGATTTTCAATCCCTCTTGGCCGGGGGCACGGTTCACCGTGACGCAGATTTCGGCCCCGTGCGTGGCGTCCGGGTCATCGCCCCCGTCCTTGATGACGGAACAGAGTACCCGCTGGTCATCAACCCACTCGCAGCGGTGGATGCGGAAGGCCGCATCCTGTCCCACGGGCAGGTGGATGGTCACCTCCCCGGTTGGTTCCCCGGTCAGCAGGGTGGTTACGGCGGCCTTGGCCGCAGCGGCGGCGCAGGAGCCGGTGGTGTAACCGGTCCGCATCCCCTGCCGGTTCCTCACCGTCGTCCGGCTGTAATCACTTTCCCTGGACTGGTTGTCGTCTTGTGGTTGCGTCATCGCGGATAATTCGCCGTTGGATGAATGGGATTCCTGTTGGTGGACGCTCCCCCGGCGCGGGTCGGGGAGAGGCTACCGGCCCCAGACCTCGCGGACCCGGTCGGCGGCCACCGCCACCACCCGGTCGTCCACTCCCAGCGGAGGGGCCACGTGCATTTCAACGTTGGGGTACTTTTCCCGGGCGGCCTGCATCCCACCGAGCACGTTGCGCTTGAGGATCATTCCCGGGAAGAACAGGTAGGGGACGCACAGCACCGCCGAAACGCCCCGCTCCTCCACCAGCCGGGCGGAAGCGTAAGCCATGGTCGGGTCGCCGTAATGGGACTGGGCAATCTCGACGGCGTAGCCTTCTCCCAGCCGTCCCTCGGCCAACCGGGCCAACTCCTGGAGCCAGAGGCAGTCGTCGTACTGGGTCCTCGTTCCTGCCTTGACCAGCAGGACTCCCACGGTGCGGCCTTCGTCGGGGGTCAGGGAAGGCGTCCCGTCCAGGTCGCGCACCCGCTCTACCACCAGGTCGGCCAGGCGGGGATCGGAGCCCAGCCCCCGGGTCAGGGCCAGCTGCACCTGGGGAGCCTGCTCCCGCAGCTCATCCAGGACTTCTTCCAGCTCTTCCGTGGCGTGCTTCCCCTGCCCCAGCAGGTAGGGCATGATCACCACCTGGTCCAGTCCCCGTTCCGCCAGCACTTCCACGGCCTGGTCCGGGTGGGGCTGGATGAACTCCAGGCAGGACAGCAGGACATCGGCCTGGGGCTCCCCCAGGACGCTCTGCAGCCGGTCCGAGGCCTCGGCCAGGCCAACCCGTGTATCCGGGCAGTGGCGGCACCACTCGGGCCAGTCGCCGCCCTGGGCCGCCCACGAGCAGGAACACTCGTCGCGGCTGGTGCCCCGCTGGCTGCCGTGGCACAGCAGGATGACCCCGCAGCGCTCGGAGGTAGAACCGTTGGCGGCGGGTGTCGGGACGTTACCGTTGTTTTCTGGCGAAGCCAATACTCGGGTTACTCGACTTTCAGAAGGTCCAGGAGGGCGTTCACCGTGGCCGCCGCCGCCGAGCTTCCGCCGCGACGGCCCAGGACGGTGATACAGGGGACGTTGCGCTTGACCAGTTCATCCTTGGACTCGGCACAGGCCACGAACCCCACCGGCATCCCGATGACCAGGGCCGGATTGACTTCTCCTGCGTCAATCAGGTCCAGCAGGGCCAGCAGAGCCGTGGGAGCGTTGCCGATGGCGCACACCGCCCCGTTGGCCTTCGGGGCCAGTTCGCGTACCGCCGCCACCGAGCGGGTGGTGCCTTCCCGCTGGGCCCGCTCCGCCACTTCCGGGGCGTCAATCATGCAGCTTGTGGTCACGTTGGCGCCTCGCAGCAGCGCCTTGGAGATGCCCATCTCCACCATCCTGACGTCGGTTACCACCGGCGCGGACGCCTTCAGCGCCGCCAAGCCCGCGTCCACCGCTCCCGGGCTGAACCTAACCGACGGAGCGATCCCCGCGTCCCCCTCGGCCCGCACGATGCGGCAGAGGACGTAGTGCTCCTTCGCAGCCAGCGTCAACCCGGAAGGAAGGTCCGCTTGGACCATCTTCAGGCTTTCCCGGTCGATCTCGTCGGGAAGCAGCGCGTATTTCTCTACCAGAGTCATTCTGTGGTGCGGCCTCTTTCGCCTATCCGCTGGAGCGGGTCGATTCCCCTGCGAAACAAAACCCCCCGGCTCGACGGCTCAGGGGGTGTCGGAGTTCTAAGTCCGCCCGGATCCAACTCTGGTGTTCATTGTCGGCTGGAACCCGGACGCACCGGAACCCTTTCCGTTGCCGCAGATCAGGTTCTCGCTCCCGGGGCAGGTCTCCTGACTCGTGGATCGCCGCTGTACCGGCGCCTTCCCGCCCGCCGGTGCGGGCAGTGGCATTGTCACCGGCCAGCTCCCCACACACAGTGGCGCAACCGTGACGGACTCCCACCGTCTTCCCTATTAAACCCTCAAGATTCCCCGGGAGGAAGTTTCGCTTGTTAAAACTGCCCTTCCGCAACCGCGAATCGGAGCACGGCCAACTATAGCCGAGGGGCTGGGGGATGTCAAACGAGATGCAAGCGCGTTTGGCCTGTTAAGGCAACGGCTTGCCCGTGGCGGAAATCTGGGCGGGAGAGTCAAACCGGGCGTCAGGTGGAGACCAACGCCCGGTTTGTGTTTTGGGGATTGGGTCCCTAGGAACTGACCCATCGGGAAGATGGATCGTCTCTGTCCGTCTGCGGAGTCTTCCCCTTGCGCTGTTTCTTGACCAAGCCGTAGGCGACCGCAGCGGCGAGGGTGGAAACGAGAACGGTGTTGGCGATTGTTTTCTTTGACATGAGAAACCTCCGGATTGCGATTAGAAAGGAAAGCAGGTGGTGTGAATAGGTTAAGATTGGATTGTCTGAAGGCCCAAGAGGGAAGGGAGGCGTGTTTCGCCAATTCTCTGCGGCTGGTCAACCGGGGAACGGTTACCGTTGTCTCAGAGTGCGTATAATTGCTTCCAGGTTCCAGCCGGCATGAAGCAAAAGCTTACCGTCACGATTGGCGCTGAATTGCTTCCGGCGGCCAGGCGGTGCGCCCGTGCGCGTGGGGTCTCCCTCTCGTCCCTCATCGGGAAGGCTCTTCGCGAGATGGCAGCGGAAGCTCACCCTTCGTTTGCCTCCCGGTGGCGGGGAGGGTTTAGACCGGCTGAACGGGAGACCATCGCTGCGCTGCGCTGGCCAGGAAGTACCTTCCAAGAAGTGCCTTCAATATGCTGCCGGATAAGGAGAGCTTCCCCATGGAACAACTGGTGCTGAACCCCATTTCCCGGGTCAACGGCGAGATTTCCCTCCCCGGCTCCAAGAGCCTTTCCAACCGCATCCTGCTGCTGTCCGCCCTGTCCCGGGGCACAACCGAAGTCTACAACCTGCTGGAGAGCGACGATACCAGCCGGATGATTGACTCCCTGCGGCGTCTGGGCGTTGAGATGAAGCTTTCCCGGAACAACACCCTCTGCCGGGTGCAGGGACTGGGCGGGCCGTTCCCATCCCAGGAAACCGAGCTGTTCCTCGGCAACTCCGGCACCACCATGCGCTCGATTTGCGCCGCCCTGTGCCTGGGGGAAGGGGAGTTCACCCTGACCGGCGAACCCCGGATGTACGAGCGCCCCATCGAGGACCTGGTGGACGCGCTCCGTCCCATGGGCGCCGACATCGAATACCTGGACAAGGACGGATACCCCCCGCTGCGCATCCACGCCCGGGGCATCCCCGGCGGCAGCGTGTCCGTCCGCGGCAACGTCTCCAGCCAGTACCTAACCGCCATCCTGCTGTCGGCCCCGCTAGCCCGACAGGACATGGTCATTGAAGTGGTCGGAGACCTGGTGTCCAAGCCCTACATCGACATGACCGTCGCCGTCATGCGCCGGTTCGGCGCAACCGTCAAAGCCGACGGCTACCGGCAGTACCGCGTGGCCGGCGGCCAGGGATACCAGTCCCCGGGGAGTGCATTGGTGGAGGGAGACGCCTCCTCCGCCACCTACTTCCTCGCCGCCGCCGCCATCCGGGGCGGCACCGTCCGCGTCCAGGGCGTCGGGTTGTCCAGCGTTCAGGGCGATGTCCGCCTGGCCGACGTGCTGGAGCAGATGGGCGCGCCGGTGCGCCGGGGGGAGGACTGGATCGAGGTGGGACGGGGCGACCTTCGCGGCGTTGACCTGGACCTGAACCACATCCCCGACGCCGCCATGACCGTTGCCACCGCCGCCCTCTTCGCGGAGGGCCAGACCACCATCCGCAACGTGGGCAACTGGCGGGTCAAGGAGACCGACCGCCTCGCCGCCATGGCCGCCGAGCTCCGCAAGGTGGGCGCCCAGGTGGAGGAGGGATCCGACTACCTGAAAATCACCCCGCCGGAGCGCATCTCATCCGCCGCCATCGACACCTACAAC
Source organism: Dehalococcoidia bacterium (assembly GCA_965203675.1). Classification (GTDB taxonomy): domain Bacteria; phylum Chloroflexota; class Dehalococcoidia; order Lucifugimonadales; family UBA3495; genus CATOSK01. Next base: position 6,702 of record CBDBDE010000003.1, on the reverse strand, counting down.
GACCACCGCATGGCCATGAGCTTTTCCCTGGCCGCCCTGGGAGACGCTCCCATCACCATCAACAACCCCGACTGCGTCTCCAAGACCTTCCCCGACTACTTCGAGACACTGGCGGGAATTGCTGTGGAGTAGGCGTTGTTTCACCAGCCAGGGGGTTTGGACTGATGGCGTTTATCGCCTCGGCGATACTCTTTAGTTGGGCGATGATGTCTGCCACTACCGCCTGTTCCCCGGCGCGGGCAACCCGCAGACGCCCGCCAGAACCGCATCGCCGCCTTCCCTCATCCGCCCTACGGCTTGTTGGCTATGGCCTCTCCGTAGGCGTAGGCGACCGCCGCTTCGGGCAGGTCCTTCCACTCGTCAATGGCGGCGCTGAATCTGGCAAATAGACTCTGCTCCGCGTCGGGCGTGTTGTAGACGCTGGCCGCTTCCAGCATTTCCGGCGACGAGAACCATCGCCTGGCGAGAGAGTGGATCAGGGACACCTCGGCCGGAGCGCTGTGGGTGTCGAAAGAAGCGGATACCCGTATGTTCGTGAACCCGGCCTCCAGGATATGGGTCTTCAATTCCTTCCCCATCTGGGGGTGCCCGTCGTCAAAGGACAGCAGGTCCTCCAGCGCGTTCCACCCGGTCTTCATTATTCCCATGTCGGGATGGACGAAGCTGGACTCGCAGATCATTTCGCGGCAGGCGATCAGACCGCCAGGCTTAAGCACCCGCTTCACTTCCGCCAAGGCGGCCCGGGTATCTGGCACGTACATCAGGACGGTGTGGCAATGGGCCACGTCGAAGAAGCCGTCCGGGAAGGGCAGGGCCGTCACGTCTCCGACGTGGAATATGGCGTTGTCCGCTCCCGACGACGCGGCGAGGGACCGGGCCAGTTCAATCTGCGCCTCTTGCGGGTCAACCCCGTGCAGTTCGCCGGGCGCGACGGCCCTGGCCAAGCCGACCGATATGTCGCCTGAGCCGCAGCCGAAGTCCAGCAGGCGCAGGCCGGGCCGGAGCAGCCGCAGCAGGTAGGCGGCGTTGGCTTCCGCGTTGTGCAGGGGCTGCAGCTGCGAGAACGCATCACCGTAGCTGATGGGGTAATCAGGCGTCGCCGGTTCCGGTTGAGTCAATTTCCCTTGCTCCTTTTCGTCACGGGCCGTCAATACGGCTTGCTGGCGATTGCCTCGCCGAAAGCCAGGGCGCACATGGCCCCGGGATGGTCTTTCCAACGGTCGTATGCCGCGCCCATCTGTTCGCACAGCTCTGGTGTCGCCGCCCCGTACTTGATGGCTGCCTCCGTGATTTCGGGTGCCAGGAACCACTGCTTGGCGAAACTGTGGATGAAGGCGACATCGGTGGGCGCGCTGTAAATATCGAAGGAATTGTCCGACCGGACGTTCTCAAACCCGGCCGCCAGGATATGTCCCTTCAACTCCTTCCCCATCTGCGGGTGGCCGTCGTCGGCCTGGAGAAGGTCCTGGAACATATCCCACGACTTTGTGATAACGCCGAAGTCGGGATAGGTGAAGCTGGACTCGCAGATCATTTCGCGGCAGGCGATGATGCCTCCGGGCTTCAGCACCCGCTTGATCTCGGTGAGCACGGCGTGGGTGTCCGGCACGTGCATCAGCACGTTGTGGCAGTGGGCCACGTCGAAAAAGCCGTCCGCGAACTCCAGTGCGGTCACGTCCCCAACGTGAAACACGGCGTTGTCCTGTCTCTGGACGCGGGCGACTTCGCTCGCCAGGGCAACCTGCGATTCTTCCATGTCCACGCCGTGGAACTCGCCCGGGTGGACCGCCTTGGCCAGTCCCACCGAGATGGTGCCCGGCCCGCAGCCGAAGTCCAGAAGGCGCAGACCGGGCCGGAGATAGGGAAGCAGGTGCGCGGCGTGAGTCTCAGCAGTGAACCGCCTGAGGGACTCCAGCATTTCTTCGCCGAAGCCCATCGTATAGTCGGGGGTTGACGATTCCTGGGCACACATTGGTGCAGGACCTCCTTCCCTTCTCAGGGTAGTAAACTTGACCGCAACAGCATTGCGGACTCGGGACGCCTCGGGCCTGCTTCGACTGGCGCCACTCCCAGTTCGGAACGCTGACAATCGAAGCGCACACGAATCTCTCCCGTTGCCGGGTAAATTCGTTGCCGAGTATATCACGCTTGTGTAACATATCCGTAATCTTTGGCCCCGTTTTTCATAATATCTTGTAACCTTTCCAAAAACCGGGCATAATCGTCCGAGGCGGTGCCCAATCATGCCGCCAAGAACGGGAGGGCCGGGATCTCCCCGGTCCAACGAAGGTGATGAAATGAACCCTCCGGACGAAATGAACCCTCCGGACGAGCTTAGGCGGGAAAACGAAGCGCTGCGGGAGCGCCTCGGCCTGCTGAGCCAGGCCAGCCTCCGCATCAACGAGAACCTGGACTTTGACACCGTCTTGCATGAGGTTCTGGATTCCGCCCGGTCCCTCACCGGCGCCCGCTACGGAGCGATTACCCTCTTCGACGATTCGGGCAATCTCATGGATCTCCTCTTCTCCGGGGTGACTGAACAGGCGGTGCAGCGGTTCCAGGAACTGCCGGATGGCATACGGTTTCTGGAATACTTGAGCGCGGTCCCGGGACCCCTGCGAGTACCCGACCTGAACGGCCACTTCAGGTCCATGGGACTGCCCGAGTTCCGGTCTCCCATCCCGGGGGCCGACCCTATATCCTTTTTGTTGACACCCATCCTCCACCGGGGAGAGCGCGCCGGCACTTTCCATCTGGCCGACAAAGAGGGCGAGCGGGAGTTCACCCAGGAGGATGAGGATACCCTGGCGCTCTTCGCTTCCCAGGCGGCCATGGCCATCGCCAACGCCCGCCGCCACCTGGAGGAGCGGCGGGCCAGGGCCGACCTCGAGACCCTGGTCGACACCTCCCCGGTGGGGGTGGTGGTCTTCGATGCTGCCACGGGTGTCCCCAAGTCCTTGAACCGGGAGGCGTTGAGGATCGTCGACGGCCTGCGCGACTCCGGCCAGACGACCGAGAATCTGATGAACCTGGTGACCGTTTCCGGCGGGCCGATGGTCGGGGGGCCTCGCTGCGGGAACTCCCCATGGCCGAGCTGCTCAGCATTGGGGAAACGGTAAGGGCCGAGGAGATCGTCCTGGAGGTGCCCGACGGCCGGAGGGTCACCGTGCTGCTCAACGCCACCCCCATCCTCTCCGATGACGGCGTGGTGGAGTCGGTAGTGGTCACCATGCAGGACATGGCCGACGTGGAGGAGCTGGAGCGGCTGCGGGCCGACTTCCTGGCCATGGTGAGCCACGAGCTGAGGGCGCCCTTGACCTCCATCAAGGGCTCCGCCGCCACGGTGCTGGGCTCGGCCACGGAGCTGGACCCGGCGGTGGTGCGCCAGTTCTTCCGTATCGTCGATGAGCAGGCGGACCACATGAACGGCCTGGTGGCCGACCTGCTGGACGTGGCCCGCATCGAGACCGGCGAGCTGCCGGTCAGTCCCGAACCGGCGGAAGTTGCGGTGCTGTTGGACCGGGCCCGCAGCGATTTCAGGAGCGGCGGGGCTGGGAACCCCCTGGAAATCGACATCCAGCCGGACCTGCCCCTGGTGCTGGCGGACCGGCGCCGCGTGGTGCAGGTGCTGGCCAACCTGCTGACCAACGCGGCGCGCCACTCGCCCCAGTCGTCGGTGATCCGGATCGGGGCCGTGCGCGAGGGCGTTCACGTGGCCTTCTCGGTGGCCGACGAGGGCCAGGGCATCCCCCTGGAGGGCCTGCCCCGCCTGTTCCGCAAGTTCTCCAGGCTGCAGTCCGGGGAGCAGGGGGAGAACACGGGGCTGGGGCTGGCCATCTGCCGGGGGATCGTGGAGGCCCACGGAGGACGCATCTGGGCCGAAAGCGACGGGCCGGGACAGGGGGCGCGCTTCACCTTCACCCTGCCCACGGCAGAGGAGGCCGGGAGCGGTTTGCCGTTCTCAAGGCGCTCCCCGGAGCAGGAAGGACGGGAGACGGGGGAACGGGCGCGGATTTTGGCGGTGGACGACGACCCCCAGGACCTGCGGCACATCCGGGACAACCTGGCCCGGGCGGGCTACCAGCCGGTGGTAACCGGCGACCCGGAGGAGGCTCTGCGCCTGATGCGGGAAGAGGAGCCCCACCTGGCTCTGCTGGACCTGATGCTGTCCGGCGCCGACGGGATAGAGCTGATGCAGGACATCCTGAGTATATCCGACGTGCCGGTTATCTTCCTGTCGGCCTACGGGCGGGAGGAACTGGTCACCCGGGCCCTGGACATGGGGGCGGTGGACTACGTGGTCAAGCCCTTCTCCCCCACGGAGCTTGGGGCGAGGATCCGGGCGGCCCTGCGCCGGCGGGAGGCGCCGGAGACGCGGGATCCCTACGTGCATGGCGGCCTGGTTGTGGACTTCGCCCAGCGCCGGGTGACCCTGGGGGACCGTCCGGTGCGCCTGGTGGCCATGGAGTACCGTATGCTGGAGGAGCTTTCGGCCAACTCCGGTCAGGTGCTGACCTACGAGCACCTGCTGGAGACGGTCTGGGGTGGGAGTAGCGTCGACGTGCGGCCCATGCGCACCATCGTGAGCAAGCTACGGCGCAAGCTGGGCGACGAGGCTGACAGTCCCACCTACATCTTCACCCAACCTAGGGTGGGCTACTGGATGCCCCGGGGGTTTCCCCAGTAAGGACCTGCCCTCGGCCGACTGAGCCCGCTTTTGATGCGCCGCCCGCTGCAGGCTGCGGACAGCGCCAGGACTGCCCACGCCCCTACACGCCTGCCACCCAAACCCAGCGTTGGGACCTGTGCGAACCCTTTATCGTCGATACTTCAGGCAGCTTGTCAGAACCGCAGCCCTTCCTGCGCCGTGCCAGTTACTATACCACGCTCTTGTAACCTCACTATAATCTACGGGCCTATTTTACGTGATATTTTATAACATTCTGGAAAACCCTGGCTAATTGCCCCGGATAACCAGCGGACCCCGCCCAGGCACCGCGCCCGAACACAGCGGCCCTCGGCACTCACTCCCCTATCCTGCCTTCCAGTCCTCACGGATCCCGCCTCCGGCTTTGCAATAATTCCGTAGCAACACCATCGGAAATTGTAAAGTCTGGGCGGGTTTGTTAACATTCGCGACTATGTTACACGCCAGCTACTCGACTAAGTTGTTTACCCCCCGGGCCAGGCGGAGTTTTCCGGGATACGCTTTCTCCCTGGCCGCTGGCCTCGCCGTTGTCTTTCTGGCAGCGGCGTTGACCGCCTGCGGCTCTGCCCCTTCCCCCGGGACGGCGGAGTGCGGCGTTCTGTGCGATGCCTCGTTCTGGGCTTCGGCGACCGAGGCCGAGGTAAAGGCCCAACTTGAGAGGGACCCCGATCTGTCGGCGAAGTCCGGCGAGCTTGGCCTTACCCCCCTGCACATGGCCGCCTCCCACACCAGGAATCCGGCGGTCATCGGACTGTTGCTGGATGCCGGAGCCGACATTGGAAGCACGGGCGACGCCAACGGCGCGACGCCGCTCCACACCGCTTCCGCCTTTAATCCTGAACCGGCCGTCGCCGGAATCCTCCTTGACCGCGGGGCCGATATTGCGGCCACGAACCAGTACCGGGGCAACGCCGCTGCATGTGGCTACGGCTTTGAACCCCAACCGGGAAGTTGCGGTTCTGCTGCTGGACCGGGGTGCCGATCCCGCCGCTCTGGTGGGCGGAAGCGGGAGCACGCTGCACACCGCCGCCTTCAACCCCGAGGCCGGACATGGCCGCCCTGATTCTGGAGCATCGCGTCGATGTCGCGCTCCGGGGTCAAAGCGGCCGGACGGCCCTGCACACCGCCGCCCTGCACAACCCCAACCCGGCGGTGCACAAAATCCTGCTGGAACACGGGTCTGAAATTTCAGCCAATGACAACGACGGCATGACGCCGCTCCACTCGGCGGCGGCATCCAACCCGTCGCCCCAGGGCGTGATCGCCGTCCTGCTGGAATACGGCGCAGATACTCATGCCGTCAACAGCGAGGGGCTGACGCCGTGCCGGGTGGCCGTGGCGCGGGAGGACAGGCCGGAGGTCAAGCAGGAGGTCGAGCTGTTGCTCTGCCGGTAAATCAGGGCTCGCGGGACTCGGAGCCGGTTGGAAGACGGGAGTCGGCACCCAGACGTCCAACTCCATCCCGGCGATTTCGTCGAACACCGCCGGCGGCATGAAATCGCACACGCTGGCGCTGACAACCAGGGCGATGCGCTGGTGATCGGACACCACTATCCGGTCAGTGGCGAAGGAGACGCAGTGCGCCTCGGTTTCCTGCCAGTGGTACTCGATTTCGTACTGTTCCTGGGGATGGCCATCGCGCTCGACCATGGATTTCCCGGAATGGATGTGAGTGAAACTCTTCCAGCCGCTGCCCCGTTCCGCCAGAGTCTCGGACCACCAGGCTGAGAAATCGTCCAGGGTCTCCCCCTCGTTCAGCGGGTAGTCCCAGACATATATGGCCCCGGCCCGCATATTCCCTTCCATCCTTCCCAGGGAAATCCGGCATCCGGCGTCTTCGCCCACCTTCCACCATCCCGAGGGCACCTGCAGCGAGTAGTAGCAAGCCTCGTTGTGATAGTCCCGGAACTCCCCGCTGACTTGGGTCAGAGTGGCCTGCTCGGCGGCCAGGGCCCGCAGATTATTCCTTACTTCTTCAATTGAGACCGCGAAGG